>CAVSRH010000014.1:0-425378 GCA_963730235.1 uncultured Actinomycetes bacterium
CCCGGTCGCCGAGCCATACCGCTTCGCCGTCCTGGTCTCCGAGACCGTCCTGTTCAGCTACGTCCACCTGCGCGCCCACCATCGCCGCTACGGCTGGACCCCCGAGACAGCAAGCGACGCCGTCATCGGCCTGGTCGTCAACGGCTACCTGCCCCGTGATCATGAGTTTGGGGGCCTCCAGCGCCACTAAGGTCATGATCACAAGGACAGATGGAGGCACCTGATGGCTGAAGGCACGACGGCTGGGGCTACCGGGGCTGCCGGGACTCCTGGGGCGGATTCCGGCGCCGCTGCCGGGCCCGGGGCGCCCGCCGAAGCGGGGGCGGCGAGCCCGGACGCTGGCGGCGGGCGGTGGGTGGACGTGGCCCCGGACCGGCTGGCCCGCTGGGTGGCCTCGTTCGCCAAGCGCCACGGCCCCGTTACCGCCGAGCCGGGCCGCCTGGCGGTGACGTTCCGCGCCGCCGACGGCGCGGCGGCGCAGTGTCACCCGCCGTTCCCGCCAATGTCGGCGCCCGCCGGGGGCACCTGGCCGGACGACCCGGCGGACCTGGCCGGGCTGGTCGCCGCGCATGCCGCCGAGGACCGGACCGTGGGCGTGTTCCTGGTGCGGCTCGGCGGGTTCGCCGCCGGGGTCTTCGTGGGCAGCCCGCCGCGGCTGGTCAGCTCCAAGGTCGGCTCGCGGCTGGTGCACGGCCGGTCCGCCGCGGGCGGCACCTCGCAGCACCGGTTCGCCCGGCGCCGGGAGAACCAGGCGACGGCCGCCGTGGGTGCGGCCGTGGACACCGCGGTGAAGGTGCTTGTCCCCTACGCGGCACGGCTGGACGCGATGGTGCTCGGCGGTGACCGGAAGGCGATGTCCGGCGCCCAGGCCGACCCGCGGCTGCGGCCGGTGCTGAAGCTCGCAGTGGACAGGTTCCTCACCGTGCCTGACCCGAGGCTCGCCGTGCTCCGGGACACCCCGCGCCTGTTCCTCGCGGTCCGCATCCACCTGACCGGCCCGGCCTGACCGTCCTGGGCCATCAGGCGGCGGCCGCCGGCACCGGTGCCGCCAAGATCGTCGGGAAGCTGGCTATCGGCTCGGGAGCGATCGCGGCAGCCCGAACCACGGCAGCGCGCTGTTGTCGAAGCGGGTCATGACGCAGATCCGGTCGCCGACGAGGGTGAGCACGTAGAGGCCGGTTCCGTGGCGGATGCCCTCCGGGGGGCGCAGGTACGCTCCGAACGCCGGCTGACCGTTGGCTCGCGTCGGCACGAGGTCGAACCTGCGGCCCGCGCCGAACAGGCTGGCGCAGAAGCGGGCGACCGAGTCTCGGCCCTCGTATTCGAAGGGCATCGGCGGCATGGAGATGACGACGTCGTCGGTCAGCAGGGCCACCAGCGCGCCGAGATCGGCGGACTCCCACGCGCTGACGAATTTCGCCACGATCGCATCCTCGGCGGGTGAGCCGGGGGCGGGAGGCGGTTCGCGGCCGACAGCGGGCGGGTGCCGGCGCTGCAGGCTGGCGCGGGCCCGTTTGAGGGCGCTGTTGACCGATTCGAGGGTCGAGTCCAGCATGCCGGCCACCTCGCTGGCGCGGAATCCGAGGACGTCACGCAAGATGAGCGCGGCGAGCTGGCGCGGCGGCAGGACCTGAAGGGCGGTCACGAAGGCCAGCGAGATCGACTCGGTCTGCTCGTAGCGGGCCTCCGGCCCGGCCGGCTCGCCGATCGCACCCTCGAGGAGAGCGTCGGGAAACGGCTGCAGCCAGACGACTTCGCCGAGCCGGGTCGACTCGGGCGGTGCGACGTTGGGCACGTCCCACTCCTTGGCCGGGCGGCGGCTGGCCGCGCGGCGCGCGTCGAGGCACCGGTTGGTGGCGATCCGGTAGAGCCAGGTGCGCAGCGAGGCGCGCCCCTCGAACCCGCCAAGGCCTTCCCAGGCGGACAGCAGCGTGTCTTGGAGGGCGTCCTCGGCATCCTGGAAGGATCCGAGCATCCGGTAGCAGTGCACCTGGAGCTCTCGGAGGTGTGGTTCGGTCAGCTCCCGGAACGCGTCGCCGTCCCCGGCCCGTGCCCTGGACATCAGGTCGGCTGTCATCACCCTCGCGTCACCTTCTTCCCGGACCTTGTCGCGCTTCCCTCCTGTATAGACGCCCGGCCCGGGGAGAACTGGGCGGCCGGCAGGCGCCCAGTTCCCCGGCGCCGCGGCGCCTACATCGGTGGCTTCTGACAACGAAAAGGAGAACCGAAATGGGAACGATCGTGATGAGCGGCCCGCAGAACGTCTCGCTCGATGGAGTGGTCCAGGACCCGGACGGTGCGGAGGGCTTCAGGCTGGGCGGCTGGTTCAGCCAGTTTGGCGGCAAGGACCTCGAAGAGTGGGCCAAGGTCGCGCTCGACGAGGCGCTGGGCGCCGAGGCATGGCTGCTGGGCCGGCGGAGCTACGAGTTCTTCGGGGCACGGTGGCGACCCCGGAGTGGCGCCCTGGCGGACCGGTTGAACAGCCTGCCGAAGTACGTCGTGTCCTCGACCCTCGAAGATCCCGACTGGAACAACTCGAGGGTCCTGAGGGGCGATGTGGTGACCGAGGTCTCGAAGCTAAAGCAGGAGCTAGACGGAGAAATCGTCGTCCCTGCCAGCTACCAGCTCGGGCGCACGCTCATCGAGCACGACCTGGTCGACGAGCTGCGGCTGGTCGTCTTCCCGGTCGTCCTCGGAGCGGGCGAGCGCATCTTCGGCGAGACCAGCGGCAAAAGGCCCATGCGCCTCGTCGATACCAAGACCATCGGTGACGGCCTCGCCTTCCTCACCTACCAGTTCGTCCCGGGCGCCTAGCTACCGCCGCGTTGACGTCGGCCGGCGAGCGCCTCCTCGGGGTCACCGCCCGCCGCCCCGCGCGCCTCACCACATGCGCGGGGTGGCGGCGCTGACCCGGCGGTGGCCCGCAAGGTCCGGGATGAATCCCGGCGCAGGGTCAGACGTTGAAGCCGAGGGCGCGGAGCTGCTCGCGGCCGTCCTCGGTGATCTTGTCCGGTCCCCACGGCGGCAGCCACACCCAGTTGATCCGGAAGTCGTTGACCAGGCCCTCCAGCGCGGACGCGGCCTGGTCCTCGATGACGTCGGTGAGCGGGCACGCGGCGCTGGTGAGCGTCATGTCGATGGTGGCCAGGCCGTCGCCGTCGAGGGTGACGCCGTAGACCAGGCCCAGGTCCACCACGTTGACGCCAAGCTCGGGGTCCACGACGTCGCGCAGCGCCTCCAGCAGGTCCTCGTTGTCGGGCCCGGTCCCGACAGCGGGAACGCCCGCCGTGGTCTCGTCTACCTGGACCGCTTCGTCGCTCATCTCATTGCCTCCCTCGCGGATGCCGCATCATGCCGGCTCGCGTTCACCCATCGCCTGCGCGGTTGCGTCCTTCCAGGCCATCCAGGCCAGGAGGGCGCACTTGATGCGGGCCGGGAACTTGGACACGCCGGCGAACGCCACCGCGTCGCCGAGCACGTCCTCGTCCGGCTCGCCCTCGCCCTGGGACTGCATGAGCGCGAGGAACTCGTCGTTGACCTGCATGCCTTCGCCGACCGTCCGGCCGATCAGCAGGTCGGCCAGCACCGACGTGCTCGCCTGGCTGATCGAGCAGCCGAGCGCGTCGTAGGAGATGTCCGCCACGACCGTGCTAGCTCCGGCCCCACCACCCCGCCCATTGCCCGCGCCGGAGTCCTTGAGCGTGACCCGCAGCGTCACCTCGTCACCGCAGACCGGGTTGACGTGCCGGACCTCGGCGTCGAACGGCTCCCGCAGGCCCGCGTGGTGCGGGCGCCGGTAGTGGTCCAGGATGATCTCCTGGTACAGCGATTCCAGCCGCATCAGCGCCCCCCGGCCCCGAAGAAGCGCTGCGCCTCCCGGATCCCCGTGGTCAGCGCGTCCACTTCCTCACGGGTGTTGTACAGGTAGAACGACGCCCGCGTGCTGGCCTGGACGCCCATCGCGCGGTGCAGTGGCCACGCGCAGTGGTGCCCGGCCCGCACCGCGATGCCGCGGGAATCCAGCACCTGGCTCATGTCGTGCGGGTGCACGCCCTCGACCGTGAAGGAGATCGCGGCGCCCCGGTCCACCGGCTCGGCCGGGCCGAGTATGCGCAGCCCGTCGATCTCGCCCAGCGCCTCCAGCGCGTGGGAGACCAGGCCGTGCTCGTACTCCCGCAGCGCGGGCAGCCCGACCTCGCCGAGGTAGCCGATGGCCGCGGCCAGGGCCGCTGCCTCCGCGATCGGCATGGTGCCCGCCTCGAACTTGTGCGGCGGCGGCGCGAACGTGGACCGCTCCATCCACACCGTCTCGATCATCTCGCCGCCACCGAGGAACGGCGGCATCTCCTCCAGCAGTTCCCGGCGCCCCCAGAGCACCCCGATGCCGGTGGGGCCGCACATCTTGTGGCCGGTGAAGCCGAGGAAGTCCGCCCCCAGCCCGGCCACGTCCACCGGCATGTGCGGCACCGACTGGGCAGCGTCCGCGAGCACCAGCGCCCCGGCCGCGTGCGCCCGGTCGGCGATCTCCCGCACCGGGTTGATGGTGCCGAGCACGTTGGACTGGTGCGCGAGCGCGACCAGCTTGGTCCGTTCGGTGATCAGGCCGTCGATGTCGGAGGTGTCCAGCCGGCCCTCCGGCGTCACGCGGAACCAGCGCAGCGTCGCCCCGGTCCGCTCGCACAGCAGCTGCCACGGGACGATGTTGGAGTGGTGCTCCATCTCGGTGATGACGATCTCGTCGCCCGGGCCGAGCGCGAACCGCCCGCCCGCGCGCGCGGCGCTGGCGTTGCCCATTGAGTAGGCGACCAGGTTGATCGCCTCGGAGACGTTCTTGGCGAACACCACCTCGGCCGGCTCGGCCGCGCCGATGAAGCCGGCCACCGTGGCCCGGGCGCCCTCGTAGGCCTGCGTCGCCTCCTCGCCGAGCTGGTGGGTGGCCCGGTGGATGTTGGCGTTGTGCTGCTCGTAGAAGTCGGCCAGGGCATCGAGCACCTGGCGGGGCTTCTGCGAGGTGTTCGCGCTGTCCAGGTAGACCAGCGGCTGGCCGTCGCGGACCGTCCGCTCCAGGATCGGGAAATCCTTGCGGATCCGCCCGACATCGAAGGTCATGATGCCGCTCCCGCCCGCACCCAGCGGTCGTAGCCTTCGGCCTCCAGGGTGTCGGCCAGTTCGGGGCCGCCCTCCTCGACGATCCGGCCGCCGACGAACACGTGCACGAAGTCCGGCTTCACGAAGTTCAGGATCCGGGTGTAGTGGGTGATGAGTAGCACCCCGTGGCCCTCTCCTGCGGCGAACCTGTTGACCCCCTCGGCCACGACCTTGAGCGCGTCGATGTCCAGCCCGGAGTCGGTCTCGTCGAGGATCGCGATCTTCGGGTTGAGCAGTTCGAGCTGCAGGATCTCGTGCCGCTTCTTCTCCCCGCCGGAGAAACCCTCGTTCACGTTCCGCTCGGCGAACACGGGGTCGATCGACAGCGCCGCCATCGCAGCGCGCATGTCCTTGAGGAACACCCGCAGCTTCGGCGCCTCGCCGCGGACCGCGGTGACCGCGGTGCGCAGGAAGTTGGACACCGACACGCCGGGCACCTCGACCGGGTACTGCATGGCGAGGAACAGCCCGGCCCGGGCCCGCGCGTCCACGCTCATCGCCAGCACGTCCTCGCCGTCGAGCGTCACGCTGCCCTGGGTGACCAGGTACTTCGGGTGGCCCGCGATCGCGTAGGCGAGGGTGGA
Organism: uncultured Actinomycetes bacterium; assembly: GCA_963730235.1. Classification (GTDB taxonomy): domain Bacteria; phylum Actinomycetota; class Actinomycetes; order Streptosporangiales; family Streptosporangiaceae; genus DASXKD01. Next base: position 5,733 of record CAVSRH010000014.1, read on the forward strand.
CTTGCCCGACCCGTTAGGCCCCATGATCGCGTGGGTCTGGCCCGCTGACACGGTCAGGTCGACGCCGCGCAGGATCTCCTGGCTGCCGTCGCGGCCGTCCGGGCCTGGTGTCGGATCCGCCACGCTGACGTGCAGGTCGCGGATCTCAAGGGTGGCCATTGCGTTTCTCTCCTGAACTGTTGGTTAGCTTGCCGGGCCGGTGCCGTCGAGCGCGACGTAGACGTCGCCGTCCTCGACCTTCACCGGGTAGACGGGCACGGGCTGGGTGGCGGGGGGCCCGGTCGGGGCGCCGGTGCGCAGGTCGAAACACGACCCGTGCAGCCAGCATTCCACCGTGTGGTCGTAGATCTCGCCTTCGGACAGCGGGACCTCCTCGTGCGAGCACACGTCGGACAGGGCGAACACCTCGCCGCCGATGCGCACCACGGCGACCGGCACGCCGCCCATCTCCACGCCGAGGGCCCCGTCGTCGGGCACGTCCGCCAGCGCACACGCCCGGACGAACTGGGTCGTCTCGCTCATCCGCGCACCTCCGCCGCGCCCGCCGCCAGTTCCGCCTCGATGGCGGTGGTGATGCGGTCGCGTAGTTCCGGCACCGCGATCTTGGCGATCAGCTGGCCGAAGAACCCGCGGATCACCAGCCGCCGTGCCTCGTCCTCGGGGATGCCGCGGGCCATCAGGTAGAACAGGTGGTGGTCCTCCAGCCGGCCGCTGGCGCTGGCGTGCCCGGCGCCGACGACCTCGCCGGTGAGGATCTCCAGGTTCGGCACGGAGTCCGCCCGCGCGCCGTCGGTGAGCAGCAGGTTGCGGTTGCGCTCGTAGGTGTCGGTCCCGGTCGCCTCCGGCCGGATCAGCACGTCGCCGATCCACACGGTGTGCGCCGCCTCCCCCTGCAGCGCGCCCTTGTAGTCCACGCGGCTGCGGCAGTCCGGCTGCGCGTGGTCCACGAAAAGACGATGCTCCAGGTGCTGGCCGGCGTCCGCGAAATACACCCCGAGCAGCTCCGCATCCCCGCCACGACCGGCATAACGAACGGCCGGGGATACCCGCACCACATCGCCGCCAAGGGTCACCGTGATGTGCTGAAGCCGCGCATCCCGCCCGAGCGTCGCCTGATGAGCAGACACGTGCACCGCGTCATCGGCCCAGTCCTGCACAGACACCAGCGTCAGCGCGGCCCCGTCCCCGACAGCGATCTCAACGTTGTCGGCATATGTCGCACTCCCCTGGTGATCCACCACGACAACGGCCCTCGCGTTATCCCCGAGGCTGATGCGCGTGTGCCCGAACGCTGCCCCGGACGCGTCGTCCCCCCGGACGGTGATCACCGTCGGGGTGGTGTCCTGCGCCTCCGGGGGAACCGTGACGACCAGGGCTTCCTCATACGAGGCAAAGGCTGTGGCACTGACCCGGTCAACGGGCTCGAAGTGGATGCCGTGCTGGGGGTCACCGCGTTGCGCAAGCACAGCGGTGACACCCGGTGCGGCATCGACCCCGACATGTACCTTCCCCGATGGCATCGGCTCAGCGCCATGGAGCCCACGCAAGCGACGCAGCGGCGTAAAGCGCCATTCCTCTTCTCGCCCCGTGGGGACGGGAAACTCTGCGCGGTGCTCATGCAACCGAGAGACCGGGGCCGTGGACTCCACGGCCCCCTGGAGCGAGCCCATCAGCCGACCGCCCCCTCCATTTGGAGCTCGATGAGCCGGTTCAGTTCGAGCGCATACTCCATCGGCAGTTCGCGGGCGATCGGCTCTACGAAGCCGCGGACGATCGTGGCCATCGCCTCGTCCTCGGTCATGCCGCGGCTCATCAGGTAGAAGAGCTGGTCCTCGGAGATCTTGGAGACGCTGGCCTCGTGGCCCATCTCCACGTCGTCCTCGCGGACGTCCACGTAGGGGTAGGTGTCCGACCTGCTCACCGTGTCCACCAGCAGCGCGTCGCACTTGACCGTGGACTTGGAATGTGTCGCGCCCTCCTGGACCTGCACCAGGCCGCGGTAGGAGGTCCGCCCGCCGGACCGGGCCACCGACTTGGAGATGATCTGGGACGACGTGTTCGGCGCGCAGTGCACCATCTTGGCGCCCGCGTCCTGGTGCTGGCCGCCGCCGGCGAAGGCGACCGACAGCGTCTCTCCCCTGGCGTGCTCGCCCATCAGGTACACGGCCGGGTACTTCATCGTGACCTTGGATCCGATGTTGCCGTCGACCCACTCCATGCTCGCGCCCGCCTGCGCGACGGCACGCTTGGTGACCAGGTTGTAGACGTTGTTCGACCAGTTCTGGATCGTGGTGTAGCGGCAGTGCGCGCCGGGCTTGACGATGATCTCGACGACCGCCGAGTGCAGCGAGTCGGAGGAGTAGATCGGCGCGGTGCAGCCCTCGACGTAGTGCACGCTGGCGCCCTCGTCGACGATGATCAGGGTCCGCTCGAACTGGCCCATGTTCTCGGTGTTGATCCGGAAGTAGGCCTGCAGCGGGATCTCCACCCGCACGTCCTTCGGCACGTAGATGAAGCTGCCGCCGGACCAGACCGCGGTGTTCAGCGCGGCGAACTTGTTGTCGCCGACCGGGATGACCGAGGCGAAGTACTCCTGGAACAGCTCGGGGTGCTCCTTGAGCGCGGTGTCGGTGTCCAGGAACAGGACGCCCTTCTCCTCCAGATCCTCGCGGATCTTGTGGTACACGACCTCCGACTCGTACTGCGCGGCGACGCCGGCGATCAGGCGCTGCTTCTCCGCCTCGGGGATGCCGAGCTTGTCGTAGGTGTTCTTGATGTCGGCGGGCAGGTCATCCCAGCTCGCCGCCTGCTTCTCGGTCGACCGGACGAAGTACTTGATGTTCTCGAAGTCGATCCCGGTCAGGTCCGCGCCCCAGTCGGGCATCGGCTTGCGGCGGAATAGCTTGAGGCCCTTCAGCCGCAGGTCGAGCATCCATTCCGGCTCGTTCTTCTTCGCCGAGATGTCGCGGACGACCTCCTCGGACAGGCCGCGGCGCGCGGACTCGCCGGCCACGTCCGAGTCGGCCCAGCCGAACTTGTATCGATCCAGCCCCTCGAGTTCGGGGTGCGCGGTCGTCGTCATGCTCCAGAGCCTCCAGGCTGACTGGTCGTCGGGGTCGTCGTGCGGGTATGGACAAGCGCGGGCGCGGTCACGTGCGTGGTGCAGATGCCGTCGCCGTGCGCGATCGTGGCCAGGCGCTGCACCGGGGTGCCGAGCAGCCTGGCGAATGCCTCGGTCTCCGCCTCGCACAACTGCGGGAACTCGGCCGCGACGTGCGCGACCGGGCAATGGTGCTGGCAGAGCTGCTCGCCGCCGCCGGCCCCCAGCGCCGGGGCGCTGGTCGCCGAGGCTGCGTAACCGTCCGCGGAGAGGGCCTCCGCGAGCGCGGTGACCTTGTCCGCGCCGGCCGATTCCATCACCGGCCGGTACCGGTGCTCCAGGTCGGCCACCTGGCGGCGGGCGAACTCGGCGACCCCCTCTGGCCCCGCCACCTCGGCGAGGAAGCGGAGCGCGCTGGTGGCCAGGTCGTCGTAGGCGTGCTCGAACGCGCTGCGGCCCGCGTCGGTGATCGCGAACAGCTTGGCCGGCCGGCCGCGGCCCCTGCTGGCCATCCGCCGCGCGGTCCGGGCCTCGATGAGCCCGCCCGCGAGCAGGTTGTCCAGGTGCCGCCGCACCGCGGCCGGGGTCAGCCCCAGCCGGGTGCTCAGCGCGCCTGCGGTCACCGGCCCGTTCTCCAGGATCAGCCGGGCGATCCGGGCCCGGGTGCCACGCTCGGAGCCGAGATACGTCACCGCGCCTGCGGTGCCGGATGCGGGGACGGCGGTGATGCTGGACAGGTCACCGGCACGGCCGGCGGCGTGCCCGGGCGCACCGGCGGCCGGGCGCGCGGCAGCATGCACGCCACGTGCGCCACTGGCGCCACGTGCGTCACTGCTGCTGCCCGCAACCGGGAGCGCATCGATCCTGTCCACTCTTTTCACAACATCAGTGTGGCGTAAATATATGCCCGCTCGCAACGTGATCGGCCATGCAGTAGCTCACACCTCGCCGTGCTCCGGCTGCTATGTTCGGCCCACGGGGGCCTTTTCGGTGTATATCCGGGCTGCCCAAACCTGACTCCCGAGGGAGGCCCGTTGGGACTGCGTTTCAATCCGGCCCCCGGCTGGCCGCCTCCACCACCGGGCTTCGTGCCGCCTCCGCACTGGCAGCCCGACCCCTCCTGGCCGCCCGCCCCGCCCGGCTGGCAACTCTGGGTCGACGACGGCGCTCCGGATCCGCGCCAGGCCACCGGCCCGCAGACCTGGGCCGGCGGCGCAGCGACCGGAGCCTTCCCCGCGGACCCCGCCGGGGTGCAGGCCCGGCCGGGTGCCTTCGGCACTGGCTCCCCCACGGCCCCGCCGTGGGCGGGTGACTTCGGCACCGGCCCGGCCGGCGACCCGCCCTGGGCGGGCGACCTGACCGGGCCGCAGACCGCGGCCCTGCGGGGCGCCCCGACGCAGGCCTACGTGCCGGGGGCGACCGGCCCGCAGGGCCGTTACGACCCGAACGATCCGTTCAGCCCGGCGGACCCGTTCCTGCGCCAGGGCCCGCCCTCGGGCCCGGGCGGGCCCCCCGGCGGGCCGCAGGGACCGGGGCGCCGCGCGGCGCCCCCGGGCAAGGCCAACGGGCTCGCGGTCGCGTCGCTCGTCCTCGGGGTGATCGGCATCACGGTGATCAGCGCCATCGTGAGCGTCGTTCTCGGCTTCATGGCGCTGGGCCAGATCCGCCGCACCGGCCAGCGCGGCCGGGGCATGGCCATCGCCGGGCTTGCCCTCTCCGCGCTGTGGCTGGTGCTGATCGGCGCCTACTTCGTGCTCCACGGTGGCGGCAGCCCCAGCAAGCCGCCCGCGACCAGTGGGCACAGTTCCTCGCCCACCGCCGGGCCCAGTGCCTCGGCGAGTTCCGGGGCCCTGTCCACCAACGTGTTCTCGCTGCGCCCTGGCCAGTGCTTCCAGAACCCCCCGGCGAGCCAGACTGTCCTCGGTGTCACCTACGTGACCGTGGTCCCGTGCAGCACGCCGCACAACGCACAGGCCTTCGTCCAGTTCAACGCGACCGGCACCGGCTACCCGGGAGTCGAGGCACTCAAGCGCCAGGCGGACAGCGGCTGCCACGCGCGGATTCACCAGAATGTGCAGGCCTCGAAGATCAAGAACTCGATGACGCTGCACTACCTGTATCCGCTGCAGGCGTCCTGGACGGGCGGGCACAAGACCATCACCTGCCTGATCGTGGCCGCCAAGCCCAACCTGAAGACCTCGCTGCTGCGCTCCCATCCCGCCAAGCACTGAGCCAGGCCGTCACGGCGAACCGGGCCGATGCCGACTCTGCCGCATGGTCTCGGGATGTCCGCCGAAATGTCGGGTGGCCGCCTTATACTGGAACTGGATCGAATACCAGTTCGAGAAACCCGATTCGAGAGAGAGCGCGCTGAGGCGGGATGTTGCGGCAGGCGAGCTGTTCCGGAACGGCTCCCGGGCACCATGGGATATGGAGCTCGCGGGAGCTGGGTGCGGAATGGCTGGCATGCGTCACCAGGGCGGCTGGCGAGGAATGGCCGGAATGGCCCAGCGAGCCGCCGGGGGCCTCCGGCGTCGGCGCGGGATTCGCTGCAGAGGGGCTACTCGACCGCTTAGCGCCGGGCCCGGCGCTCGCCGGGTTCGCCCAGGACGCCTGGGCGGACGGGCTGGGCACACTTTCCGACGACGCCCTTGTCGGCGTGCTTCAGGCCTGGCGGCGGCTTGCCTCCTGGGCGGCAGCCGGTGAGCTCGCGGTCGTTGCCGAGCTGGACCGCCGCCGCACGGCCGAGGTGGCCGCCGGGGCCGACCCACATCTGGCCGAGCATGTGGCCGACGAGCTGGCGGCCGCGCTGACGCTGACCACGCGCAGCGCCGACGCGCTGCTTGACACCGCGTGCGTCCTGGCGCGGTTGCCGCTGACCAGGGCGGCGCTGGCCGCCGGCCAGATCGACCGGGCGAGGGCACTGGTCATCACCGAAGCGGTCAGCTGCCTGAGTGGCGCCCACGCGGCGGCGGTGGAATCCGCGGTCATCGGGCGAGCCCCCGGGCAGACCAGCGGCCAGCTGCGGGCGGCGACCCAGCGGGCCGTTCTCGCCGTGGATCCCACGGCCGCGCAGCGGCGCCGCGAGGAGGCGCGCAAGGATGCCCGGGTCGAGGTCTGGGACGAGCGCTGCGGCACGGCCGCGCTGGCGGGCCGGGACCTGCCTCCCGCCGACGTCCTCGCGGCCGACAAGCGAATCGATGCCCTGGCCCGGCAGCTGAAGGCGGCCGGTCACGAGGGGAGCCTCGGCGAGCTGCGGGCTCAGGTCTACCTGGCGCTGCTGCGGGGACAGGCGATAGGCGGCCTCATCCCCGCAGGCCCAATTCGCCCCGGCACCATCGAGGCGGGCTCCCGGAACGACCAGGACCTCGGAACGACCAGGACCCCCGGGGCGACCAGGACCCCCGGGGCGACCAGGACCCCCGGGGCGACCAGGACCCCCGGGGCGACCAGGACGCCTGGAGCGAGGATGCCTGGAACGGCCAGGACTCCCGGAGCGACCGGGAGGCCCGCGAGCGGGACGGCAGGCGGGAGCGGGACGGCGGGAGGAGCCGGGACGGCAGTGCCGCGCCCGGACCGGACGGTGATGGCTCCGGCGCATTCCCGACGCGGCCGGGCATGAAAGGGTCGGCGCCTGCCGGGCCGGGGCTGACCGGCTCGGTGCCTGCCGGGGCGGGGCTGGCCGGGCCGGTGCCTGCCGGGTTGGGGCTGGTCGGCTCGGTCAACCTGACCATGCCGCTGGCTACCTGGCTCGGAGCGTCATCGGAGCCCGCTGAGGCTGCTGGATTCGGCCCCCTGCCCGCCGACGATGCGCGGGCCCTCGCGAGTCTCATCGCTCGCCAGCCTGGAGCGCGTTGGTGCCTCACCCTGACCGGCCGGGGCGGGCGCGCCCTGGCCCACGGATGCGCCCAGGCCGGCCCACCGCCGGCGGGCCGGGACGGTCGGCCGCGCGGGGAGCCCCGGTCACGCCGGGACGGCGGGTCGGCCGGGGAGCCCCCATCGGGCCAGGATGGCTGGCCGCGCGGGGAGCGCCGGCTGGGCCGGGATGGCCTGGCGGGCCGGGATGGCCTGGCGGGTCGGGAGGCCGCGGCGGCCCGTGCCGGGCCGGCCGATGGCGGGGCGCTGACCGTGATCGTTCGGCCGCTCGCGGTCGGCGAGTGCGTCCACGAGCGGGAATCCAAGGGATACCAGCCAGCGCCGTCGCTACGGCACCTCGTCAACATTCGCCAGCGCACATGTGGCTTTCCTGGCTGCCGCAATCCCGCCGCGCGCTGCGACCAGGATCACACGATCCCGCACGACCGGGGCGGGCGGACCTGCGAATGCAATCTCGCCTGCCTGTGCCGACGGCATCACCAGGCAAAACAGGCCCAAGGCTGGAGGCTTGACCAGCCCGCGCCAGGAGTCCTGCTCTGGCGGCTCCCGCACGGGCGCAGCTACCGGGTGGAGCCACCGCCCTATCCCGGGTAGCCGTCCGGCGTTCCCATCGTCTGCGTTATGCCGTCGCGCTCCTCGGCCGGTGCGGAACGATACCCGGCGGCCGTTACCATCGACGGGTGAACTCGTACTGGCACGTCGTCCTGCCGCCGCTGTGCGCCTGACCGGGCGCACCGCTGTAATGGCCTGACCCAGGATCCCGGCCGGCCCACGGGCCGCCGCTGACCGTGTCGTGCGCCCGATTCGAATCCAGTCCCTGACGTATTCGGATGACGGAGTTCACGACCGTGCCCAATCACGCTCCTGCCCTGGTTTCCGCGCGTTCCCGCGCGGCTTCCGCCCTGGTTTCCGCGCGTTCCCGCGCGGCCTGTGCCCTGGCCTTCGCACGTCCCCGTGCGGTCGCTGCCCTGGCTTCCGCACGTCCCGATGCCGCGTCCGGTCCGTCGGGTTTCGCCCGCCTGCTGTCCGGGTCGGCCGCCATCCTCGCCGCGGCGGCACTGTGGGGCACCACCGGCACCGCCGCCACCCTGGCCCCCGCTGGGGCACCACCGGCAGCCGTCGGCTCGGCCGGCCTGGCCGTCGGCGGGATGCTGCTGCTCGGCACGTGCCGCGGCGCCCGTCCGCTGGTGGCCGCGTGCACCCGCGCCCAGCGGTGGCTGCTTGGCCTCGGCGCGCTGGCCGTGGCCGGGTACCCGGTCACCTTCTACCCGGCCGTGGCGCGGACCGGGGTCGCCATGGCCACCGTGATCGCGCTGGGCAGCGCGCCGGTGTTCGCCGGTCTGCTGGCCTGGGCCACCGGGCAGGGGCGGCCCGGCCGTCGCTGGGCCGCCGCCACCGCGGTCACGGTGCCCGGCTGCGCCGCTCTTGTCCTGGGGCCAGGCATCTCCGGCCACGGCGGCCGGGCGGACGGCGCCGGCGTGCTGCTGGCCCTGATCGCCGGCATGTGCTACGCCGGCTACTCGCTCACCGGCCGCGCGATGATCTCCTCCGGCCACCCGGCCCGCCCGGTAGTGGGGGTGATGTTCGGGGGGGCCGCACTGGTGGCGCTGCCGGTCGTGCTGGCCAGCGGCACCGGCTGGCTCGGCACCTGGCGCGGCGCCGCGGTGGCGGCGCACCTGGCGGTGTGCACCACGTTCCTGGCCTACCGGCTGTTCGGCCGTGGCCTGCGCAGCACGCCCGCGCAGGTGGCCACGACGCTCACGCTGGCCGAGCCTGCCGTGGCCACGCTGCTGGGCGTGGCCGTCCTGGGCGAGCGGCTGCCCACGGCGTCCTGGTGCGGGCTGGGTGTGCTCGCCCTGGGCCTGGCCTGCCTGGCCGTCCCCGCGCGCGGCCGTCGGCGGTCGGCGGTCGGGGAACGGAGTGGCGAATAGGCTGCCCGGGCCACCGGGGCGGTGCGGACCTCCGGCACGGTGGGCCACGCGGCCGGAACTAGGCCTGCCGGATCCGCGGGGCCGCCCGCACCGGGCCGGTGTCCCCCCTGTCCGGCGTGGCCAGGAAGCCCCTGAGCAGGGCAGCGGTGCCGTCGAGGTGCTCGGCGACGGCGCGGCGGGCCCGCGCCGTGTCGCCGGCCAGGATGGCCTCGGCGATGGCGGTGTGCTGGCGGGCGGTGTGGTCGATGTTGTGCTGCAGCACCGGGATCGCGTTCAGCAGGTCGTTCAGCCGCATCCGCGCGTCGGTGCAGGCGGCGGTGAGCAGGCTGGACCCGGTCAGCTCGGCGATCGCCAGGTGAAACAGGGTGTCCAGCCGGCGGTAGTCGCCCGGGGTCGCGTTGTTCAGGTCAGCGAGCCGGGCGAGCAGCACGCCGCGGCCCCGGTCGTCGCCGGAGGCGGCGAGCACCTCGGCGGCACCGGTCTCCACCACCAGCCGGAAGGTGAGCGCATCGGTGAGCTTGCTGGCGTCCTCCAGCGCGATCCGCCGCGCCTCCCCCGGGCTGGGCGCGGGCTGCTCATAGGTCACGAACGTGCCACCGAACCGGCCCCGCCGCGATTCCACGTAACCGGCCTGCTGCAGTTCGCGGATCGCCTCGCGCAGGGTCAGCCGGCTGACGCCGAACAGCGCCGCAAGCTCGCGTTCCGGCGGGAACCGGTCCCCGGACGCCACCAGGCCGAGCTTGATGACCGTGAGCATCCGCTCGACCGTTTCCTCGAACGCGTTGCCCGTCCGCACGGGGCCGAGCAGGGCGGTGAGGTCAGCTGCCGACATTCTTTTCCGGCGCAGGTCTTGACATGACCGGGAGTGTAACCCTCAATGGTCAGATACTAAACCATTGGGACACAGCGGCCAGGTGAGACGCCCAGGCGTGGCCCCCGGCAGCACGACCCCGCGGCGTATACGCCGCGTCACCAAACGAGGAGTTCCCGTGGCCGTCAATGAGCGCGCGGCGATGACTGAGGACGAGCAACGCCTCCATGAAATGGGCTACGCCCAGGAGCTGCGCCGCCGCATGTCCGGTTTCTCCAACTTCGCGGTCTCGTTCACGATTATTTCGATCCTGTCCGGCTGCCTGACCCTGTACGGGTACGGCATGAACGTGGGCGGCCCGGTGGTCATGACCTGGGGCTGGCCCTTCGTTGGCGTCATGACGCTATTCGTCGGCCTGGCGATGGCCGAGGTGTGCTCCAGCTTCCCGACCGCGGGCGGGCTGTACTACTGGTCGGCGAAGCTCGCACGCGAAGAACGGGCCCGCGTGGTCCTGGTTTACCGGCTGGTTCAACTTCCTCGGCCAGGTCGCGGTCACCGCCGGCATCGACTTCGGCGCCGCGTTCTTCATCAACGCCTGGCTCAACCTCGTGTTCGGCACGCCGCTGTACCACTGGGTCACGATCCTGATCTTCGCGGCCGTGCTGCTGGTGCACGGCATCATGAACCAGTTCGGCATCAGGCTGGTGGCGATGCTGAACGACGTCAGCGTCTGGTGGCACATCCTCGGCGTGCTGATCATCGTCGGGGTGCTCATCTTCGCTCCGTCGCACCACCAGTCGGCCCACTTCGTCTTCACGGGCATCGTCAACAACACGGGCTGGCACAGCACGTTCTACGTGGTGCTGCTCGGCCTGCTGCTCGCCCAGTACACCTTCACCGGCTACGACGCCTCCGCGCACATGACCGAGGAAACCCACACGGCGGCGCGCAGCGGGCCCCGCGGCATCGTGATGTCGATCGTCGTCTCCCTGTTCGCGGGCTGGGTGCTGCTTATCGGGCTCACGTTCGCGATCCAGCACTACGCGACCTCGGCGCTGGCGGTCGTGCCGCCCGCCCAGATCATGATCGACGCGATCGGGACCACCGGCGCGAAGCTGCTGCTGCTCATCGTCATCGGTGCGCAACTGTTCTGCGGCATGTCCTCGGTCACCGCGAACTCGCGCATGATCTACGCGTTCTCCCGGGACGGTGCGCTGCCCGCCTCCGATTTCTGGCACCGGGTGAACAAGCGGACCAGGACGCCCACCAACGCAATCTGGCTCGCCGCGGCCGGGGCGTTCATACTCGGGCTGCCCTACCTGTGGAACAGCGCCGCCTACGCCGCGGTCACGTCCATCGCGGTGATCGGGCTCTATATCGCCTACGTGCTGCCCACCTTCCTGCGGCTGCGCCAGGGCGAGAGCTTCCAGCGGGGGCCCTGGCACCTGGGCCGGTGGAGCTACGTGGTCGGCTGGATCGCGGTGACCTGGGTGGCGATCATCAGCATCCTGTTCATCCTCCCCGTCTACAGCCCGATCACCCGATCGAACTTCAACTACACAATCGTGGCGGTGGTGGTGGTCATCGGCTTCGCCGGGATCTACTGGCTGGTCTCCGCGAAGAACTGGTTCAAGGGGCCGAAGGTGCAGGGCACGGCCGAGGAACTTGCCGCGATCGAGCAGGAACTGGCCAGCTGACGGCTGAGCCCACGGGCCGCGAGCCCGCGGGAGGCGAGGAAAGGAAGGCAGGAACTGTGCCCGACACCGGCAACGCCAGGCGGCCAGGGATGCTCACGCGTGGAGCAACTGCGGGTCGCGGTGGCCGACGGCACGATCGACACGGTCGTGCTCGCGTTCACCGACATGCAGGGGCGGCTGCAGGGCAAGCGGGTGTCGGGCGAGTTCTTCCTCGACGAGGTGGTCAGCCACCACGCCGAGGGATGCAACTACCTGCTCGCCGTGGACATCGACATGAACACGGTGGACGGGTACGAGATGTCGTCCTGGGAGCGCGGGTACGGGGACTTCGTCCTCGTACCCGACTTCGGGACGCTCCGCCACCTGCCCTGGCACGAGGCGAGCGCGCTGGTCCTGGCCGACCTGGCCTGGCTCGACGACAGCCCGGTGGTCGCCTCGCCCCGGCAGGTGCTCAAGGCACAGACCGACCGGCTGGCGGCCCGCGGCTGGACCGCCTTCGCCGGCACCGAGCTGGAGTTCTGCGTGTACCGCGACTCTTTCGAGGACGCGCAGGCGATGGCCTACCGTGACCTCACCCCGGTGAACCTGTACAACGTGGACTACTCGATCCTGGGCACCGGCCGGGTGGAGCCGCTGATGCGGCGCATCCGGCTGGGCATGTCCGGCGCGGGCCTGTACGTCGAGTCGTCCAAGGGCGAGTGCAACCTCGGCCAGCACGAGATCGCGTTCCGCTACGCGGACGCCGTGACCACCTGCGACAACCACGTCGATCTACAAGACCGGGGCCAAGGAGATCGCGGCGCAGGACGGCATGAGCCTCACGTTCATGGCCAAGCCGAACGCCCGCGAGGGCAACTCCTGCCACATCCACCTGTCGCTTCGAGACTCGGCGGGGAGCCCGGTGCTCGCCGGGGACGGGCCGTTCGGCCTGTCCCCGGTGGGCGAGCATTTCCTGGCCGGGCAGCTGGCCGGGCTGAGCGAGCTGATCCTGTTCCACGCGCCGAACATCAACTCCTACAAGCGGTACGTGCCCGGCAGCTTCGCCCCCACCGCGGTGCGCTGGGGCGTGGACAACCGGACCTGCGCCTACCGCCTGGTCGGGCACGGGCACTCGCTGCGCCCGGAGAACCGGGTGCCCGGCGGCGACGTCAACCCCTACCTGGCCGTCGCCGCGATGCTCGCGGCCGGCCTGGAGGGGATCGAGCACGAGATGCCGCTGGAGCCGGCCATGGACGGCAACGCCTACACCGGGCCGGGCCCCCGGGTGCCGTCCACGCTCCGGGACGCGCTGGACGCCTGGGAGCACAGCCAGCTCGCCCGCAAGGCGTTCGGCAACGACGTGGTCGAGCACTACGCCAACGGTGCCAGAGTGGAACTGGCCGCGTTCGACGCCGCGGTCACCGACTGGGAGCTGTACCGCGGCTTCGAGCGGACGTAGCGCCGACCCAGGAGCGGATCAACGACGATGCCTGCCTTCACCGTGCTGAACCCGGCCACCGAGGAACCGGTCGCCGAGGTCGAGCCGACGCACCGCGGCGGCGGCCGACGCGGCGATCGCGCGCGCCGTCGCCGCCCAGGCGGCCTGGCGCGCCGTGGCGCCCGGCGAGCGGGCGGCGCTGCTGCGCAGCGTTCGCCGACGTGGTCGACGCGCACATCGGCGAGCTGGCCGAACTGGAGGTCGCCGGCTCCGGGCACCCGGCCGGGCAGGCCCGGTGGGAGGCCGGCAACGTCCGGGACGTGCTGCGCTACTACTCCGCCGCGCCGGAACGGCTGTGCGGCAAGCAGATCCCGGTGCCGGGCGGGCTCAACGTCACCTTCCACGAGCCGGTCGGCGTGGTCGGCGTCATCGTGCCGTGGAACTTCCCCATGCCGATCCTCGGCTGGGGGGCTCGCGCCCGCGCTGGCCGCCGGCAACCCGGTGATCGCCAAGCCGGCCGAGCGGACGCCGCTGACCGCGGTCCGGATCGGCGAGCTCGCGCTGCGAGGCGGGGCTGCCCGAGGGCGTGTTCCAGGTGCTGCCGGGCAAGGGCTCGGTGGTGGGCCAGCGGCTGGTCGACCACCCGGACGTGCGCAAGATCGTCTTCACCGGGTCGTCCGAGGTTGGCCGCGAGATCATGGCCGGCTGCGCCCGGCAGGTGAAGCGGCTCACCATGGAACTGGGCGGCAAGAGCGCCAACATCGTGTTCGCCGACGCCGACCTGGAGCAGGCGGCCGCCACCGCGCCGGTCGCCGCGTTCGACAACGCCGGCCAGGACTGCTGCGCCCGGTCCCGGATCCTGGTCCAGCGCAGCGTGTTCGACGCGGTTCCTGGAACTGCTAGAGCCCGCCGTCAAGGCGGTCGCGGTCGGCGACCCGGCCAGCCCGGACACCGAGATGGGGCCGCTCATCTCCGCCGAGCACCGGGCCCGGGTGGCCTCCTACGTGCCGCCGGGCGCGCCCGGTCGCGTTCCGCGGCAGCGCACCGGAGGGCCCGGGCTACTGGTTCGCGCCCACCGTGCTGGCGCCGGTGCGGCTCGACGACCCCGCCTACACCGAGGAGGTGTTCGGCCCGGTGGTCGCCGTGGTCCCGTTCGAGGACGAGGCGGACGCGGTGGCGATGGCCAACGACACCCCCTACGGGCTGTCCGGCTCGGTCTGGACGCAGGGACGTGGGCCGGGCGATCCGGGTGGCGCGGGCGGTGGAGACCGGCAACCTGTCGGTCAACTCGCACTCCTCGGTCCGCTACTGGACCCCGTTCGGCGGGTTCAAGCAGTCCGGGCTCGGCCGCGAGCTGGGGCCCGATGCCCTCGACGCGTTCACCGAGACCAAGAACGTCTTCATCGCGACGGACTAACAACGCTGGGAGCGTGACGGGCGCTTATGCAACGCCTGCTGGACCGGGTCGCCGTCATCACCGGGGCCGGAAGCGGCATCGGGCTGGCCACCGCGCGCCGGCTCGCCGCCGAGGGCGCCAAGGTCGTCGCGGTGGACATCGACGGCGAGACCGGGAAGGCGGCCGCCGAGGAGGTCGGGCGGCCTGTTCGTCCAGGCCGACGTGACCAGTCGAGGAGGACGTGCGCGGCGGTCTACGAGACCGCGGCGCGCGAGTTCGGCCGCGTCGACATCGCGTTCAACAACGCGGGCATCTCCCCGCCCGAGGACGACTCGATCCTCGTCACCGGCCTGGACGCGTGGCGGCGGGTGCAGGAGGTGAACCTCACCTCGGTCTACCTGTGCTGCAAGCACGTCATCCCGCACATGCAGCGCCAGGCGCGGCGGCTCGATCATCAACACCGCCTCGTTCGTCGCGGTGCTGGGCGCCGCCACCTCGCAGATCTCCTACACCGCGTCCAAGGGCGGCGTGCTGGCCATGAGCCGGGAGCTCGGGGTGCAGTTCGCCCGGGAGAAGATCCGGGTGAACGCGCTGTGCCCGGGACCGATCAACACGCCCCTGCTGCAGGAGCTGTTCGCCGCCGACCCGGAGCGGGCGCAGCGGCGGCTGGTGCACGTGCCGATGGGCCGGTTCGGCGAGGCCGAGGAGATCGCGGCCGCCGTCGCGTTCCTGGCCAGCGACGACGCCTCGTTCATCACCGCGTCCGACGTTCCTGGTGGACGGCGGCATCTCCGGCGCTTACGTGACGCCCGCTGATGACCCGCCAGCCGATTCATCGGCCTGTCCGCCTACTGCGAGCAGGCCCGCTGGTGCCGCTGGCAGGGCCGGCCGTGCTGCTGCCCGCGAATTACGTCGAGCAGGTGGCCGCGGCGGGCGGCATCCCGGTGCTGCTGCCGCCGCTGCCCGGGATCGCCGCGGCGGTGGGCCGGCTGGACGGGCTGATCCTCACCGGCGGCGGCGACATCGACCCGGCCGGTACGGGCCGACGCCGCACCCGCCACCAGCCGGGTCAGCGGGCCAGCGCGACGCGGCGGAACTGGAACTGCTCGACGCCGCCGCTGGCTGCCGGGCTGCCGGTGCTCGGCGTCTGCCGTGGCATGCAGCTGCTCAACGTGGCCCGGGGCGGGACGCTGTGCCAGCACCTGCCCGCCGAGGCGCCGGGCACACGCCGGAGCCGGGCACGTTCGGGTCGCACCCGGTGCGGGTCGCGCCGGGCACCCGGCTCGCCGGCGATCCTCGGCGCCAACGGCGATCCGGGGTCGACGTGCCGACCGCCCACCACCAGTCCATCGACCGCCTCGGCGACGGCCTGGTCGCCACCGCCTGGGCGCAGGACGGCGTCATCGAGGCGGTGGAGCTGCGGCGCTGAGCGCGGACCCGTTCCTGCTGGCCGTGCAGTGGCACCCGAGGCCGGCACGGACCGGCGGCTGATGACCGCGCTGGTCGCCGCCGCGTCCGCCTGGGCGCCCGCGCTGCCCGCGCCTGAGTGCGCCGGGCCAGGCCGCGCGGCCGGCTGCGGCGAGCCATGGCCGGTCAGGCTCTACACTCGCCAGCGTGAGCGATACCCCCGCTGTCGAGATCCGTGATCTCGTCAAGCGGTACGGGCACATGGCGGCGGTGGACGGGCTCATCGCTGCCGGGCCGCCCGCGGCGCCGTGACCGCGGTGCTGGGCCCGAACGGGGCGGGCAAGACCACCACGATCGAGATCTGCGAGGGCTACCGGCGCCCCGACGCGGGCACGGTGGCGGTCCTCGGCCTCGACCCGGTCGCCGACGCCCGCGCGCTGCGGCCCCGGGTCGGGGTGATGCTCCAGTCCGGCGGCATCCCGCCGGCCGTCCGGCCCGGTGAGTACCTCGGCGTGCTGGCCAGGTTCCACGCCCACCCGCTGGACCCGGCGTGGCTGCTCGGACCGGCTCGGGCTGCCGGGCTCGGCCCGCACCCCGGTCAAGCGGCTGTCCGGGGGGCAGCAGCAGCGGGTCTCCCTCGCCGCCGCCGTGATCGGCCGCCCGGAACTGGTGTTCCTCGACGAGCCCACCTCCGGCCTGGACCCGCAGGCACGGCACGCCACCTGGGACCTGATCGCCGGGCTGCGCGCAGCCGGACGCGAGCGTGATACTCACCACGCACCACATGGACGAGGCCGAGCGCCTCGCCGACCACGTGGCGATCGTCGACCACGGGCGCCTGGTCGCCGAGGGCACCCCGGCCGAGCTGACCGGCACCGCCGGGCAGGTGCCGGTTCCGGGCCGAGCCCGGCCTCGACATCGACGGCGCTGCTCGCCGCGCTGCCCGCGGGCACCGCGGCGAAGGAGTCGCCGGCCGGGCACTACCTGGTGGAGGTGCACGACCGGGTGGACCCGCGGCTGGTCGCGGCGGTGACCGCCTGGTGCGCCGAGCACGGCGTGCTCGCCCAGGACCTGCGGATCGAGAGCCGCACCCTGGAGGATGTGTTCCTGGAGCTGACCGGCCGGGAGCTGCGGTCATGAGCCAGTACCGCGGACCTGTGCCGGAGCCCTGGCGCCGGCCGTGGCCCGCGCCGGCGCCGGGCGCGGCGCCCCGTGCCGAAGATGATCATGGCGCAGGCGGGGCTGGAGACCAGGACGCCTGCTGCGCAACGGCGAGCAGTTGCTGCTGACGCTGATCATCCCGGTGCTGCTGCTCATCGCGTTCAGCCTGGGCGACCTGGTCAAGGTGGGCCCGGGCGCATCGCGGGTCGACTTCCTGGTGCCGGGCATGCATCGCGCTGGCGGTGATGTCCACCGCGTTCACCAGCCAGGCCATCGCGACCGGGTTCGAGCGCCGGTACGGGGTGCTCAAGCGGCTCGGCGCCACGCCGCTGTCCCGCGCCGGGCTGATCTGCGCCAAGACCGTTACCGTGATCGCGCGTCGAGCTGGCGCAGGCGGTCATCATCCTCGGGGTGGGCCTGGCGCTGGGCTGGCAGCCGCACGCCGGCCCGGCGGCGGCGTCTGGGTGGTCTGCTGGTGCTGGCCGGCACTGCCGCCTTCAGCGGGCTCGCGCTGCTGCTGGCGGGCACCCTGCGCGCCGAGGCGACGCTGGCCGTGGCCAACCTGATCTACCTGGTGCTGCTGGGGATGGGTGGCATGATCTTCCCGCTGACGAAGTTCCCGGCCGCGGCGCGGGCCGTGCTGACCCTGCTGCCCTCCGGCGCGCTGTCGGACGGGCTGCACGCGGTCCTGCAGTACGGTGCCGGGCTGCCCGCTCGCGACCTGGCGGTGCTCGTCGTGTGGGCGGCGGTCGGCCATCGCGACTGGCCGCGCGGCGTTCCGCTGGGAGTAGCCGCCGCGTCCCTGAGCACGAGCCCGGTTCCGCCCCGAGCCAGGCCAGCGGCATCGCCCGCCGGGCTGGCCACCGCGGCGCGGGCGCATACTCGGACCCGTGCCGCCGTCCGCGCTGGTCGTCACCGGCATCTTCTCGGTCCAGTTCGGCGCCGGGCTCGCGGCCAGGCTGTTCACCCAGATCCCGCCCGCCGCGGTCACCGGGCTGCGGCTGTGGACCGTCGGCGGCGCTGATGGCCGTGATCGGGGCCCGGCCGCTGCAGGAGGCCCTGGCCGGCCTGGTCCGCCGCCGGGCGTGGCGGGACGCGGCGGTGGTCGCCGGCTTCGGCCTGACGCTGGCGGTGATGAACTTCTCGATCTACCAGTCGTTCGCCCGGATCCCGCTCGGGATCGCGGTCACCGTCGAGTTCCTCGGCCCGCTCGCGGTGGCCGTCGCGTCCTCGCGCCGGCTGCTCGACGTGCTCTGGGTCGGCCTGGCCGGGACCGGGCGTGGCGCTGCTCGCCCGCGGCCGGCTCCGGCGGCCGGCACGCGGGCATCGGCAGGCCGCCGCCGGCCTCGCGTTCGCGCTGCTTGCGCGGGACTGGCCTGGGCCGCCTACATCCTGCTGAGCCGGGCCACCGGGCAGCGGTTTCCCGGCTCGGCCGGGCTGACCATCGCCATGCTCGTCGCCGCGATCGTCGATCATCCCGGTGGGCGTGGCGGCGGGGCGGGCGGCGCTGCTGCGGCCGGGCATCCTGGCCACCGGGCTGGTGATCGGGCTGCTCTCCTCGATCATCCCCTACTCGCTGGAGCTGGAGGCGCTGCGGCGGGTCCCGGCCCGGGTGTTCGGCATCTGGATGAGCCTGGAGCCGGCGGTCGCCGCCCTGGTGGGCCTGGTCATGCTGGGCCAGGCGCTGGCGGCCGTCCAGTGGAGTGGCCGCATCGTCTGCGTGATGGTCGCCTGCGCGGGCGCGGCCCGGGGAAGCGCGCGGGCCCCAGGCCCCGCAAGCGTGAGCGCTTCCCGTCCCTTACCGGGCGTTGGGGCCCGCGTGCAACCGCCGGAGGCCGCTCCTACCATGGTGGGCGTGCCAGCCGACCCTCCCCCGCCGCGCGCCTGCCGAGGAACCGGTCGCCCCGGCAGCCGCCCGCCCCGCGCGGCACCGACTCCGCCGCACTCCGCCGCGCGGTGGACGCGGTCTGGGCGCCCAGCCCGGTCGCCATGCGGCGGATCGCGCTGGCGGGGGTGGTCTCCACCGCCGTCATCATCGCGACCGGCGCGGCCGTCCGGCTGAGCGACTCCGGGCTCGGCTGCCCCGACTGGCCGCAGTGCACCCGCAGCAGCCTGGTGGCCGCCCACACCCGCGGGCGACCCCATGTTCCACACCTGGATCGAGTTCGGTAACCGGATGGTGACGGTGCTGGTCACGATCGTGGCGGTGGCGGTGCTGATCGCGGCCTGGCGGTTCCGCCCCGGCGGCCGCCGGCGGCGCGGACCTGGTCTGGCTGGCCGCCGCCCAGCCGGCCGGCGTGGTTGCGCAGGTCGTGGTCGGCGGGATCGTGGTGCTGACGAAGCTCAACCCGGCCACGGTGTCGGTGCACTTCATGGTGTCGATCGCGGTCGTGGCGGCGGCGGTGGCGCTGCATATCCGGTGCACCGAGGGCACCGCGCCGGCCCGGCCCCTGGTCCGGGCTGACCTGCGGCTGCTCGGCTTCGGCGAGGTGGCGGTGGTGGCGCTGATGCTCGCGGCCGGGACCGTGGTGACCGGCACCGGGCCGCTGGCCGGCGCCGGCGACGTCCCCCGGTACCACCTGCCGCTGGAGGGCGTCACCCAGTTCCACGCCGACATCGGCTGGCTGCTGGGCGGGATTACCGTGGCGCTGGCGGTGGGGCTGCGCATGACGAGGGCGCCGGAACGGGTCATGCGGCTGGGCTGGCTGGTGCTCGCGCTGATCGTCGCCCAGGGCGCGATCGGCTACACCCAGTACTTCAGCGGCCTGCCGGCCGGCCTGGTCTGGGTGCACGTCTCCGGCTCGCTGCTGATCTGGATCGCCGTCCTGCGGCTGATGTTCGCGATGCGTGACCGTGGCCCGCTCATCCCGCCGCCGGAAAGCGATGGCGCGGCCGCCTCGGCCCGCCCGCAGGCCGAGCCCGCGCCGGCCCGCTGACCGCCGGGCCGATCCCCCGCTCCGTCACCGGGGCGGAGGCGGCCCCACGGGTCCGGGCGGGCCCGCCCGGCCCGGCTGCGCATGGCTGCCGAAACCGCTCTGCCCCGGCCCCGCCCACGGCGGGGACCACCGCCCGGGCGGCTGGCGGAGGAACGCGCCGCGGGCCATCGTCATCAGCCCGAGCAGCGCGCGGCTGCGCTCGTCGAACGCCGCCGCCCCGATCGGCCCCGCTCCGCCCGCCGGTGGGCGAGCGCCAGCTCGGTCGCGGCCAGCTGGTAGTCGGTCATCGCCCGGGCCGCCGCGGCGCCGCCGGTGTTGCGCGCCCACGCCGGGCCTGCGCGGCGGCCCCGCAGCGTGCTGAGCATCCGCAGGTCGGCCTCGGTGACCAGCGCCGGACGCCGCGTAGGCGGGCAGGAACCGGCAGATCAGCCGGACGATCTGCCGCCGGTCGGCGACCACCACCCCGATCAGCCCCACGAGCACGCAGCCCACCAGCAGGTAGGCGGCAGCGATCCCGGGCAGCCCGAACTTCGACAGCCCGTTCCAGAGTCCGTGCAGGGTCATGGCGCGCGAGCAGCCCGGGCCACCGCGGCCCAGCCGGCCCGGCGGTGCGTGGCGGCGTACGCGACGCCGATCCCGGTCATGGAGGTGAACGTCGGGTGCGCGAAGGGCGAGAGCAGGCCGCGGAAGACGAAGGTGGTAGCCGAGCAGCTGCACCCCGCCGACCACCGGCCGGACCAGCGCCCCGATGTAGTACCCGATGTTCTCCATCATGGCGAACCCCAGGCCCACCATGGCCGCGTACATGATGCCGTCGGTCGGCCCGTCGAACTCCGCCCGGCGCCGCCACAGCAGCCAGAACAGGACCGCGCCCTTGAGCGTCTCCTCGACCACCGGCGCGCCGAACGTGGCCGAGACGTACTGGCCGTTGGTTGTGCCGAGGTCGGGCTGGGTGATGAAGAGCAGCCCGGCCGTATTGATGACCGCGGCGAGCAGGGCGGCGACACCGGCGCCCCAGGCGAAGCACAGGACGAGGTTGCCGCGCGGCTCGGGCTCCAGCCGGTCGAGCAGCAGCACCACCGCGACCAGCAGCGGCACCGGGAGCAGCGCCAGCAGCAGCGCGACGACGAAAGGGGCGGCGCTGTGGCCGGGCGCTGGCGACGCTTTCGGCAGGTCGACGCCGAGCACGACGAGGGCGCAGGCCAGCCCGGCGGCGATACCGATGATCGGGCCGCGGCCATACGGGCGGCCCTCGATCACCGCCCGCGGGTCCTGGGTCAGCATGGCTGAAGATTACTGACCGAGATACGGGTGAGATGCCTGTTGTACCGGCCGATAGGGTCGGGAGTGACGAATCCCGGCGGCCGCGCCTACTGGCCTGCGCCCGCCCGCGCTTGGAGAGGAGCGCTGATCTCACGGTGAGCAACGCATCTGGCGCGGACCTGGCATGGTCAGCCACGGACCAGCGAGTGGTCGACCTTATCCGCGTGCTTGCCATGGACGCGGTCGAGCAGGCCGGTCCGGTCACCCCGGCACGGCGATGAGCCTGGCGCCCGCGGCCTACCTGCTGTTCCAGCGGATCCTCAGGCACGACCCCGCCGACCCGCAGCTGGCTGGGCCGGGACCGGTTCGTGCTGTCCTGCGGGCACTCCAGCCTCACCCTCTACCTGCAGCTCTACCTGTCCGGGTACGGGCTGACCCTGGACGACATCGAGCACTACCGGACCTGGGGCAGCCGCACCCCCGGTCACCCCGAGCACGGGCTCACCGTAGGGGTGGAGACCACCACCGGGCCGCTCGGCCAGGGGCTCGCGAACGCGGTCGGCATGGCGATGGCCGCCCGCCGGGAGCGCGGCCTGCTCGACCCGGACGCGGCGCCCGGCACCAGCCCCTTCGACCATCACATCTACGCGTTCGCCTCCGACGGTGACATCGAGGAGGGCATCAGCCACGAGGCGTCGTCGCTGGCCAGCCCACCAGAATCTAGGCAACCTGATCGTCCTCTACGACGACAACTCCATCTCGATCGAGGACGACACGAACATCGCCAAGTCCGAAGACGTCGCCGCCCGCTACGAGGCCTACGGCTGGCACGTGCAGCGGGTCAGCTGGCGGACCGCCGAGGGCTACCACGAGGACGTCGCGACCCTGGCCGTGGCGTTCGAGAACGCCAGGAACAACACTGTCCAGCCCTCGTTCATCGCGCTGCGGACGATCATCGCCTGGCCCGCGCCGGACGCGCAGAACACCGGTGCGGCGCACGGCGCCGCGCTCGGCGCGGAGGAGGTGGCCAAGACCAAGCGCATACTGCACTTCGACCCGGACGTGAACTTCCCCGTGGCGGACGAGTCCGTCAGCCACGCACGCAAGGTGGCCGACCGGGGCAAGAAGCTGCACGCCGAGTGGGAGGAGTCCTACGCGGCCTGGCGGGAAAAGAACCCGGACCGCGCGGCGTTGCTGGACCGGCTGGCCGCGCGGCGGCTGCCCGACGGCTGGGCGTCGGCACTGCCCGAGTTCCCCCCGGACGCCAAGGGCACGGCGACGCGCCGGGCCTCCGGCACGATCTTGAACGCACTCGCCGGGGTGCTTCCCGAACTGTGGGGCGGTTCGGCTGACCTCGCGGGCAGTAACGACACGACGATGAAGGGCGAGCCGTCGTTCATCCCGGCCGAGCACCAGACCCGGATGTTCCCCGGCAACCCCTACGGCCGCACGCTGCACTTCGGGATCCGCGAGCACGCCATGGGGGCCATCTGCAACGGGATAGTCCTGCACGGGCTGACCCGGCCCTACGCCGGCACGTTCCTGGTGTTCAGCGACTACATGCGGCCCGCGGTGCGGCTCGCGGCGCTGATGGGGCTGCCGGTGACCTACGTCTGGACGCACGACTCGATCGGCCTCGGCGAGGACGGGCCGACCCACCAGCCGGTCGAGCACCTGTGGGCGCTGCGGGCCATCCCAGGCCTTGACGTGGTCCGGCCCGGGGACGCCAACGAGACGGCGGTGGCCTGGCGCACCATCCTCGAGCACACCGACCGGCCGGCCGGGTTCTGCCTGAGCAGGCAGAACCTGCCGGTGCTGGACCGCAGCGCCAGCGCGGAGCAGGTCCGCGCCGGTGACGGGTTCGCCAGCGCGGAAGGCACCGCCCGCGGCGGGTACATCCTCGCCGAGGCGCCGGGCGGGGACCCGGCGGTGATCCTCATCGCCACCGGCAGCGAGGTGCAGATCGCCGTCGCCGCGCGGGAGCAGCTTGCGCCGAGGGCATCGCCGCGCGGGTCGTCTCCATGCCCTGCGTGGAATGGTTCGCCGCGCAGGAGGCTTCCTACCAGGAGGAGGTGCTCCCGCCGCGGGTGCGGGCGCGGGTGTCGCGTCGAGGCGGGCATCGCGCTGGGCTGGCGGGCGTTCACCGGCGACGCCGGTGAGAGCGTGAGCCTGGAGCATTTCGGTGCCTCCGCGAGCTACCAGGTGCTGTACGAGCAGTTCGGGTTGACGGCGGCGAAGGTAGCGGCCGCGGCGCGGTCGAGCCTCGCGAAGGCGGGAAGGGATACCGGTACGCCCGGTCAATAAGGAGCAACGCCATGACCTCACATTCCGACGCACTTGCCGAACTGTCCGCCGCAGGCGTGGCCGTCTGGCTGGACGACATCAACCGGACCCGGCTGACCACCGGCAACCTGGCCGGAACTCGCCCGGGACCGGCACGTGGTCGGGGTCACCTCCAACCCGACCATCTTCGACCACGCCCTCAGCCACGGGGATGCCTACAACGAGCAGCTCGCCGAGCTGGCACTGCGCGGCGTATCGGTCGGGGAGGCGTCCCGGGCCATCACCGCCTACGACGTCCGGTGGGCCTGCGACGTGCTCCGGCCGCCTACGACGCCTCGGCCGGGGTGGACGGCCGGGTCTCGCTCGAAGTGGACCCGCGGCTCGCCGGCGACACCGAGAAGACCATCGCGGAGGCCCGCGCCCTGTGGTGGCTGGTGGACCGGCCGAACCTGTTCATCAAGATCCCCGCGACCCCGGCCGGGCTGCCCGCGATCACCCAGTGCCTGTCCGAGGGGATCAGCATCAACGTCACACTGATCTTCTCGCTGGACCGGTACGGCGAGGTGATCGACGCGTACTTCGCCGGGATGGAGCAGGCCGCCGAGGCCGGCCACGACCTGTCCTCGATCGCCTCGGTCGCGTCGTTCTTCGTCAGCCGGGTGGACACCGAGGTGGACGGCAGGCTGGACAAGATCGGCACCCCGGAAGCCGAGGAACTGCGCGGCAAGGCGGCCATGGCGAACGCCCGGCTGGCCTACGAGCTGTTCGAGCAGCGGTTCGCGGAGAACTCGCCGCGCTGGCGGGCGCTGCAGACAAGGGCGCCCGCATCCAGCGGCCGCTGTGGGCCTCGACCAGCACCAAGGACCCGGCCTACCCCGACACCATGTACGTGGTGGAACTTGTCGCGCCGGACACGGTGAACACGATGCCGGAGGCCACCACCTGCGCCGTGGCCGACCACGGCAAGGTGCGGGGCGACGCGGGCCGCGGTACCACGAGCAGTCCAGGAAGGTGTTCGAGGACCTGGCGCGCCTCGGCATCGGCTACGAGGACGTGGTGACGGTGCTGGAGGAAGAAGGGGTGGCGAAGTTCGCGGCCTCCTGGCAGGAGATGCTGGACACGATTCAAACCGAGCTGGCGGGAGAGCAGCCCGGTGAAGTGGAGCGGCTGCGCCGACGACGGGATCGGCCGGTGAGCGGGCCAATCCGCTGCGTGATCCGCGGGACCGGCGGCTGCCCCGGGTAGCCGGGCCGTGCGTGCTCGTGCTGTTCGGCGTCACCGGCGACCTGGCCCGCAAGAAGCTCATGCCCGCCGTCTACGACCTGGCCAACCGGGGGCTGCTGCCGCCGGGGTTCTCGCTGGTCGGCTTCGCCCGGCGGGACTGGGAGCACGAGGACTTCGCGCAGGTCACCTACGATGCGGTGAAGGAGCACGCGCGCACTCCGTTCAACGACACCGTCTGGCAGCAGCTGTCGGAGGGGATCCGGTTCGTGCCCGGCGAGTTCGCCGACGACGCGGCGTTCGACCGGCTCGCCGAGACCGTGGCGGAACTCGATCGCGAGCGCGGCACCGGCGGCAACTACGCGTTCTACCTGTCCGTGCCGCCCAAGTTCTTCCCCGACGTGGTGGCGCAGCTCAAGCGCTCGGGCCTGTCCTCGCCACCGGCAGGCCCGGACGGGCACCGGCCGTGGCGGCGGGTGGTGATCGAGAAGCCGTTCGGCCACGACCTGGCCAGCGCGCAGGAACTGAACGAGATCGCTGAACTCGGTGTTCGGCTCGGACTCGGTGTTCCGCATCGACCACTACCTGGGCAAGGAGACGGTCCAGAACATCCTGGCGCTGCGGTTCGCCAACACGCTGTATGAGCCGATCTGGAACCGCGGGTATGTGGACCACGTCCAGATCACCATGGCCGAGGACATCGGGATCGGCGGCCGGGCCGGCTACTACGACGGCATCGGCGCCGCCCGGGACGTGATCCAGAACCACCTGATGCAGTTGCTGGCGCTGACCGCGATGGAGGAGCCGGTCTCTTTCGACGCGGCGTCGCTGCGTGCCGAGAAGGAGAAGGTGCTGTCGGCGGTCCGGCTGCCTGAGGATCTCGCTACCGGGACCGCGCGCGGGCAGTACGCGGCCGGCTGGCAGGGCGGCGTCGAGGTTCCCGGGTTCCTGGAGGAGGACGGGATCGCGCCGGACTCGCAGACCGAGACCTACGCCGCGGTGAAGCTGGGCGTGGACACCAGGCGGTGGGCAGGCGTCCCGTTCTACCTGCGCACCGGCAAACGGCTGCCGCGCCGGATGACCGAGATCGCGCTGATGTTCCAGCGGGCGCCGCACCTGCCGTTCAACGCCACCGACACCAAGGAACTCGGCCACAACGCGATGGTGATCAGGGTGCAGCCGGATGAGGGGGTGACGGTCAGGTTCGGCTCCAAGGTCCCCGGCTCCGCGATGGAGGTCAGGGACGTGAACATGGACTTCGCCTACGGCGAGTCGTTCACCGAGAACAGCCCCGAGGCGTACGAGCGGCTGCTGCTCGACGTGCTCATCGGCGACCCGCCGCTGTTCCCCCGGCGCCAGGAGGTGGAGCTGTCCTGGGAGGTGCTCGACCCGATCGAGCAGTTCTGGGCGGAGCACGGCAAGCCGGAGCAGTACCCGGCCGGGTCGACCGGCCCGCCGAGCGCCGAGGAGCTCATGGCGCGGGGACGGCCGGGCATGGCGCGGAGGCTGTGGCATGACGATCGACCTGACCGAGACCACCACGGGCGCGATCAGCGGCGCGCTCCGCCAGGCGCGGCGGCGCCTCGGGGGGCGTGGCCAGCGGGATGGTGCTCACGCTGGTCATCGTGACCGACGAGGGCGGCGCAGTACGACGCGGTGCGGGCGGCCAGCGCGGCTGGGCGCCAGCACCCGTGCCGGATTCTCGTGGTGATCATCCGGCGGCCGGAGCAGCGCTCCCGGCTGGACGCCGAGATCCGGGTGGGCGAGTCCAGCCCCGGCGAGACGGTGCTGCTGCGCATGTACGGGCCGCTCGGCCAGCACGCGGACTCGGTGGTGGCACCGCTGCTGCTGCCGGACACGCCGGTGGTCACCTGGTGGCCGGACACCGTGCCGCCGATCCCGGCGCAGGATCCCATGGGCGCACTCGCCCAGCGGCGCATCACCGACACCGCCGCGGCCGAAGCGCCCCGGGACGCGCTGACCCTGCTCGCCGCCGGGTACAAGCCCGGGGACACCGACCTCGCCTGGACCCGGGCCACGCCGTGGCGGTCGCTGCTGGCGGCCACGATGGACCAGCCGTCGGGGGCGGTCACCGGCGGTAAGGTCAGCGCCGAGGCGGGCAACCCGACCGCCGATCTGCTGGCGGCCTGGCTGTCCCACGCCTACGGGGCCGAGTTCGGCACCGAGCCGTCCGGCGGGCCCGGGCATCACCGAGGTCACCTTCAGCACCGCCGACGGGGAGATCGTGATCACCAGGCCGGACGGCAGGGTCGCGCACCTGCGCCGTCCCGGGGAGCCCGAGCGCCGGGTCGCCCTGCACCGCAGGGAGATGACCGAACTGCTGGAGGAGGAACTGCGCCGGCTGGATCCCGACGAGGTGTACGCCGAGGCCCTGGAGCAGTTGCTGACCCCGCTGGTACCGGTGCGGTGACCGCGCGCATCCGGGTGCACCCGCGATGAGCCCGCCCGAGGTCATCGTCCACCACGACGCGGGCCTGCTGGCCAAGGCGGCCGCGGCGCGGCTGGTCACCACGCTGGTGGACGCCCAGGCCGCGGCCGGCCGCGCGTCGCTGGTGCTCACCGGCGGGGGCATCGGCACCGCCGTGCTCACCGAACTGGCGGCGGCCCCCGCCCGCGACGCGGTCGACTGGCGGCATCTGGACATCTGGTGGGGTGACGAGCGGTTCCTGCCCAGCGGTGACCCGGAGCGCAACGAGGCCGGTGCGCAGCAGGCGCTGCTGTGCCACCTCGACATGGACCCGGCCCGGGTGCACCGGATGCCGGGCAGCGACGGCCCCGACGGGCCCGACCCGGAGGCCGCGGCGGCCCGCTACGCCGCCGAACTCCGTGCCGCCGCCCGCCCGGAAGACCACGGGCCCGTGCCCGAGTTCGACGTGCTCCTGCTCGGCATCGGCCCCGAGGGCCATGTGGCCTCGCTTTTCCCGGCCATGCCCGCGCTGTACGACGACCGGAGCGTGGTCGCGGTCCGCGGCGCGCCCAAGCCGCCGCCCATCCGGCTGACGCTCACCCTGCCCTCGATCCGCAGCGCGCGGGAGGTGTGGGTGCTCGCCGCCGGGCCGGAGAAGGCTGGCGCGGTCCGCCTGGCGCTGTCGGACGTGGGCCCGGTCCAGGTGCCGGCGGCGGGCGCACGAGGCCGGCAGCGGACCCTGTTCCTGCTGGACCGCGGCGCGGCCAGCCGGCTGCCGCCACAGCTCGGCCGGATCGCCTCGCCCTGAGATTTGTCCGGTGTGCCCGAGTACGGCACAACCTGGCTAAGATCTCGCCGTGCCTCCCCTCTCCCGGCTCGCGGCGCGCCGCGACCATCTCGTCGTGTGCGGCGACGACGCCCTGGCCGCCCGCGTCATCGAGGAACTGACCACCACCTACGGCGAGGAGGTGACGGTCCTGCTGCGGTCCCGGGAGCAGAACCAGGGGCCGCGGATCGCCCGCCTGCCCCAGGTGCGCATCATCGAGCGGGCGGACCTGGACGCCGACGCCTTCACCGCGGCCGGCGTGCAGTCGGCCAGATCGCTGGCCCTGCTGCGCCAGGACGACCTGGGCAATTTCCACGCGGCGCTGCGCGCCCAGGAGCTCAATCCGGGCCTGCGCCTGGTCGTGGCCATCTTCAACACCAGCCTGGGCGAGCGCATCCGGACGTTCTTCCGCGACTGCGCCGTGCTGTCCGGCTCGTCCATGTCGGCGCCGTCGTTCGTCGCGGCGGCCCTGGGTGAACCCGCGCCCAGCCATATCCGGGTCGCCGGCCGCACGCTGTTCGTGGCGCGCCGCACCGACATCAGTTCCCGGCGCGTGGTCTGCGGCCTCGCGGTGACCCAGGATCCGCTGTCCCCCGGCCTGCTCCCGCCGGACGCGGCCAGCGCGGACCTGGTGCTCGCCGTGGCGGACGGCGCGCCCCGCAACCCGCTCGCCCGGCCGCGCCGTCACCCGCTGCGCGCGGCCGCCGACCTGGCCAGGCACCTGCTGTGGAACAAGGTGGGACTCGCCTTCGGGGCGCTGTTCGCCATCCTGGTCATCGGGTTCGTGATGCTCGCCACCGCGGGCCGCTTCTCGCTGGCCAACGCCGCCTACCTGACCGGCCTGGACGCCGCCGGCGCCGCGGTCAGCGACCCGTCGCTGTCCGCGCCGGAGAAGATCGCGCAGGTGCTGCTCACCTTCGACGGGCTGGCGTTCCTGCCGGTGCTCACGGCCGTGGTGGTCGGTGCCAGGCTGACCGGGAGGCTGCAGCGCAGGGAGCGCCCGCTGAACGACCACGTCATCGTCGTGGGGCTGGGGAACGTCGGCACCAGGATCGTCGGCCAGCTCCATGACCTCGGCGTCAGCGTGGCCTGCGTGGACAAGAGTGAGACCGCGGCCGGGGTGGCCATGGCGCGGCGCCTGGGGATGCGGGTCGTGATCGGCGAGACGCACCGCGAGGACATCCTGCGTGCCGCGGGGGTCGCCAGCGGCCGGGCCCTGGTCTCGGTGACCAACAGCGACAGCGTCAACCTGGAGACCGCGCTGCACGCCCGCGCCCTGGCCAGCGACATCAGGATCGTGCTCCGGCTCGGCGACGCCGATCTGGCCGACCGGGTGCAGCGCAGCGTCGGCAATACGATCTCCCGCAGCGTGCCCTACCTGGCCGCGCCGTCCTTTGCCGCGGCGATGCTGGAGCACCAGGTGCTGCGCACCATCGCGGTGGGCCGGCACGTGCTGCTGATCGCCGACCTCGGGGTGGGGGCCGGCTCCGAGCTGGACGGCGCGGCGGTGCAGGAGGTGCACCAGAGCGGCCTGCTGCGGCTACTGGCCGTGGAGCCGGCCGGGGGCGGCCCGGTGAACTGGTCCCCGCCCGGGCCGCTGCGGCTCGGCGCGCAGGACCGGCTCTACGTGATCGCCACCCGGGCCGGGCTGTCCCGGGTGCTCGCCCGGAGCCTGCCGCCCCGCTGAGGGGTTCCGGGCGGGGCAAGTAAAACGATTTCTGCGTCGGTAAAACCTGGGCCTCCCCAAGGGTGGCCTTCGGCGTTACCCTCAGGGCAGGTCTTCCCCGTGGTTCTCCAGGGCCACATGTGAAGACGAAGGAAGGTCTGCGTGGCCGCTGATTGCTCGCCTATCGGGTCGCGGCCCAACGCGGCATTCCGTTCAATTCCCGCGCCCGCCCTGCCGCCATGCAGGTCTGCCCGCGGCCGGTGGACGCACCTTCGACAGGAGGAAGCAGTTGACCGTTAATGACGACCGACCTATCGTCACGGCACCAGCGGCAGACCCAGCACCTCTCGGGCTTGCCGCCTTTGCCCTGACCACGTTCCTGCTGTCGGCGGCCAACGCCAACTGGATGGGCAAGGCCACCGGCGACGCCTGGCTGGGCTATGCCTTCGCCTACGGCGGGCTGGGCCAACTGCTGGCCGGCATGTGGGAGTTCCGGAACCGCAACGTGTTCGGCGCTACCGCGTTCTCCACCTACGGCGGCTTCTGGATCGGACTCGGCCTGTGGGCCCTGCTGGTCGCGCCTGCCCCCGCGGGAGCGGGCCCCTTGGTGGTGGCGGCGCATGCGGCCGCGGCGCAGAAGGACGTGGCCTGGATCCTGCTGGCGTTCGCCATCTTCAACACCTACATGCTGATCTGGAGTTCGATGGTCAACACCGCAGTATTCGCGGTGTTCCTGACCCTGGAAGCGACCGAGATCGTCTTGTTCATCGGGAACTTCGCCGCCAACAGCAACATCGTCAAGATCGGCGGCTACGTGGGCATCCTGACCGCGCTCTGTGCCTGGTACACCTCGGCTGCCGGGGTGGGCAACGGCGTCGCCGGGCGGGTCATCCTGCCCGTGGGCCAGCCGTTCATGAAACCGTCTTCCTGACCCAAACGTCCGTAGCTGATCCCGGGGGCGTGCCCTGCCCCCGGGATCACGCGTCTTTTCCTGGGTAGCGTGAGACTTCGGATCATGCAGCCTCGCAGGAAAGGAATACGGTGGACCTGCACGAACAGCGCCAGCTTGAGGTGGCCAGGCAGGTGGCCAAGGTAAAGGCACGGACGCGCCCATGGCGCGCGATCATCGCGCTGGTTCTCGCGTTGGCTGCCGGGGTCGCCGCCAGCCTGGCCGGCGGCGGCTTCGAACACTGGACCGGGCACGGCCACGTGGGCAGCAAGCTCGTCGCCGCCGTGGCCGCGATCCTGTTCTGCGTGTTCGCGCTTATCGCCAGCCTGGCCCTGGCTGGCCGGACGCGCCAGGCCCTTCAGCCGGTGGCTGGCTCCGCTCATGCGGCCGTGGTCCGCTACTCGATCGTCCTCATCGGCGCCATACTCACGTTCGTCATCGGGCTGGCGCTGTTCAAGGTCCCGGTCGGCCAGCTCATCGTCGGCGGCGCGCTCACCACGATCCTCATTGGGATCGCCGCGCAGCAGTCGCTGAGCAACGTCTTCGCCGGGCTGGTGCTGCTGCTGTCGCGGCCGTTTAACGTGGGCGAGCGCATCCAGTTGCGGTCCGGCGCGATGGGCGGCCTGCTCGAAGGTACCGTGACCGAGATCGGCATCACCTACCTGCGCCTGGACACCGCCGACGGCCTGATGTCCCTGCCGAACGCCCAGGTACTGGCCGCGGCCGTCAGCCGTCCCAGGCCCACGGCCACCGCGGCCCATCCTGAAGCCGCCAGCGGAGCCGCCAACGGCCAGCACGGCGCCGCTGCGTCCCCGGCCGATGCCCCCGCCACGGCTCCCGGCGCACCCCCAGCTCAGCCCTCGGGATAGAGGCCGGCGAGCAGCTCGTAAGCACGCTCGAACACCGCTGATGTGAGGATGTCCGGCGCGATGTTCTGGTAAATCTGCAGACCGATGAGCAGCGCGTGGCCGATGGCCCACGCTTCGACGGGGGCAGTGCCGGGGAGCGGCTGATCGTGGTCCGCCTCGGCCAGCTCCGCCAGCCGCCGCTGCAGATCGGCGCTGTAACGCCGCAGGTCATCCGGGCTGCGCAGCAGCGCTGCGAGGAACTCAAGCTCCATCGCCAGCACGGCCTTGTCTCTGAATGCCTCATCCACGGCCATGACGCGGCTGAACTCCGCCAGCCGTTCGCGCACCGGCAGGGACTGGTCGTTCATCTCGGTCGCCCAGCCCGGTATCGGCGCCGCCTCGATCGCGCTGATCAGCAGATCCTCCTTGCTGGAGAAGTGACCGTAGATAGCGCCCTTGGTCACGCTGGCCGCCTCGGCGATCTGCTCGAGCGAGGTCGCGGCGTAGCCACGCTCCCGGAAAAGCCGCTGGGCCTCGCCGAGCAGGCGCTCGCGCGTCATCGCTTTCGAGGCCTGCCTTGTCATCCTGACCACGGGCCAATGCTGCCACATGGTGCCACCCATTGATATTCCGCGGGTCTCCAGATACCGTCGGTATATGAAACGGTGGCGGCCGGCCGCCCGGATCGGGGAGGACGCAAGTGAGCCTCGCAGAAAAGGTGATGCGCCGTGCGGAGCCCGCGGCGATCCGGTATTACCAGTGGCGCGGCGATCCCCTCGCCCGGTGGATGCGGCCGCAGGCGAAGACCGACCCCTACCCGCTGTACGCCGATATCCGTCGGCGCGGCCTTTTCCGCAGCGCGCTCGGTCCCTGGGTGACGGCGGATCACGCAGCGGCGGAGAGCATTCTGCGGGACCGGCGGTTCAGCTCCTCCCCCGTGCACCAGCGCGGTTACCGCCCGCCCGCTTACCCGGCCGGCGACCCCCGCGCGGAGCTTCCCGCCGCCGACCTGCTCACGATGGACCCCCCCGACCACACCCGCATCCGGCGCCTCGTGTCCGGTGCCTTCACCCCGAAGGCGATAGCGGGCCTGGAGCCGTGGATCCGCGAAACCGCCGACCGGCTCCTCGCCTCTGCCGACGCCGCGGCAGGCTTCGATCTCATCGACACGCTGGCCTTCCCGCTGCCCATCGCGGTGATCTGCCACCTGCTCGGCGTGCCGGCTCAGGACCAGGCCAGCTTCCGGGCCTGGGGCCACGCCGTCGCCGCCACCCTCGAACCCCAGACCTCCCTGGCCGCCGGGAAGCAGTCGCGCGCAGCGGAGCTGGCCCTGACCTCCTACCTGCGGGACCTGGTGGCCAAGCGCCGCGCCGATCCTGACGAGAGCCTGCTTTCCGCCCTCGTGGCGATCGAGGAGGACGGCGACCGGCTCAGCTCCGCCGAGCTCGTCAGCACGGCGCTGCTGCTGCTCGTGGCCGGCTTCGAGACGACCGTCAACCTGATCGGGAACGGCACCGTCGCTCTGCTCGGCGAGCCGGAGCACTGGGAGCGGCTGCGGAAGGAGCCGGCCCTGATCCCCGGGGCCGTCGAGGAACTGCTCCGCTACGACAGCCCGGTCCAGGTGACCGCGCGGACCACGGCCGAGGACGTGGACCTCGGCGGTACGGCGATGCCGAAGGGCACGACGGTCCTCGTGGCCATCGGCGGGGCCAACCGCGATCCCGGCGTGTTCGGCCAGCCGGACCGTCTCATGATCGACCGGCCGAACGCCTCGCGGCACCTGGCGTTCTCACTCGGGATTCATCACTGCCTCGGCGCCGCGCTCGCCCGCCTCGAGGGCCGCATCGCGGTCGAGGAACTCACGCGCCGGTACCCAAGGCTCGAGCTGGCGGGGCCGCCGGTCCGGCGGCCGCTGCTCGTGCTGCGCGGCTTCGACACTGTCCCCGTCCGCGCGCCCGCGCGCCCGGCTGGAGCGCCGGGCCAAAAAGTAACAACAGGCCGCACCGAAACGTAAAGGCCTCTGCGTGCGCGTAACCGGGCCCGAACCAGTGACCCCGCGCTTGTACGTGGACCGCCGCGCAGCGACAGCCGAGCCAAGGGATACTTTCGCAACTCCGGAAGTATCCCTGGCTCGTAGCACCACAACTCGCGGCGCATCCAACAGCAACCGACGACCACGCCGCCACGGGGGTTCCGGGGGTCGCCCCCCGGGTTAGCACCGCGGGCTTAGTCGAAGCCGCCGAATGGCAGCGAGCAGCGCCGGCCGCCACCGGGGGTTCCCGGGGGGTCGCCCCCCCGGGTTAGCACCGCGGGCTTAGTCGAAGCCGCCGAATGGCAGCGAGCAGCGCAGGCCGCCACGGCGTGGACTACGCGTGCGCGGCCTCGTACTTGCTGACAACGTCCGCGGGAATGCGCCCGCGCTCGCTCACCGTGAACCCATTCGCCTTCGCCCAAGCGCGGACCTGCGCACTGTGCTTGCGGTGCGCCGCCGTTCTGCGCTTAGTCCGCACCAGTCGCGCCGATGCCTTACGGGCGTGTGACGCATAGCGGCTGACGGCCTCGTCGAACTTTTCGCTGTGTTTCAGGCAAAGGTCGATCTCATAGTCCCGGCCATCGATGCTGAACCTGCGGAGCCTGTGCTGGCCCCGCGGAATCTCTTTCGAGTCGTAGTCGCACGCGTATGAAACTGAAACCTTCTGTGCCACTCCTGACCCCCCCTTCCCCTTGTGCCAAATATATCCCCCCTGCGGCGGCTCAACCGTAACTACACCCAGGTCAACACTGCTGAGGGAACGGCGGAACGGCAGTTGGCACACGCTGCGTGATGCTTTGAACGCCATTCGAGGCTGTCCAGGGCGCCGGCGCCGGGCGCCGAACTCCCCGATGCCCCTGCCGCCGCAGGCGGGCAGGCCGCGGGCCGTCGCGAACGTCAATACGCCCGCGATTTACCTGCCGCGCCCGCGCACCTCGGGCTCGGCGGACGAGCGGCCATAGGGGAAGGAATCGGGAGAAGGGTCGCTTTCCTCGCGGTCACCGGGCCGGTGCCGCTGGCGCCCGCGCCCTTCGCGGGCTCCCCCTGCGCCGCCGGGAACGGGCGCCACGTAAGGCCGCGCGGGCGAATACCCGGCATTGCCGGCCGGAGCCGGGTAGTCCTCGTCGTCAATGGCCGGAATCCCACGGCCCGGTCGGGTAGTCGCCGGTGGACGGCTCCGCCTGGTAGCGCGCCGTCATCGGCTCCTCGGCATATTCGCCGGGGTAGCCGCCGCCACGCGGTTCCCCGGGGTAGCCATCCGTGAGCCGGTCGTCCGGGTAATCACCGGGCCGCCCGCGCCCGCCGCTGCGCGGGTCCTCCCGGTAGCCGCCCTCCAGCGGATCCGCCCGGTAGCCGCCGGGGAGGGAGTCGTCCGGGTGCCCGCCGCCGCGCGGGTCTCCCGGTAGCCGCCCGGTCGCAGCGTGGGTCGTCCGAATGGCCGCCGCCGGGGGGCTCGTCCTGGTAGCCGCCGCAGCGGGTCTTCCTGGTAGCCGCCGGCCGGTGCGCCTTCGCGATAGCCGCCGAGCCGGTCTGCCCGGTAGCTGCCGGTGAAGGGCTCGCCCTGGTAGCCGCCGCCGGGCTGATCGTCCCCATAGCCGCCGGGTGGCTCAGCGGCGCCGCCGAGCGGGTCGTCCCGGTAGCCGCCGGCAGGCGGATCTTCGTGGTAGCCGCTGGTGCGAAGATCGTCCTGGTGGCTGCCGCCGAGCGGATCTGCCCGGTAGCTGCCGGTGAGTGGGTCGTCCTGGTGCCCGCGGGACGGGCTCTGCCGCGGCCCGGCATCCCGGTGGCGGGTGCCCGGCTCGCCGGTCGTCCTGGCTCAGCGGGTCGCCGCGGTAGATACCGGTCGGCTCATCCTCGTACCTGTCCGCACGCTCTCCCCCGTGGCCGCCCGCGTCACCGGGAAGGCTGTCATCGGGGTAGCCCGCACGGGTCTCCTGCGCATACCGGCCGTGGGCCACGGTTCGCCCGTACCCGCCCAGGTCGTCAGGGCTGTAGTCGCCCGAGCTCTGACCTGGGCCGTACCCGGGTCTGCCGTGCTGGCCGGGCCCGGCGTGCAGCTCCGTGGCCCCCCGCGGGTCGCCCTGCGGGGCACCGGGATTGCGGGCGTCGCCGTGGGGACCGCGCTGCAGCGCATCGACCATCCGGGGCAGATCCGCGATGGGCAGCCGGAACGTACCTGTGCAGGTGCCGCCCTGCCAGATGCTGAACACGGCCACCCCGGTGTCCGCGTACCAGCTCAGCCGCATGGTGCGTGACTCGCCTCTGACGTCGAAGATAGACCTCGCCAAGCCGGGGCAACGGTGCTGCGTCCGACGCTGACATGCTGCCCATGGTGACCCTCGACCCTCGGCTTTGTCCAGTTAGTGATCGTTGAACAGGCGACCGGTAACCGGCACGCGCACGTTGGGCCTGCCGCGAATTCTCTCGCCTGGCTGCGGAACGGCCATAGCCGGGATGGCACAATTGAGCGTCGGTTCGGCTGAACTGGCTGGCTTCGTCGGGACGGCTGGCGTGAGCACTCGGCAGCCACGGCCCGTCCGGCAGCGTTGATTTGCCCTCCGAACTCCGTTGGCGCGGAAGGCGCTGCGGGCGTATCCGTATGCCTGGGAACAACGAGCGGCGGCATAGCGCGTTGGATGGAGGACGGGGTGAAAGCCGCAACGCGTGAGACCGCGCCGCCCGCGACAGCGCTGGTTGCAGGAACACACGGGAAATTGAGGAGAACGATTCATGTCTGAGGTACGTCGGCAGGTGGCCTGCCTCCCCGGCCGAGCTGGGCCTGGCAAGATGCTGCCGCGTGCCGAGGCAAGGAGGTCGTCCTCTTCTTCGGGCCGGATGGCGAGCGCCAGCCCGAGCGTGAAGTGCGGGAACGCAAGGCCAAGGCGGTATGCGCCGCATGCCCGGTCCGCGCGGAATGCCTCACCTATGCCGTTTCCCGGCCGGAGAAGTACGGCACCTGGGGCGGCCTGAATGAGGAGGAGAGGGCCTCCGAACGCCGCCGCCGGATGCGCCGCGCCAACGCCGCCTAAGTGCCGCTCCGCCCGGCTGACCTGCGCCGCTGCCATTCGAGCGCGGGCCTGCCGTCCGGAACGTGCCGGAACCCTTGATAATGGCACCATGATCTGCTCTGCCTGCCGGGCCAAGCACCACGAGGAGTGCCCGGGCGGTAACTGGTGTGACTGCCAGCACAGACCGCCGGTAAACGGCGCCGGAGCCGCCGATGAGCCTGGATCCGGCAAGGCTGATGCGGATCGCCAGCCGCACTTTGTGATGATCGGGAAAATTTCGGGAAACCTCCTGATGAGTCCCGGCAAGCCGCACCGGGCGGGCAGGACGCCCGTGGGAACATTTCCTGCGAGGCATGTGGTTGCAGGGGCTGTACAGGCGTGACCGGCTACGCTTACCGGATGGGAGCCTTCCTGTGAGATCGAGCGCGACCAGGCCGACGTACCCCGAGCAGGTCACGGCGGGGGACGCCGAGGAGGCGGCGCGGCAGCAGGCACTCGCTGCGCTGGCAGCCAAGGCCGCGAAGGATCTGGCCGAGGCGCCGGCCCGCGAGGTTATCGCGTGGGCGGTGGAGACGTTCGCCGAGCGCGTCTGTATCACCTCCTCGATGACCGACGCGGTCATCATCCACCTGGCCGCTGCCGTCAAGCCCGGCATCGACGTGGTCTTCCTTGACACCGGCTACCACTTCCCCGAGACCATCGGGACCCGGGACGCGGTGGCCCAGACCTACCCCATCAACCTCATCAACGTCACCCCGTCGCGCACCGTCGGCGAGCAGGACGCCGAACTGGGCCCGCGGCTCTACGGGCGGAACCCGGACCTGTGCTGCTACCTGCGCAAGGTGGTCCCGCTGGAGCGGGCGCTGGATCCCTACGACGCGTGGATCACCGGGGTGCGCCGCGAGGAGACCGACGCGCGCAGCGACACCCGGGTCGTCGAATGGGACCCCAAGCGCGCCATGGTGAAGGTCAACCCGATCGCCGGCTGGACCCAGGAGCAGGTGGACGCCTACATCGCCGAGCACGGCGTGGTGCTGAACCCGCTGGTCGACGAGGGGTACCCGTCGATCGGCTGCGCGACCTGCACGCTGCCGGTCAAGCCCGGTGCCGACCCGCGCAGCGGCCGCTGGGCGGGCACCGGAAAGACCGAATGCGGCCTGCACCTGATTAACGCCGGCTCCACACTGAAGGTGGCGCACCGGTGGCCCCGGGCCCGCGAGGTGACACACGAGGTCCCCATGCCACCCATGAGGTCAGCAACCAGGTTCCGCCGCTGGCCGGCCACGACGTGGCCGCGGACCCGGCGCTGCTGGAGGCCGTGGACCGGGAGGGCGCCGGCTGGGCCGCCGGCGAACTGCACGAGATCGGGCCGCTGGCGGGCCGGGCCGCAGACCGCCGAGGCGGCCAGGCTCGCCAACGAGCACCCGCCGGTGCTGCGCACGCCACGACCGGCACGGCAACCGGATCGACGAGGTGGAGTTCCATCCCGCCTGGCACGCCCTGATGGCACACCGCGGTCGGCCACGGCCTGCACGCGGCGCCCTGGGCGGACGGGCGGCCAGGCACGCACGTGGCCAGGGCGGCCAAGTTCTACGTCTGGACCCAGGCCGAGGCCGGGCACGGCTGCCCCATCTCGATGACCTACGCCGCGGTGCCCGCGCTGCGGCACGCGCCCGGCCTGACGGCCAGGTTCGAGCCACTGCTCACCGCCTGCGCCTACGACCCCGGGCTGCGCCCGCCCGAGGGCAAGCGCGGCCTGCTGTCCGGCATGGCCATGACCGAGAAGCAGGGCGGCTCCGACGTCCGGGCGAACACCACCCGCGCCGAGCCCATCGCCGGGCGCCGGCGAGGGCGCTCACCTGCTCACCGGGCACAAATGGTTCTGCTCCGCGCCCGATGTGCGACCTGTTCCTCACCCTCGCCCAGGGCCCGGCCGGGCTGACCTGCTTCCTGCTCCCCCGGGTGCTGCCCGACGGCGAGCGCAACGGGATGCGCCTCGAACGGCTCAAGGACAAGCTCGGCAACCGGTCCAACGCCTCCGCCGAGGTGGAGTTCGACGGCGCGCTGGCCTGGCAGGTCGGCGAGCCGGGCCGGGGCGTCGCCACGATCATCGCGATGGTCAGCGCGACCCGGCTGGACTGCGTCATCGGCAGCGCCGCGGGCATGCGGGCCGCCACGGTCGCCGCGGTGCACCACGCCAGCCACCGGCTGGCGTTCGGCAAAGAACTCGTCGCACAGCCGCTGATGAGCCAGCGTCCTCGCCGACCTGGTGCTGGAGTCCCAGGCGGCCACGGTGCTCGCCGTCCGGCTGGCCGGCGCGGCGGACCGGGCGGCGCGCGGCGACGCGGCCGAGGCCGCGCTGCTGCGCCTCGCGCTGCCCGCCGCCAAGTACTGGGTGTGCAAGCGGTTCCCGGCGCACGCGGCCGAGGCGCTGGAATGCCTGGGCGGCAACGGCTACGTGGAGGAGTCCGGCCTGCCCCGGCTCTACCGGGAGGCCCCGCTGAACTCGATCTGGGAGGGCTCGGGCAACGTGACCTCGCTGGACGTGCTGCGCGCGCTCGCCCGGACCCGAGGGCGCGGCCGAGGCGCTGCTGGCCGAGCTGGGCGCTGGCGGCGGGCGCGGACGCGAGCGCTGGACGGCGGCCGTGGCCGGCCTGCGGCACCAGATGGCCGCGCTGGCGGCGGCGACCAGCCTGGAGGCGCAGCAGCAGGCGCCGGCGGCTGGCCGGGCCAGATCGCGGTCGACCCTGCAGGCGGCGCTGCTGGTGCGGCACGCGCCCGCGGCCCGGTCGCCGGACGCGTTCTGCGCGTCCCGGCTCGGGCCGCCGGCGCTCGGCGGCCCCGGTACGCCCGTTCGGCCGCTGCCGGACGGGCTCGACCTGACGGCCGATCGTCGACCGGGCCCGTGCCGAGTGCGCAGCGGGTAGCCTCGGCTGATGCGGCTCTGGCCAGGAACCCCTTACCCGCTGGGCGCGACCTGGGACGGGGCGGGCACCAACTTCGCGCTGTTCTCCGAGGTGGCGGAGCGCGGTCGAGCTCTGCCTGTTCGGACGGGGACGGTGACGGGCGACGGCCGCACCGAGACCCGGGTCGAGCTGACCGAGGTGGACGGGTTCGTCTGGCACGGCTACCTGCCCGACGTCGGGCCCCGGGCAGCGCTACGGCTACCGGGTGCACGGGCCGTACGAGCCCGCCGCGGGGCACCGCTGCAACCCGGCGAAGCTGCTGCTCGACCCGTACGGCAAGGCGGTGGACGGCGAGGTCCTCTGGCACGAGGCGGTGTTCGGGTACCGCTTCGGCGACCCGGCCAGCGCCCAGCACCGCCGACAGCGCCCCGTACATGCCGCGTCGAACGTGGTGATCAACCCGTTCTTCGACTGGGGCGACGACCGGCCGCCCCGCACGCCGTACCACGAGACGGTCATCTACGAGGCGCACGTGCGCGGCCTGACGATGCGCCATCCCGACGTGCCGCCCGAGGAGCGCGGCACCTACGCCGGGCTGGCGCATCCCGGCCGTGATCGAGCACCTGCCGCGGCTCGGGGTGACCGCCGTGGAACTGATGCCGGTGCACCAGTTCGTGTCCGAGCACGCGCTGACCGAGCGCGGGCTGGCCAACTACTGGGGCTACAACACCATCGCGTTCCTCGCCCCGCACAACCGGCTACGCCGCCGCCGCCAGCGCCGGGCGGGCAGGTCGCGCGAGTTCAAGGCGATGGTGAAGGCGCTGCACGAGGCGGGCATCGAGGTGATCCTCGACGTCGTCTACAACCACACCGCGGAGGGCGACCACCGGGGCCCGACGCTGTCCTTCCGCGGCATCGACAACGCCGCCTACTACCGGCTCGCCGACGACGACAAGCGCTACTACCTGGACTACACCGGGTGCGGGAACAGCTTCAACGTGCGCTACGCCGCACGCGCTCCAGCTCATCATGGACTCGCTGCGGTACTGGGTGCTCGAAGCGCACGTGGACGGGTTCCGTTTCGACCTCGCGTCGGCGCTGGCCCGGGAACTGCACGACGTGGACCGGCTGTCCGCCTTCTTCGACCTGGTCCAGCAGGACCCGGTGGTGTCCCAGGTCAAGCTGATCGCCGAGCCCTGGGACGTGGGCGAGGGCGGCTACCAGGTGGGCAACTTCCCGCCGCTGTGGAGCGAGTGGAACGGCAAGTACCGCGACACGGTCCGGGACTTCTGGCGCGGCGAGCCGGCGACCGTGCCCGAGTTCGCCTCCCGGCTGTCCGGCTCCAGCGACCTGTACGAGACCAGCGGCCGCCGCCCCGTCGCCTCGATCAACTTCGTCACCTGCCACGACGGCTTCACGCTGGCCGACCTGGTCGTCCTACGACCGCAAGCACAACGAGGCCAACGGCGAGGGCGGGCCGGGACGGCAGCGACGACAACCGGTCGTGGAACTGCGGCGCCGAGGGGCCCGACCAGCGACCCGGGCGATCAGCTGGACCTGCGGGCCCGGCAGCGAGCGCAACTTGCTGGCCACGCCTGTTCTGCTCGCAGGGCGTGCCGATGCTGCTGGCCGGGGACGAGCTCGGCCGCACGCAGGGCGGCAACAACAACGCGTACTGCCAGGACAACGAGGTGTCCTGGGTGGACTGGGAGCTGGCCGACGAGCCAGGCCGGGCCTGCTCGAGTTCACCCGCGCGCTGGCCGCGCTGCGCCGCGAGCACCCGGTGTTCCGGCGCCGCCGGTTCTTCCTCGGCGAGCCGCCGAGGACGGCGCAGCCTGGCCGACATCGCCTGGCTCACCCCGTCCGGCCGGCGAGATGGGCGACGCAGGACTGGGAACACGCCCTACGCGCGCGCGATGACGGTCTTCCTGAACGGGGACGCCATCACCGAGCCCGGCCCGCACGGCGAGCGGGTCCGCGACGACTCGTTCCTGGTCATGCTCTCCGCGGACACCAGGCGGTGGACTTCACGGTGCCCGGCGTCGAGTACGGCGAGCGCTGGGCGGTCGTGGCCGACACCGGCGGCCTGGCGGCCCCGCGGACCCGGCGGGGCCGAGCACCGAGGTCGCGGCGGGTGACCACGTGCCGCTCACCGGCGGTCCATGGTGGTGCTGCGCCGGTACCGCGCACCGGGCGGCCCAGACTGACAGCATCCCGGCCCGACCCGCCGGCCGGGCGGTGCTGATCTGACTGCGGCGATGCGCCAGATCTACCCGGGCGAGCTCCGCCCTCACCGATGCCGCGCCTC
This sequence comes from uncultured Actinomycetes bacterium, assembly GCA_963730235.1. GTDB lineage: Bacteria > Actinomycetota > Actinomycetes > Streptosporangiales > Streptosporangiaceae > DASXKD01. The sequence continues at coordinate 47,203 of CAVSRH010000014.1, forward strand.
GCCGCCCTGTACGATACCCGGACCTGGGCGCGCCGCCAGCCCGCTGGCTGCGGGCGAACATGGTGGCGAGCCTGGACGGCGCCGCCACGTGGACGGGCCGCTCCGGCGGCTTGTCCAACGAGGCGGACCGGAGGTGTTCGCCATGCTCCGGGCGCATACCGATGTGATCCTGGTGGGTGCGGGCACGGTGCGTGCCGAAGGTTACCGGCCGGTGCGGCCGGAGTCCGAGGGGATGCGCTGGGCGTGGCTGCGGGACGGACGGCCGCCGTCCCCGCCGATCGCCGTGGTCACCCGCCGCGCTCGACCTGGACCTTGGCAGTCCGTTGCTCGCCGACGCTCCCCCGCACGCCCGGACCATCGTCATCACCACCGAGTCCGCCCCGGCCGGGCCGGCGGGCCGCGGCCGCGCGGACCGCGGAGGTGATCGTCGCGGGCGAGGCCAGCGTCGACCTGAAGGCCGCGGTGGACGCGCTGGCCGGGCGCGGGCACCAGCGGATCTCCTGCGAGGGCGGGCCGCACCTGCTGGCCGAGCTCACCGGGGCGGGCCTGCTCGACGACCTGTGCCTCACCGTCAGCCCGCTGCTGGCCGGGCCGGAGGGGGCCCGGATCGTCGCCGGCGGCCTGCCGATGCCAGGCGGTGGCACCGTGCCGTTCACGCTTGCCCACGCGCTGGCGGACGAGAGCTACCTGCTCTGCCGGTACGTGCGGCGCAGCGCGGGCTGACCGCAGGCGCGGGACGCGGGGCTACCCCAGGATGTCGCCGAGGTCGAAGCTGACCGGCTCTTCGAGCTGCGCATAGGTACAGGACTGCGGGTCCCGGTCGGGGCGCCAGCGGGCGAACTGGGCCGTGTGCCGGAACCTGCGGCCCTCCATGTGGTCGTAGCGCACCTCGACCACCCGCTCGGGGCGCAGCGGGGTGAACGACAGGTCCTTGCCCGAGTTCCACCGGCTGACCTCGGCCTCCCGCGGGGTCGCCGACCACGCCTTCCGGCCTGGCCCAGTTCCACGGGTGCCCCTCGAACGTGGTGACCAGCGGCTGCATTTCGGTGAACAGCTCCCGGCGCCGGGCCATCGGGAACGCGCCGACCACGCCCACGCTGGCCAGCTTGCCGTCGTCGGCGTACAGGCCGAGCAGCAGCGAGCCGATCGCCTCGTCGCTGGTCTTGTGCGTCCGGTAGCCGGCCACCACACAGTCCGCGGTCCGCTCGTGCTTGACCTTGAACATCACCCGTTTGTCCGGTTCGTACCCGCCGTCCAGCCTCTTGGCGATAACTCCGTCCAGCCCGGCTCCCTCGAACTGGGAGAACCACTGCCCGGCCAGCGCCCGGTCGGTGGTGGCCGGGGTGACGTGCAGCGGGGCGCGCACCCCGGCGAGGGCCTCCGCCAGGGCGGCCCGGCGCTCGCTCGAACGGCCGCGCGGTGTAGTCGGTGTCCCCCAGCGCGAGCAGGTCGAAGGCCACGAAGCCGGGCCGGGGTCTGGGTGGCCAGCAGCGTTCACCCGGCTCGCCGCCGGGTGGATCCGCTGCAGCAGCGCCTCGAAGTCGAGCCGGGCACCCTCGCCGTCCGGAATGACGATCTCCCCGTCGATCACGCACCGCTCCGGCAACTGCTCGATGATCTGGGTGACCAGTTCGGGGAAGTACCGCGTCATCGGCCGCTCGTTACGGCTGCCGATCTCCACCTCGTCGCCGTCACGGAAGATGATGGACCGGAACCCATCCCACTTCGGCTCATAGCTGTAGTGGCCGTCGGGTATGTCCTTGACCGCCTTGGCGAGCATCGGTGCCACCGGCGGGCTAACCGGAAGTCTCATTTCCCCATCCTCCCAGGGTGCGGCCGCGCACGGTTCCTGACCCTGCGACAATCCATGCTTATGCCCTTGCACACCGACGCCCGGCAGTCGGGCGAGCCTTCCGAGTTCGACATCAACCCCATGTACGTCCGGGTCGCTCATGAGCCGGTGCCCCGGCACTCGCTGCCCAGGCACCAGATGCTGCCCGACACCGCGCTGCAGGCGATCAGGGACGAGTTGCTGCTGGACGGGAACGCGCGGCTGAACCTCGCCACGTTCGTCACCACCTGGATGGAACCCCAGGCACGGCAGCTCATGAGCGAGTGCCTCGAAAAGAACATGATCGACAAGGATGAGTACCCGCAGACCGCGGAACTGGAGTCGCGCTGCGTCAACATCCTCGCCGACCTTTGGCACGCCCCGGAGTGCGTGAACGCGACCGGGTGTTCGACAACTGGTTCCAGCGAGGCCTGCATGCTGGCGGGCATGGCGCTGCTGTGGCGCTGGCGCGAGCGGCGCCGCACCGCGAACGCGCCGGCCGACCGGCCCAACCTGGTGATGGGCACGAACGTGCAGGTGTGCTGGGACAAGTTCTGCCGCTACTGGCAGGTGGAGCCGAAGATGGTGCCGATGGCGCCAGGCCGCTACCACCTGACCGGCCCGGAGGCGGCGGCGCAGTGCGACGAGAACACCATCGGCGTGGTGGCGGTGCTCGGCTCCACCATGGACGGCAGCTACGAGCCGGTGAGCGAGATCAACGCGGAACTGGACCGCCTGGCCGCCGGCGGCGGCCCGGACGTGCCGATCCATGTGGACGGCGCGTCCGGCGGGTTCGTCGCGCCGTTCCTCCAGCCCGGCCTGGAATGGGACTTCCGGGTGCCCCGGGTGGCCTCGATCAACTCTTCCGGGCACAAGTACGGCCTGGTGTACCCGGGCGTCGGCTGGGTGGTGTGGCGCGAGGCCGAAGCCCTGCCCAGCGACCTGGTGTTCAACGTCAACTACCTCGGCGGCCAGATGCCGACGTTCGCGCTGAACTTCTCCAGGCCCGGCGCGCAGGTCGCCGCGCAGTACTACAACTTCCTGCGGCTCGGCTTCTCCGGGTACCAGCGGGTGCAGCAGGCGTGCCAGGACGTCGCCCTGCACATGTCCGGGCGCATCGCCAAGATGGGCCCGTTCGAGCTGATCAGCGAGGGCCGTGAGCTGCCCGTGTTCGCGTTCAAGATCGCGGATCCGCAGGCCACCTACTCGGTGTTCGACCTGTCCGAGCGGCTGCGCGCCCGGGGCTGGCTGGTGCCCGCCTACACCTTCCCCGCGGACCTCACCGACACGGCGGTGCTCCGGGTGGTGATCCGCAACGGGTTCCCGCCGGACCTGGCCGATCTGTTCCTGTCCGACCTGAACCACCACTGGCGCGCGCTGGCCGCGCACCCGAACGACTGCGCGCCGCTGGTCCCCGAGGGCAAGCGCCAGGGCTTCGCTCACTGACCAGCGAGAGTACGGATCAAGGGGCCCCGCAATGTCACGGGGGCCCCTTGATCTCGTTAACGCCTGATGCGGCCCAGGGCCTCGGCCAGGATGGCGGCGCCATCGGTGTCGCTGCGCCGCTCCTTCACATAGGCCAGGTGCGTCTTGTAGGGCTCGCTGCGCGGCGGGCCAGGAGGGTTGCCCTCGTCCCGGCCTGCCGGGAAGCCGCACCGGGGGCAGTCCCAGGTTTCCGGGACCGCCGCATCCGTCGCGAAGCTCGGCCGTGTCTCATGGTTGTTCGCGCACCAGAACGACACGCGTATCCGCGGTGCCGCCTCGCCGCGTTCCGCCTCGCCCATGGGGCCCGCGCCTACGCGGCTTCCCCGGATGGCATTGCCACTACCCACTGACCACCCCTTGCTTAATCTGCTCATCCGGCCCCGACTGGGCCCCGACCCTTAGTGATTGAGCAAGAAATTCAGGGCCACGATGCAGAGGAACCAGACCACTCCGGTGACGATCGTGAGCCGGTCCAGGTTCCGTTCCACCACTGAGGACGAGCCGAGCGAGGAGGAGACCCCGCCGCCAAACAGGTCCGACAGGCCGCCGCCCTTGCCCTTGTGCAGCAGCACGAGCAGGACCATCAGCAGGCTCGTGATGATCAGGACCGCCGAAATTGCGATGACCACTGCCGATCTCGTCCTTCCGGGTACCGTGTTCAGGCACCTACTGCCAGCTCCCGGTACCGGCAGATTCTCACGAATGCACCGGCATCGAGGCTGGCCCCACCGACCAGGGCACCATCGATGGCTGGTTGAGCCATCATCACTGCGATGTTGTCGGCCTTAACCGACCCGCCATACAGGATACGCACATTCGCGGCTGCATCGGCGCCGTGAACCGCGGAAACCCGGTCCCGGATGGCCGCCGCGGCCTCCTGCGCGTCCTGCGGGCTGGCGACCTCGCCGGTGCCGATCGCCCAGACCGGCTCGTAGGCGATCACCAGCCCGGCCGCCTTCTCCGCGGGCACCTTGGCCAGCGCACCGTCCAGTTGTGCCGTGATGTGCCCCAGATGGTCCCCGGCCTGGCGCACCTCCAGGGTCTCCCCGACACACACAATGGGCACCAGGCCCCACTTCAGCGCGGCCCTGACCTTCGCGTTGACCAGGGCGTCGTCCTCGCCGTGGTACTGGCGCCGCTCCGAGTGCCCGGCGAGCACGTAGCGGCAGCCCAGCTTGGCCAGCATGGACCCGGACACGTCGCCGGTGTAGGCGCCGTCGTCGTGCGGGGAGATGTCCTGCGCGCCGTAGCGGATGTCCAGCTTGTCCCCCATCACCAGGGTCTGCACGCTGCGCAGCGCGGTGAACGGGGGCAGCACGGCCACCTCGGCCGCCGCGTAGTCCTTGGCGTTCAGCGTGAACGCCAGCTTCTGCACCAGGGCCAGCGCCTCCAGGTGGTTGTTGTGCATCTTCCAGTTGCCGGCGATCAGCGGCATCCGCGCGCTGCTCCCGCTCATGTGCCTGCCTCCAGCGCCGCCAGCCCCGGCAGGTCGCGGCCCTCCAGGTATTCCAGGCTCGCGCCGCCTCCGGTCGAGATATGCGTGAACGCACCGGCTGGCAGTTTGAGATGCCGAACGGCCGCCGCGGAGTCACCGCCGCCCACCACGGTCAGCCCGGTCACGTGGCTGATCGCCTCGGCGACGGCGAGCGTGCCGGCGGCGAACGCGGGAAACTCGAACACCCCCGGCGGCCCGTTCCAGAACACGGTCTTCGCATCGGCCAGCTTGCGTGCGAACAGTTCACGGGTGGCGGGCCCGATATCGAGCCCCATCTTGCCGTCCGGGATGTCCGGGCCAGGCACGATCTCGGGCTCGGCGTCCGCGGCGAACCGGTCCGCCACCACATGGTCCACGGGCAGCACCACCTCGGCGCCGGCCTTGTCGGCGTCCGCGAGCGCGGCCGTGACCTGCGGGATCTGCTCGGCCTGGAGGATCGAGTCCCCGATCTGGTGCCCCTGGGCGGCCAGGAACGTGTACGCCATCCCGCCCGCGATGAGCAGCCGGTCGGCCTTCCCGACCAGGTTCCCGATGACGGCCAGCTTGTCGGAGACCTTGGCGCCGCCGAGCACGACCACATACGGGCGGGCCGGGCCGCTGGTGAGCTGCCGCAGCACCGCGACCTCGGCCAGGACCAGCTGCCCGGCGGCGTGCGGGAGCAGCAGCGGCGTGTCGTAGACGCTGGCGTGCTTGCGGTGCATGGCACCGAACCCGTCCCCCACGTACAGGTCGGCGAGCGCGGCGAGGCGGCCCGCGAGTTCACCGCGCACCTCGTCGTCCTTGCTCGTCTCCGCGGGCTCGAAGCGCACGTTTTCCAGCAGCGCGACCTCACCGGGGGCCATGGTGGCCGCGATGACGCTGGCCGACTCGCCGGCCACGTCCGCGGCCAGCGTCACCGGCTGGCCGAGCAGTTCCGCGAGCCGGTCAGCCACCGGCCGCAGCGAGGGCCCGCCCGCCGCGCGTGCGGCGTAGTCGTCGCCCGTCGGCCGGCCGAGGTGCGCGCAGACGATGACGGCCGCTTCGCGGGCGAGCAGGTCCCTGATCGTCGGCAGGCTGGCCCGGATCCGCCCGTCGTCGGTGATGGCCAGCGCCGTCCAGGGGCACGTTCAGGTCGGCGCGGACCAGGACGGTCTGGCCCGTAACGTCGAGATCCTCAGCGCGCTTCATCAGCCACGAGGATCCGTAACGCAGCGAAAAGCCGGCGCGGCGACGGCGGTCAGCGCCTCATCCCAGGCCCGAGCCGACCAGGACGGCGAGGTCGGCCAGCCGGCTGGAGTAGCCGAACTCGTTGTCGTACCAGCCGATGATCTTGACCTGGTCGCCGTTGGCCATGGTGAGCGGCGCGTCGAACGTGCACGACCAGGGCGTGCCCACGATGTCGGACGACACGATCGGGTCGGTGGAGTAGCACAGGTAGTTCTTGAGCGGCCCGTCGGCGGCGGCCTGGAACGCCGCGTTGACCTCGGCCACGGTGACCTCGCGATCCAGCTGGGCCACCAGGTCGGTGACCGACCCGTCGATCACCGGTACCCGCATCGAGATGCCGTCCATCTTGCCCTTGAGCTCGGGCAGCACCAGGGCGGTGGCCTTCGCGGCACCGGTAGTGGTCGGGATGACGTTCTGCGCGGCGGCCCGCGCCCGGCGCAGGTCCTTGTGCTGGAAGTCCTGCAGTACCTGGTCGGAGGTGTAGGCGTGGATGGTCGTCATCAGGGCCTTGACGATGCCGAAGCTGTCGGCGAGCACCTTGGCCATCGGCGCGACGCAGTTGGTCGTGCAGGAGGCGTTCGAGATGACGTGATGCTGCCCGGGGTCGTACTTGTCGTCGTTGACGCCCATCACGATCGTGATGTCCTCGCCCTTGGCCGGGGCGGAGATGATCACCTTCCGGGCGCCCGCGGTCAGGTGCGCCGCCGCGGCGTCCCGCGAGGTGAACCGGCCGGTGGACTCGATGACCACGTCGACGCCCAGCTCGCCCCAGGGCAGCGCGGCCGGATCCCGCTCGGCGGTGATCCGGATCTCCTGGTCGCCGGCCCGGATGACGTTGCCGTCGGCGGTCACGTCCACGTCCAGCTTGCCGAGCACCGTGTCGTACTTCAGCAGGTACGCGTTGGTGGCCGGGTCGGTCAGGTCGTTGGCAGCGACGATTTCGATGCCGCCGCCCTGCCCGCTTTCCTGTGCGGCATGGACGGCGCGCCAGAAGTTCCGGCCGATCCGGCCGAACCCGTTGATGCCCACGCGGATGGTCACGGCGTTCTTCTCCTCGGTTGCGGGTGCGGACTGGGGCGGCACTGCGAGCCTATCGAACGGCTTGGGCGGGGTGGTGGGGTGAGAACTAGCCTGCGCCGTCCTAGACGCCCTATCGCAGCATGTCCGGGGGGAGCTGCGCCTCGGTGCCCGGGATGCCCAGGTCACGGGCGCGCTTGTCGGCCATGGCGAGCAGGCGGCGGATGCGGCCGGCGATGGCGTCCTTGGTGAGCTGCGGGTCGGCGAGCTGGCCGAGTTCCTCCAGGCTGGCCTGGCGGTGCTCGATGCGCAGCAGCCCGGCCACGGTCAGGTGCTCGGGCGCCTCGCTGCCGAGGATCTCCAGCGCACGTTCCACCCTGGCCCCGGCCGCGACCGCAGCCCGGGCGCTGCGGCGCAGGTTGGCGTCGTCGAAGTTGGCCAGCCGGTTCGCCGCCGCCCGGACCTCACGCCGCATCCGGCGCTCCTCCCAGGCGAGCATGCTGTCGTGCGCGCCCAGCCGGGTCAGCAGCGCGCTGATCGCGTCCCCGTCCCTGACCACGACCCGGTCCACGCCACGTACCTCGCGGGCCTTCGCGTGGATCTTCAGCCGGCGGGCCGCGCCGGCCAGGGCCAGCGCGGCCTCGGGACCGGGACAGGTCACCTCAAGGGCCATCGACCGGCCCGGGCCGGTGAGGCTGCCGTGTGCCAGGAACGCCCCGCGCCAGGCCGCCTCGCAGTCGCAGGCCGGGCCGGACACCACGTGCCGGGGCAGGCCGCGGACCGGCCGCCCGTGGTTGTCCACCAGGCCGGTCTGCCGGGCCAGGCTGTCGCCGTCCTTGCGCACCCGCACCACGTACCTGTTCCCCTTGCGCAGGCCGCCGGGCGCGACCACGATCAGGTCGCTGGCGTGGCCGAACACCTCGGCGATGTCCTTGCGCAGCCGCCGGGCGGCGGCACCGGTGTCGAGCTCGGCCTCGACGACGATGCGGCCGCCGGCGAGGTGCAGACCGCCGGCGAAGCGCAGCAGGGTGGACACCTCGGCCTTGCGGCAGCACGGCTTCAGGACCTCAACGCGGCTCAGTTCATCCTTGACCAGGCCGGTCATGGCCATTGCGTCACTCCCCCTCGAAGATTTGCGCGAACGCCCCGGCCAGCCGCCGCGGATCATGATGCGGCGACCCGTCACGCGTCGCCAGGTCGGTCATCACCAGCCTGCCACCAAGCAGGCCGGCGGCCTTCTCCAGTTCGGCCGCGTACCCCCCGGCCGCCCGGCGGTCGGCGAGCACCACGTCCACGCTCAGCCCGGGTGCGTGCTCGGCGAGCACCTCCAGGTGGGTGTGCGGTGAGAACCCGTCGGTCTCCCCCGCCTGCGCCACCAGGTTGAGCGCGACCACGCGGCGGGCCGGGGTGCTGATGAGCGCCTCGGCCAGTTCGGGCACCAGCAGGTGGGGCAGGATGCTGGTGAACCAGGAGCCCGGGCCGAACACGACCCAGTCGGCGGTGCGTGACCGCGGCGATGGCCTGCGGGCAGGCGGGCGGGTCCGCGGGGATCAGCGAAACCGAGCGGACCCGGCCGGTGGTCGACGCGCACGCGACCTGCCCGCGGACCAGGGTGATCTCGCCCGGCCGCGCCGGGTCGGCGCCCTCCACCTCGGCGACCAGGTCCAGCGGCACCGAAGCCATCGGGAGCACCCGCCCATGCGCGCCGAGCAGCCTGCCGACCCAGTCCAGGCCCTGCACGGTGTCGCCGAGCAGTTCCCACAGCGCGACGATCAGCACGTTGCCGACCGCGTGGCCGCCCAGGCCGCCGCGCCCCGCGAACCGGTGCTGCACCACCTTGCTCCAGGTGGTGCCCCAGGCATCGTCGCCGCACAGCGCGGCCAGTGCCATCCGCAGGTCCCCCGGCGGCAGCACGCCGAAGTCGCGGCGGAGTACGCCCGGACGAGCCGCCGTCGTCGGCGACCGTCACGATCGCGGTCAGCTGCCGGGTGACCCGGCGCAGCGCGGACAGCGAGGCGAACAGGCCGTGGCCGCCGCCGAGGGCCACGACCTTCGGGTTGAGGGGCCGGACGGCGGGCACGACCGGAACGAGTTCGCCGGCCGTCATTCACGCCCCAGATCCCGGTGCACCACCTGGATTCCCAGGCCGGCCTCCTCCAGGCGGATGCCGATCTGCTCGGCCATGGCCACGCTGCGGTGCTTGCCGCCGGTGCAGCCGATCGCCAGCGTCACGTACTGCTTCCCCTGCCGGCGCGTACCCGTCGAAGGTGATCCGCAGCGTCTCGGTGTAGGCCTTCAGGAACTCCTCGGCACCGGGCTGCCTGAGCACGTAGTCGCGGACCCGCTCGTCCTGCCCGGTGAGCGGGGCGAGTGACTCGACCCAGCGCGGGTTGGGCAGGAACCGGCAGTCGGCGACCAGGTCGGCGTCCACCGGCAGCCCGTACTTGTAGCCGAACGAGACGACGCTCACCCGCAGCGCGCTGGCCGCGCGGCGTGCCGAAGAAATCGCGCATCCGGGCGCGCAGTTCGTGGACGTTGAGCGCGGAGGTGTCGAGTACCAGGTCCGCCTCCTCGCGGAGCCCGCTCAGCCGCTCCCGTTCGGCGGCGATCCCGTCCACCACCCGGCCGTCCTCCTGCAGTGGGTGCGGGCGGCGCACGCTCTCGAAACGCCGCACCAGCGTCTCGTCGCTCGCCTCGAGGAACACCACGCGCGGCCGGATGCCGCGGGAGCCGAGCTCGCGGATGCTGGACTGCAGGTCGGTGGAGAACGCCCGGCTGCTGCGCAGGTCCATGACCGCGGCGATCCGCGGCAGGGTCCCGTTGGCCCGCATCGCCAGGTCGATCATGGTGGGCAGCAGGCCCGGCGGAAGGTTGTCGATGACGAACCAGTCCAGGTCCTCCAGGGACTTGGCGGTCGTGCTCCTGCCCGGCGCCCGACATCCCGGTGATGATCACGATATCGGCTGGCGGGCTCACCATCGCTGCCTCGTCCCGCCCGCTCACCCGGCCCGCCCTGGCCAATGCGCGTGTTTCACGACGCCCCCCTGTCGCTGGTTTCGCTGTTCTGTCCGCTCACCCGGCCCCGCCCCGGCCAATGCATGCGTCTCACGGCGCCCCCCTGCCGCCGGTTTCACCATTTCCACGCCCCGGTGACAGTGCCGTCAGCACCGCACTGGCCAGGCGAGGGCCAATCCCGGGCACCTCCGCGATCTCCTCCTCGGTCGCGCCGGCGATCTTGCGCACCGAGCCGAAGTGCCGTAGCAGCGTAGCCCGCCGCGCCGGGCCGAGTCCTGGTACCGCGTCAAGCTCGCTCATCGCCATCGCCTTTGACCGCTTTGCCCGGTGGTAGGTGATGGCGAACCGGTGTGCCTCGTCCCGCACCCGCTGCAGCAGGTACAGGCCCTCGCTGCTGCGCGGCAGGATGACCGGGGCGTCCTCGCCGGGCAGCCACACCTCCTCCAGCCGCTTGGCCAGCCCGCAGACCGCGATGTCGTCGATGCCCAGTTCGTCCAGTGCCCGGACGGCGGCGCCGACCTGGGCCGGCCCGCCGTCGATGACCACCAGGTTCGGCGGGTAGGCGAACTTGCGCGGCCGGCTCGTCCTCGTCCAGCGGCCCGGGCCGTCCCGCCGCCGGGTCGCCGCCGGCCGGGTCGCGGGCGGCGAACTGCCCGGCCGGGTCGCCCAGCGTGTCCAGTTCGCCGGTGGCCTCGCGTTCTTCCAGGTACCGCCGGAACCGCCGGGTGATGACCTCGTGGATCGAGGCGACGTCGCCCTCGCCGCCGGTGCCCCTGATGCTGAACCGGCGGTACTCACTCTTGCGGGCCAGCCCGTCCTCGAACACCACGGCGGACGCGACGACGTTGGTGCCCTGCAGGTTGGACACGTCGTAGCACTCGATCCGCAGCGGCGCCTGCTCCAGCCCGAGCGCCTCCTGAATCTCGTGCAGGGCACGGCTGCGGGTGGTGAGGTCGCTGGCCCGGCGCATCTTGTGCTGGGCCAGCGACTCCGCCGCGTTGCGCGCCACGGTCTCCAGCAGCGCCTTCTTGTCCCCGCGCTGCGGCACCCGCAGGCTCACCCGGCTCCCGCGCCCCCGGCACAGCCACTCCTCGACCGCCGTGGCGGCCGGCGGCAGGACCGGGACCAGCACCTCGCGGGGGATGCTGCCCCCGGCCGGCCGCTGGCCGGCCGCGCCGTGCCGCCCGCTGCCCGCCGCGTTCGCCGCGATGGCGTTCTCGCCGTAGACCTGGCCGAGGAACTGCTCCACCAGTTCGCCCGCGGTGACGTCCTCGACCTTGTCCACCACCCAGCCGCGCTGGCCGCGGACCCGGCCGCCGCGGACGTAGAACACCTGGACGGCGGCTTCGAGCTGGTCCTCGGCCAGCGCGATCACGTCGCAGTCGGTGCCGTCGCCGAGCACCACGGCCTGCCGTTCCAGCGCTCTGGCCAGCGCCTGGATGTCGTCCCGCAGCCGCGCGGCCCGCTCGTACTCCTCGGCCTGCGCCGCCTCGCGCATCTGCGCTTCGAGCCGCTTGGTGAACCGGGCCGTCTGCCCGGCCATGAAGTCGCAGAACTCCTCGGCGAGGTTGTGGTGCTCCGCCTCGCTGACCCGCCCCACGCACGGCGCCGAGCACTTGCCGATGTAGCCGAGCAGGCACGGCCGCCCGATCTGGCCGGCCCGCTTGAACACTCCCGCCGAGCAGGTCCGGACGGGGAACACCCGCAGCAGCGTGTCCACGGTCTCCCGGATCGCCCACGCGTGCGAGTACGGCCCGAAGTAGCGGGTGCCGCGCCGCTTGGCGCCCCGCGTCACCATCACCCGCGGGAACTTCTCGTCCAGCGTGACGGCCAGGTAGGGGTAGCTCTTGTCGTCCCGGTACCGGATGTTGAACCGGGGGCTGAACTCCTTGATCCAGGAGTACTCCAGCTGCAGGGACTCCACCTCGGTGCCGACCACGGTCCAGTCCACGCCGGCCGCGGTGGACAGCATCGCCTGGGTGCGCGGGTGCAGGCTGGCGAAGTCGGCGAAGTAGGAGTTCAGCCGGGACCGCAGGTTCTTGGCCTTGCCCACGTAGATGACCCGGCCATGCTTGTCACGGAACCGGTACACGCCGGGCGACTCCGGGATCGAGCCCGGGGCCGGCCGGTAGCCGTGCGGATCAGCCACGGCAGCAACTCTATGCGCGCCCGGCGCCCTCAGGCGTCACCCGGAAGCTGAGTCCTGGAAGGCTTCCACGGGCGGGCAGGAGCACATCAGGTTCCGGTCGCCGTAGGCCTGGTCGATGCGGCGCACCGGGGGCCAGTACTTGCCCCGGTGGTCACCGGCCAGCGGGTAGGCGGCCTCCTCCCGCGAGTACGGGTGCTTCCAGTCGGCGGCGAGCAGCATCGGCGCGGTGTGCGGCGCGTTGGCCAGCGGGTTGTCCTCGCGGTCGTAGTCGCCGGCGGCGACCCGGGCGATCTCGTGGCCGATCGCGATCATCGCCGCGCAGAAGCGGTCGATCTCGGCCAGGTCCTCGCTCTCGGTCGGCTCGATCATGAGCGTCCCGGCCACCGGGAAGGACATGGTGGGCGCGTGGAACCCGTAGTCGATGAGCCGCTTGGCGACATCGTCCACGGTGACCCCGGTCTGCTTGGTGAGCGGGCGCAGATCGATGATGCACTCGTGCGCCACCAGGCCGTTGCGGCCGGTGTACAGCACCGGGAAGTGCCCGTCCAGCCGCCGGGCGATGTAGTTGGCGGCCAGGATCGCCACCTGGCTGGCCCGGCGCAGCCCGTCGCCGCCCATCATGGCGATGTAGGCCCAGGAGATCGGCAGGATCCCCGCGCGACCCGTACGGCGCCGCGGCGACCGGCCCGACTCCGCCGTCGGCCGCGGGGCTCGGCGCCGGGGGACGGCGCTGCCGGGCAGGAACGGGGCAAGGTGGGCGCCGACCGCGACCGGGCCCACCCCCGGGCCGCCGCCGCCGTGCGGGATGCAGAACGTCTTGTGCAGGTTCAGGTGCGAGACGTCGGCGCCGAACCGGCCCGGCCTGGCCAGGCCCACCAGCGCGTTCAGGTTGGCGCCGTCCACGTAGACCTGGCCGCCGGCGTCGTGCACCGCGGCGCAGACCTCGGTCACGGTCTCCTCGAACACGCCGTTGGTGGACGGGTAGGTCAGCATGATCGCCGCCACCCGGCCGGCCTGCGCGGCCAGCTTGCCGTGCAGGTCGCGCGAGGTCGATGGCCCCGTCCGTCGCCGCACCTGACCACCACGACGCGCAGCCCTGCCAGCACCGCGCTGGCCGCGTTGGTGCCGTGCGCGGACTCCGGGATCAGGCAGACGTCCCGTCTCCCGCTCGCCGCGGGCGGCGTGGTAGGCGCGGATGGCGAGCAGCCCGGCCAGCTCGCCCTGGGAGCCCGCGTTCGGCTGCAGCGACACCGCCGCGTACCCGGTGATCTCGGCCAGCCAGGAGCCGAGGTCGGAGATCAGCCTGGCGTAGCCCCGGGCCTGGTCCGCCGGGGCGAACGGGTGCAGGTCCGCGAACTGCGGCCAGGTGATGGGCTCCATCTCCGCCGCCGCGTTCAGCTTCATCGTGCAGGAGCCCAGCGGGATCATCGACCGGTCCAGTGCCAGGTCGAAGTCGGCCAGCCGCCGCAGGTACCGCAGCAGCGACGGTCTCGCTGCGGTGCTCGTGGAACACCGGGTGGCCGAGGAAGGCCGTGGTGCGCCGCAGCGCGGCCGGGAGCACGCTCGCGCGGCCTCCGCGAGGCTCACGCCGACGGGATCGGTGCCGGACAGCGCGGCCACCACGTCGCGGAGGTGCCCGCTCGGTGGTCGTCTCGTCGCAGGCGGCCTGCACGGTGTCCGGCCCGGCCAGGTACAGGTTGTAGCCCAGGTCGCGGGCCCGGGCCAGCGCCCGCCGCCGGCGCCGCCGGGGATGCCGCTCACCGCGACCGTGTCGAAGAACGCGTCATGCGCGACCGTGCAGCCCGCGGCGCGGAGCGAGGCGGCCAGCGCGGCGGCCTTGCGGTGCACGGCGCCGGCGATGGCGGCCAGCCCGTCCGGCCCGTGGTAGACCCCGTACATCCCGGCGATGACCGCGAGCAGCACCTGCGCGGTGCAGATGTTGCTCGTCGCCTTCTCCCGGCGGATGTGCTGCTCCCTGGCCTGCAGCGCGAGCCGGTAGGCGGGCTGCCCGGCGGCGTCCAGCGACACCCCGACCAGCCGTCCCGGCAACTGGCGCGCCAGGCCGTCGCGGACCGCGATGTAGGCGGCGTGCGGGCCGCCGTAGCCCATCGGCACGCCGAACCGCTGGGTGCTGCCCACCGCGATGTCGGCGCCCAGCTCGCCCGGGGGCATCGAGCAGGGTGAGGGCCAGCAGGTCGGCCGTGACCGCGGTGAGCGCGCCCCGCTCCCTGGCGGCGGCGATCACCGGGCGCAGGTCGCGGATCTCCCCGGTGGCGTCCGGGTAGGGCATCAGCACGCCGAACAGTTCCCCGGCGGGCTGGGCCGCCAGCTCCCGCTCGGTCACCTCGGCGACCACCAGGTCGATGCCCAGCGGCACGGCCCGGGTGGCCAGCACCGCGAGCGTCTGCGGCAGGCACCGGGCGTCGGCCAGGAAGATGCTGCCCGTGCGGGCGGCCCGGCGCGCGAGCGTCATCGCCTCCGCCGCCGCGGTGGCCTCGTCGAGCAGCGAGGCGCCGGCCACCGCCAGGCCGGTCAGGTCCTCGACCATGGTCTGGAAGTTCAGCAGCGCCTCCAGCCGCCCCTGGGAGATCTCCGGCTGGTACGGCGTGTAGGACGTGTACCAGCCGGGGTTCTCCAGCACGTTGCGGCGGATGACGGCCGGGGTCACGGTGCCGTAGTAGCCGAGGCCGATCATGGAGGTCAGCACCTGGTTCTGCGCCGCCAGGTCGCGGAGCCGGTGCAGCGCCTCCGCCTCCGTCACCGCGCGCGGCAGGCCGGCCAGGGTGCGGGTCGCCCGCCAGGCCCGGGGGCAGGGCGGCGGAGGTCAGCTCATCGAGCGAGGCGTAGCCGAGCGTGCCGAGCATGTGCTCCTGCTCGGCGGCAGATGGCCCGATATGCCGTGACGCGAAGTCCATTGCCAGCCTCCAGGGGTGGGAGCCACCGATAGCGGTCTCCCCCTCTGTCGCCACGCTCGCCGCGCGACTTCAGAGACGCCTGTCCCGTCCGGTCCCTGATGCCTGAGAGGTTCCGGGGAGGTTGCCCCTTCGGCGCCCCGGGCCTGGCCCGTGGTCTCTCCCGGACGGTGTCGCCAGCACGTGCGATCCTACTCTGATCAGGCTCAGATCTCGTCCCAGCGGAAGACACGGACGGCGATGAAAGTCAGGACCACGGTCAGGCCGAGCAGGATGCCGATCGCCGGCAGTGCTTCGCCGGGACCCTCGCCGCGGGCCATGACGTCCTGCATCCCGGTGACCAGGTAGCGCAGCGGCATCGACGTAGGAGGCGTCCCGCAGCCAGTTCGGCGCGAAGTCGAGCGGGATGAACGCCCCGCCGAGGAACGCCATCGGCAGGATGACCAGGTTCGCGATCGCGGTGGCCGCCTGCTGGGTCTTGGCGAACGAGCCGATCAGCAGGCCGATGGACATGAAGGCGAGGGTCCCGCAGAGCAGCACGGGGATGGCCATCCACCAGGCCGAGGTGAGCTTGAGGCCGAAGTAGGGCGTGGTGGCGATCAGCAGGAACAGGGCCATCTGGACCAGCGCCACCAGCAGGCTGACCCCGACCCGGGCCAGCACCACCGAGCCGGTGCTCACCGGTGCCAGCCGGAGCCGCCGCAGCAGCTTGTTGTGCCGCCAGTTCACCAGTGTGATGGCCGCGCCGAAGGTGGCGCCCGAGGCGATGGCCCAGCCCAGCAGGCCCGGGGCGAGGAACTGGATCGGCTTGAGCGTCGTGCTCTCGACCTGCTTGGTGAGCAGCTGGTAGCTGCCGCCCGGGCGGGCCTGCGCCTGGTCCGCCTGCGACACGATCGAGGAGAAGATGCTCTGGACGATGCCCGCCATGGTGGGGTCGGCGATCGAGTAGTGCACGATCAGCTGCTTGCCCAGCTGCTGGACCGCCACGTCGGCACTGCCCCGGCGCACCTCACGGACCGCCGCCTTCTTGTTGCCGGAGTGGGTGACGGTGAACACCCCGGACAGGCCGGGCTGGCTCGCGGTCTGGCTGAGCAGGCCGACGTTCCCGATCTCGACCACGCTCAGCTTGGGCGTGCCGCTGCTCCGGTAGAGCGAGCCGAGCAGCGCCAGGAAGAGCACGGGCAGCAGGAGCGAGAAGGCCAGGGCCGTCCGGTCCCTGACGAATCCCCGCATCAGGGCCCGCGACAGGCTCCGGAACGCGGTGAAGTTCATCCCAGGTGAGGAGGAGGCCATGCGCCGAGAGCCTAGCCGCAAGCGGCGCTGGCCCTTACCCGGGGGTTCTAGCCGCTGGTGCGCATGGCGCGGCGCAGGGACAGCTCGTCGCCGGCGCTGCCGCCTGCCGGGTCATCGGCACCGGCGGCCTTCTCGGCCCGTTCGGCGGGAAGCTCGGCCAGCGTGCCGTCGACTTCCTGCCAGATCCGCCCGAGCGCGATGCCGAAGACTCCCTGGCCGCCGGCCAGCAGGTCCACCACCTCGTCGGTGGAGGTGCACTCGTACACGGTGACCCCGTCGCTCATCAGGGTGAGCCTGGCGAGGTCCTCGGTGCCGCGGTCCCGCAGCTGGGTCACGGCGGCACGGATCTGCTGCAGCGAGATGCCGGTGTCGAGCAGCCGCTTGACCACCTTGAGCACACAGATGTCGCGGAAGCTGTAGAGGCGCTGCGACCCGGATCCATGGGCCGCGCGGACGCTCGGCTCCACCAGTTCGGTCCTGGCCCAGTAGTCCAGCTGGCGGTAGGTGATCCCGGCGGCGGCACAGGCCGTGGGGCCCCGGTAGCCGACGTCGTCGGAATGCACGGTAAGGGCTTCGTCACCGAACAGCAGGCCCTGTTCCCCGGCGTGCTGCATCGCGGCGCCGCGTGCGCGCGATTCGCCGTCGTTACTGCTGGTTACCGCCACACCTGCCTCCGACCCGGGAACTGTCCACCCTGGGTACCCGATTTGCACGCTAGGCGTACAGAGTGTGCTCGTCAACGACCATGGACGGCGCGTCGCGGCCCCCTCTTGCCGGCCGAATCAGGTAGCTCGGCCGAAGTCTTCCGGACTGATGGTGTCCAGGAACTCGCGGAACTTCTCGACCTCGTCTTCCTGCTCGTCCGGGATCGCGACCCCGGCCTCATCCAGGATTTCCTCGGCGGCGAAGATCGAGGCGCCGGTCCGCAGCGCGAGCGCGATCGAGTCCGACGGCCGGGCGCTGACTTCCTTGCCGTTGGAGAAGATGAGGTCCGCGAAGAAGATCCCGTCCCGCAGGGCGGTGATGTTCACCGTGGTGAGCTGTACCCCCAGCGCTTCCAGCACATCGCGGAAGAGGTCATGGGTGAGCGGCCGGGCGGGAACCATGCCCTGCTGGGCGAACGCGATGGCGGTAGCCTCCACCGGGCCGATCCAGATCGGCAGGTACCTGTCCCCCTCGATCTCCTTGAGCAGGACGATGGGCTGGTTCGTGGGCATCTCGACCCGGACGCCAACGACCTCCATCTTCCTCACGGCGGCTCCGTCCTCGCCTCATCGTCAGGCACTGTCACGACCTGAGCTTGCTGAAGGGATTCCCCTGTCAAAGTACACCCGCCCGGGCAGCGGGCACGCCCGCGCCCCTGTGGTCAGCGGTCGCCACCTCCCGGTTCCCGCCCGGCGAAACCGGCGTCAGCGAGCGTCATTTCGATGAGTGCCGCGTGCACGGTCAGCACGAGCGCGGCGATGTCACGGGCGGATGAGGCGGCCCGGTCCCTGGCCCCGGGACTGCGCTGCCGCAGGACAGGAGCCACGACCTGCTCGATCAGCGCGGTCTCCCGTTCCACGGACGCGCGCAGCACCCGCAGGTGCCTGGCCTGGACGCCGTACCGGCCGAGCGCCATGATCGCCCGGACCGCCTCGACCGCCTCCGGCGCGTACTGCCGGCCGGACCGCAGCACCAGGCCGAACTCCTCGAGCTCGGCCAGCGACCGCTCGTCGATGCCCGCCGCGTCGAGCAGTTCGCGCCTGGTCAGCGGGCCGCCCGCGGGCTGGTCGGCGTCGAGCTGGTCCTTGATCACCCGCAGCGGCAGGTACCGGTCGCGCTGGGCGGTGAGGATGTACCTGAGCCGGTCCACGTCCGCCGCGCCGAACCTGCGGTATCCCGAAGGCGAGCGCGCAGGCTGGATCAGCCCTTCCGCCTCCAGGAAACGGATCTTGGAGACGCTGATGTCCGGGAACTCGGCGCGGAGCTGGGCTAGCACCTCGCCGATGCCGAAGTATGCCCGGGCTGGCTCAGCACTCATGCCCCGACCTGTGCGCCCCCGCCACGGTCTGCCTGCGAGCGGCGGGCCCCGAGGAAGGTCAGCCGGAACTTGCCCACCTGGACCTCGTCCCCGTCGTTCAGGGCGGTCTCCTCGATCCGCTCGCGGTTCACGTAGGTGCCGTTCAGGCTGCCCACGTCGCGCACGATGAACCCGGCCCCGTGCCGGTAGAACTCGGCGTGCCGCCGGGACACCGTGACGTCGTCGAGGAAGATGTCGCTGCCCGGGTGGCGGCCCACCGTGGTGAGGTCGCTGTCCAGCAGGAACCTGCTGCCCGCGTTCGGGCCGCGCTTCACCAGAAGCAGCGCGGTGCCGGCCGGCAGGGCCTCCGTCGCGGCCGATTCGGCCAGCGGCTCCTCGTACTCAGCCTCGGCCAGGTCCGTGCCGGCCAGCGAGATCGTCGAGGTGCTCTCCCCCGGCCGCTCTCCCCCGCCGCGCGCGAGCGGCGCGCCGCAGTGCGAGCAGAAGCGGGCCCCTTCCGGGCTCGCCCGCCCGCAGCGGGCGCAGTAGACGCTCGGCATCACTTGGTCCAGCCTCTCCTCCGCGGGCCATGGGCTCAGGCGCGGGTACCACCTCCGCCGGCGCGGCTCGTGGCGTCAGTTCTGGTACGTGCGCCCACGCTACCTGCGACACCGGTGCTTGGTCCATGCGCCACGCGTTTCCGGCCGCGCCGGCGGCCCCGCCAGCGGCGCTGCCCGGCCCGTCCGCGTCCGGCCACATGGGCGGCAGCCTCCCGAGCGTCGAGACTGGCCGCGGCGCCCGCCCCTCAGGATTTCCCCGGCGCATCCGCGATCGGGCAAGGTGCGATTGTCTCATGACGGCAGCAGACCCGTGCCTCGGTCACTCAAACTGCCGGCCGGTGGGGACCGCCGTGCTCCCGTGGGCTCAGGCACCGGCCTGCTCGGCGATCGCCCGCCCACTCGTCGAGCAGCGTCCTGTGCGGCGTCGGCGTCGGCGCCCTCGGCCCACAGGTGGGTGACCGCCTCCGCCGGGTCGGGCAGCACCAGTACCCAGCCGCCGTCGGGCTCGACGACCCGCACCCCGTCGGTGGTGTCCACGAGCCGGTCGCCGGCCGCCTCCACCACCGTGCGCATCACGCTGCCCTTCGCCACCCACGGGGTGGGCATGGAGCGCTTGAGCAGGTGTGCCTTGGGGATGCGGGCGTCGATCTGGCTCAGCGACAGCCGGGTGCGGGCGACCAGGCCGAGCAGGCGGACGAACGCGGCGATGCCGTCGAGGTTGCGGCTGAACTCCGGCACCACGAACCCGCCGCGCCCGTCGGCGCCGAAGATCACGTCGTCGGCGGCGGTGGCCTCGGTGATCCCGTGCAGCGAGGTGGGGGTCCAGCTCACCTGGACACCGTGGAACTGGCACACCTTCTCGGCGACCCGGGTGGTGGTGACCGGCAGCGCGACCCGGCCGGTGCGCCGTTCGGCGGCGATGAGGTCGAGCACGACCAGCAGCGCGCGGTCCTCGCTGACCATCGCGCCCTTGTCGTCCACGAGCTGGATGCGCTCCCCGACCTGGTCGAACCGGACGCCGAACGCGGCCCGCGAGGACGCGACCTGCTCGGCCAGCCGCTGCATGCCCGCCCGCAGCTGCGGCCAGGGTCTGGGTCGGCGATCCCTCGTCGAGAGCCGGTTGTTGAGCGGTGAGCACGTCGACGCCGATCGGCCCCAGCAGGCGCGGGCAGCACCAGCGAGGCGGTGCCGCCGGCGCAGTCGATCACCACCTTGAGCCCGGCGTCCTGCACGCCGGCCATGTCCACGCGGCGCAGCAGTTCGGCCGCGTAGGACTCGACCACCCGCGGCGGGTAGGTCAGCCCGGCGATCTCGCCGGGGAAGGCCCGCCGGTACTCCTGCCGGGAGAACACCCGCTCCAGCTTGCGGCAGGCCGCCTGGGACAGGTCGGCGCCGCGCTCGTCGAGGAAGATGATGTCGATCGACTGCGGGTCGCCGGGGGTGGTCCGCAGCGCGATGCCGCCGCTGGCAGTCGCTGCGCGCCGTGTGGAACCGGGCCACGGGCAGCGGCTGGGCCTCCAGGTCCACCACGTTGATCGCGCTGGCGTTGAGCGCGCCGTGCATGGCCCGCTTCAGCGCGCGGGCCGCGCGGGAGGCGTCCCGCGAGGTGGTGACGGTCACGCCCTTCCTCAGCGTGCTCGCGTAGGCGCTGGCCAGCCGCACGCACAGCTCCGGGGTGATCTCCACATTGACCAGGCCGGACACGCCGCGGGGGCCGAACAGGGTGCGCTGGCCGCGCGATTCCCAGATGACGCTGGTGTTGACCACCGCGCCGGCCTCGATGGTCTTGAACGGGTACACCTTCACCCCCGCGGACAGGTAGGCCTCCGGCTCGATCAGGCACTCGTCCCCGACGATCGCGCCCTCCTCGATCCGGGCGGAGCGCCATGACGTCGGTCTTCTTGCCGATCACGCAGCCCCGCAGGGTGGCGCCCTGGCCGATGTAGACGTTGTTGTGCACCACCGCCCGGTGCAGGAACGCGCCCTCCTTGACCACGACGTTGCTGCCGACGACGGTGAACTCGCGGAGTACCGCGCCCGGCCTCGATCTTGGCGTAGTCCCCGACGCACAGCGGGCCGGTCAGCACCGCCTCGGGGTCCACCTCGGCGTCCTCGGCCACCCAGACGCCCGGCGAGATCTCGAAACCGTCGATCTCCGCCTCCACCTGGCCGGACAGCACGTCCGCCTGGGCCTTCAGATAGCTCTCGTGCGTCCCGACGTCCTGCCAGTACCCGTCGGCGATCCAGCCGTGCAGCGGCGCGCCCGCCTTGAGCAGCTGGGGGAACACGTCGATGGACCAGTCCACCGGCTCCCCGGCGGGCACCTCGGCCAGCACCTCGGGCTCCATCACGTAGATGCCGGTGTTGACGCGTGTCCGAGAAGACCTGGCCCCAGGCTGGGCTTCTCCAGGAAGCGCTGGATGCGGCCATCGTCGCCCGCGATGATGATGCCGAACTCGAGCGGGTTCGGCACCCGGGCGAGGCCGACCGTCACCAGGGCGCCGTGCTTCTTGTGGTAGGGGACCAGGGCGGACAGGTCGATGTCGGTCAGCGCGTCCCCGGAGATCACCAGGAACGGCCCGGACCGCAGCTCGTCCTCGGCGTTCTTCACGCTGCCCGCCGTCCCCAGGGGCATCTCCTCGGTGGCGTACTGCAGGCTCATGCCGACGTCTTCGCCGTCACCGAAGTAATTGCGGACCAGCGAGGCGAAGAACTGGACGGTGACCACCGTCTCGGCGAAGCCGTGCCGCTTGAGCAGGCGCAGCACGTGTTCCATGATCGGCTTGTTGGCCACGGGAAGCAGCGGCTTGGGCTGATTGGCGGTCATCGGGCGCAGCCGGGTGCCTTCGCCGCCCGCCATCACCAGTGCCTTCACGACGCTGACAGTCTTCCTTCCGGAGCCGTGCTGGTGCCATCATCATTGCCTGGGCCGGCCGCTGCTGCCGGCCAGCGGCGCCTGCTGACCGGCCGCCTCGCCGTGGCCAGCGTCGGCGATGACCGGCGTGCCTGCGCCAGGTAGAGCACGGCGGCCCACCAGTACAGGGCAGTTCCCCAGATCGCGAAGGCCCAACCGATGACCCGCGCGGCCAGCGCGAGCGTCGCCGGCGTGGGCGCCGAGAAGCAGCAGCGGGAACGCGTAGAGCAGGCACAGCGTGGCCGCCTTCCCCACGAAGCTGACCTGGAGCGGGCCGTAGGAGTGCCGTCGCAGCGCGAGCAGGGCCACGCCGAGCACCAGTTCCCTGGCCACCAGCACGGCCACCAGCCACCACGGGATGATGCCGCGCACCGCCAGCCCGGCCAGGGTCGCGGCGATGTACAGCCGGTCGGCGGCCGGGTCGAGCACCTGGCCGAGGCGGCTCTGCTGGTTCCAGGGCCCGGGCCAGCTTGCCGTCGAGCCAGTCGGACAGGCCGCGGCGGCGATGAGCAGGCCGACCGCCCAGCCAGTCCGCCTTCGGGCCGAGCACCAGCCAGAGGAACACCGGGACCCCGGCCAGCCGCGCCATGCTGATCGCGTTCGGCACGGTGAGGACGCGGTCGCCCGGCCCGGCCGGCGCCACGCCGCCAGCGCCTGAGCCGTGCCCGGCCGGCTCCACCGGCTGCCTCAGCTGTCTTCCCACAGGGTG
The DNA here is from genome assembly GCA_963730235.1 of uncultured Actinomycetes bacterium. Lineage (GTDB taxonomy): Bacteria > Actinomycetota > Actinomycetes > Streptosporangiales > Streptosporangiaceae > DASXKD01. The sequence goes on from CAVSRH010000014.1 coordinate 69,791, forward strand.
GCGACGCCCTGGCCGACACCGATGCACATGGTGGCCGCCGCCCGGCTGCGCGCCGCGCCGGCGCAGCTCGTGCAGCAAGGTGGTGGTGATGCGGGCGCCGGAGCAGCCGAGCGGGTGGCCGATGGCGATCGCGCCGCCGTTGACGTTCAGCCGCTGCGGGTCAAGCTTCAGCTCGTCGGCCACGGCCACCGACTGGGCCGCGAACGCCTCGTTGACCTCGATCAGGTCCAGCGCGTCCGGCTGCCAGCCGGCCCTGGCCAGCACCTTGCCCATCGCGGGCACCGGGCCGATGCCCATGTAGTCCGGGTGCACGCCTGCCGCCGCGGTGCCCGCGTACCTGGCCATCGGGGCCGGGGCGCCGCCGGCCAGCATGCGCTCCGACACCAGCAGCAGCACCGCCGCCCCGTCGTTGAGCGGGGAGGAGTTCCCCCGGTGACCGTGCCGTCGCGGCGGAAGGCGGGCCGCTTGGCGGCCAGCTCGTCCATGGTGAGGTCCGCGCGGATGCCCTCGTCGGCGGTGACCTCCCCGGCCGGGGTGGTCACCGGGGTGATCTCGGCGGCGAACCGGCCGCCGTCCCGCGCCGCGGCCGCCCGCTGGTGGCTGCGCAGCGCGAACTCGTCCTGGCGCTCCCTGGTCACGTGGTAGCGCTCGGCCACGTTCTCCGCGGTCTCGCCCAGGCTGACCGGCGGGTACATCTCCGCCATCCGGGGGCTGACCAGCCGCCAGCCGAGCCGGGTGTCGGCGACGCCCGCCTCCCGCGGGAACGGGCCCTCCGCCCGCGGCAGCACGAACGGGGCGCGGGTCATCGACTCCGCCCCGCCGGCCAGGCACACATCGGCCTCGCCCGCGGCGATGGCCCGCGCGGCGCAGGCGATCGCCTCCATCCCCGAGCCGCATAGCCGGTTCACCGTGGCTCCGGGGATCTCCACCGGGAGGCCGGCCAGCAGTGCCGCCATCCGGGCGGCATTCCTGTTGTCCTCGCCGGCCTGGTTCGCGGCGCCCCAGTACACGTCGTCGATCCGCCCCGGGTCCAGCCACGGGTTACGGGCGAGCAGCGCGGCGATCACGTCGGCGGACAGGTGATCGGGGCGGACGGCGGCGAGCGCTCCCTTGATCTTCCCCACCGGCGTGCGGCACGCATCCACTGCATAAACCGCAGCCATGGCTCACCACCTCCGTCTGGTGCGAGACTACCGGGCGGCACGGGACGGGCCGGTCACCGGCGGTCGGGCCCCCAGCGGTAGCGGATCAGCCGCAGCCCGGGAAGGGCGAGCGCCGCCTGGTAGCCCTTGGGCGCGGACAGGGCCGCGAACGAGCAGCCGGCCGCCGCGGCCCAGCCGGGGACATCGGGCTCCAGCGGCAGCCGCGGGCCGGGCGGGACCCGGCTGCGCACCGGGGCGCCCAGCACCGGGAAGGCGTCCATGCCGTGCGCGATGCCGGTGCCGGCGCACTTGAGCACCGCCTCGGCCCGGACCCACCAGCGGATCACCGCGAGATGCCGGTCCGGCTCGGAGAGCACCGCCACGCGCGCCGCGTCGTCGGCGTGCATGGCCGACGCCAGGGAGCACACGCACCCGGTGGCCTCCCGCTCGACGTCGATGCCGACGGGCCCGCGGGCCACCGCGATGGCCACGGCGTCGCCGGAGTGGGCGAGGGAAAAGGACAGGCCGGGCCCGTCGTCGCCGGCCAGCGTGCGCGATGGGGGCGGCCGGCTTGCCGGCCAGGCGCCATCGGCGCCCCGGGGGGTTCCAGGGCCACTGGGGTCCGGGGTGTCCCCGGAGGGTGGAGTGCCCTCCCAGGCCAGTACCGGCTTGCCGGACGGGCCGCCGCAGGCGGGGCAGCGCTGCCGCCCGAACGTGAGGCGGGCGGGCTCGGTGCCCAGATGGCCGGCCAGCACCCGGCGCAGCATCACGTGCGCGACCTGGTACCGGTGCCGGTCGGCCGGGAACACGAACGCGGCCGCCCGGGCGATCTCCCGTGCGTCCAGTTCGGCCAGGTCCGCCGCGCCCAGGGTGACCGTCCTGGTGTCGAACCAGGACACCTCGGCCGTCTGTTCGGCAGGCTCCGCCGCCCGGGACGCGCCTGCCGCCGCGGGACCGCCCGCTGCCCTGGTCATGAGCCCCCCTGCGCGGCGATGAACGCGGCCAGCGTGCCCAGGCTGGCCAGCGCGTCCAGATTCAGGTCGGTGCCGGCCACGTCCACCCCGAAGCGGCGCTGGACCTCCCGGAGCAGCAGCGTGCCGGTAAGCGAGTCGAGGGCCACCGCGTCGCCGAACAGCGGTGCCCCGGCGGGCAGCCGGGCCAGTTCGGCGCGGCCGGTGATGCGGGCCAGGATCTGCCGCAGTTCGGCGGCGACCGCACCGTCCGGCCCGCCCGGATCCGGCTGCGCCGCGCCCGGCCGTGCGGCAACGGGGCCCGGCTCCGGCTCGCCCGGGGCCCGCACCCAGCCCGGCAGCGCGGGCAGCGGGGCACCGGTATCCCTGCGGAACACCGTCCCGGCTGCGCCGTCCGGGGCGGCCGCCGGGTCAGCCAGGAACCCGGCCCCGGTCAGCGCCAGCCGCAGCGGCACGTTCCGCTGGGTCAGCACGCACCGGACGGCCACCTCGCGTGCGCCCGCCCGTGCCGCCGACCGGGTGACCCAGGCCAGCAGGGCGCCGATGACCCCCCGGCCCATCGCGCGGCAGGACATCATGAGCAGCCGCACCGTCCAGGTGCCGTCGCGGCCGTGGCTGGTCACGCAGGCTCCGACGATGCCGTCGTCGCCGAAGGCGTCGCGGAGCCTGACGGTGGCGACAGCGGTGCCCGGCGCGGTGATCAGCGCGGCGAACTCCGGCTCGGCCGCGGCCTGCCCGGCCGAGTTGAACTGCCGGGTGCGGGCGGCCAGCTCGTGCAGCCGCGGTGCGTCCGCCACCGCGGCGGCGGCGATCGTGACCTGGGTGCCCGCCGTGGCCAGGAATTCCTCCCGGGTCCCGCCGAAGGCCTGTGCCGCGGCCTGGCGGCGGCGCCGGGCCGCGTACATCTCGCCCCGCCTGCGGGCCTCGTCGGTCACCGCGGCGGCGCCGAATTCCGGCCAGCCCGCCGCGCCGCCGATCTCGTCCGGTGCGAGCACAAGCACCTCGGGCAGCGCGGCAGCGACCTCGGCCCGCTCGTACGGGTCGTCGTCCACGAACGCGAGCGCGTCGGTGCCGATCGCCAGTTCCGCGGCGATGCGGGCCAGCGCCTCGGACTTCGCGCCCCAGCCGCATTCCACGGCCGCGAACCAGGCGCCGGTCACCGCTGCCGCGTGCGCGGCGGCCTGCGGCGGGTTCTTGCTGGCGATCGCGTGGAGGATGCCCCGGGAGCTGAGGTCGGCCAGTACGGCGGTCATGGCCGGGCTGGCGGCGGGCGGGGCTGCCCCCGACTCCAGGTAGACCCCGGCGAGCAGGGTGTTGTCGATGTCCCAGACCACGCACTTGACCAGCCGCGGCGAGGTGGCGGGGGTCACCGGCCCGGCTCCGCGCCGGGCCCGCCGCCCGCTTCCGGGCGCCACTCCATGGTCAGGTGCGTGGCCTCGAAGCCGAATTTCCGGTACAGCGCCCGCATGCCCAGGTTCCGGGCGTGCGTCTTGCCGGTCAGGTGGGTGTACCCGGCCTCGCCCGCCGCCGCCAGCACCGCGGCCATCAGCAGTTCCGCCACGGTGCCACGGCCGGGCACGTCGGCGGTGGCCAGCGACCGGAAGTTGCCGTACCTGGCGCCGGTCAGCGAGTTGGTGCGCCCGGACAGCCAGGCCCAGCCCACCGGCTCCCCGCCCGTCTCCCCGTCCCCCGTCACGGCCACCGCGACCAGGGTGACCTCACCCGGCTTGCCGAGCGCGGCGGCCACCCGCCTGCGGTGCAGCGCCGCGTCCTCGACCGCCTCGCCGCCGAACGACGCGCGGGCGATGTCTATCTCGAACCCGGCGAGGACGCCCAGGTCATCCTCGCTGGCCGGGCGGATCAGGAACTCGCCGGCGCCCCCGCCCACCTCCCCATCCCCCGTCACGGCCGTCCCGCCTCCTGCCCGGCACGCAGCGGCTGCGGGCGCAGCACCGTGCCACCGCAGGCGGGGCACCCGGCGGCCTTCAGCTCGGCGATCCGTGTCCAGCGGGCTCCGGGTCCTACCTCGTGCACCGCCCCGCAGGCCGCGCACCGGTAGGGCCGGGTGACGGCCGCCCGGGTCTGCGCCGAGTACAGCGGGCCGTCATACCGCCCGGTGCGCACGGGATGGCTGTCCTGGGTGGTGCGCAGGTGGTACAGGTGGCTGGTGCCGGCCAGGATGCCCGCCCCGGTGTAGGAGTTGAATCCGGGCGTCAGCGACCGGATGGCCAGCCCCATGTCGGCCATCAGGCGCTGGGTCGCCGTGGTCTCGGCCGGCCGCGCGGGCCGAAGGAGAAGAACACGTGCCCGCCGGCGCCGGGGGCCAGGGCGCTGACCGCGCGGGACAGGAACAGTTCCGCCCCGGCCACCGTGTACGGCGGATCGGTGCAGGCCACGTCGAACGCGCCGGCCAGCGCGGCCGGCAGCGGGTCACGCAGGTCGTGCTCGATGACCTCGGCGGGGAAGCCCGGGTCGCGCAGTTCGCCGCGCAGGTAGGCCACCAGGTCGGGGTCGCAGTCCAGCACGGTGACGCCGCGCGGCCGGGCGGCCGCCCCGGCGTGCCCGGCGAAGACCGCCAGGGCCACGCTGACCAGGTCGTCGTCGCCGAGCAGCAGGATCCGCTGCCCGGCCAGCGCGCCCGCCTCGTGCATCGCCAGCACCCGGCGCAGTTTGGTGTCCGTGGTGCAGTGCGTCTGGTCCAGGTCGACCTTCGCCCGCGGCTCCGCCAGCGCCGCGCGGTCCAGCGGCCCGGCCAGCCCCGCGAGGCCGTCAGGGACCACCAGGCCCAGGCCGCCACAGTGCGGGCAGCGGCCGGTGAGGCCGTCCTGCCCCGCCGCGGGTTCCGCCTGCCCGGTCAGGCTGGACCGGCCCTCCGGGGTCAGCCGCACCGGCCGGGACCGGTCCACCACGCCGCGCTTGCGCAGCTCATTGCAGATCGCGGCGACGATGGGGACCGGCAGCTCGGCCCGCCGGCTGATCTCGCGCGCCGCGACCGGCTCGTGGCGGGCGATCACCCGGAGGACGTCGGCAATACCGGCCGGCCCCTCCGCCAGCCCGACCGCGGCAGCGACCTCGGCGGTGACAGCGTCAACGTCCATGCATAGCGTTCTTGTGGGTGGGGTCCTGTGTGGATTCTGAGTTCAGTGTTTCGTGGAATGAGTGCTGAGTTCCCGTGAGTACCGAGTTTCGTGTGTTCTCAGCGCTCCCGGCCAGGGCCGCCCGGCTCGGGTGACCGCAGGCTGCCGCGGGCCATCGGGTATCCTCCCCCATCATGCCAGGAAAGGTTGCCCCAGGCCGGCCCGCTGCCCACCGCCCCATTCCCCCCGCACCGCCCGCGGCTGGCCCCGTGCCCAAGCAGCTCTGGACGGTCGACGCCGCGCTGACTCCCCGCTCGCCGGTATCCGACCTCACCGAGCTGGCCGGGGCCGCGACCGCCGCGGTGCGGGCGGGCGGCGGCACCGTGCTCGACTCCAGCCACGTCGTCTTCCCGAACGGGGCGGTCACGCTGGTGCTCATCCTGGCCGAGTCGCACCTGGCCATCCACACCTGGCCGGAGGAGAACCTGATCGCGGTGGACCTGTTCAGCTGCGGCGCGATCGCCGCCGAGCGGGTGGCCGCCGAGCTGATCGCCTCGCTCCGGCTGGCGGATCCGCGGGTGCGGCGGATGGACCGCGGCACCCCTGCTGGCTGAGCGCACCGATCAGCCAGGCACCGACAGCGACAGCCCGAACCGGTCCCGCTCGTCGGTCCACCAGCCGGCGCATCGTGAAGCCCGCCGCCGCGAGTTCCGCGGTGACCCTTTCCCGGCGGAACTTCGCCGACACCTCGGTCCGCATTTCCTCGCCTTCGCCGAACGTCACCCGCAGGTCGATGGCGGGCAGCGTCACCACCTGCCGCTGCAGCGAGCGGAGCCGCATCTCGATCCATTCTTCGCGGGCGTCCCACACCGCGAGGTGCTCGAACCCGTCCGGGTCGAAGTCCGCGCCCAGCGCCGCGTTCAGCACCGAGAGAATGTTCTTGTTGAACGCCGCGGTCACCCCCGCCGCGTCGTCGTAGGCGGCGACCAGCACCGCGGGGTCCTTGACCAGGTCGGTGCCGAGCAGGAACGCGTCCCCCGGGCGGAGCCGGGACCGCAGCGAGGCCAGGAAGGCGGCCCGCTGGCCGGGCAGCAGGTTGCCGATGGTCCCGCCGAGGAACGCCACGAGCCGGGTGCCGCTGCCGGAGGGGAGGCCGAGGTGCTCCTCGAAGTCGGAGACGACGGCGGTGACCGTGAGCCCCGGGTAGTCGCCGTCCACCCGGCGCGCGGCCTCGATCAGCGCGGTCTCGCTCACGTCCACCGGGACGAAGCTGCCCAGCGTGCCCGCGCCGGCCAGCGCGTCGAGCAGCAGCCTGGTCTTGTCCGCCGCGCCGGCCCCGAGCTCTACCAGGGTGCGGGCGCGGGTGGCGGCGGCGATCTGCCCGGCGGCCGCGCGCAGGATGGACCGCTCGGCCCGGGTCGGGTAGTACTCATCCAGGTGGGTGATCTTCTCGAACAGCTCGCTGCCCCGCTCGTCGTAGAACCACTTCGGCGGGAGCACCTTGGGGGTCGCGGACAGGCCGGCCCGGGCGTCCGCCCGTAGCGCCTCGGCCAGGAAACCGTCGGGCAGGCAGCGTTCGACCCGCAATGTGGTCATCGGGTGATCGTCCTTTCTTCCGCGGGCGGGATGCGGTCACGGGCCGGCGCGGTCACGGGTGCGGCAGGCGGGGCCGCGAGCCCCGGGACGGGGAGCGGCCGTACCTCGGCGCCTTCGGCGGTCGCGGTGAGCACGCACTGGTCGGGCACCGGCGTCCACTCCGGCTCGTCGTCTCCCGGCTCCGAGGCGACCAGGACGCGCGCCGCCGCCGAGCCGGTAGCAGAGGGTGTCGCCGGCCGCGGTGGCGGCGATCACCTCCCCGTCGGTGAGCAGGAAGTTGAACCGGCCGCCGATTCCGTGCCCGGCCAGGGTCGCGATGGCCTGGGCGAGGGCGTCCGCCGCGGCGCAGCCCGCCCGGAGCCTGGCCGCGACCAGTGCCCAGGCCAGTGCCGAGTCACAGCGGGCCTCCAGCGCGAGCAGGTCGGCCGCGGGCAGCGTAGCGGCGAGAGACCCGGCCGCTTCGGGCCATCCGGCGAGCACGCCGTTGTGGCTGAACAGCCAGCGGCCGCTGGCGTACGGCGCGGCGGCGGCCGCGCCGGCCTCGGTCCCCGCGGTGGCCGAGCGGACCGCGGCCAGCGCCGCCCGGGTACGGGTGACCCTGGCCAGGTCGGCGAAGCTGGGGTCGGCCCAGATCGGGCCGGCTCGCCGGTACCGCGCGGGGAGCGGATCGCCGTCGGCGTACCAGCCGACCCCGAAACCGTCGGCGTTCATGGTCCCGTGGCACTGCTGGCGCGGGGCCCAGGCCTGGGTGCCGAGCCCGTGCGGCGGATCCAGGAGCAGCGCCCGCAGCGTCGCGGGCGGGCCGAGGTAGGCCAGGTGACGGCACATCGGCTAGCGCGGCACCCGGGTTCCCGATGAAGGGGGAACGGGGAGGTGGGTGGGGGGCTCGGCGTCGCGGGCGGTGCGGAAGCCGGCGAAGATCTGCCGCCGGACCGGGTAGTCCCAGTTGCGGAACGTGCCGCGGCAGGCGACCGGGGCGACGCCGAACGCGCCACCGCGGAGCATCTTGTACTCGCTGCCGAAGAACACCTCGGAGTACTCCCGGTACGGCCAGGCGGTGAAGCCCGGGTAGGGCAGGAAGTCGCTGGCGGTCCACTCCCACACGTCGCCGATGAGCTGGCGGGCACCCGCCGGGCTGGCGCCGGCCGGGTAGCTGCCCGCCGGGGCCGGCTGGAGGTAGCGCTGCCCCAGGTTCGCCCGCTCGGGCGTGGGGTCCTCGTCGCCCCACGGGAACCGGCGGGACCGCCCGGTCACCGGGTCGTGCCGCGCGGCCTTCTCCCATTCGGCCTCGGTGGGCAGGCGCCGGCCCGCCCACGCGGCATACGCCTGTGCCTCGTACCAGGACACGTGCATGACCGGCTCGGCGGGCGGCACGGGCTCGGTGACGCCGAACCTGGTCCGTATCCAGCCGCTGCCTTCCCGCCGCCAGTACAGCGGGGCGCTGAGGCCGGCGCGCTGCCGGTGGTCCCAGCCCGCCGGGCTCCACCAGCGCGGCTCGCCATACCCGCCGTCCGCGAGGAACTCCTGGTAGGCCGCGTTGGTCACCGGGGTGGTATCGAGATAGAAGGCGGGCACGGTGACCGTGTGGGCGGGACGCTCGTTGTCCAGCGCCCAGGGTTCCGTGGCGGTGCCCATGGTGAACGGGCCGCCCGGGATGAGCACCTCACGCGGCAGCGACAGCGCGCCCGCCGGCGCGGGCGGGCGGTGCCGGGGCGGTCAGCGCGGGCGCGCCGCTGCGCAACTGGTGGGTGATGAGCATGGTCTCGTCGTGCTGCTGCTCGTGCTGGGCGATCATGCCGAACGCGAACGCCCCGGTGAGCAGGCGGGTGCCGGTAAACGTGGCCGCCTCCACCAGGTCGAGCACCCGGCCGCGGACCTCGTGGGCATACGCGCGCGCCTCGGCCGGCGGCAGCAGCGGCAGCGTCGGCCGCTCCGCCCGGGGGTGCTCGAACGCGTCGTAGAGCGGGTCGATCTCCGGGTGCATCGGCTCGCGGCGGCCCACCTCCCGCAGCAGCCAGAGCTCTTCCTGGTTGGCGACGTGCGCGAGGTCCCACACCAGCGGCGACATCAGCGGGGAGTGCTGGCGCACCAGGTCGGCGTCGTCCACGCAGCCGGTCAGCAGCCCGGTCCGTTCCCTGGCCGTCAGCAGGTTGCTCGCGACCAGGTCCCGCAGTGCCTCGGTGCCGGTCGGTGTCATGTCTGCGGTCCTCCCGCGAGAAGTGGGCTTTCGCAAGCGCTGGCGGCGGCGCGGGCCTCGTCGAGGCGGTCGTCGGCGGGACATCGGTACCGGGCGACGTACCGCTCGGCGAAATCGGTGACCGCCTCCCGGACCGCGGCCGGGGCACCGAGCCGGGCCAGCGCCGGCTCGGCGGCCTCGAAGCACTGTCACGCTGATGTCGCCGATGATCGGGTCGGTGGGGCCGTGCCGCGCCGCCCACTCCCACGGGCTGCCGCAGTCCCAGCCCGCCCCGCCGCCCGCGCCGGCCTCGTCGCCGAAGTCGCCGCCGCACGCGGTGCCCGCCTGGTGCCACAGGGTCTCCGCGGCGGCCATCGCCGCCTGTGACGCGGTCTCGGTCGTCAAGCAGCGCCGTGACCACGGCGGCGGGCACGATCCAGCCGTCGCCGGCCTGCGCGTCGATGACCCGGTACTCCAGGTGGCCCTGCGGCCGGACCGGCGGGAACAGCGTGGACAGGTGGTAGAAGAGGTCCTCGGCGGTGGGCGGCCGCTCGCCGCCGCCGCGCAGCCAGTCGCGGAAGGTCAGCCCCGCGGGTGCCGTCCAGGGCTGGTCCCCGGGCCGGCGCACGCACATGACCTCGGCGGACAGCGCGTAGTCGATCCATGCGGTGCGCGGGTCGGCCTCCGGCGGCCGCCCGCGGCCGTGGCCGGCCAGCGCGGGCACGGCGTTCTCCGGCGGGCGGGTGCGGCACGGGTCAAGGCGGGCCCAGATGGCCTGGCGGGTGGACTTCCAGCCGGTCGGGCGGCCCTCCCGCAGCGGGGAGTTGGCGAAGGTGGCGACGAACACCGGGCCGAGCGCGTGCAGCAGGCGCCACCGCCAGCCGACACTGGACGGTCCGGTGCCCTGTTCACCCGCGTCCAGGCAGACCTGCACCGAGGCGGTGCTGCACATCATCAGCCTGCCCCAGGGGCCGGCCCGGTTGAAGAACTCCTCCATGGCCGCGTACCGGGGCACTTCGAGCACCCGGTGCGGTGACCGCAGCGGGTCGAGGCCCTCCCCGGTCAGGCACAGGCCAGCCGGCAGCACCGCATGACGGAGGGCGGAGAGATCGCGGCAGGTGGTCTCCACGCAGGGGCCGAGGCCTTCCGCTGGCGCGGAACTGATCTCCACCTGCCCGCCGGGCTCTGTGGTGAGGCGGCCGCCGCCAGGGAGCGCGCCTGGCGCGCCCAGCCCGGCGAGGGCGGCGGCCACTCGCTGCTGGTCTACGCGGACACCGGGGTCACGGCCATCGCGGACCAGCCATTCCAGTTCGACCCCGACCCGGCGGGGCGGCCCGGTCTTGAAGCAGATGCCGTGGATGTGCTCTTCGGCGTCGCTCTCGGTCAGCGGCTCCGCAGCGGGCCCGTCGGCCCGGCCCGGTGGGTGCGCGGCACCAGGGCGGCTGCTCGTCATGAGTTTGGCCCCGTCCGTCGGTCGATCACCGGTTAGCTCTAGAACCTATCCGCCGCCACTGACATTCCCCGCTGCCGTACCCTGAGGCGCCGGATTGATGCCCCCGGGGGAGGCAATGTGAGCCAGCTTGAGCGAGATGTCGACGTTGTCGTCATCGGCTTGGGACCAGGAGGCGAGCACGCGGCGGGCACCCTTGCCGAGGCGGGACTGGCGGTGGCCGGGGTGGAGAGCCGCCTGGTCGGCGGCGAGTGCCCGTACTGGGGATGCGTCCCCTCGAAGATGATGATCCGGGCCGCGGACCTGGTCGCCGAGGGCCGCCGGATCCCTGGCATGGCGGGCCGGTCCGAGATCGTCCCCGACTGGGCGCCGGTGGCCCACCGGATCCGCGCCGAGGCGACCGACAACTGGGACGACACGGTGGCGGCGGACCGGTTCACCGGCAAGGGCGGCATCCTGGTCCGCGGGCACGGCCGGATCACCGCGCCCGGCGAGGTGACGGTGACCCCGGTCCCGGGCCGCCACGACGGCCCGGCCCAGGTGCTGCGGGCGCGCCGGGGCATCGTCCTGGCCGCGGGCACCACGGCCGCCGTGCCGCCCATCCCCGGCCTGGCCGGGACCCCGTTCTGGACCAACCACGCGGCCATCGAGACCGAGCGGGTGCCGGAGTCCCTGGTGGTGCTCGGCGGCGGGACCATCGGGTCCGAACTGGCGCAGGTCTTCGCGCGGTTCGGCAGCCGGGTCACGGTCGCCGAGGCCGCCGGCCGCCTGCTGCCGCTGGAGGAGCCCGAGTCCGGGGACCTGCTGGCCGGGGTGTTCGAGCGCGAGGGCATCACGGTGCGGGCCGGGCGCCCCGCCGCGCGCGTCGCGTACTCCGACCCCGGCGGCTTCACCGTCACCCTGGACGGCGGGGAGGACCTCGCCGGCGCCGCGCTGCTGGTGGCCACCGGCCGGCGGACCGACCTCCCCGGGCTTGGCGTGGCCGCCGCCGGCATCGACGAGACCCTGCGGGCCGTCCCGGTGGACGGGCACCTGCGCGCGGCGCCGGGGGTGTGGGCGCTGGGTGACATCACCGGCAAGGGCGCGTTCACCCACGTGTCCATGTACCAGGCGGGCATCGTCATCGACGACATCCTGGGGCGGGAGCATCACGGCGCCGAATACCACGCGGTGCCCCGGGTCACGTTCACCGACCCGGAGATCGGCGCGGTGGGGCTGACCGAGAAGCAGGCCAGGGACGGCGGGCTGGACGTGCGCACCAGCGTGACCCAGGTGCCCGAATCGGCCCGCGGCTGGATACACAAGGCCGGCAACGACGGGTTCATCAAGCTCGTCGAAGACTGCGGCGCGGGGGTGCTGGCCGGGGCCACGTCGGCGGGCCCGTGGGGCGGCGAAGTGCTGGGCGCGCTGGCCGTAGCGGTGCACGCGGCGGTGCCGGTCCAGCGCCTGCGCGAGATGATCTACGCCTATCCCACCTTCCACCGCGCCATCGAGGATGCCCTGGACGGGCTGGGCCCCGACGCGGCGGGCTGTGGCCCGTGCGACCGGCCGCGGGGGCACTAGGCCGGAAGCAGGCGGCCCGGCCGGCCAGGGGCCGCGGCCCGCTGCCGCGCCGCGTGCCCCGGCGGCCGGGGGCAACCTCGCCACGACCAGGCCCGGCCGCTGCGCCGCTGGTCAGCCCTTGGCGTAGTTACTGGCGCCCCACCAGTCCACGACGACCACCGGCTCGTCCCCGATCACCCATGCGTCGTGGCCCTGGGGCAGCGCGGTGACGTCGCCCGGCCGGGCGTCGAACTCGGTCCCGTCGGCCATCACGATGTGCAGCGTGCCCCGCACGTGGTACTGGAAGTGCGGCGCCTCGCACAGGTCGGTGCCGGCGAGCGGCTTGACGTGGTCGGACCAGCGCCAGCCCGGCTGCAGGGTGAGCTGGCCGATGTCGGCGCCGCCGACCCGCAGCAGGTCGAGGGTTCCTCGTTCGAAGGTGCGGGTCTCGTCCGGCGTGCCGAAGCTCTTCTGCTCTGCCCGTGCGGTCACGGCCTCTCCGGTCATGGCGGTTCTCCTTTCGCAGCCCGCCGCGTCCTGCGGCGCTGCATGTTCGCGGCTTGTCCCGGCCAGCGTGCCGGGCCGTGGTTGCAGCAGGTTTGCAGCCCGGGCTGTGGCGGCCGGCGCCGCGCGGCGGTTTGATTACCTGCATGAAGTCGCTGGCGGTGCGGGTACTCAGCGACTTTGGCGTGGATGGCGTGCAGCCGCAGGCACTGGGCAGCCGGAAGGCCAGGCTGGCGCTGCGGCTGCTGGCGCTCGCCGGCGGGCAGGCGGTGCCGTCGGCCGTGCTCACCGACGCGCTCTGGGGCGATGCCCCGCCCGCTCGGCCGGATGACCAGCTTGCCGTGCTGATGAGCCGGCTCCGGTCGGTCCTCGGCCGCGACCGGATCGACCATCGCGACGGCGGCTACCTGCTGCACTGCGACTGGCTCGACTCGGCCGAACTGGCCACGCTCACGGACGAGGTGCAGCGGCGGCGCGAGGCGGGCAACGCGGTCGGTGCCGCCGCGGCGGCCCGGGTGGCGCTCTCACTGCTGCGCGGCTCCGGCCCGGCACCGGCGCCCGGCGAGTGGGCCCAACTGCGGCTGGCCGCGCTGGAACGGCTGGCCGCCCGGGCCCGCCAGGTCGCCGCCACCGCGTTGCTGGAGGCCGGCGACTGGGTGGCCGCCTGCGACGCGGCGGAGCAGGCGCTGGAACACGACTCCTACGACGAAGCGGCGCTGCGGATCCTGCTGCGTGCCCAGGTCAGCGGGGGCAGGACCGCGGCGGCGCTGGCCAGCTACGGCAAGGCACGGCAGCGCCTGGCGGACGAGCTCGGCACGGATCCCTCACCCGAGACCGCCGCGCTGTTCACCGCGATCCTGCGCGGTGAACTGGCCCCGCCCGCGCCGGTCCCGGCACCCGGCACGCCGGGGGTGGTCGGCCGGGACCGCGAGCTCGCCAGCCTGGACGCGGTCGCGGCCCGGGCCCGGGCCGGCCACGTCGAGGTCGTCGTCGTCGACGGAGACGCGGGCATCGGCAAGACCACCCTGCTGCGCGCCTGGGCGGCCCGGCGGGAGGCGGCCGGGGACACGGTGCTGATCGCCTCATGCGGGCCGCTCGACCGCGGCATGCCGCTGGATTCTCTGTTCCGCGCGCTGACCGGCCTGCTGCGGCGGCTCGGCCCGGAACAGGCCGCCGATCTGCTCGGCCCCGACGAGGCACTGCTGGCGCCGTTGCTCGCCGTGGCACCCGTGTCCCGGCCGCTGCCGGTCCTCGGCGACGGCCTGCTCGGCCCCGCCGTCCTGTACGCCGCCCTGCTGCGGGTCCTCGGGCGCCTGGGCGGCGGCGGCCCGGCCGTGGTGGTGATCGACGATGCGCACCTGGCCGGGCCCGCGCTGCCGGACTGGGTGCGGTTCGCCCAGCGCGGCGAGATGCCGCTGGCCCTGGTGCTGGCGATCCGGCCGGGCGAGGGCGAGCCGCTGCCGGGCACCGCGTTTGTCCACCTTGGCGTGCTCGACCGCGAGGCGGCCGCGGAACTGGTCGGCCCGGCCAGGATCGGTGAGCTGTACCAGCGGTCCAAGGGGCACCCGCTGTTCCTCACCGAGCTGGCCCAGCAGGTCGGCCGGCACCGAGCTGCCCGCGTCCCTGGTGGAGTCGGTGTCCGCGCGGTGCGACGAGCTCGGCCCGGCCGGGGCGCTGCTGCGCACCGCGGCGGTGATCGGCTCCCGGCTGGACCTCGAACTGCTCGCCGCCGTGCTGGGCCGCCCCGCCGTGGAACTGCTGGACGGCGCCGAGCAGGCCACCGCCAGGCACCTGCTGGCCAGTGAGGACGGCACATTCTCCTTCCGCCACGAACTGGTCAGGGAGGCCCTGGCCGCCAGCGCCACCGCGGGCCGGGCCGCCCTGCTGCACCGGCATGCGGGCCGGGTGCTGGCCGGCCGGGCGGACGCCGACCCGCTGACGGTCGCGCAGCACGCCCGCCTGGGCGGTGACGTGGAACTTGCGGCGCGCGCGCTGCGCGACGCGGCGGCCCGCGCCGCCGAGCGGTTCGACCACGCGGCCGCCGAGGAACTGCTCGACGACTCGCTCCGGCTGCACCCGGGACCGCCGGGATGGCTGGCCCGGGCCAGGCGTCCGCACCCGCCGCGGGCGGTATGCCGGCGCCCTGGACGATGTCGAGCGTGCCCTCGCGGCCGGGCCCGCGGCGGACGGCGCGGCCGCGCTGGCGGTGGGCGCGTGGGCGTCCTACTTCGACCGCCGGTTCGCGACGGCCGTCCAGTTCGCCGATGACGGCGCGCTGGCCGCGGCCGACGCCGCCACCCGGGCCAGGTGCCTGGCCGTCGGCGGCCGGACCCGGCACGCGGCCGGGGACCTGGCCCCGGCCGAACTGCTGCTCGGCGAGGCGCTCTCGCTGGCGTCCGGCCCGGAGCGGGTCACCGCGGCGGCCTGGCTGGGCGTGCTCCGGGCCCATCAGAGCCGGGCAGACGAGGCACTGGCACTGCTGCGCCCCGCGGCCAGGGGCCAGGTCGGCGTGGAGCATACCGCCGCCACGCTGCACGCGCTGTTGTTCACCGGGCACGCGCACGCGGTGGCGGGGCGCCCGGAGCTGGCGCTCGGCGCGCTGGCCAGCTACACCGCCGAGGTGGAGCGGCGGCACGTGCCGCGGTTCGCGGGCCGGGCGGTCAACTTCGCCGGCTGGGTGCTGCGCAACATCGGCGCGCCCGGCGAGGCGCTGGACCACCATCACCGGGCGCTCGAGGGCGCGGTCCGTGAGGGTACCGCGGAGCTGCGCATTGCCGCCCTGGAGGACCTGGCCGAGCACTGCCTGGACTCCGGCGACGCCGGCGGCGCCCGGGCGAGGCTGACGGAGGCCCATGCGCTGCTGCACGGCGACCTGGTGTTCGGCTGGCGGCTCGGCCTCAAGCACCAGCTGCTGGCCGGGCGCCTGGCGCTGTCGGCTGGCGAGCCACAGGCGGCCCTGGACACCGCCGCCGGCCTGGAGGCACGTGCCGCCGCGCTCGGTATCCCCCGGTACAGCGCCGCCGCCCGGCTGCTGCGGCACCGCGCCGCCCGGGCACTGGGCCTGCCCGCCGACCCCGCCGAGGTCGCCGCGGACCTGGACCGGATCGAGGCCGCCGTGGCCATCGAGGCGTGGTGGTGGACCGGGGAGGTGGCCGCCGACTTCGCCAGCCGGGAGTGGCTCGACCTGGCCGCCCGCCGCGCCGAACGGCTGGCCAGTCACGCGGGCAGCTACGCGGCCGGGATGCGCCGGGCGGCGGCCCGCCGCCTGGATTCCTGGCAGCGGGCAGCCCGCTGACCTGCCGGGCAGCCAGGGTCAGGCGCTGGCGGCCTCCATCTCGGCCAGCAGCCCGGCCGGCCAGCGGCCGCCACACATCACGGTGTCGGCCACGATCAGGCCATCGGCCACGGTCAGCAGGTGCATGTGGTGGGCCGCGTGCGGCACGCCGTTCTCCGACCAGCTCAGCGTGTACTCCACGACCTCGCCCTCGCCGAACGGGTAGCGGCGCAGGTCATCGAAGTGGGCCGGGTCGGCGAACCACCGGGCGTACTCGGCCCGGATCGCGTCGGGCCCCCTGGCCCGCAGCCGCCAGTTGGGCACGGTCGCGTCCAGTGTCGCGGTCGCGCCCCACGCGTCGCAGGCGGGAATCGTCGCGGTCTCGATCGCGTGCAGGAACCTGTCGACCGCCGCATTGCTTGCCATCGTCGCCTCCCGGGGCAGCTGGGAATCTGCGGCCAGCCTGCCGGTGGCGGGTTGCATCCAGGCTGCAGCGGGTCAGCCCTGCCCGGCGGCCGGGGCGCTGGGCTGGGCGCGGTAGCGGGTGAACGCGGGCAGGGCCAGGCAGACCACCCCGACCGCACCGAAGCAGCACAGCCCGCCGGAGACGATCGAGAACCTGACGCTGGTCACGCTGGCCACCGCGCCGCCCCGGATCTGCCCGGCCGAGGGCCCGACGCCGTAGCTGAGCAGTTCCAGCCCGGCCATCCGGCCGCGGATCTGGTCCGGGATGGTCTGGTTCCACAGCGTGGCCCGGAAGATCCCGCTCACCATGTCGGCCGCGCCGGCCAGCACCAGGAAGCCCAGCGCCACCGCGATGTCGGGAGCCAGGCCGAACCCGGTGATCAGCAGCCCCCAGACCGCGGCCGAGATGGCGATGGCCAGGCCGTGCCTGCGCACCCGGCCCATCCAGCCACTCACCACGGTGACGGCGAGCGCGCCCGCCGAGGGCGCCGCGAACATCAGTCCCACGGCCCACGGCGCGTGCAGGTCGGCGGCCACGAAGGGGAACAGGCCCGCTCGGATAGGCCAGCGTCATCGCCGCGAGGTCCGCCAGGTAGGAGCCGAGCAGGTCGCGGCGCCCGCGCGCGTAGGTGAACCCGGCGATGATGCTCCGCAGGCCGGTCACCGGCTCGTCCCCCCGCCTCCGGTGCGGGCAGCCGCCGCACCAGCCACAGGAAGCAGAACGACACCACGTAGCAGACGAGGTCCAGGCCGTACACGTACTGCGGGCCTGGCCCGGCGGCCAGGACGCCGCCCAGCGTGGTCCCGCCGAGGAAGCACACGTTCTGCGACATGGACATCAGTGCCGCGGCGGCGGTGAGCTGGTCCCGGGGCACCACGCGCGGCATCGACGCGTCGAGCGAGGGCCGCTGGAGCGCGGCTGCCGCCATCATCAGCGCCGTGACCACATACAACGGCCAGACCGCGGGGTGCGGCGCAACAGCGTTCAGCATGAGAAGTGCCGCGCAGCAGGCGAGCGCGGCCTCGCACGCGATGATCAGCCGCCGCCGGTCGAACCGGTCCGCGAGCATCCCGCCGTACAGGCCGAACACCACCAGCGGTACCAGTTCCACGGCGCCGAGCAGGCCGACCGCGACGGTGGACCCGGTGAGCTGCTTGGCCTGGACGAGCAGGGCGACCTCGGTCGCCTGGGTGCCCAGCGCGATGACGGTGCGGCTGGCGAACAGCAGCCGGAAGTCGCGCGAGGCCCGCAGCGGGGTCAGGTCCGCCCGGAGCCTGGATCGGGGCAATCCCGGCTAGCCCCAGACGTCCTGGGCGACGCCGACGATCAGCTCCAGCTTGGCGACTTCCTGCTCGTAGCTCAGCACGTTGCCCTCGACCGTGGAGGAGAAGCCGCACTGCGGCGACAGGCAGAGCTGGTCAAGCGGCACGAACTTGGACGCCTGCTCGATCCGGCGCTTGAGCGCGTCCGGGTTCTCCAGCCCGCCGCGCTTGGTGGTGACCAGCCCGAGCACGACCATCTTGCCCGGTGGCACGAAGCGCAGCGGCTCGAAGCCACCGGAGCGCTCGTCGTCCCACTCGCAGAAGAACCCGTCCACGTTCAGCTCGCTGAACAGGGCCTCGGCGACGAAGTCATAGCCGCCCGAGGCGGCCCAGGAGGACCGGAAGTTGCCCCGGCACATGTGCGTGGTGACCGCCATGCCCGCGGGCCTGGCCACGAGCGCGTCGTTGACCTGGCGGATGTAGCGCAGGTGCAGGTGGTCGGCGTCCTCGCCGCGGGCGGCGATCTCGGCCCGCTGCACCGGGTCGTTGAGGTAGGCCAGGCTGGTGTCGTCGAACTGGAGGTAGGTGCAGCCCAGGGCGGCCAGCCGGGCGACCTCGTCGGCGTAGGCCGCGGACAGGTCGCTCCAGAACTCCTCGATGTCCGGGTAGATCTCCGGATCGATCGCGGCGGGGCCGCCACGGTAGTGGACCATGTTCGGCGAGGGAATGGTCAGCTTCGCGGTGGAGTCGCCCGCCAGCGACTTCAGATAGGTGAAGTCCTCTTCGAAGATCGTCTTGGCCATGTGGATCTTGCTGCCCACGTGCAGCGCGGCCGGGGTGAACTCGATGTCCCCGCCCGGGTTGTGGAACTTCACCGCCAGGTTGCCCGGCGCCACGGCGACCCCGCCGATCTGGTAGATGAAATCCATGTGCCAGGAGGCCCGGCGGAACTCGCCGTCGGTGGCCGACTGCAGGCCGGCGTTTTGCTGCATGGCCACCACATCGGCGATGGCCGTATCCTCGGCGGCCCGCAACTGCTGGGCGGTGATCCGTCCGGCCGCGAAGTCGGCGCGGGCCGCGAGCACGCTGGCGGGGCGGAGCAGGCTGCCGACGTGGTCGGCGCGGAAGGGCGGAGTGGTTCGCATGCGCAACATCGTTGCGCTGTCCGCACGCGATGGTCAATCCGCCCTGGTATGGCGCCTGGGCATGCCCGGTAGCGAGTGCTCCGCGAGGCCCTGGTCGCGGGCGAGGCGCTGCAGCAGGGCGGTGAGCTGGTCCCGCTCCGCGGCGCTCAGGCCGGCGGTGATGGTGGCCTCGTGGGCCCGGGTGACCTCCCTGACCCGCGCCAGCATCGCGGTGCCCGCCTCGGTCAGGTAGAGGGCGTGCGAGCGCCGGTCGGCCGGGTTGCGCCTGCGCTCGACCAGCCCCAGCTTTTCCAGTTCGTCGGTGAGGAACACCATCCGGGTGGGATTCACCCCCATCAGCTCGGCGATGGCCTGCTGTGACTGCCCGTCGTTCTGGGCCAGGCGGACGAGCATCCCGGCGTGGCGCTGTTCCAGTCCCAGCGGCTTGAGCCGTTCACCGAACAGCCCGGCGATGTGGAATCCCAGCTGTACCAGCAGGAACGCCACGCTGCTCTGCGGCTGAAGTTCCGGCGCCGGGTCAGGAGTCTGCACCGCCCAAGACTATCATCCGGGCAATATATTTGCGCCTCACAATCATTGCGAGTAGAAACTATCGAGAGGTGAAAGTCAGTCCTGGCACCGGAGGTGGTGGCGATGCTCGATTCGGGTTCCACGCACGTGCGCAGTACCGCGGCGCGAGGCGGCGCGGTGCCGATCGTGCGCCGGATAACCCTGGGCATGGCGGTCGCGCTGCTGATCCAGTACGGCCTGGGCATGGTGGTGAACCTGGACGTCACCGTGCCCGCGCGTGACCAGGGCGGCGGCGTGTTCGTGGCGATCGGCCGGGCCTTCGCGAACGGGCAGGCCGGGCTCGCCATCCACGCGGGCCTTGGCCTGCTGCTCATCATCGGCGCCATCCAGCTCGTCGTCCGGTCGGTCCTGGCGCGGCACCGCCCGCTCATCTGGCTGTCCTCGGTGAGCCTGCTCGCCATCCTGGGTGCCGCGTTCAACGGTGCGGCGTTCGTGAACTCCGGCAACAACGGTTCGTCCCTGGGCATGGCGATGCTGACCGGCGTCGCCCTGCTCTGCATGACGATCAGCCTGTACATCCTGGGCAGCGCGCCCCGGCCCGAAGGCCGGGGCGCAACCGGCAGCTAGCCCACTACCCCCCTATCACACAGGGGGTGTTCCACGGGTCGTAGCTCGCGCAGACGTCCACGGGGTTGCCGAACATCCCGATGGACGGCAGCGCGGCGCCCTGGAAGTCGAACAGGGTGAGGTTGACGTTGGGCGACCCGATGCCGGTCCCGGGCTCCCACGGCACCCCGGGGATCCAGTCCGGCGCCCAGTAGAACAGGCCCATGCCGAGCCCGTCGGGCACCTGCGCGAGTATCGACAGCTCGTCGCTGACGAAGGACAGCTGGCCGCCGGGGCTCGCCGGGTAGCCGGCCGAGATCTGGCTGGGCTCCCAGACGAAGTCGCCGGTGCTGTCGCCGGCCTGCTCGTTGCCGTTGGCCAGCGTCCAGGCGTACTGCGTCTCGGCGATCACGATGGGCTTGTGGAACTGCGTCGCGAGCGCGTCCACGTTGGCCCGCATCGCCGAGATCGGGCCGTGGAAGAACGGGTAGTACGACAGCCCGATGACGTCGAACGGGACGCCCAGGTTCTCCAGGTTCTGGTAGAACTCCTGGCTCAGCTGGTTGTTGCCGCCCTGGTCGAAGTGCATCATGATCAGCAGTTTGTGGCCCGGCGGGTTGCCCGCCTGGGCGCCGGCGACGCCCGCCTTGAGCAGCGTGGCCAGGCTGGACCAGCCGGTGTTGCTGGTCCAGTCCACCTCGCCGACCGGCCACAGGATGCCGTTGCGGATCTCGTTGCCGATGGACACCATGTCCACCGGCGTGCCCTGCTGGGCGAACGCCGAGATCACCTGCTGGGTGTAGGACTGCACGGTCGCCGTGAGCTGGGTGAGATCCTGCCCCTGCCAGGCCGCGGGGATGTCCTGGTGCTGCGGGTCCGCCCAGAAGTCGGAGTACATGATGTCCAGGTAGATCTTCATCCCGGCCTGGTGCACCTGCTGGGCCAGCGCCAGGTCGCTGGCCAGGTCGCTGTAGCCGGGCGGCGGGTTGACCCACAGCCGCATCCGCACGTAGTTGGCGCCGTTCGCGCGCATGATCGAGACCGGCGAGCCGGGGAAGCCGCGGTCGGTGAAGCGGGCCCCCGCGGCGAGTTCCTGCGGGGTGAACGACAGGTCGGCGCCGAGCGCCATCTGCGCCGCGGCCGGGTCCGGCCCGAACATGCGGAACTCACCGACGCACACCGGCGCTCCGGTCCCGCTCTTCACGCTGACCTGGGCGTACCGTGCCTGCGTGCCCCGCGGCACCTGGATGTACATGGGGCTGCCCGGATCCAGTGCGATGTTCTGCGCGGTGGGCAGCGTGGTCCACTGTCCCGAGCTGGTCGCGAGCTGGATGGTCGCGTCGGCGGACGGGCTCGCCGCGTCCAGGGTGACGCCGAGGCCGTCCAGGAAGCGCACCTGGCCCAGGTCGATGGTGAGGGTGCCTTCCCACGAGTTCGGGCACCAGTCCGTGCCGGCGTCGCCGTCGATCGCGTTGGACGCCGGATCCCCGGACTGGGAGGTGTCCGCGCTCGCCTGGCCGGACAGCGCCCAGTTGATGCTGGGCCCCTGCGCCCAGGGCCACTCCCGATGCGGGCCCCGGCGGGCGGAGCCGGCCGGGGACCGGGTCACCCCGGCGGCCCGCGCGGCCGCCGCGGTCCCGCTGTGCCCGGGGAACGGGGAGGTGCCGGCCGCGCCCCCGGCGGGCCCCGCGGCCGCCGAGCCGGCCCCGGCGGCCAGGATCAGCGCAGCCGGGGCGGCGGCCATGGCCACCGCCCGGGCCAGCCCGCGGCGGCGCCCGCCCCGCGCCGTGGAGACGCCGCCGAACAGGCGAAAGAGAACGTGACGAGACAGGTTCGGCATAGCAAACCTCCGCAATCACACAAAAACCAAAACCTGGGCGCACAATAACCCGCATCGAACGGCCCAGCAATGGGATCGCGTGCACGTTTCGAAACGCCGGGACGCCCGGCCGGCCGCGTCCGCGCGATCCGCCAGGTAGGGCACCCGGCTCGCCCTCGGCGCCCGTATCCGCGCCGCGGTCCGGTCATTGTCGGAGCTCCGCTAACCGGTACATACTGGTCAGGTGCGGCGAACTGGGTGCCGTCCCAGGTGAGCGCGGCGGCCGCGCGGGAGGCGTCGATGGCTCTCTGGTCGCCCGGCCGTGCCATGTGCCGGGCAGGCAAGCGGCGGACCTTCGGGGCACTCCTGGCGGTGGGCGTCCTCGTCGCCATGGTGTCGGCGCCGGCGGCGGAGGCGGGCGTGGCCGGCGTGAACTGGACCGGGCCCAGCACCATACCGTCGGCGGAAACCTTCGATGGCGGGCCCGCGCTGGCCACCTACGACGGGCTGCTGTACGCGGCGTGGCAGGGCCAGGCGAGCCCGTACCACATCTGGTACGCGACATTCAACGGCACAAGCTGGAGCCATCAGGCGGAAGTGCCGGCGGCCGAGACCAACGAGTTCACCGGCCCGTCTCTCGGGGTCTATGACGGCGACCTGTACCTGGCGTGGCAGGGCGGGGCCAGCCCGTACCACATCTGGTACGCCGCCTTCAACGGCACGACCTGGACGAACGAGGCGAAGGTGCCGAACGCTCTGGTCAACGCCAGCTCGGCCGTGGGCCTGGCCGCCTACAACGGTGACCTCTATCTGGCCTGGACCGGCCAGACCGCGCCGTACAACCTCTGGTACGCGGACTTCAACGGCACGAAGTGGTCCGCTCAGGCGAGGATCCCGTCGGCCACCAGTAGCGGCCACTTCACCTACGCCGCCAGCCCACTGGTTTCTTACGGCGGCCTGCTGTACGCGATGTGGCCGACCGGCAGCAACGCGACCTTGGAGTACGCCGCGTTCAACGGCGCCTGGTCGGCGCCGGTCGCCTTCTCGGGCGCCAGCGTCCTCGATGACGGCGGCCCCGCACTCACCGTGATGGGCTCGAAGATGTACGCGTCGTGGGCATCGCAGGCCACAAGCACGGTCGACTGGGCGTCGTTCAACGCCGCAGCGTGGACCAAGCCGAAAGAGGTCCCGCACTCGGAGAGCCTTGTCGGCCCGGGCCTGGCCGGCTACGCGGGCTCGCTGTATGACGCCTGGACCCCGGACATCGAGGGCTCGCCCATCGACTACTCCGTGCACTCCTGACACCGGGCCCCGAACGCAGGCCGCGGCGATACCGGCAGGCGGCGGGCATTAGTGTGGTCGGCACGATAGGGCCGGGCCGGCGCGGGCCGGTGCGGGGCTTGGGAGGTAGCGGATGAGCGGCGGGATCGGGCACCTGATCCTGTCCGGGCCGCTGCTGTTCGCCGTCCCGGTGGCGGCCGCCGCGGGCGCGGTGACGTTCCTCTCGCCCTGCGTCCTGCCCCTGGTGCCCGGCTACCTCTCCTATGTGACCGGCATGTCCGGCGTCGATGTGCAGGCCGGCGGCGGTGCCGGGCCCGGCCGGCCTGCACCGGGTGGCGGCCCGGTTCCGGGGGACGGCGCGGCCGGGCCGGCGGCCGCCGCGGTCGCGGTGACCACCGTCGCGCCCAGCACGCCGGTCAGCCTCCGGCCGCGGCCGGCCAGGCGCCGGGCGGTCCTCGGCACGGCGCTGTTCGTGCTGGGCTTCTCGGCCATGTTCGCCAGCGAGGGGGTCGCCTTCGGCGGGCTCGGCAGCCTGCTGCAGCGGCACAGCGTGGGGCTGACCCAGGTCTTCGGCGTGCTGACGATCATGCTCGGACTGCTGTTCTCCGGGCTGTTCGAGCGGATCCCGGTCACCGGGCGGATCCTGCGGCCCTCGTTCCGCCCGCGGGCCGGGCTGGCCGGCGCGCCGATGCTGGGCGTGCTGTTCGGCCTGAGCTGGAGCCCGTGCGTCGGCCCGACGCTCACCGTCGTGCTGACCCTGGCCATGACCTCGGGTACCGCGGTGCGCGGCGCGATCCTGGCCTTCGCCTACGGCCTCGGGCTGGGCATCCCGTTCCTGATCATGGCGATGGCGTTCGAGCGGGGCGTCGCCGCGCTCGGCTTCGCCCGGCGGCACGCGCGCGCGTTCAGCCTGGCCGGCGGGGCGATGCTCGTGGTCGTCGGCATCCTGGAAGTCACCGGCACCTGGTCCAGCGCCCTGGTCTGGCTGAAGACACACTGGATCGCGGGGTACAACTCTCCGCTCTAGCCGTGCCCTGGGCTTTGGGCCGGTTGATCCCGGTAATTGGCAAAAGAATGATTGCGCTACTAGCTTAATTCGTAAGCCGGGCCATTCATTTGGTGCGAAACGAATTCGCCGCCAAAGTATCCGGAATCGCTTGTCGGTGTCATCTTCGGCTGCCAGACTCCTGCGCATGGCAACCGGGCGGGGCGGCGTCCCCGGCGGCGCGGCCGGGCCGGCGCCGTACCGGCCGGGCCAGGCGGCCTGCCCCGATTCCCGGCTGCTGCGGAAGTCTCTTGCCCTGCTCGAACCGCAATCCGAGCGATTCATGTCGCATTTCTTCGCCGCGCTTTTCGTGCGAAACCCGGAACTGCGGCCCATGTTCCCGCTCAGTCTCGGCGAAAGCGGCAAATGGGTATTCGATGCGCTGACCCGCTGCGCGTGGTCGTCCGACCAGCCGGAATCACTGACCCGCTGGCTCGGCGAACTGGGCCGCGACCACCGCAAGTTCGGCGTGACCGGGCAGCACTACCGGCTGTTCTGTGACGCTCTCCTGACCACGATGCAGGCCTTCTGCGCCGGGTCCTGGTCGGACCAGACGCAGGCGGCATGGGAGCGGGCCCTCGCCGCGATCACCGCCGCGATGACGGACGGCGGCACCGCCGGCGGGCCGGCCGGTGCCGGCGGGGCGGCCGGCCCGGCTGGCCGGGACGCCGGCGAGCCGGCCTGGTGGGTGGCCGAGGTGGCCGGGCACGACCTGCGCCGCCCTGATCTCGCCGTGCTGGCGCTCCGCCCGGACCAGTCGCTGCGCTACCAGCCCGGCCAGCACGTCAGCGTCCAGGTGCCGCGCTGGCCCAGGGTGTGGCGGGAGTACTCGATCGCCAACGCCCCCGCACCGGACGGGCTGCTCCGGCTGCACGTGCGCGCCGTGCCGGGGGGGCGGGTCAGCACGGCGCTCGTGCACCAGACACGGCCAGGGGACACCGTGGTGCTCGGCCGGGCCCGCGGCGAGATGACCGCGGCCGCGGTCCGCTCCACCCGGGTGGTGTGCATCGCCGGCGGCACCGGCCTTGCCCCGGTCAAGGCGATCGCCGAGGAGCTCACCAGCCCGGTTCGCCCGCACCCGCAGCCTGCCGTGCGCATCTTCTTCGGCGCGCGGACCCCGGCTGACCTGTACGATCTGCCTGACCTGCGGCGCCTGGCCGGTGCCCGGAGGTCGCTGACCGTCATCCCGGTGGTCGCGCAGGACCCTGGGCCCGGCTGCCTGGCGGGGCCGGTCGCGCAGGTGGCCGCCGCGCATCTCCCGCCCGGGGCGGAGGACATCGTCATCAGCGGCCCGGCCGCGATGCTGGCCCAGGCTGCCTCGCTCATCGCCGCGCGCGCCCCCGCGGCGCGCCTGCACGCTGACCCGCTGCCCGGTGGGTCCCGGCCGCTATGATCGGCCCGTGAGCAGGTGGCCGCAGGGTGCGCCGACGGACGCGGAGTCGCCAGTGGCCCGGGGGAACGGGCCTGGGCCAGCCGTCGTGAACGGGTCGCTCGCCCTGGTTAACAGCGGGCTGTTCGCCGACGCGTCCAACTTCGACCTGCGCTACGTGCCGGAGCACGAGCGGATCGCCGCCATCGTGGGCGCGCTGCGCACGCTGGGCCTGAAGGTCGTGCTGACCAGCGGTTCCTTCGACATCCTGCACGAAGGCCACTCGATGTACCTGGAGGCGGCCCGCCGCTTCGGCGACTTCCTCATCGTCGGCCTGGACAGCGACGAGAAGATCCGGGCCCGTAAGGGCCCGCACCGCCCGGCGGTGCCCGAGATGGAGCGGCTGCGCATGGTGACACACCAGCGCGGGGTGGGCCTGGTCACGCTGAAGCACCTGGCCGACGAGCGGTGGCGGCTGATCAAGACCATCCGGCCCGATGTGCTGGTGGCCACCGCCGACACCTATGCCCCGGCCGAGATCGCCGAGCTTGAGGAACGCTACTGCGGGCGGGTGGCGGTACTGGAGCGGATGGCCACCGTGAGCACCTCGGCCCGGCTGCGCCGGATCCAGCTCGGCCTGCCCGAACCGCCACCGGGTGAGCCGCCGGCCTCCCCGTGAAGCAGGTACTGCTCTACCTACCGGTGATCCATGCCGGATACGAGGCGTTCCTGCGGCGGCACGCCGACGCCGCCGAGATCCTGCTCCTCGGCGCCGGTTTCACCGCGGACCATCCCAGCCTGGCCAAGGACATCCGCGCCCTGCCCGCGGCACGCGCCGCGGACTACCTCCGCCGCACCGCCGGCGCCGCCGGGATCCGCGTGGTCGAGCCGGACGGCCTGGCCGCCGCCGTCACCGGCGATCTCCTGGTGCTGCCCGACGAGGAGATCATGCGGGACATCGCGGACCGCCACGGGCTGGGCGCCGGGCGGCGGCTGGTGTTCGACCGGACCTTCCTGCGCTGGGACCGGGACTGGGCGACCGCGAAGGTGCCGGTGGCCTTCGACGGCGAGATCACCGCCGCCGGCCTGCCCCGCGCGATGCTGGCCCGGGCCGGGGAACTGTCCGGGCGCAGCTCGGACTGGTGGCGGCAGGTGGGGGCGGTGGCCGCCCGGGCGGGGCAGGTGCTCGGCTGTGCCTGGAATCACCATCACCCGACCGAGTACGCCCCCTACCTCAACGGGGATCCACGGGACTGCATTCGAGCGCGGCGTCCGGGCCGACCTGTCCACGGCGATCCACGCCGAGGCGGCCCTGATCGCCCGTGCGGCCAGGGACGGCACCAGCCTGGCCGGCGCCGACCTCTACACCACGACCTTTCCGTGCCCGGCCTGCGCCCGGCTGATCGCCGAGTCCGGGTTCGCGCGGTGCTTCTTCGCCGGCCAGTACTCGGTGCTCGACGGCGAGCAGACGCTGCGCGCCGCGGGAATCAGCCTGATCTGGGTGGATACCCGCGCCCGGGAGCTGAACCTCATCCGCACCGGCGGCGCGGCCGGATCCTCCGAGCCCACCAGCACGTGCGCGTGTACGTGGGCGATGGTCGCACCCGTGAAGCGGCACTCACCGTTGCGGACACCCAGGCCGTAGTGCCGTAGCCCGTGGGCCTTCGCGGCGGCGGCGAGCGCCACCCAGAAGTCGCTCCGCACCTCATCCCTGAGTTCTAGCAGGTCTCCGGCGTGCTGGTGGGGCACTAGCAGCAGATGCAGGCTCGTGCCCGGCGTAGGGGTACGCGTTCGGGGTGACGCTCCAGTGCTCGGTGGACAGCAGGATCCGCTGCCGGGCGTGGCTGGCCAGGTGCTCCGGGCAGAACAGGCAGATGCCCAGCGCGTCCAGCCGTTCCATCTCGGCGCGCTGCTCGGCCGTGCGGACGTTCTCGAAGCAGTACAGGCTCACGGCGCCGCCCGCCGGTAGTCGAGGCAGGAGTACCTGGAGCGGTCCTTGCGCGCCGGTTTCGTCGTCCCGGGCGGCCAGCTCGTACCCGGCCAGCCAGCCGTCGGGCATGGCTCGGTCGCCGCCACCTCGCCGTGCACCCGGGTCAGGTAGACGCGGTCGGCGGACGCCAGCGCCTCCAGGTACACCGACACCCCGCCCGCGACGAAGAACTCGGCACTCGCCCGCCTCCGCCGCGAGGCGCCCGGCCAGGGCCAGCGCGTCGGCCACCGACCGGGCCACAGGACGCCCGGGTACCCGGGATGCGCCCAGGGTGCGGCTCACCACGACGGAAGTCCGGCCGGGCAGCGGGTGCCCGAGCCGGTCCAGGATCGACTGGTAGGTGCAGCCTGCCCATGACCACCACGTGGCCGGTGGTCAGCTCGCGGAACCGGCGCATGTCTCCGGGCAGGTGCCAGGGCAGCGCGCCGTCGGCGCCGATCACCTCGTTGGCGGAGGCGGCCACGATCAGCGACACGATCATGGGGAGACCGGGATGGACGAGATCGCCGGGTGCGGGTCGTAGTCGCTGAGCCTCGAAGTGCTCGGCACGGAACTCGTGGATGTCGGTGATCTTCCGGCCGTCCTCGGTGAGCTGGACCGTGGGCAGCCGCCGTGGCTCCCGGCCCAGCATGGCCACGACCGCGTCCACGCTGGTTCTCGTAGACGTGCGCGTCGGAGATCGTGTGGTAGTACGCCACGGCCGGGATCCCGGTGAGCTGCTCCAGCATGAGCAGCAGCGCCGCGTACTGGATCATGTTCGCCGGGACGCCGACCGGCACGTCCCCCGAGCGCTGGAACATGTGCAGGTGCAGGCCGCCCGCAAGCACCCGCACGTGCACCCAGCCGTGGCAGGGCGCGATCGTGGTCTTCGGGGTCTTGCCCGGCGCCGCGGACCTGGTACTGCGGGATCCACGGGGAGACGAAGTGGGTCCGGTCGCCGGGCAGCTCGGTGAGCTGCTCCACCAGGTGCTTGAACTGGTCGAAGCCCGGCCCCTCGGCGGTCGGGAAGTCATGGAACGCGCCGCCGTAGGAGCCGGGGCCCAGGCTCCCCAGCGCGAGCCCGCGGCGCGACGTCTTCTCCGGCGTGGCCCACGGGCCCCACCAGTCGCAGCCGAACTCGGACAGCTCGGCTAGCGTCGTCGCGCCGTTGATGAACGCGCACAGCTCGCCGATGGACTTGCGCCAGAACGACTTCAAGCTTCGCTCGGTGATCAGCGGGAAGCCGTTGGCCAGGTCGAAGCGCATCGCCTGCTGCATCAGTGTCAGCGCCGCGGGCCCCTGCCGGGTGGGCACGCTCACCCCGCCGGTCATGATCCGCTCCAGCAGCAGCCGGTACTGAGGGTCGGGCTCCCGCTCCCCCGGGCGGTCGGTACTCCACGGCCTGCCTCCCTGCCCGTCGACACTGCCTCACATCCTCGCCGATGCGCGGACCTGCTGTCTGGCCGCCTCGCCGCTAAACGGGATGCGGCCCGGCCGCCCGGCCGCCGATGATGGGGCATGACCTGGCAGCTCACCTGGGACCGGGAGGCCTTTCTCGCCACCGCGGGTGCCTTCCTGCGGCCCCGCGCCGCGCAGAACACGATCATTCTCGGCGCCATGGAGGCACTGCGGGCCAGGGGCGCCTCGGCATTCGGTGCCGAGGCTCCGCTGTTCGGCTGGCACGCATCCGGCGGCACGGTGGACGCGGCGTTCATGCACACGCCGCCCTACCCGGTGGTGCTGACCACGATGAGCGACGGGCACGCCGCCGAACTCGCCGCCGAACTGGCCGGCCGGGGCCACCGTGCCCCCGGCGTGAACGCCGCGAGCGGGCCGGGAGCGGCCTTCGCCGCCGCCTGGCGGGAACGCACCGGCGAGGCCGCGCACCTGGGCATGCGGATGCGGCTGTACGCGCTGGACCGGCTGCTCCCGCCGGAGCCGGCGCCGCCCGGCGGTCCCAGGACCGCGGGCGCCGCGGACCGGGCCCTCCTGCTTGCCTGGTTCGACGAGTTCCACGACGAGGCGGGCCCGGCGGGGCCGCGTGAGTCGGCGCGGGAGGTGGACGGCCGGCTCGGCCACGGCGGGCTGGTCTTCTGGGAGCACGAGGGCAGGCCGGTCTCGCTGGCCGGCCGGAGCAAGGCCGCCGCCGGGCAGGCCCGGATCGGCCCGGTCTACACGCCGCCGGGCTTGCGCGGCCGGGGTTTCGGCGGCGCGGCCACGGCCGCGATCACCCAGGCCGCCCTGGACGACGGCGCCGCGGGCGTGGTGCTGTTCACCGACCTGGCCAACCCCACGAGCAACACCCTCTACCAGCGCCTCGGTTACCGCCCGCTCAGCGACTGGGCCGTGCTCCGCTTCACCGCCGGCGAGCACTGATGATCATGACGAGACGCCACGGGGTGCCATATCCCCCGCAGCCCCTGGGCCAGTCAGATCAGCCGGCGGTAGCCGCCGCTGACGTCGCCCGGGGCGCTCTGCCGCAGCGCGGCCCGGCGGCTCGCCCGCCGGCTGGTCCACAGTGCGCCCGCGCCGAAGGCCACCGCCAGGGGAAACACCAGGAGAAGCGCATGATGTCCCGGCCTGGCCCCCGCGAACAGCAGGACAGTGAGGAGGCTTGCGGCGACGCCAAGCGCGAAACCCTTGAGCAGCGTGCGGCGGCTCTCCGGCTCCCTGGGCTCCACCGGCCGGGCGGGCCGCGCCCGGGGCGCGGTCGCGGCGAGGCGATCTTCCACGCGTGCGGCTATCTCCTGGTCAACCTTCTCCAGGAACGAGGCCACCACTGCGTCGCTGTACTCGGGGCCAAGCTGATGGTGCGCCCCGGCGGCGGCACGGATCTCGTCCGGGGAGAGCGGTGAAGTACCCATATGGGAAGGCTAACCCCCACGGCCGCGTTGCCGGCCCTGCCACGCGCAGCGATGAGCGGCCCGTGGCTCACCGGCCGGCGGTGACCCGCCGGGCGGCGCACAGCCGGAGCACGTTGCCGATCACCATGTGGCCGGTGCCGCCCGCGGCGGTCAGGATCGACTCCGGGTGGAACTGCACCCCCCACCGGCCCGCGGCGGCGTCCTCGATCGCCATGACCGCGCCGTCACCGGTCACCGCGCTCACCGTGAAGCCGCCCTTGACCTGCCCCGGGACCACATGCAGCGAGTGGTACCTGGCCGCGGTGAATTCGGCCGGCAGGCCGGCCAGCAGCCCGTCCTCGGCACCGGGCAGCCGCCGCACGGTGCCCGGTTTGCCGTGGGCCGGCTCGGGCAGCAGGGCCAGTTGCCCGCCGGCGTGCTCCACCATGGCCTGCAGGCCCAGGCACACGCCGAACGCGGGCAGCCCCCGGGCGTCCAGTTCGGTGAGCAGGCCGTCGCAGCCGAAGTCCGACGGCCGCCCGGGTCCCGGTGACAGCACGACGAGGTCCGGCAGGTAGTCGTCCAGCGCCGCGGCGGGGAACCCCGCGCGCAGGGTGGTCACCTGGGCCCCCTGCTGGGCGAAATAGGCGGCCAGCGTGTGCACGAACGAGTCCTGGTGGTCGACGAGCAGCACCCGCATGCCCGCGCCCGGCAGCCCGTCCGCCGGGCGGCCGGCGGACGGCCCCGGGGGGCGTTCGGCAGCAGCAGACATGGTGGCTTCGGCCAGCGTTTCCAGCAGCGCCCGCGCCTTCAGCTCGGTCTCGGCCTCCTCGGCGGCCGGGTCGGAGTCGAACAGCAGCGTCGCCCCGGCGCGCACCGTGGCCACACCGTGTTCGAGGTGCGCGGTGCGCAGCGTCAGCCCGGTGTTCATGCCGCCGTTAAAGCCGATCATCCCGACCGCCCCGCCGTACCACCGGCGCGGCGCCTGCTCGTGGTCCTCGATGAACTGCATCGCCCAGGTCTTCGGCGCCCCGGTGACGGTGACCGCCCACATGTGGGTGAGGAACGCGTCCAGCGCGTCCAGGCCGGGCCGCAGCCGGCCCTCGATGTGGTCGACGGTGTGGATGAGCCTGCTGTACATCTCGATCTGCCGCCGCCCGATCACCCGCACGCTGCCCGGCACGCACACCCGCGACTTGTCGTTGCGGTCCACGTCGGTGCACATGGTCAGCTCGGACTCCTCCTTGGCCGAGTTGAGCAGCGACCGGATGTTCTCCGCGTCCTCCAGCGGGTCGGTGCCGCGCCGGATGGTGCCGGAGATCGGGCAGGTCTCCACCCGGTCCCCGGTCACCCGGACGTACATCTCCGGGGACGCGCCGACCAGGCACTCCCCCTCGCCCAGGTTGAAGAAGAACTCGTACGGCGCCGGGTTGCGCCTGCGCAGCAGCTGGTAGAACGCCGCGGCCGAGGCGCACGGCGCGCGGAACGCCTGGCTCGGCACCACCTCGAACAGGTCGCCGCGGACGAAACGCTCCTTGGCCTGCTCCACGACCCGCGCGTAGGACCCCCGCACCGGGCGCTCCGGCAGCTCTTCCTGCGCTACGCTCCCCGTGCCCGGCGTGGCCCCGCCGGCCGCCGGCGTGTCCCGTGGCAGGCCGCGGGTGGACGCCCCGGCCACGGTGAACTCGTAGGAGTAGCGCATCGCCGTCTCGCGCTTGCGGTCCACCACGAACAGTTCGTCGGGCACGTGCAGGACCAGGTCGCGCTGGCCGGCCGGCCGGTGAATGCGCGGCGTGACCGGCTCGAACTGGAACGCCAGGTCGTAGCCGAACGCGCCGTACAGGCCCAGGTGCTCATCGTCGCCGGCGAAAGCGTCGATGACCTCGCGCACCGCGGAGAACACCGTGGGGCGCCGGCTGCGGTCCTCCTCCGCGACCAGCCCGGACGGCTCGGGGATCGCCACGCTGACCTCGCCGGGGCCGGCCACCGGCGCGGGCCGCCCCGCCCGGGCCAGCGCGGCGCCGAGCACCGGGAGCAGCACCGCACCGCGCGGGTTGAGCGCGCGGACCGTGATCACCCGCCCGCGCGCGACGATCTCCGCGCAGGGGTTCACGTAGGCGACGTGCCAGCGGCTGTACCGGCCCGGGTACTCCATGCCGGAGCTGAGTACCCCCCCGCGCCGCTCGTCGACCTGTGCGCACACCCGGTCGATGTCGTCGGCGTCGAACGGTTCCTCGGTCCGGGTTACCCGCACCCCGCCGCGGGTGACCGACTCGGTCCGCCGCCCGCCTGGTACCTGTCGTCCTGCCGGGTCCACGGCTGCTCCCCTGTCGCTGTGACTTCGATCTGGGGCCCGGTGCCCGGACGCGAGAAGCGACCGCCGCTGCCGGGCGATCGCCTCTGGGTCGTTACGCGCGCGAACCAGTCACCGCCTCAAGGGCGGCGCCACCACTGGTTCCCGCGCACGAGGGGAGCCTACCGGCCGCCCGCGGCCCGCGCCAGCACCCTGTGCTGCCCGGTCCGCTCCCCGGGCTGGCAAGGCCAAGGCCCCGTGACGGAGGAACGGGGCCGGAGGCCACCGGGGGGTTCCGGGGGGTCGCCCCCCGGGCTAGCACTGCTGGTTGACCGTGGCGTTGGCGCACTTCTAGGCTGTGACCGCAAAGCGGCAGGTTATGGCGATAAGCCCGGTATCTGCGGGAGGTCGCAGCTGCTGTGGTCGTCGCGGTTCGGGTGCCCGGGGGGGCAGCTATGAAGGCACTGGCGCGCAGCGGTTTCCTCGCGGCGGGCGGCATCCTGCTGGCCGCGGTGCTGGCGGTCCCGGCCGGGGCCGCCTCCGGGCCGGGCGCCGCGGCGGCCGTGGCCACCGCCACCGAGGCGCCGCTGCCCGCGGGGGCGAACGCCGACCCGGGCGTCCGGCAGGCGGCGGTGAGCTGCCCGGCGAGCGGCCACTGCGTCGCCGTGGGCGAATACGACGACACCAGCTTCGGGCTGCAGGGCCTGGCGGAAACCCTGTCTGGCGGGTCGTGGCACGCGGCGGAACTTCCGCTCCCGGCCAACACGGTCAGCCCGCCCGTTGTGCAAATGGCCGCCGTGTCCTGCGCGTCGGCCAGCTCGTGCGTGGCGACCGGCACGTACGCGACGAGCACCAGTCACGAGGGGCTGATCGAGACGTTGTCCGGCGGGACCTGGCACGCGGCGGAGGCACCGTTGCCCGCCGGGATGTTCTACCCGCCCGACCCGCAGGTGGTGCTGGATGCGGTGTCGTGCCGGTCCGGTACCTGCGCCGCCGTGGGCAGCAACCTGTACCTCGACACCGAAGGCGATACGGTCTCCTCGGCGCTGATCGAGACGCTGGCGAACGGCACCTGGGCGCCCAGCGAGGCGCCCGCACCGGCTGGCGGGTTCACCACCGTGCTGGCCGCGGTGTCGTGCGCGTCGGCGAAGTTCTGCGTCGCCGCGGGCACCGGCAGTGCGGCCTCGCCGTCGGAACCGCTACTCGAGACGTGGTCGAACGGCGCATGGAAGCCGAGGGTGCCCCCGCTGCCAGCCGGAAGCACCGGCAAGTCCGGTGGCCTGTCCGCGGTTTCCTGCTGGTCGCCCGGCGGCTGCGCGGCGGCCGGCCGCTACCAGACCAGCAAGCAGGGCGTGCAGCCGCTGGCCGTCACTCTGGCGGCCGGCACCTGGACCGCCGCCAGCCCGGGACTGCCCGCCGGCGCGACGACGGGCACCGGCCAGTCCTCCGGCCTGCAGGCACTCGCCTGCCCATCGGCGGACGCGTGCGTGGCGACCGGCACGTACACGAGCAGCGGCAACCAGGGGCTGATCGAGACCCTGTCCGGCAGCACGTGGACCCCGCTGGCGGCGCCGCCGCCCCCGCACACCACCGGCACCACGTTGTTCGGCACCGGCTCCGCGGCATGCCCGGCGGCGGGCACGTGCGCCGCCGCCGGCTACAACGGGCTCGGCGGCGTCCTGGACAACCTGGCCAGCGGTCACTGGTCCGCGAGCCAGGCCCCGGTCCCCGGCAATGCCGGCGCGGGCACGTTCGTCCGGCTCGGCCCGGTCGCGTGCCCGGCCACCGGCACCTGCGCCGCCGCAGGCATCTACCAGGACAGCAGCGGGAACCAGCAGGGCCTGCTGGAGGTCTTCCCCGGCTGACCGGCCAGGCCCCGCCCGATTCCTGGGCCACCGCGCGGCCGTAGCTGTCCTTTTATCTATGTATTGCCGCCGTTTGCCCTGCGGCGAGCCGTGCGCGGGCACGATAGGCCCCGATGCGGCGCCGGCCCGCGGCCACGGCCGGCCGCTTCGCCGCCCGCCCATCCTGACTCGTTCACCCGGACCGCCTCGGTGACGTCCTACGGGCAGGTGGCCGCCTCGTTCTGCCCGGGGATCAGCAGCGGCGAGTGCTACTACTGGACCGGCGAGCTCCTGGACGCCAAGGGCACGTTCACCACGAACCCGACCGCGACCAGCGGCGCCTACTCCCCGGGGTATGGCACCGACGGCACCGGCGCGGCCGGCCCGTTCCCGATCGGCGCGGCGGCGGCGGGCAGCATGCAGGGCCGGTACCACTTCGGCTTCTACGCCAGTGACGACACCGCCCGGGTCTCCGGGGTGCCCTCCGCCGAGGACGACCACGGCACGCTGCCGCTGTCGGCGACGACGAGCACCTGCACCGGAGGGTCCTCCTGCGGCGTGACGAACTGCCAGTGGATCGAGCAGTTCTTCCCGCGGGGCACCCAGTTCTGGGACCTGAACGGCAACCTGGACCCGTCCTGCCTCGGGCTGTACTGGTCGTGGTACTACTACCTGCCCACGGGCGGGGATGAGAGCTGCTCGGAGGTGACGAGCGAGTGGGTCACCGCGTCCTGGAACAACCTGGGCCGGGACCCGGTGGACGGGAACATCTTCGCCCCCGGTGCCGCGGGCTGTTAGCCGCGGCGCGGCGTGCTCAGGCCAGCGCGAACACCACGGTGACGGTGACGCTGAGCTGCTGGGTTCCGGGGTGCACCGGGACCGAGGAGGCGGCCTTGCTCGGGCCGGGGATGGCGTAGGGCAGCGGCTGGACCGGCTGGGCGGGTGGTATCTCCGACATGCTGATCACCGGGCCGAGCGTGCGGCCGAGAGCCCGGGCGTACGCCGCGGCCTTGGCCTTCGCGTCCGCGACCGCCCTGCCCCGGGCGGCGGCGAGCAGCGTGCTGGTGTCGGACAGGTTGAGCGACACGCCGTCGATGGTCGTGGCGTTGCCGCCGGCCCGCGCCGCCGCGCTGATCTGGCTGCCCGCCACCGGCAGCCGGCGCAGGGTGACCGTGAGCTGCTCGCTGACCTGGTAGCC
Source organism: uncultured Actinomycetes bacterium (assembly GCA_963730235.1). Classification (GTDB taxonomy): domain Bacteria; phylum Actinomycetota; class Actinomycetes; order Streptosporangiales; family Streptosporangiaceae; genus DASXKD01. Next base: position 105,173 of record CAVSRH010000014.1, read on the forward strand.
GCTGGGAACGCCCGAGCTGTTGGAGTAATTGGGGTAGATCGACAGGCCCGAGGTCTGGATGTCGGCCGCGGCGACGCCGCTCCTGCGGAGCACGGCCGTGACCGACCGTGCCGCCGCGTTGGCCTGGCGCAGTGCGGTGGCCACCGAGCCCGCGCTGGTCTGCACGCCCATCGAGAGGGACAGCTGGTTCGGGACGCCGGACACATTACCGGTGCCGGTGACCGTGATGCGGGTGCCCGCGGCGGGCGCGGCGGTCAATGCGGTGCTGCCTGCGGCACCGCTGGCCGCGGCGGGCGCGGCGCTGCCCTGGCCGGCGCCGAGGGTGAACGCCCCGATGAGCAGCCCGGCCGAGGCCACGCCGACGGCGACCGCGCGCTGGGTAGCGGAGAACTGGACTGCCATGATGCCGCTCCGGCGTCTTTGGGAATGAGACACCGCTTGGACGCGCCGGCACCCGGGCTGGTTCCCGCGGCGCGCCGGATCGCCTCAGCCGGCCGGCGGCTCCGCGTCCACCTTCGCCAGGATCCGCTTGACGTCCGTCATGATCTCCGCCTGCCGGCCCGGCATGTCGTGGCTGGCGAAGTTGTTCAGGATGGCCAGCACCTGGTCCTGGCCGTGCAGGATGTCGAGCTGCTGCTTGCCCATCTCGTGCAGCGCGATGAGCGTCTCGTGGTCGGCGATCGCGCGCTTGTCGCTGGCCGTCTGCGCCCGGTTCGCACTGACCTGCAGCGAGATCATGATGGACAGCTGCGGCAGGTTCAAGATCGTGAGCAGCAGCGGCCACGGCGTCTTGTCGAATCCCACGATGTTGCCCGCGAACAGCCAGAACACGATGCCGACCGTGATGCCGATGAACACCCACATCGAGCCGCAGAACTTGTTCACCCCGTCGGCGATCTTGTCCAGGATGCTCTCGCCCCGGACGTGCCGGGACAGCACCAGCCTGGGTTTGTGCTGCTCGGGTGCCGCGCGGATCGCTGCGGCGCGCTGCTGTGCCAGCTTGGCGGCGTAGAGGGCGTTCTCCCTGACCGCCTCGCCGGAGGTGCGGGCCAGGTGCGGCGGGCCATTCAGGCCGGGCTTGGTGGCGGTGGCGGTATCGGTCATGGCGTCCTCCCCGATCGCTTGATGCCCCGGCCGGCGGCGCGCAGCCGGCGGACGGTTCCGCACAAGTTAGCGCGGGGATCACCGGGGCCGCACGGACCGCCGTTTCGAGAACCGCATCGGAGTGACTCATCCCTTTCGGCTTGGTTGCCGCAGATGTCAGAGTTGCGGTTGGCGAGACCGGGCCTCCTGGCCCGGACGCGAGGGAGGGGCCATGTTGACACATCTGTCAGTCCACCGTGGGCGGCCGTCGCCCCGGCCCGGCCGGGCGCGGGCAGTCATCACCGCCGCAGTCGCCCTGACGGCTATGTTGCCGGCCGGTGCGGCCTGGGCGGCCGGGCCGGCCCGATCGGCCGGGGCGGTCACCGGGACGCTGGGTGACCTCACTTCGGTAGCCGTGATACCCGGCACCACCGGCGCCTGGGCGGTCGGCTGGAAGTGCCCGAAGGCCCCGGAGGGCTGCACGCCCGGCGCCGATCTGGTGCTGCGCAAGGGCAGCACGGGATGGTCAGCCGTGCCCGCGCCGAGCCCGGGCGGGCAGGCCATGCTGGTCGCGGTGTCGGCCGACTCGGCGTCGGACGCCTGGGCCGTGGGATTCCGACGACGGCGGCGAGAAGAACCTGTACCTGCACTGGAACGGAAGCGTCTGGAAGCAGGTCCCCGGGCCCACCCCGGACGGCAGTGTGCTCACCGGCGTGACCGCGATCTCCCCATCGGACGCCCTCGCCGTCGGGAGCTACACGTCCTCGTCGGGGGCGACGGTGACCCTGGCGTTGCGCTGGAACGGCACGTCCTGGGTGCAGCAGGCCACCCCGGATCCCAGCTCGGAGGACAACGAACTGTTCGGGGTCACGGCGACGTCGGCGAACAGCGCCTGGGCCGCCGGCTACAGCCTGGACGCCCAGTCACGGAACGAGACGCTCATCCTGCACTGGAACGGCAGCACCTGGCAGCAGGCCAGCGCTCCCGCGGTGGCGACCTTCGGCACCAGGCTGTCCGGCATCGCGGCCGGCTCGCCGTCCGACATCTGGGCGGTCGGCCAGTTCTACTCGGGCGCCGACGCCGATCAGCCGCTGATTCTGCACTGGAACGGCACCACCTGGGCCCGCGCGGCGCTGCCCAGCCCCGGGTCCAAGACCGAGATGCTTTACGGGGTCACAGCGATCTCGCCGGCCGATGCCTGGGCGGTTGGCCTGGGCCCGTGCGTCGGGCCGAGTGTCAACTGCCCGTCCAAGACATTGACCATGCACTGGAACGGCAGTTCCTGGACTGTCGTCGGCAGCGTCAGCATCGCCGACAACGCCAACCAGAACAGCCTGACCGGTGTCGCCGCGATCTCGGCCTCGAACGTATGGGCGGTAGGCGACTACTTCCCGGCGGCCGAGAGCGAGCCCTTCGATGAGCTGCTCCAGCAGTGGAACGGGACCAAGTGGGCGTCGCATTAGCCACTTCAGATGTGCATCCCGCCGTCCACCGCCACCGTGGCGCCGGTCATGAACGAGCTGTCCGCGCAGGCCAGGAACAGCACGCAGCGGGCGATCTCCTCGGCGCAGGCGTGCCGGGACAGCGGGATCCTGGCCTCGAACAGCCGCGCGGCCACGTCCGGCGGGGCGCCGGTCGCCGACACCTCGATCTCCCGCTGGAAGTCGGTGTCGGTCGGGCCGGGGTGCAGTGAGTTCACCCGGATCCCGCGCGAGGCGGCCTCCTTCGCCGCGGTGCGCATGAGGCCGACCTGTGCGTGCTTGGCCGTCGCGTAGCCACTGATGCCCGCGTCGGAGGTGAGCCCCACCACGCTGGAGTTGATGATCACGCTCCCACCGTCGCGCAGCCGCGGCAGGCCGTGCTTGAGCAGGTAGAAGGCGCCCATCACGTGGACATCCACGACCCGGCGGAACACCTCGGCCGGGTATTCCGTGATCGGCGCGATGACCCCGCTGATCCCCGCGTTGCTGAACAGCACGTCCAGGGCGCCGAACCGGCCCACCGCCTGGGCCAGCGCCACGATCACCTGGTCCTCGTCGGTCACGTCGGTGACGCTCCACGCCGCCACGTCCGGCCCGATCTCGGTGGCGGCGGCGATCAGCCGGTCGGCGGACAGCCCGGCCAGGTGGACCCGGGCGCCCTCGGCGGCGAACAGCCGGGCGGTGGCCAGCCCGATGCCGCTTTCGCCGCCAGTGATCAGCGCGACCTTGTTCGCTAGCCGAGCCATGGTGGCCCTCCTTCTCCGGCGACGGTTCCGGCTCTCATACCGGCGGCACCCGCGCGCTCACCACGGCGGACCGCCCGCGGCGGACCTGGCCGAGCGCCCGGCGCAAGGTGGCGGGCAGCGCGCTCGCGGCGGCCACCGTGGCCGCGTACGCGCCGCCCGCCGCGGCGGCCAGCCCCGCCAGGTCCGGCGCGGGCGCGAAGCTCGCGCTGAACGCGTCCCCGGCCGCGGCCCCGTCCGGGTGCACCGAGCGCGTGGCCAGCATCGGTGCCTTCCAGCCCTGGTTGTCGAAGATGACACTGAGCGAGGGGGCGCTGTAGCGGCGCGCCATCCACTGCGCCACGGACGGCACGCCGAACAGGTAGGAGCCGTCCCCCACCAGCGACACCACGGTCCGCTCCGGCGCGGCCAGCTTGGCGCCCACCGCGGCCCCGCCGGCCCAGCCCAGGGAACTGCCGCCGCTGCCGATCAGCGTCCCCGGCACGTCGCGCCGCAGGTGCTCGGACACCGCCTGGTAGTTGCTCACCGCCTCGGTGAGCACCAGCGCGTCCGGGCCGATCGCCTCGCGCACGCAGGCGACCAGGTACTCGGGGGTGATCGTGTCTCCGTCGCCGGGATGCTCCCTGGCCGCCCACTGCGCGCGCTGCGCGTCGTGCACGGCCCTGGCGCGCCGCAGCCTGGCCGCGGCGGTGTCCTCGCCGATGCCGCCGAGCTCGCCCAGCCGGGCGGTGATCTGGCCGAGCGCGATGGCCAGGCTGGCCCGTGCGTAGCAGGAGGCGGGGATGTGCCACAGCGGCATGTGTTCCTTGACCGGGTCCGCGTCGAGCATGAAGATCCGGGCGGCCGGGCCGGGCCGGTTCACCGCCGGCATCCACGGCACGTCGCTGCCGGCCACCAGGATCACGTCCGCCTCGGCGAGCAGCCGGTTCTGCGTCTGGCCGTTCCACTGGTAGCCGCAGTGCAGCGGATGGCTGGCCGGGAAGTTCACCCGCATCGGCACCGATTCGAGCACCGGGACGGCGGCCAGCTCGCACAGCTCGACCAGCGCGGCGACGGCAGCCGGGTCCTGGCCCAGATAGGAGGTGACCACGAGGGGTGCGGCGGCACTGCGCAGCGCGGCGGCGATCACGCTGGCGACCTGCGGTGCGAGGGCGGCCGGTGCCACCGGCGCCCACCAGTGCCCGGGGGCGGGCGGCGGGGCCGGCCTCCTCCAGCACCTCGCGGGCGGCGGTCAGGTACACCGGCCCGGCCGGCTCGCTGTGGGCGATCTGCAGCGCCCGGTGGACCAGCAGCCCGGCGTTGGCGCCGGTGCGGATCTCGTGGGAGTACTTGACGTAGCCGCGGACCAGTCCCTGCTGGTCGGCGGTGTCCTGGAGCCAGTGGATGAACTCGTTGCGGCTGCCGGGCAGTTCCCCCTCGGCGGTCACCGGCGACAGGCCGGCCAGGATCAGCACGGGCACCCGTCCCCTGGCGGCGTTGTGCACCGCGCCGCCGAGGTTCTGCGTGCCGCAGTCCACGTGCACGAGCACCGCCTGCGCGTCCCCGCTGACCTGGGCGTAGCCCTGTGCCGCGGACAGCGCCACCCCTTCGTGCGGGCAGAGCACCAGGTCCGGGAAGGCCCGCGCGGTGCCGTCGCGCCCGGCCCGCGCGTAGGCCTCGATGAACCCCGTGTGGTCGCTGCCCAGGTTGGCGAACAGGTACCGGACGCCGGCCTCGCGCATCGTTTCCAGCAGCACCTGGCTCGTGCTGCGGCACTCCTCAGCCACCGCCGTCACCCCTTCCTGCCCCCTGGCCCCGTGACGAGGGAACGGGGCCAGGGGGCACCGTGGGGTCCGGGGGGCCGCTCCCCCGGGGCAGCACAGCCACCCTGTAGCCCACCGGCAGCAGGGACCAGCCGCGGCGGGCGGCCAGCCCCCACAGGCCGCCGGGCGCGGTGAGCACCACGACGACCGCGACCGCCCCGATCGCGACCAGGTACCAGGCCCCGTAGGACGCGAACTCCTGCTGCACGGCGAAGAAGATGACCGCCCCGATGACCGGCCCCTCCATGGTGCCCAGGCCACCGATGACCACCATGAACAGCATGTCCGCGCTGTAGTTGACGCTGAACACGGTGCCGGGGTCGGTGTAGAGCGTGCTGATGATCAGGATGCCGCCCACCGCGCCGGCCCCGGCTGCCGCGAGCAGGTAGGCGATCCACCGGGTGCGGCCCACCTCCACGCCCATCGTGGCGGCCGCCGTGGGCTCGTCGTGGACCGCCCGGCTGTCCAGCCCGAACCTGCTGCGCACCAGCAGGTACACGCCGGCCACGCACACCGCCATCACCGCCAGCGCCGCCCAGTAGGTGCAGGCCTCGCGGAGCAGCGGCGACATCGACGAGAGCTGCTGCAGGCCAACCCCGGTGGCGCCGCCGATCCACTGCTGGTTGGTGACGTACAGGAAGAGGCACTCGGCGACCACCCAGGTGGCGACGGCGAAGTACCCGCCGGTCAGCCGGCGGAGCAGCGCGAAGATGGGCACGGCCGCGACGGCGCAGGCCACCGCCCCCGCTCCGATGGCGGCGAACGGGCTCACTCCGCCCTTGCTCACCAGGTACACGGCGTAGGCACCGATGCCCAAGTAGGCCTGCTGGCCGAACGACAGCAGACCCGAGTAGCCGGCCAGGAGGTTCCACAGCACGGCCATGCTGACCAGCAGGAACAGGGTGACCAGCGGCTGGGTGACGCCGGTGGAGACCAGGTACGGCGCGGCGGCGAGCAGCACCAGGGCGCCACCGGCCGCGGCCGTGGTGACCGTGGCCGCCCGGCTCCACCGGCTGACCGGCACGCCGGCCGTGGCCGGCGGCGCGGGTGCGGGCACGCTGGCCAGCGGCTCGCCCGGGCGGCCGGAGGCCATTCGGGGGTTCCGGGGGCCGTCCCCCGGGTCAGCACGGCCGGTTGCCATGGCGTCAGGCCGCCTGCGCCGTGCCGAGCAGCCCGGTGGGCCGCACTGCCAGTACCGCCAGGAAGAGCAACTGCGAGGCGAGGGTCGCGTAGGGGACGCTGACCTGCGCGACGACCACCTGGGTGACCCCGAGCAGCACACCGCCGAGCAGTGTGCCCCACAGCGAGCCGAGGCCGCCGATGATCACCGCCTCGAACGCGAAGATCAGGGTGAGCGCGCCCAGCGTGGGATCCACGCCGGTGGTCACCGCGTTCAGCGTGCCGGCCAGCGCGGCGGCAGCGATCGCGATGCCGGTCACCGCCGCGAACAGCGGCCGGACCCGGATGCCCTGCAGCCGGGCCACGGCCACGTCGTCGGAGGTCGCCCGGACCCGCCTGCCCCAGGCGGTAAGCCGCAGCAGCGCGCTCAGCCCGCCGATCACCACCACGGCGAGGATCAGCTTCAGCGCCGACAGCCAGGGCAGCACCAGGGCGCCGAGGTGCAGCGCGGCGACGTCCAGGCTGCCCGCCGCGACGCCGCGGGTGTTCGCCGAGTAGACCTGCTGCAGCAGGTTCTCGATCATGACCGACAGGCCGAACGTGACCAGCAGCGGCGCGACCGGCCCGGACCGCAGTGCCCGGTCGAACAGGACAACCTGGAGCAGCGCGCCGATGCAGAACGCGATCGGCAGCATCACGCACAGGGCGGCCCACAGCGGCACGCCCAGCGCCGCCATCACTGTGGTAACCAGGTAGGTGCCGCACACCGCCAGGTCCCCGTGGGCCAGGTTGACCAGGCGCATCACGCCGAACATGAGCGACAGGCCGACCGCGGTCAGCGCGTAGGCGCCGCCGAGGAAGATCCCCTGCACGACGTCGTTCACCCAGGTCATACCGGGACCACCGGATCCGGCCCGGGCCCGGCGGGCGCGCCGAAGTAGGCGGCGACGAGCGCGCCCGGGTCCAGCGACACGCTCTCGCCGGCCAGTGCCACCCTGCCTTCCAGCAGGCAGACGGCCCGGGAACTGGCCGCAAGGGCCCGGTCGATGTCCTGCTCGACCAGCAGGATGGACACCCCGGCGGCCTGGATCCGCGGCAGCATCCCGTAGAACGTGTCGACCACCGCCGGGGCCAGGCCCAGCGACACCTCGTCGAGCAGCAGCACCGCCGGGTTCGCCGCCAGCGCCCGCGCGATGGCCACGGCCTGCTGTTCGCCGCCGGACAGCAGGGCGGCGCGGTGCGCCCGCCGGGCGGCCACGATCGGGAACAGGTCATACAGCGCATCCAGGGTCCACGGGCAGGCCGGGCGGCTGCTCACCGGGATGAGGATGTTCTCCTCGACCGTCAGGCTGCCGAACAGCCGGCGGCCCTCCGGCACCAGCACCACGCCGGCCCTGGCTCGCTGGTAGTCGGGCAGCGCGGTGATGTCCGCCCCGGCCACGGTGATGCGCCCGGCCCAGGGCCGCAGCGCCCCCGCGATCGCCGACAGCAACGTGGTCTTGCCCGCCCCGTTCGCGCCCACCAGGGCGACCGTCTCCCCGGAGGCCAGGTCCAGGCTGACCCCGAACAGCGCCTGGAAGTCGCCGTACCCGGCGTCCAGCCCGCTGACGGTCAACGTGCTCATGCGACTGCGCCGCCGAGGTAGGCGCGGCGGACGTGGGTGTCGGCGAGCATCTGCGCGGGGGTGCCGTCGAACAGGATCCCGCCGTCGGCCAGGCACACGGCGCGCTGCACTACCTGGGTGAGGGCCCGCATGATGTGCTCAACCCAGATGATCGTGGTGCCCGCGGCGTGCACCTGGCGGATGGTCCCGATCAGCGCGTCGGTCTCCGGCTCGGTGAGCCCGCCCGCGATCTCGTCGAGCAGCAGCACCGACGGCTGTGTGGCCAGTGCGCGGGCAAGTTCCAGCCGCTTGCGCTCCAGCAGGGTCAGCCGGTGCGCCGGCACGTTCGCCCGCGCTGCCAGGCCGGTGCGCACCAGCGCCCCGTAAGCGGCGTCACACGCGGCCTGGCGCCGCAGGCTCGCCCCGCGCGCGGCACCGACCAGGGCATTCTCGAACACGGTCATCGAGGTGAACGGCCGGGGCACCTGGTAGGTGCGGCCTAGCCCGAGCCGGGTCCGCCGGCCGGGCGAGGCCGTGGTCACGTCGTGCCCGTCCAGGGTGATCCGCCCCCGGTCGGGACGGCGGCCGCCCGCCACGATGTCCAGCAGGGTGGTCTTCCCCGCGCCGTTGGGCCCCACGATGCCCAGTGCCTGCCCGGCGGGGACCGCCACGGTGACTCCGTTCAGCACCTGCAGCGCGCCGAAGCGCTGGTGCACGCCGTCGACTCCGAGCAGCGTCACAGCGGCAGCAGCTTGGCGGTGACCGGCACGGTCGGGTCCGCGGCGTTGTCCACGATGACCAGGTTGTACATGTACTTGGGGTCCTTGCTCACCTGCCACTGCGCCATGTAGTCGGGGTGGGTGGCCACGTTCTTCACCGGCCCGCCGGTGAAGTCGTACCTGCCGGTCATCACCTCGCCGGAGGACTGGCCGATCGCGTGCGCGACGGCCGCCTTGTCGTGCGGGTCCCCCGCGGCCTTCATCGCGGCCGCGGCGATCTCGAACACCGCGTAGTTGAACGACATCGGCTGCTGCCACTGCTGCCCGGTGGTGGCCTGGAACTCGGCGGCGTACTGCGCGGCCGTCATGCCGGTGAGCGAGGACCTGAACGGCACGGTGGGGGTCCACCAGGCATCGGTGGACAGGTTCTTGCCCAGCGGCCCGAGCGCGTCGACCACGCTAGGGAACAGCAGCGCCTTGGCGATGGCCGCGATTCTCGGCTTGTAGCCGATCTGGCTGGCCTGCTTCCAGAAGGTCAGGAAGTCCGGCGGCAGCGGGCAGCCGAAAAGGATCTCGCAGTTCTGCGCCTTGAACTTGTTGATGATCGTGGTGAAGTCGGTCGTCCCGTCCGGGTAGGGGCCGCCGTCGACGACGGTGAAGCCCTCCTTGGGCAGCGACTTGGTGAACGCGCCGCGGAACGCCTGGCCGTCCGCGTCGCTGGGCCACAGCCCGCCGACCTTGTGGTTGTTCTTGATCAGCCGCCAGCCGGGGCCCTGCGCGGCGAGTTCGTCCTCCAGCCCGATGAAATAGAGATACGTGTACTTGAACACGGTGGACGTCGCCGCGGTCGCCCCGATCTTGCCGCCGCGGCCGAGGAACCACGACTGCCACGGCACGATCGTGCCGATGCACGGCACGTGCGCGGCCTCGCACTGGTCCGAGACCGGGTTCACCGTCTCCGGGGCGGAGGTGGTGAGCATGATGTCGATGTTGTCTCCGGTGATGAGCTGCTGGGCGACCTGGGCCGCCCGCGAGTCGCTGGACTGGCTGTCGCCGGTGACGATCTCGACCTGGTATTTCCTGCCGCCGATGGTCAGGCCCTTGGCGAACGCCTCGCGCACCTTGGTCAGCACGAACGGGTTCGCGGTGGCGAAGGCGGCGTCGGGGCCGGTCATCGGGCTGATGAAGCCGATCTTGATGGTCTTGGTGGCCGCCGAAGTGCCGCCCTTGAGGCCGCTGCCGCACGCGGACAGGCCGAGGCCGGCCGCCCCGGCGAGGCCGGCCAGCCCGCCGACGAACGACGCGCCGGCTCAGCCCCGGACCGGGGCTGGCTGCGGTCACGGGCGTGGCCCGCATCCCATCATCGGTGTGACTCACGTCGCTAACCTCCTGTGCGCTTGCTGCGCCACTGGTGGTAAGCAGCATCGGCGCACCCGGCGGCCGGCGGTTTGTCAGTCAGTGCCCACCCATTGCGTTAGAGCGCACGGGCCGGGGGCGGGGCAGTTCAGCGCACCCGGGTGACGGCGCCCTCGCCGCGGTGGCGGTACTGGCCGGGCGGCTCGCCGTAGCTGGCCTTGAAGATCTTGCTGAAGTGCGCGGGGTCGCCGAAGCCCCAGCGGCGCGCGATGGCCTGGACACCGCGCTGGCCGAGCGCCGGGTCCTCCAGGTCACGGCGGCAGTTCTCCAGGCGCCGCTCCCGCACCCAGCGGGCCACCGAGGTGCCCTGGTCGTGGAAGAGCTTGTGCAGGTAACGGACCGAGACATGGTTCGCCGCCGCGATCGTGACCGGATCTAGTTCCGGGTCGTCGAGATGCGCATCGATCCAGCCGCACACGGTCAGCAGCAGCGAGCGGCGGATCGCGGCCGGATCGGTCGGCGGCGCCCCGGTCTGTTCCCCGAACATGGTCGCCAGCAGGTCGAGGACGTTGTCGGCGAGGCGGCAGTTCACCGGCCCGCGGGACTGCTCAAGGTTGGCCACCAGCCGCCCCAGGAACGGGGCGACCAGCGACCCGGTGCTGTCCTCGCTCGACACCGGGGTCGCCAGAACCTGGTCGACCGCGGCGGGCGGGAGCCGGAGCCGGTCGCACGGGAACATCAGGAAGGACATCTCGTGGCGCTCGCCGAAGGCCATCGTGTACGGCCGGCGGCAGTCATAGATCGCCAGGTCCCCGGGCCGCAGCAGGGCCTCGCGGCCTTCCTGGGACAGGCGGCACGAGCCCTTGGTGAGCAGGCCGACCTTGTAGTAGGAGACGTCACGCAGGGCGATCGCGCGCCGGGTCCTGGCGGCCAGGTGCGGGCCGGCCGCCACCCGGGACACCAGCATCTCGCCCAGCTCCCAGTGGCCCACCTCGCCGTGGAACGGCACCCGGCTCACCTGGGCGCACTCCAGCGGCACGAACGTGGCGGAGATCCAGTGCCGCCACTGGTCGAAGCGGTCCGCCTCGGCGACATCGTCGGTCCGGAGGAAATCGGCCATCGCGCCCTCCTTCCCGGCCCGGGACCGGCTGCGCGGCCGCCCGGCGTGGCCGGCGGCACGGGCGCAGCACCCGATCCCCAATGTTCGCGCAAAGAACCCTTGTTCGTAAAGCGCACCAAGCGGGAAAACGGTGGCCGCGGGCCGCGGGCCAGGGGTTCCGGGACGCGGTGCCCGGGGGGTTACCGGGTGCCGGCTAACCGCCGCTGCGTGCCGTCCAGGTTCTTGGACAGCTGCGCGATGCGCTCCATCAGGGCCGCGTCCTCGCGCATCTCGTCCGCCGTCGGGGCCATGGTGACGATGGCGGTCACCAGGAAGGTCAGGATGCTGATGCCCAGGATCAGCGGCAGCAGGAACGAGGTCGCACTGGCCCCGGCGCCCATGGTCAGCATCCCGCCGCCGGGCGCCGGGTACACGTGCAGCGCGGCCATGCCGGTGTAGTGCATCCCGCTGACGGCGACGCCCATGATCAGCGAGGCGACCAGCGTGGCGGTCAGGCCGGTGAGCCGGATCGCGGCCCACAGGGCGGCGGTTCCCGCGACCATGGCGATGATCACCGACAGGATGACCAGGACCAGGCTGAAGCCCATGGTGTCCGGCATCCGCATCGCCCAGATGCCCATGTAGTGCATGCCCGCGACGCCGACCCCGATGATCGAGCCGCCCAGCAGCAGGCGGCGCCGGTCGTCGCCGCGGCCGAAGCCGACGATGAACAGCCCCACGGCCACCACGGCGATCGCGATCAGCATGCTCAGGATGGTGACCGGCACGTTGTAGCTGATCGCCTGCCCGCCGATGCTGTAGCCGAGCATCGCGATGAAGTGCATGACCCAGATGCCGGTGGTGCCGATGGACACCGCCGCCAGCAGCAGCCACCGTGCCCTGGCACCGCCCTGCATTGCCCGCGCCCGGGCGGTGCACTGGAGCCCCAGGAAACATCCCAGGCAGGAGGTCAGGTAGGCCAGCACGGGGTTGAGCAGCCCATACGAGAAATTGTGAACCTGTGCCACGGTGCAGCTCCGCCCCTGCCGGCCATGCCGCCGGTTCAATACACGGCGGTCTTTATGAGACTGTTCCTGGTGAAATGCCGGGTTAATCATGGCATGACGATCATGGCGGGCACGCTGGAATTGGCCGTTCTTGACCAGCGTGTCCGTGACGGAGCCACTGGCAGGCGGCCCGGGTTGCGGCCCGGCAGGGTTCAGGGCAGCCGGTACACCCGGCGCGCGTTCTCCACGCCGATCATCTGCGCCACCCGGATGGCGTCGGCGGCGCTCCAGTCCCCGGACTCGACCCAGCCGCCCAGCACGTCCGCGGTGGCGCGTCGCCACAGCAGCGCACCGAGATAGTGCAGCTCGGCGGGCCCGGCGGCGTCGGAGGAGAACAGCACCTTGGCGAACGGCGCGATTTCCAGCGACTCGGCGACCACGGCGGCGGCCCGGGCCCCGATGTAGTGCAGGGTCATGCCCACATCCAGGTACACGTGCGGGTAGGCCTGGGCGAGGGCTGCGGCGTGCCGCTGGAACGGGTAGCAGTGCAGCAGCATTACCGGCACCCCGCGGGGCTCGCACCGCTCCAGGAAGCCGCGCAGCCACAGCGGGTCGCTCCGGCGCAGGTCGCAGTCGGGGTCGCCGAACCCGGTATGGAACTGCACCGGCAGGCCGCGGTCGACCCCGGCCCACAGCACGTGCCGCAGCAGCACCGGGTCGGTGACCCGGACGGCACCGCCCGCCTCGATCTCGCGCAGCCAGCGTCCCGCGGCTTCGGCCACCGCCGCGGGACGGGGCGGATCGGGGTCGAAGTCCAGCCCGTGCCGGTAGGCCATGATGCTCTTCACGCCCAGCGCCTGGCTGGTGCGGCCCGCCAGCGCGTCGCGGTAGCGCGCGGCGAACCCGGCCGCGGTCCCGTCCCCGGCCGCGATGACCTGCTCGGCCACCTGCTCCAGGCGGACGATCTCGTGCGCCTGCGCGCCGGCCGCGGCGGCCATCTCCGGCAGGCTCAGCATGGTGTCCAGCACGTACCCGGTGTCGATCAGGAAGGTGGCCACCCCCGCCGCGCGCAGCAGCATCCCGGTGGCCTGTTCCGGGCCCAGCTCGGCCCGCCTGGCCAGGTATTCCTCCGCCGGCGCCGAGGGCGGCAGGCCGAGCACGGGCGCGCACCAGCGCCGGATCGCGAAGCCCAGCTGGGAGTCGAACTGGGTGGTTCCCTGTGGTGCCGGGCGGTCCGACTCGGAGATCTGCTCCTCGAACGCCGCCCGCGGCACGTCGCCACCCAGCGCCTGGTGGACATGGTGGTCCACCAGGGCGAGCGCCCCGACGGCCGCGCCGAGGTCAGCCATCAGTGCCCGCTGCCCGGCGCGCCTGGAACTGGGCCTGGAAGCGGCGCAGGATGATCAGGATGTCCACGAACAGGATCACGATGGAGATGCACCAGATAACGGTAACCGCTGCCTGCAGCACGTCGTAGATCTTGGTCTCGGCGTTGACCGAGCTTCCGCTGGTGATACTCGGGCGGGCCGGGCGCGCAACCGGGGCTTTTAGGCTCCGTTCTCCGGCCACAACCGGGTGCTGCGCCCGGCCGCGGCGAGGATCAGGTCGGCGTCGACGACGGCCCGCGTTTCGCCGATCCCGAAGCCGGGCCATTCGCAGACGAACTCCAGCGGCCCGGCGGGCGGCAGCGGCCACGCCCACCAGCGGGAGAAGTGTGAGCGCGGGCCGGCGCCGCCCATGTAGGCGCGCAGCATTGGGCCGTGCGGCTCGGCGCCGGGATCCGGCCCGCGGCCGGGCCGGCCACGATGTTCCCCGATGACCTTGCTGCCATCGGCCAGCAGCAGCCCGAAGCGGAACGACCGCCGGGCCGCGCCCGGGTCCAGGTCAGCCTCACGGTCCCCGGCCGGGCCGGTTGGCCGGATATGCGCGGTCACGAAGATCTCGAAGCCCTCGGCGAAGGCGGACATCCCGGTCACCGCCACGGCGACCCGGTCGGCCCGGCCAAGCATCAGCGTCTGGATGGGGACGATGCCGGGGAACTCCGCCTGCGGCGGTTCCCACGGCTGGTGCGGCGCATGTGGTTCCGGCTCGGCGGCCGGCAGTTCAGGAAAGAAGCCCATTCCGCCACTGTCGGCCGGGGCCGGCACCGCCGCAACCGAATAACCCCGCGGGCGGTACGGCGTCCTTCGCCGCCGGGGTCACGTCCTGGGCAGCGGACGGCTCCCCCTGGAACAGGCGGATACGGGTGCGCGGGACGGCGAGGGTCACCAGGATCAGCCGGGCCGCAAGGAAAGCGGCGATCAGCCCCAGGAACCACCAGTAGCTGAGGGTCCAGGCGTGCCCGTCAACCGGCCAGAGGATCCGCACGCCCGGCGGGCCCTCGGCCATGTCCCGCGCGAAGTGCAGCACCAGGCCGGTCGCCACCCCGGCCAGCACGGCCCGGTGCCGGCGGCTGACGGCCGCGGCGACGGCGAATACCACGACGGTGGCCAGTGAATGTGTCACCGGGCGCTGCCCGTCGTCGCCCAGCATGCCGAGATAGAGGGGAATGTGATCGAGGTCGATGGCCACCGAGGCGATCAGCGCCGCGACATAGAACCGGCGCGGCGCATCGACGAAACACGCCAGCACGAGCAGCCCCAGCGCCGCGGTGGCCAGATGGGCGACCTCGTCGATCGGCCCGGTGGTCAGCAGGCCGAAGGGAACCCTGCGGTCCAGCGCGTCAAAGGCCAGCGCGACCCCGGCGAGCAGCACCGGGCCGGCCTACGCCCGGATCGCCGCCCGCGCACCTGCCCCCATCCGACGAGGCTACCCACCTCGCTGCCACTCGTGATCCAGCACGGCGTACAGCAGGTCGTCGGTCCACTCGCCCTTGGCCCAGGTGCTTTCGCGGAGATGACCCTCGCGCCGCATGCCCAGCCGGTCCAGCACGGCCGCCGATGCCGCATTCCGTGCGTCGCAGTAGGCGAGGATCCGGTGCTTTCCCCTGGCCCCGAACAGGTAGCCGATGAGCAGCCGGGTGGCCTCGGTGGCGTAGCCGCGGCCCTGATACCGCTGCGCGATCGTGAACCCTATTTCACACTGGCTGGGGTCATCGGCGAGCGGCATGGCCGCGCAGTCGCCGATCAGCTGCCCGGTCGCCCGCAGCGCCACCGCGAACTGGAACCATTCCCCCGCGGTATCGGGATGGCGTGTCATCATCCCCGCGACGAAGCTCTCGCCCTCGTCCCGCGGGTAGGGTGCGTCCCAGCTCTGATAGCGGGCCACCTCGGCGGACGAGCGGTACGCCACGAACTCCGCCACGTCCCGCGGGCGGAACCGGCGCAGCACCACACGTTCCCCGGCCAGTTCGGTGAAGCTGTCGTCGGGCACGGCGCTCCCCTCGGGCAGGCCAGCGCGGGAGCGGGTCAGATCTTGGTGAAGTGCTCGAAGCACTCCCGCGCGGTGTCCATGTCCGCGAACGCCGCCACCTCGGAGCGCTTCACCGCCAGGTAGGCGCGGCGGCGCAGGTCGCCGAGGGAGTCCATCAGCAGGGTGTCGGACTCCAGGGCGTCCAGCGCCGCGCCCAGGGAGTCCGGGAGGCGCTGGATGCCACGGGCCAATCGTTCTGAATTAGTAAGAACGGCCGGGTCGACGTTCACCGCCTCGCCCGGGTCCAGCTTGCGCCGGATCCCGTCCAGGCCCGCGTGGATGACCGCGCCCAGGGCGAGGTAGGGGTTGGCGCTGGAGTCGGACGGCTTCAGCTCCAGGTTGACCGACGCTGCCCGGTCGTCGCTCATCGGCGAGCAGATCCGGACTGCCGCCTCCCGGTTGTCCATGCCGTAGATGGTGTAGGCGCTGCTCCACATCTGCGGCGCGAGCCGCCGGTAGCTGTTCACCGACGCGCAGGTCAGCGCGACCAGCGCGGGCAGGTGCGCGAGCAGGCCGCCGATGAAGTGGTACCCGGTCGCGGACAGGCTGTACTGATCGGCGGGGTCGTAGAACGCCGGGGCGGCCGGCTCGCCGGCCGGGTTCAGGCGCCGCAGCGAGACGTGCAGGTGGGCGCCGTTGCCGGCCTGGCCGGGGATGGGCTTGGGCGCGAGGCTCGCCCACAGCCCGCGGCGGAACGCGGTGCCGCGCACCGCCTCCCGGTACAGCACGTGGTTGTCGGCGGCGCGCAGCGCGGGCGCGTACCTGAGCGTCATCTCCTGCTGGCCGTGGCCGAGTTCCGGGTAGTAGTGCTCGGGCCGCAGCCCCTGGGCGGTCAGCGCGCCGAGCAGGTCCATCGTGAAGTCGTGGGCCAGGTGGAATCCGGTGGCCGAGTAGCACAGGCTGTCGTCGTTGGGCACCAGCCGGTCCGGCCCGCCGTCCGGGTCCGCCTCGCGGCGGCCGAGGGTGAACTCCGGCTCGAACGCCGCGGTGACCGCGTAGCCTTCCGTGACCGCCTCGGCGATGGCCTGCTTGAGGTAGGTGCGCGCGCAGCCGTCCCAGGGCTCGCCGGAGGGCAGTACCTGGTCGGCCAGCATCGCGCCCGCGCCCGGGGCGTACGGCAGCGGCACGAACGTGGCCGGGTCGGGCACGATGCGGACCTCGCCGACCGGGCCCATGCCGTCCACCGGCTGCAACTGGTCCAGCATGGACATGGCCATCATGGCGAGCGTGTGGCCGATGCCGGTCACGATCCGGGCCGGCAGCATCGGCGCGGTCGCCGCCTTGCCCCGGATGATCCCGCCGTGGTCGGCGTAGAGGAACCAGACGAGCGAGACGTTGGTCTCGTGCGCGCGTGCGGTGACCCTCGCGATGGCCTCCCTGCCGGCCAGTGGGAGCAGTGGGGCCTGGTCTCGGTGATCACTCATGACACAGGGGTAGCACGGCGTACCCGCATCCGCGAAAGGGCCTGCCTGCGGGCCTGGCGGGGCACCGGCCGGCGGCCCGCGCGGCGGCGGCCTTATGGTGCCGCGGAAAGCGGCGCCGCGGCCGCCCGGGATTCGTTGACACCCGGGTACCGATCACCTAGATTCGCCCATGTTCGTGCTCAGAACCGATGTTCGCGACCCGTACAACCGGGCCGGTCCGCCCACGGCCGAGGAGAGCCCATGGCGTTCCTGGAGGAGTCAACCTGGCGGGGCAAGGTCTTCTCGGGCGGCTGGAAGGCCGCCGCCGGCGGGGAGGCTCCGGTCACCGAGCCGGCCACCGGCGCGGAACTGGGCCGGACCGGCATCGCGTCGCCCGCCGACGTGGCCGCCGCGACCGCCGCGGCGGCGGCCGCCCAGGCCGCCTGGGCCGCGGCCCCGCACACCGAGCGGGCCGCGCTGCTGCGCCGGGCCGGCGACATCTGGCGGGCCCACGCCGAGGAGATCGAGCAGTGGAACATCCGGGAGAGCGGCAAGATCCCCCCGGCCGCTCAGTTCGAGACGCACGTCGCCACCGAGGAGGTGTACGAGGCGGCCACGCTGCCCTCGCGCCCCTACGGTGAGCTGCTGCCCAGCGAATCGCCGCACCTCAGTTTCGCCGAGCGGGTCCCGGTCGGCGTGGTCGGCGTGATCGCGCCGTTCAACTTCCCGCAGATCCTGGCGATCCGCTCGGTGGCGCCCGCGCTGGCGCTGGGCAACGCGGTGGTGCTCAAGCCGGACCCGCGCACCGCGGTCTGCGGCGGCGTGGCGCTGGCCCGGGTGTTCGAGGAGGCCGGGCTGCCCGAGGGCCTGCTGCACGTGCTGCCCGGCGGTGCCGACGGCGGGCGAGGCGCTGATCACCGACCCGCTGGTCCGGGTGATCTCGTTCACCGGCTCGACCGCGGTGGGCAGGCACGTGGGCCAGCTCGCCGCCGCCCACCTCAAGCGCTGCCACCTGGAACTCGGCGGCAACTCGGCCCTGATCGTGATGGCCGACGCCGACGTGGCCAAGGCGGCCTCGGCCGGCGCCTGGGGCTCGTTCCTGCACCAGGGACAGATCTGCATGACCACCGGGCGGCACATCGTGCACGAGGCGGTCTACGACGACTACGTGGCGGCGCTGGCGGCCAAGGCCGAGCACCTTCCGGTCGGCGACCCGGCCAGCGGGCAGGTCGCGCTCGGCCCGATCATCGACGCGCGGCAGCGGGACAAGGTGCACGGCCTGGTCACCGGCGAGCGTGGACGCCGGCGCCCGGCTGGCCGCGGGCGGCACCTACGAGGGGCTGTTCTACAAGCCCACCGTGCTGGCCGACGTCGCGCCGGCCATGCCCGCCTACGCCAGCGAGGTGTTCGGCCCGGTCGCGCCGGTGCTGCGGTTCGCCACCGCGGACGAGGCCGCCAAGATCGCCGCCGACACCGAGTACGGGCTGTCCCTGGGCATCCTCACCGCCGACGTGATGCGCGGCCTGGACCTGGCCCGGCGGATCCCCACCGGCATCGTGCACATCAACGACCAGACGGTGGACGACGCGCCGAACACCCCGTTCGGCGGGATCTTCGCCTCGGGCACCGGCGCCCGGTTCGGCGGCACCGCGAACCTGGACGCGTTCACCGACACGCGGTGGGTGACGATGCGCGGGGACATCGCCCCGTACCCGTTCTAGCCTGGACACCCGGCCGCCGGCGGAGCGGCCGCTGAGGCCGCCGCCGGGCGGCGCACCGAAGGAGACGCAACGGCAGCCAAGCGGACCCAGGTAGGCATCGTCGGCGCGGGCCCCGCCGGGCTGTTGCTGTCGCATCTGCTCGCGCTGCGCGGCATCGACTCGGTGGTGGTGGAGATCCGCAGCCGGGCGTACTGCGAAGCGCGGCAGCGGGCGGGCGTGCTGGAGGACGGCACCGTCCGGCTGTTCCGCGAGGCTGGCCTGGCGGACCGCCTGGACGCCGACGGCCTGGAGCACGGCGGCATCTACCTGCAGTTCGCCGGGGAACGGCACCATCTGGACTTCCGTGACCTGGCCGGCGGGCGGCACCGTCACCGTCTACGCCCAGACCGAGGTGGTCAAGGACCTGATCGCCCGGCGGCTGGCGGACGGCGGGGCGCTGGAGTTCGAGGTGTCCGATACCACGGTGGCGGGCCTGGACACCGACCGCGCCGGTGCTGTCCTACACCGCGTCCGGCGGCGGGCGGCACGAGATCACCTGCGACGTGATCGCGGGCTGCGACGGGTTCCACGGCATCTGCAGCTGGCCATCCCGGAGCGGCTGCGCACCGTCTGGGAACGTGACTACCCCTACGCCTGGCTGGGCATCCTGGCCGAGGCGCCGCCGGCCACCGACGAGCTGATCTACGCCCACCACCCCGACGGCTTCGCCCTGCACAGCATGCGCAACCTGCAGGTCAGCAAGCTGTACCTGCAGGTCGGATCCCGACGCGCGCACCGAGGACTGGCCGGAGCGGCGGATCTGGCAGGCGCTGCAGGACCGGTTCGCGCTGCCCGGCTGGGAGGTGAAGGAAGGCCCGGCGCTGGACATCGCCATCACCCCGATGCGCAGCTTCGTCAGCGCGCCGATGCGGTACGGCCGGCTGTTCCTGGCCGGCGACGCCACCCACATCGTGCCGCCGACCGGGGCCAAGGGCCTGAACCTGGCCATCGCCGATGTGGCGGTGCTCACCGACGCGCTGTCTGACCTGCTGCTGCGCGGCGACGGCCGGCTCGCCGACGCCTATTCAGGCACCTGCCTGAGCCGGGTCTGGCGGTCCACGCACTTCTCCTGGTGGATGACCACGATGCTGCACCGCACCCCGGGCGCCGACCCGATGGAGGCGGCGCTGCAACTGTCCCAGTTGCGGTATGTGACCGGCTCCCGCGCGGCGTCGGTCACCCTGGCCGAAAACTATGTCGGCTATCCGCCACTGCGCTGAGGCCGCTGCATGACGATTCGCCCGCGATGCCCGGCCTGCCCGGGCGCGCGGCCGCCCGGGGCGGTCCCCCGGCTCCCTGTCCGCCGGTAGAGGGCGTCGCCCCGCGGGTCGGTGAGCACCTCGGTGAAGTGGCTGCGGAAGTAGCCGCGCAGCGCCGGGGTCCAGGCGATCCGGCGGTGGTTCAGCCGGGACAGCCAGACGAACCGGGCATGGCTGAACGCCTGCCACCACACCGCCGCCACCGCGGGGACCTGGCCCGCCCCGGTGGCCGGCTTCAGCCCGCCGGACAGGGCCAGATCGGTGCCCAGCCCGTCGAGCACCGGCGGGCAGCCGGGTGCCGTGGCGGTGAACCGCCCGGCGAGCAGGACCAGGGACACCTCGTCGGTGACCACGCAGGAGCCGGGCGGGATCCGCCGGGCGGCGGCCGCGATCGTGGCCGGGCTCACGTCCGGCCTCAGCTTGGCTTCCGCGGCGAAGCCGGTGACCGTGCACCCGGCGAGGACGACCGCCGCCGCCGCGGCCACCGCCCTGACCGGCCAGCGTGTGCCGTGGCCGGCCCGCACCGCCGTGGCCAGCGGCAGCGCGATGGCCAGGCCGAGGAACGGGGCCAGGAACGCGCAGAAGTGGTAGTGGAACTGGCTCGGCCACAGGAAGATGGCCACGACCAGCGCCGTGGTGCCCACGGCGAACCAGTCCAGCGGCGCGGGCCTGGCCCAGGCGGCCAGCGCGGCCAGGGCCGGGACCCCGGCGGTGAGCAGCACGAGGAACGCCACGGTGAGCACGACGGCGGTGTGCCCCGGTACCGTGATGCCGCCGGCCCGCAGCGGGAAGCGCGCGTAACTGAGCCCGGCCATCTCCTGGAGCCGGTCGATCAGCGGCACCCGGCTCACCCCGGCCCGCGGCCCCACCTGGGCCACGATCAGGCTGTCGTAAAAGCGCCGGGGCGCGAGGGCGGCGAACGGCAGCACCGGCACCGCGAACCCCGCGGTGACCCCGCCGGCGAAGACCCGGGCCCGCCGCAGCCCGCCCGCCGCTCCCCCGGACAAACACAACCCGAGCAGGACCAGGACCGGCAGGATGGCCCAGGACTCGATCGCGCCGGCGAACCCGAATGCGGCCCCGCCCCAGGCCAGCCGCCTGGTGCTGGCCGTGATCCGGTCGCGGTCCAGCACCGCCACGGCCCCGGCCAGGCAGAACAGCACCAGCCACGGCTCGACCAGGACGGTGTGCGCGGCCGCCACGCTGTCCGGGTACACCGCCAGCACGCCACAGGTCACCAGGGCCGCCAGGGCCCCCCTGTGCCGTACCACCAGCCCGGCCAGCACGATCCCCGCAACGCTGGCCAGCGCGGTGAGGATCCGGCCGGCGGCCATTCCAGCGGCGGTGCCGGCCGCCTGCCCCGCCAGCGCGGCCGGGACCATCAGCAAGGTGATCCCCGGCGGCTGCACCAGGATGAAGTTCCGGTACGGGAGCGCGCCGTGCACCAGCAGCACCGCACTGCCGAAGTAGGGCCCGTCGTCGTACTCGGTGACTCCCAGCAGGTAGCCGGGCCGGCTGAGCTGCCACAGCCGCAGCGCCAGGCCCACGGCGGTGGCCGCGGCGATGACCAGGGTCACCGGGTCCCGGCGGGCGGCGGCGAGCCTGCCGCCGGCGGGCAGCCGGCGCGTGGCGGAATCCAGCGACGTTGCCGTGGCCCCGGTCACCCGTGTTCCACCCGCGCCGCCCCCTCATGCTGCCCGTTGCCAGATGGTAACGGCCTGAGCACGCTCAGTGCAGGATCTCACCCGCAGATGGCGGCACCGGGCAGCCTGCCGATGGGTTTCGCCGCCATGATGAGTCATCACTGGTACAGGCGAGCCTTGGAAGGAGAAGGTCATGATCGGGCCGGAGACGCACACCCTGGACGTGCCCGGCGCCGTGCTCCACTATGACGTCCGGAGCAACGATGCCAGTACCGAGCCGGTCCTGCTGCTCATCGGGTCGCCCATGGGCGCATCGGGCTTTGTCACCCTGGCCGGGCATTTCACCGACCGCACGGTCGTGACCTACGACCCACGGGGGGCGGGCCGCAGCAAGCGCACCGACGGCGCCCTGCGGACCGAGACCGAGGAGCAGGCCGACGATTTGCACCGGCTGATCCTGGCGCTGGACGCCGGGCCGGTGGACATCTTCGGCAGCAGCGGTGGCGCGGTCAACGGGCTTGCCCTGGTGGCCAGGCACCCGCAGCAGGTCCATGCTCTGGTGGCGCACGAGCCGCCGTCCGCCCAGGTGCTGCCGGACCGCGAGCCGGTGCTGGCCGCGTGCGAGGGCATCCACGATGCCTACCTGCGTGCGGGCTTTGGCCCGGCGATGGCCAGATTCATCGCTCTGGTCAGCCATGCGGGCCCGATCCCGGCCGGTTTCGCGGATCAGCCCGCCCCGGACCCCGCCAGCTTCGGGCTGCCGGCCGAGGACGACGGTTCCCGTGACGACCCACTCGTCGGGCTGAACATCCTGACGACCTCCGGCTACGAGCACGATTTCGATGCGCTCCGGGCGGCATCGGCCCGTATCGTCATCGGCGTCGGGGCGCAATCGGCCCAGATGATGGCCGGCCGTGCGGGCATCGGCGTGGCCGAACGGCTCGGCACCGCGCCGGTCACCTTCCCAGGCGGCCACGACGGATTCCTCGGCGGCGAGTACGGCGGCATGGGCGAGCCGGACGCCTTCGCCGCCACCTTGCGCGAGGTGCTCAACGGCTGACCGCCGGCGGCCCCTGCGGCGCGGGCCCGTGGGCCAGCGGGGTCAGCGCCAACTCAGCACCCCCGCAGCATGGCGCGATTCCAGGCACCTGATGCCAGCACCGGCCAGATGCGGACAGGACTAGGTGGCCCCACCGACGCGAGCCAGGCGATGCCGAACTTACGCTCGCCGAAAACCCGGTCCGGGGAGGGAACCATGAGTGCGTACGAGGCACGGCCATGACCGCCACGGCACAGCCGGCGGCTGAGGATCAGCCTGGCGTGCCGGACGCCGGCCCGCGCGAGCAGACCCGCGCGCGCTACCCCGACAGCACCGGCCACGTCGAGCGCGACGGGGTGCGCCTGTACTACGAGGTCTACGGCTCTGGCGAGCCCACCATCTTCCTCTTGCCGACATGGTCCATCATCCACTCACGGCACTGGAAGATGCAGATTCCCTATCTGGCCCGGCACTGCCGCGTCATCACATTCGACGGTCGCGGGAACGGCCGCTCGGACCGCCCGGCCGGCGCGGATGCCTACAGGGAGGCACAGTTCGCGGCCGACGCCCTGGCCGTGATGGATGCCACGGGGACCGCGCGCGCAACGATCGTGGCCCTGTCCGTCGGGGCGCAGCGCGCTCTCATCCTGGCGGCCGATCACCCCGACCGCGTGACCGGCGCCGTCTTCATCGGCCCGGCCGTGCCGCTCCGACCCCGACAGGCGAGCGACGCGCACGACCTGCTCGACGCTGTGCTGCCCACCGACCAGGGCTGGCCGAGGGACACGTTTGCCGCGCTGGTACAGGACTACCGCGGCTTCCTGGAGTTCTTCTTCTCCCAGATGTTCGCCGAGCCGCACTCCACCAAGCCGATCGAAGACTGCGTCAGCTGGGGACTAGAGACCACAGCCGAGACGCTCATCGCAACCGAGATCGGCAACGGCCTCGATGAGAAGGCCACGCGCGAGCTCTGCAGCCGGATTCGCTGCCCGGTGCTGGTGATCCAGGGCACGGCCGATCCCATCACGGGGCCCGGCCGCGGGACAGCGCTCGCCGAGGCAACGGGCGGCGACGTGGTCCTGCTGGAAGGCTCGGCTCACGGCCCCCATGTGCGCGACCCAGTCAAGGTCAACCTGCTTCTGCGTGACTTCGCCCTGCCAGCCCGTACGGCTTCGCGATGGATCCGGGGCAAGGCCCGGCGCAGGCGGGCGCTGTATATCTCCTCGCCGATCGGCCTGGGTCACGCTCAGCGGGACGTGGCGATCGCGGGCGAACTGCGCAAGCTGCACCCCGATCTGGAGATCGACTGGCTGGCCCAGCACCCGGTCACCAAGGTGCTGGACGCCCATGGCGAGCGCGTCCATCCGGCCAGCGCTCAGCTGGCCAGCGAGTCCGGTCATATCGAGTCGGAATCGGCCGAGCACGACCTGCACTGCTTCCAGGCCATCCGGCGGATGGATGAGATCCTGCTCGCCAACTTCATGGTCTTCCACGATCTCGCCCGCGACGGGGACTACGACCTGTGGATCGGCGACGAGGCCTGGGAACTGGACTACTACCTGCACGAGAACCCGGAGCTGAAATCAGCTGCCTACGCCTGGCTGACCGATTTCGTTGGCTGGCTGCCGATGCCCGACGGCGGCGACCGGGAGGCGTTCCTCACCGCCGACTACAACGCCGAGATGATCGACCACATCGCCCGCTTCCCGCGGGTGCGCGACCGGGCCATCTTCGTCGGCGACCCGGGCGACATCGTCCCCGCCAGCTTCGGCCCCGCCCTGCCGCCCATCCGGGAGTGGACCGAGCAGCACTACGACTTCGCCGGCTACGTCACCGGCTTCGGCCCGGGCCAGCCCGGCGACCGTGCGGCGCTCGGCTACCGCGACGACGAGCGCGTCTGCATCGTGACCGTGGGCGGCTCGGGAGTCGGCGGCCACCTGCTGCGCCGGGTGATCGCCGCCTACCCCCAAGCCAAAGCCCGCGTGCCGGGCCTGCGAATGATCGTGGTGACCGGCCCGCGGATCGACCCGGCCGGCCTGCCGGCCCACGACGGGCTGGAGATCCGCCGCTACGTCCCCGACCTGTACCGCCACCTGGCCGCCTGCGACCTCGCGGTCGTCCAGGGCGGCCTGACCACGGCGATGGAGCTGACCGCGGCCCGGCGGCCGTTCCTGTACTTCCCGCTCGCCCACCACTTCGAGCAGAACTTCCACGTCCGGCACCGGCTGCAGCGCTACCACGCCGGACGGTGCATGGACTACCAGACCACCAGCCCGGCCGACATCGCCGCCGCGATCGCCAGCGACATCGGCCGCACCGTCGACTATCTGCCCGTTGCCACCGATGGCGCTGCCCGCGCGGCTGCCCTGATCGGCGACCTCCTCTAGCAGCAAGAAGCCAGATTCATGAGGCCGGCCTGGTGCCGGACGGCGCGGCGGCACGCCATGACCAGCCGTTATTACCGCACGTCAAGCCCGGTGACGGCTCTGCCGATGATCATGCGCTGGATCTCCGAGGTGCCCTCGAAGATCGTGAAGATCTTCGCGTCGCGGTGCCAGCGCTCCACCGGGTACTCCCGGGTGTAGCCGTTGCCGCCGAGGATCTGCATGGCCTGGTCGGTGACCCGGACCGCGGTCTCCCCCGCGACCAGCTTGGACATCGAGCCCTCGGCGTGGTCGAACGGCAGCCCGTTGCGCGCCATCCACGCGGCGCGCCAGGTGAGCAGCCGGGCCGCGTCCACCGACGCCTGCATGTCGGCCAGCATGAACGCGATCGCCTGGTTCTGCCCGATCGGGCGGCCGAACTGCACCCGGTCGCGGGCGTACCCGGTGGCGTATTCGACGGCGGCGCGGCCGATGCCCACGGCCATGGCGGCGACGCTGGGCCGGGACCGCTCGAAGGTCTTCATCGCCGCCTGCTCGCCGGAACTGCCGCCCTCCCTGACCCGGGCCAGCCGCTCGTCCAGCCGGTCCTTGCCGCCCACCAGGCAGCTGCCGGGCACCCGGACGCCGTCGAGCACGACCTCGGCCGTGTGCGAGGCCCGGATGCCGTGCTTGCGGAACTTCTGCCCCTGCGACAGGCCGCTGGTGCCCGGCGGCACGATGAAGCTGGCCTGGCCGCGGCTGCCCAGCGACGTATCCACCGACGCCACCACCACGTGCACGTCGGCGATGCCGCCGTTGGTCGCCCAGGTCTTGGTGCCGTTCAGTTCCCACTCACCGGCGGCCTCGTCGTAGACCGCCCGGGTGCGGATCGCGGCGACGTCGCTGCCCGCGTTGGGCTCGGAGGAGCAGAACGCGGCGAGCTTGACGTCGCCGGGCCCGCCGAACATCTGCGGCAGCCACTCGCCGATCTGCTCGTTGGTGCCGTTGGCGGACACCGCCACCGCGGCCAGCGAACTGCCGACGATGGACAGGCCGATGCCCGCGTCCCCCCAGAACAGCTCCTCGAACGCGATCGGGATGCCCAGGCCCGTGGGGCCCAGCCACTGCTCGCCGAAGAACTCCAGCGAGTACAGGCCGATCTTGGCCGCCTCCTCCAGGATCGGCCACGGGGTCTCCTCCCGCTCGTCCCACTCGGCGGCCGCGGGCCTGATAACGTTTGCGGCGAATCCGTGCACCCAGTCCTGCATCTCACGCAGGCCAGGCCCGGGGTCCAGGCTGAATGGCACGGTGTCGACGGCGCTGCTCATGATGCTCCTCAGGGGTCCGGTCGCAGCACCTATGTTACCGATGAGTAGCTTCCAGGCCAACCGATGCGGGCGCATCGTCTCATTCCGGTACGTCAGCCCTGGTCGTGGCGCTCCAGGAACTCATAGACCTCGGTCTCGTCCACGCCAGGGAAGCTCCCGGTGGGCAGCGCGGACAGGATGTGCGAGTGCGCCCGGGCGGACGGCCAGGCCATCCCCTCCCAGCGCCCGGCCAGCCCGGCCGGCGGCCGCTGGCAGCAGTCGCCGTCCGGGCACCGGGAAACCCGGCGCAGCGCCGTATCCCGGCCGCGGAACCACCGGGAATGCTCGTAGGTGATCCCCAGCGTGATGGCGAACCCGCGCTCGCGGCCCGGGTCGACGTGGGACACGCACCAGTACGTCCCCGACGGCGTGTCGGTGTACTGGTAGCACGGCGAGAACCGGTCCGCGGCGGAGAAGACCTGGCGGCCGCACCACTGCCGGCACATGCGCTGCCCTTCGATGGCCCCGGCGGCGTCCGCGGGCAGCACCAGCCCATCGTTCTCATAGGCCTTGTAGATGACCCCGGCCTCGTCGTTCTTCACGAAGTGGCAGGTCAGCCCCAGGTGGTGGGTGGCCAGGTTGGTGAACCGGTGCGCGGCCATCTCGTAGGACACCGAGTACACGTCCCGCAGGTCCTCCACCGACAGCTGCCGGGCCTGCATCGCCTCGGCAAGGAAACGGCGCGGCGGACCGCTCGGGGACCAGGACCGCCGCGGCGAAGTAGTTGGCCTCGACCCGCTGCCGGAGGAAGTCGGCGAAGTCGCGCGGGGTGTCGTGATCGAGCACGAAGTGACCGAGGGTCTGCAGCAGGATGGTCCGCGGTGAGTGCACGCCGACCGGCTCCTGCTTGAGGTAGATCCGCCGGTGCCGCAGGTCGGTCACGGACCGGACCGACCTGGGCAGGTCGCCGGCGTAGGAGACGGTGAAGCCGTGGTGGGCGAGGATCGCCATCAGCGTGCTCTGCGACAGCGCACCGCTGCGGTACCCCACCGCGTCCAGTGCCTGCGCCGCCTGCCGCTCGATCTCGGGGAAGTAGTTCCCCCGCTCGCGCATGGCATCGCGCAGTACGGCGTTGGCGAGCCGGGCCTCCTCGGGCGTGGCCGTCGGGCGGGTGCGCTGCCGGCGCAGTTCGCCGTAGAGCGCGACCAGGTGCTCCAGCACGTCACCGGGCACGCGCGCACCGACCTTCAGATACGACAGGCCGAGGTCGCGGAAGAGCGGGTCGTGCTGCGCCTCCTCCAGCGCGATCTCCAGCTGCGCCCGGCGGCTCGGCGGCTGTTGCCGCAGCAGCTCTTCCGGTGCTACCGACAGCGCCCTGGCCAGCGACTCGATCAGCGACAGCTTCGGCTCGCGGCGGCCGTTCTCCAGCAGCGAGAGCGCCGAGGGCGCCCGGCCCACCCGGGCACCGAGCTCGGCGAGGGTCAGGTTCCTGGCGCGCCGCAGATGCCGCAGCCGCTGGCCGAACGTCGCAAGGTCTAGACCACCAGAACGAAACGAGCCAGATTCTTCTTTAAGAAACTGCTGCATATATTCAGTTTAGATGAAAAACAGCAGATCTTCACAACGCCAAAACCGGCGCCGGCGGTCCCGCATGGCCGAAGGTGGTGCATAGCAACCCAGGGGACGATACGGATCGGGAGGAATGACAGTGAACGACCGTCGCCTCGAGGGCACCACATACGCGGCAGGCAGCAACGGGAAAGCGGGCGCCAGCCGGAACGGGCACGGCGATGCCAGCCCGGCCGGCCAGGCGGCCCGCCTGGCCGGGGAATGGGCGACCAGCCCCCGCTGGCGCGGCACCAGGCGCACCTACACCGCCGAAGACGTCATCCGGCTGCGGGGCTCGGTACAGGAGGAGCAAACGCTGGCCCGGCTGGGCGCCGAGCGGCTGTGGGAGCTGCTGCACTCCGAGGACTTCGTGCACTCGCTGGGCGCGGTGACCGGCAACCAGGCGGTCCAGCAGGTCCGTGCCGGGCTCCCGGCGATCTACCTGTCCGGCTGGCAGGTCGCCGCGGACGCCAACCTGGCCGGGCAGACCTACCCGGACCAGAGCCTCTACCCGGTCAACTCGGTGCCGCAGGTGGTCCGCCGGATCAACAACGCGCTGATGCGCGCCGACCAGATCACCTGGGCCGAGGGCAACGGCAGCGGCACCCACTGGCTGGCGCCGATCATGGCCGACGCCGAGGCGGGCTTCGGCGGCGTGCTCAACGCGTTCGAGCTGATGAAGGCCATGATCGCGGCTGGCGCCGCGGCCGTGCACTGGGAAGACCAGCTGGCGTCCGAGAAGAAGTGCGGCCACCTCGGCGGGAAGGTGCTCATCCCGACCGGGCAGCACATCAAGACGCTCAACGCCGCCCGGCTGGCCGCCGATGTCTGCGGTGTGCCCACCCTGGTGGTGGCCCGGACCGACGCGCACTCGGCGACGCTGATCACCAGCGACGTGGACGAGCGCGACCGGCCGTTCGTCACCGGCGAGCGGACCGCCGAGGGCTTCTTCCGGGTCCGCAACGGCATGGCCGCCTCGGTCGCCCGCGGGCTCGCCTATGCCCCCTACTCCGACCTGCTCTGGATGGAAACCTCCACGCCGGACCTGGCGGAGGCGCGCGAGTTCGCCGAGGCGATCAAGGCCGAGTTCCCGGACCAGATGCTGGCCTACAACTGCTCACCCTCGTTCAACTGGCGCAAGCACCTGGACGACGGCACCATCGAGAAGTTCCAGCGCGAGCTGGGCGAGATGGGGTACAAGTTCCAGTTCATCACGCTGGCCGGCTTCCACGCGCTGAACTACTCCATGTTCGAACTGGCCCGCGGGTACGCCGAGGAGGGCATGCCGGCTTACGTGCGGCTGCAGGACGCGGAGTTCGCCGCCGAGTCGAACGGCTACACCGCCACGCGGCACCAGCATGAGGTCGGGCACGGGCTACTTCGACCTGGTGACCTCGGCCATCACCCCGGACGCCGCCACCGTGGCGCTGGCCGGGTCCACCGAGGCCGCGCAGTTCAGCGCCGCGCACTGAGAGCCGGCCCACAGGCGGCGCTGCCGCCCCCCGGTCACCGCGGGGCGGCAGCGCCGTGTCACGCGTGTTTCGCGCCTGCGGGCCTTGCGATGGTCAGGACAGCAGGCCGGTGGGAGCAGGCAGTTCCAGCACGTCGGAGTCGTCATACTCGCCGGGGGGGCCGTGCCAGCGCCCGGGCAGGAACAGCGGAATGATCATCACCATGCCCGCGAACGCCAGCGCGCCGCTCAGCAGCAGCACCCGGAAGCCCGCACCGAAGGTGTGCGCCTGGAGCGGGATCCAGGCCAGCGCGCGGTGCGCGCTCACCGCCAGCAGCGCGGTCCAGCCGAGCAGCACGAGCCCCGGCAGGCCGGTGGCCAGCGGTGACACGGCGGGCACCGCGAGCAGGATGCCGGCCAGCAGGCCCGCGCCCAGTACCGCGGCCAGGCCGATCAGGCCGGCCCGGCTGGGCAGCCCGACGCTGTGGCCCGCCAGTGCGGGCACGTGCTCCGCGCCCCAGCCCGCCGCCAAAGAACACGGCCGCGGCCAGCGCTATCGCCAGAATGAGCCCGATGAAGTGTCGCATTGATCCATGAGTCCTTCATCCCCGCTCTGCTCCGTTACCGCAGAAAAGACTACGTGACCTGCTCGTGATTTGCGGTCAGATGGCAGGCACGCCACGAATCCGGTTCCGGGCCCGGGATTGCCGGGCGCCCGGCCGGGCCGGTGCGCCGCCGCTCAGCCCGCGCCGCTCAGCGCCCGCCGGGCAATCACCCTGACATTGTTCACCGGCGCCGAGCACGGCATAGGCACGGTAGGCATCGCGGCAGATGAGGGCCGATTTTCAGCCCGCGAACGCCGGGCGGCCGGCGATACCCCGGCGGCCGGTAGCGGCGGAAATCGGCCGCCATCAGGCCGAAGAACTGCCGCCGCGCGGAACGCGGCACCAGACCGTTCGCCAGGATCGAGCTGTAGTGCTCCAGCATCCGGCCGAACAGCGCCGCCCGGACCGGCGCTGCCCGCGGGCCCGCCGTCCGCGCACATGCGGCGAATACCCGCGCATAGGAGGCGAAGATGCCGAAATGATCCATGCTGGCCGTGGCCAGGAACAGAGACGGGCCGGCGCCGGTAGAGGTAGCAGACCTGGTCGAGCAGCGCGATCCGGCCCGCCTTCAGCAGCGCCGTGGCGGACAGCGGCACATCCTCGTGGATCCCCGGCGGCATCGCCACGCCGAGCCCGGTGACGAACGCCCGCCGGAACACCTTGCTCCACACCGTCATCGTCCGGTCGATCAGGGCGGGCAGGCCGGCGAGCGTGATCACCCCCGCGGTCCCGGCCAGCAGCGCGCGCCGGGACTCGGCTCGCTGCCGCCGCCGGGCCACAGGATCCGGTAGTCGAGGAGCAGGACGTCGGGCCGGTCCCGCGCCAGCCGGCCCGCGACCGCGGCCAGGCTGCCCTCGGCGAGCAGGTCGTCGGGATCGGCGAACCACACGTGCGCACCGGCCGCCTCGGCCAGGCCGCGCATCCGGGCCGGGCCCGGGCCCACCGTCTCGGGCAGGTGCACGACCCGCAGCCGGGGGTCCGCCGCGGCCCGGGCGTCCAGGATCGCCCCGCAGCCGTCCGGGGAGGCGTCGTCCACCGCGATCACCTCCAGGCCGGCCGCCAGGCGCCGGCTGGCCGAGGATCGAGTCCAGGCAGCCCGGGCAGGTACTCCTCGACCCCGCGAACGGCCAGGATCACGCTGACCAGCGGTGCGCTGGCGGCCTGGTGCGGGCCGGTCATCCCGGCAACCTATGAGTAAGCGATGGATTTCGCTGAGTAATCATGGCGAGCCGATCCTAAAGGCAGGCCCTTAACAGCGTCCTGTCAGCGTCGCCCCGTAGACTCGAGCCGTGCACATCGATACCATTTTCAAGACGATCGGCTCCCTAGCCGTCCGGTTCCGCTGGCTGGTGCTGATCGCGTGGGTGGCGGGGGCGATCGCTGCCGGTTCACTGCTTCCCTCGCTGAACAGCGTGACCCAGAACAACAACACCAAATTCCTGCCCGCCAGCGCGCCGAGCGAGCACGCGGCGGAACTCGCCGCGCCGTTCGGCACCGCCAGCCTGCAGCCGATCCCGGTCATCGTGGCACGGCCCAGCGCGCCGCTGTCGCCGGCCGACCTCAGCGCGATCGACGCGCTGCCCGCCCAGATGAAGACGGTCGGCGGGGTCGCCAAGGTGCAGGACGCCGGCGTGTCCGCCGACGGGCACGCGGTGCAGCTGGTCGCGCTCGCCCAGCAGGGCGGCGGCAACGCGAACTACGCCACCGACCTGATCGACGGCCTGCGCGCCAAGATCGTCCAGGCGCATCTGCCCGCCGGGATACAGGCGCACGTGACGGGTGACGTCGCCGCGCAGGTGGACCAGCAGAAGGCCTCGGGCAACACCGGCAACAAGATCCAGGCCCTGTCGCTGCTGTTCATCCTCGTGCTGCTGGTCCTGATCTTCCGGTCATTCACCCTCGCCCTGGTGACGGTCATACCGCCGCTGCTGTCGTTCACCATCGCCGGGCCACTGGTCGCGGAGGCCGCCGCAGCACGGGCTCCAGGTCTCCCCCATCGCCGAGTTCCTGATGATCGTGCTGGTGCTGGGCGCGGGCACGGACTACGGGCTGTTCCTGGTCTTCCGGGTCCGCGAGGCGCTGCGGGCCGGGCAGCACGCCACGGCGGGCGAGTACTACCCCGGCGCTCGCGGCCTGGGCGGCAGCCTGCTCGGCGACTTCCTCCATCCCAGGGCCCCGGCCAGGGAGGCGATCGTCGGCTCGGTGACCAGGGTCGGTGAGTCCATCACCTTCTCCGCGGCCACGGTGATCGCGGCGATGCTGACGCTGCTGCTCGCGTCCTTCTCCTTCTACGCCGACCTCGGCGGCCCGTTCGCCATCGCCATCGGCGTCATCCTGATCGCGGCGCTGACGCTGCTGCCCGCGCTGCTGTCCATCCGGCTGTCGCTGCTGGCCGCCAAGCGCTCGCTGTTCCGCGCCATGTTCAGGCGGCCGAAGCTGATCCCGTGGAACATCCAGGGCAGCGGCAAGGCGGGCATCTGGGGCCGGGTGCGCCGGCCGCATCGTGCGGCACCCGATCCCGACCCTGGTGTCCGGAATCGTGGTGTTCGGCGGGCTGGCGTTCGCGGTATTCGGCTACACGGCGGCCGGCTTCGGCGGGAGCACCGCCCCGCCCGCCGGTACCGATTCCGCCGCCGGCCAGGCGCTGCTGACCAAGTACTTCCCGCAGTCCTCGGCCAACCCGACCACCGTGATCTTCTTGTTCAAGACCCCGGTGTGGCAGAACCCCGCACCGCTGGCCGCGGCGACCGGCAAGCTCCAGGCGACCGGGCTGTTCACCCAGGTCGCCGGGCCACTGAACCCCGGCGGCGCCTCGCTGACCCCGGCCCAGTTCACCGCGCTGCACGCCAAGCTCGGCCCGGCCAAGCTGCTGCCGCCCGTGCCGCCGGCCGGCGAGCACGGTGCCACGGCCGGCACGTACGCCGCCTACCGGGCGACGGCCAACTTCGTCAGCCCTGACGGCCGGACCGTGCTCTATGAGACCGGCCTGAAGGTGGGCGACCCTGGCACCACCAAGGCGATGAACGTGACGCCGTCGCTGCGGGCCGCGACCACGGCGGTTGGCAAGTCGATCGGCGCATCGGACTCGGCCGTCGGCGGCGAGGCACCGGCCCTCTACGACATCAGCAGCATCTCCAACAGCGACCTCAAGCACATCATCCCCTACGCGATCATGGCGATCGGGATTCTGCTCGCGCTGGTGCTGCGCAGCCTCGTGGCGCCGCTGTACCTGATCGCCTCGGTCGGCATCTCCTACCTGGCGGCGCTTGGCCTGTCAGTGCTGATCTTCATCAAGATCGGCAACAGCGGCGGCCTGGTGTTCTTCATGCCGTTCCTGATGTTCATCTTCCTGCTCGCCCTGGGTGAGGATTACAACATCCTGATGATGACCAGGATCCGGGAGGAGGCACGCCAGCTTCCGCTGCGCGACGCGGTCACCCGGGCACTGGGCGCAACCGGCTCGACGATCACCTCGGCCGGGCTGGTGCTCGCGGGCACGTTCATCGTGCTGACCCTGGTCGCCGGCGGCGGCTCGGGCGGCGACCAGATCCGGGACATCGGCCTGGGCCTGGCCCTGGGCATCCTGATGGATACGTTCCTGGTACGGACTCTGCTGGTGCCCTCGACCGTGGTCCTGCTGGGCCGCTGGAACTGGTGGCCGTCCCGGATGAGCAGGGCGGACGAGATCCCGGCCGGTACGGGGCCGGGCGCCGTCGCGGCCGAGCCCGGCCTGGACGTCAAGCGGGCGGAAGCCCGGTAGGCCCTCCTGGCGGGGCGTCGGCCAGCGTGTCGATCAGCCCCGCCAGGTCCCGCAGTGCGGGCAGCGCGGCCGCCACCACGTCGCGGCTGGCCGGTGGCAGTTCGGTGAGCGCGGACCGGAGCAGCCGTTCGTTGACCTGCTGCCAGCGGCTGACCGCGGCCGCGCCGGCCGCGGTCAGTGACAGCGACGCCGTGCGCCGGTCCCGCTCCCCGCCGGACCTGGTGATCAGCCCCGCCCGGCGCAGGCCGCTGGCGAGGGTCGCTTCCGAGCTGGGCGCGATCCGGAGCAGCCTGGCGAGCTGGCCGGGCCGGGCGCCGGGGTTCTCCGCGAGGCAGGACAGCAGTTCCAGCTGGGCGACCGACAGGTTGCCGACGGGGTCCCCGGCGCGGGCCGCCCGGCGCATCGCCCGGCGCAGCCGGGAGATGACGTCGGCCAGTTCGGCCCCCCTGGAATCGCCGTCACCGCGCGGCGGCAGCGCCTGGCCAGCCTGCTGCCCCAGGTGCGGTCCCCTCTGCCTCATCGGTCCTGCTCCCCTGTAACCCCGTTCCTCATCATGGCCCAGCCAGGCCCAGCCCTGACCCGGCAATCGGCGCATAACCGGCCACACCGGCAGCTGCCATCCCTCAACCTGGGCACCCGGCCAGCCTGGAACAGCGATACTTGGCGTGGATCTCGCGGACTCACCGCACACGGTGCTGGCCTCCGGCCCACGGACCAGTCAGACTCACCTGAGGGAGGTCCGAGCTACGCCGCCGCGCGGCACCATGTGCACCGGGTCGACCGGCGGCGCAGGAGGGACGCCAATGCAGGAACTGCGCCTCGTCGCGGTCAGTGAGGACGGCAGCTACGCCGTTCTCACGGCGCCGGGGAGCGGTGGCCGCTTCACGCTCCGGATTGATGACCGGCTGCGGATCGTGGCCCGCGGGCAGTTCTCGCGGCTTGCGCAGTACGAGATCGAAGTGGAGAGTCCCTTGCGACCCAAGGAGATCCAGGACCGGATTCGCGCCGGGGAGACCGCCGAAGACATCGCGGATGCGGCGGGAGTGCCGATCGAGCGGGTACGGCGGTTCGAGGGCCCCGTGCTGGCCGAGCGTGCCTACCGCGCCGAGGAGGCTCAGCGCGCGACGGTGCGCCAGTCCGGGGACTCCGGGCCCGGCCGCACCCTCGGCGACCTGGTGACGGACGGCCTGCGTGCCTCCGGGGTGGACCCGGCGGACGCCGAGTGGGACTCCCGGAAGCGGGCCGACGGCGGCTGGCAGGTCCGCCTCTCGTTCAGCGCGGGCAGTCGCCCTCACCTGGCCGAGTGGGTCTACGACCCGCACCGCAAGCACGTCGCACCCGCCGACGACACCGCCACGCGGCTTTGCCTGCCCGACGCCGAACTGCCCCTGCCGGCCCCGGGGCCCCGTCCCGCGGCGCGGGCGACGGTGACGCCCATCGCCAGCAGGCTCGGCCCTGCGGCCGACGCTGACCAGGCCGGCCGAGCGGGCCAGGGTGCCCGCGGCCAGCCACGCCCGCCCGGCCGCGGACCAGGAGGAGGAGCGCGCGCCCGCCGTGCCGGTGCCGCGCGAACGGCCGGTACGGAAGGCTGCGGGCGGCCGGTCGCGGCGGTCGTCGGTCCCGTCCTGGGACGAGATCATGTTCGGCACGAGCCGGCCGAACGACTAGTAGCGGATCAGCCCGTTCGGGTCTTTGGCTGTGCCGCCGGCCGCATACGATCGCTGCGGGTGGCGCATGCGGGCACGAGACATGATGGGCGGGTGCGGCTGTTGGCGGGTATGTCCGGCCGGTCGATTCCGGCGGCCGCCGGTATCGCCGCGGGGCTGCTGTGTGTCAGTGGTTGCGGCCTGATCGGCGGTCCGAGCACGGTCCTGGTTTCGGTTCCCGACAACATCACCGTGACCAGTCCCGACTTCAACGGGAAGCAGATGGGTCCCGGGTTCAGCTGCCGTGACGGACAGCATCCGTCGATTCACTGGTCCGGCGCGCCGGCAGGCACAAAGTCACTCGCGCTGGTCATGGATGACTCCGCCGCGCCGATCACGCCGTATATCTACTGGATCGTCTTCGACATAGGACCGCAATCCTCCGATATTCCGGTAGGGCATCTTCCGCATGGGGCGCGTCAAGCGGACAACAGCAAAGGCGCGAAGGGCTATGATCCACCATGCCCGGCGAATCCCGGGCACTTTTACAGGTTCACCGTTTACGCCCTTGACAGGAGGCTCTCGCTGCCCCCCGCGGCAGGCGTGAAAACGGCCTGGACGGCTATAGCAAACGCCGCCATAGCCCGTGGCAGACTAACTGCCGTCATCGAACCGTAATTGCTTGGTTGCGTTGAGTAAACGACATCTGTAAAAGTTCTCTAAACGCGTGACACGGGCCATACCGGTCCGTCAGAATCACTGCTCAAGGAGTTCGCTGCAAGAGTGATCCGAGCCGCTAGCGACACTGGGGAAGGCCCGCGCCGTGGCCGCGTGCGCCTCGCTAGCGCTGCCCAGATGGCCATGGCTAGTTGGGTGGTGCGATGATCCTGCTCGTGGTCGGCCTGGTGGCCGTTATCGTGGTAGATTCTCATTGCCGTCTTCCTGAGCATTCGCCTCGGGCGCGGCGACGAGGATGACGACGCGGACCTCAGGCCCAGCAGCCGCGACCGGCGGCACGACCAGGACGAGCGCTGGCGGGACCGGGACACCGGCGGGTGCCCGCGTCCGGCGGGCGCGGTGGATCCCCGGGCTACGGTTCCCGCGGCCCGGCCAGGGACCGGGCACCGCGCGGCCCGGGCTACGACAGCGCACCGCGGCGGCCCGCACGGGACGCGGGCGACTACCGCAAGCCGGCCTCCGCCCGCGCCCCCGTCGGGGCTGCGGCGCAGGCGCGCGGCCGCTACGACTCCGGTCCTTCCCGGCGGCCCGCCGCCGACGACTTCCCCTCGGCCGACTACCCGTCGATGGACTTCGGGCGAGCCGGGTCCGCTGGTCACCCCTCGGTGGAGTTCCCCGTGGCCGACTACGACGTGGATGACCGCAGGGACCGGCCGGACTCGCGCCGCAAGGCGGCCCCCGCGCCGGCCGCGGCCAAGAGCACCCGGTCCCGGCAGCGGGGCAAGCGCGACGATGACGACGACTGGCCGAGCAGCGAGTGGGACAAGCTCTCCGACGAGCAGTACTGGGCCGAGTTGTCCGCCGACAAGCCGCTGTCGGCCATGGCCAGGCCGAGCAGGCCCGCGCGCACCGCGGCGGCAGCGGCGCCGGCGAACGGCAGCGCCAAGGCCAAGCCACCGGCGCGTGACCCGCGTCCCGCCGGGCGGCCTGCGCCCGAACGTGACCTGCCCGCCCGCACCGAACGCAGCGACCAGCGGGAGCCCGTGACCGAGCGTCTCCCGGTCCGCGCCGCCCGGGAGGCCGCGCCCCCGGTGCCGCCCGCACGCCGGGAGCCGGACCCCCTGGCGGCCGGCCGCTCCTATCCCGAGCCGCGCCCGGTACTCGACTCCGGGCCCCGCTCGCCGCGCGACACCGGCCCGCAGGCGGCACGGAACGCCGCGCCTCATGCGGCGCGGGGCACCGGCCCGCAGCCCCGGCTCGATCCCCGGAGCCGGGACACCACCGGGCCCCGGCCCGTGCGGGACCGTGACCTCGCCGCGCTCACCGGGCTCGCCAGTGCGCCGCCGCCGCCCATCCCCGGCGCGCTCGATGACGACCCGCTGACCAGCCCGTCGTTCTCGCTCAAGGCGGGACCGTCCACCGACAGCCGCTCCTACAGCAACGCCAGGAAGCACGCCAAGACCGCACCCGCGGCGGCGGACCACCCCGCCGCCAACGGGGCCGCCCACGGCAACGGCGCCGGCCATGACGGTAACGGGGCCAGCGACAGCTACGCGGTGGCTGACTATCAGGGCGCCGGCTACGCCGACCCGGGCTACGCCTACCATGCCGCGCCTCCGGCGGCCGTGCCGCCACCGGCCCCGGCGGCGGAGTGGTACAGCGCGCCGCCCGAGGCGCCGGCCCCCGCGTACGGGAATCCCTACCAGCAAAACGGCTCCGCCAGCGGGTACGCCGACAGCCAGGCCACCGCGAGCTACGCCAGTTACCTGGCGGAATCCCTTGCGCGTCTACTCGCCGCCCGGGTACGAGGCACCCGCGCCCTACGCCGAGCCCGCGGGCCCGGCCGCCTACCAGGCGCCGCCCGCCTCCGGCTCGCTGCCTTACGCCGACGGCTACCCGGCGCAGCCCTACCCGGACCAGGCCAGCTATCCGGACGGGCACAGCGCCGGCGGGTACGCCGCGGGGTACGAGGGGGGCTACAGCCAGGACCCGTACGCGGCAGGCGGATACGGTCCATACCCGCCCCAGGGTTGACAAGCCGGTACGCCCGGCGCGGACAATATGGCGACCCCGAGAACCGCTAAGCACAGCAGAGGAGACGGTGGACCGCGCACGCGATCACGCTCGCACGTACCACTTGCACCGCCTGGCGACCGCCCTTGACACACGAGGCCTGCACGCCACGGTGAAGACCACCTACCCGGCCGCCCTGCACATCTTCGCACCGGGCGCGACGATGCTGGCCGAAAGTATCGGCTGCACTCCGGGTACCGACGACCGGGGGCACCTTCGCTGGTACTACCGCTGGTCCTGGGGGGAAGTACTGCACGACGCCGACGACCCCTCCGCCGCCGCCGCGAAGATCGCCGACGTCCTCTCCTCCCGCTGAGGCCGGGCCCGGCGTTCGCCGTCAGGCTAATCCCGCGGCTCCGGGAAGCGGACCATGGTCAGCCTGGTTATCCAGTTGTCTGGTGTTTTCTTATGGCTGACATTGGGAGCGTGCCGTGACCAAGCAGGTGACTCCGCCGCCGCCGGGTGACAAGCCGGCCCCGTCCGCTCCGCCCGCACCCCCGGCCTGGCGGCATTGGCTGTGGCCGATCGCGCTGATCGCCTTCCTGGGCCTGTGGCTGGTGCTGCCCACACTGCACACCACAAAGGTCAGCACCCTCAGCTACTCCCAGTTCTTGTCACGGGTCAGCTCGCAGGAGGTGAAGACCGTCACGCTCGGGCTCGACCGGCGAGGCCAGCGGGACGCTGAAGAACGGGACCACGTACGAGACGGTGATCCCGAGCCAGGCCGGGCAGCAGTTGCTGGACCAGTTGCAGTCGGCGAAGGTGGAGATCACCGCGAGCACTCCCGGTCCCTCGTTCGGCTCCGAGGTGCTGAGCTGGCTGCTGCTGCTCTCGCCGTTCCTGCTGTTCGGCTGGCTGTGGATGCGGCTGTCCCGCGGTGCCGCGGGGCAATTGCAGGGCGTGCTCGGGGTCGGCCGGTCCCGGGCGAAGGTGTTCGACGCCGAGCGGCCGCAGACCCGGTTCACCGACGTCGCCGGGTACGAGGGCGCCAAGGCGGAGATCGTCGAGGTGGTGGACTTCCTGCGCAACCCCGGCCGGTACGCCGCCGCCGGGGCGACCCCGCCACGCGGGGTGCTCATGGTCGGCCCGCCCGGAACGGGCAAGACGCTCATCGCCCGGGCGGTGGCCGGCGAGGCAGAGGTGCCGTTCTTCTCCGTCGCGGGCTCCAGCTTCGTCGAGATGTTCGTCGGCGTCGGCGCCGCCCGGGTCCGGGACCTGTTCGCCGAGGCGCGCAAGCGCGCGCCGGCCATCATCTTCATCGACGAGACTGGACGCGATCGGCCAGCGGCGGGCGGGCTCTGGCGCGGTCGTCGCCAACGACGAGCGGGAGCAGACGCTCAACCAGCTGCTCGACGGAGATGGACGGCTTCGACCCGGCCGAGGGCATCGTGGTGCTCGCTGCCACGAACCGCCCCGAGGTCCTCGACCCGGCGCTGCTGCGCCCGGGCAGGTTCGACCGCCAGATCACCATTCCCCTGCCCAACCTCGCCGAACGGGAGGCCATCCTCAAGGTCCACTGCCGGGGCAAGAAGCTGGACCCGGGCGTGAACCTGCAGGTGGTGGCGCGCGGCACGCCGGGCTTCTCCGGCGCCGACCTGGCCAACCTGGTCAACGAGGCGGCGATCAACGCGGTACGCGACGGGCGGCAGGTGATCACCGCCGGCGACTTCGACACCGCCAGGGACCGCATCATCCTCGGCCGCCGGGAGGGCTCCAACGTGCTGCTGCCCGGAGGAGAAGCAGGCCGTGGCCGTGCACGAGGCGGGCCACGCCCTGGTCGCCGCGCTCTCCCCGCGCGCCGACCCGGTGGCCAAGGTCACCATCCTGCCCGCCGGGCAGGCGCTCGGCGTGACCGAGCAGCTCCCGCTGGTCGAGCGGCACCTGTACGGCGAGGACTACCTCACCGAGCCTGGCCGTGCGGCTGGGCGGGCGGGCCGCCGAACTGGTCGAGCTCGGCCAGGGCTCGACCGGTGCCGCGAACGACCTGGCCTCGGCGACCGACCTCGCCACCAAGATGGTCCGCGAGTTCGGCCTGTCCCCGGCCATCGGCCCGGTCGGCTACCCGGAGGGCGGCTCGGTGTTTCTCGGCGGCGGCGGGCCGGGGATGTCCAGCCGCCCATTCGCCGAGGCCACCCAGGCAGCCATCGACGGCGAGGTCGCCCGCCTGCTCCGCGAGGCCGAGGAGCAGGCGATCAGCCTGCTCCGCGCGCATCCGGCCGAGCTGCACAGCCTGGTCGACCTGCTGCTGGAACACGAGACGGTGGACGGCGACGCGGTATACCGGGTCCTGGGGATGGTGCCGCCGGAGCACCGCCCGGACGCCGTGGTGATGGCCCCGCAGTACGCCCGCGGCGGCCGCCAGCCGGGTCGTGGACCCGGCGCTGGCCGGCCGCGGGCCGGGACCAGCCCCGCCGGCCCGGCCCCGCCGAGGAGAAGCCAGGCTAAGCGGCGCGGCCCCTGCAGTCGTCTCATGAGCCGGTCCGGAGCGGACCTCTGCCGGGCCCGGTCCCCTCGATGTCCTGTCATCGGTGGCCCGCATGCCAGCGACGATCTCCGTCCGTGATCTGCGCAAGTCCTACGGCGCAGGTGGCGGCCGTGGACGGCGTGACGTTCGACCGTGGAGCAGGGCGAGTTCTTCGGGATTCTCGGCCCGAACGGGGCGGGCAAGACCACCACGCTGGAGATCATCGAGGGCCTGCGTGAGGCGGACAGCGGCGAGGTCGCCGTGCTCGGCAGGCACCCGTGGCCGCGCGACTCCGCGCTGCTGCTCCGGATCGGCGTGCAGTTGCAGGCGTCGTCGTTCTTCGAGCAGCTCACCGCGCGGGAGCAGCTGCGCACGTTCGCCTCCCTGTACGGGATCGGCGCCGCAGCGCGCGGACGCCAGCTCGCGGTGGTCGGGCTGGAGGACCAGGCCCGCATCCGCATCGAGAACTTCCGGCGGCCAGGCGCAGCGGCTGTCCATCGCCTGCGCGCTGGTGCACGACCCCGAGCTGCTGTTCCTGGACGAGCCGACCGGGGCCCTGGACCCGCAGGCCAGGCGGAACCTGTGGGACCTGCTGCGGAAGATCAGCGCGGAAGGGCCGCACCGTGGTCTCACCACCCACCACATGGACGAGGCCGAGGCCCTCTGCGACCGCGTCGCCATCATGGATCACGGGAAGATCCTCAAGATCGGCCCGCCTGCCGCTCTTATCCGCGAGCTGGACCAGCCGCTGCGGATCAGCGTGGAGTCGGGCCGGCTGTCGGAGGCGCAGGCCCGGGCCCTGCTGCCCGCGGATGGTGCGCCTGGCAGTGTGACCGATGACGGCGTGTCGCTGACGATCGCCACCCGGGAGCCCGCGGCGGTCCTGGCAGGGCTGGCGGGGCAGGACGCGCTGGCCGGGCTGCGGGTGTCCGGCGCCACGCTGGAGGACGTCTTCCTGGAGCTCACCGGCCGCGAATATCGCGCCTAGCGGCCGGACCTTATCCGGCAACGAGCTGGGCCGGTTCCCTGGGCGGGCGTTCCTCGGTCAGCCGGACGTGGTAGATCGACTTCCAGTTCTTGCCGGTGACCAGGAGTTCCGCCGGGGCGGGCAGCGCCGCGACGCCGTTCAGCACCGCCTCCGGGTCACCCCAGTGGCGTTCCAGCACCGCCTTGGCATCCACGATGTTGGTGACCTCCCCGCTGGCCGGGTCGATGCCCACCAGGTATCGCTTGCCCAGGATGTTCGCCCACACCCGTCCCCCGGCCCATTCGAGGTCGTTGAGATCGGACACCCGCTCGCCGTCGCACCGGACCCGGATCAGGCCGAGCGGCTCCAGCGTGGCCGGATCCCGCGGAATCAGCTCGCTCGTGCCGTCGCTGGTCAGGATCGTGCCCCCGGCGGCGCAGATGCCCCAGCCTTCCCGGTTGAAGGCGATCTTCTCCACCAGTTCCAGGCTGCCCGCGTCCCAGCGCAGCGCGACCCGCTCCCGCCAGGTGAGCTGCCACAGATACGGACCGGACCGGCAGATGCCCTCGCCGAACATCTCCGGTGGCAGCGGGGCCTGCGCGCCGGGCTCCCGCGCACCAAGCTGGTACCGGCGCAGCACCGACTGCCCGTACCCGCCGCTGCTCTCCCACACCGTGTCCCCATCGACGACCAGGCCCTGGGTGAAACCGCGCCCGGGATGCGGCAGCCGGCGCAGCACCCGCAGCCGGTGAAACCTCAGCGTGCCACCTCCACGCAGACATCCTGCCAGCCGGCCGGCGGCGCGGCCAGGGCGCTGGGCCGCCGTGGCTATCGTTAGCCCGTGGACGAACTGGCCGATTCCAGCGGCATGGTCGGGTGACCCGGGCGCACTGGCCGGCCGCCTGGCCGCGGACGGGTACCTGTTCTTCCGCGGGCTGCTGCCCGATGCGCCGGTGCGGGCGGCCAGGGCCGGCGGTCACCGCACACCTGCGGGCCGGCGGGTGGGCCGACGAGGGCGGGACGCCGTCGGCCGCGCCGCGCGCGGTCAACTCGCGGGACGCGCTCGCCGACCCGGCCTTCCGGGCGGCCCTCACCAGCGCCGAGTTCAACCGGATCCCGTACCTGCCGCCGCTGCGGGCCGTGATCCGGTGCGTCTCGGGCCGCAGGCGTTCTCCTACCCGGCGAAGGTGCTGCGCGCGGTCTACCCGGAACGGCCGGGCGCCCGTGCCCGCGGGCCGGTACGTCCACTGCGACTACGCGGTCGCGGGAGTCCAGGACATGCTGACGAGCTGGATCCCGCTGATGGACATCCCGGTGCGGCTCGGCGGGCTGGCGGTGCGGCCCGGCGGCCACCTCGGCCCGCCCCGGCTGCCGCGCCCGCTCGGCCGGATCGCGCCGCGGCTGGGCGACCACCAGCTACCGGCCAGGGGACGTGATCATCTTTCACTGCCTCACCCCGCACGCCGCCCTGGCCAACACCGGGGCGGCGCTGCGGCTGTCCGGTGACTTCCGCTGGCAGGCGGCGGGCCAGGCGGCCCCGGCGGAGCTGATCCTCGGCCCGGCCCGGCGCGCCGCCGGCCGTTCGGCCGCCGGGCCGGCCAGCCGGTGGAGCTGTTCAGCCGGATGTTCCGGGGCGAGCCGTGGTGGGAGCCGGTGCCCGCCGGGCTCGGGCTCACCCCCCGCGCCGAGCTTGTCGCCGTCCCGCCGCGGGCCGTCGCGGTTCTTCCCGGTGCACCCGGGCTGGCGGCGCTGGCGCCCGCCGCCCGGGGCGGTGCACTAGCCGGGCCAGGTCCGGCGAAGCCGGGGAGATCGGGCCGCCGGTTCCTGCCGTCGCGCGGCGGCCGCCCGCCGGGGGCATGCCCTAGGGTTTCGCCCATGCACAGTGTGGATCCGACGACCGAGCAGATGATCCGCTCGGTCCTGGCGTACGCCGAGAACCGGTTGCGGCTGGATCCGGTTCCGCTGGACGGTGGGCGCCGGGACCCGGCGCAGTTCGATGCCGTGCTGCACGGGCTGCCGGACGAGGAACCGCACAACGCGGACCAGGTACTGGGTGCGTACGCCTCGGTGCTGGCCCCGGCGGTGATCTCCGCGGACAGCCCGCGGTTCCTCGGCTTCATCCCCGCCGCGCCGACCAAGGCCGCGCTGCTGTTCGACATGCTGGTCTCCTGCGCCTCGATCCAGGGCATCTCCTGGCTGGAGGCCTCCGGCGCGATCCACGCGGAAAACCTGGTGCTGCGGCTGATCGCCGACCGGGCCGGGCTGCCGGCCTCGGCGGGCGGCTGCTTCGTCTCCGGCGGGTCCGCCGCCAATCTGTCGGCGCTGATGGTGGCGAGAGAGGTGGCCAAGCGCAACGCCGGGCCGGCCGGCCAGGGCCGCCTGCTGCGCGCCGTGGTCGGCGGGGACGCCCATTCCTCGATCGCCAGCACGCTGCGCATCCTGGAAATGGATGCGCTGACCGTGACCACGCCCGATCACCGGCTGACCGGCGCCGCCCTGCGCGCCGCGATCGAGGCCGACGGCGACCCGTCCTCGCTGGCCGTGGTGGTCGCCACCGCGGGCACCACGAACGCCGGGATCATCGACGACCTGGCCGGCGCGGCCCAGGTCGCCAGGGACCACGGCCTGTGGTTCCACGTCGACGGTGCCTACGGCGGCGCCGGGCTTTTCGCCCCCAGCGTGCGGCGCTGCTACGACGGCGTCGAGCACGCCGATTCGTTCGTCCTGGATCCGCACAAGTGGCTGTTCGCGCCGTTCGACTGTGCCGCCCTGCTGTACCGCGATCCTGCCCTCGCCCGCTCAGTGCATAAACAGGACGCGTCCTACCTCGACGTGATCCACGAGCAGCCGGCGGACTGGAACCCGACCGACTACGCCTACCACCTCACCCGGCGGGCCCGCGGCCTGCCGCTGTGGTTCTCGCTGTCGGTACACGGGGTCCGGGCCTACAGCGAGGCGATCGAGACTGCGATCCGGCAGGCCAGGGACGCCGCCGCGGAGATCGCCAAGCGGAGTTACCTGGAGCTGATCCGCGAGCCCGACCTCGGCATCGTGCTGTTCCGCCGGCGCGGCTGGGCGCCGGAGCAGTACGCCGGGTGGGCCGACCGGCTGCTGGCCGACCAGGTCGCGTTCATCCCGCCGTCGGCGTGGGAGGGCGAGACCGTCGCCCGGTTCGCGTTCCTGCACCCGCACACCTCGATGGGCCTGGTGCGGCAGATCCTCGACCGGATGGCGTGAGCGCCCGGCGGGACCGGC
This sequence comes from uncultured Actinomycetes bacterium, assembly GCA_963730235.1. GTDB lineage: Bacteria > Actinomycetota > Actinomycetes > Streptosporangiales > Streptosporangiaceae > DASXKD01. The sequence continues at coordinate 149,876 of CAVSRH010000014.1, forward strand.
AGGTCAGGCTACCGCCTCACGCCCGGCCGGGCCCGCCAGCGCGGCCGCCGAGGTGGTCAGCGACGTCTCGAACACCTGCCGCCGGCGGCGCGGATCCATCAGGTTCACGCCCATCACGGCCAGGTCCTCGGGCCCTGGGGTGAGCACGGTGACCGCGACACCCGCCGCGCGCAGCGCCCGGGCCTCCCGCAGCAGCGTCATGGTCATCAGGGCCCTCAGTTGCCGCTCCAGCACCTCGTGCGGCATCCGCGGCCGGTCCGCGACGACGCTGGCCATCGGCGCGAGCACAAAGACCTCGTCGATGCCGCCCGGCCAGCATGCCCAGCGACGTCGGCGAGCGGACGCCGCCGTCCACGTAACGGCGGCCGCCGATCACCGCGGGCCGGTACCAGCCGGGGATCGAGCAGGAGGCGACGACGGCGTCCGCGAGCCGCGCGGGCGGGGCGCCGGGACGGCCGAAGACGGCCCGGCGGCCGGAGTCGTAGTCCACGGCCACGACCCAGGTCTCGCCGCGGACCCAGGCGGGCGGCTCGGCGGACGGTGGCAGGCCGTAGGCGCTGCAGTGCAGGGCGTGCACCATCTCGCGGAGCGGGTCGTGGTTCGCGCGGCCCAGCGGCACCCAGGCACTGGCGAGCACACCGGGATGCACCCGGTGCGGGGCAACCAGCATGGCCAGCATCAGCCGGGCCGAGCCGAGGCGCAGCTGGGGCGCGGGCGGCCAGGGCCCGCCGGTGAGCTGGTCCACGGCGGCGGCGGCCAGCGGCCCGACGGGCTCGCCCCGCTGGTGGGCGATCATGTCGTCGATGGTGATCCCGCAGCGCAGCGCCGCGGCCAGGACGCTGCCCGCGCTGGTCCCGACGATCAGGTCCACGTCATCGAGGGAGCATGGCAGGCGCTCCTGCAGGGCGGGCAGCGCGCCGGTCATCCAGGCCGCGCCCAGCACGCCGCCGGCGCCGAGCACCAGCCCCACCCGCGGCCGGGGACGCCCGCGCACCGCTCTCAGACCCATGTGCACCTCCAGGGCCCACACGCCTGCACCGCCCGCTCTGTCCCGTCCGGCGGTTGGATGCAGATCTTATACATAGATTCCCGCGCAGCTTCCCTCAACGCGCCTGGTTAACCTGCTGTCTTAGCCATGGGGCCGCGGCTCACCCCATGCCGTCCCCGTCCGAACCGGGCCCGGGCGTGCGCGCCGCCCGGGCCGCGCGGGCCGCCTGCTGGCCCGCCGAACCGAGCCAGCCAAGGACCGCGTCCGCGGTATCCCGCGGGGCTTCCAGTTGCGGCACGTGGCCGATGCCGCCGAATTCCCGCAGCGACCACGCGGGATTGGCACGGGTAGCCGCCCGCGCCGCCGCGATCGGGACCAGGCGGTCGGCGGTGCCGTGGATCAGCAGCACCGGGCAGGTGACCGAGCGGATCCGCCGGCCGTAGGCCCGTCCGTGGGGATAGCCGACGGTCCGGACGACTGAGCGCATCGCGGCGGCGAAGTCGGCCTCGATGGCCGGGAAGGCGGCCCGCTGCACCGCGACCTCGACGTGCCGGGCGATCACCTCCGGTGCCACCCGCGAGGGATCCGCGCAGCACAGCCGCAGGATGCTGGAGACCAGTTCGGCCGGGGCCTGGCGGCGCCGCCGGGCCTGCGCGGCCTGGCGCAGCCCGGGGGTGAGATATGCCGCGAACATCGCGGTGGCGAGGGGATTCCGGCCGCGCGGGCACGAACGGCAGGGCCGGGTCCACCAGGACCAGCCCGGCCACCGCCGCCGGGGCGGCGCTCGCTTCGAGCAGCGAGATCATGCCGCCCATCGAGTTGCCCATCAGGATCACCGGGCCGCCGGTCACCGACATGACGAACCGGTGCAGCAGGGCCCGGTTCGACGCCACGTCCGTGCCGCGGCCGAGTGACTGGGTGAGACCGTGGCCGGCCAGGTCCGGGGCCAGCAGCCGGCAGGTCCCGGTGAGCAGCGGCGCGACCGCCGTCCAGTTGACCGCCGAGCCGCCGAGCCCGTGCACGCACACGACCACGGGGCCGTCGGCCGGGCCGCCGAAGTCGAGGTAGCGGACGGGTCCGTTCAGGTCGGCCCACCGGGAGACGCCGGCCGGGTTCTCTCCGAGTCCGCCGGTGCGGTGAGCGGTCTGGCCAGCGGTCATGCTCCAGAGTCGGGCAAAGCTACACCCGATGTCAACTGGCGGGTAACTTACGGTTCAGCCTGCGGTACTCCGCTCGGCGAGGGCCGCGAGGCAGCAGAAGGTCGGCGTCTCCAGGCTGCCCACGGCGAACAGGACATCCGGCGCGGCGCCGGTGATGGCCTGGAACGTGCTGTCCGGCGCGTCACCAAGCTCGCCCGGGTCCAGGCTCGGCTCAGCCGACCAGGACTGCCCGTTGAAATGCTCGGTGAACGTCAGCAGGGCGCCGTCGGACTCGCCCGTCTGCCCGGCCGCCCATACATCGGCCGGCGACAGCGCGGTGATCCCGGCCAGCAGGCTGCCCTCGGTGCCGGCGTTCGGCGTCTCGGTCAGCGACCAGGCGGTCCCGTCCCAGTGCAGCACGTAGGGCAGGCTGAAGTTCTGCTGGTTGACGTTGCCCTCGTAGCCGCTTGCCCAGACGTCGTCGGGCCCGGCGGCGGTGACCCCGGTGAGGAAGTTCTGCGGGTCGTTCCCGTCCTGCGGGAACGGTGTCGCCACGAACGACCACGCCGTCCCGTTCCAGTGCGCGGACAGGGTGGCCGTCCGCAGGCCGTTCTCCCCCACCGCCCACGCATCGGTCGGCGACAGCACGGTCACAGCCTCGCCGAAGGCGCTGTTGTGCAGCGCCGCGGGTTCTTTCACGAAGCTCCAGGCCGTGCCGTTCCAGTGCACGAACAGCATGGCGTTGAAGTTCTGGCCGTCGGAGTATTCGCCGACCGCCCACAGGTCGCCCGCCGAGGTCCCGCCGATGGCCTTCAGCTCGTCCGAGGCACCCGGGCCGGTCCTGGGGTCGGGGCTCGGGACCACGGCCCAGGCCGTGCCGTCAAAGTGCTCGATGAGCGTCCGTTCCGCGCCCGCGCTTGTGGTCATGGTGCCGACCGCCCATACGTCGCCGGTGCTCACCTCGTCCACGCCGTCGAGCTGGGCGCCGGTCGCGCCGGTTGGTGCTGGCACCGCCACGGTGCGCCACGCGTGGCCGTCCCAGTGCTCGGCCAGGGGCTGGCTGCTGGCCGAGAGCGCATCGGATGCGCCCACCGCCCAGGCGTCGCTTGCGCTTCCGGCGGCGACCGAGCTGAAGAACACGTCCTTCAGGCCGTCGATGCCACCCGGGTTCGGCGGGTTGCCCGCGATCCGCCAGGGGCTGGAGACCGGTCCCGCCGCCGCGGCGGCGCGGGGCGGCAGGGCCCGTCGCCGCGGCGGCCGGGCCGAACGCGAGCGCGGTCACACCCCCGGCGGCGACATGCGTGGCGCCGGACAGGCCGGTGACGGTGACCAGGGCCGGGCCGGTCTCGGCACCGCCGTTTCCGAGCTGCCCGAACGCGTTGTCCCCCCAGCCCCTGACCCGGCCACCGGCCACCACGGCCAGGGAGAACGAGCCACCGGCCGCGATCGCCTTGGCCTTGCCCAGCCCGGGCACCCGCAGCGGCACGTTGCTCTGCGCGATTCCCCCGGGGAAGCCGTTGCGCCGGGCGAGCTGGAACTCGCCGTTGTCACCCCAGACCCAGACCGACCCGTCCGACAGCAGGGCCACCGAGTGCTGCTCCCCCGCCGCGACCTGCGTGATCCCGGTGATCTTGGCGACCGGCGTCGGGACCACCCGCAGGCTGACCTGGCGGCCCACGCCGAGCTGGCCCAGTTCGTTGTCACCCCAGGCCATCGCGGTGCCGTTGCCGAGCACGGCCAGCGCGTGCTGCGCGCCGGCCGCGATCGCGGTCACCCCGGACAGGCCCTTCACCGGCACCGGCACCGTGCTGTTGCGCAGCGTCCCGTCGCCGAGCTGCCCCTCACGGTTGTCGCCCCAGGCCATCACCGTGCCGTTGTTCAGCAGTGCCAGGCTGAACAGGGACCCGGCGGCGATCGCGGTCACCCCGGACAGCCCCGGTACCGGCACCGGGACTGCGGAGGTTTTGGTGGTCCCGTCGCCGAGCTGGCCCTCGTGATTATCGCCCCAGGCCAGCACGGTGCCGTTGGCCAGCAGCGCCATGCTGTGCTCCTCCCCCGCGGCCACCGCTGCCGCGGTGCTGAGCCCGGGCACGGCGACCGGTACCTCGCTGTCTCCGTTGGAGCTGGCGATCCCGTTGCCGAGCTGCCCGAAGGTGTCATCGCCCCAGGCCAGCACGGTTCCGTTGGCCCGCAGGGCCAGCTCGTGACGGCCCGCCGCCGAGATCGCCCGCACGCCGGCCAGCCCGCCGACCGCCACCGGCGCCGCGGTGCCGGCCAGCGTCCCGTTGCCGAGTTCTCCGGCGCTGTTGTCGCCCCAGGCGAACACGCTGGGCCCCGCCGCGGCGCGGCCTGCGTGACCGGCGGACGCTGCGGCCGGCCCGGTGGTAACGGCGGCCGCCAGGATCAGCGGTACCGCCGCGGTCGCGGGAAAGGCCAATGCACGCCTCATGGTGGCTCCCCTCGCACGGCCGGACAGGCTCGCCTATCGACACGGGCCGTGCCCCCGGCCGGTTCAGCCGGATTCACCAGAGAGCCGGGCTATTACCTGGTATATCCACCGGTCTAGCGTCGGTTACGGCGGGGCCACGTCCGCATGGGCAGGGCGGATGACCGAAAGTACCTGGGGAGGTGGACAGTGCGGGTGAACCCGTAGAGGACGCCGAAAGTCGCTGGGAGGTAGATCATCCCACCTACCGCGTCCCCGTGGGACGGGCCTGGGGTGATACGGCTGCTGGGCAGCGACCATCCCTGACGCTGCTCTTATGCGCGCTGCCTGTCGTGCCGACCGTCTTTGACCTGGCGGAGGAACGCCCGCCAGTGGTCGGGGGTGAAGGCGAGCCTGGGCCCGGCCGGGTCCTTGGAGTCGCGGACGGCGATGCCAGCGCCGGGCGCGCGGGCCACTTCCACGCAGCCGCCGCCGTTGCTGGTGCTGTGGCTGGCTTTGCGCCAGGTCAGGTCGTGGTTGCTGTCCATGACTTCGCCGCTTCTTCCAACAGGGCCAGGGAGGCCGTCCGGGGCAGGGCCTCGCTTCTGAGCGTATCCCAGGTCAGCGCCAGTGCCGCGACGTCCTTGGGGTCTTCCACAGGCTGGCCGCGCACCGCTCCCTCCTGGTAGCCGACACTCGGCGCGTCGTCGAAGTCGGCCAGCGCGAACGCGCCAGCCAGGCCTTCGTGGGCCCCCGTGCCCGCAGGCAGGATGCCGATCACGACGTGCGGCTGGCGGGCCGCGTCGATCAGCCGGTTGGCCTGCTCCAGCATGACGTGCCGCCCGCCCACCGGGCGCCGCAGCACCCACTCGTCCAGGATCACCCACAGGGCGGCCGGGTCATCGCGGGTCAGCACCCGCTGACGCCGCATCCGCGCCGCGATACCCGTTCCTCGATCTCGTCAGCGGTGATCTTGAACCGGGTCCGGAAGATCGCGCGGGCATAGTCCTCGGTCTGCAGCAGGCCGGGCACGACAAGCGGCTCGAACCAGCGGAGCGTCGCGGCCTCGGTCTCCTTGATGGCCCAGTCCTGGAACCACGCGGGGAACACCTGGTAGCCCAGGCCGTCGCCGATCTCGGTGCGGAGCCGGGTCAGCGCGCCGCCGGTGGCCAGCGCCGCCTCCAAGTCTTCGGTCACGTCCGGGGTCGCGGCGCGCTGGCCGAGCTCGATGGCCTGGACTAACGACACCGATTTGCTGATCTGCCGGGCCAGTTCGGTGCGGCTCAGGCCGGCCTGCTCGCGGTAGTAGCGCAGCATCCCGCCGAACACCTGCCGTGGGGACCGGCCCGGCTCTCGCGTCGGCATCACCCTGCCTCCTCACACACCGGCACACACCCTGCGGGCGTGCACGGACAGCGGTCACACAGCGCATACAACCGGCCGGGCAACCCGTCTTGTGCCGGTTCCTAATGTATTCCTGGCACTACAGGCTGTGGGGCACGAAGCAGGCCACCCGGAGGGACCACGATCATGCCAGCCTCTGACCCCGGCCCCGGCGACATTCCGGCGCCCCGCGCCGCATTGGTCGCGCTCGCCGCCGCCCTGGATCCCCGCGACTTCGCCACCAGCCTGACCGCCACACCTGGCCGGCCGCCACAGCTGAGCGTCGCCAGCCGCCACGCCGCGATAGGGGACGACATCTGCGCAGACCACCGGGCCTACTACTGGTCGTGGGGGGAATGGATCGCGTCGGCGAGCGATCCGGCGACCGCCGCCCGCATGATCACCAGCGTGCTGCGCACGACACCCCAGCCCACCCACGGCTGAAGGGTCAAGGTAGCCGCGCCAGGTCAGGCCTGCGCGGCGGGCGCGGTCAGTTCGAGCTGCACGCCGTCGGGGTCCTCGAACGGCAGCACGTCGATGCCGAACCCGCCCAGCGTGGTGATCTCGCCGTGCGGCACGCCGTGGGAGTCGAACAGCGCCATCGCCGCCTCCAGGTCCGCGCGGCTGGCCACGCCGAAGCTGAGATGGTCCAGGCCGACCCGGTCCGGGTCGAACCGGTCCCCCGCCCGCGCCATCGGCCGCAGGCCCATGAGCAGGTTCCCGCGGATCATGACTATCCCGCCGAACAAGATCTTGAAGACCTCGCCCGCCGACGGGTCATCGTCGGGTGGCGATTCCACCGCGACCTCGAAGCCGAGCAGGCCGGTGTAGAACCGGCGGCTGCGCTCCAGGTCGGTCACGGTGAGCCGCAGATGGTGGATGTCACCTGTTGGAATCTGCCCGGGCATGCCCGTCTCCCTCCCGTGCGCACGCCGTTGCTGCGCACGATCCCGTCACGGCCGCAGCACCCATGATCTTGCTGGAAAACCGTTGTGACTAGGGCCTGCCGGAAACGCATAATCGGCCAGGTGGACACGGACGCCTTCATCCGCGACGGCTACGCCGTGGTGCGCGGCGCGTTCAGCCGCGACACCGCCCGGGCCTGCCGGGAGATGATCTGGCACGTGCTGGCCGAGCGCGGCGTCTCCCCCGATGACCGGGCCACCTGGGACCCGCCGCTGATCAGGATCAACTGCCCCGACGGCGAGCCGTTCGCCGCGGCGGGCACCTCTCCCCGGCTGCATGCCGCCTACGACGAGCTCATTGGCGCGGGCCGGTGGGTACCCCGGGCCGGGGTGGGCGGCACCGTGCCGGTGCGCTTCCCGTCCGAGAAGCACCCGGAAGATATCGGCTACCACATCGAGGGGAGCTTCTGGGGCGGCGAGGAGTGGTGGGTGAACGTGCGTTCCCGCGACCGCGGCCTGCTCGCGCTGTTTCTGTTCTCCGACGTCGGCCCCGACGACGCGCCCACTCGGCTGATCGTGGGGTCGCATCTGTTCGTGCCGCCGGTCCTCGCCCCCGCCGGCGAGGACGGCATGCCCGGTGGCGACGTCACGGACGGGCTGCGGCCGTCGGTGCTGTGCCGGCGCGCCGCCGAGGCCACCGGCCGGGCCGGTGACGTCTACCTGGGCCACCCGTTCATCGTGCACACGGCGACCTGGCCGCACCGGGGCACCACCGCGCGGATGATGGCCCAGCCCGGCGTCGCGGTGCCGGACGGCTTCACCCTCGACGGTTCCGATCCGTCGCCGGTGGCCCGGGCGATCGTCCGCGGCTTGGCGACGGCGCGCTGACGCCCGGGCCGGCTCCAGCCGAGCCGGGCCCGGGCGTCAGGGTGTTACGCGGCGAGCGGTGCCGCGTCCGCGGATCCGGCAGGCTCCAGGGCCAGCGACAGCACCTCGCGGACGTCGCTCACCGGGTGCACGTCCAGCTTGGCGAGCACCTCGGCGGGCACGTCGTCGAGGTCGGGCTCGTTGCGCTGCGGGATCAGCACGGTCGTCACACCGGCCCGGTGGGCGGCCAGCAGCTTCTGCTTGACCCCGCCGATCGGCAGCACCCTGCCGGTGAGCGACACCTCGCCGGTCATCGCCACATCCGAGCGGACGGGCCTTCCGGACAGCAGTGAGGCCAGCGCCGTGGTCATCGTGACGCCAGCACTCGGGCCGTCCTTGGGGACCGCGCCCGCGGGCACGTGCACGTGCACGCTGCGGTCCTTGAGTTCGGTGACCGGCAGTTCCAGTTCCGCGCCGTGGGATCGCAGGTAGGACAGCGCGATCTGGGCGGACTCCTTCATCACGTCGCCGAGCTGGCCGGTGAGCGTGACCCCGGTGGACCCGGTCTCCTTGTCGGCCAGCGACGCCTCGATGTAGAGCACGTCCCCGCCCGCGCCGGTGACGGCGAGCCCGGTCGCCACGCCGGGCACGGCGGTCCGCCGCTCGCCGGACGCCAGGTTCGTCTCCGGGGTGAACCGCGGCCGCCCCAGATAGTCGCGCAGGCTGGCCACGGTGACCTCGACCGGCAGCGCGTCCGGCTCGATGGCCGCCTTGGCGGCGACCTTGCGCAGCACCCGGGCGATCGAGCGCTCCAGCGACCGGACGCCGGCCTCCCGGGTGTACTCCGAGGCGATCAGCGCAAGCGCGCCGTCGTCCACGGTCACCTCGGCGGGCTCCAGCCCGGCCTTGGATAGCTGCCTGGGCAGCAGGTGGTCCCGGGCGATGAGCACCTTCTCGTCCTCGGTGTACCCGTCGAGCTGGACCAGTTCCATCCGGTCGAGCAGCGGGCCCGGGATGCCTTCGAGTACGTTCGCCGTGGCCAGGAACACCACGTCGGACAGGTCGAGGTCCACCTCCAGGTAGTGGTCGCGGAAGGTGTGGTTCTGCGCCGGGTCGAGGACTTCGAGCAGCGCCGCGGCGGGGTCGCCGCGGTAGTCGGCGCCGATCTTGTCCACCTCATCGAGCAGCACGACGGGGTTCATCGTGCCCGCCTCGCGGATGGCCCGCACGATCCGGCCGGGCAGCGCGCCGACGTAGGTGCGGCGGTGCCCACGGATTTCCGCCTCATCACGGATCCCGCCGAGCGCGACCCGGACGAACTTGCGGCCCATCGCCCGCGCTACCGACTCGCCCAGCGACGTCTTGCCGACGCCGGGCGGCCCGACCAGGGCGAGCACGGCACCGCTGCGGCGGCCGCCGATGACGCCGAGGCCACGGTCCGTGCGGCGCTTGCGCACCGCCAAGTACTCGACGATCCGCTCCTTGACGTCGTCGAGCCCGGTGTGGTCCTCGTCCAGGATCTGCCGCGCACCGGTGATGTCGTAGGCGTCCTCGGTGCGCTCGTTCCAGGGCACTTCCAGGATCGTGTCCAGCCAGGTGCGGATCCACCCGGTCTCCGGGGATGCATCCGGGGTCCGCTCCAGCCTGCCGACCTCCTTGAGCGCCGCCTCGTGCACCTTCTCCGGCAGGTTGGCAGCCTCGACCCGGGCCCGGTAATCGTCCTCCTCGCTGTCGCCGTCGCCGGTCAGCTCGTTGAGCTCCTTGCGCACCGCGGCCAGCTGCTGGCGGAGCAGGAATTCCTTCTGCTGCTTCTCCATGCCCTCGGTGACGTCCTTGCGGATCGCCTCGGCGACGTCCAGCTCGGCCAGGTGCTCGCGGGCCCAGCCGATGGCCAGCTCCAGCCGCTTCACCAGGTCCGCGGCCTCCAGCAGGGTGAGCTTCTGCTCGGCCGTCAGGTAACTGGCGTACCCGGCCCGGTCCGCGATCGCCGACGGGTCGTCGAGCTGCTCGAAGGCATCGATGACCTGCCACGCGCCGCGCTTGCCGAGCACGCCGACGACCAGGGCCTTGTACTCTTTGGCCAGTTCCGTGGCGCGGCCGCCGCGGCCGGTCTCCTCGATCACCGTGCCCTCGACCCACAGCGCCGCGCCCGGCCCGGTCGTGCCCGACCCGATCCGTACCCGGGACACGCCGCGGACCACGGCGCCCGGCTCACCGCCGGGCAGGCGGCCGACCTGCTCGATCACGGCCAGCGTGCCGACGCTCGCCAGGCCCCGCTCGCCCAGCCGCGGCACGAGCAGCAGTTGTGCCTTCTCCTCGGAACGGATGCCGGGCCCTTGGCCCAGGCCCTTATTGCGGGCGGCGTCGACGGCGCCGCGGATCTCGGTGTCGGTCAGCTCGATCGGCACCACCATGCCCGGCAGCACCACCTCGTCGTCCAGTGGCAGCACCGGCAGGGTGAGCGTCTCGCTCATGGGCCCTCCAAATGTTGAGTCAACCACACTCAAGAATCAAGAGCCCTCAGATATTTCCACCGCGTGTTCGTCCTAAGCGATCACGCCAGCGGTGAGCGAACCGTGACCTTCCCCCCCATAGCATGATCTAGCGGGATTCGGCGGCCTCGTAGTACACATATCAAGTGCAGCGCACGTGCGGCCGGCAGCGCAGCGGCCCACCGAGGAAACTACGTCCGATGTACCACAGTGAGCTGTCAGTCAGGGGCTGCTCAGGCGGATGAAACCGGTCACCCAGGTCCGTTCGGCGCCAGCACCCGACCGTGTCCTGATCGTCTCGCAGGCCACGGTCGATGGCGTGGCCATCTGTGTACGTGACCTGATCCAGGCGGCCGTTAGCAACGGATACGAGCCTACGGTGGCCTGCCCTCCGGGCGGTGATCTGCTGACCTGGGCGCAGCAGTGCCAGGCCAGGTGGGTGCGGATCGACATGCGGCGTGCCCCGCACCCGAGCGACATCCTGGCCGTCCTGCGGATCCGGCGGCTCGTCCGTGAGCATGCCCTCGTGCACCTGCACTCCTCCAAGGCCGGGGCGGTCGGGCGCCTCGCGCTCGCGAGCCTCGGGCGGCGGCGCCCTCCCAGCGTGTTCACTCCGCACGGCTGGTCGTGGCTGGTCGGGGGGCGGCTGGAACCCGCTTACCGCCTGTTCGAGCGGTTTATGTTGCCGTTGACAACCGCCGTGGTCGCCGTCTCTGCGGAGGAGCGGTCGCACGGCCTAGCCGTTCTCGGTCCCCGGGCTGCCCGGATCCGGGTCATCCCCAACGGAGTTGATGTGGGCCGGTTCCGCCCGGACGGCCCGCTCGCCGAGCGGCCAGACGGCCCGCTCGTCGTCTCCGTGGGGCGCCTGTGTCACGCCCGCGGTCCGGACCTTGCCGTGGCTGCGCTGGCCCTCATGCGCACCCCGGCCGCCCGCCTCCGGCTGGTCGGGGACGGTGAGGACCGAGCCGCACTCGAGATGCAGGTGCGGGCCCTGGGCCTTGCCGCAAGAGTCGAGTTGACTGGCTTTCGCCAAGATCCGGCGCCGGACTTCCGGGCCGCCGATGTGGTAATAGTGCCCTCCCGCTACGACGGGATGGCGCTGGTCCTGCTCGAGGCCATGGCGTGCGGTGCCGCCGTGGTGGCAACCAGGGTCGCGGGAAGTTCAGCTCTCGCGGGGGCGGGCGTGCTGGTCGCGCCCGAGGATCCGGGGGCGCTGGCCGGTGCGGTCGATGCCCTGCTCGCCGACCCCGATCGGCGCAGCCAGCTGGGACTTGCGGCCCGCCAGCGGGCCGTTGAGCGGTATTCCCTCCGGCGCTCGCTTGACGCGATACTCGCTCTTTGGCGGGATCTCGGCGCCCGGCCGGCATTCGCGGGACGAACGTCCCAGAACGCCTGGAGAGGAAAGTAGGCCTTGTTGCGCCCCGGTGAATCTCATGACACCGTCACACCGCTGCGCGTGGCGAGGATCCTCTGGCGCCGCAAGCTGGTCTGCCTGATCGTTGTCGCCGTGGTGTTTCTTGGCGGGGCAGCCTATTTGCTGACCCGGCCGCGGATCTACGAATCCACATCTTCGGTGGCGCTGCTCCCGGTTTCAAACAATGCCGCTGTCCTCCCTAACTACCCCAACTTGATTGCCAGCCTTATCCCTACATACGTCCAGCTCGTGTCCAGCTCGGCGTTGCTCGACCAGGTGGCGCCGACGTTGCCATTCCGGGTCTCAGCGAATCAGCTGGCGGGCGACGTGTTCGCTGAAACCTTGTCCAATGCTGCCGTCATCAACATCGTGGGCGAGAGCACGGACCCGGTCCGCGCCCAGGAGATCGCCGCGGCGACGGCCAGTGTGTTCCTGGCCCACGTGCGAGGGAACGGCGTCGTCGTTGCACAGATCTATGCCAGGCCCACGGTGCCTGATCAGCCCTCAAGCCCGAAAACAAAACTCCTCCTGGCCGTCATACTGATCGTGGCGGTGGCCCTCGGCCTGGGTGCTGGGCTGATCTGGGACCGGCTTTTCGGCCGCGCGGAAGATGAGGATTACCCTACCGAGATAACGGCCCAGCCCCCGGTGCTCGGGATAATCCGGGAATCCGGGCCGGACAGCGCGGTCAGCTCAATTCGCGGCGGTCCGGAGGACACGGTTGCCCACGACGGCTGGCAGTCGCTGCGGACCAACTTCATGTACGCCTTGCTTGGCCAGCAGATGCATTCTGTGACCGTCATCAGCGCCGTACCGGGACCGGCGAAGACCACCGTCGCGGCCGGCCTGGCCGCGACGGTGGCCGACATGGGCCTGGCGGTGATCTTGGTAGATGCGGATGTGCGTCGTTCGAGGCTGCACGAGGTGTTCAGCTTGGACAATGGGCAAGGACTGACCTCGACCATTCTCGACGGGGCGGAGCCTGCTTCGCTACTGCGCCGCGTGCCCACCATTGCAGGGCTGCAGGTGGTCACCGCCGGGCCTCCGTTGCCGGCACAGCAGGATGAGGCCAGCATTTACCGGGAGCAGCTGCCGCAGCTCACGCGCCTTGCCGATCTTGTCATCGTGGACGGCCCTGCCCTGCGGGGCGACAGGGGTGCGGGACTGGTGGCCCGCCTCACCGATGGAGTCGTGCTGGTTGTCCACTCGGAGTTGCTCACCTCGAAGCAAGTCAGGGCTGCCGTCCGCGAGCTCACATCCTCCGGCGCCCGGGTGCTCGGCACGGTCTTGACCGGGATGGGCCCAGCGGACCCTGGCGAGTCTTGAGCCCTGCTTCAGCCACCGGCCGAGTCAGCCGGCTGTCCGGCCCTAGCCGGTAAGGCTCTCGCCGCTGCGGCCCGGTAGGCCTGCCGGTACTCGGCGAGCATCCGCTCGGGTCCCCACCGGGGGGCCGCGGCCAAGGCTTCCCGGCGCAGATCGGCTGCCAGGCCATCGTCGCTCAGCACACGTGCAACGGCTCCGGCGACCGCCTGCGGGTCTCCGGGAGGCACCAGCAGAGCCGCTCCGGGTGGCACTACGTCCGTGACACCATCGACGGCTGTGGCCACTGCCGGGACACCCAGCGACAGCGCCTCAAGGAGCGTCAACGGCAGGCCTTCCCAGGACGACGTGAACACCACACAGCAGGCCAGGCCCAGCAGGGCGGCCACGTCGTCGATCAAGCCCACAAACCTCACGCGGCCGCCGGACGCCGCGGCCAGGCCCACCAGTTCGGCATGTAGCGGGCCTTCACCGGCCACGACGAAAGGACGGTCCCGGCAGGTAGCCAGCGGCCTCGACGAACACCGGCCAGTTCTTCTGCCGCACCAGCCGGCCGATACCGACCACGACCGGGGCGGGGCCAAGCTGGAGCGAGCTCCGCAGATCCGCCTGGCGGTGCGGCCCGGCCGGGCTGCAGGACAGCGCCGTTCACGATGACGTCGATCCGGTCGCCCGGGAAACCGGCTTCGTTCAGCGACCGGGCCACCGATGGCGCACAGGCGATAACCCGGCGGGCGGTGAGCGAAGGACGTGGCTGGCACCGCGCGTAATCGCCGGGCGCCACCCCGTGGAGCGTCGGGAGCAGCGACGGCCCGATGGCGGCTGAGCACGATCGCGCCAGCCTGGCCAAAGCCGTCGCCCGGACGTTATGGGCATGCACCACGTCCGGCCGTACCTGCCTGATGCACCGGGCCAGGCCAGCCGTGGCGGCCGCCAACCGAACGGGCGCGGCGCGTGGTGACTGGCAGGGCGACGTGCGCGGCGCCGGCCGCTACGGCCCGCTCCACCCAGATCCCCGGCGCGGACGCCACGCCACGCTGTCCCCGTGAGCCGGTCGCATCGGCGGCGAGCTGGATGACGATTCGCTCCATCCCGCCCACCGCCAGACTGGGCAGCACATGCAGGATCTTCACCGGCGGCCGCCCGAGGATCGTCCGACCACAGCCGGAGGTGGTCATCCGCGCAACGGGCCAGCGTGAACCGCTCGACAACCCGGCGCCTGGCCGTCGGCGCCGAGTCTTTCCGCCAGGCCGGGCTCGTCGATCAGCCGCTCCATGGCCGCCCGCAGCGATCCGGCATTCCCCGGAGCGACGAGCATCCCGCAGCTCTGGTGATCAGACCTCGGGAATCCCGCCCACATCTGCCGCGATGCAGGGCAGACCTGTCGCCATCGCCTGGAGCAGGGCAAGCGGCAGGTTCTCGTTCAACGACGGCAGGACGAAAACGTCGGATTGCGCGAGCTCGCGGCTAGACATCGGTCCGATAGCCCGTGAACTCGACTTCTGGCCCCCGGGGCGCATGTCGGGCGAGCTCCTCACAGCGAGCGACGCTCGGGGCCATCTCCGATCATGCGGAGCCGGAGGCCGGGGCGGTTACGGCCGCACGGCCAGGAAAGCCTCGACAAGGACCGGCGTGGCCTTGCAGGGCGCAAACGAACTGGCCGTGGCAAAGGTCCGGACGCCCTGACCTGCTGCGCTGCGGGGCGGGATGGCGACCCCGTTGTGGAGCACCCGGACCCGGTCCGGTGGCACCCGCAACTCCCGACGGAGAAAGCGGCGATGGCCTGGGAGGGCGCAACCGTGCACCCGACCCGGCGAGCGACGAGAGCGTCAGCGACGAGGCGGCTGCCGCCGGATACGCCCGGACGACGGCCGTGCAGGGGGCCGGCGTTCACCCACCGGCCGGCGGCGCTGTCGGGCACACCGTGAAAGGTCATCACGACCGGAGTCTTCCTTCCGGCCACGAGTGAGGCGACCAAGCCAGCCCGGCGGTCCTGGGCATGGATGATGTCGGGCGCAAGCTCTTCCAGCAGCGCGGCGACCTCGGCCAAGCCGCGGAGATCCCTCTTGGACCGCACATGTGCCGTGCGCTGGAGACTCCACGGCCTGCCTTCCCTGGAGGCAGGACGCAGGCCCGACGACGGTCATCTCGGGGCCACCGGCCGTCCGGCGAGCTCATCGGCCAGGCTCACGGTGAGGTCGACCGGCCCGCCACTGTCCTGGGTCAGCAGGAAGACGACCTTCATGGCTGCCGCTGCGCCTGGGCCAAGCGCTTGATCGCGTCAAGCGGGCCAAGGACGTTGAGGCCGCCCCGGAGCAGCCCGGAAGGTAGCTTCGGAGAAGTCCTCCACGAAGCTACGGGGAACGCGTAGCGGCTCTGCCTCGGCCGCCACCAGCCGGGGCGGGTGGTCACGGCCGACGTGAAGCCGGCCGCTCCGACGGCTCCGACCACTTCGTCGTCGAGCAGGCCCGTCGGGTAGGCAAAGGAGGCCACCGGCTTGCCCAGGAGATCTTCGAGGTCTTCCTTGCTGCCCCTGACTTCCCGCTCCAGCTCGCGCGGGGTGCACGCCCGGAGATCCGGGTGGTGCGGCTGTGTGCGCCGATCGTCACGCCGCCGGCGTCCATCTCCAGCAGCTGGGTGCGCGTCATGTAGCCGGGTCTGTCCAGCAGGCGGCTGGGAGCGTAGAGCATGGCCGGGCAAGCGGTGGCGGCTGAGCGGGCCGAGTGCATTGGCGTGATTGTCGGCCCAGGCATCGTCGAATGTCAGGACTACACCACGGGCGCGGGGTGCGCCGCCGTCGAGCACCGCTCCGGCCTCGTCAGATGCACGACGGGGAACTGCTGGCGGTGCTCGGCCAAGATCTCCATCTGGCGGGCAAAAAGCGGGGGCGGTACAGCAAGCCGGCCGCCCTCGGTATCGATCCGGTGCCATCCGAGGACGGCGACTGCGGGGCCGGTGGGCAGGGGCCAGCGGGCACGTAACCGAACCGCCGACGGAAACCGCCGGGCCTCACCGGTGGCCACGGCGACGAGGGCCTCCGTCCCATGTGCTGGCCGTGATGCCGCGATCGGCCGGCGCCTTCGGCCTCCGCCCGTGGCCTGCCGCTGGCCAGGCTGGCCGCGACGGCGGGCAGGAACCACAGCGGCGGATAGTACTGCTCGGTGAGGAACAGGGCGCCGACGCACGGCGACGATGAAGCCGGCGGCGAGGGCGGCCTGCAGCTGATCCGTCCGCTGGTCATCTGGGAACCGGCGCCGCAGATCGGCCCACGACAGCGCCAGGTAGCCAAGGAACAGCGCCAGGCCCGAGCGCTCCTTGTTCGGCCAGGATCACCAGGTAGGCCTCCTCCCCGCTGATCGTCAGCACGTCGAACGGATACGGCAGGCCTGCTTTCCCCAGCGGGCGGAGCGAACTGGTAGAAGCGGTAGACGAAATTGCCGGGCCCGACCCCGGTGATCGGATAATGGGCGAACTCGTCCAGTTCGACGCGGTAGTAGCCGAAGCGGACATCGACGTTCGCCGAGGCGACGTGGCTCTTCTGGTCGAAGGCGCCGCGCACAAGCTGCGGTGTGAGCAACAATGCGAGGCCCGCAACGACGGCTACGAGCGCGATCGTCCCGAGCAGCCAGCGGAGGCGGAGCCGCCGGGCCGCCAGAGCCCAGAGCCCGCCACGGCCAGGCCCGTGAGCGCACTGCGGGAGAACGTCGCCAGCGTGCACGCCAGGATCATGGCCAGGGCCAGACTCCACAGCGCTTGCCCCACGCGGTGGCCCCCCAGCGCACCTGGTAGATCGCCAGCGGCACGCTGCTGCCGAGGATGAAGCCGAAGTCGTTGGGATCCTGAATCGGCCCGCTGGCCCGGGCGACGTGATGGTCCGAAGAAGGCGACGAGGCCGATGAGGCTGGCCACGACGGCGGCGGTAACGAGGACCTTGACGAGGACCTCGGCGCGGCGTCGGTCCCCCCGGACCGTCTGGATGACGAGAAAGAAGAGGGTGCGCGAACGTCAGGTACCGGAGCGAGGTGACGAGCGCCGGCCTTGATCGCTCACGGCGAGACAGATGCGACACGGCCGGTCCACAAGAGGAACGCGCCGATCAGCCATAGCTGGCGGGTGGTGAGCATCTGCCGCCGGTTGACCGTCCAGTCCAGCACCCAGGCCGCCACGGCGATGGCGCCGATGCCCTTGTCGACCGTGATGATGCCGGCCCCGTGCGTTAACATAGGCGTTGAAGAAGAAGGTGGCCGCCAATATGGCCACGGCGATGTCCAGGCGGCTGAGGATGAGACCGAGCACGGCGATGGTGACGATGGCTGTCACGGTGAGTAGCGTCCACCGGCCGAGGAGGACGGCGGCGACAAGCGCCAGCGCCACCAGCACAGCGCCGACGGCGAGGACTGAGCGGCGACTCGCCGGGCCGGCCACCGGGAGGATTCCTCGGGCGGCAGTCATGACATCGGCCGACTTCCCGTCACTTCGCTACACTAACGCAGACGTACGGAATGCCGATGCGTCGTGTGATGCCCGCCACGCGGGTCCTGACGGGGAACTTCAGGTGGTCACCAGAATTCTGGAAACCACGGATCGCTGGCAGCTATGACCCCGCCTGAATCCCAGCCCATGCGCCGTACCGCCGCCGCGCGGGGGGCGCTGTGGCTATCGGTGGGCTCCTGGGGTGCCAAGGGCACGCAGACCGTCGTGCTGCTGGTGCTGGCCAAGGTGCTGACCCCGTCGCAGTTCGGCATTCTGGCCATCGCTGCCCTCACATACAACATCTTGTTGGCGTTCAACGAGCTGGGGGTCACCGATGCCCTGCGTTTATCGGGATGACCGGATAGAGGAGGCGTCCAGAACCGCCCTGTCCATGGTTCTCATCGGCGGGCTGATCCTCATGGGCGCCACCTGGGCCCTGGCGCCGCTGATCGCGTCCTTCTTCCACACCCCCGAGGCCACCTTCGTGGTGAGAGGCTTCGCCGTTGGCATACCGTTCGATGCGGCCGCTGCGGTGCCGATCGGTCGCCTGACGCGTTAGCTGAGCTTCTCCCGGCGGACGATCACCGACTCGGTGCCATCGGTGCTCGGTGCAGCCGTCACGATCAGCGTGGTGGCCAGCGGTTACCCGCTGGTTGGCCTGGTGGCCGGTCAGATCGTGGCGTCCATGACTACCTCGTCGTCGCCATGATGGTCGGGCCGGCATGCCTGCCCGGCTGGAACACGGTGCTGGCTCGCCAGGTGCTGGGGTACGGCGGATATCTCAGCGGGGCCGAATCTCGTCAATCTCGGCCTCCTCAACGTGGACTACATCATCATCGGCCATGTTCTCGGTCCGTCGGCGCTTGGCTACTACTCGCTCGCCTACCGGATCGCCTTCATGCCATACCTCTCGATCGCCATCGTCGTGAACGGGGCGGCCTTTCCCTACTACTGCCGGCTGCCCTCCGACGAGGCCAAGGCACGGACGGCGGAGAACGTGTTCGGCCTCATCACCGCGATGAGCATTCCCTGGTTCGTCGGGCTGGTGCTGTTCGCCAACGAGATCGCCCTGCTCGGCGGGAAGTGGGCGCCCGCGGCGGGACCCATGCGGTTCCTGGCGCGTGTACGGGTTCTTCCTCTCCTTGATCCTCAGCGCCCTCCAGGTTCTGAAGGCGGTGGACCGAAGCGATCTTGTCTTCCTCGGCCGTTTCCTTCACCTGGCGATCTTGACCGGCGTCATTCTCGCCACAGTCAGGAAAGGAATCACGGTTGTCGCCCTTGACCAGGCCGTCGTCGCTTGCCTGGTACTCCTGGTCACTGGCGTGTGGATTGTTCGCCATGCCTCGCTGCGGCCGGCTGCCCTGGGCCGGTCCATGGGCCCACCGGTGATTTGCGCGCTCGGGATGGTCCCCGTTGTCCTCGTGCTCGGCCACCTTCCCGGGCTAGGCACGGTGCCTTCCTGGACATCCCTGCTGATCCTCGGCCCGCTGGCCTTGGCGGTCTTCGCTGTTGCCTCGCTGATGGTGATGCGCGATCGCCTTCGCATGGGATGGGCCGCGTTGCGAGGCCGATCGGACGACGTGACCGATGCCGCCTCTTAGGCAAGGTTCCCGGCCTTGGGGGAAGACCCGATCCAGGCGGCTGGCCTGGGCGGGTAAGTGGCTGGACGGTAGGTTTGGCGGGACAGCCAGCAAGCGACCAGCGCAGGTAACGGAAGTGGCAGAGCCTCGCTCGTACCGGCAGAGCCATCTCGGCGCCGACAAGGCGCGGTCGTATGACGAGGATCTGTGGGATACCCGGACGGCGAAAGGGCTGGACTGGCTGATCGAGCAGCAGCTCCTCGTGGATGTTCTCCGCGACGCGGTCCCGCCCGGTGCCCGCTCGGCAGCCGACTTTGCTTGTGGCACGGGCCGGATCCTCGAGTTTCTGAGCCGTTACGTCCCCTCGCCCGTAGGGATCGACATATCACCGGACATGCTCGCGCTGGCTCACGCCCGGTGCCCCCGGGCTGTGCTGATCCTGGGTGATACGACCACCACAAACGACTTGGCGCCTGGCCCGTTCGACCTTATTACCGCGTTCCGCTTTTTCCTCAACGCAGAGCCCAGCCTGCGAAGCCAGGTGCTGACCTGGATGGGAAGGTCGCTCCGGCCGGGAGGGGCCGTCATCGCGAATTTCCATCTCAGCCCCGTCAGCCTGCGGGGCATGTACCTGCGGCTCCGGACGACCCGGGTCACCCGGCCATCGATGATGTCGATCAACGACGCCTGCCAGCTGTTCGAGGCGCATGCCTTCACCATTCGCCAGATCCTCGGGTACAGCTTCCTGCCCTACCGGCGGGACGGGCGCACCTTGCTGGCACCTGCGGCCAGGCGAGCGGTGGAAACGCGGTTGGCGGGAATCGGGGCACTCCGGCCTGTGGCGGGAAGCTTCCTCGTGGTGGCCACAGCCGACTCAGCCACCACCCCCCGGGATTCGAAGAACATACGCAGGGAGATGCGCTAGTGCCTACGAGCCCGGACGGCCAGCTCGCCCAGGAAGCTGTCAGGCACCCTGCCGCGTGGCGGTTTTTGCTGCCCCGCCGGGTTCACGGGCCGGTCGTGCTTGCGAACCTCCATCCGTTGATAGCCCAGAACCTGCTGCGTTCCTATCCCTCCGCGATCGTGCTGAGCCGGGCCCTGCCTGATCTGCGGGGGCTGGCGCGAGGAGCGATCTGGGATGGCCAGAATTCACCGTTCCGCCCGAAGACCATCGCCCTGGTTGTCTGCGACGATCGCGATGGCGTGTGCGCCGAGGCACTGAGGCCCGCCCTGACCGGGACAGGCCAGCTAGTTGCGGTCGTCCGGTCCACCCAGCCTTACCGCTTTGCCCTGTTCCCGACGCCGGAACAACTGCGAGCAGTGATCAGTCGCGGATGGCCCCTCACCTATGACGGTCCTCCCCGGCGATGGCTGGGATATTGGCTCGCCACCACCCCCTTGTGGCGCTATATGGACCGGTCTGGACTTGCCGTGGCCTGGCCATGCGATGATGTGGTCGCCTTGGTGATCGGCCAGGTCAGCGCCACTCTGGGGGGACCGGCCGAGATTCGCGGCCTCATCGCGGGTCGCGGACTCGGGAACATGACTCTCCGGGTCCGCTGCCGGGGGCAGGAGCTGGCTGTGCGGGTTGCCACCAGCCCTGACAGCGCAGCGCGCCTGAGAAATCATCTGCGGGTCCTGGCTGACCTGCCATCCCGTCTTGGATCGCACCAGAAGGCGATCGCCTTTCCAGAAGCCGTGGCTTCCGGGGCCGCGGAAGGCATCCCATGGGCAGCGGAGCGCTGGCTCAAGAGCCCAGCGGTGCGAGCCAGCCACGCTTGGCGGCCGTCTGGCAAAGGCTGGGCCGTCCTGCGGGCGATCGCCGCCGAACTCGCCGCCGGGGCTCGGACCGGTTATGCAGGCGATGGCTGGGCTCGTGGCTGGGTGACTGGCCTGGAAGCCGTCGCGCCCGCGCTTGTTGAGCAGGTTCTGCTCGCCTTGGCGCCGATCGAGGCCGAAGGCGTGGCGACGGCATGGTGCCATGGCGACCTCTGGCCTGGGAACGTCTTTCTCCACAGGCCCCCCCGGCCGTCGGTGGTCATCGACTGGGAACGGGCACGGCCCGATGCACCAGCAGGCATCGATGCTGTCCACGCCGAAGTTTGTCGCATCGTCGCCGCCAGACGCTGCACTTTTGGCGAAGCGGCCGCACAGCTCTCTGGATCCGCCACCCCGGAACTGGCCGCAACAGTGGTCGGCGGGAGGCGTTTCGCGGAGTGGGGGCGACCTCAGCAGCATGCCTTGCTTCTCGCCACCGTCACCCATTATGCGACCGGCGAGAACGAGAGCGGGTCAACGGACCGCTGGACCGAAAGCTGGGGCCAGATGCATGTTGTGCCGATGATGAAAAGGCTGCAGGCATTCCGGTGAGAACACAGACGCCCAGCTTGCTGGTGCTCGAGCGGCTGGACGGCTGGGCCGCGCAGTGGAACCATCTGGTCGATCTGTCGCCACTCCCCTCGCCTTTCCTGCGGTCGTGGTGGCTCACCGGTGCGGGCGGCCCCCAGTCTCGCTTCTTGCTGGTCGTGCGGGAGAACCAGCTCGTGGGTGGCCTCGCCCTGGAGGAAGGACACCGGCTGGGCCTGCCGTGTCTGCACATGATGGGGGCCGGGCCGCTGGCCCCCGATCATCTGGACCTCCTGGCCGTCCCGGGACAAGAGGACGTCGTGGTCCACTGCCTAGAGCGCTGGTTGTGCAGGCCGGGAACGCGCCTGGTCGCCCTTGCAGGGATCCGGTCCGGCTCCCGGCTGATCACAGCCCTGCCCGGCTAACGTCCGCTGCGAACCGGCTGCTGTCGCCCCGTGGGCGCCGCTGTCTGGTGACTTCGAGAGCTACGTGGCTGCCTGTCCCGCCCTGTTCCGGCGGAATCTCCGGAAAGCCTCATCCCGCCTGGCGCGCGCGGGCGCAACGCATCGCAGAAACAAAGGTATGGAGGCGGTCGAGGCCCTCGGTACGTTGCGGCGGCTCCACGACGCTCAGTGGGGAGAACGGTCCTTCTTGCTCCCCGCTTTCGAGCGCTTCGCCACTGCCTGCCGGCTGGCAGCCGATTTCGACGAGATCTCGGTCCACGAGCTCACCGTGGATCAGACCGTCCTAGCGATCGTGGTTACGTTCGAGGTGGCGGGGCGTGTGAGCCTCTATCAGAGCGCCCGGCTGACCGATCCCCGCTGGCGGAGCGCCACAACTGTGCTGCTCGCTGCGATCATTGGTGACGCATGTACTCGAGGATTCACCGAGGTCGACTTTCTCCGTGGCAATGAAGCCTATAAAGCCAATTTCGCTTCGGCGCGACGTGAGCTGCTTCGGCTGCGGGCTGCGAATGGCTGGGCAGGCCGCACGGCCATGACGCTGGAGACGGCAGCGCGCACGCTTAAGCACCTGCCCGATCACGTGCACGCGGCAACTGGCGAGAAGGATGGCAGGCATGGCCGAGAGCCGATGGCGTAAGGCGCTGGAACCGGTGACGGTCCGGAATCTTGCGATGGAAGTCAGTGCATCGTCACGGTCGCTGTGGCTACCGCAGGTCGTCGCGGCCCCGCAATGGACGATAGATCCGGCGGCCCTCGATGGTTTCGTTCTTCGCTGGCCGCGGGTGACGCGGCCCGCGGTCGTCGGGCGCATGCTGGCGCCGGTGCGACGTGCCATGAGCCATCATGTCCGCGTCGAACTGGCGGATATCCACCAGCCGGTGAGCAGCGTCGTGCTCACGGAACTCTCCGGAGACGGGCGGGTCTACCCGGTCGCCATCGATCTCCACGACTTCTCTTCGTTCCGGGACGTAGAACTGGTCAAGCGCTGTCTCGTCTACTTCAAGATGCAGCATCGCCGCGGTGGCTACGGCATCCCTCAGGTCGTGCCGGGCGGGCATCTGACCGACAAGGGGACGATCTACTGGTATCTGCCATACCTTCGCCAGCTCCGGGACCGCCGGGACTTCACCTGCGACGTGTACGGGCGGTTCGGGCTGCGTTTCAACGCGGACCTCCGCCGCCGCGCCGTCGGGGTCTTGACAGCGCAGCACCGCGTGGCGTTCCAAGGTGGGTTTGAGAGCGTGCCGAGGGCCGCCTTCCTGAAGGAGATCGCGCGATCGCGGGTTTGTATCGACCTCCCCGGCCAGGACGACGCCATCTCCCTGCGGCTGATTTCGTGTCTGGCAGTTGGCGCGTGCATCGTGGGCCCACGTCCCAAGAACGAGCTGAATGCACCGCTCATCGACCGTGTCCATGTCGCGTGGACTCGCGACGACCAGTCAGATCTTGTCGATCTGTGCGAGTACTACGCCAAGAACGATGATGCTCGCGAGCAGATGGCGTCGGAGGCGAGGCACTTTTTCGATCGGTACCTGCACGCCGGGAGTCTCGCAGCGTACTACCTGCACGTATGCGCTTCCCGCCTGTCACAGGCGTAGGCCCCGCGCTGTCAGTCCTTGCGCCGCACGTGGCTGGCGAACGCGCTGGCTCGCATGACAGCCACCTTGGCCATATCGGCGGGAGCGGACTGCCCTGCGTGGCGTGGAGTCATGCGAAGCTGCCGGAGGCGGGCGTTGAAGGCCTCGATCATGTTCTCCCGCTCGGTGGCGGCAGTGAAGTAGGTAAGGGTGACGGAAAGGGAGATGGCCGGGCCGTTGTGGACCCAGTGGGGCGAGACCGGCGGTATATACACCCCCCGTCCTGGGGTGAGGGGGTACGAGGCCAGCTCCGGGGGCAGGGACTCTATCCGCCCGTGCGAGCCGTCCCAGTACCGCTCGACCTCGTGCCAACGGCCGGCGTCAGTCTCGAACCGGCCAAAGCTGACCGTTTTGGACCCGCTCACCTGCATCAGCAGGCTGTGCTCGATGTCGAAGTGAGCAGGCGTGACCGAGTTCGGCGAGGAAACGAAGACGAATCCGACCCGGTTGCGCATCTTGCCATGACGGGCGATCATCCCGGCTTCGAGCTTGTCAAGCATCGTGTTCATCAGGTCGGCGTACGCCGGATCAGCCTCGATGTTGAGCAATGTCAGCCAGGCGTTCGCATTTTCCAGGTTGCGGATGACATCACCCGGCCTGGACAGTGCGCCCCTGGGAGGACCCCCCTGCGGAACCAGCAAGGGCTGAGCAGCGGTGTCGCAGATTACCGACCGACGCGGCAGCCGGTCAGCCAGGTCGGCGACGGCCTTGATGGTCAGGCGGTCATCTTCGTACAAGTCATGGGCAAATTCAGCCGGCTGCCCGGGGAACGCTCCACCCGAAGGAAGCTGCCCGAGTGTCGGTAGCTCCTGCCCAGCCGGAATCGGTACCACGGCTGGCCTCTCGAAGGTAACGGGACCAATACCCAGCAACTCTGCCCCCCAAGCTGGATGGCTGTCAACGATCGGGTGCAGCCAGAGGCCGGACACCGATCCAGAAGATCCCAGTGACCGCGAGATCCTCGGAGGCCACCTCGGCGAATTCTGCGGCGAACTCGTGCCGCTCCGCTTCCACCCGTGTCACGGCACGTTGCATGGGCCCGGCCGGGACGGAAGCAGCGGGCACGTGCGGGGTGAGTTCTCCCACGCCCACCAAGCTCGTCACCAGAATGGTCACGTCGAGGTCTGCCGAGCGCCCTAGTTCCTCGGCGAGGCTGCGATACCGGTGCAGGAGGAACCGGTTCGGGCGGCCCGAGCGTCGCGTCATCCGGCGATAAAGGGGCGTGGGGAACCGGAGGAAGGTTAGCTCCGAGTGGGCGGGGGTGAACATGCCGTGATCTCGGAAGTCGATTTTGTGCACCATCCGGCCACCTGGCCGCAGACAGGCCGCCATGCTTACGACCGCGCCCAGAGGGTCGTACAGGTGTTCCAGGGCTGCCCGGGAAACGATCAGGTCATAGCGCTGGTCGCCGTCACGGGCATGCCTGGCGAAATGGTGCTCAGCCGAGGATCCAAGGCGCCAGATGACCCCTGGCAGGTACTCGTCATCCCAGCGGCCCGTGCCGTCCGGTCGTTCCAGCCCATGGCGGGTGGCTACGGCCCGGTAGATCTGCGCCTGCTGGGCAGGGCTTCGCCGGCTCTTGAACCGGTCGACGAGTTCCACCGTTTCACAGCCGGCCAGCCGGAGAAGGAGCGCTACCCCTGCGTTGTCACCCGGCCCGACCTCGGCCGCCGTTCCGCCAAGGTGATCAAGACCGCCATAGGTCACGTAGTCGGTGAACACCTCTTCTACGTACGCCACCGAGTCTTCGATCGCCAGCCCGCGGTGGGTGCTGCCCGACTCGGATTGAACGTGGCCCAGCCGCTGTTTCAAGCCCCAGCCGAGATCGTCGGCCGCGTATGCCAGAGCCTTAGCCGTCGGCCAGATGTCCAGCAGCGCCTTGGTCTTGGTCTTTGCGCGGGCGAATCCGGTCCCCGCCAGCGGCATCATCATCTCGGCAGCCTAGTCAGGAGCCAGAATCCCGCTGTCCTCGTGCTGGGCGGCGGCGTCCGAGAACGAGGCGTCGAGCCGAAGCGCCAGCAACGGCATGTACAGCGGAAATGTGAACATCACGAGCCGGCCTGGCCGTGTATTGGACGTCGATAGCCAAGCCGATCAGCAGCATGCCGATGAAGACGAGCGCGTCGGTATCGCGCCAGAGAGCAGACCGGTAGCCGAGCTGCCGCGCCATGCGGACGTCGAGCCACGCCACGAGAGCGACCAGCACGATCGGCAGCACGTTGATGACAAGCCCCTTCAGTGTCAGTGACACCTTCGCCGTGGTCACGAACGACTCCCAGTACGTCGATGGGGACGTCTGGTTCCCGTTGCCCGGCGTGGCCACGATGATCCGTACGGCGAAGTACGCGACGGTCGCGAGCAACGACACCGCCAGGAAGGAGAGCGTCTGCCGATCACGCGCGAGGAGCAGCCGAAGGCCGAAGATGATCACGAACAGGAATGCGACCTTTTCGTTGAATCCGACTGAGATCAGTATCAGCGGAGCGAACAGCTTGATCCGATCGAGCGAATAAACGAGCACGCTGATGATGAGCAGGGCGATCGGGTCGATGGTCGTCACGCCGGTGAACTGGGCGAAGAACAGTGAAAGCAGCGCGACGAGGAAGGCCGATTTCCTGGTCGCTCCGGCCTTGTCCCGGCAGGTCAGGTAAATCACGGCCGCCATGGCAAGCAAGCTCAGCCATGAAGCTGCGCTGATCGCTTCGGTCGCCTTGAGGTAGTTAGGGTCCACCGGGGGGAGGTTCGAGAAGCGGTAAAGGGGCAGCACGAAGTAGAACGGGACCGCGACGAGCACCGAGAACAAACGGTAGGACATCGGTGCCCCTGGGACGTGCCCGCCGGCGCCGACGATGCTTTGAAGGTATGGCCCGTAGTCGTCGCGAGGCGCCGTGTTGAACGCGGCATCCCGGTAGATCGAGAAGAACAGGGGGACCGACAAGAGGAGCAGGACGACGACGATTGCCGCATGCCCTGCCCGGTCACGAGTCATGCCGCCGCCCACCTCGCCGGATGCTTGACCGGTAGGTATGTTAGCAGCCCCGGCGGGCCGTCTTCCATATCATGTCGGCAGCCCAGTCAGGAGCCAGGATCGTGCGCAGGCCAGCGTGGATGACACCCTTGCTCGTGGCATCGGCCGTGGGGGCGGTCCTGGCATCCGCCGGGGTTGCGGTGTGGCGCAGCGCCGCGCCGCCAGCTCCCGCGGCAGTTGGCTTGCCCGCCCAGGCCGGCACGGTCAAGACGTTCACGGATTTGCTGGACGAGGCACAGGTCCAGGGGATGACCCGCGCACAGTTGGCCATGATCGCGCGCGAAAACGCGGTCGTCGTCCTCAACTCATGGGACTTCCGCCTGATCCCGGTCCTCAAGCGGGCGAATCCGTCCGTGCAGGTCTGGGTGTACAAGGATCTATCCGGAGTGCGCTCAGACGATTGCGCAACCAGGACCGGCAACTGCGGCGCCTGCGGGCGGGGCGTGGCGGACAGCACGCTCCTGTCGTCGGGTATCGGATACTGCTGGCTCAAGCGCAACCACCCGGATTGGCTGCTCCGCGCGCTCGGCTCGGGCCAGCCGTTCCAGTTCAGGGGCTATCCGCGCACCTGGGAGACCGACTACGGCAATCGTGCGTACCAGCGCCAATGGGCCGCCAATGTCATCGCTGACGTCCATAGCCATGGATGGGATGGCGTCGAACTGGATAACGCCCTGACCATAGCGGACGCCTACGGGGTCGCGGCCAGGTACCGCAGCAACTCGGCGGTGCAGGCCGCCACGTACTCGGCCCTCCAGGAAGTGGGGCACGCCCTGAGACAGGCCGGCGTGGCCTCGGTAGCCAACGTCGGCTACGCGACCATGTTCCGGAGGCTGTGGCAGCGATGGCTCGGGCCGGTGGGCGGCCTCGAGCAAGAGTTCTACCTCTCGTTCACCACCCAGCCCGACGCTGTGGGCGGCCAATGGGGTGCGGACGAGAGCGAGGTCTTCTCCTGCGCTGCCCAGCACAAGAGGTGCTGGTTCCACGCGGGCGGGTACACGGCCGCGATCACGACGCAGACCCGCGGCTATGCGCTGGCCTCGCTCCTGCTCGCCACCGACGGCCGGCAGCTGCTGTCCGTGGGCGACCTCACCGCACTGCCGGCCGCGCTGCGCGTCGCTCTGGGCCTGCCGCTGAGCACCATGGAGCAGGCGGGAAGGGCCTGGCGGCGATCCTTCGCCGCAGGGGTGGCCGTGGTGAACCCCACCAGGTCCAGCACGGTTGCCGATCTGGGCGGCAGCTACCTCGGTAACGCCGGGCACCCCGTTTCCGCCATCTTCCTGAAGCCAGCAAGCGGAGCCGTGCTGCGCATCTCCGCCGGGCGGTAACGCCGCTGAGACCGGCACGGACTGGTGGCCCTCCGCGGTCACGGCCGCTGTATAGTAATCTGATAGTAAAGAGTTGGTCATGTACTCACCATCTAATGGTACTCAGTGTAGTCATATAACCACTCTGCATATAACGCCGTAAGAAGCAATTCGATTGCATGGGGCCTGGCTCTGGACAATGACCAACCCCATACCTAGGCTCAATGGTGGCTGTGCCCTGCGTCGGGGCGGAGGAGCACAGCACAAGGATTTCCGATTTGCCGCCGGCCGCGCATCGGATCCTTGAATGGGAGCTGGGGCTATTAGCCTTTACCTTCGAAAGAAGGCTGCGGCGAGTGGGTGCAGCGCAAAACGCGCTGGGGGAGCCGCCGAGGGCGGGGCGGAGCCATGTCCGGTATTCTACCGGCCGAAGTGCGGATCCAGCCCGAGAATGGCCGCTACCCCGAAACTCGGTATTGCCCCTGTGTGACGGCTTCGCGCTGGCACTCGCCGTACTGCTGGCAGTGCCCGGGTGGCAGGGCCTGGGTTACGCCCTGGTGGTGCTCGGTGTGATGTCGGTGAATGGAGCACACCGGCTGCGCATTTGCCTGCGGATCTCGGACGAGATACCCCGCCTGACAGCGTTCGTGGCAGCGCCCCTCGTACTGCTCCTGCCGTGGGGATTCCCGGCTGTCACGCTCCTCGCCCTCGGTGCCGCGTCTCTCGGCCTGCTCAGCGCGATGCGCGGCGGCCTGTACGCGGCCCTGCGCATGGCTCACCGGCACGGCCGGCTGACCGAATCCGCGCTCATCGTCGGGACCGGCCATACCGGCCTGGAGGTCGGGCAGATACTCCACGATCATCCCGAACTGGGCCTGCGGCCGCTGGGGTATGTCGGCGGCCCGCCCCGGAAGGCGGGCTCCCCGCTACCGGTCCTGGGTGACCTGGCCGACATGGCCGCTGTCGTGGTCCGCCACGAGGCCCGCTGGGTCATCGCGTGCTTCACCGACATCCGGGACGGGGACGCCGACCTGGTGACCGCGCTGCGCGCCAACCGTGACCTGCCGGTGCGGGTCTGCGTGGTGCCGCGGATGTATGAGATGGCAACCGCGATCCCGGCGAGATGCCGAGACGAATTGTGGGGCATTCCCGTGATACCGCTGCGGCCGTGCGGGCCCCGGCGGGCGGCGCGGCTGGCCAAGCGCGCCTTCGACCTCATCGTCGGCAGCCTGCTGCTGGTCATCACCGCACCGGTGCAGTTGGCGCTGGCCGTGACGATGCTGCTGTCGTGCGGCAGGCCCGTGTTCTTCCGCCAGGTGCGGGTCACCCGCGGCGGCGACCGCATGACTATCATCAAGTTCCGGACCGTAAGGGTGGAGAACTCGGACGCGCACTGGTCGGTGTCTTCCGATCAATGCACGACGCTCGGCCGGTGGCTGCGGGCAACTCATCTCGATGAACTGCCGCAACTCCTCAACGTAATCCGCGGGCAGATGTCACTCGTTGGCCCGCGTCCCGAGCAGCCGGTCTACACCTCGCGATTTGCCAAGCGCATTCCGCGCTATGAAGACAGGCACCGGGTGCATGGCGGTATGACCGGCTGGGCCCAGGTGCACGGGCTTTCAGGTGATACCTCGATACAGGAACGAGTGAGGTTCGACAATTACTATATCGAGCACTGGTCATTGTGGCTGGACCTGACAATTCTGGCGCGCACGTTTGCCCAGCCGCTGGCCGGTGCGGCGGATAGCGTCATTCACCGGCACAATGGCAAGGAAGCCGACGTCGTCCAGCCCGCGACGGAGGCCACCAAGTCCCGGATCCGGCGCGATATCCGGTAGCTGGCAGGAGCCAGGCGGCGCCCCGCGTGGTCATCTCGTCCCCCGTGACGCCGCGCGCCGGGCCGCGGCGGATGCCACCTCCCCCACGGTGACCGTCTTCGGGTCGCCACCCGCGGCAATTCGGCGGACCATCATGTCGCGGCTGATGGTCCCCTGGATCTTGCCGTTCTCCCCGCGGACCGCCAGCGCCCCTACCCCGAGTTCGCGCATCAGGTGACCTGCCTGGCGCAGCGTCTCTCCCGCGTCGATGCAGGCCGTATCCGCTTCCGCGGTCTTGCCCGTACTGGTCACCGCGACCCCCAGATGTCGCTACCGGGACCAAAGCCCCGCCTGCCAGTCCCCGTCCGGCCCGTGCCGCCCAGAACCTGGCGGGCCGACCGTGATCTTCCGCGTACATCTATGCCAACGCGGAACTACCGGAAAAGGTTCACCAACCACCAGCAAAATGGCGCCGCTCCACCCGTGGGAGGAGCCCGGGAATCCCCCTGCTCTCCACCCATGCGCGGATGCCTCCCGGGTGCCCCCGAACCTAGCGTTCCTAGCGCATCACCGCCGATGGGAGGTAGTGCCGCTATGCGCTGGGTTCTTGGCTCTGGCCTTCGGTTCTGGCGCCTGGTCGTGGCGCTGGCCCTCGGGGCCGTGGTGTTCGGGATCGCGCAGTTGCGCTCCGCGCCCGTCGACGTCTACCCCGAGTTCACTCCCCCGGCGGTGCAGATCCAGACCGAGGCGCTCGGCCTGTCCGCGGCCGAAGTAGAACAGCTCATCACCGTGCCGCTGGAACAGGACCTGCTGAACGGCGTGCCGTGGCTGGACCGGATCCACTCGTCCTCGATGCCCGGGCTGTCCGCCATCGACCTGACCTTCCAGCCGGGCACCAACCTGTACGCCGCGCGGCAGATGGTGCAGGAGCGGATGACCCAGGCGCACGCCCTGCCCAACGTCGGCAGCCCGCCGATCATGATCCAGCCGCTGGCATCGGCCAGCCGGGTCGCGATGGTCGGGCTGTCGTCACCGGCTGTCTCGCCGGTGGAGATGTCGGTGCTGGCCCGGTGGAAGATCCGGCCCCGGCTGATGGGCGTGCCCGGCGTCGCGAACGTGTCCATCTACGGCCAGCGCGACCGCCAGCTTCAGGTCCAGGTGAATCCGCACCGGCTCCAGGCCCAGCACGTCACGCTCACCCAGGTGATCAAGACCGCGGGCAACGCCCTGTGGGTGTCGCCGCTGACATTCGTCGAGGCGTCCACACCGGGGACCGGCGGCTTCGTCGAGTCCCCCAACCAGCGCCTCTCGATCCAGCACATCTCCCCGATCTCCGACCCCGCGCAGCTCGCCGAGGTCCCGGTCGAAGGCCCCAGGCGGCACGTGCTGCGGCTCGGCGACGTCACCACGGTGGTGGAGAACCACCAGCCGCTGATCGGGGACGCCGTCGCCCCGCGCACCGGCGGCCTGCTGCTCGCCATCGACAAGTTCCCCGGCGCGAACACCCTTGAGGTCACCCGGGGCATCGAGGCCGCGCTGCACGACATGGCCCCTGGCCTGAAGGGCATCACGATCGACTCGAACGTCTACCGCCCGGCCAGCTACATCGACACGGCCCTGGGCAACGCCGGGGCCGTCGCGCTGACCGCGCTCGCCGCCGCGCTCGCGGCGATGCTCCTGCTGCTCGCGTCCTGGCGGGCGGCGCTGGTCGCCCTGATCGTGGTGCCGGTATCGCTCATGGTGGCGGTCGTTGTGCTGCTCTTGGCCGGGACAACTTTTACGGCCATTACGCTGCTCGGGCTTGCCGCCGCCCTGGGCCTCGTGATCGATGACGTGGTCACCGACCTGGACACGGTCCGGCTAAGCCTGGCCGGTGCTGGCGGGACCAGCGGAGCCAGCGATGACGGGGCCGGGGCCGGGCGCGACGCGGTGGAACGGGCCCGGGGCCCGGTGGTTGAGGCGTTCCTCGCGGCGCGCAGGCCGCTGATGTATGCCACCTTCGCGATCCTGCTGGCGCTGGCGCCGCTGGCGTTCCTCGGCACGCTCGCCACCGCCTTCAGCCGCCCGCTGGTGCTCACCTACGCGCTGGCCCTGCTCGCGTCGATGCTGGTGGCGTTTACCCTGACCCCGACCCTCACCGTCCTGCTGCTGCGCGGGGACAGCGCGCGCCGTGAGGGGTCCTTCGGCCGGGTCGTGAAGATCTTCTTCGACCGCAGGCTCGCGGGCCCGATCGGCCGGCCACGGCGCGCCTGGGCGGCCGCCGGGGTGCTCGCCATCGCCGCGCTGGCCTGCGTGCCCCAGATCGGCGGCCGCTCGCTGCTGCCCACGCTGCAGGACCGCAACCTGCTGCTGCAACTGCGGACCGTCCCGGGTACCTCGCTGCCGGAGATGGACCGGATCACCGCCGCCGCGAGCCGGGAACTGCGCGCGATACCCGGCGTCAGCAGCGTAGGCGCGCATGTCGGCCGGGCCATCAGCTCCGACCAGCTCGTCAACGTCAACTCCGCCGAGATCTGGGTCAGCCTGGACGGCGCCGCCGACTACGACCGCAGCAAAGCCGCGATCCAGGCCGCGATGCACGGCTACGCCGGGGTCCAGACCCACCTGGTGGACTACCCGGCGACCCGGATCGCCCAGGTTGCGTCCGATCAGGCGGACGACCTGGTCGTCCGGGTCTACGGGCCCGACCTGGACGTGCTGCAGCACAAGGCGCAGCAGGTGCGGGCGATGCTGGCCGGGGTGCCCGGGGTGCCCGGGCTGGCCGCGCCGGCGGTCCGGCTGGCCCCGCGCCAGCCCACCGTGGACGTCCGGGTCAAGCTGGCGGCCGCGCAGCGGTACGGGCTGCGGCCCGGTGACGTCCGCCGGGAGGCCACCACGCTGACGTCGGGCCTGATCGTCGGCAACCTGTACGAGCAGTCGAAGATCTTCGACGTGGTGGTCTGGGAACCCCCGGCAGCCGCAGCGACCTGACCGAGCTGGGGAACCTGCTGATCGGCACGCCCACCGGCCGGATGGTGCCGCTGAGGAGCGTGGCCACGGTCGCCATCCGCCCGAGCCGGCCGCCATCACCCACGACGACGTGCTCCGCGACGTCGAGGTGGCGGCGAAGGTCACCGGCGACCCGGCGGCGGCCGTCGACGCGGTGAAACAGCGCCTTGCGGCGGTGCCGATGCCGTACGAGTACCACGCGGAGGTGTTCGGGAACGCGGCCGCCGCCCAGGCCGGCCTGCTTCGTGCTCTGGGCTTCGCGGCTGCCGCACTCGCCGGCATCTTCCTGCTGTTCCAGGCCACGGTGGCGAGCTGGCGGCGGGCCGGGCTGATGCTGCTCGCGCTGCCCCTGTCCGTGGCGGGCGGGGTGCTCACCGCGCCGCTGGCCGGGGGCCTGTGGAGCATCGGCGCACTGGCCGGCCTGCTCGCCGTGCTCGCACTCGCGATCCGCGGCAGCGTCCTGCTCGGCTACCGGATCCGGGCACGCGAGCAGGCGGGGACGGGCGGGCGGGGGACGGTGCTTGAGGTGGCCAGGGAACGCACCGTCCCGGTCCTCCAGTCGGTACTGATCACCGCGGGGGTGCTGGCGCCGGTGGCCATCCTCGGCGCCCGGCCCGGCCTGGAGTTCCTGCACCCGCTGGCGGTCACGATGCTTGGCGGGCTGGTGAGCCTGCTGCTGGTCCAGTTGTTCGTGCTTCCCGCGCTGCTGCTCGGCACCGCCGCCCGGCCGCTGCCGGAGCAGCCAGGCCTCCGGCCTGCCCAGCCGGAACCCCGGCCGGAGGAACCGGCCGGCCTGCTGGGGCAGCCGGGTTCCCGGCGATGGCGCCGGAGACTACGACTCCCCGGCCGGCCGCCGGGACCGCGCCCGGCTGACGGCGCCGCGACGAACCGAAGGGAACCGTCCATGCTCAGCAAGAGGCCCGCCTCCCTCGCGTCCGCCGCTGCCGCGTCCGCCGCCCTGCTGACCGGCTGCAGCGTGGCCAGCGCCCACCAGGATCGCCGCTGGCGATGGTCCGGTCCATCCCCGGCTCCGCGGTCAAGCAGCTCCGGCTGACCCAGCAGGCCATCCACCGGCTCGGCATCACGACCGTGGCGGTCCGGACGGCGCGGGCGGCGCCCATGGCCTGCGCGGACCTACCGGCTCATCCCCTACTCGGCGGTGGTCTACGACAACGACGGTTCCACCTGGGCCTACGTGAACACCGGCCCGCGGACCTTCGTCCGCCAGCGGATCACCGTCGGGCGATCCAGGGCAGTACCGCGGTGCTCTCCGCGGGACCCGCGCCCGGTGCCGCGGTGGTGACGGTGGGCGCACCCGAACTGCTGGGCACCGAATACAACATCAGCGGTGAGGAATGAGCACCGAGCCACGGACCCTGATGCGCTGGATCGTCGGCTCCAGCCTGAGGTTCCGCCACCTGGTCGTCGCCGCGGCGGCCGGCATGATGGTGCTGGGCGTCACGGCCCTGCCGAACATGCACGTGGACGTGTTCCCCGAGTTCGCTCCGCCGCGGGTGCTGATCCAGACCGCCTGCGTCGGCCTGTCCACCTCCGACGTCGAGCAACTGGTCACGGTGCCGATCGAGGCGTCGCTGAACGGCATCCAGGGCCTGGACGACCTGCGGTCGAAGTCGGTGCCGCAGTTGTCGTCGATCGAGGTGCTGTTCAAGCCGGGCACCGATCTGCTGCGCGCCCGGCAGCTTGTCCAGGAGCGGCTGGCCACGGTGTCGCCGAGCCTGCCCACCTGGGCGGCACCACCGGTCATGCTGGCACCGGTGTCCGCGACCGGCCGGGCCATGCAGATCGGCATGACCTCAGCCAGCCGTTCGCTTATCGACATGTCGATGACCGCGTACTGGACCATCCGTGCCAGGCTGCTGCGGGTACCCGGGGTGGCCAACGTCGCGATCTGGAACGAGCGGCTGCATCTCATGGCCGTGCAGGCGCGAGCCGGCCAAGATGCAGGCCAAGCGGGTCTCGCTGGACCAGGTGATGCAGACCACCTCGGACGCGGTGGACTCGGGGCTGCTGCGGTTCTCCACCGGCGCGGTGATCGGCACCGGCGGGGCGGTGGAGACGCCGAACCAGCGGATCGGCGTGCGGAACGTGCTGCCCGTGGTGACCGCTGCCGATCTGGCGCAGGCTCCCGTCGCCGACGACAAAGGTCGGCTCGGTCGGCTCGGCGACGTCGCGACCGTCGCGGTCCAGCACCAGCCGCTGATCGGCGACGCGATTATCGACGGCAAGCCGGGCCTGCTGCTCGTGGTGGAAAAGCTGCCGTGGGCCAACAGCCTGCAGATGACCGCGGGGGTCGAGCAGGCGCTCAAGGACCTGCGGCCCGGCATGCCCGGGATCAGGTTCGACACCCACGTGTTCCAGCAGGCCGACTTCGTCAAGCTGGCCATCTCCAACCTCGCTCAGGCGCTGGTCACTCGGCTTCCTGCTGGTCGTGGTGATCCTCGCGCTGTTCCTTTTCGAATGGCGGGTCGCGCTGATCAGCCTGCTGACGATCCCGCTGTCGCTGATCGCCACGATGCTCGTGCTCTACTGGCGCGGCGCGACCATCAACACGATGACGCTGGCCGGGCTGGTGATCGCGCTCGGCGCGGTCGTGGACGACGCGATCATCGACGTGGAGAACATCACCAGGCGGCTGCGCGAGGAACGGCTGCACGGCGGCACCAGGCCGACCTCACTGGTGATCCTCCGCGCCTGCCTGGAGGTGCGCAGCCCGATCGTGTACGCCACGTTCATCGTGGTGGCGGCGTCGATCCCGGTGTTCCTGCTCACCGGGCTCACCGGGGCGTTCTTCCGGCCGCTGGCGATCTCCTACACGCTGGCGATCGTCGCCTCGATGGCCGTCGCGCTCACCGTGACCCCGGCGCTGTCCCTGCTGCTGCTCCGGGGGGCCCACATCGAGCGGCGCAAGTCACCGCTGGTCACCTGGCTGCAGCGGGTCTACACCGCCGGGCTGCGCCGGATCGTGGTCCGCCCGGTGGCCGCTTACCTCACGTTCGCGCTGGTGACGATCGTCGGCATCGGCATCTACCCGCACCTGGGCCAGTCCCTGTTCCCCGGCTTCAAGGAGCGGGACTTCCTCGTCCACTGGGTCGGCCCGCCGGGGACCTCGACGGCCGAGATGGAGCGGTCCACCACGAAGATCAGCAAGGAACTGCTGGCCATCCCCGGGGTCCGCAGCGCCGGCGCGCACATCGGCCAGGCCCTGCTCGGCGAGGAGGTCGCGGGGGTGAACCTGGGCGAGATCTGGATCAGCCTCTCCCCCGGCGCCGACTACACCGCCACCCTGGACCGCATCCAGCACGTCACCAACTCCTACCCCGGCCTGTTCCGCGAGGTGCAGACCTACCTGGACGAGCGGATCCAGGAGGTGCTCACCGGCGCCAAGGAACCGATCATCGTGCGCACCTACGGCGAGGACCTGCCGACGCTGCGCCGGACCTCCGACCAGATACTCGCGCTGGTGCAGTCGGTGCCGGGCGTGGTGGACGCGCACCGGGACATCTCCAGCGACGTCCCGCAGGTGAACGTGACCGTCAACCTGGCCAAGGCGGAGCGGTACGGCCTCAAGCCGGGCGATGTCCGCCGGGACGCCGCCACCCTGGTGGCCGGTGAGGAGGTCGGTGACATCTTCCGCGCCGGCAAGGCCTACGACGTCGTGGTGTGGAGCCCGGACTCGGTGCGGCACAGCTTCACCGACGTGGAAAACCTGCCCATCGACACCCCCTCCGGCAGGCACGTCCGGCTCGGCTCGGTCGCGACGGTGGCGCTGCAGCCCAACCCCAACGCCATCGACCGGCAGGGCGACTCCCGGTACCTGGACGTCGGCGCGGGCGTGGCGGGGCGCGACCTGGGCGCGGTGGTCAGCGACATCAACCGCAAGCTGGCCGAGGTCCACCTGAACCGCGGGTACCACGTCGAGGTCCTCGGCGAGTACAAGGAGCGCCAGGCCGCGCAGTCGCGGCTGCTGCAGTCCTCGCTCATCGCGGCCGTGGCGATCCTGCTCCTGCTGCAGGCGTCGTTCCGCCGCTGGCGGCTGGCCCTGCTGGCCTTCGTCACGCTGCCGATGGCGCTGGTCGGCGGGATCCTCGCGGCGTGGGCCACCGGCGGGGTCATCTCCCTCGGCTCGCTGGTGGGCTTCTTCACCGTGTTCGGCATCGCGGCACGTAACGGCATCCTGCTGATCAACCACTGGCAGCACCTGGAAGCCGACGAGGGCATGGAGTTCGGCACGGCACTGGTGCTCCGCGGCGCCCGCGAGCGGCTGTCCCCGATCTTGATGACGTCGCTGGCGACCGGCCTGGCCCTGGTGCCGCTCGTGCTGCTCGGCGAGCGGCCCGGGCACGAGATCGAGCATCCGCTTGCGGTGGTCGTACTCGGCGGCCTGGCCACCTCCACCCTGCTGAACCCGCTCGTGCTCCCCTCCCTGTACCTGCGGTTCGGCCGCGGCCGCCGGGAGCGGGAGGGCCTCGGGCGCCGCGCTGACCTGGTTCAACCCGAAGGGACCACGTAATGCTCTCCATACCGCGTGCCCGGGCGCTCGCCGTGCTCGGTGCCCTCGCCGCGCTGCCCCTGGCCGCGTGCGGCTCGGACGGCACCGGCCAGCAGGCCGCGCCGCCGCAGCCAAGCCGGCCGCCGCGGCCGCGAAGGCCAGCCCGGCTGCGGCCCAGGCCGGGCGGAACCGGTTTACCGCGCCGACGCAGGTGGACAACCCGATGTTCCCGCTGGTGCCGGGGACCGAGTTCAGCTACGCCGGGACGCTGGCCGAGGGCGGCCACACCAGGCCGCACACGGTCGTGTTCACGATCGGCGGCCTCACCAAGAAGATCCACGGCGTCACCACGGTGGTCGCCTGGGACCGTGATTTCCTGGGCGGCAAGCTCCAGGAGCAGGAACTCGCCTTCTTCGCCCAGGACGACGCCGGGAACGTGTGGAACTTCGGCGAGTACCCCGAGGAGTACGAGCATGGCAAGTTCACCGGGGCGCCCAGCACCTCGATCCGGGGCACCGGCCACGCCTACGGCGGCATCCACATGCTGGCCCGGCCCGTGGACGGTGTCAGCTACCGCGAGGGGCTCGTGCCGCCGATCGACTTCGACGACGTTTCCAGGGTCGCCAGCACCGGCCGGGCGACCTGCATGCGCTCCGGGTGCTTCCGGCACGTCCTGGTGGTCGACGAGACCAGCCCCAACGACCCGGCCAGCGGGCACCAGATCAAGTACTACTCCCCGGGAACCGGGCTGATCCGGGTCGGCGCCCGCGGCGGGGACTCACGCGAGTTCCTCACCCTGGTCGGCGTGCGCCACCTGGGCAGGTCAGCGATGGCCGCCGTATCGCGTCGAAGTAGTTGCCATGGATCGCCGGGCGCTGCGCATCAGCACGGTGTACCGGGTCACCGGGCCTGCCGTTCCGGCCGGGTGACGCGGCCATGCTCACCGGGCCAGGCCGGCCGGTAGGCGTAGCCGACAAGCTGCGCCCGGTCCCGCATCCCCGTCTTCACCAGCAGGTGGTTGACATGGGTCTTCACCGTGGTGTCGGAGATGAACAGCTTGACCGCGATCTCGCCGTTGGACAGCCCGGCCGCGATCTCGGCGAGCACCTCCGCCTCCCGCCGGGTCAGCCCGCCGCTGCCCGCACCATCCCGGCCAGGCACCGGCCTGCCCCGCGCCGGCGCCTGGCCCCTCAGGTATCGCACCGCTGACGATGACCTCCACCAGGCGCCGCTGTACCCCCGGATCCAGCAGGGCCTTGCCCTGCGACACCGCTGCCACCGCGTCGAGGATGTCCGCGGCACCGGCGTCCTTGGTGAGGAAGCCGCGGGCGCCGGCCCGCAGCGCGGCGAGCACCGACGCGTCGTCGGCGTAACTGGTGAGCACCACGACGTGCAGACCCGGCCGCGCCCGGCGTGAGTCTGGCGCGTCGCCTCGACCCCGTCGCAGCGGCATACGCAGGTCCATGAGCACCACGTCCGGCGCCAGGGCCAGCGCCTGCGCGACCGCGTCATCGCCGTCCACGGCCGCGCCTACTACCTCGATGCCGGGCATCATCCCCAACAAGGCGACCACTCCGTCGCGGACGACCTTCTGGTCCTCGGCTACCAGCACCCGCAGCGGGGCTGCCGCGGCCGTCATGCCCGCTCTCCCCGCGGCACGGGCCGCACCGGGAGCCGCAGCCGGATCCGTGAAGCCGCCGTCGCAATGGCCGGCCGTCCACGTGCCCGCCGTGCAGCGCGGCGCGTTCGGCCATGCCAGGCCAGCCCGAAGCCGCCCGGCGGGCCAGCGGTCGCCGGCCGCTCGCCGCCCTGGTCGGCGACCGAAATGTCCAGGCTGTCGGTCGCCCAGGCCAGCACGATCGACGCGGTCGCCCCCTGCCCGGCGTGCCTGGCCACGTTGGTGAGGGCCTCCTGCACGGTGCGGTAGGCGGTCAGCGCGGCCTCCGGGGCCAGCGACCGCGGCGCGCCGTCGACGCGCACGGTCACCGGCACCCCCAGCGCCGAGGCGGTGTCCGACACCAGTTGCGGCAGCCGCGCCGACCCGGGAAGCTCGTCGCCGCGCTCGCACGGCACCGCCTGCCGCGCGCGCGCTGCGCATCCCGTCCCGCGCCAGTTCCCTGGCGCACGCGATCTGGTCGGCCAGCCTGGCATCGGCCGCCGTCTGGGCGGCGCGCAACTGCACCCCCTCCAGTTGCACGGACAGGCCGGACAGGCAGTGCGCCAGGATGTCGTGCAGTTCCCTGGCCAGCCGGGACCGCTCGGCGAGCGCCGCCATCTGCTTCCGGACCTCACGGATGGTCGCCTCCTGGGCGAGCAGCGCCTCGGCCCGGTGCTGCCCGTCCCGGCTCAGCGCGGCCAGCGCCGACGTCACGAACAGGAAGGCCGCCCCCATGGCGATGGTCAGCACGGTGCTCGCCGGGTTCACCGCCTCGTGCGCATCGGAGATGGCGATCGCCACCACCACCGGCATCGCGGCCAGCAGCGCGACCAGGCGCGGCACTCGCAGGGCCAGGCCTGCCAGCGCCATGAACCCGACCACCAGCCCGGGGCCGTCGGACTGCGGCCAGTCCAGGCCCGCGCCGCAGAGCCCAAGCCCGATCAGGGCGGACACGACCAGCCGCGGGTCCCGGGCCCGCTCGCTCAGCCCGACCGCCCAGCACGCGGACGCGAGCACAAGTACCGCGGCGGACAGCGGGAGGGCCATCCCGGCCGGCCGTTCGTCCACCAGGATCCCCGTGCCGACGCCCAGGATGGTGATCGCGCCGACCGGGACCAGCCAGGACCTGATGTGCCGGTTCACCGAGCCCGCCAGCGGGCTGGAAATGGCGTGCGGCAGCCCGCCCCCGTGTGCCCGGCCCTGCTCCCGGGCTGCCCCGTCCAACCTGGATCCGACCTTCCTGGCCCGGCGGCGGCAGTCCCGCGCCTGCCTCCTCAGCCGTTACGGTCGCCGTAGGTCAAGTCTGCCCGAGCATCCCAAAATGACCAGGTAACTCCAATGTAGCGGCAAAGCAAAGGCAAAGAGACCCCGGCGCCGCCCTCGCGCGCCTCCCGCGCGCGAGGGCGACGTGCCCAGGCCGGTCAGCCCACCGGAGCTGCTACTACTCCGCGACTGCGCTACGGCCGGTATGTGCAGTCGCATCGGCCGCCTGCACGGCGCCGGTGTCGTGTTTGTCCTCCGCGGCCACCGGCCTGGTGCTGCTTCCAGCACAGCCGGGCCGGGTGCAGGCCCGGCGCAGCCGGTGTGCAGATCGTGTGGACGTGCTTAGCGGCTGGTGCCGGTGCTGCTCAGGTGCCAGCCCCGGGCCCGCCGCGCCGCCTCGATGGCCGCGCTGACCACCACGGTGATTCCCAGTGCGAGCAGCAGGCCCAGCCACGGCTGGTCCTCGAAGGCCTTGCCGCCGATCCGGCCGATCAGGAAGGCGTAGCTGGCCCAGATCACCGCCGCGACGGCGGTCGCCACGGCGAAGCGCCGCCGCGGGTAGCCGACCATGCCACAGGTCAGCGTGACGGCCGTGCGCCCGCCGGGGATGAAGCGGCAGCCGATGATCATGCGGGCGCCGAAGCGGTGCAGCGACCGCTCGGCCCAGGCCCGCCTGCGCATGCCGCGCTCCCCGGCGAAGACCCGCCGCCCGGCGGCTGGGCCGAAGCGGCGGCCGAGCAGGTAGGCGGCATTGTCGCCGAGGAATGCCCCGCACGCGGCCAGCGCGACAAGCACGGCGGCCCGCGGATCCGCGCTGCCCGCGGTGGCGACGCCGAGCGCGATCACGGCGGCCTCGCTGGGCAGCACCGGGATCAGCGCGTCGAACGCGGGCAGCAGGACGGCGATGACGTAGGACAGCAGCGACGACACGCCCAGGTGCGAGAGCCCGGTCACCGGGCCGCCCCGGCCCCTGCGGCCCGGCCCGCCGGCCCGGTCACCGGACCGCTGCTCCCAAGCCCCGCGGCCCGGCCCGCCGGCCTGGTCGTGGCGCCAGCCTGTTTCGCCGCGGTACGCAGGCCCGGGGCTCCCGCATGCCGGCCGAGCAGCATGATCCCGGCGATGGCAGCCGCCGCGCCTGCCAGCTGGACCGTGATCCCGGCCGGGGAAGCAGCCAGGCGCTCGCCGAACAGCAGTGTCCCGAGCAGGACCCCGGAAACCGGTTCGACCGTGTCGATCACCGGCAGGCTGGCGGCCAGTGCCCCGGCCTGGAAGGCACTCGCGGACAGCAGCAGCCCGGCGGTGCCGAGCGCGAGCAGCGCCCAGGGCTGCCAGTGGGCCAGCGTGGCGCCGGGGCCCACGGCGCGCAGCAGCCGGGTGAGGCTCAGCGTCACCGCCGCGGTGAGGCCGAACACGGCGCCGGCGGCGGTGGCCGTCACGGCCGCCCGGATCGGCCCGGCGGCCAGCCTGCCCGTGCCCAGCGCGAGCGCGCAGACCAGCGCGACCACGGCGAAGGCCAGCAGCCAGTCCGTGGCCGGGGCATCCGACCGGCCCGACGACGGCGGAGCGGCGGCCAGGAACGCGGCGATCCCGCCGGCCGCGAGGACGCAGCCGAGCCAGTCGCTGCCGCGCAGTGGCCGTGACCACCGTGCCGCGACCGGCAGCGCGAACAGCAGGTCCGCCGCCACGATCGGGGCGACCAGCGCGAGCGGGCCGAACGCCAGTGCCAGGGCCTGCAGGCCGTAGGCGATGGCGGCCAGCGCGATGCCGGCCAGCCAGAGCGGCCGGGCTGCCAGCCTGGCCAGCAGCCGGACACCCGCTGCGCCCGGCGTCAGCCGGGCCTGCCGGTGCTGCAGCGCGGCCGCCACGCCGAACGACGCGGCGGCGGCCAGCGCCGCGAGCACCGCGATCACGGTGGCTGCGGTGTCACTCATGCGGCGGCCCCGGGCCGGTCCCGCTCCGTGCGCCGCAGCGCGCGGCGGCGCCGGGCGCGGGACCGGCCCACATACAGCCGGGCGCAGATGGCACCCAGCACGCCGCCGAACACGGCCCACGGGGCCAGCACGATCAGGTCGCTTCCGGTCACTGCCGCGCCCCCTTTTCTCCCTGGTACACGCCTCTACTGAATGGCACGGCCGTGCCGCGCGGGTGAAACTGTCGTGGTGACCGTGTGAAGATGACGGACCGGGGGGACCGGCCGAGGGAGGGTGAGCGTATGGCGGCGACGGTGCTGCTGGTGGAGGACGAGCGCAAGCTCCGCGACCTGGTGCGCTCCTACCTGGGGCGGGCGGCTTCGCGGTGCTGTCCACCGGATCCGGGGCGGAGGCGCTCACGCTCGCCGCGTCCGGGTCGCCAGACCTGGTCGTCCTCGACCTCGGCCTGCCCGACATCCCCGGGGAGACGGTGGCCAGGGAACTGCGGGCGGCCGGGCCGGTCCCGGTGCTCATGCTCACCGCCAAGAGCAGCGAGGAGGACCGGATCCGCGGCCTGGAACTGGGCGCGGACGACTACGTCACCAAGCCGTTCAGCCCCCGCGAACTGGTGCTCCGCGTCCAGGCGATCCTGCGCCGCGGCGGCGGCCAGGCCGCCGAGCAGGGGGCGGCCAGCTACGGCGGTGAGCAACTCGTCATCGACGAGCCACGGCGGACCGCGGTGGTCCGCGGCACGCCGGTCGACCTCACCCCGACCGAATGGGGGCTGCTGCTCGCGCTGGCCACCGTGCCGGGCCGGGTGTACTCGCGGTTCGAGCTGATCAACAGGGTCCGCGGTTACGAGTTCGAAGGGTATGAGCGCACCGTCGACTCGCACGTCAAGAACCTGCGCCGCAAGATCGAGGCCGATCCCGGCAACCCGCGGATCGTGCAGACGGTCCTGGGCGGCGGTTACCGCCTTGGCCTGGCCCGCGATGGCTGAGCCCGGGGCGGAGCGCCCGGGTTCCCGGGGCGACCCGATCGGCCTGCGGCTGGCGCTGGCCTTTCTCGGCGTCGCGCTGGCCGCGGTGGCGCTGCTCGCCGTGCTGGCGGCGGCGTTCGCCGCCGCCGACGTCGCGAACCTGGCGAGCCGGCAGCGATCCGACCTGACCAGCGCGATCGCGGTGGCCGCGGGTGCGGCATGGGACCGCAAGGACAGCT
Organism: uncultured Actinomycetes bacterium; assembly: GCA_963730235.1. GTDB lineage: Bacteria > Actinomycetota > Actinomycetes > Streptosporangiales > Streptosporangiaceae > DASXKD01. The sequence goes on from CAVSRH010000014.1 coordinate 193,010, forward strand.
GGGCAGGGGCGAACCTGGCCCCGGTAGTCGACCTGGCCGCCCGCACCGGCGCCGATGTGGAGATCACCGATCAGGCCGGCCAGCCCACCGCCGTATCCCCCGCCTTCCGCAGCCACGCGTCGAGCCCGCAGGTCAGCCGCCCCATCGTGGTCCACGGCCAGCAGGTCGGCCGGGCCGTCGCGCGCTTCCCCGGCAGCGGCCTTGGTGCCGCCGACCAGGCCCTGCGCACCGCGCTGTGGCGCGCGATCGCCGGGGCGGCCGGGCTCGCCGCGCTGCTTGCCCTGGTCACCGGTCTTGTGGTGGCCCGGCGCATCACCCGGCCGGTGGAACGGCTGATCACCGTGACCCGGGCGATGGGCCGGGGGGACCGCACGGCCAGGGTGGGGCCGATCGCCGCCCCCGGGGAGATCGGCGAGCTGGCGACCGCCTTCGACCTGATGGCCAACACGCTGGACCGGCAGGAACAGCTCCGCCGCGACCTGGTCGCCGACGTCGCGCACGAACTGCGGACGCCGATCGCGGTCCTGCAGGCCGGCCACGAGGCACTGCTTGACGGGGTGACCGAACCGACCCAGGAGCAGCTGTCGTCCTTGCGTGACGAAGTGCTGCGGCTGGCCCGGATCGTCGGCGACCTGCAGACCCTGGCCGCCGCCGACGCCGCGGCCCTGCAGCTCACGCTGGGCCGGCACGACCTGGCCGGCATCGCCGCCGTGGCCGCGGACAGCCTGGCCGGGCGGTTCGAGACAGCGGGTATCGCCCTGGAGCGGCAGCTCACGCCGATCGACGTGCTGGCCGATCCCGGCCGGCTGCACCAGGTCATCACCAATCTGCTCACCAACGCGCTGAAGTTCACCCCATCGGGCGGCCAGGTCACCGTGCGCGCCGCCCGGCCGGGGCCGGGGCGGACGAGCCGTCCGCCGTGCTCGAGATCACCGACACCGGGCCCGGCATCCCCGCTGACGAACTGCCCAGGATCTTCGACCGGTTCTGGCGCGGCCGGGGGGCGGGGCACGTATCCGGCAGCGGGATCGGGCTGACGGTGGCCGCCGAACTGGCCCGCGCCCACGGGGGCAGGCTGGACGCGCACAGCGAGCCGGGCCACGGCGCGCGGCTCACCCTCACCCTGCCCCGCGCCTGATCGCCTGCCCGCGCGTTCCGGCCCGGCGGTGGGCGGGCGTTCCGGCGCGTTCCTCCATACGGTCACCACAGCGGCAGCACCGCGGGTCCACAGTCACCGGGTTGCCTGAGCCCAGCCAGCCAGTCGCTGGCGCCAGGCGTGAGCAAGCTCAGGGAGCCCAGATGAGAGTGACAGACCGGCTGCGGCGGGCGGCGGCCGTCGCAGCGATGGCCGTCGCCGCCGGGGGCGGCGGGATCGCTGCCTGCGCCAGCACGCCCGGGGCACCCGCGGTCGGCCCGGACCTGCCGGCCCCCCGCGCCGCGGGACCTGCCGTGAGCGGCGGTGCCGTGACAAGCTACGCGGCGACCGTCCGCGCGGTGCTGCCGTCGGTCGTGCTGATCCGCACCGCTGACGGACTGGGCTCCGGGGTGGTACTCGACCGGGCGGGCCACATCCTCACCAACGCCCACGTGGCCGGGCAGGCCACCAGATTCCAGGTCCAGACCGCCGGCGACCGGGACCCGCGCCCGGCGCGCCTGGTGGGCAGCTACCCCGGCGGCGACCTGGCGGTGATCAAGGCCGAGGACCCGGCCGGCCTGACCCCGGCCCGGTTCGGCGACTCCGCCAAGGCCCAGGCCGGCGACGTGGTGCTCGCGGTCGGCAACCCGCTGGGCCTGTCCGGCAGCGTCACCCAGGGCATCATCTCCGCGACCGGCCGGGCGGTCGTCGAGCCGGCCACGGCCGCCAGTACCACTGCCGCGGCGCTGCCCGGCGCGATCCAGACCAGCGCCCCGATCAACCCGGGCAACAGCGGCGGGGCCCTGGTCACCACGTCCGGCCAGGTGATCGGGATACCGACGCTGGCCGCCGTCAGCCCGCACGACGGCACCCAGGCCCAGGGCATCGGCTTCGCCATCCCGGCCAACCTGGCCCGCGACATCGCCGGGCAGCTCATCTCCTCCGGGCACGTCACCAATACCCACCGGGCCGCCCTCGGCGCCCGGGTCGCCACGGTCACCGGCGCCGGCGGCGCACCGGCCGGGGCCGCGGTGGTCACGGTGGCCCCCGGCGGCCCGGCCGAGCGCGCCGGGCTCCGGGCCGGTGACGTCATCCGCAAGCTGGGCACGCAGCCCACCCCGGACGCCGGGACGCTGCTGCAGGCGCTGGCCGCCGCGCATCCCGGGCAGCGGGCCGAGATCACGATTGCCCGCGCGGGCCAGGCACGGACCGTCGTGGTCACCCTGGGCACGCTGCCGGGCACCTGAGCCGATGGTCACGAAGCAACGGCAAGTCCCGCAGGCCGGCCACCCGGCTGCCCGGCCCGGCCCTGCCCAAGACCCGGCCTGGGCTGGTGGAGCCCCGGAACCGGCCCAGGCCGGCCGTGCCGCCGGGCCGGCCTGGCGCGCGCTGCTTGAGGCCCAGTGGCAGGCCCGGCTGCAGGCGGTCACCGAGTTGTCGCTGGCCTACCACGACGCGGCCTCGGCCACGGCACCGGCCGGGCAGCCCGCGGACCGGAAGGCGCGGCGGCTGCTGCGCCGGGCGACCGCGGCGCGGCGGGCCCTGGCCGACACCGAGGAAGCGCTCGGCGGGCTGGCCGCCGGCCGGTACGGCCGCTGTGAGGGCTGCGCGGCAGCCATCCCCGCCCGGCTGCTGGCCGCGGTGCCGGACGCGCGGTACTGTCCGCACTGCCGCGCGCGGCCCGGCCGCGCCGCCAAGGCCGGGCCCACGATGGCCTGCCGCCCGGCCCTCGGCGGAGGATGACGACCAAAGGCAGGATTAGCCGATGCCTGAAGTGCTGATGCCGGACGACCTGGTCGCCGCCGCGGCGGCGGCCGCGGCCGCGCTGCGGCCGGTCGCCGGGCGTGACTGGTCGGCCCGGGCCGGCCCGCTGGACTGGGACGTCGGGCAGACGGTCACGCACATGATCGGCGCCACCGCGAAGTACACCTTGTACCTGGCCAGCCGGTGCGAGCACTTCATCGGCCTGTCCGTGACGCGCTGGCCGGACGCGACCAACGAGGAGGTGATCGACTCCGTCGCGCCGGTGGCAGCGGGACTCGCGGCCGTCGCGGCGGTCACGCCCCCCGCCGTGCGCGCGTACCACGCCACCGGCCCGTCGAGCGCGGCCGATTACGTCGGCCGGGCCTGCGTCGAACTCCTGGTGCATACCGACGACGCCCTCGCCGGTCTCGGCGTTCCCTTCGCGCCTCCCGCGGACCTGTGCGCGCGGGTGCTGGCGCAGCAGTTCCCGGATGCCACTGGACCTGGCAACGCCTGGCACGGCCTGCTGGCGGCCAACGGCAGGCCGATCCGCTGAGCCGCCCGGGCCGCGCCGGAGCCGGTTACCCCCGGACGGCCTGGTCGAGCCGCTCCAGTGTGCTGCCCATGGCGCCGGCCCAGACCTCGCCGTCCCGCATGCCCGCGCGCGCGTTCTCGGGTGCGGCCGAGCAGTCGTAGATCTCGGTGACGACCGTCGCGCCCGGGCCGTCGGGGACCAGTTCGAAGCTCCACCGGTGTCCCCAGCGGGTCCCGGCCGTGCTGCCCTGGGCGGTGGTCCGGTGGCCGCGGCCCGCCTCGGGTTCCCAGCCGATACGCCGGTCCTGCTCGAACTCGACGACGTGGTTGTTCATCTCGTAGTCGCCAAGATCGGAGTAGTACATCGCCATGGTGAACACGTCCCCGACGCCGGAGATCACCGCGTCGGACGTGGCCCCGCGCAGCATCCCCGAGCCATCGATCTCCAGATGCCGGCGCGGGTCCGCCAGCACCCGGAAGATCTCGCTGGCGGGCGCCTCGATCCGCCGGGAAACCCGCACCGGCTGGAATTCACCTGCTGTCATCGCACTCCCTCGAAGCTAGGCACGGCGGGCGACCTGCAGCACGCAGCCCCAGTGGCGGCGAACCGTCCCGTCCGGCCGCCCGGCCAGGCGCCGCCGGATCTCACCGTACAGACGGTCCCGCTGCCACTGGCTCATCGCGATGTGGCCGGAGAACGTATCGAGCAGCCGGATGTACTCCGCCGCGGTGTACCGGATCTCCCAGTCGAACTGCCTGGCCACGAAGTCCGCGAACAGGCCGCTGGCCTCGATCTCGGCCCGGTCGCCGGGCAGTTCGCCCGGCCGGATCGGGGCCGTGCCCGGGGGCAGGCCCTCGCCGATTTCGTCGTACACCTCCTGGATCTCGGCGAAGAAGGGGTCGCCGCCGTCGGGGATCACGTGGCCCGCGTTCCACAGCGCCAGGTGCCCGCCGGGACGAAGCAGTTCCCAGGCCCGCCGGCACCGGACGGCGGGGTCGATCCAGTGCCACGCGGTGGCCGCGTACACCAGGTCGAAGGACACCCCGGCGGCCGGCCGCCAGGTCTCGAACGCGGCCTCGATGACCTCGACGCCGCCGAACGCCGCCAGGTTCCGCCGGGCCTGCGCGGCCAGGTCGGCGCCGATCTCCAGGCAGGTGATCGGGTGGCCCCGCCGGGCGAGCGGCAGCGTTGCCTTCCCGGTCGCGCAGCCCACCTCCAGGAGGCGCGCACCTGGCCGCAGCCCGGTCAGCCGGATCAGCTCGGCGTACACCTGTTCCGGGTAGCCAGGCCGGGCCTGCTGGTAGATTCCGGCGGCCGAGTTGAACGTCGCCCGCAGCTCTTCCCGCCCGGTCATGGCCGGACGAGCGGGAGGAACACGTCGTCGACGATCGCGGTGAGGACGTCCTCGGCGGGCGGCGTCCGGGACACGAACAGCTGCTGCCGGAACAGGACGGTGGGCAGCGTGGCGATCATCGGGCCGATGCCGGCCCGGGCCTCACCCCGGCCGGCGGCGCGGTCGAGGATGGCTCCCATGACCCCGGCGCCGATGCTCAGCACCTGGTCCTGGGCCCGGAGGAACAGTTCCGCGTCGGCGAGGTAGTCACCGAGCAGGCCGTAGACGGTCTCCGGGCCGAGCTCGGCCAGCCGGGCCGACATCCGGCGCAGCAGCGCGAGCACGTCGCCGCGCAGACTCCCGGTGTCCGGCACCTCGCCGGACAGCAGCGGGCGGTGCCGCCGCAGCGCGGCGATCACCAGTTCGGGCCGGTTGCGCCAGCGGCGGTAGAGGACGGCCCGGCTGGTGCCGGCCCGGGCGGCCACGGCCTCGATGGTCAGGCCCTGGTAGCCGGCCGCCTGGAGCTCGTCCCAGGCGGCGTCGAGCAGCGCGGCCTCCAGCGCCGGCCCGCGCCGGCGGGTCTGACCGCCCGCGTGCGCCGGCCGGGCCACCGGCGGGCGGGGCATCGCGGCAGATCTCATGCTCGCTCCTTAAGGGACGCTTGCATCTTAACGTGCCGGCTGCTTAAGATACGACTGGATCTTAATAAGAGGCAAGCGTATCTTAGGAGTGCCCGATGACCTCCGCTGCCACCGTGACCGGCCCGCCCCAGGGCACCGCATCCGGGCCCGGGCGCGGCTGGTGGCCGCTGGCCGTGATCGCCGCGGCGCATCTGATGGCGGTGCTGGACACCACGGTGATGTTCGTCGCGCTGCCCTCGGCCCAGCACGCGCTGGGCCTGACGGTGACGGCCCGCCAGTGGGTCGTCACCGCCTACACGCTGGCGCTGGCCGGGCTGCTTCTGCTCGGCGGCCGGCTCGCCGACCGGTTCGGCGCCCGGCGCACGCTGCTGATCGGGGTCGCCGGTTTCGCGCTCGCCTCGGCGGCCGGCGGCGCGGCGGTGGACGGGGCGATGCTCATCGCCGCGCGCGCCGTCCAGGGCGCGTTCGCCGCGATCCTGGTGTCGTCCACCAAGTCCTTGCTGGTCACCGTCTACACCAGCGAGGACGAGCGCGCCCGGGTGATGGGCGTGTTCACCGCCACCCTCACCGCCGGGATGGCGGCCGGGTTCATCCTCGGCGGTGTGCTCACCACCGCGCTGGACTGGCGCTGGTGCCTGTACGTGAACCTGGCCCTGTCGCTGGCCGTCCTGCTCGGCGCGCCCCGGGTGCTGCCTGACCTGCCCGGCCGCCGGGACGTACGGATCGACCTGGTCAGCGTCCTGCTCAGCGCCGCGGGCATGGCCGCGCTGGTCTACGGCCTGGGCGAGGCATCGTCGCTCGGCTGGGGCTCCGCGCGGATCGCCCGCACGCTCAGCGCGGCCGCCGTGCTGCTCGGCGCGTTCGCGGCCCGCCAGGCCGGCCGAGCGGGCCGGCTGCTGCCACTGCGGGTGATCCTGGAGCGCAACCGCGGCGGCGGCTACCTGGCGCTGATCGTCAACGCGCTGAGCACGTTCGGCATGATGCTCGTCCTCACCTATCAGCTTCAGTCCGTCATGGCCTACAGCCCGCTGCGCACCGGCCTGGCCCTGATCCCGTTCGCGCTGGCCGCCGCCGCCGGGTCGGCGTTCGCCGCGCCGAGGCTGATGCGGCGGCTGCCGCCGCGGTGGACCGTCGCCGGCAGCGTCGTGGCGGAGGCCGCCGGGCTGCTCCCGCTCGTCTGGCTCGGCCCGGCGAGCCGCTACCTGCCGCTGATCCTGGCCGCCACGATCGTCGAGGGACTGGCCACCGGGATCGCCGGGCCCGCCGCCCTCAACATCGCGCTGCGGGCCGTGCCGCGGCCCGACACCGGCGCGGCGGGCGCCGGGACCAGCGCCGCCGGCCAGCTCGGCTCCGCCATCGGCGCCGCGCTGCTCAACACGATCGCGGCCACGGCCGCCGCCGGTTACCTGGCCGGGCACGCCGCCGCGGGAGCCGCGAGCGGCACCGCCCACGGCTTCGCCGTCGCGATGGCCTGGGGTGCGGTGATACTGCTCGCCGCCGCCATCCCCATCGCGGCGCTGATCAACGCGACGGCGCCCGCCCGGCGCCCCGGGCCCGGCGGGTGAGCGCCACGCCCGCCAGCACCAGGGCGATGCCGGCCAGCGAGGCCGCGGTGACCGTCTCGCCGAGGACGAGGACGCCGAGCACGATCGCGACCGCCGGCAGCAGGTAGGTCACCGTCGAGGCGGCGGTCGCGCCTTCGCCGGCGATGATCTGGTAGTTCAGCACGTACGCGATTCCGGTGCCGAACACGCCGAGGATGACCAGCCCGGCGAGGCTGGCGGCGCTGGCATGCGGCGGGCCGGCCCGAGGACCGGCAGCGCAACGGCGAGCAGCAGGGCCGCCACCAGAAGCTGGCAGGCCGAGAGCGTGACCGGGTTCAGGCCGCGCCGCGCCAGGAACTTGTCCATGTAGATGTAGCTGACGGCGTAGCTGACCGACGCCGCCAGGCATTCCAGCCCGCCCGCGGAGGCCACCGCGGTCGCGGCGTGCCATGGCGAGAAGATCAGCAGCGCGCCGCCGAAACCGGCGATCAGGCCGGCTCCCTGCCAGCCGGTCACCGACTTCTGGTGCCGCACCGCCAGGGCCATGACCACCGTCCACAGCGGCGTCGTGGCGTTGATGATCCCGGCAGTGGACGAATCGACGGACTTCTCGGCCACCGCGAACAGCAGGTACGGGATCGCGTTGGCGAACAGGGCCGCCACGGCGATCTGCGCCCACAGCGCCGCCGAGCGCGGCACGGCCTCCCGCCGGGCCGCGGTGACGGGGAACAGCACGGCCGCACCCAGCGCCAGCCGGGCGAACGTCACCTCGGCCGGGGAGAAGCCACGGTCCGCCAGCTTGATCCAGAGGAACGACGAGCCCCAGATGAGCGCCAGGAGGGCCAGGCGGGGCAGCACCGACTGCTTCACCGGCCGCATGCTAGCCAGACCCGGTACCCGCATGCCCGCGGCGGGCCTGCTAGGCGAGGTCCAGTTCGAGCCAGCGCGCCAGGTCCCTGATCTCGGCATCGACGGCGGCGGCCATGGCCTTGCCGAAGGTCACGTCCTGGTGGATGGCGTTGACCACCAGCACACCGGCCTTGCGGTCTGCGGTCGCGTCGAGCTTCCCGGCCAGCCGGTCGCCGTAGAGGACCGGCAGCGCGAAGTACCCCCAGCGCCGGTTGGCGGCCGGCTTGTACATCTCCAGCTGATAGTCGAATCCGAAAAGCTCCACGGTGCGCTTGCGGTCGTGGATGAGCCGGTCGAAGGGCGACAGCAGCGCCGCGCGCCCGGAGAACGGCTGGCCCAGCAGGGCAGGATCGACCCGCCAGGTGCCCTTGACGCCCTCGACGACCGCTGCCTCGCCGGCCTCCCCCACGTAGGCCTGCTCGACCTGGTATTCCGTCCCCCGCGCGCGGGCGATGCCCAGCGCGCGCAGCCGCCGCTCGTTGCGGATGCGCAGCGCCTCCTCCGCCGGGACCGCCGGGTCATCGGGGTAGACCCGTTCTGCCAGGTCCCACAGCCGGGCCCGGCCCTGGCGCCCGGCGACCGCGACCTCGCCCCGCCGCACCATGTACTCCAGCAGTTGCGTGACGTTGCGGTTGTTGGTCCATCCCGTCGACCCCCACGGCACCTTGCAGGTGTCCGGAAGATCGCGCGAGGTCAGCGGGCCCGTGGCAGCGAGCCGGGCGAGGATGTCCCGGCGGCACGCGTCGTTGGCCCGCACCCAGTCGAGGCTCTGCTGCCAGCCACGCGTCTCGTTCCGCCACTCGGCCATCTGCGCGCGGTACAGCGCCATGTCCTCGGCCCGGCCGGATCATCGCCAGCAGTTCGAGCAGCGTCCGGTCCTTCAGCGCGTTCTCCAGCCCGGCCGGTGAGTACGTCGATCCGAGGCGGCTCCACGCCACCAGGTCGGCGTTGGGCGCGATGGCCGCCGTCGGGTCGATCTGCAGCAGGGTGAGGTGCCGCACCGTTTCCAGCAGCCCGGCCGGCCGGGCGCGGTCCAGCAGTTGCGCCCGCACCGCGATGCGGCGGGCATCGGCGCGGGAAAGCTCGTGCACGGTCACCCGCACCAGGCTAGGCGACGGGCCGCGGCGATCCCTGGAGCTCCTCGCTGCGCGCCGAGCCGCCCGGCAGGGGCTTCCGGCGAGTTCCGCACCCGGGAGCGGAACGTTCCGGCGGGCCGGAACGTCTCAGCATCATGACGGCGCCATATCCGCGTTACCTGCTCGCCGTTGCTTCGGCGGCGGCTGGCCTGCTGGCCGCCTGCAGTTCCCCGCAGGTTCCCGCGCCCTCCCCCGGGACCTCATCCCCGGGTGCGCCTGCCGTATCCCCTAGTGCGCCGGCCGCGCACCCCGGCCCGGCGCCGACGATCGGGCTGGTCCCCGCCCCGGGTGGGCTGACGGACGCGCTCGTCCTGCAGCGGACACGGGTCACGGCGGGCATCCCCATCCAGGCCACGCTGATCGTGACCTACCGGGGCCGGGCGCCGGTCAACCTCAACCATGGGTGCCGGCCGCAGTTCGCCGTCGTGGTCACGAACCACCAGTTCCCCCCGGCGGTCGCCTTCGCCACGGATTGCTCGCTGCTGCCGTTCATCATCAAGCCTGGCGAGAACCGGCTTGCCGTCACGGTGGACACCAGCTATTCCAGTTGCTCGGAGGTGCTGGGCCAGGCGACCCGCCGTTCCCCCGCATGCCTCCCCGGCCGGCTGCCGATGCCGCCGCTTCCGCCTGGCCGCTACGAGGCCGTCCTGGTCGGTCAGGACCTCCCGCTTCCCGCTCCGGCACCCGTCCCGGTGATCCTGGCCCCGGCACGCTAACTAGCCACCGCCGGGCTGCCTCCGCCGGCAAGCGCGGCCGCCGTGGCCCGCTCGATCCAGAGCGGGCCACGGCGGGTGCAGCGAGTCAGTCGAGCGCCTGCCGGGTGACCGGTGGCTTGCGCCCGGCGAGGACCCAGCCGGCCAGGGCGGCGGCGGCAGGAACGCCGATGATGGTGATCGCGAGGTCCAGAACCGGCACCTGGCCCAGCACACCTATGTCGCTGCGGTGCCCGGCGGCCAGCGCCAGGTAGGCCGCGCCCGTTCCGAGCAGCGCGCCCAGCAGTGCCAGGGTGCCGGCGGTCGTGGCGGTGAGGGTACGCCGGGTCGTGCGGGCGGCCCCGATGGCAGTGAGGGTGCGCACCTCACCGGCGGCCTCGGCGCGGATCAGGCCCACCACCATCGCCAGCACGCCAAGGGCGATCAGCGCCCCAGCGGCCGTCGCCACGGCTGCTGATCGTGGCCAGCGAAGCCTGAGTGTCCCTGGACTCGATGACCAGGCCCGTCTTGGCCGCCACCTCGCGTGCGGCCGCGATCTGCGCGGCGTGCAGGGGCCGGGTGGACTCGACCATCCAGCCGGACCGGATCTGCGTCCAGTGCTCATGGCGCAGGCCGTTCGCGGTGATCAGCGAGGTGGGTTCGGAACTGTAGTCAGGAACATGGATCCGCTGGACGTTCGTTGCGCCCGTGCTGGTGGTGAGGGTGGTGAGGACGTCCTGGCCGGCCTGGATGGTGAGGATGTCGGTGGCCGGGCTGATCGTCGCCGGGTTGATGCCAAGGAGGTGGAGCACGGCAGGCGTGGCGACATAGAGAGCCAGCGAGCGGTACACCGTGTTCCGGCCGGCGGCCTGATCCACCGGGGCGTTCAGGCTGACCACCGGTTGCTGGCCGCCGGCCTGCGGCTTGCTGGCCGGGTTGACGGGCATGTCGAGGGGGATGACGGCGGCGCCGCCCAGTGTTCCGGCGATCCGGTGCACCGCGCCAGCCAGTGCGCTCAGCTCGGCCGGCGTCCGGATGGGGACCAGCTGGTTATCGCCCGGCTGGCCGATCCAGATCTGCATCTGGCTGGCCGGCAGGTTGCCCGCGTTCGCCGCGTTCGTGGCCGCGGCCAGGCTGATCATGATCGCCACGGCGATCCCCAGGGCCAGGCTGATCGCGGCAAGCGCCGCGGCGGAGCGGGCCTGGTACCGGGCCAGGTCACGCAGCGCCAGCCGCACCGCAACCGGAGCGCGCCGGCCGGCCGCGGTCAGCACCCGGATACCCAGCGGGCAGATGAACGAGATTCCGAGGGCCATGGCCAGCGCGCCCAAGATGATCAGCGGGCCGCTGGTCTGGTTGGCCAGGGCGAGGCAGGCCACGGCCAGCACGATCAGCGGCACGGCGATGATCGGCGGTGCGGTGCGCTGGCCTGGGCTTGAGCGGCCGGGCCGCGAGGGCATTGACGACCGGGACACGGGATGCGGCCCGCGCTGGCCACCATGCCGCGCCGGCCGCAGTCAGTATCGCCAGCAGCATGGCCAGCACGACCAGGTACCAGGGAAACGCGAACCTGTCGATCCGGTGACCGGCGAATGCTTCCAGGTGCGGGGCTGCCACGAACCACGCGGCCAGGCCGATGACCGCCCCGGTCACGGCGGCGATGATGCCGACCAGCGCTCCGCCCGCGACCATGACCATCCGAAGCTGCTTTCGTGTCGCCCCGATGGCCGCGAGCATGCCGAGCTGGCGCTGACGGCGCGCGGCGATAACGGCGAAGGACGCGGCGGCGACCAGGGCGACCAGCACCATCAGGACCGTGACGGCGCCAAGTGCGCCGGCCGCGACCGCTGCCTGGGTGCTGGCGCCGCGCGCCTGCCACACCAGCTGGCCGCGGAATGTGTCACGGAAGGCACTGAATGCCGCCGGGCTGGCATCCAGCAGGACCGTTACCCCTTGTGCCGGGCCGGCGGCCGACGGGGGCACCAGCGCGAACTGGTCTTTCAGGTCGCTGGGGTTCTCGACGATGCCGGTCACCCGCTGGTGGTGGCCGGGCAGGGATAGCACGGAGCCGACGCGGGCCTGAAGAGTCTGCGCTACCCCGGCTGGTGACGGCGACCTGCCCGGCGCCTGACGGGGTAGTGCCCCTGTACCAGGGCGAGCATCGGGCCGCTGTAGGGGCCGTCCGGGTTCAGGGCCCGGTATTCGACGGTCTGGGCCGAGCCGGGGATGGATACGAACTGGTGGCCGATCACCTGAATGGTGCCGAACGCCTTCCTGGCGGCCGTGATGTCTGCCGTCATGGTCTTCTGATCGGGCCCGGCGAACTGCAGGAGGTAGCTGGCGGAGCCGAACTGCGGATTGGGCAGGGGCGCCACGTTGTAGGCGGCGGCCACGCCGAAGGCCGCGGCCCCGACTGTCAGGGCCAGCAGGGTCAGTACCAGGATCTGCTGCCGCCACTCCCGGCGCAGCAGCCGCCTTGCCCACCGGGTCACGACCCGCCGGCCAGCGGCGCCGCCGCTGCCGGAGCCGGCAAGAACCGGGCGATCTGGCAGCATCGCGCTCATCGCTGCGCGCCAGGGGTGAGCAGCGAATCCGGGCCAGCGGAGGTCTGGGCCTGATCGATGACCTGCCCATCCCGCAGGAACACCACCCGGTCGGCGCACGATGCCATCTGCGTGTCATGGGTCACGACCACGCCGGCTACCCCGCGCCGGCAGATCGCGAGCATCAGCTGCATGACCGCCGCGGCGTTCACCGAGTCCAGCGCACCCGTCGGCTCGTCGGCGAGCAGGAGCCGGCGGTCACCGACCACCGCGCGGGCGATCGCCACGCGCTGGCGCTCCCCGCCGGACAGCTCGTCGGGGAAATGGTGAGCCCGCTCGGCAATGCCCAGCTCGGCCAGGGCCTTCATCCCGGTCGCGTGCGCCGCCTTCGCTGAGGTGCCGTCCAGTTCCAGCGGGACGGTGACGTTCTCGATCGCGGTAAATCCGGCGAGCAGGTTGAAATCCTGGAATACGTAGCCGATGAGGCGCCGGCGCAGCCTCGCCTGATCGTTAAGCGACAGGTCCGTGAGATCAGTCCCCATCACCAGCACCTGGCCACTGGTGGGTTCCTCCAGGCTGCCCGCGATGGTGAGCAGCGAGCTCTTGCCGGAGCCGCTCGGGCCCATGACCGCCACCAGCTCACCGCGGCGGACCGACAGGTTCACCCGCCGGAGCGCATTCACCTGGGCGGGGCCGGTCCCGTAGACCTTCGATACCTCGCGCAGTTCAAGCACTGTCGTCATCACTGATCCTCCACTCCGCCGGGTCCGGCGGGGCGCGCCGAGGCGGTTCCCCGGTCAGCGGCCTTACCGGATTCCGGATACCGCCACGCTGCCTGGCGGGCCGGGGTCAGGTCGTCACACCACGGAGCCGGATCTGTGGTCATACCGCGAAGGCAACCGGCCCCGGCCACAGGCCGGACTGATACCTGGGTATGACTACGCTGGGGTGATGGGCGGGCGGCCCTGACGGCCTACTCTCGGATTGTGAAGAGGACGCCCGGCACCGCACCGGCAGCGAGCAGCACCCGCAGGGTGGCGCGCCGGGCGTGGCGCGGGCTGATCCAGGTGCTGGCGGCCCCGGACGCGGCCCCCGCGTGGTGGCGCCCGCCGTGGCCGCGCCGGGCGTATCTGGCGCTGGGGGTAACGACGCTGGCGCTGGGGGTGGTGAGCCTGGCCAGCCATCCACGCGCAGCCCACCGCCACTCCCGCGCCCCCCACTACCTGCCGCGCCAGCCCCTGCCACTACCTTCACTACCCGCCGCTCAGCATCGGGCAGATGCTGCTGGTCGGGGCGGTGGTGACGCCGCTGCTGCTGGCGGCCCGGTATCCGCTGCTGGGCTGGCGGCTCGGGTGGCTCGCGCTGCTGCTGGCCCCGCTGGTCCCGGTCGAGTGGCGGGGAGGCTGGCCGTGGGGCCCGGCGCAGCTGCTGGTGCTGCTGGCGGTGTTCTGCGTGGCCGGGGTTCGCTATGGGCGGCCGGCGCTGTGGTGGATGTGGGCGCTGACCCTCATCCCTTGGTGGCTGTGGCTCGCGACGGACCTGGCCGGACCTGAACGGCCCGCGTCAGCGCCACCGTCGTGTTCACCGCCGCGACGATCGCCGTCGACAGCATCGGCTCCCGGCGGCGCGCCCAGCGGGCCCTGGCCGCCCAGACCGAGCGCGCCGAGATAGAGCAGGCGCGGCGGGCCGTGCTGGAGGAGCGCACCCGGATCGCGCGGGAACTGCATGACGTGGTCGCCCATCACATGTCGCTGATCGCGGTCCGGGCCGAGACCGCGCCGTACCGCCTCGGCGACCTGCCCGAGCCGGCCCGCGCCGAGTTCAGCTCGCTGAGCGAGGTGGCGCGCGAGGCGCTGACGGAGATGCGGCGGCTGCTCGGCGTGCTGCGCCACGACCAGCCCGCCGGGCTCGCGCCGCAGCCCCAGCTGGCGGACCTGCCCGCGCTCGTCGATGCCGCCCGGCAAGCCGGGGTATCGGTCGAGCTGTCGGTCCCAGCCGCACTGGCCAGGTGCCTTCCGGCGTTGCGGCTGTGCGCGTACCGGATCGTGCAGGAATCGCTGTCCAACGCCAGCCAGCACGCCCCCGGCGCCGCGGTCACCGTGTCCGTCGAGCCACGATGCCGGCGCGGTCCTGCTGCGGGTGGCCAACGGGCCCGGCGGACCGGCTGGCCCATCCGGGAACGAGCACGGGCCCGGTCACGGGCTGACCGGGATGCGCGAGCGGGTGGCGCTGCTCGGCGGCTCGCTGTCGGCTGGGCCGTCGCCCGACGGCGGCTACGTGGTCTCCGCGATGCTCCCGCTCGGCGGCGCGGCATGACCACGGACGGCGGCAGGGACGGCGCGGTGACCACGCGGTGCCTGATCGCCGACGACCAGGCGATGGTGCGCGAGGGCTTCGCCGCGGTCCTCGCCGCCCAGCCCGGCCTGCTGGTGGTCGGCCAGGCCGCCGACGGCGCCGACGCGGTCAGCCAGGCGCGGCAGCTGGAGCCCGACGTCGTCTTGATGGACGTGCGGATGCCGGTCCTGGACGGGCTGCAGGCGACCCGCCAGATCCTCAGCGCCGCGCCAGCCCGGCCCGGCCGCGAGTGCTGATGCTGACGACCTTCGACCTTGACGAGTACGTCTACGAGGCGCTGCGGGCCGGTGCCAGCGGCTTCCTGCTCAAAGACGCCACCGCCGCCGAACTCGTCCACGCCGTCCGCGTGGTCGCCGCCGGCGACGCGCTGCTTGCCCCGTCGGTGACGCGGCGGCTCATCGCCGACTTCGCCCGCCAGCCACGCCCGGACCCGCCGTCCCGCCCGCCACCCTCGGCGCGCTCACCCACCGGGAGACCGAGGTACTGCGGCTGATCGCCCGGGGCCTGTCCAACACCGAGATCAGCGGCACCCTGGTCATCGCCGCAGCAGACCACCAAGACCCACGTCGGCCGCATCCTGGCCAAGCTCGACCTCCGCGACCGCGCCCAGGCCGTCGTCCTCGCCTACGAAACCGGCCTCGTCACGCCGGGCGAATCAGGCCCGGGATGACCGTCATGGGGTCTTACGCGGCCGCCGACTACGTCGCGGGGCGCGCCGGCCACCCCCGCTGAACTGGATCACAAACTCGGTTGCCCCGCCCCCAGGGGTGGCCGACGATAGACACCGATGAGCGCTGTCCAGATCACCGGGTGTTCCGGTGCCGGGAAGACCACGATCGCCGCCATGCTTGCCCGCCGGGGCCTGACCTGCATCGATTCCGACAACGATCCGTTGCTAGCGCGGACCGTTGACCGTTCCGGCGCCGTGGTGGTGGACGATCCGGACGATCCGGACTTTGCCTGGCTTGCCCGGCACAGCTGGGCATGGAATCCGGCCCGCCTCGACGAACTGATCCGGGCCGCGGCACCAGCGACGCTGTACGTCTGCGGCGGCGCGGACAACGAGCTCCAGCTGGCCGATCGCTTCACTCACGTGTTCCTGCTGGAGATCGACGAGCCCACCATGCTGGCACGAATAGCCGCGCGCCCGGACAATGACTGGGGCCGTATCGGGGACACCCGCGAATACCTGCGCCGCAAGCTGCCCGAACTTCAGGCCCGCCTGCGCGCCTCCGGCGCGATCCCCATCGACGCCAGGCAGCCCCCCGGCCAGGTGGTGGACGCGATACTCTCCCACACGCTTTCGCTCAACGCTGCATCTCGTGCCGCACCGCGGCGTTGAACGCCTCGATCAGCTTCCAGCGGCCGCGCCCGCGCGGCTGCATGCTGAGGTCGCTGCCCGTGTAGACGCCATAGTTCCTCGATGCCCTGTCCATGCTGGTGAGTTGCGGCAGGAACGCGTCGCCATGCGGGAGCGTGAGCTAACTCAGTCAGCCGCAGCCGGAACTATCCGCCTGGCTGGCCCCGTCTCGGGAGGACCGGTGCGGCCGTCCAGGACTTCCCGCGCGGTGTCGAGGTGCCCGGCATGCCGCGCCGTTTCCCCGATCATGTGCAGCAGGACAAATCTCAGGTTCACAATCTCGTCTGCGCCCGGCCAGCCCCAGTCAGCCCACTGGGAGTCGTAGCCGCGTGCCAGCTCGTCGAGGGGCGTGGCCTCGATGATGGCGTTCGAGCGCGCGATCTCATCGCGATAGAGATCAAAGACCGTCTCAGCCGTTACATCAGGCTTCACGCGCCACGCGTCGTCTCCCGCGGACACCTCGACCTGCTCCCCGGCAGCTATGCCACGGAACCAGTAGCGCTCGTCATCGACGGCCAGGTGCTGCACAAGTCCCAGGCAGGTCCAGCCTGAGGGGAACACGGCGCGGCGCAGTGCGGCGTCCGGCAAGCCGTCAAGGACGGCAAATACCGAGGCCCGGTGACCTTCAAGGTAGTCGAGCAGGAACGCGGCTTCGGTGTCCATCGTGAGAGGGTAACAGCACCTTCTGCGCAGGCGGCCGGAGGAAATCGAACGCTCATGACGAGCCAGCTCAGCAGGTCGGGGATGGGGGGCGAGCTGCGCGCCGTGGGCTGCTCGTCGCACCCTTCGAGAGAACTCTCTTGAGAAATTTATCTCGATAGAATACCATCGAGACATGTCTATTGAAGAAGCCGGGAAGTCCCAGCCGAAGGACACCGCGTCCCCACCAGAACTGCGGAGTGTCACCGATGCGCGGACGCTGCGGGCGCTTGCCCATCCGGTTCGCATCGCGCTTTTCGAAGTGCTGACCGAGAGCGGCGCGATGACTGCCACCGAGGCCGGCCAGCGGATCGGTGAGTCACCGACGACCTGCTCGTTCCACCTGCGCCAGCTGGCCAAGTACGGGTTCGTGGAGGAGGCAGGCGGCGGCAAGGGCCGCGCCCGGCCATGGCGGGCCAGCACGATCGGCATCTCCCTCGCCGCCGATCACGACGACCCCGAGACTGAGCTTGCCACCGGCGTGCTGCTCCGACTGATCCGCGAGCGTCAGCTCGCCAGGTATCAGACCTGGCTGGAAACCAGATCCAGCTACCCGCGCCAATGGCGCAAGGCCGCCGATGAGAGCCAGCACCTGTTCCATCTGACCGCCGAGGAGCTGGAACAGCTCAACAAGGAACTGTCCGCCTTGCTGAGGTCCCGGTTCCACGAGCGGCTGACCGACCCATCGCAGCGCCCGCCAGGTGCCGTGCCGGTGGAGATGCTGGTCATCTCCTACCCGGTCCACCTCCCGCCTCCAGAAGCCGACACCCAGACAACCGGAGCAGACTCATGAACTCATACCTGATCGCGGCCCTGGCTGATCAGCGCATCCGCGAAATCCGGAACCAGGCCGCCCACCGCCGTTCATCCCCGCCGCGCCCTGTGCCCCAGCCCGGCAGCCATCCCCTCAACCATGTCCGGCTCCGGCGCCGGATCGGCACGACGCTGGTCGAGGCCGGACTGCGCCTGCTGGCAACCACGCCCGCGGTACCCGGCAAGTAACTGGAAGGTCACACACGAGCACGCGTCCGTGCCGTTCTACATGGACGGCACCGACCGGCCCGCATTCGACCTGCGCCCGTAAAGCGAATCCGCTGAGCCTCTCGGCTTTAGGGGGTAAAGCGCTTCCAGTGCCCCTCGGAGACGACCTCGATGGTGCCGTCGGTCACTTTGATGGCGGTCTGATCGTCAATCGCGTAGCTCGGCACAGGCATGCTGGCGGCCCATTTTTCCGCACTGGCCATGGAATTGTCCGGAAAGCTCTCGTGATCCAGGTGCGGGAAGATCGCGAAATCGACTACCCCCAGCGTTCTGTCGCCGCCGGCCCGGCTCCAGCTGACGAAGTCCGCCCCGATGCTGGGGGTCATCACCATGCTCCCGCCGCTCAGTCCCACCCAGACCGCGCGCAGCGACGGCAGCAGGTCTGCCAGTCCGGACTGCCGCATCCAGTGGCACAGATACGTCGCATCGCCGCCCCCCACCAGCAGGGCGTCCGTCTCCTGGACCATGGGGACCCAGTGCTCTTGATCGATGCTGGGCAGCGCGGTGAGTTCGAGCACTCCCAGGGACTTCCAGCCCAGTTCGCACATGGGGGTTGTGGCTCGCCCGGCGATGAACCGCCATGCCGCGCCAGGACCCCCCTCGGGGTGCCCGTACGACGCGGTGGGAATGCAGAGCGCGCTGGACTCGGCGATCGGCTTGCCCAGCAGGTCGACCAGCGCGCTGCGGATGCTCGTGTTCTTGATACCAGCGGATGTGAGAAGAAGCTTCATGGTTGCCCTCCTTGCCCCCGTTACGGATTGAGCATCGCTGCGGTGCAGGTCAGTGTGGCGGGTGAGGGGCGAGCCGGCCTGTAGGCCGGGTCTAGATTCCAGGTCGCTGCGACCTGGCTCAACGGATGTTAAACCGGTCCTGACCTGCGGCTGTGATCTCAGCAGTTCTCGTCATCTCCCGGCAGACGGCGACATCATGTGCCCGAAAAGTGCCCGGCCGGGCTCCTCGCTCGTAGCCTGGCCACATGAGCAAGACCATGAGCCACAGCCGACCAAGTCGGGAACAGTTGGCCAAATGGGACATATTCCCGGACACGAGCCTTGGGATATCCGGGGTGAGCACGCACGGCCGGTGTTGGCACCGGAGCACTGACTGCTCGCTCTACCAGGGCGCCACGAACCGCGCGGTCACGGTAGGCCCGGTCGAGGAAATGACGGCGGGCGAGGCGAAGGCGCACGGCTACGGACTCTGCTCGCGGTGCCTCAAGCTGCTCACGAGCCCGTAACCCTTGCACGGCCTCGCCCCGTCAACCGTGGCTTTCCGCGCGAGGCCGGTCCCGGTCGGCGCGTAACGGCGGGCCACCCTCGGCCCAGGGACCAGGGAAGCGGGGACGGCCGCCAGGCGTCGGCTCGCCGCGCCCGTAGGGCTACCGCCCGACAGGGCGCGGCCTTTGCCGACGCCCCGGCGCAGACAGTCCCCTGTCATTCTCCGTTGAGGCCGTCGCCCTGGTGGCCTTCGCCGCGCCACTGCTCGCGCCAAAGCCACCGGCTCCCGGCACTCCCGCGCGAACGAAGCAGGGGGCTTGACAAGGGGCGGCGGCCCGTAAGCTGTCCGGCGATCGGGCGGCCTCTGGCCTGCCCGCACTAGCCCGATGGGGGCCGCCGCGAGGGTTCCCTTGTCAAGCCTCCTGCGGCCTGGCCCCGGCGCGCGTCAGCGCGCCCTTGAAGCTGTGGAGAAAGTTGTCACAAGTCAGGAAGCCGCACTGTTCCTCTGTAGCGCTGTGCTGATGTCGGCTAGGCGGTCCGTCACCGCGTTGGCTCCAGCGCGGGTTAGAAGCTCTGTTTTACCAGGTTTGTTTGCGAATCCGATGACAGCGACGCCAGCCAGGCGACCGGCTGGCACGTCCGATTCGGAATCACCTACTAGAAAAGCTTGGTCCGGGTCCGCGTCGAGTTGACTGATGGCCATCCGAACGCGGTAAGGGCTGGGCTTCATCAGTGCTGGGTCGGCGTCGTCGCGTCCGACGATTGCCGTGACGTAACGGGTGAGTTTGTGGTCTGCGAGGTAGGCCGCGATGGCCGCGCCGGAGTTGTTGCTGACGATTGTCACTGTCCGGCCGCTGGCCTGGGCAGTGGCCATCAGATCGGCCGCCCCGGGGGTTGGCTTGGCCGCTCGTGCTGCGTGGGTCTCCAGGTCGGTGAGGATCGCTTGCGCAATCTCGGCTACCTCCGGGCCGAGGTTCGCTACCTGGCGGAACACCTCCAGCGGGTCATCCAGGTCCTGAACTCCGGTAGGCAGCTTGACGGGTACCCGGCGTAGCGCTGCCCGGTACATCGCGGCCACGGCCGGAGCTGGCAAGCCTGCGAAGATCGCGCATACAGGCCCGTCGAAATCGAGCAGCACGTGAGCGCTGTGCTGGACGATCTGCTGGATGCTGCCGTTCGAAGAATTGGCTGGTGTCATTGAGGCTGGTCGCGGCTGACCGTGGCCCACATGCTGTCAAACCACGGTCTGGGCCTGGTCGATGAATTGCGCCCCGGGCTCGACAGGATCGTCGCCGCGTTCGTAATGGAACAGGGTTATGTCCTTGCCCATCAGGTCGAACATCGGCACCGGCTGGCCCTGCAGCGCCACCGTGTGCTCGGTGAGCGGGTAGAACCCGAAGAATGCCTCGTCGGAGTTGAGGATGTACAGCTTAAACGTCGGCGTTCCGCGATAAACCCGCACCTGAGCCGACGCCGCGCCCACCAGGCCGAGGTCGGCTAGCTCGGCTACTGACTCAGTTATCGAGTCGGTATGACGGCGGCTGATCTGTTCCGTCCGGTCACGGAACATGGGCTCGTCCGCAAGGTCGTCGGCACGGCACGGGAACCCCCACGGCTCGCGCGTGTCGGGTACCAGGATGCGGATACTCAGGCTTTCCGGCCGCAGCTGGCCGACCCTGATTTTGTCCAGCGGCTCCTGCATCACGCCGTGCAAGGTCTCGCCGGAGAACCCGGCGAAGTCCACTGACACCTTGGCCGCCTCAAATGCCCGCTCTACGTGCGGGCGCAGCGCAACCGCGCGGGTGGTGCGCTCGCGGACGAACACCCCGCTGCCTTGTCGGGAGACGATCAGGCCCTCGTCACGCAAGACGCGCATGGCCTGCTGCACAGTCATCCTGGCCACGCCGTACCGCTTGGCCAGCTCGTTGCCGGACGGAAGCTTCTCGCCCGCGGCGAGCTTCCGCGTCAGGATCGCGGCTCGCAGCAAGTTCGCCACCTGCTGGTACGGCGGTCGCGGGTCGTCTGGATCAAGAGTCATAGCGCCAGCTTAAGGCACAGTTGATCAGCCTTGCTAGGTATCTTGGCCAAGTTGTTGACATGGCTAGCCAACCTATGCAAGCATCAACCTACCTAGCCAAGCTAGCCATGAGGGCTAGCCGACAAGCAGGAGGAACCATGCGACTGCTGATCGACACGAGCGGCATCGAGTTCAGGGTGGCCGGGCCGGTCAAGGCCCGGCCGGACTTCAAGGACAAGGCAGAAGCAGGCCACCACTCGGGAGGGGCTGCTGATCTGGACGGTGCGCCTGGAGGCGATCGACAACAAGCACGAGACCAAGGAGACCATCTGGGTCGAGGTGGCCGGTGACGAGCCCAAGCTGACCTTCGATGGTTTCGTCCAGGTCCGTGGGCTGGTGTTCGCGCCGTGGGTCGGGCGTGACGGCAAGATCCGCCGTTCGTTCCGCGCCGAGGCGGTCGAGCCCGCCGCCGGTCCGGTAAGCCCGCCGTGCACGCTGCCTGACCCATCCCGGGCCAGAGCGGAACCATCCCCCCGCTTCGCGATCAGACCAGGGAGAACCCGTGACCACGACCGGCCAGCCTGCCGGCAACGGCAGCCCGACATCGCAACGCTACGCACCACACAGGAGGCCCGAGATGAGCAGTCTCGACACTGCCAGCCGGTCCCCGGCCCGGCGCTGCCAGGCATCCCGGCCGTGCATCCACCCGCGATCTGGCGGCCGGCCTGATCGAGCACGCTCGACGACGCCGACCTGCCCTGCCCCATGCCAGGCCACGTTCTACAAGGCGCTCACCAGGAGATCAGCCTGCGACTTCGCCGGGCGGCATGCAGGCTCTCCGCACCGCTGTCCGACTGGGCGCGAACGATTCGGCGGCGGCACCGTGACCAGCGAAGCCCGCACCGACCCACGAGGGCTGGCCATGCGAGTACGGTCTGCTGCCAGCTGCGGTTCGCCTACCTGGGCGTGGAGCGTGGAGGGCGTACGCCTACATCCCCGCTGGCGACTTCGAGGCCAGCACCGCTGACACCCGCAAGTGCCGGGCCTGGGGGACGGCCATCCCCCGGCCCGGCCAGCCAGATCAAACCCCTACCTCGCGAGAAGAGCAAAGGAGACGCTTGGCATGTCCCACGCTACCAGCGCCACTTGCCGGGTGGCGTAGTCCTCGACTGGCGCCGAGCCGCCACCGGCCCCCCCGAACCCTGTGTGCTCTGCGGCGTGGCTGACGGTATGCCGGTCGCCGGTCCAGGGCGTGCCCTGCCACAAGGCATGCGCCGAAACCTGGATCACCACCCACGCCGTCGAACGCGGCCAACCGGGCCCGGCTCATCGGTGACTACACCCCGAGCCGGAGGGCGGTAGCCATGCGCAAACGTCCGGCCGTCCCGGGGCTGCCAGCCGCGGGCCCAGCCGGCTGGCCGTGGTCGACTGCCGTCCTGATGGCAGCCGCCACCGCCGGGCCAGTCTCAGCGGCAGCAGCCAGCCTGCTGCACGTCCTAATCCTCATCCTCACCATCACCGCCGCCAGCACTCGCCGGGATCACCGTCCTGGCCGATCACCGTGGCCATCGCCGATCCGCCTCGGCCGGGCCACCGTCCCGGCCCGCCCGCAGCGGCGCTGCCATCTGCCCCCGCCGCGCCCCTGGCACTGCCCCGCTCCGCGTCCTGGTCCAGCCAAGCCCTGGCCGGGCGGATCCGTGCTGGCGTGCACACCGCGCCCAAGGGGGTGACGTGATGGCAACCGGCCGGCTGCGAGCACCGGCTACCGGGTCATCTACCACGAGCCGATCTGCCCCGACTGCGGGTCCTTCGACATCACCACGGGACGAGGTCGACACCGGCGACGGCCTGATCGAAGACCGCGCTGACCTGCCGCGACTGCGGCATCGCATGGCCGCTGGCCTGCGTCAGCGACTGGGGCGCGCCATGACCGGGCAGCTCGGCGTCGATCTACATGCTGCACTTCGACCGCCCCTACCGGCACGCCAACCACTACGTCGGCTGGACCGACGACCTGCTGCACCGCCTGGACTGCGCACGCCGCTGGCAACGGCGCCCGGTTAGTCGACGGTCATCTGGCAAGCCGGGCATCGGCTTCACCTGCGTCCGCATCGGCGAAGGCACCCGCCACACCGAACGCGCCATCAAGAACGCGGGCGGCGCGGTCCGCTACTGCCCGGCCTGCACCCCCCGCCCGCGCAACGGCCACTGGTCACCGCCATCACCGGCGACTTCACCCCCCGCACCTACCCCAACCACCTGCCGAAGGCGGTAACCCCCATGTCCAGCACCATCACGCAGCCGCAA
This sequence comes from uncultured Actinomycetes bacterium, assembly GCA_963730235.1. Lineage (GTDB taxonomy): Bacteria > Actinomycetota > Actinomycetes > Streptosporangiales > Streptosporangiaceae > DASXKD01. Next base: position 216,217 of record CAVSRH010000014.1, read on the forward strand.
CCAGCGGAACAACCCCTACGTCATCGACGACCTGGCCGTGAAGTTCCACCGCAGCGCAGCGGCGCCGCCTGGCGGTGGCGCACCGAACTGGCCATCCTCACCACCATCTCGGCCGCACTGTGGCGGCTCGCACTCCTGATCACCCTCACCTGGGCCGCGCTGGCCCTGGCCGCGCTCGTCGCGGGCCTGCTCGGCCTGCCAGTCACCCGCCGGTTCATCACGCGCGCGGTTCTGGTGCGTCCTGGCCCGCCACCGGCTCCAGCGGCTCTGCTGGGAAGCCCGCCTGCACACCCGCTCCGGGCGGCTGCCGCTGATCCTGTGGACCCGCCCGACCAAGGTCGGGCGAACGCATCCTGACCTGCTGTGCCGCGCCGGGATCTGCGCCGAGGACTTCGACGCCCACATCGGCGAGCTCGCGCGCCGCCTGCTACGCCCGCGACGCCCGGGTCACCCGCAACCGCCGCTGGTCCCAGCTCGTGACCATCGACATCATCCGCCACGACACCCTCGCGGCCAGAGAACTCATCAAGTCCCCGCTCCAGCGGCTGATGCCGACGATCTGACCAGCTCGACCTGGTCCCTGCCCAGGACTCCCCACAAGAGGCCAGCGGGAGCCCGCAGCCTGACACGACGCGGCGGCCTCCGGACATCACGCCCGGAGGCTGCTGCGCCCACCTATCCCCCCGGAAGGAGGCAACCCATGACCACCACCGACACCCGGCTCCTGGCCACGGTGCCCACGTTCCCGTTCTCCATGTTCGACCCCGTGCACCTGGGCGTGGACGAGTACGGCGAGCCCATCTACGTCGACCTGGCCGAGCGGAACATGCTGCTCGGCGGCGAGCCCGGCGGCGGCAAGTCCTCCGCCGAGAACCTGATCGTCGCCCACGGCGCGCTGTCGCACGACTGCCGCCTGGTCCTGGTCGACGGCAACCAGGTCCAGCTCGGCCCCTGGCGGCACTGCGCCGACATGTTCATCGGCCCCTCACTGCACCGACGCCAAAGCAGCGTTCACCGAGTTCCAGCAGATCATGAACCGCCGCTACGAGCGGCTGCTGGCCACCGGCCGCCGCAAGATCACCCGCGACGACGGCGAAGACATCTACCTCGTCGTCATCGACGAATACGCCTACTACTCCGCCACCGTCGGCAAGAAAACCGACCGCGAAGAATTCGCCGCCCTGGCCCGGGACCTGATCGCCCGGGGCCGCGCCGCCGGGGTCATCCTCATCCTGGCCACCCAGCGGCCATCCCACCAGATCATCGACCCCTCGATGCGGGACCTGTTCTCCTACCGGCTCGCGTTCCGCTGCACCACCGACTCCATCCTCCGACGTGGTCCTCGGCCAGGGCTGGGCCGGGCAAAACTACACCGCCGCCGAGATCGACCCCCTCGCCCGGGGCGTCGCCTGGCTGCTGTCCGAAACCGGCGTCCCCCGCCGGATCAAGACCGCCTGGCTCGACCGACGACACCATCAAATACCTCGCCGCCTACGCCGCCCGGCTCGCGCCGCCAGGACAGGCCGCATGACCGCCACCGCCCTCACCGCCGCCCGACCTGCACACCCGGCACCGCCTGCAGGCCAGACACTGTCAAGACCGGTTGACACCAAGCGGCCGCGGCCGGTCGTCGAGAACGACGCCTACGCCGCGTTCGCCCGCCGCATCCTGCGCGCCTACGCGCGCCGCATCGCCGCGGCGACATCGAAGCCCTGACGCTCATGACCGCCCTCGCCGCCGAGGTCGACACCGCCATCGGCGAGGCCGTCACCGGCCTGCGCGACTCGGCTACTCCTGGGCCGACATCGGGACCCGGCTCGGCGTCACCCGCCAGGCCGCCCAGCAACGCTGGGGAGCCCTGCATGCACCGCCGCGACGGTCCCCCTCACCCCCGGACCGACCCGGCCCGGGGGCATGGGAGTCCGCCGACGACAATGTGGCACGACGACTGCACGCCACCCCATCCGGCTCCACGGCCGCATCGACGCCATCGACCTCGCCACCGGCGAACTCGCCCCGGTCTACGACACGGCGCACTGAGCCCGGCGGGGTGCTGCTCACCTGCCTGCGGCAACCGCCGCGAGACCGTCTGCCCCTCCTGCTCGGCAGGTCTACAAGCGCGACGCCCGCCAGCTCGTCCGCGCGGGCCTGTCCGGCGGCAAAGGCGTCCCCGAGTCGATCACCGCGCACCCGTGCGTGTTCGCCACCCTCACCGCCCCCTCGTTCGGCCCGGTCCACTCCCGGCGGATGCGCGGCAAGACCGTCCTGCCCTGCCGCCCCCGCCGCGACGCGAAGGCGCGCCGCTGCCCGCACGGCCGCGACATCTCCTGCCCCCGCCGCCACGGCGAGGACGACCCCCGGCTCGGCCGGCCGCTGTGCGGCGACTGCTACGACTACGCCGCCGCCGTCCTGTTCAACGCCCACGCCGGGGACCTGTGGCGCCGGTTCACCACCTACCTGCCCCGCTACCTCGCCCGCCTCGCCAGGCGTCACCCAGAAGACCTCGGCGAGCTGGCCGCGCATCCGCTACGTCAAGGTCGCCGAATACCAGGCCCGCGGCGTCGTCCACTTCCACGCCGTCATCCGCCTCGACGCCCCCGGCGACGACTACCGGCCACCCGCCCGCCCGGCTTCACCGCCGACCGGCTGTGCCGACGCCATCGCCAGGCCGCCGCCGCCGTCACCGCCATCACCACCGGCCCGACCCCGGCTGGCCCGCGCGTCACGCTGCGGCTTCGGCACCCAGACCGACGCCCGGCCCATCCGCCACGGCAGCGACCTGCCCGGCACCGGCCAGCGCGCTCTCCGGTCCAAGCGGTCGGCTAACTACATCGCCAAGTACGCCACCAAAGCCCTCGACGCCCCCGGCCTGCCCGACCGGCCGCATCCGCTCCGCCCTCGACCTCGACGGCGCTGCGCTGCCACGCGCCACTACAAGCAGATGATCGCTCACCGCCTGGCAGCTCGGCGGCCGCCAGCTCACACCCGGCCGTCCCGGCTGCGGCAAGTGGGCCCACATGCTCGGCTACGGCGGCCACTTCCTCACCAAATCCCGCCGCTACTCCACCACCTTCGGCCAGCCTCCGCCGCGCCCGCACCGAGCACCGCCGCAGCCCAGCGCCACCCCGACGGCGAACACGACCCCTGGGGCCGCCCCCTCGACGAGCACCGTCGTCCTGGTCCTCGCACACCTGGACCTACGCCGGAACCGGCTACACCACCAGCCCCCGGCGCCGAGCTCGCGCTCGCCTCCGCCGACCGCGCCCGCGCTCACGACCAGGACCACGCCTCCGCCGCCTGACACCGAATCGGCTGATGGAGGAGTGACGATCGACATGAGATCTGGCTGCCTGAGCAGCTATGGACGGCCGAGGAGACGGCACTCTACCTTCAGATCCCGAAGGCCACTCTTGTACCAGTGGCGGTACCTGGGCATCGGGCCGAAGGCTGGCCGTGTCGGGCGTCATCTTCGATACGACCCCGAGGACGTCAAGGCGCTGGTTCCGCGAGCAGCAAGAGCAGCGTGACCGTCTACGACCGCTGGCATAAGCACCAACCCCGAGATGGCGACGAGCCCTGCGCAGAGAGCACAGCCGAGGCGGCACCAAGCTCTATCCGACCGCTGAGCATCTGATGGGTGATCGCTGGCAGGTCCGGTGGCGGGACGAGAGCCGGCGACCAGCGCAAGCCGGAACTTCCCAAGAAGGAAGGGCACCAACCCGGAGACCGTGCGCCGAGGCATTCGATGCCCAGCGGGCCGCTGATACAGCTCGCGGCGAGTGGATCGACCCGCGGATCGGCCGGACACCTGTTCCGCGACTATGCAGCGGTCTGGATGAAATCGCAGACTGCACAAGACCGGAACCGTCGACACCTACGAACTGCACCTGAAGAAACCACATCGTCCCGGCGTTTGGTGACGTGCCGTGGCCTGGCCGCCATAAGGCCTACCATGGTCCAGCAGTGGGTGAAGGACCTGCAGGCGTCAAGGGCCTGGCCCCAGCGACCATCGAGACCATCTACGTCATCTTCGCTAGCATCATGCGCGGCGCTGTCCGGGACGGCTACATCCGCAAGACACCATGCGTGGACATCCGGCTGCCGGAAGTCGGCAAGACCACGTCCGGTTGCTCACCCCGGCCAGGTCCTCGCGCTGACCGACGCCATGCCAGCCCGGTACGCGCTGCTCGTCCTCCTGGGCGCCGGGGCCGGGCTCCGGCAAGGCGAAGCATTCGGCCTCGCGCTCGACCGCATCGACGCCGCCGCCGGGATGATGACGGTTGACCAGCAGGTCGTCGTGGTCGACCGTCGCCCGGTCCTGGCACCGCCCAAGACCTCCGCATCACTCCGCGACGTCCCCATGCCCCGGTTCGTCCGCCGATGCGGTGACCGAGCCACGTCGACCGGCTCGGACTCGGCCAGCACGACGTGCTGTGCCGCACGCCGCGGGGAACGCTTCTGCGGCGCGACTACTACAACGGCGAGATCTGGAAGCCCGCGATCAGCTGCGGCCGGGACTGCCCGCCGGACACGACGTTCCACGACCTACGGCATACCTTCGCCAGCACGGCCCTCGCCGAAGGCGTGCCCGATCTCGGAGGTCTCCCGCTGGCTCGGCCACAAGTCGATCACGACAACGGTGGATCTCTATGGGCATCTCGTCCCCGAGGCCAGCGGCCGCGCTCGTGACGCGCTGGACAAGGCGTTCGCTCCCCCGCGCCGAGCCGGCTGCGAGAATGTGCCCGGAATGTGCCCGCCGGCCTGCTTCCTGAGCGCTGCACACAGCGCAGGTCAAAGCCATGGTGAGGGGGCGAGTCGGCCTGTAGGCCGGGTTCTGTGCACCCGCGCGAACGCGGGCCGGCGGCCATCCATCTGGGACTGCCGTTGCCGGCAGCCTCGTGCGGTCTACCCGCGAGCATCGGGCGGGCCGCCCTCAACCGCTCGCGCAGGCCCCGCGCCCCGGAAGGCGCGTGGCCCTTGTGACCTTGCTCCGGGTGGGGTTTACCAAGCCGCCCGGATCACTCCGGGCGCTGGTGGTCTCTTACACCACCGTTTCACCCTTGCCCCCGCCAGGCCGGAACCTGGCATGGGGCGGTCTGTTCTCTGTGGCACTGTCCCGCGGGTCACCCCGGGTCGGTGTTACCGACCACCCTGCCCTGTGGAGCCCGGACCTTCCTCACCGGGCCGTGCAAGCACGTCCCGGCGCGGCCGCCCGGCCGGCTCGCCCTCCCTCAAGGATAGGCGCGGATCAGGCCGGTCGCGCTCATATCCCGCGCGTCACCACAGCCCGGCCGGGCCAGAACCCGGCCGCCCGCCGCCGCCCGTGGCGCCGGTGCCGTCCCCGGCCCCGGGCCGCCCACCGGCCGAGTCCATGGCCTCGTTGGCGAGGCGGTCGGCGTGCTTGTTCCGCTCGCGCGGGATCCAGGTGTAGGTCACCCGGCCGAGCGCCCTGGCCGCCTGCCTGGCTTCCGCCGCGAGTGCTCGCAGGTCGGGGTGCTTGATCTGCCAGCGGCCGGACATCTGCTCGACGACAAGCTTGGAATCCATCCGGACCTCGGCCGAGGCGCCGGGGGCCAGCTTGCCGGCCGCGCGCAGGCCCGCCACCAGGCCCGAGTACTCGGCCACGTTGTTGGTGGCGCGGCCGATCGGCTCGCTCAGCTCGGCGAGCACCTCGCGGGTGACGGCATCGCGCACCACGGCCCCGTACCCGGCCGTGCCGGGGTTCCCCCGGGAACCGCCATCGGCCTCGATCAGCAGCTTGCGGCCGGTCATGCGCCCAGCTCGGCACGGACCAGGATCCGGCGGCACTCCTCGCACCTGAGCACCTCGTCGGGCGGCGCGGCGCGGATGCGCCCCAGGTCGACCTTGTTGAGGGACAGGTGGCAGCCCTCGCACCGGCCGTTGCGCAGTACCGCGGCGCCGACCCCGTGCTGGGCGCGGAGCCGGTCGTACAGGCCGAGCAGGTCTTCCGGCAGATCCGCGGCGATGCCGGCGCGGCGGTCCCTGGCCTTCCCGGCCTGCTCGTCGATCTCGGCGAACGCGGCGTCCCGCCGGCCGGCGATCTCGGCCATCTGGCCGGTGAGCGCCGTCCGCTCAGCACTGAGCGAGTCGCGGCGGCGGGTGACGTCCTCCAGCCTCTCCATCACCTCCAGCTCGACCTCTTCCAGGTCGCCCTGCCGCCGTTCCAGCGAAACGATCTCCGACTGGAGGTTCTCCAGTTCCCTGGGCGAGGAGACCTGGCCGGCGTCCAGCCGGGCCCGGTCCCGCTCGATCCTGGTCCGGACCTGGTCCACGTCGCGCTCCGCCTTGGCCTGGTCCCGGTTCAGGTCGCTGCCGGTCGCCTCCAGCGAGATGAGCTCGTCACGCAGCTCCGTGTCCCGCTGCTGTGCCGTGTCGAACTCGGCGTTCTCCGGCAGGGCGCGGCGGTGGTGATCCAGGCGGCTCAGCTCGGTGTCCAGCTCGGCCAGTTCGAGGAGCTTCAGTTGCGCCTGCGGTGATGCTTTCACGAGTCCACACGTTAGTGCACCGGCCGCGTTCGGCTGTCGTTCACCGGCCTGCCGGCAGCCCGGCTCAGTGGGTGGGAAGGGCCAGCAGCACCACAGGCGGGGAGGTCGGGTGCTGCGAGCCGGCGGCCGGCTCGACGGTGACGCCCATATGGTCGCCGGGCGCGATCCCCTCGACGATCATCGGGGCGGTCATGCCCAGCTTCGGCGCCGGCAGCCGCCCGGCGGACTTCATCCGGCGGGTGCCCATCACCCAGACCTGGTAGCACTCGTTCGAGGGCAGCAGCGGGAGCCGTGCCGTGGTCAGCACCAGCGCATGGTCGGCGTGCGACATGACGATGGTGGCCTCGCCGTGCGGGCGGGCGGGCACCGTCATGATGTCCGCGTCCGGGGCGTTGAGAATGGCCGCGATCTGGCCGCGCTGCGTCTCGTCGGCGCGCAGCCGGTGCTGGGTGCTGATCAGCAGCGTGCCGAGCGCCAGGGCCACCAGGATGCCCACCCCGGCGATCGCGACCGCCATCCGTGGCGCGGCCGGCCAGCCGGCGAAGCCGTGCCAGGATCTCCGCACCCGCTCCGCGACCCGGACCGGCGGGGGCTGCTGCCGGGTACGGGACGCCTCGGCGAGGACCTGGCCGCGCAACCGCGGCGGCGGCACCGCGGCGGCGGTCTCCGCCAGCCGTCCGGCGGCATCGCGCAGGCTCGCGGCCTCGGCCCGGCACGACTCGCAGACGCCGAGGTGGCGCTCGAACTTCTCCCGGTCGGTGCCGCCGAGCGCGTCCAGGGCATAGGCGCCCGCCAGGGTATGCAGGTCGGTCCGGCGCAGCCTCATGACTCAGGTCCCAGGCAGTCCCGCAGCCGGATCAGGCCGTCCCGCATCCGGGTCTTCACCGTCCCTACCGCCACGCCGAGCAGGGCTGCCACCTCGCGGTAGGTGTATCCCCCGTAGTAGGCAAGCGTGACCGACTCCCGCTGAAGCTCGGTGAGCGAATCGAGGCAGCGGCGCACCCGCTGTGCGTCCAGGCGCGTCTCGACCTCCTCGGCCACGACGTCGTAGTCCGTCGTGGCCACGGCCGCACGGGTCTCCCGCGCCGCTGACGCTTGCGCCGACCGGACGCGGTCGACGGCGCGGCGGTGCGCGAGCGTCATCAGCCAGCTGCGCGCGCTGCCCTCCCCCGGGTCGAAGCGGGACGCGGTGCGCCAGACCTCAAGCAGCACCTCCTGCATCACCTCTTCGGACTGGGCCGGATCCCGGACGACCCGGCGGACGAGGCCGTACACGACGGTCGCGAACCGGTCGTACACCCCGGCGAAGGCGGCCTCGTCGCCGCGCGCGACCATGGCGAGCAGCGCGGCCAGCTCGCCGCCAGGTGCCGCGGCCGGGCGCTCGCCCGGCAGTTCCGCGGTCATCGTCGCGTCCTCACCCTCACCTCAGGCACGGTACGGTCCTGTCCTGCCCGGCAGTAGTGCCGGGTGATCTCGTGGCGCCTTGCCGCGAGACTCTTCTTCCCTATGATTCGTGGCCGGCGGCCGATCGGATTGGCCTCGCGGCCGTCCTGCGGCCAATCCTTCCCGGTGACTACAACGAATAGAAGATGTGACAGTGTCCTCCGATCCGCAATCTCCCCCGCCAGGGCCGCCCCGAACCCGGCCTGGCGTCGTAACAGGCCTGTTCACGGGCCTGATAACCGCCGCCGTCGCGCTGGGCGTGGGCCAGCTGGTGGCAGGCCTCACCGGTTCCGTGGGCTCCCCCGTGATCGCCGTCGGCCAGGCCAGCATCGACCTCACGCCCCCGCCGGTGAAGGACTTCGCGATCTCGACGTTCGGCTCGAACGACAAGACCGCGCTGCTCACCGGCATCCTGGTGCTGCTCGCCGTCTTCGCCTGCGTGATCGGCGTCGCCGCGGTGCGCCGGTTCCGCTACGGCGTGGTCGGCCTGGGCGTGTTCACCGCGGTCGGCCTGGTCTCCGCCCTGACCCGCCCCACCGCGGGCGCGGCCGACGTGCTGCCCTCGCTGGTGGGCGCCGCAGCGGGGCTGCTGGCCATGTGGCGCCTCGTGCAGGCGGCGAACGAGGACGCAGCCGACCGCGCCGCGCTCGCCGGTGACTCGGATGGGGCCGGGGCACCACCGGCCCTGGACGAGCCCAGCGTGGGTGAGCTAGGCGACCCGGGGGCGTCCTGGGTGCCCCGGCGCCCCGCCATGCCCGGCACGCCGCCTGGCGGTGCACACCGTGCACGGCCGGCCGGCGCCGCCGTGCCCGGGTCGGGCCGACGGCAGTTCCTGGTCACCGGCTCGGTGGCGGTGGCGGCGGCCGGGGCCAGCGGCCTGGTCGGCCGTGTCCTGGCCGAACGCGGCAACGTGACGCGCGCCCGGGCCGCCATCAAGCTGCCGCCCCCGATCCAGCGCGTCCCGCCGCTGCCCAAGGGCGTCGACCTGCACATCCCCGGCCTCAGCTCGTTCGTGACCCCGGCCAGCTCGTTCTACCGGGTGGACACCGCGCTGGTCCTGCCGCAGGTCGCGCCGTCGAGCTGGCAGCTGCGGATCCACGGCATGGTCGCCCACGAGATCACCCTCACGTTCGACGACGTGCTCAAGCTCCCCCTGCTGGAGGACTGGATCACGCTGTGCTGCGTGTCCAACCCGGTGGGCGGCCCGTACATCGGCAACGCGCTGTGGCTGGGCGCGAGCCTGACCAAGCTGCTGCGCGCCGCCGGGATCCGCGCCGGGGCCGAGCAGCTCCTGTGCACCTCGGTGGACGGGTTCACCTCGGGCACCCCGGTGCAGACGGTCATGGACGGGCGCGACGCGCTGCTGGCCGTCGCGATGAACGGGTCGCCGCTGCCGGTCGCGCACGGGTTCCCCGCCCGCCTGGTGGTCCCCGGCCTGTACGGCTATGTGTCGGCGTGCAAGTGGATCACCGACATCAAGGTGACCACGTTCGCGAACGAGTACGCCTACTGGGCGACACGCGGCTGGTCGCAGCAGGCACCGATCAAGACCGAGTCGCGCATCGACGTGCCGAACGGCTCCAGCACGGTGCGCGCCGGCCGCACCCCGATCGCGGGCGTGGCCTGGGCCCAGCACAAGGGCATCGCGGCGGTCGAGGTGCGGGTGGACGGCGGCGACTGGCACGAGGCCCGGCTGGCGGCGGTGCCGGGCATCGACACCTGGCGGCAGTGGGTGTACGAGTGGGACGCCACCCGCGGCGACCACATCATCGAGGCCCGCGCCACGGATAAGACCGGCTACACCCAGACCGGGGCGCTGGCGCCGCCGCCGCCCAACGGGGCCACCGGGTACCCGAGCGTCAACGTCATGGTGCATTAGCCCGGCCGGGTCACAGCAGCTGGTCGCGGATCTGCCCGGACAGGTAGGCGCTGAGCCAGCGGCCCAGCTCGTCGAAGACGCGGCGCCGCCCGGGGCCGTCGGCGGTGGCCTGGCCCGGCAGCCCGCCGGCCAGTTTCAGCCAGGTCACGTGCTCGCCCAGCCGCATCGTCGCGCGCCGCCTGGTCAGCGCCCGTGGCACCAGCAGGCCGCCGGCGCCGCCGGGCGCGTTCCAGCCGGTCGCCGGGCACATCACCAGGACCGGGCAGGCGATGTCCAGGCCGCGCCGGATCCTGCGCCGGGCGCCGGTCAGCAGCGGCGAGGAGCGCGCCGGCGATCGCGTGGCGGCACCCGGCCGGGCCCAGTCCGGCCAGGACGCGTTGGCCCAGCCCGGACTGGCCAGCACCAGCGCGTCGGCGGGCTGGCTGCCCCGCCGGGCGTGGCACCACAGCGCGGCGATCACCGCACCGGCCCCGTGCGCGGACACGACCATGGTGTCGATCGCGTCCACCTCGCGCACGTGCGCGGCGGCCGCGTCCAGGCAGGCGAAACAGTCCCCCAGGTCCTGGGCGGCCTGGTTGCCGTCGGTGCCCGGGCGCTCCTCGGCGCCGACCTCCCGCAGGTCGGCCGCGTAGAAGTGAAACCCGCGGTCGGTGTACCAGCCGACCTGGTCCTCGGCCGCGAACGCGTCCCCACCGCAGTGCACGTACATGACGGCACGCCGGCCCGGCCGGGCGCTGCGCCGCCGCAGCACCGCCGCGCCGCTGCCCGGCAGTCCCTGGTCCGGCAGTGCCAGCGGCACCGCCTCGTAACCCTCGATCGTCTCGGCGTGTTCCATGATCTGACCCATGACCCCTTGTCCCGGCCGGCCTGGACAAGACCCCGTCTGTCCTGTCCCGCCGGTCCGGTACAGCCCGTGCCGCGCATTCCTGATCAAGCCATGCCGGACACGGAGCGTTATTACGAAGTGTGGCATCGTAATCGAGCCCGGGCCCGGAGAACACGCAGAGCGATTTCCCCGGCCACGCCGTAGGGTCGCAGGTATGACCGGCCCCGACGGCTCCCTGGAGATCGAGCGCAAGTACGCGGTCGCCGCCGGATTCGTGCTGCCAGACCTGTCCGCGGTGCCCGGCGTGGCGGCCGTCACCGGCCCGCGCACCTACCAGCTGACCGCTGTCTATCTGGACACTCCCGGGCTGGACCTGGCGGCGGCGCACATCACGCTGCGGCGGCGCACGGGCGGTACCGACGACGGCTGGCACCTCAAGCTCCCCGCCGGGGCCGACGCCCGGCGTGAGGTGCATGCCCCGCTCGGGCCGGGTGACGAGCCCGTGCCCGGCCGGCTGGCCGGCCTGGTGGCCGAATGGACCGGTGGCCAGCCGCTGCGCCCCATCGCCCGGTTGCAGACCACCCGCACGGTCCGCCACCTCACCGATGCCGCCGGGCAGGTGCTGGCTGAGGTCGCCGACGACCAGGTGACGGGTTCGCTCCCGGACGTCGGCGAGTGCGTTACGGACGCCCGGCCGGGCCAGCCACCCTGGCGCACGGCGACGTCGTGGCGGGAGGTGGAGATCGAACTGGGCAGCGGGGCGGCCGGGCTCCTCGACGAAGCCGGCCGCGCGCTCCTCGCGGCCGGTGCCCGGCCATCCCCCGCCGCCTCCAAACTCGCCCTGCTGCTCAGCTCCGTGCGCCCGCAGGATCACGAGGGCTGAGCCCGTACTCTCAGAGCACCGTCAGAGGCTGTTCCAAGGATTCCCCTACACCACGCCCGCAGACTGCGGGGAGGACGACGAAGGGGAACCTCATGAATTCGCAGCAGCCGGGTCCCGTGGCGGCGGCCGCGGCCCGTAACCGCGGGCGCGCCCGGGTGCGCGCCATCACCGGCTTGACCGGTGCCGCGGGCCTTGCCGTGGCCGGTGCCGTCGCCTACGTCCTGCCCGGCTCGTCGCACGCGAGCGTGGCCAGCGGGACCGCGGCATCGTCCAGCGGCTCGACCGGCGGCACCTCGACGGGCTCCGCTGGGTCCTCCTCCTCGTCCTCCTCGGGATCGTCATCCAGTTCCGGTTCCTCGCGGGTCCTCGTCCAGCTCAGGGTCCTCCGGGTCCTCGTCCAGCTCGGGATTCTCCAGCGGGTCCGGCATCTCCGCCGCGCAGGGCTCGAGCGGCCAGACCACCTCCGGCGGGTCCTGATGCCCGCCGCGGCGGGCGCCGAGGCCGGCGGGCGTGAGGCGGCGGCGGCCTGGCGGGCGATCGGCACCAGCGTGCACTTGCTCGTCACCGACCTGCGGGCGCTGGCCGCGGCGCGGCGGATGCTCACCGAAGACCTTGCCGCCCTGGACGCGGCGTGCAGCAGGTTCCGGGCGGACTCCGAGATCTCCGCGCTCGACGATGCACCCGGCGATGGGCACGGCCGGACCAGCCCGGTGCCGGTCAGCCCGCTGCTCGCCGAAGCGCTTGCCGTCGCGCTGCGGGCAGCCAGGCTCACCGACGGGGATGTGGACCCCACCGTCGGCGGCGCGCTCAGCGCGGCCGGTTATGACCGCGACTTCGCCCTGGTACAACGGGACGGCCCGCCGGTTCGGCTGACCGTCCGCAGCATCCCCGGCTGGCGGGCGATCGAGCTCGACGAGACGGCGGGGCTGGTGTCCCTGCCCGCCGGCACACGCCTGGACCTGGGCGCCACCGCCAAGGCCTGGGCCGCCGACCGGGCGGCGGCCCGTATCGCTGCCGAACTCGGCTGCGGCGTCCTGGTCAACCTGGGCGGCGACATCGCGGTCGGCGGGCCCGCGCCCGGCGGCGGGTGGCGGATCCGGGTCCAGGACGTCACCGGGCGGCCCGAGGACCCGCCGGACGGCCCGTCCGCGATGATCGCGATCCGCACCGGTGGCCTGGCGACCTCCAGCACGGCCGCGCGCCGCTGGCGCCGCGGCGGCGACGTGCTGCACCACATCCTCGATCCGCGCTCCGGCCGGCCCGCGGTGCCGGTCTGGCGGACCGTGTCCGTCGCGGCGGCAAGCTGCGCCGACGCCAACGCCGCGAGCACCGCGGCGATCATCCGTGGCGAAGCCGCGCTGGCCTGGCTGGCCGGCCTCGGGCTCCCGGCCCGGCTGGTGGCCGAGTCCGGCGCCGTGGTCACCCTCGCCGGCTGGCCGCCCGAGCAGCCCTCCGCCGCCTGAATCCTGCTAGCCCGGGGGGCGACCCCCGGAACCCCGATGGCCCGTGCCGGTCCGAACAGTTCATCGGTCAGCCGACGATCCGTGAATTTCAAGGCAAGTACCGCGCGCTTAACGGCCGCGTGTTTGTAGACCTTGACGGAGCAGACCTAGACGAGCTTGCCGCCGATAGTAAGGCGGCACGTTCTGCCGCGATGCTGGGCGGCCAGGGTTATCTGGCACCAGCGAGCGGGAAATTCACCTGGGCAAGAGGACCAGCGCCTGTCCGTTGAGCCGAGCCAGGTGCACGACCGGGCCTATAAAGCTTCCGGTGCGGAAATCGAAGGCTACGACGTGGTCCTCCCCGACGCAGTACAGGCGGCCACCTGGCCCGAACCGCAATCCCCGCGGCCTGCGGAATCCGACAGAGGGTTCTGGTGCGAAGACGCGCACGAGCTGCCCGGTGATCGGGTCGTATTCGCGTACGCTCGGCACCGCGTCATTGGCGCCGAACGGCCATTCGCTGGCCACCACGATGTTCCCATTGGGAGCGAGCTTCAGGTCCAGCGGGCTCAGCTTGGGGTCCGTCACCAGGCGAGGCGTGAGCAGCGCACCAGAGCGATCGAAGACCACGATGGTGTTATCGCCTTCTCCGGACGGCCCGACGCCTGAGGAGAGATAAAGCCGCTCGTCGGGCCCGAAGCCGAACCCGCGCGGAAACGGGACGATGGCCTCTGGCAGAAGGTCGTCTCCCTCCGCATCGAGGGCAGCGGGCATCGCCCGTATCGTCCGCTGACGGCGCGCGGTGAGGTAAAAGCGGCCATCGGGCCCGAACTCGGCGCCGCCAGGGTCGAGCCCGGGTATCCGCCCCGAGTCGCGCACGACGTACCCGTCCAGATCCAGCGCCAGTACGCGGTCCTCGCCGCTGTTCAGGTAGACCAGCGCGCCCGACGGGTCAAGAGACAGGCCGCGCGGATCGGCGACCCGCGGGTCGCTGCTGAACGGCCCGGTGAAATCACCCTCGGGCCCGAAGCCGAGGACCGCGCCGTAGCCGTTGCCGTTGGCTCCGCTGGCACTGGTGACCAGGATGCGCACGCCATCACGCGCCATGAACCGCGATCATAACGGGGCGCCAGGGGATCACCGGCTTGACCAGCGCGCGCCCTGCCCCCCTCACCCACGACTCACGGCCTCGATCCATGGCCGCAGCCGCGAACGGCCACACCTGGAAACTGGTCCTGCCGTCAGGCGGCCGGTCCGGCCTCTGCGGGGCCCCCGGCCCGGCCGGCTGGCTCCCCGGCCAGGCGGGTACCCGGTGCCGCATCCGGCTCAGGCCCCGCCGCCACGCCGTGCGCCAGGCCGGTCTCGTTCCGGTACCGCCAGAACTGGGGAATCGCCCAGCACGTCACCACGGCGGCGGCCACGCTGAGCAGGCCGCCGGACCAGGCCGCGAACTGGGGCCCGGCGATCGCCGCTGCGGCGCCGGCCTCCGCGTCGCCGAGCCGCGGGCCGCCCTGCAGCCCCACGAACATCAGGCTGTTGACCCGGCCCTGGAGGGCATCCGGGGTGACCTGCTGCACGATCATCATCCGGAACACCGAGGAGATCACGTCGGCGGCGCCCGCCACCACGAGCAGGGCCAGCGCCGCCGGCAGCCACGGCACGAACCCGAATCCGGTGATGGCCAGCCCCCAGATCACGACGCACACCGTCACCGAGCGCCCGGCCCGCCTTACTCTCCAGACATGGCCGGTCAGCAGCGACCCGGCCAGCGCGCCCAGGCCGGGGGCGGCGTTCAGGTAGCCCACCGTGGCCGCCCCGCCGCCGTACAGGGTGACCGCCAGGGCCGGGAACAGCGCCCGGGGCATGCCGAAGACCATCGCGCCCAGGTCGATCAGGAAGGCCCCGGCCAGCGGCGGGCTCGACCTCAGGTAGCGGACCCCGCCGGCCAGCGCGGCGGCACCGGCGGGCTGCCCGCCGCCGGCCGGCCGCAGTGACGGCAGCCGCGCCACGGCGCCGAACGCCAGCCCGAACGCGGCCACGTTGAGCCAGTACACCAGGCTGAACCCGGCGTGCGCGATGAGCAGCCCGGCCGCCGCGGGACCCACCACGAGCGTCACCTGGAACGCCGCCGACTGCAGGGACAGCGCGGCGGCCAGGTCCGCGGGCGGCACCAGGCGCCGCAGCGACGCCCGGCGGGCCGCCCAGTCCACCCCCTGGAACGCCGCCGACTCGGCGGTGCAGGCGAACATCGGCCACAGCAGCGGGTGGCCCAGCATCGAGTTGACGGCCAGCCCGGTGGCCCCGGCGGCCAGCAGCAACTGGGTGGCCATCATGACCCGGCGCCGGTCCCACGCGTCCACCAGCGGGCCGCCGAGCAGCGACCCGGCGAGCAGCGGGACGAGCTGTCCCAGGCTGACCAGTCCCACCATCACGGTGGAGCCGGTGAGCCGGTAGGTCTGGTAGCCCACGGCCACCACGGTGAGCTGGCTGCCCACCGATGCGATGAGCTGGCCGGTCCACAGCCGCCGGAACCCGGCGTGGCGGCGCAGCGGTGAGACGTCCACGAACGCCGTGCCCACCGTGCGCCGGACGCGCCCGGGGTGGGCAAACATGTGAACCTCCGTCCTGACGGCGCCGACGCGCGCATTCTGCCAGGCCACCCCGCTCAGAGGTAATTCAGAGGCGGCCAAGAGGGTGCGCTGCGCCCGGCCCCTGATGCTGAAGCCATGAACGATCAGCGACCGGGCCGCCGGCCATGACCGGGATCACGCACGGCACCGCGCTCTGGTACGCCAGCCGGGCGACCGGGGTGGTGACCATGCTGCTGCTGACCGCCGTGGTGCTGCTCGGCATCCTGGTCAACCGGCAGGGCCGGCTTCCCGGCCTGCCCGGCTTCGCGGTCACCGGGCTGCACCGCAACGTGTCGCTGCTGGCCGTGGCATTCCTGGCGATCCACGTGCTCACCGCGATCGCGGACCCGTACGTGACGATCGGCCTGGCCGCCGCCGTGCTCCCGTTCGCCTCCGCCTACAAGCCGCTCTGGCTGGGCCTGGGGGCGATCTCCCTGGACCTGATCGCCGCGCTGATTCTCACCAGCCTGGCCCGCGCCCGGATGAGCCGCCGCGCCTGGCGCGGCATCCACTGGCTGGCCTACGCCGCCTGGCCGCTGGCCGTGGCGCACAGCCTCGGCAGCAGCGCCGACGCGCGCAGCGGCGTGGTGCTCTGGGTGCTGGCCGGCTGCGTGCTGGCCACCGTGGCCGCGCTGGCCTGGCGGCTGTCCCGCGCGGCCAGGGAGATCCCCCGCGCCGGGCGCGCCGCCGCCACCCTCAGCCGCATCTCCGCCCGGAAGGCCGATCTGTGATGACCGACAGCCTCACCCTCCCGCATCCGGCGCCAGCCGCGGGCGGACCGCCGCCCCCCGCGGGCCGGCTGCTGCCCGGTCCGGGCGCCGTGCCGGTGGACCTGCGCGGGCACCTGGCCGCTCATGGCGCGCTCCCCGGGGGCAGCCCCGGTCACCTGCTTGCCGAGGTCGACGCCGCCGGGCTGACCGGCCGGGGCGGCGCCGCCTTCCCGGCCGCCCGCAAGCTCGCCGCGGCGGCGCAGGCCCGGCCGGCCCCGGTTGTCGTGGGCAACGGCGCCGAGGGCGAACCGGCCAGCAGCAAGGACCGGTCCCTGCTGTGGCTCTGCCCGCACCTGGTGCTGGACGGGCTCCAGCTGGCCGCGCGGGCGGCAGGCTCCCGCAATTGCGTGCTCTACGTGCCGCGCAACGAGCGGCTGCACGCCAGGCTGGCGGTGGCGATCGCGGAGCGGTCCGCCGCAGGCATGGACGCCGCGAGCGTCGAGGTCATGACCGCCCCGGCCCGGTTCCTGGCCGGCGAGGAGTCCGCGCTGGCCAGCCGCCTGGCTGGCCGGCCGGCGCTGCCCGCCTACCGGCCGGCGCGCGGGCTGCCGCGGCTGGCCCCGGGCCGGGCCGTGCTGGTGCAGAACGTGGAGACGCTGGCCCACCTGGCCCTGATCGCCCGGTACGGCGCGGCCTGGTTCCGCACCGCGGGCACCGCGGCGGAGCCGGGCAGCATGCTCGTCACCCTGCACCTGGCAGACGGCCGGACCAGCGTGACCGAGGTGCCGCTCGGCATCGGCCTGGCGGACCTGCTCGGGCTGGCGGCCGGGCCCGGGGTCCCGGACGGAACCAGCGTGCCCAGCGCCGCCGGCCCGGTGCAGGCCGTGCTCGTCG
Organism: uncultured Actinomycetes bacterium; assembly: GCA_963730235.1. Classification (GTDB taxonomy): domain Bacteria; phylum Actinomycetota; class Actinomycetes; order Streptosporangiales; family Streptosporangiaceae; genus DASXKD01. Next base: position 233,430 of record CAVSRH010000014.1, read on the forward strand.
GCGGATACCACGGCGCGTGGCTGCCCGCGGCGCAGGCGGCGCGGCTGCCCCTGGCCAACGCGGCGCTGCGGCCGCTCGGCGCGGCGGTCGGGGCCGGGGTGGTGGCCGCCCTGCCCGCCGGCCGCTGCGGGCTCACCGAGACCGCACGGGTGGCCAGGTACCTGGCGCTGGAATCGGCCGGCCAGTGTGGCCCGTGCTTCAACGGCCTGCCCCGCATCGCCGCGGCCCTGGAGCACCTCGCCGGCCCGCGCCCCCACCGCCAGGCCCGGGCGGACCTGGAACGCTGGGCCGGACTGGTCGCCGGGCGCGGCGCCTGCCACCACCCGGACGGCAGCGTCCGGTTTGTCCGCAGCGCGCTGCGGGCCTTCGCCGCCGAGGCCGGGCTGCACGAGCAGGGGCGGTGCAGCGGCACGGACCCGCGCCCGTTCCTGCCGGTGCCGGCCGGCGGTCCAGCGAGCGACACGGACTGGAACTGACATGGCACAGCAACTGCAGGTGGCCGCCCCAGCCGGTGCCGGGCACCGAGCCCGCCCCGCGAGCGACACGGACTGGAACTGACATGGCATGGACTGGAGCTGACATGGCACAGCAACTGCGGGTGGATCCGGTGGCCTGTGCCGGGCACGGGGCCTGCGCGGAGCTTCTGCCGGAGCTCATCACCCTGGACGAATGGGGCTACCCGATCGTGGCGGGCCAGCCGGTCCCCCGCGGCCTGCAGCGTGAGGCGCGCCGCGCCGTGGCGGGCTGCCCGGCACTGGCGCTGGTGCTGCGCCGGGTAGCGTGAGGTGCAGCGATGGCCGCCGAGTTGGCGTGGACTGCTGAGGTGACCGAGATGGCCGGGCAACAGCCGGGAGTTGCTGCGTCCGGGGCGCAGGCCGCGCCCCTCCAGCGGGCCGACGGCACACCCATCCGGGTGCTGGTCGTGGACGACGAGCCCAGCCTGGCCGAACTGCTGGCCAGCGTGCTCCGCTACGAGGGCTGGGAGATCCGGACCGCCGGCGACGGCGGCAGCGCGGTGCGGGCGGCCCGCGAGTTCCGGCCGGACGCCGTGGTCCTGGACATCATGCTGCCCGATTTCGACGGCCTGGAGGTGCTCCGCCGGGTCCGGGCCGAGCTGCCGCACGTCTGTGTGCTGTTCCTGACCGCGCGGGACGCGGTGGAGGACCGGGTCGGCCGGCATCACCGCGGGCGGCGACGACTATGTGACCAAGCCGTTCAGCCTCGAAGAGGTGCTGGCCCGGTTGCGCGGGCTGCTGCGCCGGGCCGGCATCGAGCGGGCGCGCGGCGACACCGAACTGGTGGCCGGTGACCTCACCATGGACGAGGATGCCAGGGAGGTACGCCGCGGCGGTGAGCTGATCGAGCTGACCGCGACCGAGTTCGAGCTGCTCCGGTTCCTCATGCGCAACCCGCGCCGGGTGCTGTCCAAGGCGCAGATCCTGGACCGGGTCTGGAACTACGACTTCGGCGGCCAGGCGCACGTGGTGGAGCTGTACATCAGCTATCTGCGCAAGAAGATCGACTCCGGCCGGGAGCCGCTGATCCACACGGTCCGCGGCGTCGGCTACGTACTCAAGCCAGCGAGCTGACCCCATGACACCCCCTGTGTCAACCTCAGGCGGCAGATTGGCTGGAAGCTTGTCCGGCGAGGGCGGCTGCGGCTCCGTGTCTGGCGGGGTCGTAGGGCGTGCTGGTGAGCCAGCAGGGCCAGATGACGCGGATCCAGGCGCGGGCGAGTACGCGGATGGCGTGGGGGTGATCCTTGCCGCTGGCGCGGGCATCTGCGTAGATCTTGGCGGCCCAGGGGCTGGCGTGGCGGCTGTTGTCGGCGAAGGTGGTCATCGCGCGGCGGAAGCGCTTGTTGCAGGCCCAGCGGAAGGTCACGTCGCGGTGCTTGCCGGATTGCCTGGTCACGGGCGTGCACCCGGCCAGGGCGGCGACGGCGTCGGGTCCGTCGTAGGCTTGGCGGCAGTCGCCCCACTCGGCGAGCATCTGGGCGGCGTTGACCTGACCCGACCTTGGCAGCGACGTGAAGATCTTCCCGTCCGGATGCTCTCCGAGGTGGGCGGCTGCGGAGCGGTCCAGGTCCTTGACCCCGGTGTTCAGCGCCGTGAGGACGGCCACCAGGGCGAGCACGGCGTCGCGCAGTGCCTCGGTGAGCGTCTCATCGGCGGTGCCAGCCGGGGCCGCGTGCAGGCGGGCCAGCAGCTCGGCGGCGGGGCGGCGTCCGGAGTAGCCGTTCTTGACCAGGAAAGCGGTCATCCGCTTCTCGCCGAGCCTGGCGGCCAGGGCGGGGGCCGGGTAGCGGGTGAGGAAGGCCAGGCTGATCGGCGACTCGACGTCAGCGAAGATGGCCTTGGCGCCGGGCCAGTACGCGTCCAGCAGCGCGGCGAGCTGGTTGGTGGCCGCGACCCGCATCGCCACCAGGTCATCGCGGGTGCGCACCACGGTGCGCAGCGCTTTGTCTCCCCGCAGTACGGGGTTGCCACCCGCAGCTTGTGCTGGCGGAGCCGCAGGTACTCCGCGATCACCGCGGCGTCCCCGGCGTCGGATTTGGCGCCGGACAGCACCTCGCCCTCCCGCCAGGTCTTGATCGCGTTCGGGCTCACTGGCACGACCGGGTACCCGGCCTCCAGCAGCAGGTCCACCAGGCGGCCGTTCGGCCGCTCGATGCCGACGGGCATGCCGGCCGGATCGCCGTAGCGGGCCAGGCGGCGGATCAGCGTGGCGATCCCGTCGGCGGAATGCTCGATCGTGAACTCGGCAATGATCGTCCCGGCCGCGTCCATCACGCATACGGCATGAGTGACCCGCGGCCCAGTCGATCCCGGTGAAGAACAGTGCCTCAGGCAGCGCAAGCGACAACTCGACTCCTCAAGATGGCAGCGACGACCCGGCGGCAGCGGGGCTGGCTCCCGGACGGTCACTAACTGGCGCTCTGCGGCGCGTCCCTCTGTTGCCAGTCTGCAGCCCCGCGGGAGCCGGGGGCGGCAGTGTCATGCTGGCCCTTCACGGGCTACCGCACCAGGCCGTCACCCCGGCTCCCGCCGAGTCCCTACAAAAGGCACACTATCGGTGCCTCTGCTAAGGATGGTGCCCTAGTGACCGGCGCGGACGCTGCGGGCAGCGGGGCCGGGGCGGGCCACGGCCGCCGCTCCTGGCTGGCCCGCCGCACGTTGCGCGGGCGCCTGATCGCCGGGCTGCTGGCGCTGCTGGCTGTGGCCTGCGCCGCCGTCGGCGCCGTCACCTACGTATCGCTGCACTCCTACCTCCTGGGCCAGCTTGATCAGCAGCTTGTCCAGGCGAGCGGGCGGTACCAGGCGTGCCTGGGCCACCCCCCGCCGGGCGGCGACGGCGACGGTGACAACAGGCCGGGTCCGCCGCACAGCTCCCCGTACGACTGCGCGCAGCAGCAGGAACAGCAGACGTTCAGCGCCCAGGTCAGGGATGGCGTCCTGACCAACAACTACGTCTCGTACGGCACCTGCACGCTGTCGCATGCGGACAAGGCGGTACTCACCGCGTATCCGGCCGGCGGGCAGCCGTTCACCAGCGACCTGTCCAGCCTCGGCGACTACCGGATCCTGGCGGCGCCGGGGGCCCCCGGCGTCACCTACCTCACCGGCCTGCCGATGACCCAGGTGAACTCCACGCTGCGCCAGGTCGCGACCGTCGAGATCGTGGTGTTCGCCGCCGCGCTGCTGCTCACCGGGGTGCTCGGCACCGGGTTCGTGCGGCTGTCGCTGCGGCCGCTGCGCCGGGTGGCCGCCACCGCCACCCAGGTGGCCGAGCGGCCGCTGGCCAGTGGCGAGGTCACCCTGCCCGAGCGGGTGCCGGACGCGGACCCGCGCACCGAGGTCGGCCAGGTCGGCTCGGCGTTCAACCGGATGCTCGGGCACGTCGAGGCGGCCCTGGCCCGGCGCGCGGCCAGCGAGGCCCGGCTGCGCCGGTTCGCCGCGGACGCCAGCCACGAGCTGCGCACCCCGCTGGCCGCCATCCGCGGCTACGCGGAACTGGCCCGGCGGCACCCCGGGCCGGTCCCGGCGGACATCGCGCACGCGCTGGGCCGGGTGGAATCGGAATCGGCCCGGATGAGCGTGCTGGTCGACGAGCTGCTGCTGCTCGCCCAGCTCGACGCGGGCCGCCCGCTGGCCAAGGAGCCGGTGGACCTCACCCGGCTGGCCATCGACGCCGCCAGCGATGCCCGCGCGGCCAGCCAGGACCACCGCTGGGTCCTGGAGCTGCCGGACGAGCCGGTGCTGGTGGAAGGCGACGAGCACCGCCTGCACCAGGTCCTCGCCAACCTGATGAGCAACGCGGCGAAGCACACCCCGGAGGGCACCACCGTCACGGTGGCGCTCGCCGCCAGCGAGGGGCCGCCTGGCCGTGCCGGGTGAGCGTGACCGACAGCGGGCCGGGCATCCCCGAGGACCTGCAGCCCGCCCTGTTCGAGCGGTTCGTCCGCGGCGACTCGGCCCGGTCCAACGCCGGCACCAGCACCGGGCTGGGGCTGGCCATCGTGCAGGCGGTGACGACCGCGCACGGCGGCAGCGTGAGCGTCACCAGCCGCCCGGGGCACACCAGCTTCGTGATCACCCTGCCCCGGCTGGCACCGGTCACGGCCGGCGCCTGACCGGCCCGGCGGCTGCGTCCCCCGTTCATAGGGGCCGCAGAGCAGCAGCCCAGCGCCGGTCCAGCCCGGCCGCGCAACCTGAGAGACATGAGATCACTTGAGTGCCTGGTGGGTCAAAAGTCTCCCCCGTCGGAGCCTGGCCGTCCCCCACAGGTCGAGATCGTCGTCCCGGTTCGCGACGAGGAACGTGACCTGGAGCCGGGCATCCGGCGGCTGGTGGCCTACCTGGCCGAACGCTTCCCGTTCCGGGCCGTGGTCACCATTGCCGACAACGGCAGCATGGACGGCACCTGGGCGGCCGCGCAGGCCCTGGCCGCGGGGCTGGACGGCGTCGGCGCCGTGCGGCTGGAACGGCCCGGGCGCGGCCACGCGCTGCGCAGCACCTGGTCGGCCAGCCGCGCCGAAGTGCTCGCCTACATGGACGTGGACCTGTCCACCGACCTGAACGCCCTGCTGCCCCTGGTGGCACCGCTCCTGTCCGGGCACAGCGACCTGGCCATCGGCACCCGGCTGGCCCGCGGCGCCCGGGTGGTCCGGGGACCGCGCCGCGAGGTGATCTCCCGGTGTTACAACGTGCTGCTCCACGCCACACTGGGCACGGGGTTCTCCGACGCCCAGTGCGGGTTCAAGGCGATCCGGGCCGACAAGGCGCGGCTGCTGCTGCCGCTGACCCGCGACACCGGCTGGTTCTTCGACTCCGAGCTGCTGGTGCTGGCCGAGCGCGCCGGGCTGCGCATCCATGAGGTGCCGGTCGACTGGATCGACGACCCGGACTCGCGCGTCAAGGTGGCCGCCACCGCCCTGGCCGACCTGCGCGGCATCGCCCGGATGCGCTGGGAGTTCCTGCGCGGCACCCTGCGGGTGCCGCGGCTGCGCGCGGCGGGCCCGCCGGGCCGGGCGGGCGCGGCGGGAACGCTCCCCCGGCAGCTGGCCAGGTTCCTCGCGGTCGGCGTCGCCAGCACCGCCGCCTATGTCCTGCTCTATCTCGCCCTGCGTACCGGGCTGCCCGCGGAACCGGCCAACGCGGTCAGCCTGCTGGCCACCGCGGTGCTCAACACCGCGGTCAACCGCCGGTTCACCTTCGGCATCCGGGGCGGCCCCGACCTGGCCCGGCACCAGGCCCAGGGGCTGCTCGCGTTCGGCGCCGGGCTGGCGCTGACCTCCGCCGCGCTGGCCGCGCTGCATGCGGCGGTGCCCCGCCCGGCCCGGGCCGCCGAGGTGACCGTGCTCGTCGGCGCCAACCTGGCGGCCACGGCGATCCGCTTCGCGATCTACCGGCACTGGGTGTTCCGGGACCGGGGGTCGGCGGGAACCGCCGCGCCATGCCAGCAGCACCCTCCGCAACTTGCCACGACTCCCGGACGTACCACCCAAACGAACGGATACCACCGATGACCACGATCACGACGCCGCCGGCCACCGGCCCTGGCACCCCGGCCCGGCCGGCCTGGCCGCCCTGGTGCGCGGCAGGCCCGGCGACCCCCGCTGGGCCCGGCCCGCCCTGCTGGCCCTGCTCGTCCTCACCGCCGTCCTGTACACGGCCGGACTGTCCCGCAACGGCTGGGCGAACGACTTCTACGCCGCGGCGGTCCAGGCGGGCTCCAAGAGCTGGAAGGCGTTCTTCTTCGGGTCGTTCGACGCCGCCAGCTTCATCACGGTGGACAAGACTCCGGCGTCGCTGTGGGTAATGGAGTTGTCCGCCAGGGCGTTCGGCCTCAGTTCCTGGAGCCTGCTGCTGCCACAGGCGGCCGAGGGCGTCGCCAGCGTGGCGCTGCTGCATGCGACGGTGCGCCGCTGGTACGGCCCTGCGGCCGGCCTGATCGCCGGTGCCGTCGCGGCGCTCACCCCGGTGGCCGCCCTGATGTTCCGGTTCGACAACCCGGATGCGCTGCTGGTGCTGCTGATGACGGCGGCCGCGTACGGCACGGTGCGGGCGATCGAGTCCGGGCGCACCCGGTGGCTGGTGCTGACCGGTGCCCTGCTCGGCCTGGCCTTCCTGACCAAGATGCTGCAGGGCTTCCTGGTGCTCCCGGCGTTCGCGCTGGCCTACCTGGTCGCCGGGCCGCCCAGGCTGGGCCGGCGGCTGCTGCAGCTCCTGGCCGGCGGGGCGGCGCTGATCGCCGCGGCGGGCTGGTGGGTGGCGATCGTTCAGCTCACCCCGGCCGCCGACCGGCCCTACATCGGCGGCTCCACCAGTAACAGCGTGCTGCAGCTCACCCTGGGTTACAACGGCCTCGGCCGGCTGGACGGGAACGAGACCGGCTCGGTCGGCTTCCGCGGCGGGGCGGGCCCCCAGTTCAGCGGCTCGGCCGGCCTGGCCAGGCTGTTCGCCGCGGACATGGGCGGGCAGGTGAGCTGGCTGCTGCCCGCCGCGCTGATCGGGCTCGCCGTGCTCGCCTGGCTGAGCTGGCGCACCCTGCGCACCGGCCTGGCACGGCGCGGCCAGCAGCTCCGGGGCGTCGCTGCTACCGGGCCAGCAGGGCCAAGGCCCCGTGACGGAGGAACGGGGCCTTAGGCCAGCGGGGGTTCCGGGGGTAGCCCCCCGGGCCAGCACTGTGCTGTGGGGCGGCTGGCTGCTTGTCACCGGCGGCGTGTTCAGCTTCATGGCCGGCATCATCCACCCGTATTACACCGTCGCCCTGGTCCCGGCGATCGGGGCATTGACCGGCATCGGCGCCGTGGAACTGTGGCGAAGGCGCGAGCACGCCGCCGCCCGGCTGGTCCTGGGGGCGGGGATCGCGGTGACCGCCACCTGGGCGTACCTGCTGCTCGGCCGGACCCCGGCCTGGCTGCCGTGGCTGCGCACCGTGATCCTGGTCTGTGGCCTGGCTGGCGCCGCCGCGCTGCTGGCCATGCCCGCGATGACCCGGCTGGCCGCTACCGGGCGGGGCCGCATGGCGCTGGCCGCCGCGACCGGGCGGGGCCGCATGGCGCTGGCCGCCGCGCCCGCCGCGGCCGGCCTGGTCGCCGTGCTCGCCGGCCCGGCCGCCTACAGCATCGACACGGCCGCGACCGCGCACACCGGCGCGCTGCCGACGGCCGGCCCCGCGGTCACCGGCGCGTTCGGCGGCGGCTTCCCCGGCGGGGGTGCCGCACCCGGGCGCGGCGCGGTGCCTGGCGGTGCCCGGGCACCCGGCGGGACGGGCCGTGCCACCGGGGGGTTCCCCGGCGGCACCAGCGGACCCGGTGGCGCGCCGGCGCGCGGCGCCGGCGGCCAGGCCGGGGGCAGTTCCGCCCGGGCCGCCGGGGATGCCCGCGGCGCCGCGGGTATCCCCGGCGGCACAGGCGGCCCCGGCGGCCTGAGCGGCAACACCCAGGTGGCGGCGGCCCTGACCAGGCTGATCCGGGACGGCGCGGCCGGGCACCGCTGGGCCGCCGCGACGGCCGGGCTCGGAGAGCGCGGCGCCGCTGCAACTGGCCACCGGCGAACCGGTCATGGCGATCGGCGGCTTCAACGGCACCGATGACGCGCCCACTCTGGCCGAGTTCGAGCGCCTCGCCGCGGCCGGCGAGATCCACTATTTCGTCGGCGCCAACCAGGCCAGCTTCGGCGGCGGCAGCGGGGCGGCCGCGCAGATCACCGCCTGGGTGCGCGCCCATTTCACGGGCAGGACCGTCGGCGGGGTGACCGTCTACGACCTGACCAAGGCCCGCTGAGACGACAGCGCGCGGCCCCGCCCCGGACGGAAGGCGCCGGGGCGGGGCCGCACCGTACTGATTAGTTGGCCCGCAGCCAGGTGTCGCTGAAGCTGCCGCCACCGGACAGCGAGGACGTCTCGTCCTTCAGCCGGCCGCTGTTGTCGATCATGTCGATCTGCGCCGGGCTGGAGTTGCCGATCGCAGAGCCGTTCGCGGTGGCCTTGCTGAAGCTGACCGTGCCGAAGTTGGCCAGCGGCAGGATCCCGCCGCTGGCGGTGCAGCACGGCGCCTCGGCGATGACCTCGGCCGAGGAGTTCGCGGCACCGCTGAGCGACTTGTTGACGGTGTGCTTCCAGCCCTGGGTGGTGTCCTGCAGTACCAGGGTGTAGCTGCTGCCGCCGTTGTAGGTCACCGACCCGAAGAACTTGTCCCCGGGCCGCACGGTGTTGCTGAAGTTCACCGGGAATGCCGGATACATCTCATACCAGGAGTAGTACACCGGGCTGCCGCCGGAGCAGTCCACCTCGCTCCCGGTCTGCTCGACGGTGGTGCTCTTGAATCCGTCCAGGCCGACCCAGAAGCTGGAATATCTCGTGGCACTGGTGCAGTGGCCGGTTGGCTCGGTCCAGTTGGCCGACACGCTGGTGAAGCTTCCCGTGGCCGCGTACCCCGACCAGTTGGTGGAATCGTCCTGCCTGCGCGGGAAGCCGTGCCCGATCAGCGGGCTGCCCGGCCGGATCATCCGGCCGCCCGGCCTGATCTGATGCACGGCCGCCGGGGCGTGCGGCGCCCTCCCGGCCGCTGCCGCGGGGGCGGTGGCGGCCAGTGAGCCGACGACCAGGGCGGCTCCGGCGAGCGGAATGCACCATCTGCGTACCATTCGGGCTCCTTCGTGAGTAGCGGGGGCAGTCACGGCGGAACGGCCCGATGCGCGGCCCCGTATCTGCCGTGCCTGCATTGGGTCACGGCGAACCTACGATCGGCGTGGTCACCGGTCAGCAATGGCTAGGCAAAGCTGTCGTATGGAGTTCTGCTTTCCCAGGTCAGCGAGCCGAGGGCAGGCCGTACCGGGCGGCCGCGGTCAGGCCCGGGTGCAGGCAGCCCGGTAGGCGCCCGGCGTGATCCCGTAGCAGCGCCGGAACCAGCGGGTCAGGTGCGGCTGATCGGCGAACCCGCTCGCCGCCGCGGCGTCGGCCACGGCCACCCCGGCGGCCAGGGCCCGGCGGGCCGCCCGCAGCCGCAGCTGCCGCTGGTACTCGCTGGGGGGAACACCGTAGCGGCCGCGAAAGGCACGGTAGGCCGCGAACCGGCTGCAGCCCGCGGCCGACGCCAGGTCGGCCAGCGTGGCCTGCGCCGCGTCGCCGTCGTGCAGGAACGCGCGGATCTGGTCGGCGGCGGCCGCCTGGTCCCTGGCAGTCAGCGCGGCCGCCGGGGACAGGTACTGGCACTCGCCGGCCGCGTGGCGGACGGCGAGTGCGGCCGCGGTGGCGAGCAGCTCGGACTGTTCCAGCGGGCTGGCGGGCCCGGTGAGCGAACGGTGCAGCCGCCGCAGCGCCACCGCGAGCGCCGGGTCGGTGAGCACCGGCTCGGCGAACAGCGGCATCCCGCCCGCCGTCCCGGTGAGGTCGGTGAGCAGGTCGGTCAGCAGGGCCGGAGCCACGTGGATCATCCGGTAGGTGAAGCCGGTCCCGGTGGCGGCATGCCCGTCGTGCGGGTCGTCGGGGTTGAACGCCATCACCAGGCCCGCCGTGCTGACGTGCCCGGCACCGCGGCAGGTGAACGCCTGTGCCCCGGACTCGGTGACGCCGAGCGAGTAGGTGTCGTGGCTGTGCCGGTGGTAGACGTGACCGACGAATCGGGCGTGCATCGCCTCGACCTGGCCGTCCGGTGACCGCCAGTACCGCGCCCAGTCCCCTGGCTGCCCGTCTCCCACCCAGCCATTATCTCGCGGCATGGCGGTTGCCGTGGCCGGCGCACCAGCATTCAAGACCGAGACCTGGCGATGGGCGATGGTGGGGGCATGCGGTTTGAGACGAAGATTGCGGTCGCGGTGCGGGGCGATCTCGCGGTCTGGCAGAAGCTGAACGTGACGGCGTTCCTCGCTAGCGGAATCGCGGCGGGGATCGACGGGGTGGCGGGGAAGCCGTATGAGGACGGTTCCGGCAACCGGTATCTGGAGATGTTCCGGCAGCCCGTGCTGGTCTACACCGGGCCGGGCGAGGCGCTCGCCGCGGTCAGGGAGCGGGCGGTCGCCCGCGGGATGCCTGCCGCGGTCTACACCGAGGAGATGTTCGCGACCGGGGACGACGACGCCAACCGGGCCGTGGTGCGCGTGGTGCCCGCCGAGGACCTGGTGCTCGCCGGGATCGCGGTCTACGGGCCGCGCAACGCCGTGGACAAGGTCTGCCGGGGCCTGGTCCTGCATCCGTAGCTGAGCGCGGCTCAGCCGGGGGCGTGCTGCGCCTGGCGCAGCGCCTCGTGCACCCGGGTGAGCAGAGTGACCTGGGTGAACGGCTTCTCGATGATGTTCATCTCCGGGGCTGTCGCGCCATGGCTGGCGAGGATCGGCTGGGCGTACCCCGACATGTACACGATGGGCACGCCAGGCCGGTGCCGGTGCACGCTGTCGGCGACGTCGGTGCCGAGCATCTCCGGCATGACCACGTCGGTCAGCAGCAGGTCCACGGTATGGGCCGGGTCCGCGGCGTACTGGACCGCGGCGGGGCCGCTGCTGGCCTGGTGGACCCGGTAGCCGTGGCCGGTCAGGATCCGGTGCGCGAGCTGCCGGAGGCTCTCCTCGTCCTCGACCAGCAGGATGGTCTCCCCGCTGCCCCGCTGGTCCTCGACCGCGGAGCCGGCACCCTGGCCGCCAGCGGGGCGTCCTGGCGGGTGGCCGGGATCAGCACGGTGAACGTGGTCCCGAGCCCGGGCTCGGAATAGATCTGCACGGTCCCGCCGGCCTGGGTGACGATGCCGTAGACGGTGGACAGCCCCAGGCCGGTGCCGTGGCCCTTGGGCTTGGTGGTGAAGAACGGCTCGAAGACGCGGTCGATCGTGGCCTGGTCCATGCCGGTACCGGTGTCGGAGACGCGCAGCCGGGCGTACCGGCCGGGGCGCAGGCCGGGCCTGGCCTGCGCGTAGGTCGCGTCGGCCTCCAGGTTGCCGGTATCGATGCTGAGCTTGCCGCCGCGCGGCATGGCATCGCGGGCGTTGATGGCCAGGTTGATCAGGACTTGTTCGAGCTGGCCCCGGTCGGCCCGGACGGGCCACAGGTGAGGGCGGTTGCTGATCTCCAGGTCGATGTGCTCACCGAGGGTGCGGTGCAGCAGCTGGCCGGCGCCCTCGACGATGTCGCTGAGGTTGAGCACCTCCGGCTTGACCAGGTCGTGCCGGGCGAACGTGAGGAGCTGGCGGGTGAGCCGGGCGGCCTGCTCGGCGGCCTCACGGATCTGGCTGATGTCCGAGAGCACCGGCTTCAGCCGGGCGTCGTGCTGCGCCAGCGGGCCGAGCTGGTCGTCGCTCAGGTTGATGTACCCGGTGATGATGTTGAGCAGGTTGTTGAAGTCGTGGGCGACGCCCCCGACGAGCTGGCCGAGGCTCTCCAGCTTCTGGGCCTGCTGCATCCGCCGCTGGGTGCGCTGCTGCTCGGCCTCGGCGCGCAGCCGTTCCCGTTCGGACTGAACGGCGAGGCGCTCGCTGATGTCGCGGATGGTGGCGATGATCAGCGGCTGGCCGTCGGCGGACAGGCCGCTGAGGCTGATCTCCGCCGGGAACTCGGTGCCGTCGGAGCGGGTGGCGGGCAGTTCAAGGTCGGCACCCATCGGGCGGGGCTCTGGGTCGGCGAAGTAGTCGGCGCGGTGCGCCGCCTCGATGGTGATGGCCGCGGCCGGCACCAGGGCCTCGACCTTCACGCCCGCGAGGTCGCCGCGCTGGTACCCGAACAGGGCCTCGGCCTGCGCGTTGGCGATGGCGACGGTCTGGTCCGTGGCGATGGCCAGAGTCGCGTCGGGCGCCGCCTCGAACAGGCGGCGGAACCCCTGCTCGGCGCGTTCCCGCTCGGCCAGGGCGCTGACCAGCCGGGTGCGCATGTGCTCGGTGCTGCGTGCCAGGTCGGCGAACTCCTGCGGCCCCTGCGCCGGAATGGGGTTGTCGTAGTTGCCCGCGGCCACGTCCTCGGCCGCGCGGCGCAGCGCCAGGAACGGCCGCAGCAGCCAGCGGCGGACCACCAGCACCGCGCTGGCCGTGATCGCCGCGACCAGCGCGCACATGGCCACCAGGGCGCTGATCAGCTCGTCCTGGGAGTCGAGCAGCCGGCCGGTCACCGTGGCCTGCTGGCTGGTGATCATCGCCTGCAGGGCCGCGACCTGGTTCCGCACCGCGACCGTGAACGGGCGGGTGAACGAGATATTGGCCTGCAGGCCCCGGGCGCGGGCCAGGTCACCGCGGGCCATCGCCGCGAGCTGCGGCGCGGCGATGCGCGACAGCCAGATCCGCTGGGCGGCCTCGGCGGAGGCAAGCTCGGCGGGCATGTGCGGATAGCTGCGGACCAGCCCGGCCAGCCGTGCCTGCGCGGCGGGTACCGCCCGGCCCGCGGCGCGCAGCGGCTCCAGCTGGGATAGCTGGCCGCTGGTCACGTAGTCACGCAGCGACCCCTGCTGGGCCTGGTACTCCTTGAGCAGCGTGCCTGCGGTGGCGGCGGCGGGGACCAGGCGCTGGGACAGCTCCCGGCCCGCCGCCCGGGCGCCGGCCGCGGCGCTGAGGGCGATGGCCAGTACCGCGGCCGTGACAATCAGTGCGCATGCCGCCGCGGCGGTTACCCGCCGGCTCAGGCCAGCTCGCCATGCCATGCTTCCCCCGATGCGTGACAGGACTCAGCAGTCCGGATCGCTACTGCTAGTTATCACACGACTACTTATAGTCTAGGGATTACCCTCTGCCTACGTTTCGACACGCCCGCCCGTGATCGCCCTCAGCGGCCGGCCAGCTCCAGCAGGTCGTCGAGGATGGCGCCGAAGGAGTGCACCAGGGTCAGGTGGCCCTCGCCGGACAGCATGTGGGCCCGGGCACCGGGGATGTTCGCGGCCAGCCACTGACCGTGCGACCAGGGCACCATCTTGTCCTGGTCGCCCTGCCAGACCGCCACTGGAGCACCATGGCCCGCCTCGGCCATGCTGAAGCCCCAGCCGTGGGTGAAGGCGAGGTCGTCGTCGCGCCAGCCGGCCACCCCGGCCGCGACGGCGGCACGAAAGGAGGCCGCGAGGTAATCGGCGAACTCCCCCGTGACGGCCGCCTTGTCGGCAGCCGACACCAGGTCGCCGAGGCCGGCCACGACGTCCGCGCCGGTCATCGTGGCCATCTCCGCCGCGGCGGGCTCCAGGAACCCGGTCAGCGTCTCCGCACCGCCCAGGGCCGCCTGGAACTCCGCGATGTTTTCGCCGCCCATGCCGTGCAGCCAGTCCAGGCCCCCGGCATGATAGGGCGCCACCCCGGCCATGGTGGCGGCCGCCAGGCAGCGGCCGGGCAGCAGGGCGGCACAGGCCAGCGCGTGCGGCCCGCCTCCCGACCAGCCGACCGTCACGAACTCCGCCACGTCCAGGCCGTCCAGAACGGCCGCGAGGTCGGCGGCCGCACCGCCGACCCGGCGGCCCGGATCGGGTGTGGAGGCCGCGTAGCCGGGCCGGGCGTACAGCACCAGGCGCAGCCCGCGCTCGGCGGCTGCCGCGACGGTGAGCGGGGCGGCCACCAGCCCGGCGGGCGTCCCGTTGTGCAGCACGACTGTGAGCCCGTCGGCCGGCCCGCTGGCCAGGGCTTCGAGTTGCCGCCCCCCGGCGGCCGGCAGGGTCACCCGCTCCGTGGTCATAGCAGGACTATAAAACGCCGCACCACGGCCACCGGAAGCGCGCGGCCGGGCACCCGGCCCGGCCAGCACGGCCGCGGCCCCCGCGACAAAAGTCGCGGGGGCCGCCAGGCCAGTGGGGGTCCAGGGGGCCGCCCCCCAGGCCAGCATGTGTCAGGTGCTGTGCAGCCACTTCACGCTGAAGCTCTGGCCGCCGCTGAGCGCGGAGACCGAGTCCTTGGCGCGGCCGCTGCCGTTCACCATGGTGATCTTGACGGCGTGGGACTTGCTGATCGCCGCCCCGTCCACCGAGGCATTGCTGAAGTGGATCGTGCCGAAGTTGGTCAGCGGCAGGATGCCGCTGGACGAGGACGGCGCCTCGGCGATGACCTCCGCGGACGCGTTCTTCGCCGTCGCAAGGGTCTTGTGGATCGTGTGCGACCAGCCCTGGGTGGTGTCCTTCAGCACCAGGGTGTAATGCCCGCCGCCGGTGAAGGTGACCGACCCGGTGAAATGGTCGCCCGGCCGTACCGGGTTGGCGAAGTTGACCGGGAACGCCGGGAACATCTCATACCAGCCGAAGTACTGGGCGTGCCCGCCGGCGCAGTCCACCTCGCTGCCGGTCTGCTCCACGGTCCTGCTGCCGAAACCGTCGAGGCCGACCCAGAAGCTGGAGAACGTGCGGCTGCTGGTGCAGTGGCCGGTGGGCTGGACCCAGCTCGCCGAGACGCTCTTGTAGGTCGCGGTGTGGGCCGCGTAGCCGGACCAGTTCTGGGACGACACGGCGTGGGTCGGCCGGCCGCGGGCAACCATCGGCGCGGTGCCGTGCATGCCGGGCCGGATCAGGTGGATGGTGGGCCTGGCGGGGTGGCTGGCGGCGGACGCCGGGGCCGACGCGGCCAGCGCGCCGCCGGCCAGTGCCAGCCCGGCCAGGGGGATGCACCATCTACGTAGCATTCGGGCTCCTTCGGGGGTGCTGGAGGCAGTCGCGGCGAAATGAGCCGGCTATCACCCTTCGGCCGTGGCTGCGGGGGTCTGCGCGACCGTATGACGGGTGACAGTAATGCGTGGATAATGATTAGGTAAAGCTCCAGTAATACATTTCCCATGGCACGGAATAATCACATGGTGTCGCCCCGGCCGGCACGGTGCGTCAGGGGCGGCGCTGCTCCCCGGTCTCGGAGAACTTATCCATGATCATGGACTCGCCGCGGAACAGCGGCGTGCGCCGCACCTGCCGCTGGATCGAGGCGGCCGACATCGTGTACCCGAGGAACAGCAGGAGCGAGAACGCCTGGAGCGCGATCCACGGCCACGGCAAGGTGAAGTTGGACAGGTACCAGTCGTTGAGCGCGTGCAGCACCGCGGCGATGGTCACGCCGAACAGGATCAGCGGCACCCGGCGGCGCGGGTAGTTGACCCCGATACCGATGAAGAACGCCGCGACCCCGGCCCAGATGGCGTGCTGGAACCCGTCCACGAACACGCGGTAGGCGAAGCTCAGCGCGCCGGTGACGGCCGCGTTGGCGGAGTGGTGCACCGCCGCCGCCGCGATGTGCTCGATGGCGAGGGTCGTGTACTCGGACGCCTCCCGGACGCCGAAGGTGAGCCCGGCGACGGTGCCGAGGAACATCCACATCCGGACGTCCAGCTTCACCTGGCGCAGCTTCAGCAGCGCCAGCGCGGCCACCAGGATCGGCAGCGCCTTGGTGATCTCCTCGTTGAACCCGACCAGCAGCGCGCCGCCCAGGGTCTTGGGGTTCCCCAGGGCGTTGATGTGGATCGTGATCAGGCTCATCCAGATCATCACCCAGATGACGATGCCGAGCCCTATCAGCAGTTCCTGTTTGCCGTACGGCTCCGGCGGCCGGATCAGCAGCCAGAACGCGACTCCCCACAGCGGCGCGATGTACAGGCTGTACGCCCAGCCGGGCGTGGTCAGGTTCCCCGACGAGGCGAACAGCGCCAGGAAGATCAGCGGGAGCAGCGCATACGCGATGACCAGCAGCCGCAGCCCCTGCCGCCACCCGGGGTCGGTCAGCCAGCTCCGGACCGGGACCAGGATCTGGACCGCCGAGGCCAGCTCGTCCCTGGCCTCGGCCGCCGCGCCGAGCCGCGCGGGAACCGGGCCGCGCGGCATCGCCGAGGTCGGGTAGGGACCGGCCTGGCCCGTGGCCGGGGGCGGCGCACCAGCCCCCCAGCCCGCGGGGGGCGCCGGCGCGGCCGGGCCGCCGGCCGCGGCGGGCGGCAGCGGACCGGCGGCCGCCGGGGGCACCACCGGGCTGGCGGCGCGAGGCACCACCGGGCTGGCGGTGGGCGGCACTGCCGGGCTGGCGGGCCGGGACGGCTCCAGCCGGACCACCGGGCCGTGTGGCGAGGCGAGTGACAGCTCGACCGGCTCGGCCACCAGCAGGCTGGTGACCGCGTTGCCGCGCAGGAACGTGCCGGCCCGGCCCAGGCCCTCGTACAGCCACCCGTCCGGGCTCCACGCCATCCGGGCATGCTGCCGGGACACCGTCGGATCGCTGACCACGACGTCGTTGTCCGAGCTGCGGCCGATCCTGACGGTCTGGTCCTGCTCGAAGCGGTACCGCTGGCCGTCGCAGCTGACCTGAAGCTCGTTCACCGTTCGTGCCTTCCCTGGCGGGCGCCGCACCGCGCGGCGCTCGCCGCTGACTGCCTGGTCATCCTTGCCCGGGCGGAGCAGGTTCGGCCTGGCCGTGCTGCGCGGCGCCGGGAGTAAGCAGCAGTGCGAGGGTGGTGTCGTCGGCGCTGCCGTCCACCGAGGCGCACTGGCCGGCCTGCGCCGCCAGCTCGCTGGCCAGCGCGGACAGCGGACCGGCCGTGATCAGTCCGGCGAGCCCGGCGCTCACCACGCTCTCCCAGACCTGCGCCACCTGGGCGTTGCTGTACCCGTCCGTGGCCAGCAGCACCCCGAGCAGGGGCGTGCTCGCCAGGTCGGCCGCGGCGACGCGGAACGAGTCCGCGGCGCCGACCGAGCACAGGCTCGTGGTGTGACGGCCGTCGAGCAGCGGGTCGCCGGGTACCGCCGACAGCGCCGTGCCGTCCCGGCGGATGCAGACGATGTCGCCGTCGCCGATCTGGGCCAGCAGCAGCCGGTCCGCCGCGCCGATGGCCACGAGCAGGGTCGTGCCGTACGGAATGGTGACGTCGTCGCCCCGGCGGACCGCCTCCTCGGCGCTGGCGAACGGGTCCGCGGCCACGTCGCGGGTTACCGCCTCGCGCCACTGGCCGACGACGGCCGGCACCAGGACGCGGCGCAGTTCCGCGGCGGCCTCGGCGGCGGCGGGCAGGCCACCCGGGGCACCGGCCAGGTCGCGGGCGGCCTGGCAGGCGATGGACACCGCCAGCTGCGCCCCGCGGGCGCTGCGGAAGTGCCTGCTGTGCCCGTGCCCGTCCGCGACGGCCGCCACCATGCCGCCCGTGCCGAGCGGGGCGACCTCGACCGCGTCCTGGTTGGGCAGGCCCGCGCCGCGGTGCGCCGCGCCGCGCTCGGTGGCGGTGACGGCCTGCCACCCGCCGGCGCCGCTGCCCGGCGTCACGGTCCCGGTCATCGTGCGGTGGCCGCGCCGCCGCCGGGCCGGCCAGCGGCCCGCAGTCCCGGCCGCGGGCCGGGACACACGGTCCGCGGCGCAGCCGTGACCTCGGGTTCGTGCCGCTGTGCCGGGCCGGTCACCCACACCCCTTCCGGTAGTGGCGCACACCTTACCGGACCGGTGGCCACGGCCGCCCGCACCGTGGGGCGGGCCGGGCGCGGGGAGGGGCGGCGGGCAGCGCCACCGGCCGCCCCGCGCCCCCGTGCGGTTAGGGCTCCGGGTCGATGCCATGCCAGGCCGGTACCCGCACCGTGCGGTGGCCCGGGGTGCCGCCGAGGATGATCTTGCGCAGCGAGACGTCGTTGCTGGTGGTGGTCTCGTGCAGGACTCTCTCCGGGTTGGCGGACACCTCGATGTAGTAGGTCCCGTTGGGCACCTTGGTGATGTCGAAGTTCTGGCCCGCGATCGACTGGATGTAGGTGTCGCCCCAGCCGACCGGCATCTCTTCGGCCACCCATAGCGCGGTCGGGCTGCCGCAGGCACCCGTCAGCCCGACCGACGCCGGCTGCCAGACCGCGTGCGGCGCCAGCAGGTCCACCGCGTCCGAGGGGGCGATGCAGAACCCCACCTTGTGGCTGCGCACCGCGACCGACTTGGCCGAGTTGAGCAGCGCGTACCTGGCGAACTGCTCGAAGTGCCAGTGGTTGTGGCCCTTCTTGCTGTCGAATCCCATCGTGCCGGCCCGCACCCGGCCGATGACCTTGCCCCCGCTCCAGAAGTACTGGTAGGCCTTCATGATCGGCGAGGCGTGCGACCGGAAGCCCTCGACGTCGAGCGGCCCGTTGCCGCCGACCCACACCGTGGCCCCGAAGTTCAGGTAGTCGCGGGCCTGCTTGCGCGGGTGGCTCACCCTGATCTGCCAGGCCGGCAGCGCCACCAGGTCAGGCAGGGCGGACGGCGGCGGGTTCTGCAGTACCGGGACGCTGGCCGGGGCCCGCGGGGCTCCGTGCCCGCGCGGGCCGCCCGGCCGGCCCGGAAGGCAGCAGCCGGGAACCGGGCAGCATTTCGGGCCCTTGACCACGGTTACCTTGACGATGGCGGTGGCGTCGCGGGCCGGGATGTGGAACAGCCTGGTGTACTGCGCGGTGATGGTCCCGGTCACCCGGTACACGCCAAGCGGGAGCTTGACCTGATGGCCGGGGAACTGGGTCTCGGCCGGGTCGGTGGCCCAGCCTCGCTGCACCCCCCACACCATGCTCAGCGGGAACGGGTCCGTCGCGCACTGCTGCGGGTACGGGCTGGTCTGCGGGCTGCCCGGGCCTGTCCGTTCCGGGTCGTAAGAGTCCGGGCAGAAGGGGATCGTCTCCGCCGCAGCCACCTTGCCCGCGGAGTTCCGGACGGTCAGCGTGAGGAACTTGGTCAGGCCGTAGTTGAAGCCGTTGATCACGCTCGCGGGCAGCGGCCGCCGCACGGTACCGCCCGAGTGCGGGTAGATGATCTGCGTGATCGTGACCGGCTTGGTGTAGCCGGCCCGCTGCACGTCGAACTGCAGCGGCGACCCCACCGCCGCCAGCCACATGCCCGGGTCCAGGAACACCTGGCCGCCGAAGCTGTCCAGGGTGATGCTGCGCTGGGCGGCGATCAGCCGTAGTTGCGGGCCGGCCGGCGCGGCAGCCCCGGCGGCGCCGGGGGCGGGCAGGCCGGGCACGGCGAGTGCGGCGACGGCGAGGCCCGCCACCGCCAGCACGCACCGCTGTTGCTTCCATCGCGGGTGTCGCATATGGCCTCCTGGCGCCCGCGCGCCGGTGCGCGCGGGCAACACTTCAGGACGTCCCGGCACCGCGCGGCGTTGCCTGCCCGGCGGGATTACCCAGCCACCTGGGTTTTCCGGCTGGCTGGTTGCACCAGCGGGCCGCCCGGGGGTATCCGGGCCGATTCCGCGGCGTGATTCGCCGTTCATCTCCCGGTCTTTCCACCGCCCCTGGGGTCTGGCACGCTGCGGGAGATGGCACTGTCCCCGGGCCAGGAGGGCACCATGAGCGACGAGCAGAGCAACTCAGCCTGCGGCACCGCGGAGCCGGGCGCCGGCCCGACCAGGCGCGGGCTGCTCAAGGCCGGGCTGGCCGCCGGTGCCGTGGCGGGCGTGGCGGGATGGCGCGCGGCACCCGGCAACCGGGGACGCCACCATCACCTGCGCAAACCGAACTCGCTGCCGTACCCGCACCTGCCCGCGGGCACCGACACGATCCCGCAGATCGAGCACATCGTCGTGCTGATGATGGAGAACCACTCCTACGACAACCGGCTCGGCATGCTGAACCGGCGTGGTGCCGACGGCTTCCGGCTCGGCCGGACGGCCTGCCCACCGCCACCAACCCCTACGCCAACGGCGACCTGCAGCACGCCTTCCACATGCCAACCACCTGCCAGCTCAGCGGGAGCCCGCCCAGGACTGGCTGAACAGCCACATCCAGTTCAGCCACGGCCACAATGACGGCTTCGTGGAATCGGGCAGCGGCCCGGTCTCGATGGGCTACTGGCACGGGCCGACCAGCCGTTCTACTACTCGCTGGCACAGGTGTTCCCGATCGCCGACCGCTACTTCTGCTCGGTGCTCGGCCAGACCGACCCGAACCGGCGCTACCTGATCTCGGCGACCTCGATCGGGCAGGTGAACGACACCCTGCCCGAACGAGACGACTACCCGGCGAACGGGACGATCTTTGACAAGCTCGATGCGCAGGGTGACACTGGCGGGACTACTACACCACGCTGCCGACCGTGCTGCTGTACCCGGAGCTCTACATCAAGAACCACGGCACCAAGGTCCTCCCGATCGCCCAGTTCTTCACCGACGCGGCCGCGGGCACGCTGCCCGGGTTCTGCCTGGTCGAGCCCAACTACCAGAACCAGTCCGAGGAGAACCCACAGAACATCGCGGCCGGGGAGCAGTTCGCCGCACAGGTCATCAACGCGGTCATTACCGGCCCCCGGTGGGGGAAGACGCTGCTGATCTGGAACTACGACGAGCACGGCGGCTACTTCGACCACGTGCCGCCGCCGCCCGCGATCGCGCCGGACAACATCCCGCCGGGCGGTGCCGGCGGCCAGTCCGCCTACAACGGCTTCCACCAGTACGGCTTCCGGGTCCCGTGCGCGGTGGTCTCCCCCTGGTCCCGCCCGCACTACGTGTCGCACCGGGTGTTCGACCACACCAGCGTCTGCGCGCTGGTGGAGGCCAAGTGGAACCTGCCGGCGCTGACCTACCGGGATGCCAACGCCAACAACATGCTGGACATGCTGGACCTGCGGCACCCGGCGTTCCTGGCCCCGCCGGCGCTGGCCGAGCCGCTGCTCGCGGTTGACCCGGGCGCGCTCGCCTGCAGCACCTCCGGGCCGGGCACCATCCCGCCGCCGGGGTCGGTGACCCCGCCGCACCAGCACCGCGCGGCGCACCGTCACTAACATTGGCCGCATGACGGGACGCGCGGAGATCGGGCGGTTCGGGATCTGGCGCAGCGCGAGCCTGGTGACTCCGGAACTCGCCGCGGGCATCGAACGGCTCGGCTTCGGCACGCTGTGGCTGGGCGGGTCGCCGGACGGTGACCTGGCCCAGGTGGAAAGCTGCTGGCGGCGACGGCCACGCTGACGCTGGCCACCAGCATCGTGAACATGTGGAAGGACCAGGCGCCGACGTGGCCGAGTCGTTCGCGCGGGTGCAGCGCCGGTACCCCGGCCGGTTCGTGCTGGGCGTGGGGGCGGGCCACCGCGAGGCGACACAGCAATACGCCAGGCCGTTCCAGACCCTGTCCGGTTACGTGGACGTGCTCCGCGACGCCGGGGTCCCGCGGGACGGCCTGGTGCTGGCCGCCCTTGGGCCCCGGGTGCTCCGCCTCGCCAGGGACCGGACCGCGGGCGCCATCCCCTACCTCGTGCCGCCCGAGCACACCGCGCAGGCGCGCGCCCTGCTCGGCCCGGGGCCACTGCTCGCGCCGGAGCACAAGGTGGTGCTGGACACCGACCCGGCCCGGGCCCGCGCCCTGGGCCGGGCCCGGGTGCGCACCCCCTACCTCGGGCTGGTCAACTACACCAGCAACCTGCGCCGCCTGGGCTGGGCCGAGGCGGACCTGGCCGCGGGCGGCAGCGACGCGCTGATCGACGCATTGGTCGCGCACGGCGGTCCCGCCGAGATCGCCGCGCAGCTCACCCGCCACCTCGACGCCGGCGCCGACCACGTGTGCCTCCAGCTCATCACCGAAGACGGCGCCGACCCGCTGCCCGGTTACGCCGAACTGGCACCGGCGCTCGGGCTCTGACGTGACCTCGTTCGTGCTCGTCCCCGGGGCGGGCGGGAGCGCCTGGTACTGGCACCGCGTCGTTCCGCTGCTGCGCGCGGCGGGCCACGATGCGGCCGCCGTGGACCTGCCCGGCGACGACGAGACGGCGGGCCTGCCCGACTACGCCCGTCTGACGGCCGCCGCCATCGCCGGCCGCCAGGACGTGGTGCTGGTCGCGCAGTCGCTCGGCGGGTTCACCGCGCCGCTGGCCGCCGCGCTGGCCCCGGTGCGCGGCCTGGTCCTCGTCAACGCGATGATCCCGGTGCCCGGCGAGACGCCCGGCGCGTGGTGGGACAACACCGGGTGGGAGCGGGCACGCCTCGCCGCGGCGCGCCGCGGCGGCTATGCCACCGAGTTCGACCTGGCCACCTATTTCCTGCACGATGTGCCGCCGGAGGTTGCTGCGGCCGGCGGAGCCCTATCAGCGGCCCGAGGCGGACGTCGTATTCGGGTCGGCATGCGACTTCACCACGTGGCCGCCCGTCCCGGTCCATGCCGTGGCCGGCTCCGGCGACCGGTTCTTCCCGGCGGGTTTCCAGCAGAAGCTCGCCGCCGACCGGCTCGGCACCGGGCGGACCTGCTGCCCGGTGGCCACCTCATCGCGCTGTCGCAGCCTGCCGCCCTTGCGGACTACCTGCTCGGCGTGACGGCCTGAGCCGGTCAGCCGAACGGGAGGAGGTGCCCGGCGATCGGGCCGGCGAACGCCGTGACCAGGCCGGACACCGAGGCCAGCAGGATCGTCAGGCCGGCCAGCGCCGCCGCATAGCGGGCGTGACGGCCGCGCCGGGGCGGGTGGAGCAGCCGGTGCACCCGCGCGGTGACCGGGCCGGCCGTGGCCGCCAGGGCGGCGGCTGGGACGGCCATGCCGGTGCCCATCGCCAGCAGTGCCGAGAGCAGGGCAGGCCGGCCGGTGCGGCGGGCCGCCGTGTCGTCAGCGCACATCTCCGCGAGCCGGGCCACCTCGGCGGGCCCGCGGGTGAACAGCGGCACGCGGGGGAAGCTGGCGGCCAGTCCCCGGCTCAGCGAGATGAGCAGGTGATGGCGCCCGGCCAGGTGCGCCCGCTCGTGCGCGAGCACGGCCCCGAGCTGGGCCCGGTCGAGCACGGCGAGAGCCCCGCTGGTGAGCACGATGGCGGCGGGTCTGCCGGGCACGCAGTAGGCGGCCGGCTGCGGGGCGTCCAGCACCACGGTGGCACCCCCTACCCGGGCTCGCCTTACCGTCCCCCTTCACCGGCAGCCACCGGCCGGTGATCCTGGCCGCCGCCGCGTGGGCGCGGGCCCGCTGCCCGGCCCGCCGCATGCCACGGCCGTACCGCCAGGCCAGCACGATCGCGGTCAGCGCGGCCGCGAGCGCGGCGATGCCCAGCGGCACCTCGAAGACCGCACCGCGGTACACCACCGGGGTGCACGCCCGCCCGGTGACCGAGCGGCACACGGCTTCCGCCAGCCGGGACCAGCCCGCGACCGCCGCGCCGACCAGCAGCGCCACCGCCGCCCCGGCGCTGGCCAGCACGCTGGCCATGGCGGTGAGCCAGGCTGCCAGCCCGAGCCGGGCGCTGACCCCGTGCCTGGTGAGCCGGGCAAGCAGCACCGGCACCGACCACGCCACCGCGAGCGCATACCCGAAGACCAGCAGCGCCGCGCCCATCAGGGCCGCCCGCCGGTCAGCCGCCGGATCACGGTCCGCAGTACCTGGGACTCCTCGCCGCCCATCTGGGCGACGAAGTGGCTGAGCACCACCTCGGTGTCCCCGCCGCCGTCCAGCGCCTCGCGCATCAGCCTGGCGCTGTACTCCGCGCGGCTGGCGGTCGCGGTGTACCGGTAGGCCTTGCCGTCCTTCTCCCGGGCGAGCCAGCCCTTCCGGTGCAGGTTGTCCATCGTGCTCATCACCGTGGTGTACGCGATGGACCGCTCGTGCTGCAGTTCGCCGAGCAGTTCGCGCACGGTCACCGGGCCGTCGTGATCCCACACCTTGTGCATGATCACCGACTCCAGGTCGCCGAACCCGCGCATGCCGCCTCCCGTGGCAGCCAGCCTAGGCGCTGGCCGCCGGTCTCCAGTACTACCGGGACCATGCTACTGTCTACGTACGTAGACAGTAGTTAGCGGGGGTGCCGTGCGTGCGGCCGGGTGGCGTCCCGCCCGCCGGCAGGCGGTCCGACCAGGGGACGGTGCCGTGTCCAAAGGCAGCAGGAACAGGCAGCAACAGGCGCGCGAAAAGATCGCGCAGGCGCGGGCGGCCGAAGCACGGCGCCGCGGGCAGCGCCGCTGGCTTGCCGCCGCGGGCGGGGCGGCGGTCGTGATCGCCGCGGCGATCGGCATCACGATCGCGGCTGCCTCCGGCGGATCGTCGAGCAGCAGCACCGGAGCCGGTGGCACACCCGCGCTGAAACTCGCCGCGCTGAGCACGCTGGGCTCGCTCAAGCCGGCCCCAGCTCCTGGGCCGGGCGGGCCGGAGGGCGTGCCGATCCCGGCCGCCGCCCCGCTGACCGGTACCGCGACCAAGGCCACCGGCCAGAAGGTGGACGGCATCGGCTGCGACACCAGCGAGCAGGTGCTGTTCCACATCCATGCGCACCTGACCCTGTTCGTGAACGGGGCTGCCCCGGCAGGTGCCGGCCGGCATCGGCATTCCCGGCGCCCAGGCACAGAGCACCCCGCAGGGCCCGTTCATCGACAACGGGACCTGCTTCTACTGGCTGCACACCCACGCCGCCGACGGCATCATCCACACCGAGTCGCCGGTCCACCGCACCTACACGCTGGGCAATTTCTTCGACGAGTGGGGCCAGCCGCTCAGCCAGGACCAGGTCGGCCCGGCCAAGGGCCACGTCACGGCCATCCTCAACGGCAAGGTGTACCTCGGCAGCCCCCGCGATATCCCGCTCCTCAAGCACGCCCAGATCCAGCTTGAGGTCGGCGCTCCCCTGGTCGCCCCGCAGCACATCACCTGGCCCAGCGGGCTGTAACCGGGCCGCGGCGCTGACGGGCGCCTCAGCACTCCGCGGCTGGCTCACCCGGCTCGGCGTGGGCAGTAGCCGCGGCTTCATAAGCTGGTCGGATGCCATCGGGGATCCAGCCGCGGCGGCGCGGTCCGGCGCCGCGGCCGCTGCTTGCCCCGGGCATGCGGCGGCCTGCCGCCGCGCTGCTGGCCGGGTGCGCCGTGGTGACGGCCGCGCTCGCGCTGGCGTTTGCGCACCAGTCGCGCGCCGACCGGCTGGACGCGGCCGTGGACGCCAGGCTCCGCAGCGGCCTGGACCGGTTCCACGGGCTGCTGCACCTGCTCGACTTGCTGGGCGGCCTGGCCTCGGTGGCCGTACTGACGGCCGCGCTGGTGCTGGCCTGCCTGGTGGCGCGGCGGTGGCGCGGTGCCGTGCTCGCCGGACTGGCCGTGCCCGCCGCGGTGGCGCTGACCGAGTTCGGTCTCAAGCCCCTCGTCGGCCGGAGCATCAGCGGGTACCCCAGCTTCCCCAGCGGGCATGCCGCCGCCATGTTCGCGCTGGCGGGTACCTGCGCGGTGCTGCTCGCCAACCCGCCGCACCCGCGCCTGCCCGGTTCCGTCCGGCTGCTGCTGCTGGCCGGCGCCGTGCTCGTCGCCGCGGTGGTGCCCATCGCCATGGTGGCGCTGGGCTACCACTACTTCACCGACATCGTGGCCGGCACGGCTGTCGGCACCGGGATGGTGCTGCTGGCCGCACTGCTCATCGACCGGGCCCGCCCGGCCGGCGCAGCCCCATCCGGTGCGGCCGCGGCGGGAACCGCAGCGCTGAGCGCTGGTCGTTTACCGTGACAGGGTGACCCGGAAGAAAATTTGCCACCAGGGCGAACCGGTTGCCGCCAGGGCGCAATAGAGAAGCGATGGACGACGACGCGCTGATCGCTGCCGTGGCCGGCGGCGACGACACCGCGCTGCGGGAGCTGTTCTCCCGGCACGCGCCGTGGCTGGCTGCCCGGCTGCGCGGCGTGCTGCCTGCCGCCGAGGTCGAGGACGTGCTGCAGGAGACGTTCCTCGCGGTCTGGCGCGGCGCGGCCGGCGCTACCGGCCACAGGGAGTCGGCGGGCGGCTGGCTGTGGGGCATCGCCCGGCGGCAGGCGGCGCTGTGGCTGCGCCGCCGCGGGCCGGCCGAGCTGCTGCTGCCCGCCCTGCTCGCCGCGGACGGCCGGCACCCGGGCGACCCGGCCGAGGCGGCGCTGTCCCGGGCCGACCTGGCCAGGGCGGTGAGCGCGCTGGGCCCGGAGGGCGGCCCGGCGCGCGAGACCTGGCGGCTGATGTACGTCGAGGACAGGCGCGTGGCCGAGGTGGCCGAGCTGATGGGCGTCTCGGAGGGCACGGTGAAGAGCCGTGCGCACCGGGCCCGGCGGCTGATGCGCGCGGCCCTGCGGCGGCACGAGCCGGTACAGGAGGGAGGCGGGCGATGACCGGTTGGGACGAGCCGATGGGCGGGTACCGGGAGGCGAGCCCGGCACCGGGCGATGTCGACCTGGACCGGGTGTGGCTCGGGGTGGCCGCGCAGGTGTGGCGGCGCCGGCCCGGGCCGGCCGAGCGGGCAGCCAGCCGGCTGCTGCGCTCGCCGGGCCTGGCCCGGGCCCTGGTGACCACCCCGTCGCTGCTGCTCGGCTGGGTGATCGCCACCGGATCGTGATACTGGTCGCCGGGGTCGGCGTCACGCTGGGGACGGGGACACCGTGGGTGGCTCTGCTCGCGCCGGCGGTCGCGGCGCGCGGGCATCGCCTACGCCTACGGGCCGGGCATCGACCCGGCCTGGGAGCTGTCCCAGAGCATGGCGGTCAGCGACCGGATGGTGCTGCTGGTCCGCGCGCTGGCGGTGTTCGGGCTGAACGCGGCGCTCGGGCTGGCCGCCTCGGCCGCGTCGGGGGCCGCGGCCGCGGTCACGTTCGGCTGGCTGGTGCCCATGACGGCGGTCTGCGCGCTGGCGCTGGCCGCGGCGACGGTCACCCGGTCGCCGAACGTGGGCGTGGCGGCGGGCTTGGCCGGCTGGGTGATCGCGATCCTGGCCGGCCAGGCCGCCGAGGGGCGGTTCACCGCCGCGATCACCGACTCCTTCTTCATCCTCCCCTATCTGGCGTTCGCGGTGTGCTGCGGTGCGGTCGTGCTGTTCGCGACCCGGATCCCGAGAGGAACCTCATGAACGTCGAGCTCACCGAGCTGACCCGGAAGTTCGGCCACACCCGGGCCGTGGCGGGCGTGAGCCTGGAGGCCGGCCCGGGCGTGTTCGGGCTGCTGGGCCCGAACGGGGCGGGCAAGACCTCGCTGCTGCGGATGATGGCCACCGTGCTGCCGCCGACATCGGGCACCCTGCGCCTGCTCGGCCGCGATCCCGGTGCCTACGGCCCGCGCCGGGAGATCCGGCGCCGGCTGGCTACCTGCCGCAGAACCTCGGCTATTACCCGGGCTTCACGGTGGCCGACTTCGTGGAGTATTTCGCGCTGCTCAAGGACATGCCGCCCCGGCAGGTGCCGCGGGCCGTGGCGGCCGCGATCGAGCATGTGGGCCTCGGTGACAGGGCCCGGGCCAAGCTGCGCACCCTGTCCGGCGGGATGCTGCGGCGGGCCGGGATCGCGCAGGCGATCGTCAACGAACCGGAGCTGCTGCTGCTCGACGAGCCGACCGCCGGGCTGGACCCCGAGCAGCGGGTGGCGTTCCGCACGCTGCTGCGTGAGTTCGGCCAGCGCGCCACGGTGATCGTCAGCACGCACCTGGTCGAGGACGTCGCCGCCGCGTGCACCGAGGTCACGCTGATGGACGCCGGGCGGATCGTGTTTCATGGCACGCCGGGCGAGCTGATCGCCCGTGGCGAGGGGCACAGCGTCGGCGACGCGCCGCTGGAGCGCGGGTACAGCGCGGTACTGGCGGCGGCGCGGTCATGACGGTCACCAGCCTGCCGGCCCGGCCCGCGCCGGCCCCGGCGCCGCGGGTGGTCCCGCGGAACCTGGCGCGGCTGCTCTGGGTGGAACTGCGGCACAACGCGATGCCGGTGGTCCTGCCGCTGATCGCGGTGCTGTTCTGGTTCGACTCCTACCGCATCGCGGTGACCCTGTCGCCGTTGTGGGTGGTGCGCCTGTTCTACATCCTGGGGCAGGGCCAT
This sequence comes from uncultured Actinomycetes bacterium, assembly GCA_963730235.1. GTDB lineage: Bacteria > Actinomycetota > Actinomycetes > Streptosporangiales > Streptosporangiaceae > DASXKD01. Next base: position 261,539 of record CAVSRH010000014.1, read on the forward strand.
GCCCTGCTTGACTTCGCCCCGTTCGTGGCCGGCGTGGCCGCCTGGATGGGCTCGCGGGACGGCCGCCGCGGCATGGGCGACCTGGTGACGGCGACGGTCCGGCCACGCTGGGAGGCCCAGCTGGCCACCTGGGCCGCGACCGTCGTCTGGGCGGTGGGGGCCTACCTGGTGTTCATGGCGGTGACGCTGTATCTCCTCGGCCGGTCCATCGCCTGGGGCGGCCCGCCGTGGTGGCCGGTCGCGGTCGATGCCGTGGGTGTGGCCGCCTTCGCCTCCGCGGGCTTCGCCCTCGGCGCCTTCTTCCCCGGCCGGTTCATCGCGCCCGTAGCCTCCTTCGGCAGTCTTTTCGCGATCGGGACCTCGTCGCGGATCGGGTTCAGCGCCTTCGGCGGGTGGGCGCTGATCCTGCCGACCATGTCGAACAGCAACTTCGGGCAGGACGCCGGGATCTTCTACCAGTTCCTGCCGGACCTCCCGATCGACCGGGTGATCTTCGCCGCCGGGGTGGCAGTGGTGGCGGTGGGCCTGCTCGGGCTACCGGCGGGCGCGGGCGGGCCGCGGCTGCGGCGCTCCGCCGCGGTGATCACCGTGACCGGGGCGGCGGCGGCCGTGGCCGCGATCGCCCTGGCGGCCACCGCTCAGCTGGGGCCCTACGGCACGGTCATCCCGGCGCTGCACGACGCGGCCAGCGACCGGCCGATCCCCTACACGCCGGTATGCAGCCATCCCGGTATCCCGGTCTGTTTGCAGCCGGCCTACCGGCCGTACCTGGCTGACGTGACGGCCGCCCTGCGCCCGGTGATCGGCCAGGTCAGCGGGCTGCCTTGGGCTCCGGTCCGGGCCAGGCAGGTCGCCGCGGTGTTCACGCCCGGGCCGACGATCGCCGGGCCGGCAGCGTGGGCCAGATCTTCACGCTCGGCGGCAGCCCGCCGGTGCTCTACATGCCCGTGGGCGCTATCGCGCTGCCGGGCTCGTTCGGGGAGGTCTCCGCCTCGTTCATCAGCCAGCTCAAGGTGGAGTTCGTGCACGCGCTCGTCACGACCGGCGGCTCCCCCGGCAACCCGGCGCAGCAGGCCGTCCAGGCGGCCCTGCTGCAGCATGCCGGGATTCCGCTGGCCGCACAGCCGAACGCACTGGGCGCCACCCCGTGGCCCCTGCCGTTCGCGAACCCGAACGTTGCCGCCAGGTATCCGGCGCCGATCGCCGCCGCCGCCGGGCGGTTCGCCGCGCTGCCGGCCGCTGCCCGGCACGCCTGGCTCGCCGGCCACCTGGCCGCGCTGCGGGCCGGCCAGCTCACCCCGGGCCAGCTGCCATGACCACCGCCGGGATACACCGGCCGGCACCAGGGGCCGCCCCCGCCCCGGTGGCCGGCCCGGGCCAGGCCGGGCTGCGCCTGGCATGGCTGTACCTGCTCAGCCGGCGCGTCCCGGCGGCGGCGGGCCTGCTGGCCGGGTTCGGCGCGGTGCTCTGGGTGGCGCTGCGCTGGCATTGGAATGTGTCCGGCGGCCCCGCCGCGGCGATCGTCATCCCGCTGGTCATCGAGGCCGGGGCCGCCGCGGTCATCGCCGTGACCACCTACGGCCCGTTCGGCGAGCCGGAGCGGGCCACCGGCCGGTGGCTGCCGTTCCTGCGGCTGGGCGCGGCCGTGGCGCTGACCGCGGCGGCGATCGGCGCCCTGGCCGCCGGCTCCACCGGAGGCGAACTGCCCGGCGGGTTCGCGGCCATGGCCCGCAACGTCGCCGGGATCACCGGCACCGGCCTGCTGTGTGCCGTCGTGCTCGGCGGGATTCTGGCCTGGACCGGGCCCATGGCCTACCTGGTGCTCACCGAGACCGCGCTGGCCGGAGGCGCGACAACGCCGTGGATCTGGGCGGGCAGGCCACCGCACGACGTGGGCGGGGCAGTGTGCGCCGGGCTGGTATTCGCGGCCGGGCTGGTGCTGGTCACGGTGCGCGGGGTCCGTGAGTCGGTGCGCGACAAGGCCACCTAGCCGCAGCGCCCGGGCGGCTAGCTGTACTCGGAGCTGGCCAGCCCGGTCGGGCTGATCTCCGGCAGCATCCCGGACGCGGCCACCGCGCGCACCGAGGGCCGCAGCAGGGCCAGCAGCTCCCCGGCGCCGTCCTCGCCGAGCGCCGACAGCCCGCCGCTCCAGGCCCGCTCGTCGGTGCGCGCCTCGACCGTGCCCAGCACGGTGTGGCCGGCCGGGGTGAGTGCGAGGCCGGGCCCGGCGGTCAGCAGCCCACGGCCGCGCAGCGCGTCCGCCGCGCCCGCCCAGTCGGCGTCGGTCCAGCCGGTGCGCGCCCGCTGCAGCACGGCCTGCGGGATGTGGCCGGACGCGGACTGCAGCAGGTGCGCCTGCAGCCCGGTGATGCCCTCGGTGACCAGCGCCGCGACGTGCCCGTCGCCGCGGTGCTCGCGCAGCGTGGTGGCCAGCTGCCAGAGCCTGCCCAGCGGATCACCGGGCAGTTCCAGCGCGGCGTTGGCCGCGCCCAGCGGCCGCCCCGTTGGAATCCGCGGCGGCGGCCACCGGGGCCAGCATCGCGGCCGCCCGCCCGCAGGCCTCCGGGTCGGCGCCCACGTCCCGCAGCGCCGCGGCGCTGACCGCGGCGCGCGCCGCCAGGCACGCCTGCGGCGTGGTGCGCGACCACGCCTCGGGCAGCGCCCGGGCGACCGTGCCCGGGTGGAACCCGGCGAACATGGCCACGACCGGGGCGGCCGGAACCGGCCCGAGCGGCGCCGCGCGCCAGGCGAAGTAGGTCATCCAGAAGCCCTTGAGGCCCTGGGCCATCCCGGCGGGCCGGACCTCCGGGGCGAAGTAGGTGACGTCGTGCAGCGTTTCCAGGGCCGCCCACAGGCGGCGGGCGGGATGGGCGGGCACGGGCGGCACTCAGCCCGCGGTGATCTCCGGCGGCGGCGCCGATCCCGCGATCTGTGCCTTGAGCGCGGCGAGCTCGGAATCCACCTGCGCGCTCGTCCCGGCCTCGTCCAGCTCCTTCTGGATGTCGTCCGTGCCTCCGCCGCCGACGTCTTCGAGCACGCCGGCCTGCAGCAGCTCGTCCACGGCGTCCGCGTGGGCCTGCATCGTGGCGATCTTGTCCTGGGCCCGCTGGATGTCCGCGCCGGTGTCGCCGAAGGACTTGGAGATGCCCGTGGCGGTCTCGCCGATCGAGCTCTGCGCCTGCGCCGCGCTGTACTGGGCCTTCAGCACCTCCTTCTGGGTGCGGAAGGTGTTCACCCGCTGCTGCAGCGTCGCGAGGGTGTGCTCCAGCTTCTCCTGCTCCTCGCCGAGCTGCTGGCGCTGCGGCTCCATGCCGTCGATCTGGGCCTGCGCGGCGGTCTTGCGGGACAGGGCCTCCCTGGCCAGATCCTCCTTGCCCTGGGCGAGCGCCGCCTTGGCCTGGTCGGTGAGGTGGTCCACCGTGTGCTGGAGCTGCTGCTCCTGCAGCTCGATCTGCTTGCGGGACGCGGTGATCGACACCAGCCCCCGCTTGACCTGGTTGATCTGGTCGAGCATCTGCTCGTAGGACAGGTCGAGCATCTCGTCAGGCTTCTCGGCGGCGTCGAGCGCCTTGTTGGCCTTGGCCTGGAGTATGTCGTGCGCCCGCTGGAAGATGCTCATGCCGGTGTGCTCCTCGTCATCGAAGGCGGAGCCGCCCCGGTTCCGCCGCCGCCCGGCCCCTTTCGCCGGTGCCCGGGCCGCCATGGCCGGCCCGGATACCCCGAAGGTTACCGCTGTGCCGCTCCCGGTACGCGGGCGGCGTCTTCGTCCGGTAAGCGTCAACACAGAGTTGACCAAATCACTATCGTCAACCTAGAGTTGACCCATGACGCAGCCCACCCCCATGACCGGCCAGGTACGGCTCGACGACCTCATCGAGGTCATCAAGAAGGTGCACGCCGACCCGCTCGAACAGCTCACCGACGCCGTCCTCGCCGCCGACCACCTCGGGGACGTGGCGGACCACCTGATCGGCCACTTCGTAGACCAGGCGCGGCGCTCCGGCGCATCGTGGACCGACATCGGCCGGAGCATGGGAGTCACCAAGCAGGCCGCGCAGAAGCGCTTCGTGCCCAAGGACCCCGGCCAGTTCCCGGACCTCGATGCCAGCCAGGGATTCACCAGGTTCACCCTGCGGGCCAGGAACGCCGTGATGGCGGCGCAGAACGAGGCCCGTGCCGCGGGCCACGACCAGGTCCTGCCGGGCCACCTGGTGCTCGGGCTGCTCAGCGACCCAGGCGCAGTCGGGGCGGCGGCGATCGTCGCGCAGGGCGCGACCTTGGACTCGGTCCGGGCGGCCGTCACCGCCGCGCTGCCGCCTCCGGCTGCCGAGGTGCCCGCGGTGATCCCGTTCGACCCGCAGGCACGCAAGGCACTGGAACTCACATTCCGCGAGGCACTGCGTATGGGCCATAACTTCATCGGCACCGAGCACATCCTGCTCGCCCTGCTGGAACTGGAGGACGGCGCAGGCGTGCTCACCGGCCTCGGCATCGGCAAGGCCGGCGCGGCCGAGTATGTCACCGCCACCCTGGCCGCCCTGGGCGGTATCAAGCCGGCGTGATCCCGGAGTAGCTGCCCGCTGGACGGCGGCCGTGCCGGGCACGCAGATCCGGGGCGGGCAAGCCGGTTCCACGGCGGGCATGGGGGCAAGGAAGTAGCGGGACCACCCTCGCCCCCCCGGCCGGGGCGGCGGGTGCGGCGGCAGAGCAGTGGAGGCGCGGCGTGCCCATCGGCGACACTCTGGCGCAAGCGAGGCAGCAGGCAGGCCTGTCCCTCGCCCAGGTCAGCAGGCAGACCCGCATCAGGGAAACGATCATCAGGAAGATCGAGGCGGGCGACTTCTCCGAGTGCGGCGGCGATTTCTACGCCCGGGGGCACATCCGCGCCATCGCCAAGGCCGTCGGGACCGACCCCGAGCCGCTGATCCAGGAGTACGACACGCGCCACCGGGAACCGGGCGCGATGGCCACGGTCAGCCTGGAAGAGCTGCTGGAAACCACCGTCCCGCAGCGGCGGCTGCCCGACCTGCCCACGGCCTGGTCCCGGGTGACCGCCGCGAGCCCGCCGGTGCGGCGCAAGGCCCGCCCGCGCGAGCCCCGGAATCCGGAGGCGATCCAGGTACGCGCCCACGCGGCGGACGGTGAGCTGGGCCGTGTTCGTGGGCCTGGCGCTCGCGGTGGTGGTACTCGGTTTCGTGGCGCTTCATGTGCTGGCGGGCCCGCCACCCGCGGCGCACCCGTCGGCGGCGGGAAAGCACGCGGTGACCCGCCATGGCGCCGGGGGCGGCCCGGCCGCGAAGGCCAGCCACCGGGCGGCGCCGTCCGCATCGCCGCGGGCCCGCCCGACAGCGCCGGCCGCGCAGCCGCTTACCCCGGTCCAGACCACGGCGTTCGGCCCGAACGGCGGCGACAACCCGGGACTCGCGCACCTCGCCCTCGGCGGCCCGCACTCGGCCGGCTGGCACACCGACTGGTACTCCTCGCCCCGCTTCGGGAACCTCTACCCCGGCACCGGCCTGCTGCTGAAGATGGGCCGGGCGGTCACGATCACCGGCGCGCAGATCGACCTCGGCAACACCACCGGTGCCACCGTGCAGTTGCGCGTCGGCAGCACGCCCACCATGGCCGGCCTGCCGGTGGCCGCGCGCGCGAGCGGCGCGGGCGGCACGGTGCGGCTGCACCTCACGAGCCCGGCGCACGGCCGCTACGTGCTGATCTGGTTCACCCGGCTGCCCGCCGACTCCTCCGGCACCTTCCAGGCCAGCGTCTACGACATCAGCCTGCAGGGCCACTAGCACCGTCGCCGGGCGCCTGTTCCGGCATGCCCGGCATGTCCGCCAGCTGGGCATAGTCGTAGGCTGACTCGGGCTTGGCGCGCACCGCCGCGTCCAGCTTCTCGGCGTCCTCGCCGACCAGGATCCGCCAGGCCCCGGCGCGCACCCCGTCCAGGATGATCGCCGCCGCACCGGCCGCGCTGAGCGGCGCCTTGTCCCGGAAGTCGGCGCTGATCTGCGCGAGCATCTTCCGCAGGTCATCGGGTGACACGCCGGGCGCCGCCTCCGGCGGGATCAGCTCGGTGATCTGGGCGTCGGTCATCTGCTCCGGCTGCGGCAGGCCGTGCGCCCGGAAGGTATTGGCGATGATGTCCGTGCCCACGTGCCCGGGCATCACCACGACCACCCGGACCTGCGGGGCGTTGCTGCGCAGGTCCTCGATGAGGGCCTCGGAGAAGCCCTTCACCGCGAACTTCGCGGTGCTGTAGGCGCTGTTGGGCATGCCCGGGCCCAGGGTCGCCCAGAACCCGTTCACGCTGCTGGTGTTGACCAGGACGCCGTCCCCGCTCGCGATGAGCAGTGGCAGGAACGCGCGGGCGCAGTAGTAGACGCCCCACCAGTCGACGGCGAACGTGCGTTCCCAGGCGTCCCGGGGGTCGTTGACGAAACTGCCGGCGCCGCCGATGCCCGCGTTGCTGAACACCAGGTCGACGTGCTCGCTGGTGTGCTGCTCCAGCAGTTCATCGCGGAATCGCAGGACCTGGGCCTCGTCGGAGACGTCACACTCATGGCCGGTGACCCGGGCGCCGGGCGCCGCCTCCGCCTGGGCCATCGCGGCGGTCGCGGCGATGGTGTCCGGGTACAGGTCGCACGCCGCGACCGAGCAGCCTTGCGCCGCGAGCTGGCGGACGAGTTCGCGGCCCATGCCCGAGCCGCCCCCGGTCACCACCGCGAGCTTGCCGTCGAAGGAATCCACGCCTGGCACCTCCTGCGGCAGGCGACGCCGCCCGGGACCGATCGGGATTATGGGCTGGTGACGAACTGGGGCGGAGAGACGGTGTAGGCCGTGGTCAGCGTGGCATTGTCGGCATCGGCGACAAGGCCGGCGCAGCCCTTGACGTGGTACCAGTGCAGGTTTCCGCCCGCCGGCAGGATCGTCAGCTTGCCGGTCTTGTCGGCGTAGCTGATCGCCACCACTCCGTCGGCCGCGGCGCTGCCGGTGCCGTTGATCACCGCGCTGCAGCCGGGGCCGGAGAGGGCGAGCTCCAGGTGACCGGCCGTGCCGCGGGCCACCCCGGTGCGCCGGTCGTAGCCGCTGAGGCTCAGCCGCCACGGCAGGCCGCGGGCGGCCAGCTTGAAGCCAAATGTCGGTGTGGGACAGCTGAAGGCCGCCGCGGTGATCGACCCGATGCCCGCGCCGGGCAGTCCGCTGCCTGCCTTGAGCGTGCCGGTCATGGTCGCGGACTTGCAGTTCAAGACGGAGTTGGTCGTGGTATCCCGCAGCGTGGCCATGCCCGCCTTCCCCGCCACGGCACCGCCCGGTTTCACGGTCCAGGTCATCGTGGTGGCCGCGGCCGGCGCGAGGGCGCCAGCGCCGACGGCCAGCAGCGCCACCCCGGCCAGGGCCGCCGCGCCGGCTCGGGTACGCACCTGTGCATCGCCTCCCGGCTGATCCGGCTACGCCCTATCAGACCCCCCGGGCCGCCCGGGGTCAAGCAAGGCCGGCCGCCGCAGGAGCTCACCCGCCGGTGCGGTGAACTGCCGCCAGCGCCGGCTCGTGTAGCGACCGTGGGGCACAGGCAGCGCCCCCACGGCGGCCCAGAAAGGCAGGGCTTCGAAATGGCACCCACGAACAAGGCGACGGATGGCAGGGCACAGGGAATCGGCGGCTGGCGGGCGGTGATGAGCAGGCCGCTCTGGGTGTTGTCCGCCGGCGCGGGCATGGGGGTGGTACTGGGGATGACGGTCTGGGCGCCGCACCGGCCGCGCTGCAGGGCCAGATCAGCGCCCTGCAGCAGCGCCTGACCAAGGATGAGGCGACGATCAGCGGCCTGAACGCGCTGCTCGGCGGTGTCACCCGCGACGGCTCGACGCTGATCATCGCCGGCCATGGCAGCGATTCGGCCTCCGGGCTGAAGACCGTGCTGTTCAAGGGCGTCAACGTCCAGGTCGTGAACGGCACCGGCATCGAGACCCGGCTGAACGGCCTTGGGAACCTGATCATCGGGTACGCCGACAACACCGGCGGCTATCCCCGCAACGGCTCACACAACCTGATCACCGGGGACAACCAGGGCTGGGCCTCCTACGGCGGCCTGGTGGCCGGCGACTTCAACCAGATCAGGGGGCCCTTCGCCGCGATCCCCGGCGGCCGGTCCAGCACCGCGAGCGGTTTCGACGCCACCGTGGCCGGCGGCGCGGGCAACCTTGCCACCGGCTTCGCCGCCTCGGCCAACGGCGGGATCAGCAACACTGTCAGCGGCTTCTACGCCACCGCGAGCGGCGGCAGCAGCAACACGGTGCCCGGCGAGGCCGCCTCGGTGAGCGGCGGCCGCGGCAATCTCGCACTGGGCAACTCGGCGTCGGTCAGCGGCGGCCTGGACAACGCGGCCCGCGGCAACAACGACGCCATCCTGGGCGGCGCGAACGAGGTGATCGGCACTCCCGTCCGGTGCGGCTTCTTCCCCGTCTCGCCCACCATGTCGCACTGCTAGCGGCGGGCGGAGCCGGCCGGGCCCGGGCCGCCGCCACTGCGGCTGGCCCGGGCCGAGGTCCGGCTCACTCCGGCCTCGGGTTCCAGCGGAAGCGCCGGATCGCCACGATGGCACCGGCAGCGCCCCAGGCTGCCAGGATCGCCAGTTGCCGCCAGTCGGCGCCGGTGTGCCGGGACAGCGGCCCGGTCAGCGCCTCGTTGAACGGCCGGACCGGAAGCCAGCCGGTTATCCGGTTGAGCAGCGCGGAGTGGATCGGCAGGTACGTGCCGGACAGGAACAGCAGCGGGAACAGCACGAACTGCGCCACGGCCGGGGCCGCCTCGGCGTTCGAGATCACCGATGCCACCGCGACCCCCAGCGCGCAGAAGCTGGCGGCAGCGAGTACCAGCGTCAGCGTGATCGCGAACCACTGCGTCGGCAACGGCACGCCGTACAGCCGCCCCACTCCGACGATCAGTGCGAGGTCCACCAGGCTCACCAGGATGCAGTGCGCGAGCAGCCCGGTGAAGTAAGCCCAGGCCGGGAGCGGCGTGGCGCGGACCCGCTTGAGTATCCCGTTCTGCCGCCTGGCTGCGAGCGCCACCGCGAGCTGCCCGTAACACGAACCCAGCACGGACAGCGCGCCGATCGTCGGGACGTAGTACTGCAGTGCGGACAGCCCGCCGAAGTACGAGCTCTTCGCCACACCGCCGAACAGGGCACCCATGATGATCACGAACAGGACGGGGAAGGCGAACGTGAACACGGCGCTCTGCGGGTTGCGCCAGAACGACAGTTGCTCGTACCTGACCTGGTGGGCCAGCAGGCCCAGGCTGCTGCGGCGGCGCGGCGGCCGGCCGGCGAGGGTGGCGGCGGTCATCGGGTGCTCCTCTCCCGTACTCCGGGCTGCGTGCTGGCACCGGTCAGCTGCAGGTAGATGTCCTCCAGGCTGGGCCGGTCCACGGTGAGCCCGGCCAGCGTGACGTCACGGCGCAGGGCCCAGCCGGTCAGCCGGTGCAGTTCCTCGGTCAGGCTGGCGGTCTCGATCACGACCGCACCGTTGTGCAGGCCGGCCGGCAGCGGAAGGTCGGCGGCCGGGAAGCCGGGCGGCAGCCGGAAGGTGATGCGCGCCTGGTGCGCCTCGCGCCCGCCGAGGGCGGCGGGCGGCCCCTCGGCCACGACGGCACCGCCGTTGAGCAGCACCACCCGGTCGGCGAGCGCCTGGGCCTCGGCCATGTCGTGTGTGGTCAGCAGGATGGTGGTCCCCGCGGTGCGCAGCTCACGGACCAGTTCCCAGGCACTGCGCCGCGCGACCGGGTCGAACCCGGTGGTCGGCTCGTCCAAGTACAGCAGCTCCGGGTTGCCGATCAGGCCGAGGGCGAGGTCCAGGCGGCGTTTCTGGCCGCCGGACAGCCCCCTGACCTTGCGCCGCTCCAGTCCCGCGAGGCCCACCAGGCTGATCACCTCGGGCACCGGCCGGGGGGCCAGGTAGTAGCCGGCCTGGCGGGCGACGGTCTCGCGCACCGTCAGGTAGGGCTCGACCGCGATGTCCTGCAGCACCAGCCCGGTCCGCTCGCGCAGCTCGCGGGCGGTGGACCGGTCGCCGGGGTCGCAGCCGAGCACGTCGACCGCGCCGCCGTCGCGGAACCGGAACCCCTCCAGGATCTCCAGCGTCGTGGTCTTGCCCGCCCCGTTCGGCCCGAGCAGGGCGACGATCTCGCCGTGCCGGACGCGGAAGCTGACGTCGCGGACGGCGTGCACCGCCCCGTAGCTCTTGCGCAGCCCGGACACCGTGATGGCGTGCCGCGAGTCCCGTTCGGCGGCGGCCGGTGCCGCGCCGGTCAGTTCCGGGTGCACTGGACCTCCAGCGTCAGGTCGAGGTAACGGGCGGCCAGGCCGCGGGCCGCGGTGATGCCGAACTCGGTCCTGTCGATCCGGGCCGTGGCACGGACGGTGAAGGATTCCGCGGGACACCTCGCACCGGGTGACGGCGAGCGTGACCGGCCGGGCCGTGCCGCGCACCGTCAGCGTCCCGGCCAGAATCTGGGCCCCGGCGTCGATCCGGTCCGACCGGAAGACCATCACCGGGTGCCTGGCGGGGTCGAGGAACCGGGACGACCGCACGGCGCGGTCGCGCGGGCCGCCGTTCGTGCGGAAGCTCGCGGCCTCGATTTCCGCGTGGATGGCGGACGCCCCGAGCGGGTCGGCGACGTCGACGGCGCCGCCGCGGACGGCGAAGCTGCCTTTCACCGGCGCGAGCCCGAACAGGTGCCGGGTCCGGAACGTGACGCGGGATCCGTCCGGGTCGACGACGTAGTGGCCTGGCTGGGGTGTGGCCGCGAGGACCGCTGGTTCGCTTTGCATGTCCCCCATCGCAGGCCAGCGGGCGCGCGGCGGGGCAGGGCCGCGGGTCTGGTGCTGCCCCGCCGAAAGGATGCCCGGCCGCGGCGGCGTGCGACCTTAGTAGGTTTCTGCCCCCGCCGAAGGTCTCGCGGCCCCGGGTGGCGGGCACCCGATGACATAGCGTGAGCGGCATGAGCAGCCGATCCTGCGCCCCGCCGCGGACCGTGCCACTGGACGTGGCGCTCGCCTGCTTTTTCGTGGTGCTCGACACGGCGCTCACGCTGGCGGGCACGTCCTGGTGGCCGGCGCACCCGGGCAACCTCGCCTGGGCCATGTTGGTGCTGCAGGGCCTGGCGGACGCGTCACTGGTGGCCCGGCGCCGGGCGCCGATGCTTGTCATCGCCATCCTGACCGGGTTCACGCTGGCGATCTCGCTGCTGATCTCCCCGGGCGGGGCCCTGACACCGGCGCACGCGGGGACCTTGTGGGCGCCGTACGGGACCGTCCTGGCCGCCTACGGGCCGTTCTACTACGGCAGGGACCGGCGTACCGCGTTCGCGGCCGTGGGCCTGATGACGCTCATCGTGGCCCGGGTCTGGGAGCCGTCGGCGGGCGTGCTGACGATAGCCGTGCTGCGGACGGCGGTCGGGCCGCTGCTTGCGCTCTACTTCAGCGCCCGGCACGAGATGCTCCAGGCGCTGCGGGACCGGGCCGAGCGCGCCGAGCGCGAGCGGTACCTGCTCGCCGAGCAGGCCAGGGCCGAAGAACGCGCCCGGCTGGCCGGCGAGATGCACGATGTGGTGACGCACCGGGTGAGCCTGATGGTGCTGCAGGCGGGGGCGCTCGGCATCACCGCGGCCGACGGGGCCACCCGGCGGGCGGCGGAGGAACTGCGCGCCGCGGGCGTCCAGGCACTGGACGAGCTGCGCGACCTGGTCGGCATCCTGCGCCCGGCCCCCGAGGATGAGCAGGCGCCCGCCGCGCCGGGCCTGGCCGAGCTGGTCGCCGAGTCGGCGGCCGTGGGCACGCCCGCCGAGCTTGCCGAGCGGGGCGACCCCGCGCTGGCCTCCCCCGTGGTCGGGCGCACTGTCTACCGGATCGTGCGGGAGGCGCTGACGAACGTGCGCAAGCACGCGCCGGGCGCGCAGGTGGTGGTCCAGGTCAGCTATGACGAGTCGCAGGTCCGGGTGTCCGTGCGGAACACCGCGGCGACCGCCCCGCGGGCCGCCGGGCTGGCCGAGACCGGCTCCGGGCTCGGCCTCGCCAGCCTGCGGCAGCGCATCGAGCTGGTGCACGGCACGCTGCGCGCCGGCGGCACCCCGGACGGCGGGTTCTGCCTGGAGGCGGCCATGCCCTCGTACGTGCCGACCGCCGAGCCGGCGGTGTGACCGGCATGGTCACGGTGGTGGTCGTCGACGACGAGCCGATGGTGTGCGCGCACCTGCGCACGATCCTCGGCTCCGCGCCCGACATCGAGGTCGTGGACGAGGCGCACGACGGCGCGGCGGGGGTGGAGGCTGTCGTCCGCAGCAGGCCCGACGTGGTGCTGATGGACCTGCGCATGCCGGTGCTGGACGGGATCGCCGCGATCGAGCGGATCGCCAGGCTCGGCAATCCGCCGGTCGTGGTGGTGCTGACCACCTTCGACGCCGACCAGTACGTACTGCGCGCGCTGCGCGCCGGGGCGGCCGGGTTCCTGGTCAAGTCCACACCGCCGGAAGACCTGATCGGGCTGGTCCGGGTGGCCGCCGAGGGGCACACGGTGCTCTCCCCCGCGGCGGCCAGGCGGCTGATCGCCGCCTCCGCCGACAGCCAGCCAGCGCGGGAGCGCGCCCGCAAGCTGGTCGGTGGGCTGACCGAGCGCGAGGTGGAGGTGCTCACCGGCCTGGGCGAGGGACTGTCCAACGCGCAGATCGCGGCCCGGCTGTACCTGTCCGAGGCGACGGTGAAGGGATACGTGTCCCGGATGCTGGACAAGCTCGGCCTGGACAACCGCACCCAGGCCGGGCTGCTGGCGCACGATGCCGGGCTGTCCGGCCGGTAGCAGGGCCCCGTTCGTAACGACCCGGCCGACGGCAGACGATTGCACAAAAGTGCGTAAAGCCAGACCCAAGGCCTTAAAGTGATTGGGGGTAATGGGCACTGGGAGAGGCACCTGTCGCTTTTGGGCGAATCGGCGGCGTGCCCGCAATCCGAGGGGGGAAGTGATGGTGGCCGCCGTGGTTGCGCTCGGCAGCGTCGTCAGTCCGGCGCCGCGCAGCACCTGGCAGACCGTCTTCGACCGGGACCCCGAGGCGGTGCCGTACCAGTCGCCGCAGTGGACCGACGCGCTGTGCCGCAGCACGCACAGCCAGGACGCCAGCAGGCTCTACACGTTCGACGACGGCACCCAGATCGTCATGCCGCTGATCGGGCACCGCTGGGTTCCGCATGCCATGGACCTGGCGGGGTCGATGCCGTGGGGCTGGGGCATTGGCGGCCTGGTGAGTACGTCCCCGGTGACCGCGGAGCATATCCGCGCGGTCGTCGCCGACCTGCAGACCCGCACGCGGTTCCTGCGGCTGAGCATCCGCCCGAATCCCCGGCTGGCGACGACTGGAAGGCGGCGATGCCCGCCGGAGCCCACCGGGTCGCCCGGCTGGCACACGCCATCGACCTGGAAGGCGGGTTCGAGGCGGTCTGGCACAACAAGTTCTCCTCCTCCACCCGCAAGTACGTGACCAGGGCGGAACAGGCGGGCGTGGTCGTCGAATGCGATGACCAGGGCCGGCTGGTTCCGGCGTTCTACGACCTGTTCCGCGAGGCCACCCGGCGCTGGGCCGCCCAGCAGAACGAGCCGTTGCTGCTGGCCCGGCTGCGCGGCGCCCGGCGCGACCCGGAGGAGAAGTTCACCACGATCGCGCGGACCCTGCAGGACGCCTGCCGGATGTACGTCGCCTACGTCGACGGCCAGCCGGCGGCGGCCTGCATCGTCCTCACCTACCGCAACGCGAACGCCGCCCGGGTCGTACTGGACCGGGAGCGGGTCGGCCGCAGCGGCGCCCCCGACCTGATGATGAAGCGCGCGATCGAGGACGCCTGCAAGGCCGGATGCCGGTACTTCCACCAGGGCGAGTCCGGGACATCGAAGGGCATCGCCGATTTCAAGCGGCGCGTCGGCGGAACGGGCTACGCCTACGAGGAGTACTACCTGGAACGCCTCCCGGTCACCGCCGTGGATACGGCCCTGCGCACCGGGGTCAAGAAGCTCATCCACTTCAAGGACTGAGCCGCGACCGGGGTCACGGCGGGCGGCGCCGTTCCTGAATCGTGACTGGTATGCACCTTGCGTGCCGGTGCGCCGGAGTACTACAGACATAGGGCCCAGGATTTCGGGCGGGTACGAGGGCAAGGAGAACCAGTGATCAGTAGATGGAGGCTCGTCAGCCTCACCGCCGCGACGGCGACACTCGCAGCCATGACGATCGTGGGCCTGAGCGGCTCAGCCGGTGCCGCGCCCCGCCAGGGGCCCGTGCGGCTGGCTGGCAGCGTGGCGCCGTTCACCAGCCATGGCCGGGCGACGGGGGCCGTGACCGGCTCGCAGCGGCTGACCATCCAGGTCTGGCTGCGGCCAGGCAATCTGGCGGGAGCGCAGCAGTATGCGACGGCGGTGAGCACGCCGGGCAACAAGCTGTTCCATCACTACCTGAGCCCGGACGCCTATACGGCCCGCTTCGGGGCCAGCCAGGCCGCGGCCGGTGCCGTGGAGTCGTGGCTGCGCGGCCGGGGGTTCACCAGCATTCAGGCCGACCCGCAGCGCAACTACGTCCGGGCCACCGGGGCGGTCACGTCGATCGATGCCGCGTTCCAGACCCGGCTGGAGAACTTCCGGTCATCGGCGGATGTGAACGCCGGGCCGTACCAGCTGCACGCCAACAGCCAGGCGTTGGCCATCCCCGGATCCCTGTCCAAGTACGTACTCGGGCTGACCGGCCTGGACAACGCCGCGCCCAAGCTCCCGCTGCTGCGGCAGTCCGCGCACCCGCACGCGGCCGCGGGAGCGCCGACGGCGCCCTGCTCGAAGTATTACGGGCAGCATTCCATCTCCGGGCTGCCCACGCAGTTCGGGCAGACGTCGTTCCCGACCCTGATCTGTGGCTACCAGCCCGGCCAGCTGCGGTCCGCCTACGGGGCCAACATGCGCAACGACGGCAGCGGGCAGACGGTCTCGCTGATCGAGATGGGCTTGACCCCGGACATGTTCCTGACCCTGCAGGACTACGCGAGGGCAGGTCACTTCCTGGCGCCCTCCCCGCACCGCTACACCGAGCTGTCGCTGGGCAAGAACACCTGCGGTGACCCGTTCGACATCGAGGAGCAACTGGACGTCGAGACCTCCTACGACATGGCCCCGGGCGTGAACCAGCTCGTGATCGGCGGCGACAGCTGCAACAACGGCGACTTCGGCAACCAGGCCCTGTTCGACGCCGACATCGTGAACATCGACGGCACCGCCGGCAGCAACCACCCGCTGTCCACCATCAGCTCCAACTCCTGGGGCCCGGGCGACGACTCCCAGCCGGCGATCCTGACCAACATCATGCATGCCTACCTGGTGCGCGCGGCCGCGCAGGGCGTCGGGATGTACTTCGCGTCCGGCGACTCCTCCGGAGTCGAGACCCCGGACGACCCGTTCACCATCCTGGTCGGCGGTACCTCACTGGGGATCGGCAGCCATGGCCAGCGCCTGTTCGAGACCGGCTGGTCCAGCGGCCGTTCCGAGATCCAGCACGGCACGTGGGTCCTAGGGAGCGAGGATGGTGCCACCAGCGGCGGTCCGAGCCTGATCTGGAAGCAGCCTGCTTACCAGCACGGCGTGGTGCCACGAGCGATGGCCCTCGCGGATCCCGGCAGCCGCCTTGGCCTGCTCCGGTCCGAACCTGATCTCGCGGCCGACGCGGACCTGTTCACCGGGTTCGCCACGGGGGCGCTGACGTTCCATAAGGGCAAGCCGCCGACGTTCGGTGAGTTCCCGGTTGGCGGGACGAGTGGGGCCTCGCCGCTGGTAGCCGGCATCATCGCCGACGCCCAGCAGGGGCAGCACACGGTGTTCGGGTTCACCGATCCGGTGCTCTACCAGATGAACGGGACCTCGGCGTTCCACGACATCCTGCCGTCGACGTCCGCGACCCCCGCACAGTTCCGCGGCGTGGCGTGCAATGTCGCGTTCTGCGGTGCCCCGGCGCTGATCACCTTCGACGACCAGAACCCCCGCATGGGCGGCTACACCGGCCAGGTCACCGCCAAGGGTTACGACAACATGACCGGCATCGGCACGCCGAACGGCCAGCAGTTCATCAAGGTCCTGCGCCAGCAGGAGGGCTGAGGCCCGCTGCGCAGTCCGCGCCGGTCCCCGGCGCGGACTGCGCGGCCCCGGCCCGGGATGATGGGCGGGTGACCATGCCGCCGGCATCAGCGCCACCGCCGGAATCCACCGCACGCCGTTACGGCAAGGTCTTTGATGAGATCGCGGCCGAGTACGACCGCCACCGTCCGGCTTATCCTGACGAACTCATCGACCGGGCCTGCCAGGTCGCCGGGATCGGCAGCGGTGATCATGTGCTTGAGGTCGGGTGCGGCAGCGGCCAACTGACGGGCGCCCTCGCCGCCCGGGGGCTGCGTGTCACCGCGCTCGAACCCGGCACGACCCTCCTAACACTGGCCAGGCAGAACCTGGAAGGTGCCGGAGCGGTGGAATTTGTGAACGCTCCGTTTGAGGATGCATTGCTTCCGCGCGAGCGGTTCCGGGCCGTGTTCGCCGCGTCCGCGTTTCACTGGGTTGACCCCAAGGTTGGCTGGCAGAAGGCCGCTGACGTGCTTGTTCCCGGTGGCACGCTCGCCCTCGTGCAGTACTGCGGGCTCGAGGAGCCGCGCAGCAAGGCAGATCAGGGCGCAGCGCTCGCTGCCATGAGGAAGGTCGCCCCGGACGTTGCCGCTGACTGGCCGGTCTACCGGGATCTCGACGCCACGCTCGCTGGGCTGGAGCAACGCCGCGGCAACATCTCAGCGGCATGGGCCTGGCTCGGCAGCTACGACATCGGGCAGGACTACGCCGGCCGCCTGTTCGGCGATGTTCAGGTGGCGGTCGTGCCCAAGCTCATCGAGCACACCCCGGACGAGGTCAATGCTCTCGTTCGCACGATGTCGTGTTACGCCCGGCTTTCGCCGGGCCAGCGCCGGGCCCTTGAGCGCGAATACCAGGCCATTTACGAACGGCTCGGGCGGCCGATCCGCGCCAGCGTGGTCGCGGCTCTCGTCACGGCACAGCGGCGGCATTAGCCAGCGAACCTGTCCGTGGGCAGCCCGCCAGCGCCGACGTCGGCGGCGAAGAGCGCGCCAGCGTGCGGCTGGGCCGCCAGTTGCCGCTCATCGAGGCCGTCGCGCGCACTGGTCACATACAGCACGCCGAGCCCCGGGCCGCCGAAGACCGGGCAGGTGATGTTGCTGGCCGGGAAGGACAGCACGGTGTCGAGACGGCCGCCCGGGGTGTACCGGTGCACCGCCGACCCGCCCCACAGCGCGACCCACAGGCCGCCGTCGGCATCGAGGGTCATGCCATCGGGCAGCCCGGCGGCGGCCGGGATGTCCACCACCCGCCTCCGGTTCGCGAGCCGGCCGGTCCCGGCGTCGTAGTCGAAGGCATCCACGCCCTGCGTGGGCGAGTCGATGTAGTACAGCGTGGCCCCGTCGGCGGTCCAGGCCAGCCCGTTCGAGATCGTCACGCCGTCCAGCAGCCTCGTTACCTCCAGGTCCTGGTCCAGCCGGTACACCGAACCGGCCCCGGGGGTCAGGTCATAGGCCATGGTGCCGGCCAGGAACCGGCCAGCCGGATCGCACTTGCCCTCGTTGAACCGGGCCGGCGGCCCGGGGTGCTCGACGTATACGACCTGGTCGAGCCGCTGCCAGCCCGGGTCGAGCAGCGCGAAGCCGTCCTCGACGGCGAGGACGAGACCGCCGCCGCGGCGCAGGCCGGCCGACCCGACCGGCTTGCCCGCCCGGAAGACATCGTCACCGCCGGTGGCCGGGTCGAACCGGTGCACGAGCCCGGGCAGGATGTCCAGCCACACGAGCCGCCGCTGCTCCGCGTCCCACACCGGCCCCTCGCCAAGCGTGGCGCGGGCGTCGAGGGCGAGGTCAGGCCGCGAGCCGGCGGGCATCGCGGCTCCTTTCGCACGCGCGGCCGCTCACAGGACACCGAACCGGTCGTAGGCGCCGCGCAGGGTGCTCCCCGCCATCAGGGCGTCCCGGACGCCGTTCTCCTTGGCCACCTTCTCCAGCGCGCGGCCGACCGCCTCGCTGGCGAGCCCGGCGGGGACGGCGACCACGCCGTCGGCGTCGGCGATCACCAGATCCCCCGGCTGGACCAGCAGGCCGCCGACGACCGCCGGCTGCCGCCACCCGGTCAGCGCGAGCCGGCCCTTGACGTCCAGCGGCAGCATCCCGCGGCACCACACCGGGTAGCCGAGGGCGGCGATCACCTGGGCATCACGGCAGTACCCGTCGATCAGGGTGCCGCGGGCGCCCCGGGCGCGCGCCGCGGTGGAGAACAGTTCTCCCCAGCACGCGGCCCTGGCCGAGCCGCCCGCCCCGATGAGAACCACGTCGTCCGGTGCGATGTCGTCCAGCGCGGCGATCTCGCCGACGTAGGGCTCGGCCGGGATCTCGTCCACCTCGGTGACCAGGAAGGGGTTCGCCCAGCCGGCGATCACCCCGCCGTCGCCGAGCGGGCGGATGGCGGGGTCGAGGACGTGGTCACGGTGGCCCAGGTCGTCGAGGATGTCCGACACCACGGCCGAGGACAGCCGCTCCGCGGCGAGGCCCGGCAGCGCGCTGCGATCTGTGCTCATGCTGGCTCCTCCGGCTGGACAAGTATCTTCACGTGTTTGGCGGGCTCGTCCCGCAGCAGCGCGAGGCCGCCGCTCACCGCGGCGCTGAGCGGTATCCGGTCGCTGATGAGCGGCGCGGCCTGGACGGCACCCCGCCCCAGCAGCCCGAGCGCGATGCGGAAGTCCTCGTCCCAGACGTGCGAGAGCGAGCCGATGATGGACTTCTCGCCGACCACGAGGTCCAGCGGGGGCACCGTCGCCGGCCTGGTGCCGATGCCGAGGACGACGGCCCGGCCGCCCGCGCGCAGCGCCCGGATCGCGGTCTCGATGGCCGCCGGGGTGCCCGCGCATTCGATCGCGACGTCGGCCTCCAGCGCGGCGGCATCGCCGGCCTGCACACTGCGGTCCGCGCCGAGGCGCATGGCCAGGGCGCGGCGCTGCGGCAAGGGCTCGATCACGGCCACGCTGCCCGCGCCGAATGCCATCGCCGCCTGCAGCGCCATCAGCCCGACCGCCCCCAGGCCGACGACCGCGACCCGCTCACCGGGCTGGAGCCCGCCGCGGCGCAGCGCCCGCACCGCCACGGCGAGCGGCTCCGCCAGCGCCGCCTCGTCGTCGGCGACGGACTCCGGCACCGGGAGGCACATGCGCGCGGGTGCGTTGCACAGTTCGGCGAGCCCGCCGTCGGCGTGCAGGCCGAGTGCCCCCAGCTGTGGGCACCGGATCACTTCGCCGCGCCGGCACCAGTGGCAGGTGCCGCAGTAGACGATCGTGTCGACTGCCGCGCGCTGGCCCGGCACCGGCTCGGTGACACCCTCGCCGACCGCCGTGACCACGCCGGCGAACTCGTGCCCCAGCACCAGGGGCGCGCGGGCTCCCGTCACCGGGTGCGGGCCGTCGACCGGAATGAACAACGGCCCGTCCTGCCACTCCTCAAGATCGGTGCCGCAGATGCCGCACCAACTCACCCGGAGCTGGACCTCGCCGGGCCCCGGCGGCGGTGGCGGCGGCACCACCTCGACCCGCACGTCGCCGCGGGCGTGCCAGCGCACCGCCTGCACGTCAGCCGCCTGCCACCGGCGGCCCGACGACCTCCACGACGTTACGCAGCTCACCCAGCCCGGTCGCCGCGATGATCACCTCGTCCCCGGCGCGCAGGGTGAAATCCGGCGGCGGGACGATCGCGGTCCCGGTGAGCAGCACCACGCCCACCGGGAAGTCGAGCGCACGGAACAGCCACCGCACCAGGTCATCGGGGCTGCGGTGCAGGTCGGCCACCTTGACCGTGTCGCTGATCACCGTGGTGCCGTCCCGGACCACCAGCAGGCTGATCAGCAGCGACGCCAGGCCGGGGACCTCGTCCGGCGTGGCCAGGCATGGCCCGACGGCACAGCTCCCCGTGTAGATCTTGGCCTGCGGCAGGTACAGCGGGTTCTCGCCTTCGATGCTCCGTGACGACATGTCGTTGCCGTTCAGGTACCCGACGATGTGACCGCCGGAGTCGGCGACCACGGCCAGCTCGGGTTCTGGCACGTCCCACCCCGAATCGCCGCGGATGCCCACCGGCTCGCCGGGCCCCCGCACCCGGCCGGGCGCTGCCTTGAGGAAGAGTTCCGGCCGCTCGGCCAGGTAGACCCGTTCGTACGGATCCGGCGTCCCGGACTCCAGCACGCGGGCGTCGCGGCTGCGGGTGTAGGTCACCCCGGCGGCCCAGACCTCCTGGCCGTCGATGGGCGCGAGGATGCGTGCGCCCGCGGGGACCGGTCCAGCCGAGGGCCCGCGCAGCTCGGTGGCGAGCGCGTCCGGCACCGCGAGCAGCGCGTCGATGGTGAGCGAGGCTGCCAGCAGCTCCTGAGGGCCATCACCGGCCGGGCCCCGGGCAAGCCTGCGCTCGCCGTCGACCATCAGCTGCCACAGCGCCATCCGTCTCTCCTTCCGCGCCGCATCTTCCCCGCTGCCCTGCAGGCCGCTCCCCCCGGCCCGCGGCTAATGGTTGTGCCGCGGCACGGCTCAGCGCCGCTGGCCCCGACCAGGAAGTCCAGGTCGGCGCCCTGGTCTGCCTGCAGGACGTGCTCGTGGTACAGGCCGGGCGTAGCCCCGGCGCGACGAGGGCTCGGCGGGTGCCCACTCAGCCCGCCGGCGGCCAAGCTCGTCGTCGCTCACCTCGAGCGTCAGCGTCCGGCCGGGCGTGTCGAGCTCGATCCAGTCCCCGCTGCGGACGAGCGCCAGCGGCCCGCCGACCGCGGACTCGGGCGCGACGTGCAGCACGACGGTGCCGAAGCCGGTGCCGCTCATCCGGGCGTCGGAGATGCGGACCATGTCGGTGACGCCGCGCTCAAGCAGCTTGCGCGGGAGCACGAAGTTCCCGATCTCCGGCATGCCCGGGTAGCCCTTCGGGCCCGCCCCGCGGACGACCAGCACGGTGGACGCGTCGGCCGGGAGGTCGTCCCGCCCGGCCGCCTCGTGGTACTCCTCGATCGAGTCGAACACCAGCGCCTGGCCCCGGTGCTTGAGCAGGTGCGGCGACGCGGCCGACTGCTTGATCACCGCGCCGCCGGGGCACAGGTTGCCGCGCAGCACGGCGGTGCCGGTGCCGGGCGGCTGGAGCGGGGCGTCCAGGCTGGCGATGACGTCCCGGTTCCAGCACTGCGCGTCTGCCACAGTTCTCGGCCAGGGTGCGGCCGGTCACGCTGACGTGGTCGGTGTGCAGCAGGTCGCCCAGCTCGGCCATGACCACCGGCAGCCCGCCGGCGTAGCAGAAGTCCTCCATCAGGTAGCGCCCGGAGGGCATCAGGTTGACCAGCGTCGGCACCGGCCTGGCCAGCTCGTCGAAGTCGTCGAGGCGCAGCGGGACGCCGAGCCGCCCGGCGATGGCGAGCAGGTGGATGACGGCGTTGGTGGACCCGCCGATCGCCGCGTTGACGCGGATCGCGTTCTCGAACGCCTGCCGGGTCATGATCTGCGACGGGCGCAGGTCTTCCCGGACCAGCGCGACGATCCGCTGGCCCGGCGGACTGCGCCGTCGACGTAGCGGCGCGAGTCGGCGGCGGGCCACGCCGCGGACCCGGGCAGCTGCATGCCCAGTGCCTCGGCCATGCACGCCATCGTGGAGGCGGTGCCCATCGTCATGCAGTGGCCGCCGCACGACCGGGCCATGCCGCTCTCGGCGGCGGCGAACTCCTCCTGGGTCATCCGCCCGGCGGTCGAGCTCCGGCCTCGAACCGCCACACGTGGGTGCCCGAGCCGACGTCGGCGCCCCGGAACTTGCCGTTCAGCATCGGGCCGCCGGTCACCATGATCGCCGGGAGGTCGGCGCTCGCCGCGGCCATCAGCATCGCCGGGGTCGTCTTGTCGCAGCCGGACAGCAGCACCACCCCGTCGAGCGGGTTGGCCCGCAGCAGCTCCTCGACCTCCATCGCCATGAGATTGCGGAACAGCATCGCGGTGGGCCGCATCAGCGGTCTCGCCGAGCGACATGGTCGGGAACTCCAGCGGGAACCCGCCGGCCTGCCAGACGCCGCGCTTGACGGCCTCGGCGACCCCGCGCAGGTGCGCGTTGCAGGGGGTGAGCTCGGACCAGCTGTTGGCGATGCCGATCACCGGCCGGCCGTCGAACACCTCGGGCGTCATCCCCTCGGACCGCAGCCACGACCGGTAGATCATTCCGGCCCGGCCCTCGGCGGCGAACCAGGCGCGCTGCGGCCTGCTCCGGCCCATCGGGAGGTCACCTCGCATGCCTACCCAGCACCCACCTGCGTGAAGCTTTTCGTCAGGCAAATAGTCCAGGCTTGCGATGCAGCGCTGCACGCGCTCGGCAGGTCATCCGTCCTGGGTGATCCCCCGCCCGGCTCCGGTTGGTTTGATCCGGACTAGTCAAGTGCTCAGAGAGGCGGACATGGGGCTAGGCCAAGAGGAGGGGGTCAGCGGCGCCGCTGAGGTTGTGGCCGCGGCGGCCGGGACCGTGCTGCTGACACTGGCCTCGGCGCAGTTCCTGATGACGCTGGACAGCTCGGTCATGAACGTGTCGATCGCGACCGTCGCCAAGGACGTGGGCACGACGGTGACCGGGATCCAGACTGCGATCACCTTCTACACGCTGGTGATGGCCTCGCTCATGATCACCGGCGGCAAGCTCGGGCAGATCCTGGGCCGCAAGCGCGCCTTCGCCATCGGGTGCGTCATCTACGGGTGTGGGTCGCTGATCACCGCCCTGTCGCCGAACCTGGCCGTGCTGATGCTGGGCTGGTCGGTCCTGGAAGGCGTGGGGGCGGCGCTGATCATGCCCGCGATTGTGGCGCTGGTGGCGTCGAACTTCGCCCGCCCGCAGCGCCCGCGCGCATATGGGCTGGTCGCATCGGCCGGCGCGATCGCGGTTGCGGCGGGGCCGCTGATCGGCGGCCTGTTCACCACGTATCTGTCCTGGCGGTGGGTGTTCGCCGGAGAAGTTCTCATCGTGCTGGTGATCCTGGGGCTCACCCGCCGCATCGCCGATATCCCGCCCGAGGAAGGTGCGCGGCTGGACCTGGTGGGCACCGTCCTGTCGGCGCTGGGCCTGGCGCTCATCGTGTATGGCGTTCTGCGCGCCGGGACCTGGGGGTTTGCCCAGCCCAAGCCGGGCGCCCCCCAGTGGCTGGGCTTGTCGCCGGTGATCTGGCTGATGCTGGGTGGCGGGGTGGTGCTGCGGGTCTTCCTGTGGTGGGAGATTCACCGCGCCAGGCGCGGCGGCGCGGTGCTGGTTGACCCGGCGCTGCTGCGCAACCGGACCCTGCGGGGCGGGCTCATCTCGTTCTTCTTCCAGTACCTGCTGCAAGCTGGCCTGTTCTTCGCGGTGCCGCTGTTCCTGTCGGTGGCGCTCGGCCTGTCGGCGGTCGCGACCGGTGTCCGGCTCCTGCCGCTGTCGATCACCTTGCTGCTGGCCGCCGCCGGTGTGCCCAAGGTCTTCCCTAACGCCTCCCCCCGCCGCGTGGTCCAGCTCGGCTTCCTCGCCCTGTTCGCCGGCATCGTCATCCTGCTAGCGCTGCTGAACGTCAGCGCCGGGCCCGGGATCATCACCTGGCCCATGCTGCTCGCCGGGCTGGGCGTCGGCGCGCTGGCCTCCCAGCTCGGCAGCGTCACCGTCTCCTCGGTGCCCGACGAGCGCAGCGGCGAAGTCGGCGGCATCCAGAACACCGTCACCAACCTCGGCGCCTCCATTGGCACCGCGCTGTCCGGCGCGGTCCTGATCGCCGCGCTGACCTCCTCATTCCTGGCAGGCGTCCAGAACAATCCCGCCGTACCCAAGAACCTCGCCGCCCAGGGCCAGGTACAGCTGGCCGGGGGCGCCCCGTTCATGTCCGACCAGGATCTCAAGGCCGCGCTCACCAAGGCCGGCGTCACGGGCAAGACCGCCGAAGCGATCGTCACAGAGAACGCGAGCGCCCGCATCGACGGGCTCCGCTCGTCGCTGTCGGTGCTCGCCCTGCTCGCCTTGATCGCCCTGTTCACCAGCCGCCGGATCCCCACTCAGCAGCCCTCCGCCAGCGCTGACAGCGAGTCCTCAACCTGACCGTGCAGGCCTAGCCGGGCTGGCCGAGGCGGGCGGTGATCGCCGGGGCCGCCACGCGCAGCCACGCCACGGCGCGTGGCAGCTCGTCCTTGGCGCCGTCCTCCCATAGCGTGCGGAACAGGGTGCCCGCCGATCAGACGCTTTGCCGGGTCAGGATGCGGTCAGTTCGTCAAGGTTCAGTCCTGGCTGGCTTCCCGCGCGGCGCGCTCAACCTGGTTGCGGTAGTTCTCCCACCACGCCTGGCCAGTCGCCCGGAGGTTGTCGTCGTCGGCCTGCAGTCCGGCGGTCCCGTCAATGAGTTCGCGGACGATGTCGGCGTGCCCGGCGTGCCGGTTGGTCTCGGCGACCACATGCACCAGGATCTGGTGCAGCGTTACCGCACTGCGGTCGCTTGGCCACCAGGGCACGTGGCCGGGCGCGTCCAGGTCCCGTGCCTGGATCGTCTCATCCGCGTGCGCCCAGGCTTGCCGGTACATCCCGGCGATCTGCTCGCGTGACTCGCCGGCGGTGGCCCACATGTCCGCGTTGTTCCTGGCATCGTCCTCCGACCAGGGCCGCGGGCCGCTGGGGGGCCGCCCGAAGGCGTCCCCGAAGTACCACAACTCGACCCCGGCCAGGTGCTTGACCAGCCCGAGCAGGTTGGTGCCGGTCGGCGTCAGCGGGCGGCGGATGTCGTACTCAGACAGCCCGTCGAGCTTCCACAGCAGAACTTCACGGGCGGCCTGCAGGTAACGGTGCAGGTCAGCTTTGTGGCCCGCGCTTGTCATGCGGGGCAGTCTGCCACATGGTCATCGGCCAGCCGAGGTAGCTCACGAGCCAGCCTTGCGGACCGGCAGCGCCGGGCTTACTGTACATTCAGTCAAACATTTAACCGACGCCGTGCGGTTCAGTTCGGGCTGGCATGAGCCGACGGCGCGGTGACGGGGATGGCCGGGGCCGGCCATGAGTTCAGCGACGCCGCGGATGCACGCCTGTCCGCCCCGAGCCGCCGTGACCTTTCCCACCGTGGGCCGGGTGCCTGAGCACCCGGCACCGTCCGGTTTGCCAAGCGAGGAATGTCATGACAGCCCAATCAGATGTGATCCACGAGCCGTTCCGCACAAAGCTTGGCCGGCCGCTGCCGGCAGGCTTTTGCTCCGAATACCCCGACTATCGCCGCACGGCCGTACTGGATGAGCTACGGGCGTCCGAGTACGCCTACGTCGACGCCGGCGGCCATGTCTACCTCGACTACACCGGCGCCGGGCTGCCCGCACAGGCGCAGCTCGCCGCGCACGTGGCACGGGTCAGCGCTGGCTGCTTCGGCAACCCGCATTCGGAGAACCCCACGTCGGCCGCGTCGACCGAGCTGGTTGAGCGGGCGCGGCGCAGCGTACTGGCCCACTTCAACGCGCCGCCCGAGGAGTACGCGGTCATCTTCACGCCGAACGCCAGCGGGGCGTGCCGGCTGGTGGGCGAGGCGTACCCGTTCGGCCCCAGGACCCGGTTCGTCCTGACCTGCGACAACCACAACTCGGTGACCGGTATCAGGGAGTTCGCCCGGGCCCGCGGCGCGGTGACCGAGCACGTGCCGTTCACCTCGCCAGAGTTGCGGGTCAGCGACGACGCCGTATCCGCGGCACTGGGCAGGCCGCGCCCCGGACCCGCTCGCGCGCCGTGGCGGGCCATGCGCTCGGGCGTCGCCCCCTGGGCGGGCCGGGGGCCGCGCGCGCGGCGGCAACGGTCCCTGTCGAAGGCGTGGGTGCAGGACGAGCAGCGCTCGGTGACCAGGCTGGCCGACGCGGGCCCATCGCGCCGCCGCGGCCTGTTCGCCTACCCGGCGCAGAGCAACTTCAGCGGCGTTCAGCACCCGCTGAGCTGGGTCGATGCGGCGCACGAGCACGGCTACGACGTGCTGCTCGACGCCGCCGCTTACGTGCCGTGCAGCCGGCTCGACCTCGCCGAGGTGAAGCCCGACTTCGTCCCGGTGAGCTGGTACAAGGTGCTCGGCTACCCCACCGGCGTGGGCTGCCTGATCGCGCGCAGGCAGGCCCTGGCCCGGCTGTGGCGGCCGTGGTTCGCCGGCGGGACCATCTATGCCGCCAGCGTCCGCGGGGACTGGCACGTGCTGGCCGGGGACGAAGCCAGGTTCGAGGACGGCACGCCCAGCTTCCTGCACGTGCCCGACCTGGAGTTCGGGCTGTCCTGGATCACCGGCATCGGGATGGACCTGATCCACACCCGGGTGACGTGCCTGACGGGATGGCTGCTCGGCCGTCTTGGCGCGCTGCGGCACGGCAACGGTGCGCCGATGGTGCGGATCTACGGGCCGGCCGATACCCGCGACCGGGGCGGGACCGTCGCCTTCAACCTGCTGGATCCGCACGGCCAGATCGTGGACGAGCGCGCCGTCGCGCGGGATACCGCCGCTGCCGGGATCTCCGTCCGCACCGGCTGCTTCTGCAACCCCGGCGCCTCCGAGGGGGCCTTCGAGCTCAGCAGGACCGGCGTCACGGCGGCGCTGCGCCGGGGCGTGCGCACCCTCGACGAGTACCTCGACGTCACCGGCCTGCAAAGCGGCGGGGCAATCCGGGCTTCGATCGGCCTGGCGTCCAACGTCGACGACGTGGAGCGGTTCCTGACGTTCGTGGAGATGGCCTACCGCGACCGCCCGGCGGACGCCACCGGCCTCGCCCCCCGGCTGCGCTGCTAGCCCGGTAAACCCTCCTTGCGCGTAGCACGTCGCACATGCAGGGGCCGGCTTCCCGCAGGAGGCGGAAAGATCATGAAAAGGCTATTAGCGGGCGCCGCCGCGGCGGTGGCCCTGGCTGCGGGCGTTCCCGGGGTGGCGAGCGCCGCCCCGGCGTGGGCCATCCAGCCTGTCCCCATGCCGTCCAACGCGGCGCACGCCAGCCTGGCGGGGGTTTCCTGCTGGTCGAAGGCCGGCTGCATCACGGTCGGGAAGTTCTGCTATCGCAACCACTGCCTGCGGGAGCACGCGCTGGCTGAGGAGTGGGACGGCAGCGCCTGGTCCATCCAGGCGTTGCGGCGGCCGGGGGCGACCTGGAACTCGTCGCTGACCGGGATCTCGTGTGTGTCGGCGAGAAGCTGCACCGCCGTGGGCGCCGTGTCCAACACGCCAGGCGCCGTCTTCCCCGGCGCCGCCACGGCCGAACGGTGGAACGGCAGCGTGTGGGCCGTCCAGCGGCTCAAAACCCCCGCACCCGGCGCGGCTACGTCGCTGAACGGGGTGTCCTGCACGGCAGCGGCCCAGTGCACAGCGG
The DNA here is from genome assembly GCA_963730235.1 of uncultured Actinomycetes bacterium. Classification (GTDB taxonomy): domain Bacteria; phylum Actinomycetota; class Actinomycetes; order Streptosporangiales; family Streptosporangiaceae; genus DASXKD01. The sequence goes on from CAVSRH010000014.1 coordinate 289,022, forward strand.
TCGGGGTCTGGAGCCGGCCCGGCATGCGCCGGCCCCTGGCCGAGCGGTGGAACGGCCACGCCTGGGCGATCCAGCGTACGCCGCACCCAGGCGGGGCGAGCCTCAGTGAGCTGAACGCGGTGTCCTGCGCCACGGCGACGAGCTGCCTGGCCATCGGGACGATTCCCGCCGTGGGGTCGGGCCTGGGAACCCCGCTGGCCGAGTCCTGGGACGGCAGCGCGTGGACGGTGCAGTCCATCCCCGATCCACCGGGATCGACCGGAACCCTGATGACCGGGCTCTCCTGCGCCTCCCCGGCGAGCTGCGTCGCGACCGGGTACTACCTCACCGGCCCGGTCACGTTCCACGCGCTGGCCGAGTACTGGAACGGCAGCGCCTGGACGATCCAGTCCACCCCGGCCTCGCCGGCCACGGAGAACAGCCAGCTCAACGGCGTCTCGTGCGTCTCGGCGACGAGCTGCACCGCGGTCGGTATCTATTCCCGGGGCGTACCCGCGGAAGTCACCGGCCTGGGGGCGCTGGCGGAGTACTGGAACGGCAGCGTGTGGCGGCAGGTGCAGACCACCCACCCCTCCGGCCACAACCTGCTGTACGGGGTGTCCTGCCTGTTCCCGCGGTCCTGCACCGCGGTCGGGGCGATCAGGCAATCTGGCATCGACGCCGGGGAGAAAACCACGCCGCTGGCAGAGCAGGAGTAACGGCAGCCCGGCCGCTGGCCCCGCCCTGTGGCGTCTCAGATGTTGTGGTTCCAGCGCGTTTACGCGGCTTGGTGCGGGCTGTCACGCTGCCCGGGTAAGTGTTCGCATTCAGGGCGCGCCGGGCGCCGCAGCAAGAGGGGAATCATCGCTATGTCGTCAGTGCCGCTAGTGAAGCGTTTCCGCGGGGTGAGGCCGTCTGCGGCGACCGTGATCTCGCTGATCGCGTTGTTGTTCGCGATGTCGGGGACGGCGGTCGCCGCGACCGGCGGCTCCTTCATCCTCGGCAAGTCCAATACCGCCACCAGCGTGAGTGCGCTGGCGAACACCAAGGGCACCGCGCTGGCCTTGTCGTCGTCGGCGACGGCGGCGCCGCTGACGGTGAGCAACAGCGTCCAGGTGCCGCACTTGAACGCCAGCGAGGTGGGCGGGGTCAAGGCCGGCGGGCTGGTTCACGGCGGCGGATCGGTCAGTTTCGGGCGGCTGACCCAGACCGGCTTCGGCTCCGCGGTCTTCATCCAGGCGCCGGACAGCAACGTGGCAGCGACCTGCGACCTGAACGACCCGCACACCGGTGCGGCGCTGGTGCTGCAGGGCACGCAGGGGCAGGCCACCTGGTGGAGCGCCGACGGGATCGGGCAGGCCCCGATCAGCTCAGCCGGTGACTTCCTCAGCCCGCTCAACGGGCAGACCACACCGTTCCTGGTGGTCGTCCAGGCCGACACCGGCAGCAACGTCGAAACCTACACCCTGACGGAGAATTACAACTCCAGCACCGACACCTGCTCCTTCACCGGGCAGGTCGTCACCACCAACGGGTAGGAGGGCTCTGTACGCTCCGCACATTCCAGCTGGGGGGCCGTCCGAAGGCGTCCAGCCAGTGTCGCCGGCGTCATGAATGAGCACGAAGGTCAGCCGGACGTGCCTTCCCTTGGGACGAGTTGCCGCCGGTGCCGGCGATCACAGGGTTCGCCGGCACCGGCGCGCAGCTGGTGCGGTGGCGGGTGTCAGGTCGTGGCCTTAACGGCCTTGAGGATGACCCGGGTGACCAGGCCCGGGTTGGAAATCATGGACAGGTGCGGGGCGCCCGGGGCCATGGTGATGTGGGCGTGCGCCCGGCGGGCCATGGCGAGCAGTTCGGCGGGTGGGATGGCGCGGTCGGCGGTGCCGATCACCGCCCACGACGGGATTGTCTTCCACGCCGGGACACCGGATTTTTGGGTCAGCGCGATGGATGTGAGGGGCCGCTGGGTGGCCGCCAGCACCGCGGCTTGGCGGCCGGGCAGGCCGTTGGCCATGCACGAGGGGAACACGCTTTGCTTGATGTAGACGTCGACGGCACCGGAGGGGGCGCCGGGGTAGGGCTGTACGGTCACGTTCGCCGTGGGCAGCACGCATGAACCGGGCTGGGCGGTGACGAGCTGGCCGATGGTCTGGCCCTGCCCGGGGGCGAACGCGTCCACGTAGACCAGGGCCTTGACGTTGGGGTCTCCGGTCGCGGCGTTGGTGATGACCGCACCGCCGTAGGAGTGCCCGACCAGGACGACGGGGCCGGACAGGGTGTTCAGGAAGTCGCGGAGGAACGCGGGGTCATAGCGGAGGCCGAGCAGCGGGTTGGGCGGCACGTAGACCGTGTACCCGTCGCGCTGAAGGCGAGTGACGACCGCATCCCAGCTGGAACTATCCGCCCACGCCCCGTGCACCAGCACGATGCTGGGCCTGGGTCCGCTGGTGGAGGCGGTTTTGGTGATGGCGGCGGCCGGGGTGACGGTGCGCGCGGACGCGGCCTGACTTACCGGGATGACCAGCGAAGCGATGGCCAGTGCCACAGCGACCACGCCAGCGCGCGCCCTTCCTTTCGCAGCCTGGATGATCTTCATTCGATGGGCTCCTTCACGGCGATGCGCACGGGGCAGATGCCTGCTTGCCGCGATTGTGCGCCGCGTCAGCCGGGCCGCGGTATCGGCAACCTGACTGCACCTGGTGGGTGCTGTCGCCGGGAGCGGCCCGCCCCGCCTGGCCGTGCCGCGTACTTTGAACGTCTGGCCATCAGTAGCCGTATTCCCCTGGTGGAGGGGCTGCCAGACATCAAAGGAGGGCTCTGTATGCTCCGCACATTCGACCGGAAGGCGGCGTTCACCGTCGCGGCAGGCGCGGCGTTCATCCTGAGCGCGGGCCCAGCCTTAGCGGCTGGCGGCTGGGCTATCGTCGCCGCGCCGCCCACCGGGCAGAACGCCACGCTGACGAGCGTCGCCACCGTCTCCGATAGCGACGCGTGGGCGGCCGGGTATCACAGCGGTGCCGCGTTCACCAACGTCGGCGCGAAGGCGCTCCTCGACAACTGGAACGGCACCGCCTGGTCCCAGGTGGCGGTACCGGCCACACCGGGCAACACCGCGCTACTCACCGGCGTGAGCGCGAGCGGCACCACCGACGCGTGGGCCGTCGGGCGCACGCAGGTCAACAAGTCGTCCTTCGAAGGCCTGGCCCTGCACTGGACCGGGACCGCCTGGTCGGTATCCCCCGGGTTCCCCGCCGCGCTTTCTCCCCTTGGGGGCGCCTCCGCCGCCGGGGTGACGGACATCAGCCCAGGCGACGCCTATGCGATCGGCAACAGCGCCACCACCGCCTCCGGCTCGCTCGTGCACTGGAACGGCACGGCCTGGTCCCCCGTGACCCTGCCGCTGCCGGCCCACGCCAACTCCAACACCACGCTGAACGCGATCTCCGCCCACGGTCCGGGCGACGTCTGGATCGTGGGCACCTACCTCGACTCAGCCAACGGCCGGAACGAGACGTTCTCGGAGCACTTCAACGGCACCGCCTGGAAGGTGGTGCGAATGCCGCCGGTGAACAGCCCGAACCGCAACGCGTTCTTCCAGTTCAACGCGATCAACACCAACAGCCCCAGCGATGTCTGGGCGGTCGGCGACCGCGGCGTCATCGACATGCCCAGCAGCCAGAAGACCCTCATCGAGCACTTTAACGGGACGGCGTGGAGCCTCGTGCCGAGCCCGTCGCCCGGCTCGGCCGGCACTCTGTCCGGCGTCACCACGTCCAACGCCGCGAACAACGTCTGGGCCGCCGGCGCCGACGTCCCGGCCGGGAAGTCGGCGGGCCAGACCCTCACGCTGAACTGGAACGGCACCGCCTGGAACGTGGTGCCCAGCCCCAACACCGGCAGCACAGACGCGGTGGGCGCGGTGGCTACCAGCCCCGGCGCCGCGATCGTCTGGGCCGCCGGCCAAAGCGGCCCGCCCGGCTCGACCAACCCCCTCGTCCTGCGGAACGGCTAAGCCTCCGGCTGCGGCGCGCCGGCTGGCTGCTGGCCAAGAGAGCACGTCAGGCTGTGATGAGCGTGTAGATGCTCTGGCCGGTGAGCCAGAGCTGAAGGATGGCGGCTATCACCGCAGCGGTCCATGGTGACATCGTGTCGAGCCTGGTCAGCAAGATTGTGAGGATCCGCGGGCGTCTCCGTGTGCGCGATTGCACTGCCGCGGTCACGATCAGCGCGACGCCCACCGCCAGCTTGGCGATCTGCACCGCGGTGGCGGGGAGAGTGATGGATCAGGCTCCCGCGGCCCAGGCCCATCACCCACTAGCGGAGACGATGCCGGTCGTGCAGCATCCAGCACAAGGGCCAGCAGCGCATCGTCAGCACCCGTCGTAACTCGTCCAGTTCGACGCGCCGCCTGCGGCGATGGCGTTATCGAAGATCTGATCCTGGTAAGCGGGGCCGGCGACGCCGTACTCGCTGGCCGCGCCGCCGTACTTTTCCCAGGTGCCCAGCAGGAACTGGTAAGCCCCGCCGCCGTTGCCAGGTCCCCAGGCGTAACTGCCGCCCTCTTCGGAGTTGCGGATGCAGACCCCCAGCGGTGAACTGGCGGCATCCCCACCGCCGCTGGAGGGCGCTGGTGCCGCGGTCGGGGCCGGGGACGGCGGCGCTGCTGCCGGCTGCTGGGCCGTCTGCCGCCGCGCGCGCCGGGCGGCGGCGAGCTTGGCGTGGTGCCTGCGCTGCGCCGCGGCGGACTCACGGATCATGCGGGCGATAACCGTGCGCCTCACGTCGGCCGTCACATAGTCGCTGGTGTAACCCGACGTTGCGCTCTGCACCGGCAACGCGGCGTGAGAGGGCCCTGCGGCCGCGGATCCGCCGTGCACGAACACGAAGGCCGCAGCCACGCCTGCGAGCGTTGCTGCGGCCGCTACCGGTACCCCGCGCTTGGTGACGGGTTTGCTGGGCTTGGCATGACGGGGTGCTGCGGGCATCACCCTCCTGTCCCCGGGGCCCCGCGTTCACCCGGCGAGCTGACGCCTGCTGACGTCAGGTGGCGCGGGCAACGCCTGTCCCGGGGAACCTACTGGCGGCCTAGCGGGAGACGCAGTGAAACGCCGGAAGATCGCACTAACCGGCACCAACTGTGGTAGAGGCGACTAACTCCCCGCGCGGGAGCCGTGAGTCAGCTGACCGTTTCGGCGAGGAGAGCCTGGGTGGCGGCGAAGGAGCGCTCGTCGGCGAGCTGGTGGTAGGCGACGCCGGGGACCGCGCCGGGCTCGGCGTGCTGGTGGGTGAAGCCGTGCATGGCCCCGCCGTAGATGTTCAGCTGCCAGTCGGCTCCGGCGTGGTCCATTTCCTCCGCGAAGCCGGTGACATCGGCCATCGGCACGTGCGGGTCCAGCGCACCGTGGCAGGCCAGCACCCGGGCCGTGATGGCCCCCGGCGCGGCGGGGCGGGTGGTGGCGAGGCTGCCGTGGATGCTGACCGCGGCGGCCAGGGCGGCCCCGGACCGGGCCAGGGTCAGCGCGGCCAGCCCACCGAAGCAGAAACCCACCGTGGCGAAGGGCCCGGTGGCAAGCCCGCAGCCGGCGAGCCCGGCCAGCCCGGCCCGGGCCCGCCCGGCCAGCAGCCCCGGATCGTCGCGCATCGCGGTGAGCGAACCGATCACCCGCGCCCGGTCGCCCGCGACTTCGTCGCCGAGCATGTCGCAGGCGAAGACCACATATCCCAGGGCCGCATACCGGCTGGCCTGCCCACGGGCATGATCGTCGAGGCCTGCGCCGCCGTGGATCAGCAAGATCCCCGGACGCGGCGCGGCGCCGGTATCCCAGTACAGCTCGCCGGTCAGCGCGGTGTCCTGGTCGGAATAGGCCACGGTGCGCGTGGTGAGCGGCACGGTCCCTCCTCATGCTGACAGTGATGTGGGTACTGGCCGCGTCTGCCCCAGCAAGGCCGTCGCGCCCCTCTGTACACGCACGGCCCGTGGCGAACATACTGCCCGGGGATCGGTGGAAGTGACCACCGTGACCGTGACGAGGCCGTATCCCGCAAGAGGGGGCAAGTCGTGGTGGCAGCGAAGACAGCGGGGAATCGTTACCTGCCGGCGCTTACCACGGCCGTGCTCTTGTGCGCCCTCGCGACCGTTGCGGCCGCACCGGCCGCAGCGGCGCCGTACTCGGCGGCGGCGGCCACCCGCGGGGCCGATTACCGAATGGTGGCTGCGTGGCTGGTCCGGCCATGCTTTTCGAGGTAGCGCTGGTGGTACTCCTCGGCCCGGTAAAACGCCGACGCAGGGGTGATCTGCGTGACGATCTGCCGTCGTACCGATTGCTGTTCGGCGTCGCGTGATGCGATCGCGGCTTCCTGCTGGCCAGCGTCATGGCAGAAGATCGCCGAGCGGTACTGGCTGCCGAAATCGAAGCCTTGGCGGTTGCGGGTGGCCGGATTGTGGATCCGCCAGAACCTCTGGAGCAGCTGCGCGTAGCTGACCTGGGCCGGGTCGAACCACACCTCGACCGCCTCGGCGTGGCCGGTACGGCCCCGGCAGACCCGCTCGTAGGTGGGATCCGGCACGTGCCCGCCGGTATATCCCACGGCGGTCGCCAGCACCCCGTTGATCTGCCGGAAGGCCGCCTCGACGCCCCAGAAGCATCCCGCGGCGAAGGTCGCGCGCTCGGCCCCCACCGGGCCGTGCCCCTCGAACGGCGGCGCCGGCTCCGCGCGGGCGGGGGCGTTGCGGCTCCTGAGCTTCAGCACGTCATCATCCCCTTCGAACTTCCGTGCCAACGCCGGGCCAGGCGCCCCGGATTCCCGCCCGGGCCGCGCCGGAGCAAGGCCATCGCGGCGCACCCATCCGGTGGGGTGGTCAGTAGGTGACGTGATTGCCGTCCTTTCCCATGGTTGCCACGAGCGGGTGGATGGTCGGCCTGGGGTTCAGGCTGGCTCCTGCGAGGGCAGGCCCGATGACGGAGCCGAATGCAGTGAAGCTGGCTTCGTCTTCCCAGACGTCGATGACGGTGAAGCCGCTGTCCGTCTTGTAGCAGATGTGGTCGAGGCGGCTCGGCTGCGCGTTCACGGCGGGGCCGCCAAGTTCGAAGACCTTGTGGTATTTGGCGGTGTCTTCGCCGGGAAAGTCGAAGACGACGACGACGGGCATGGTGCCTCCTTGCTGGGTGCGCGGGTGGACGGGTCGAAGGCTGGTAAGCCGTGATGCCGGGTGTCAGTCGCCGCGCAGCAGGTTTTGTGTCTGGACGGTGTCTTCGGTGCCGCGGTAGAGGTAGATCTTCCCGTCGCGGAACCGCCACCAGTGGTGGATGTCCATCGCGACGGTTTTGCCGGTCGCAGGGGCTGTCGCACCCCACCGGGTGACCACCATGACGTCGGTCTCGTTGGCGGCGAATGACAGGGGGGTGAACTCGGTGATCTCCAGGCTCTCGCCGAGTGCCTTGAAGAAGTTAGGTACTTCGGCTTTGCCCCTGTGGATTCCGTGCCATGGGGCGATGTCGCTGTCTGGGCACGATGCCCAGTCCACGTCGTCGGTGAGCTGGTCGAGGATGAAGCCGATGTCCCCGCGGCCGAACGCCTCATACACGTTTTGCACGGTTGTAATCTTTGGATCTGTCATCGGTGCCCTCCGGTGTGGCGTGGTGGTGTCTCCCGAGGTTCGCACCGGGCAGCAGCGCCGGACATCACGGAAACTATGTATTCAGCGGCCAGCCCGTGCCGGTAGGCCCAGGCTGTCGCCTCGGCCCGGTTTCTGACGCCGAGCTTGGCGAAGACGTTGGCGACGTGACGTTCGATGGTGTGCACGCTGACGCCGAGGGCGGCGGCTATCTCGGAGTTGGCGTGGCCGCATGCCAGCAAGGTCAGGACTTCCTGCTCGCGCCGGCTGAGCGGCACCGTTGTGGTCTGCCGGCCGAGGTCGGCCAGCGGGTGGCTAAGTCCGCTGGCCCCCCACTGGCGGTGCAGCCGTTGCGCGGTTGCGGCGATGCGGGCTGCGTCGCTGCGCTGGCCGAGAGTCCATCGCAGGCGGGCGATGTGCCATGCGCCTGATCCCCATCCCACCGGGACGCCCTGGATCAGGTTCCGTGACGCATACGGCAGGAGCTTATCCAGGATCGGCCGGGCCAGATCGGCTGCCTGGCAGGCCACCGCGGCCTCGCCGAGAATCGCCAGGCTCGCCAGGTAGAGCGAGTCCCGGGGCAGCGCGGCGAAGTCATCCGCCACGAGCGCTTCGGTCTCCCTGGCCGCCTCGGCGGTGCGGCCGGCCTCGCCGTGGACAAGGGCGCGCATGCAGCGCAACGTGACCAGGCCGGGGAAGCGGGCCAGCGCGCGTTCGATGTCGTCCTCCAGTTCGGCGAGCTTTCCCGCGGCCCAGTAGATCCGGCCGAGTTGCCCGACCCGATAGGCGTCTGCCGCTGGCTGGCCAAGCCGACGTCCCAGCGCCGCCGCCTCGTGCGCCAGTTCCTCCGCCTGGCCTGCCTGCCCGGCGAACACGGCGAGCAGGCCCCGGTAGATCAGCACCCACCAGCGTTGCAGCGGGTTGCGGTGTGCTTCAGCAATCGCCGCCATCTGCTCCACGTCGGCCGCCACCAGGCCGAGCGCCCCGGCCTGATAGCGGTCGGGTACCAGCCACTGGTGCGCGCGGAACCGCAGGTCCTGATCGCCGAGACGGGTGGCTATGTCGAGTACCGCAGCACCCGCTGCCAGCCGTTCTTCCAGGAAATCAGGGCCCCGCAGCGTGAACTGCCGGGCAATCAGGGCCGCGCCCAGCGCTTCGGTGTCACATGCTTGCTCGGCCAGTTCCACGGCGGCCAGGCTGGCAGCCCGGCTTTGGTCCCGGCCGCCGGCCTGCCAGTAGGCCGCGATCGCCCACACGGGCCAGCAGCCGCGCTTGCTGCCCCGGCCGGGACGCCGGGGCAGCGGCGTGCCTGGTCGAGCAACGCCACCAGCTTGTGATCCGCCGCCACCTCCGCGACCGTATCCCCCACCGCGAGGGCAGCCGCAGCCAAGGCCGCCCCGTCGCCGGCGCGGGCCGCTTCCGAAGCTGCCGCCTCGAAGCACACGCGGGCTTCCTCGACGCCCCCGGCCAGCAGCAGGCTGCGGCCAAGCCGCATCTGCAGCCCGGTGTCCGCCTGGCCCCGCGGAGCCAGTGTGATAGCCATCTGCCACCACGCCGCGGCGTCCTCCCAGGCCAGCAAACGGTCGGCGGCTTCGGCAGCGGAACGAGCGGCGGCGGCGGCGGCCTCGTCGCTGACGTCGGGCCGGCCCTGGACGGCATGGTGCGCCAGGTCGGAAGGCTGCCCCCAGCCGGTGTCCCGGAGCGCGGTGAACACCCGCGCATGCAGGCGCGCGCGCCGGGACGGGGCAAGCTGCTCCTCCACCGCGTCCCGGATCAGCGTGTGAACAAACCGGTAGGTCCCGGCGCGAGCACCATCGGGGGACACCAGCCGCGCGTTCACCGCCGGATCCAGAGCCGCCACCGCCCGGGCCGGGCTGACCCGCAACGCAGCCGCCAACGGCGGGTACTCGAAGTCGCGGCCCAGCACCGCAGCCACCTCCAGCGCTTCCCGGCAGCTCGGCGGAAGTGGTGCGAGCCGCTCCCGGATCACCTCCCCCACACTGCGCAACGGCGTCCCCGGCCGTGAGCCCGCAGCGGACAGGCGGATGCTCTCGGAAATGAACAACGGGTTGCCACCCGTGCGCGCATGCAGATCACCCGCATCGATGTCGCCCAGGCCGACGGCCTGAAGCCACAGCGCTACGCTCTGTTCGCTCAGCCCGCCAAGCTCGCACAAGCGGCCGCCCTGTCCGTGGGCCAGATTCGCGATCACGCGGGCGGCCAGCGACGCTGGCGCCACTTCGGTATTGCGGAAGGTCACAATCATCCCCAACCGCACCGGCCACAGCGTCTCGCCCAGGTAGGCCAGCAGCCGCAGCGACGCCTCGTCCGCGCGGTGCAGGTCATCGACCACCACGATCTGCGGGGCGATCGCGGCCGACTCCCGCAGCGCCTGCCCGATCCGTTCGAAAAGCTGGTACCGGGCAGCGGGCCCGTCAGCCGCCCCGGCGGTGACCATCTGCCCGCCGAGCCAGCCCAGCACCTGCATCCACGGCCACAGCGGCGGCGCCCCTTCGCACTCCCGGCACGCACCCCACGACACCACTGGACCGCGTGCCCGCCCGGCGGCCTCCCGGGCCAGCCGGGTCTTACCGATACCCGGCTCCCCGCACAACAGCACCACACCGCCGGTCCCGCCGGCCACCTGAGCCGCCAGCGAGTCGAGAACGGAAAGCTCAGCGTCCCGGCCAACCAGCACGCTCGCCGCGGGCAACCCCCCCACGGCGACACTGTACCGCCGAACCCGTGGAATGACCGGCACGGCCAGAGGCGCCCAGCAAACGGCCGCGGGATCTGTTGGGCTGGTCTGCACCGCCTGTCATCGGGACCGCCCTGGTCGTCCGCTGGGCACTCCTTCATACGCTTTACATGACGGCTGCACCCAGCCCGCACGCGGGTGGACTCAGCTGAGCCGTAGACAGCGGGGGCTGCCGGGCACGGCCTGCTGGAAGGGGCGATGATGCCACCATTCGATGAGGTGACGCGGGTTCAGCAGGCGATGTGGGCCCGGGGCGACTTTCACCGGATCGGGGTCTCGCAGCTGGTGGTCGGTGAGCTGCTGGTCCGGGCCCTGCACGTGCACGCCGGGGAGCGGGTGCTGGATGTGGCCGGTGGAGCGGGGAACACTGCGCTGGCGGCGGCGCGGCGGTGGGCCGAGGTGATATGCACCGACTACGTGCCCGGCCTGCTGGAGCACGCGGCAGCGCGGGCGGCCGTTGAGGGCCTGCCGTTGCAGACCGAGGTCGCCGACGCGCAAGCGCTGCCGTTCCCGGACGGCAGCTTCGATGTGGTCACCTCGACATTCGGGGCAATGTTCGCCCCGGACCAGCAGGCCACGGCGAATGAGCTGATCCGGGTGCTGCGTCCCGGTGGCCAGGCTGGGGATGGCGAACTGGACACCAGACAGCTGGGTGGGCGCACAGTTTCGGCTGCAGGACCGCTACCTGCCACCCCCCGCCGGAATACTGCCACCGGCAGCGTGGGGGACCCGGGACCGGCTGGAGCAGCTACTCGCCGGGCAGGTCAGCGACCTGGACACCAGCACACAGTCCGCCGACTTCGTTCACCACAGCACGAGCAGCCTGTTCGAACTGTTCAAGGACTGGTTCGGCCCAGTAGCCACGGTCATCGCCCGAGTCAACCCCGGCCAGGCCGCCGCGTTCACCGGTGAATGGCTCGATCTGGCCGCAGAGCACAACACCGCCACCGACGGGACGTGCGAGATCCCGTCTGCCTACCTGCAGGTTACCGCCGTGAAACCCGCCTAAGGCGGCACCAAACCAGCACCTGCGCTAGCCCTCGATCTGGTTGATCGGTGCGCCAGGGCGGCTTAGTTCTTCCGGCCTACGCCGCCCCACAGCCCGGCCGGGCTGCTCGCCTCGAATTCCGATACCGGGCGCCATTGCGGAACCCGCACCAGGCCCGGCTCGATAAGTTCCAGTCCATCGAAGAACCGCGCGACCTGAGCCCGGTCGCGCATGGTCACCTTTTCCGCCATCGTCTGGTTCAGCCGGGCGGCGAGCTTGCCCTGCGCCTCGGCGTCGATGTCCGAAGCCGGGTGGGACAGCGCCAGGTAGCTGCCCGGCGGCAGGGCCTCAAGCAGCGCCGCCACGATGGCGCGAGGGTCGTCGGCCTCGTCCACGTGCTGCAGGATCGCCATGAGCAAGACGGCCACCGGGCGGGAGAAATCCAGCGTCTGGGCCGCGGCGGCCAGCACCCGCCCGGTGTCGCGCAGGTCGGCATCCAGGTAGCTGGTGACCCCCTGCGGGCCGCTGGCCAGCAGCGCACGGGCGTGGACTAGCACGACCGGGTCGTTATCCACATACAGCACCCGGCTCTCGGGGGCCACGGACTGGGCGACCTCATGGGTGTTGCTGGCGGCCGGGATGCCCGTGCCGATGTCCAGGAATTGCCTGATCCCCGCCTCACCGGCCAGGTAGCGCACCACGCGGGCAAGGAAGGCCCGGTTGGCGCGAACCGACAAGACGATGTCCGGGTAGGCGGCGATCGCCTGCTCGGCGGCCGCCCGGTCGGCGGCAAAGTTGTCCTTGCCGCCCAGCCAGTAGTTATACACCCGCGCGATATGCGCCACGCTCGTGTCCAGCGACGCGTGCTCCGCGCCGCTGAAGACACCCTCATCCGGCGCCCCGCCAGCTCCTTGCGTGCCTGCGCTGCCCAACCTATGCGCCTTTCCCGCGGGCCACCGGCAACAAACGGTCCGCACAACGGCCCCGCCCTTGACCACATCGTGCACGGCGAGCCTACGCCCGCGACCGGCGACCGGTACCAGGGGCATTACCGGCGAGCGCGGAGGGCAGCTAGCTGGGTGGTCGAGTGCGCCCGAAGCTAGTGGCCATCAAGGTGAGCGGCGGTCACCTGCTTCCGGTGTTGTGCGGTGACCGCCGGGGTTAGCGCGTGTCGGCCGGCGGCCAGCAGCCGCAATTCCCTGGCGCGCCGCACGGCCGAGGACCGGTCACGAACCTGGAGCTTGGCGTAGATGCTGCGCAGGTGCGTGCTGACGGTGTTCAGCGAGACGGACAGCTCGCCGGCGATCTCGGGCCGGGACAGGTTGGTCGGCAGATATCGCAGCACCCTAAGCTCGCCCGGGCTGAGCTCCTCCGCCGGCGGCAACGCGGACGGCTGGTTGGCCGCCGGGGATGAGGCGTGCAGGACGTCGAGGATGTCGGCGAGCAGCGCGGCGTGCGCGGTCTGGTGCGGGGGCAGCGCCTCGAGCAGCTCCGCTGAGCCGGTCATCGCGAACGGCAGGACCAGCCGGTCAGGCTCCGCCAGGGCCAGTGCCCGTTCCGCCGCCTGGCTGGCCGCGCGCTGGTCACCAAACCGGCGGTGGGCGAGCCCGGCCAGCAGCTGAGTCTCAACGACCGTGGCGTAACCGATGGCCGGTGCGGTGCCATCCAGGACATCGGCCACCGCGGCCAGAGCCGCGGCCGGATCGCCTTCCGCGAGGCAGATCACCGCGCGGGCATTACGGATCTCTCCTGAGCTGGCCCGCTCCTCATCGAGCGCCGCAAGGGCGGCCCGCGCTTCGCCGGTCATCCCGAGACGGGCCTGGGTGGCCAGCAGCCAGTGGGTGGTCCGGGTCGCCAGCGCGCGGGAGTCCGCTAGCTGCGATCCCAGGTATTCGGCCGTGCCGAACTCCTCGGCCGCTTCATGGTGGCGGCCGCGGCCAGCGTGCAGCAGCCCAGCCGTCTGGCGCAGCAGGAGCGTGATGTCTGGCCCGGTGTCTGTTTGCAGGGCCTGTCTGGTTCGTTGCAGCCATCGCTCGCCCTCGTCGAACTCACCCGTCCAGATCATCGTGCCGGCGAGCATTATCAGCGCGGGTGCGATCACCGGTTCCGAGCCCCAGCCGTGCCGCTCGGCGAGGGCGATCGCCTCGCGGCAGCGCCGCTGGGTCGTGGCGAACGAGTGGAGGACCAGCGATGCGAACCCGAGCTGCGCCAGGCAGGCGACCTCCAGGTAGGGCCGGCCGATCTCCCGCGCCAGGACGGCGCCCTCCCGGAGGTGACGTTCGGCGTCCGGTGCGTCTGGCGGCTCCAGCGACCACGCCTCGGCGGTCCCCAGATTCATGAGCGCCACCGCGCGCAGGTCGCTGCCGAGCGCGATGTCCTCGTCGGACTGCCCGGTGATCGGGGAGGCGAGGAACCTGGCCTGCTCGATGACGCCGGCCCGGTGACCGCGCCGCCTGGCCAGCGACAGCTGCAGCGACGCGACCGCCACCTGGAGGCGGCGCTGGCGTTCCGGCGGCGCCGTCTCGGCGTACTTCTCGGCGAGGGCCAGATGCGCGGCCGCCTCGTCCAGGCGTCCCTGGACCAGGTCACCTCCGGCGCGCACCAGGGCCAGCTCGGGATGATCCGCGCCGGGCGGGAAAGCCCGCACTAGCGCCTGCATGGTCTGCGCTTGCCCGTCGAGCGTCAGGCTGAACGAATGGTCGGCGAGCAGCCGGGCCGCATCAGCCCAGTCGCCCGCCGCCTGGGTGTGCCGGATGGCGTCGACAACCTGGCCATGCCGGGTGAGCCACCGGGCGGCGCGCCGGTGTAGCGCGGGCACTTCCTCGGGCAGCGTCCGGCGCAACTCCAGCCGCAGGAAATGCGCGAACAGGTGGTGGTAGCGGAACCAGGTGCGCGCGGGGTCGAGCGAGACGACAAACGCGTTCGCATCTTCGAGACTCAGCAGGATCTGTTCCGAGCCCGGGCGGCCGGTCAGCAGGTCGGCCAGCTCGCCGTTGACCCGGTCGAGCAGGCAGGTGCGCAGCAGCAGATCCTGGACGTCGTCTGGCTGGCGGTCCAGCATTTCGGCGAGCAGGTACTCGGCGACCGTCCGGTCGCTGCCGGAGAACTCCGTCACGAACCGCTCCGGATCGGGATGACCGGTCAGGGCGAGGGCCGCGAGCCGCAGGCCCGCGGCCCATCCCTCGGTCTGCTGGTGCAGCAGCGCCGCCCCGGCCGCGGACAGCGCGATGCCCGAAGCTTCGAGCAGCTCGCAGGTCTCGCGCCCGGAAAAGCGCAGGTCCGCCGCCCGGATCTCGGCGAGCTCACCGGCCAGGCGCAGCCGGTGCAACCGCAGCCGCACATCGTGACGCGTGGCCAGGATCGCGTGCACGTTGGGCGGAAGGCCAGTCAGCAGCCGGGTGAGCTGAGTGGCGGCCTCTGGCGAGTGCAGCTCGTGGAGATCATCAATAACCAGCGTGACGCCGCCATGAGCGTCGGCGAGCTCCGATAGCACCCGGCCGGCCATCGCGTGCCCGTTGAAGTCGGGTGTCGCTGCCGGCAGTTCCGCGCCGCTGTCTGCACCAGTGGCATGACGGACCGCGTCGAGCAGGGCCAGCCAGAACTGCTGGGCGTCGTGCTGGTCGCGTTGCACCTGCACGAGGGCGAGCCGGCGCGGCTGGCCCGGCCGGCCGGCCCAGGCGCGCAGCAATGACGTCTTCCCGCTGCCGGCCGGGGCCGAGATGATCGTCACCTTCCTCGCCGCCGCGCGATCCAGTGCAGCGAGAAGATCACCCCGGTCAATCAGCCGGGGAGTTGCTGGAGCAACCGTCACAGGCCTGCCTTGATATCTACGCCTGACACCCTGGCGCCGGTCACGCGGTCCTGGCACCTTCTGTCTCGGTATCAGGCCAGCCCGCGCGCTGTCAACGGCGCGCGAAACCTCGGATCGCCTGCGCCTGCCCGTGGCGCGTCACGCTGACGCAGCCTCGCAATCACCGGAATCCGGTGACGGCCCTTTCACGTAGTTAAGGGGGGGCGTGGCTAGGCCCGGCTGAGTTCGAGCACGGGAATGGTGCGGACTCCAGCAGTTTGGCGTGCGTACTCGGCAAAGCCTGGGTAGCGCCGCGCTTGCTCAGCGTAGATGCGGTCGCGTTCAGCGCCGGTCAATTCGCGGACGGTCACCTTGTAGGTGTCGGTTCCGCGTTCGATACTGCCGTCACCGGCGGCGGCCAAGTTGTGGTACCAGTCCGGGTTGGTGGGGGCTCCAGCCTTGGTTGCGAAGACGTAGATGATGTCCGGCTCGGTGTCGTGCGGGAGGTACATCATCGGGGTGACATAGTCCCGCCCGCTTTTGCGGCCGCGGTGATGCACCAGGACTATCGGAGCGCCCTCGAAGTTTCCGCCAACCCTGCCCTCGTTCGCCCGGAATTCCGCGATGGTCCTCGCGTTCCAGTCGAGCGGTTCGCTCATGTCGAACTCCTGTCATTCACGGGCGTTCCGCCTGTCGCTAGGCGGTAACGCGTTCTGCGCCGGCGAGATGCGCCGACAGGAGCTGTCCGGCTCTGTCCAGCGCCGCGGCCGCTTCGTCGAGGATCGGGTAATAGGCCTGGAAGACGTGCGGCACCCCGGGGGTGAGGTCGAGGGTGACCGCGACGTCGGCGGTGGCGGCTTGCCGCGCGAGGCGGACGGCGTCGTCGAGGAGAACCTCGTGAGTTCCGGCCTGGATGATCAGGGGCGGCAGGCCGGACAGGTCCGCGAATATGGGGCTGATGAGGCCGCGAGCGGCGTCTTGTCCCGACGTGTAGTCGGTGACTCGTGGCTGGAGGTTTTCCCGGCTGAGCAGGGGGTCGGCCGCACGCTTGGTTTCCATGGTCGTCCCGGCCAGGGTGAGGTCGGCATACGGTGACATGACGAAGGCCGCGGCGGGCAGGGGCAGCCCGTGATCACGGGCGTTGACCAGGGTGGCGATGGCGAGGCCGCCGCCGGCGGACTCTCCCGCGAAAACGATGCCCGAAGGGGCTGTGCCGCCACGCAGGAGGGCTTCGTAGGCTGCCAGGGCGTCGTCGACCGCGGCCGGATACGGGTGCTCGGGGGCGAGCCGGTAGTCGACGGAGATGACCTTGGCGCGGGTCCGCCGGCCGACCTGCGAGGCCAGGTCAGCGGCGAGGAAGGCGTCCCCCATTACGTACACGCCGCCGTGGAAGTACAGGACAACGTGGCGAGGCTCGATTCCGTCGACCGTGATCTCGGCGGCTGGGACGCCGCCCAGTGCGGCTCCGGTCACGGTCACGTCGGCGGGCAACGGCTGCGCCGATATCAGCTCTCGGAGCTGTCGCCGTTGCTCCTCGACATCGCTGCCGGCGGGGAAGGCTGACTGCCGCAGGATTGCTTCGAGGTTCTCTCGCTGCTCGGTGCTCAAGGAGGATCTCCCTTCGGTTGGGCTGGTTTGGCAGCGCTCCGGGACCGCTCGCCCCATGCCAATCCGCTGCTGGAGTTTCCGGCCGGCAGGCGGGCCACTGCCACGCTTGCCGCCAGGCAGGTGAGGAGACGTCACCGGATCAGGGTGATTCGCGCGCCCTGGCCCGGTCAGCGCCCGCGAATCACCATGATCCGGCGACGGCCTTTCACCTACTGGGGGGCCAGCCTGGAGCCGTTAGAGAGGCTGGCACGGCCGGAGTACGGACGTGCTCAACGTTCAAGGGAGATGCCGTGAGCGCAAAGGTAGCCATCGTGGCCGGTGCAGGCGGGCTTGGTCAGGCGACGGCGGCGGCCCTCACCGCCGGCGGCCTCACGGTGGTGGCGGTCGACCGGAACGAGCACGCGTTGCGGGATCTCCCCGACGGCGTCCGCCGCGAGTTGGCCGACACCACCGACCCCGCGGTGGCGAGACGGCTCATCGACCGGATCGCTGCCGAGGTTGGGCCGCCGGACGTGCTGGTGAACACCATCGGCGCGTTCCGCCTGGCAGACGCGCTCAGCACGACCCCCGACATGCTGCGGCTCATGATCGACGTCAACCTGGGACCCGCGCTGTGGCTGAGCCAGGCCGTGGCGCCACACATGCAGCAGCAGGGCTCCGGTGCCATCGTGCACGTCACCGCGCGCCCGGGGATCGAGCCAGCAGACGGCATGGCGGCCTACAGCGTGAGCAAGGCCGCCCTTGTCCACCTGACGCGCGTCCTCGACATCGAGCTGCGCCCGCACGGGATCCGGGTGAACGCGGTCGCGCCGCAACTAATCGACACCCCCGCAAACCGGGCCACGTTCCCGGCCGAGCTGCTGGCGCACGCGGTCGCGCCGGAGGCGATCGCCGGGGTGATCGCCTTCCTGGTCAGCGATGCCGCAGCGCCCGTCAGCGGAGCGATACTGCCGGCGTACGGCGCTTAGGAGGACTGGCAGGTGCACCGCGCAGGTCGTCAGGGTTTCTGCGGCGCCCGGTGCCATCCTCGCCTGGTGCGGGTGAGTTCCTGAAATCCCACCGCTGGGAGGAACGCCCGGTAGCCGGTGTAGTCCTGGCCGCCTGGGTCAGTTCCGTCGAGCCAGGCGTAGTCGAGGAGCCGGTCAACACCGGCCAGGCGCAGCCAGTCAGCTGCCTGCCCGAGCAGCCATGAGGCGACACCACGGCGACGGTGATTTTCGGTGACCCGCAGGTTGCCAATGTCGGCCCACCCGCCGTTGCGGGCCAGCCGCTCTCCTTCTTCGAAGGTCTCAACCTCGATGCAGCCGATCACCTCCTCGCCAAGCACGGCGGACAGGCGGGTCCCGTTCATGCCGACCGTACGGCGCACGGACAGCCCGTCGATGGGAACCCCGGCCAGCCGGGGCAGATCCTCGACCCTGGCCAGGTAGATGACCTCGGTGTGCCCCGTATGTGAAAAGCCGGCCCGCTGGTAAATCGCGCTAATGTGCGGCCACTGCTCGGGCACCCCGTACACGCCACGCACCGGCAGCTCGCCGCCCGCATGCTGGCGCGTCACGGCCCACTGCTCTAGCTGCCGGATGCACGCGGTCATCAGTGCGTCCGCGGCCTCGGTAGCGTCAGGCCAGCAGGGATTCCCAGCGGGCGCCTCGGGCCAGAACAGGAGCCAGCGGATCTCGCCGACGTCCCGCGCCGCCTTCCCGGCACGTTCGTCGGGGTAGTGCCGGAGCAGGTGGGCCGCAGCAGCGATCCGGTCGCGCTGCTCGGCGACCAGGGTTACCCGCTCGCTCACCCAGGGATCTTCGATGAACTCGCCAGGCTGCCGTTCAAGCGATGACAGCACGCTGCTGACCGACGCCCGCATGCCGGGCACAACCGCGGCGGCGTGGGCATTCACCAGCTGCGTGAGCTGTTCCCGGTCGCTGCGGCGGAACGCGCGCACCTCGATTGATGGCATCAGCGGGCCTCCTCGGCACGAATACACAACGCCAGACAATGGGAGGCCGCTATCGGTGCGGTACGCCGGGAATGTTATCAACAGCACGAGCGGCCGCGGCGATCCGGGAGGCGCAGTGACCCTTTGCGGCTATTATAGAAATAGTTTGCTAGATTTCTGATTCAAGCGTAGCGTCGGCCGAAGACACAGCGGGGCCCGGCTGTCGCTGACCGCCAGGGGTGCTCGCGGGGGCGGCAGAAGGAACCGAGGCATCTCATGCACGCACCGGCTGACAACGTCACTCCCCCGCTAGCTGCATCTCCGGGCGGTCTTCGCCCGTTCCTGCGAACGGCCCCGGGCAGCGCACTTCTTCCCGCGGTCATCTGCGCCGTGCTCTGGATCGCGATCTCTTACGCGACCGGCGCGTCGACCATGTTCGGCCTCGGTGGCGGCATCCTGCTCGGCGTGATCGTCTTCATCGTCGGCTTTGGTCTCCGGCAGATCTTCGACCGCCGCACACCATAGCCGATTCGCGCCGTCTCCCCCACAGGTCGCGCTCTTGCGGCGCAGGCAGGCGAGAGCGATCCGCCCAGCCAGTAGCTTCGGTCATCCCGAGTGGCTTGACATATGCCGATAATGGAATATGTTGGACCGGTGGCCCGCGCTTCTACGACGTCAGACGTCTTCAACGCACTTGCCGAGGCGCACCGTCGCGAGATCCTGGACACGCTGATGGCAGGCGAGAAGGCGGTCGGGGCGATCGTGAACGACCTCTCGATGTCCCAGCCCCAGGTGTCAAAGCACCTACGGGTGCTGAGCGAGGTGGGACTCGTCAGGTGCCGGGCGGAGGGGCGCCGCCGGCTGTACCGCCTGGAACCGGTGCGCCTTCGGCCATTGCACGAGTGGCTGGCCAAGTACGAGCAGGCGTGGAACGACCGGCTGGACCGCGTGGATGACTACCTGCAAGAGCTACAACAACAAGGGAGCGGCAGTGATACCTAATCGGCATGGGTCGGCAGTCATCGAGTTCCCCGACGATCTCGAGATCGTCATCACCCGTGAGTTCGACGCTCCGATCGCGCTCGTCTTCGACGTGCTGACGAAGCCGGAGCATGTGCGCAAATGGTTTGCCCCATTTGAGTGTGAGGTGACGGAGTGCTCGATCGACCTGCGCGTCGGAGGGAACTACCACATCGTCTTCGTGACCGGCGACGGAACCGAGTGCTCGTTCCGGGGAACCTATCTGGAGGTCGAGCCGCCGACCCGGACCGTCGCGACGTGGCTGTTCGAGGGGTGGCCGGATGCGCACGCCGTCGAGTCGATGGAGCTGCACGAGACTGACGGAGTGACGAAGCTGACGAACAAGCTGGCGTTCCGCGACAAGGCTGGCCGTGACCACATGACCACGTCCGATGGCACCGAAGACAGCTTCGACAAAATGGAAGATCTCTTGAGATCACTGCTCGATGCCAGGGGCATGGTCTCTGGGTAGTTGCGGTTCGAGCCGGATTTCACCTGGTGGGCGCAGGTGGGTTCGAACCACCGGCTTCCCGCTTGTAAGGCGGGTGCTCTACCCCTGAGCTATGCGCCCCTGCCGTCGGAACGGCCGGGCTCAGCGTACCGGCTCAGCGGGTACCGAGGTGGCGGGCGGCGAGGTCCGCAACGGCCTGGCTCACCGCGATCCGGTTGCGCAGGCGGGCGAGCCTGGCGTCCATGGCCGCATCGTAGATGCCGCCGATGAGGGCCCGCTCGAAGTGGATCGCCCCGGCGCAGGCCGCGGCGAACCGGATCGCCTCCGCGAGGACCAATCGTTCCGCAGCGTCAGGACTCCGCCAGCGGGCATAGCCGTCCAGGACGGCCGCGATCCACCCCGGGTCCGGCTGGATGCGCCACGCCTCGGGCAGGCCCGCGTGCAGGCCCGGGCCGAGATGGTAGTCGAGCAGGCAGGTGCCCAGGTCCAGGGCCGGCACCCCCACCCCGCCGTTCTCCCAGCCGATGAGCACGACCGCGCCCGCCGCGGTGACGACCGCGTTGCCCGGCCAGGGGTCGCCGTGCACCACCGCCACCGGCAGGGACGGCAGCGCCCGCTGGACCGCCAGCAGAGTCGAGCGGAACTGTTCGTGCAGCGGGCGCCACTCCCCCGGCAGCACGCCGGCGACCGCGTCGAGCCGGCCCAGCGCGGCCGGGATCGCCGTCGCCGGATGCCACGTCGCCAGCCCCGGCCCAGCCACGAGCCCCGCGGCGGGCGCGCCCAGCGAGTGCAGCCGGCCCAGCGCCGCGCCGAGCAGGGCCGCCTGGCCGCCGCCTGATACCAGTGGCACGCCGGGGATGTAGCTGGTCGCCCAGGTCAGCCAGGCGCCCGCCACCCCGATGAGATCACCGGTCCTGGTCGCGACCACGCGCGGCGCCGGATAACGCGTGCCCGGCCAGCCAGTCCAGCGTGGCGGCCCGGCCCTGCAGCCAGTCGGTCACCGACGCAGCACCGCGGCCGCGCAGGTGCGGCGCCAGCAGCACCTCGGCGCGGTAGGCCCGGACCAGCACCACGCCGCCGTCAGGCTCGCGGAACTGGTAGCCGACCTCGGTGCCGGACACCGAGCCGTGATAGCGCCGCACGGACGCCGGGTCCAGCCGGTACTCGCGCAGGATCCGGCCGACCACCGCGGCGTCCGTCACGGCAGCACCATCACCTGGCGGCGCTGCGGCCAAGGACGCGCTCAAGCGCGAGGGCGACCTCCTCGGACAGCCCGGGCGCCCGGGCCAGGCCCGGGGCCGCCCGGCGAGGACGGCGTCAGCGCCCCACCACCGGAGGCCGGGGGAACGGTTATCCCGCAGTCGCGGCATTCCACCTCGCCGAGCCGGCGCACCAGGTGCAGGCTGCTGCACTGGCGGCACTTGTCCAGGTCGGCCGTCCAGTCCGCGGATGCCTGGCAGCCGGGGCACACCAGGACCTGTTCGTCGCCCTTGACCCCGCGGCGCCACGGGCTGTGCCCGCGCACCGGGTCCACCTGCCGCGCACCGCAGCGATAGCAGGGCATCTGGTTCCGCTTCCTCGCCAGGCCAGGTGTGCCCCCAGAGGGGGTCAACCCAGCGCGGCCAGCGCTTTCTGGTAGTCGGCGATGTCGCGGGCCTGCGGGATCGGGGTGACCACCTTCCAGCGGACCACGCCGTCCTTGCCGATGATGAACGTGCCGCGCACCGAGATGCCGCGGTCCTCGTCGAACACCCCGTAGGACTTCGCCACGCCGCCGTGCGGCCAGAAGTCCGACAGCAGGCCGAACTCGAAGCCCTCGTTCTCCGCCCAGATGCGGTGCACCCAGGTCGAGTCCACCGACACCGTCAGCAGTTCCACGTCGTCCCGCTCGACCTCGGGGAAATCGTCCCGCATGGCGCACAGCTCGCCGCTGCACACGCCGCTGAACGCGAGCGGGTAGAACACCAGCACGACGTTCTTCGCACCGCGGAAGCCAGAAAGCCGAACTGGCTGCCCGTGCTGGTCCTTCAGCTCGAAGTCGGGAGCCTCCTGGCCCACCTCAACCGCCATTCCCGGTCCCTTCCGCGCGGCAGCGGCCCGTGCGGGGCTGCCGGGCATGACGCGCTCGCCAACGTGCCCAGTGTGCCACCACGGCCGGGCCGCCCGCGCCATTCCGCGCAGGGACCGCGGGCCGTCCCGAGGGCGGCACCGCACAGGGTGGCTCAGCGGCGCGCCTTCGGCGCGACCAGGCGGGTGCCCAGCCAGTCGCGCCCGGCGGACAGGCTCGACGTCTGGGACAGCCCGGCGGTGGGTGCCACCTCGCCGATCTCGCTCGGTTCGACGTAGTTCTCCCGGCCCGGCTTGGGCGTCAGGAGCCAGATGTACCCGCCGTCCGCGAGCGGTGTCAGCGCATCCGCCAGGGCGTCGAAGAGGTCACCGTCCCCGTCGCGCCACCAGAGCAGGACCACGTCGACCACGTCGTCGTAGTCCTCATCGACAAGTTCCACGTCCTTCAGCTGGCTGATGGCTTCTCGCAGCGCCTCGTCACAGTCGTCTGCGTAGCCGATCTCCTGCACCACCTGGCCCGGCTTGATGCCGAGTCGCTCGGCCAGGCCAGGTTGATCCTGAGCCTGGCGCGCGGTCGCGCTCACTAACCCCTCCTCAAGCCCTTTCCCACGGCGCCATGTCCCGCACTGGCCCCCTTGCCCGGGCATCCGCCCGGGACGCTGGCGCCAGGCGCGCGACGTCCGCGTCGGCACTTCTTGCCCGCACAGTCCACACTGGGTCGGGCCTACGCGCAAGTGTCAAGCGGCTCAGACACGAAATCTGGTCACACGCGGAACGTTCCCACTTCACCCGACGCCTACCCGAGGAAAGAAATTCGTACCTGTCTATCCGGATTATCAACGTTCAGGTCCACCAGCGCGACCGATTGCCAGGTCCCCAGCGCCATCGTGCCACCGAGTACCGGGATCACCAGGAACGGTGCCAGGAAGCGCGGGCAGCACGTGCGACCGGCCGTGCCCGCGGGACCCGTGCGCGTGCCGCCACCGGTCGTCGGCGGGCAGCAGTTCCGCCAGCACCCCGAGCAGGTCCTCGTCGCTGCGCGCGCCCAGTTCCATGAGCACGAGCCCGGCGGTCGCATGCGGCACGAACACGTGCAGCAGCCCGTCCCCGCCGCCGGACGCGCGCGCGGCGAACCGCGCGCATTCTCCGGTGATGTCGGCGACGCGCTCCTGGCGCCCGGTTGCGGCCGCAAAAACTTCGCTTTCCATGCCGAACGATCTTCCCTCCAGCCCCCAATCCGCACATCCTGCCGTGCTTCGGGGCGGCCAGGCGCCAGGCACGCCGGGGCGAAGATGCGTTTAGGCCGCGCAGGTATGAGAATTGGTCTGGACAACCCCTCATGCGCGGGCGGGTCACCAGCCGCCTGTGCTGCACCTACGTGGCGGCGACCAGCCGCCCACCATGCGGAAGGCGGGATAGCCCGTGGCTGCCGGTCGCCAGCGCTTCTCCATCATCAGCGACGGACTCCCCACCCAGCTGCCGGACATCGACCCGGACGAGACCCGGGAGTGGGTGGACTCGTTCGACAGCGTGGTCCGGACCCGCGGCCGGGCCCGCGCCCGCTACATCATGCTGAGCCTGCTGGAACGGGCCCGCGAGCAGCAGGTCGGGGTGCCCGGCCTGCGCAGCACCGACTACATCAACACGATCCCGCCCGAGCGCGAGCCGTGGTTCCCCGGCGACGAGTACGTGGAACGGCGGATCCGCGCCTACATCCGGTGGAACGCCGCCGTGATGGTGTCCCGCGCCAACCGCGCGGGCCTGGGCGTCGGCGGGCACATCGCCACCTACGCCTCCGCGGCCAGCCTGTACGAGGTGGGCTTCAACCACTTCTTCCGCGGCAAGGACCACGGCGAGTCCGGGGACCAGGTGTTCATCCAGGGCCACGCCGCGCCGGGCATCTACGCCCGCGCGTTCCTGGAGGGGCGCCTGACCGAGCAGCAGCTCAACGGCTTCCGGCAGGAACTGTCCCACCCCGGCGGCGGGCTGCCGCTCCTACCCGCACCCGCGGCTGATGCCGGACTTCTGGGAGTTCCCCACGGTCTCCATGGGCCTCGGCCCGCTGAACGCCATCTACCAGGCGCGGTTCAACCAGGTACCTGCTCGCCCGGGAGATCGCCGACACCAGCAGGTCGCACGTCTGGGCGTTCCTCGGCGACGGCGAGATGGACGAGCCGGAGGCGCTCGGCGCCATCGGCCTGGCGGCCCGCGAGGAGCTGGACAACCTCACCTTCGTGATCAACTGCAACCTGCAGCGGCTGGACGGCCCGGTCCGCGGCAACGGCAAGATCATCCAGGAGCTGGAGGCGGTGTTCCGCGGCGCCGGCTGGAACGTGATCAAGGTCATCTGGGGCCGCGACTGGGATCCGCTGCTCGCCCAGGACACCGACGGCGTGCTGGTCAACAAGATGAACACCACGCCGGACGGGCAGTTCCAGACCTACGCGGTGGAGACCGGCGAGTACATCAGGGAGAACTTCTTCGGCGGCGACCCGCGGCTGCGCGCCATGGTCTCCCACCTGAGCGACGACCAGCTCCGCAACCTGTCCCGCGGCGGGCACGACTACCGCAAGGTCTACGCCGCGTTCAAGGCGGCGACCGAGCACGTCGGCCAGCCGACGGTGATCCTGGCCCACACCATCAAGGGCTGGACGCTCGGCCCGGACTTCGAGGCCCGCAACGCCACCCACCAGATGAAGAAGCTCACCGTCGCCGAGCTGAAGGACTTCCGCGACCGGCTGTACCTGCCGATTCCCGACGCGGCGCTGGAGGCGGAACTGCCGCCGTACTACCACCCGGGCGAGAACTCCGACGAGATCGAGTACATGCGGGAGCGGCGCGCCGCGCTCGGCGGCTACCTGCCCAGGCGGGTGGTCCGCGGCAAGCCGCTCACGCTGCCCGGCGAGAAGGTCTACGACGAGCTGAAGCAGGGCTCCGGCAAGCAGGCCGTCGCCACCACGATGGCGTTCGTCCGGCTGCTCAAGGACCTGATGAAGGACCGGGAGATCGGCAACAGGTTCGTGCCGATCATCCCGGACGAGGCGCGCACCTTCGGCATGGACTCGCTGTTCCCCAGCGCGAAGATCTACTCACCGCACGGCCAGACGTACGAGGCGGTGGACCGGGCGCTGCTGCTGTCCTACAAGGAGTCCGAGACCGGCCAGATCCTGCACGAGGGGATCAGCGAGGCGGGCGCGATGGGCTCGGTGATCGCGGCGGGCACCGCGTACGCGACGCACGCGGCGCCGATGATCCCGGTGTACGTGTTCTACTCGATGTTCGGCTGGCAGCGGACCGGCGACCAGATGTGGGCGTTCGGCGACCAGCTCGGCCGCGGGTTCCTGCTCGGCGCGACGGCGGGCCGCACCACGCTCACCGGCGAGGGACTGCAGCACAACGACGGCCACTCGCAGCTGCTTGCCTCGGTCAGCCCGGCCTGCGTGTCGTACGACCCGGCATGGGCCTACGAGGTGTCGGTCATCGTCGCCGACGGCCTGCGCCGGATGTACGGGGAGAGCCCGGAGCACCCGCACGGCGAGGACATCTTCTACTACCTGACGGTCTACAACGAGCCGTACCAGCAGCCGCCGATGCCCGCGGAGTCGGCCGAGGCCAGGGCCGCGCTGGAGCAGGCGATCCTGCGCGGCCTGTACCGGTACGCGCCCGGGGCCGGCGAGCCGGACAGCGAACGGCCCCGGGCGCAGATCCTCGCCTCCGGGGTGGCGGTGCGCTGGGCGCTGGAGGCGCAGCGGCTGCTCGCCGAGGACTGGGACGTGGCCGCGGACGTGTGGTCGGCGACGTCGTGGACCGAGCTGCGCCGCGACGCGCTCGCCTGCGAGGAGTGGAACCTGCTCAACCCCGACGCGCAGGCCCGGGTGCCGTACGTGACCGAGGCGCTGGAGGGCCAGCAGGGCCCGGTGGTCGCGGTCAGCGACTGGATCCGGGCGGTGCCCGACCAGATCGCCCGCTGGGTGCCCGCGCCGTTCACCTCGCTGGGCACCGACGGGTTCGGCTTCTCCGACACCCGGCCGGCCGCCCGCCGGTTCTTCCACGTGGACGGGGAGTCGGTGACGCTGGCGGTGCTCAGCCAGCTCGCCCGGCGCGGCGAGGTCAAGCACGAGACGCTGTCCCAGGCGATCGGGAAGTACCGGCTGGACCAGCCGGTCAGCGCCGCGCTGCGAGCGGGCCGCTGACAGAAGGCGGGCACTGGAACGGCACCGCCTGGTCGATCGTGACCTAGCCGGCCCGGCCTGCCGCCCCCCAGCAGCCGGTGCCGGGTTGCCCGCTGGCCGCCGCCGCCGATGCGCTAGCCGGGACCGGTCCCTTGTGCCACATTTGGCCAGGGAATGTCCAAACGTGGACCCAAAGGGGTGGGTGATTCTTTGTGATCAGCAGATCTGGCATGCCCGGACGCGGCCGGCCGGGCCGCGCGCTCGCGGGTACGGCGGGCGCGTGCCTGGCCGCCGCGCTGCTCGGCTCGTCGGCGGCGGCCGCGGCGGCCGCGGTGCCGCAGCACCGGGCGGCGGCCACGGTGGCCGGCTCGCTGTTCGGCGTGTCCTGTTTCAGCACCACCAGCTGCGTGGCTGTCGGCCAGCGCGCCGCGACCGCACAGGGCCCCGGCGGCACCCTCGCCGAGA
Organism: uncultured Actinomycetes bacterium; assembly: GCA_963730235.1. Taxonomy (GTDB): domain Bacteria; phylum Actinomycetota; class Actinomycetes; order Streptosporangiales; family Streptosporangiaceae; genus DASXKD01. Next base: position 315,871 of record CAVSRH010000014.1, read on the forward strand.
AATGGAACGGCACCAAGTGGTCGGTGGTGACCAGCCCGAACCCGGCCGGGCTCCGACGGTGCCCGGCTGGCCGGCGTGACGTGCACGGCGGCGAAGATCTGCCTGGCGGTCGGGAACTATGCCAACGCGAGCCACGACACGCTGCCGACGGCCGAAAAGTGGAACGGGACGGCCTGGTCGCTGGTCACCGTCCCGGCCCCGTCCGGCAGCACCAGCGCGTTCCTCGAAGGCGCCGCGTGCAGCAGCGCGGCCAACTGCTTCGCGGTCGGCGCCTCGATGGACAGCACGCTCACCGAGCAGTGGAACGGCTCGGCATGGTCGATCGTGCCCAGCCCCAGCCCGAATCCGGGCAAGCCGGACCTGCTGTCCGGCGTGGCTTGCCCGTCCGCGAGCCTGTGCTGGGCCGTCGGCGACACCTTCCCTGGCGACTTCTCCGGCTCGCTGACCGAGAAGTGGAACGGCACCAAGTGGGCCGTCGTGCACACGCCCAACTCCAGCGCCGGTGAACTGATCGGTGCCGCCTGCTCCGGCACCACCGACTGTGTGTCCGCCGGGATCGGCAATAACACGCTCGCGATCGGGCAGCTCTGGAACGGCACCACCTGGGCCAGGGCCGCGCCCAAGAAGCCCAGCGGCGCCACCGTCACCGAACTGAACGGGGTGTCCTGCCCGGCGGGCGGCGCCGCCTGCGAGTCCACCGGCGACTTCACCAATTCGAGTGCCAGCGGGGCGCTGGCCGAGGGCTGGAACGGCACCGCGTGGGCGCTGCAGGCCACGCCCGCCATCACCGGATCCACGTTCGCCACCCTGGAGAGCCTGTCCTGCACCACGGCCAGCAACTGCTGGGCGGTGGGCGTCAACGACACCAGCTCGGGGAGCGACCCGCTGATCGAGAAGTGGAACGGCACAACCTGGTCGGTGACCGCCAGCTAGGCATCGTCGCGGCGGGCGTGGGGCACCGGCCCCGCGCCCGCCCGGCCAAGGCCGGCCAACCGCCACGCCCGCTCCGGCGTCTTTGCATGCGGGCTGGCGGGTGGTGAGAAACGGAGGCTTGGGGATGACGGGGAACTCACTACGGCCATGGCGGGCCGGGACGGCCCGGGCCGGCCGGGGGCGCCGTGCCCTGGGCCTGCTGGCCGCTGGGCTGACGGCGCTGATCATCTGCCCGGCCCTCGGCGGCGTGGCTGGTGCGGCGCCGCGCCCAGGCCGGGGCACGGTCCAGGCCGCGAACCTCCTGAGCGGTGTGTCCTGTCCCAGCGCCACGGCCTGCTGGGCGGCCGGGGAACACTCCGCCCGGCGGGGCCATCGGTGCCCGCGATCGAACGGCTCAGCCACGGTGCCTGGTCGGCGGTGCCCGCCCCGGAGCCGGCCGGGGCGGCGAGCGCGAACCTGACCGGTGTCTCGTGCCCGAGCGTGGCCGGCTGCATGGCCGTCGGGGCCTACCAGGCCTCGTCCGGTGCCTCGCTCCCGTTCGCGGATCGGTGGAACGGCACCGGGTGGTCCCTGGCCGCCATGCCCGCCGCCGGGTCCGAGAATGCCGGCCCGGACGGTGTCACCTGCACCAGCGCCCGCAACTGCTGGGCGGTCGGGTCGGCCGGGCATGGCAGCCGTACCAGCGCCCTGGCCGAGCACTGGGACGGGACGGCATGGTCGGCCGCCGGTGTCCCATCCGTGTCCGGGTACAGCAGGCTGAACAGCGTGTCCTGCCCCAGCAGCACGGACTGCTGGGCGGCCGGATTTTGGGAGTCGTCCGCGCCGCCCGGGTTCGGGACGCTGACCCTGCACTGGGATGGCACGGCGTGGTCGAAGGTGAGCACGCCGACCTCCGGCTTTTCGTCGAGCCAGCTGTGGGGCTCCTCGTGCTCCGGGCCCGGCGCGTGCCTGACGGTCGGCTCCGGGACGCAGGGCGGGCTGGCGCAGCGCTGGGCCGGGACGGCGTGGTCGGTGTCGTTGCGCAACGGCGGCTCTGCGCCGGGTTCCGGCCTGTTCGGTGCTGCCTGCGCCAGCGGCACTGCGTGCATGGCCGTCGGGTCGCGCGCCACGACGCCCGACCGTGGCGTCACCCTGGCGGATCGCTGGAACGGCACGCGCTGGTCCCTGCTCGTCACCCCGAGCCGGGCGAACTGGCCGCAGAACACCCTGACCGGGGTGGCGTGCCCGTCCGCGGCGAACTGCTGGGCGGTAGGCGGCAGCCTCAACCCCGGCGCCCCGGGCAAACAACTGAGCGTCATCGAGCACTGGAACGGTGCCAAGTGGTCCCTGGCCGGCTGACCGGCAGGGTGCCCGGCCCGGCCGGTCCGGTGGGCCGATACCGCTAGTCACCACCAGCCCCTTGTGTCACAGTTATGTGCATATGCCCCAGTCAGGGGCGCAAGGGGGGTTTGCATGAATCGACGGACGAGACTGATCGCGGCCGCCGCGGCCGCGGCGAGCATCGTGGCCCTCGGCGCGGGTTCCGCGGCGAATGCCGGGACCCGGCACGGCGGCGCGGCGAAGGCCGCGGCGGCGGCGAAGGCCGCACGCCTCGCGCTGCGCGATGTCACCGCCAACCCGCCCGCGACCAACCAGGGCGGCCAGCGACGGCGGACCGACAGCGGGAGGCTGGCCACCTCGGAGTCGACCAACTGGTCCGGCTACGCCGACGACAACACCAGCGGCAACGCCTACAGCAGGGTGACCGCCAAGTGGACCGTGCCCGCGATCACCTGCCCCACCAAGGAACAGCAGCTCGCCGCGTTCTGGGTGGGCATCGACGGCTGGAGCAGTGGCACCGTGGAGCAGGACGGCACGCTCGCCCAGTGCTACGAGGGCACCGCGTTCTACTACACGTGGTGGGAGATGTACCCGACGAACAGCATCCAGGCCGTGGGCACGACGGTGAAGCCCGGTGACAAGATCACCGCGACGGTGGTCAAGACCGGCACCAACTACGCGCTCACCGTCACCGACGCGACGACCAGCGGCAACAACATCAGCACCACGCAAAGCTGTGCCGCGGCCACCTGCGTGGACAGCAGCGCCGAGTGGATCGCCGAGGCGCCTGGCGGCCCGCGCGGCGAATACCCGCTGCCGAACTTCAAGAAGTGGACCGCGTCGGCGGCGTCGGTGACGTCGGGCAGCACGAAGGGCAACATCGGGTCGTTCCCGGACGATGAGATCACCATGGTGACCACCTTCACCGGCGGCTACGCACTCGCCACCCCCGGCGCGCTGAACGCCGCCGGCACCGGGTTCCCCGTCACCTGGGACAACAGCTACTAGGCGACGGGCGGCTCTCCGGGGGCAGGTACGGGCCTAGCAGGCTCACACCTGTCCCCGGGCGGCGGCCGGCAGGGTGACCACGATCCCCAGGCCGCCAGCTGGCAGGCTGTGTGCCTCGACCGAGGCGCCGTGCGCGCCGGTGCCGCGAGCGCACTGGGCATCGACCGGGCCGGCGGGCAGGCCCAGGTCTGGCTCGGCGGGCACTGGTTCGCGGTGGCCGGGATCCTTGCGCCGGTGCCGCTCGCCCCGGAACTGGACCGCGCCGTGCTGATCGGGCTGCCGGTCGCCCGCAGCCTGCTGCACGCCCGCGGCAACCCGGCCGAGATCTACGTGCGCACCGCCCCGGCGAGCGTCTCGGCGGTGGCGGGCGTACTCCCGGCGACCGCCGACCCGGCCGCGCCGCAGGACGCCGTCGTCACCAACCCGGCGGACGCGCTGATCGCCTGGGCCGATGCCAGCGCGGCCTTCCAGGGCCTGTTCCTCGCCCTGGGCGCGGTCGCCCTGGTCGTGGGCGGGGTCGGGATCGCCAATGTGATGGTCATCGCCGTGCTGGAGCGGCGCGGCGAGATCGGCCTGCGCCGCGCCCTCGGCGCGACCCGGGCACACATCGCCGCCCAGTTCATCGCCGAATCGGCGCTGCTGGCACTGCTCGGCGGCGTGGCCGGGGCACTGCTCGGCGGCTTCGCCACGACCGGGTATGCGCAGGCGAGGCACTGGAGCGCCGTGGTGCCCGGCACCGCGCTGGCCGCGGCGGTGGCCGCCGCCCTGGCCGTCGGTGCCGTGGCCGGGGTCTATCCGGCGCTGCGTGCCGCCCGGCTGTCCCCCGCCGAGGCCCTCCGCACGCCCTGACTGTGCGGTATCCCTGCAGGCCAGGGGGCATGACATAGCGGGCGAGTGGGCAGGTACCCCCGCACGGGGACGCGCAGGAGGGGGCAGGGGGCGTGGCGGCAATCGTGGTGCGCGGGCTGCGCAAAAGCTTCGGTGCGCAGCAGGCGGTGGCCGGGATAGACCTGGACGTCGCGGCCGGCTCGTGTGCGGGCCTGGTCGGCCCGAACGGGGCCGGGAAAACCACGTCGCTGTCGATGATGACGGGCCTGCTCCGGCCAGACGCCGGCCAGGTGCTGATCAACGGGCTTGACGTCTGGTCCGATCCCCGCGCCGCCAAGGCGGTCATCGGGGTGGTGCCCGCCGGGGTCCGGCTGTTCGACCGGCTCAGCGGCGCGGAACTGCTGGAGTACGCCGGGCGGCTGCGCGGCCTGCCGCCCGCCGAGGCCCGGTCCCGGGCCGGGCAGCTGCTGGGCGTGCTGGACCTGACCGCGGACGCCGGGCGGCTGGTCGCCGACTACTCCACCGGCATGCGCAAGAAGGCCGCGCTCGGCTGCGCGCTGATCCACAACCCGCCGGTGCTGTTCCTGGACGAGCCGCTGGAGGGCGTGGACCCGGTGTCCGCGGACGTCATCCGCCGCCTGCTCGCCCGGCTGGCCGCCTCCGGCTCGACGGTGCTGTTCTCCAGCCATGTCATGGAACTGGTGGAGCAGGTCTGCGACCACGTGTCGATCATCGACAAGGGCCGGATCGTCGCCAGCGGCCCGATCCAGCAGGTGCAGCACGGCAAGACGCTGCAGCAGGCGTTCATGGACCTGATAGGCGCGGCGGCCGGCGCCGAGGACGGGCTGTCGTGGCTTGGCTCATCGTCGAACTTAAGCTGCGCTGGCTGGGCAACGCGGTGCGCTCGTCGCGGCGGGCCAGGATCGCGTTCATCCTCAGCACCACCACGGCCGCCGTGGTCGCGATCGCCGTGTTCACCAGCCTGGCCGGGCTGCGTGGCCACCCCGCGGCGGTGGACGAGGCCACGGCCGTCTTCACCACGTTCGCGTTCGCCTGGCTGGTCCTGCCGATCTTCGCCTTCGGCCTGGACGCCACCCTGGACCCCGCCACGCTGGCCCCGTATCCGCTGCGCGCCCGGCCGCTGGCCGTCGGCCTGCTGGCCGCCTCGGCCGCCGGCGTCTGGCCACTGGCCAACGTGCTCGGCCTGCTCGGGGTGACCGTCGGGCTGGCCCGCGGGCCGGCCTGGCCGTCGCGCCGGTCGCGGTGCTGCTGCAGGTGCTGTTCTGCATCACCCTGGCCCGGTTCGTGACCACCAGCCTGGCCCGGCTGCTGCGCTCGCGCCGCGGCAAGGACCTGGCCGCCTTTCTGCTGCTGCCGGTCTTCGCCCTCTACCAGGTGCTCACCCAGGTGGTGCCGAGGATGGCCTTCGAGGGCAGGCTGCGGCCGGTGAGCTTCGCCGGCCTGGACCGCTGGCTGCGCTGGCTGCCGCCGGGCCTGGCCGCGCACGCCGTGCAGTACGCCTCGGCCGGCCGCACCGGCGCGGCGCTGCTGTGCCTGCTCCTGCTTGCCGCCGTCATCGTGGCGCTCGGCTGCCTCTGGACCGCCATCCTGCGCCGCGCCCTGGTCACGGTCGACACCACCACCCAGTCCTCGGCCGTGCGCCAGGCCGCGCTGCCGTTCGCCCGGTTCGGGCTGCGCGGCACGGTGGCCGCCCGGTTCTGGATCTACCAGCGCCGCGAGCCAAGCTCGCTCATCTACTGGGGCATCGTCGGGGTCGTCATGATCGCCTCGTCGGTGAGCAGCCTGCTGACGCCGTCCTACCGCGGCGCGCTGTTGTCCAGCGCGGGCATCGGGGCGGCGCTGCTCGCCATCTTCCACTCCAACACTGCCGGGATGACCGGGCCGGCCTTCGTCTTCGAGGCCATGGCGATGACCAGCCGCCGCGCGCTGCGCAGCTACTTCTCCGGCCAGAACCTCGCCCTCTGCATCATCGCCGTGCCGCTGCTCAGCGCCATCAGTTTCGGGCTCGCCGCCGTCGCCGGGCACCCGGCGGCCGGGTTCATCGCCGTGGCGGTGGACTTCGCCGGCATCGGCGCGACCATGGCGCTGAGCAACATCTTCACGGCGCGGCTGCCCTATCCGACGGAGAAACGCGAAGGCAGCCCGGTGCGCGGTGCCGCCGAGGGGCACGCCGCCCGTGCCCTCTGGGCCACCCTCGGCAGCCTGCTGGGCACGGCGGTGGCGATCAGCCCGGTGGCGGCCGCGGAGGTGCTCACCAGCGCCGACCCCGCGCCGGTGCGGATCCCGGTGCTGCTGCTCTGCGCCGCCGGCTACGGCATCGCGCTGGCCTGTGCCGGGGTGCGGATCGCCGCGCGCGTGGCCGAGCAGACGATGCCGGAACTGTGCCAGATCGCCCTGCACAGCATGGCCTAGGTCCCGTGCCCGGGACCGCCAGCGGTGGCCGGCCACTCTCCAGCCGATGTAGCGTTTGACTCTATACCGCATCGCGATATAGTTGCTAACGTTATAACGTGGCCCGGACCACTGCCAGGAGGGCGCCGTGGTGGAGGAACTGGACCGGTGGGCGGACCCGCCGCTGCTCGTGCTGGCCAGCCTGGCTGACGAGCCCCGGCACGGGTACGCGATCATCCAGGATGTCGCGCAGACCATGGGCGTCCAGCTGTCGGCCGGGACGCTGTACGCGGTGATCTCACGGCTGGAGGCCCGGGGCCTGATCGAGCCACTGGCGCCCAGGCCCGGCGCCGCCCCTACCGGATCACCGCGACCGGGGCGGAGGAACTGGCGCAGCAGACCGAGCGCATGCGCCAGGTGGCGCACGTGGCGCACGCAAGGCTGAGCGCCCGGCCCGGGATGGCCGGGGCATGAGCGGCCCGCGCAGCGCGCCGGACCGGGAGCCGGGCGCGCCCCTGCTGGCCCGCGCGGCACTGGCCATCTACCCGCCCGCCTGGCGGAACCGATACGGACGGGAAGCCCTGGCCCTGCTCTGCGAACTGGACGGCGGCCTGCCCGCGGCGGCCAGCATCGCCTGGCGGGCGATCCCCGCCTGGCTCTGGCCACCACCGCACCTGCACGACCGGGGCGGGCGGATGCGGGCCAGCCTGGCGAACGTGCTGGTGGCCTGGTCCGCGCTGGCCGGCCTGGGGCTGGTGTTCGAGCAGCTCACCCAGCAGCAGCCGGTCGACCCGCCGGGCCATGCCGTCATCGGCTGGTCGTATGTCATCTTCGATGTGGCCTTCGTCCTGTCCGGCCTGATGCTCGCCGCAGGCGGCCTGCCGCTATGGCTAGTGATGATGCGCCGGGCCCGCCGCGAGCGCAGCGCGCGCGACACCGTGTACCTGCTGCTGCCGGCCCTGGCCCCGGCCGCCTTCCTGGCCGGCCTGGTCGTCCTGATCCAGTTCATCCGGCAGCCGGGCGGGATCGGGACGTGGTGGTTCCTCACCGTGACCCTGGCCGGCTTCGCGGCGGCCGTGGCTGCCGCGGCCGGGCCTGGCCTGGCGCTGCGCAGACAGCGTCCCCGCGGCCCGGCGGTCCGGCTGGCCGCCGTTGCTTGCGCGGCAGCCGTCGCCACCATGCTGCTGGCGGGCGCGGCCAGCGTGATCGCCAGCACCGGCCTGACGGTGTGGGCGCATCAGTTCGCCGGATATCACCAGGCCGGGCCGATCGCGGGCTACCTCACGCTGGTCACGATCGCAGGGGCCGTGGCCGCCGTCAGCGCCGGGCGCGGCGCCCGGGCCGCCCTCGCCGGGCCGCACGGTATGTGACCAGGCGGCCGCGCGGGGCGCCCGCGAGTCACCCAGGCCCGGCTGGGCCTGCCTACGCCCTGGGTGACAGGCTGGAGTGGTGACAGCGGCCGCGCAGGTGCCCGGGCAGGAGCCCGAGCCGGGCGTGCCCGCACCGGCGGGCTCGGCCGGGGTCCGGGCGGCGCAGGTCCCCGCCCAGCCGGTCAGGGCCGAGACGGTCCGGCGGCTGGAGCAGGCCATGGGCGCGCTCGGCACCGCGGCGATGGCCTCCATGGAGCAGCGGCTGCCCTGGTTCCGCGCCCTGCCCGCGGAGAACCGCTCCTGGATCGGCCTGGTCGCGCAGGCGGGGATCGCCGCGTTCGTGGACTGGGTGAAGCACCCGCAGCGCCGCCCCGCGGTGGCCGGCGAGGTGTTCGGCACTGCGCCCCGCGAGCTGGCCCGGGCGGTCAGCCTGCAGCAGACGGTGGAGATGGTGCGCATCACCATCGACGTGGTCGAGGCCCAGGTGGACCAGCTCGCCGCGCCGGGCGGCGAGGCGGAGCTGCGCGAGGCGGTGCTCCGCTACACCCGGGAGATCGCGTTCGGCGCCGCCCAGGTGTACGCCCGCACCGCCGAGGCCCGTGGCGCCTGGGATGCCCGGCTGGAGGCCCTGGTGGTGGACTCCCTGGTCCGCGGGGAGGCCAGCGAGGGGCTGCACTCCTGGGCGGCGGCACTGAACTGGTCCTCCTCCCCCGTGGCGGTGATCGCAGGCACCGCGGACGACGGTGAGTCAGCGGGGATCATCGATGACCTGCGGGCGATCGCCCGCCGATCCAGGCTGGATCTGCTGGCCGGGGTCCAGGGCAGCCGGCTGGTGGTCGTGCTCGGCGGCAGCGCCGACCCGCTCGCCGCGGCGCAGCAGCTCGCCGGCCGGTTCGGGCCGGGGCCCGTGGTGGTCGGCCACTCGGTCGCCGACCTGCACACCGCCGCCCCGTCAGCGGCCGCCGCGGTGGCCGGGCTGCGCGCCGCGCCGGCCTGGCCGGACGCGCCGCGCCCGGTGCTGGCCGCCGATCTGCTGCCCGAGCGCGCCCTGGACGGCGACGCGGCGGCCCGCGCCGAACTGCTCGCCGACGTGTACGAGCCCATGCTGCGCGGCGGCGCGGCGCTCGTCGAGACCGTCACGACCTACCTGGAGCAGGGGTTCTCACTGGAGGCGGCGGCGCGGCTGCTTTTCGTCCATCCCAACACCGTCCGTTACCGGCTGCGCCGGGTGAGTGAGCTGACCGGGCTCACCGCCACCAGCGGGCGGAGCGGATTCACGCTGTGGGTGGCCATCATCCTCGGCAGGCTCGTTCACAAGCGAACGTGACCTGTAGGATAACCTACAAACGCGAACGGCACAAGTTCGTCATGTTCTCATCCCCCATGGCGGACTTCTACAGTGCAGGGTAGAAGGATGCTTGTTATCGCAGCCCCGGGTCAGGGCGCGCAAACCCCCGGTTTCCTGGCCCCCTGGCTGGACCTGCCCGGCGTCGCCGACCGCCTGGGCGGCTGGTCGGACCTCGCCGGGTGCGACCTGATCTCCTACGGCACCACGGCCGGTGCCGAGGAGATCACCGACACCGCGATCGCGCAGCCGCTGCTGGTCGCCGCCGCGCTCGCCGTGGCCGAGGTGCTGTGCGGTGGCGGCGCGCGCGCGGGCCTTGGCCAGGTCGCGCCGGAACGCGGCAGATCGCGGCCGGGCACAGCGTCGGCGAACTCGCCGCCGGGGCGATCGCCGGCGTGCTGGCCGCCGGAGGACGCGATGCGGCTGGTCGGAGTGCGCGGCCGGGCCATGGCCAAGGCCGCCGCCGCCGAGGCGACCGGCATGACCGCGGTCCTCGGCGGCGACCAGGACGAGGTGCTCGCCGCGCTCGCCGCGCACGGGCTCACCCCGGCGAACGTGAACGGCGCGGGCCAGATCGTGGCGGCCGGCACCATGGCGCAACTCGACGCGTTCGCCGCCGCCCCGCCGCCCGGCGCCCGGCTGCGCCCGCTGAGCGTGGCCGGCGCGTTCCACACCACGCACATGGCCCCCGCGGTCGACGCGCTCCGGGAGGCGGCGGCCTCGGTCACCGTGCACGACCCCGGCCTGGTGCTGCTCTCCAACGCCGACGGGGCGGCGGTCACGTCGGGCCGCGACTGGCTGGAGCGGATCGTCACCCAGGTGAGCGCCCCGGTGCGGTGGGACGAGTGCATGCACACGATGTCCAGCCTGGGCGCGACCGCGCTCATCGAGCTTCCGCCGGGCGGCACGCTGACCGGCCTGGCCCGGCGGGCCCTGCCCGAGATGGCCAGGGCCGCGCTGAAAACCCCCGCCGACCTTGAGGCTGCGCGCGCAATGCTCGCCGAGCACGGCACACCGGACCACCAGTACGCGGGCCACACCCCCGAGTGGCGGCTGCTGGTCGCCCCGGCGGCGGGCACCTTCCAGGCCAGCGGCACCGGGCAGGACGCCGCACCCGGCACCCATGTCCGCCCCGGCGCACTGCTGGGACATGTGGCGGCCCGCAGCGGCCAGGAGCCGGTCAGCGCGGCCTTCGCCAGCATCGTGCTGGAGTGGCTGGTCGAGGACGGCGACCCGGTGGCCGAGGGCCAGCCACTGGTCCGGCTGCAGCCGGAGGCGGCATGAAGCCCGCGGCGCGGGGCAGTGCACCCCGCAGCCCGGCACCCGGCACCGCCCAGGGAAAGGTGAGCCACGATGCGACTTCCTGACGGCGCCCAGGGCGCCCGGATCCTCGCGTTCGGGGGGTACCAGCAGGCCAACGTGGTCACCAACGAGACCCTCGCGGCCACGGTGGAGACCACCGACGAGTGGATCCGCAGCCGGGTCGGCATCGAGAGCAGGCGCGCTGGCAAACCCGGACGAGAGCGTCGCGGACATGGGCGTGGCCGCCGGCGGCAAGGCGCTGGCCGCCAGCGGGCTGTCCGCCGCCGACATCGACCTGGTGATCGTGGCGACCTGCACCCCGGAGGTCCTGATCCCCAACACCGCGGCCAGCGTCGCCACCCGGCTGGGGATCGCGCGCCGGGCGCCTACGACCTGAACGCGGCCTGCGCGGGCTTCTGCTACGCGCTGGCCACCGCCAGCGACGCGGTGCGCAGCGGCAGCGGCACGGAACGTGCTGGTGATCGGGGCCGAGAAGCTCTCCCAGTGGGTGGACTGGACCGACCGGTCGACCTGCATCATCTTCGCCGACGGCGCGGGCGCGGCGGTGGTGAGCCCGGTCGACCGAGCCGGGTGCCGAGGCCGGGCATCGGCCCGGTGGTGTGGGGCAGCGACGGCGGCTGGCCGACAAGATCCACATCGCCGACCGGTACTCGTTCATCACCAGGAGGGCCAGGCGGTGTTCCGCTGGGCCACCACCGCGCTGCACCCGGTCGCGCGTCGCGGCCTGCGAGACGGCCGGGGTGGACCCGGCCAGCCTGGCCGCGTTCGTCCCGCACCAGGCGAACCTGCGCATCATCGAGGCGATCGCGCGCAAGCTCGGCGCCCCGCAGGCGCTGGTGGCCGACGACATCGTGCACGCGGGGAACACCTCGTCGGCGTCGATCCCGCTGGCGCTGTCGCCGGATGATCGAGCGCGGCGAGCTATCGCTCCGGCGACGCGGTGCTTGCTGCTGGGCTTCGGCGCGGGCATCAGCTACGCGGCGCAAGTGATCAAGGTACCCTGATCGGCCCCGGGCGCCGCGACGCGCGCCCGGCGCCTTCCGACAACCGATAACGAAGGAGAGCAGGCACATGGCCATGACCCAAGAGGAAATCCAGACCGGCCTCGCGGAGATCATCGACGAGGTCGCGGGCGTGCCCGCGGACGAGGTCACCCCGGACAAGAGCTTCGTCGACGACCTCGACATCGACTCGCTGTCGATGGTCGAGATCGCCGTCGCCGCCCAGGACAAGTTCGGCGTGGAGATCCCCGACGACGAGCTGAAGAACCTCAAGACCGTGCGGGACGTCATCGACTACGTCCGCCGCGCGGAGGTTTCGGCCTGACCGCCTGGGCCGGTGGCCGCGGTGCCGTCGACAGCCCGCGGCGGCACGCCAGTGAAAGGAGCTGATGCAGGTGCGGGCAGAGCGGCCGCAGGTCGTGGTCACCGGCCTCGGCGCGACCACGCCGCTGGGCGGTGACGTGCCGAGCCACATGGGAGGCGATGCTGGCCGGGCGCAGCGGCGCCCGGGCGCTGACCGAGGACTGGGCGGCCAGCCTGCCGGCCCGGATCGCCGCGCCGGCCGCGGTCGACCCGGCCGCGGTGCTCGACCGGGTGCAGGCGCGCAGGCTCGACCGGTGCGAGCAGTTCGCGCTCGTCGCTGCCAGGGAGGCGTGGGCGGACGCGGGCGCACCCGCAGGTGCCGCCGGAGCGGCTCGGCGTGGTCGTGTCCAGCGGCATCGGCGGGATCGCCTCCACCCTCGCCGCCTACGACACGCTGCGCGAGCGCGGCTGGCAGCGCTGTCTCCCGTTCACTGTCCCGATGCTGATGCCGAACGGCTCGGCGGGCTGGATCGGCATCGAGCTCGGCGCGCGCGCCGGGGTGCACACCACGGTGAGCGCCTGCGCGTCCGGCGCCGAGGCCATCGGCTACGCCATCGACATGATCAGGTCCGGGCGGGCCGACGTGGTGCGTGGCCGGCGGCACCGAGGCGGCGATCATCCCGCTGAACATCGCCGCGTTCGCCGCCATGCGGGCGCTGTCCACCCGCAACGACGAGCCGGAGCGCGCCTCGCGCCCGTTCGACAAGGGCCGGGACGGCTTCGTGCTCGGCGAGGGCGCGGGCATGGTCGTGCTGGAGTCCGCCGAGCACGCGCAGCGGCGCGGCGCCCGGGTGCACGCCGTGGCGGCAGGCGCCGGGTACTCCGCCGACGCGCACCACATCGCCCAGCCGGAGCCCGCCGGCACGGCATCGTGGCCGCCATCGAGGCGGCGCTCGCCGACGCCGGGCTGGACCCGGGCCAGGTCGTGCACGTCAACGCGCACGCCACCTCGACACCAGCCGGCGACGTCGTGGAGGGCCAGGCGATCGCGCGCGGCGCTCGGCGCGGACCGGCCGACGGCGTGGTGGTGTCGGCCACCAAGTCGATGACCGGGCACCTGCTCGGTGGCGCCGGGGCGGTGGAGGCGGTCGCCACCATCCTCGCGCTGCGCGACCGGGTGGCCCCGCCGACCATCAACCTGGACGACCCCGAGGAGGAGGCGGGCATCGACATCGCCACCAAGCCGCGGGAACTTGCCCCGCACGGCCGCGCGCCGATGGCGGCGCTGAACAACTCCTTCGGTTTCGGCGGGCACAACGTCGCGCTCGCCTTCACCGCCGCCTGACCTGCTCCCCGCCACCGCAAGGAGGCTCCATGACCGTACTCGAAAGCCGTATCCAGCCCCGCCGGGCTGTGCCGCGCCCGGCGGGCGCCGACGGCCATGGCGCGCGGCGGCCACGATCGCCCGTGACCCCGAGGCCCGCCTGGAGGCGCTGTTCGACCCGGGGACCTCGCGGCTGCTGACACCGCACGACACGCAGCGGGGCGGTGGCCGCCTGCGGCGAGATCGACGGCATGCTGGCGGTCGCTTTCGCCAGCGACCCCCGGGTCCAGGGCGGGGCGCATGGGCACGGCTGGTTGCCTGGCGATCGTGGCCGCCTACGACGAGGCGCTGGCGCAGGGCGCCCCGGTGATCGGGCTGTGGCACTCCGGCGGCGCCCGGCTGCGGGAGGGCGTGGAGAGCCTGCACGCGGTCGGGACGGTCTTCGCGGCGATGACCCGCGCCTCGGGCGTGGTGCCGCAGATCTCGGTGGTGCTCGGCGCGGCGGCCGGCGGCGCCGCCTACGGCCCCGCCCTGACCGACGTGGTGATCTTGTCCGAGCAGGGCCGGATCTTCGTCACCGGCCCCGACGTGGTGCGCAGCGTGACCGGCGAGGACGTGGACATGGCCAGGCTCGGCGGCCCCGAGCCGCACTCGCGCCGGTCCGGGGTGGTGCACGTGGTGGCGCCCACCGACGCCGACGGCGATCGCGCGGGCCAGGGACCTGGCCCTGCTGCTCGGGCAGCCAGGGCAGCCTCGACCTGCGCAAGGTCCAGCTCGACACGGTCGCCGACGAGACGCAGCGGCTCGAGTCGCGCGGCAGCGACAGCCCGCCCGACCCGGCCTCTTTCCTGCCCGAGTCGCCGCGCCGCGCCTACGACGTCAAGCCGCTGATCGCTGCGCTGCTCGACGGCCCCGGGCATCGAACTGCACCCCCGGTGGGCGCCGAACGTGGTCACCCAGCTGGCGCGGCTGGCCGGGCGGACCGTCGGGGTCATCGCCAACAACCCGCTGCGGCTCGGCGGCTGCCTGGACGCCACCTCGGCCGAGAAGGCGGCCCGGTTCGTGCGCATGTGCGACGCGTTCGGCGTGCCGCTGGTGGTGCATCGTGGACGTGCCCGGCTACCTGCCGGGCGTCGGGCAGGAGTGGGACGGGGTGGTCCGCCGCGGCGCCAAGCTGCTGCACGCCTTCGCCGAGGCCACGGTGCCCCGGGTCACCCTGGTGACCCGCAAGGCCTACGGCGGCGCCTACATCGCCATGAACTCCCGCGCGCTCGGCGCCACCAGGGTGTTCGCCTGGCCGGGCGCCGAGATCGCGGTCATGGGGCCCGGTGGCCGCGATCCGCATCCTGCACCGCCGCACGCTCGCCGACGTGCCGCCGGACAAGCTGCACGAGGTCGAGACGGACCTGGCCGCGGAGCACGAGCGCGAGGCGGGCGGCCTGGAGCGGGCCAGGCGCTGGGCGTGGTGGACGAGGTGATCGAGCCGTCCCGGACCAGGGAGGCGATCGTCCGGGCCATCGTCGAGGCGCCGCAGCGCCGGGGCCACCACGGCAACATTCCGCTGTGATGGCGCCCGCCGATGGCGTGACACCGGGGCGGGAGTGACCGTGGCACCGCGGCTGGAGCGGCCGTGACGCAGCGCCTGCTGGTGATCGAGCACGGCCGCTACGCCCCGGCCGGGGTGCTGGCGGACTGGGCCGCGGCCCGGTCGCTGACCATCGCGACCGTCGCGCTGCACGCCGGGGAGCCGTTGCCGGACAGCACCCGGGCTGCGACGCCGTGGTCGTGCTCGGCTCCGAACTGACCGCCTACGACGACACGGTGCCCTGGCTGGCCGCGGAACTGGGGTTCATCGAGCGGATGCTGGCGGCATCGGTGCCTGTGCTGGGCATCTGCTTCGGCGCCCAGGCGCTGGCCCGGGTGCTCGGCGCCCGGCTGTACCGGCTGGGCGCGCCGGAGATCGGCTGGGCGCGGGTGGCCAGCGGGCGGCTGCCGGCCATGGCCGGAGGGACCGTGGCTGTCCTGGCACCGTGACGCGTTCGACCTGCCCGCGGGCGCGGCCCAGATCGCCGCCAACGAGGTCTGCGTGCAGGGGTTCTGCTACGGCCCGCACACCGGGCTGCAGTTCCACCCGGAGGCGACCCAGCCGATCGCCGCGTCGTGGCTGCGGTTCGCCACGCCGCCGCCGGGCGAGCAGATCACCGGCCCCTTGTTCCGCGACGCGGATGGTGCCTGGGACCAGGGCCGCGGCACACGCGCACACGCTGTTCTCGGCCTGGCTGGACGGCGGTCTGGCCGTCCCGTGACCCCCGGCGGGCCGGGATCGGCGGCATGCGAAAACGGATTGCGGCCGGCCGTAGAGTCGGCTTCGTGGAGAGCACGCAGGCATTGCTGGCCGCCTTCGACAGCCAGGCCCGGGCGGCGCCATCGGATCCGCCCGCGGGGGTGCGGTTCGAATCCGACGGCCCACTGGTGCGTGTCGTCGGCGAGGAGCGCGGCTTCATCAGCGCGCCGCGCGACACCGGCGCCCGCGGCACCGCCCTCGACGCGCTGATCGGCCGGCAGCGGGACTACTTCGCCGCCCGCGGGGAGGCGGTCGAGTGGAAGACCTACGACTACGACGAACCGGCCGACCTGCCCGACCGGCTGCGCGCCGCGGGCTTCGTCCCGGAGGACCCGGAGACGGTCGTCGTCGCGCTCACCACGGCGATCGCGGCCGAGCCCGTGCTGCCCGACGGCGTGATGCTGCGGCAGGTCACCGCGGACGTGGACATGCACCGGATCGGCGCCATGGAGTCGGAGGTATGGCACACCGACCGGGACTGGCACGCCGGGCGCCTGATCCGCGAGGTCGCCGCCGCGCCCGACGACTATCTCGTGCTGACCGCCGAGGCCGGCGGGCGGGTGGTCGCGGCGGGCTGGCTGGAGATGCGGCCCGGGTCCCTGTTCGCCGGGCTGTGGGGCGGCGCGACGCTGCGCGAGTGGCGCGGCCGGGGCATCTACCGTGCCCTGGTCGCCCGGCGTGCCCAGCTCGCCGCCGCCCGCGGCATCCGGTACCTGCAGGTGGACGCCTCCAGCGAGAGCGCCCCGATCCTATGCCGCCTCGGCTTCCGGCCGCTGGCCGTCACGACCCCGTACGTCTGGACTCCAGCGCCGTGACGGCAGCGAGTGAGCCGGCGGATGACCGCGGCGGCCGGCCAGCGTTCCGCCCCGAAGGCCCCATCGAGACAGCCCGGCTGACCCTGCGCCCGTTCACCCCCGATGACTTCGAGGACCTCTACGCCTACCAGTCCCGCCCGGAGGTGGCCCGGTACCTGAGCTGGGATGCCCGGGATCGCGCGCAGGTACGGCAGGCCCTGGCCGTGCAGTGCGCGGAGACCACCCTGTCCGCCGAGGGTGACTGGCTCACGTTCGCCGTCGTCTGGCGGGAGGCGGGGAAGGTGGTCGGCGAGGCCGGGCTCAAGCTGCTCAGCCGGGCGGACCGGCAGGGCGAGATCGGATTCGTATTCAACCCCGGCTACCACGGCCGGGGCCTCGCCACCGAGGCCGCCGAATCCCTGCTCGCGCTCGGGTTCGGCGTCATCGGCTGGCACCGGATCATCGGGTCCTGCGACGCGCGCAACCATCGGTCGGCGCGCCTCATGGAACGGACCGGCATGCGCCGGGAGGCGCACTTCGTGCACTACCGGATGGCCAAGGGACAGTGGGCGGACGAACTCGTCTACGCCATCCTCGACCACGAATGGCGAGCCCGCTGAGCTGCTAGCTCCGCGGCGGGAGCTCTTGGAGGGCCCAGCCGTTGCCGTCGGGGTCGGCGAAGAACACGAACTTCCCCCACGGCTGCACATCGACGTCGGTGGCCTCGACGCCGTGCTCGATCAGGTGCTTGCGGGCGGCCTCGGCATCCTCGACCACCATCTGGATGCCCTTCTGCGATCCCGGCGGCATCTGCGTGATCCCGGTGCCGAGCACCACCGAGCACGCCGACCCCGGCGGGGTGAGCTGCACGAACCGCAGCCCCTCGTTGACCTGGTGGTCGTGGTCGGCGTGGAAGCCCACCCGATCCACGTAGAAGGCCTTGGCACGGTCCACGTCGGTCACCGGGATGGCGACAAGCTCGATCTTCCAGTCCATACCCGCAGCCTAGGCGGGGGGTCGGACATTCCAGGGCGTGCGGTCAGCCTGCCACCTCCCGGATCCGGCCGGTGTCGCTGTCGGCGATCAGCACGTCGCCCGCGCCGTCCACCGCCACGCCGACCGGCAGGCCGACCCACGCGCTGGTGCCGGGACCGCCGTCACCGAAGTACCCCTGGTTGGCGTCGCCGGCCAGGGTGTAGATGTCGCCGGCCGTCATCGCCTGCCCGTAGAAGGTGCCCGAGGTGACGGCGACCACCCGCACCCGGTTGTCGTCGGTATCGGCGACCACCAGGTTGCCCGCCGGATCCACGGCCACCCCGAAGGGGCCCTGCAGTTCGGCGCTGCGGGCCGGGCCGCCGTTGCCCGGGTAACTGCGGCCGCCGCCGGCTACGACGTACAGGTTCCCGGCGGTCATCGCCCGGCCGTAGAACGTGCCCGTGGTCACCGCGAGCACGAACACCCTGGCGGCGTCGGCGCTGCTGATCACCACGTTGCCCGCGTGGTCCACCGCCACGCCCGTCGGGCTGCCGAGCGTGGCGACGGTGTAGACGTCGCCCGCGGTCATCGCCTGGCCGTAGAACGTGCCGGACGCGGCCGCCACCACCTGCACCCGCCTGTTCCGGGTGTCGGCGATGACCAGGTTGCCCGCGTGGTCCACCGCCACGCCTTCCGGGGAGTGCAGCCCGGCCTTGAGCGCCGGGCCGCCGTCGCCGGCCGTGCCCCGCGCGCCGTCGCCCGCGACCGTGTAGATGTGCCCTGCGGTCATCGCCTGGCCGTAGAACGTGCGGGTGGCTGCCGCCACCACGCGGATCCGGTTGTTGCCGGTGTCGGCGATGAGCAGGTTGCCCGCAGCGTCCGCCAGCACATCGGAGGGGCCTGACAGCTTGGCCGCGGTGGCCGGGCCGCCGACGCCGGAGAACCCCCGGGTCCCGGTCCCGGCCACGGTGTAGATGTCCTGCGCGGTCATCGCGCGCCCGTAGAACGTGCCGGACTTGGTCGCCACCACCCGGATCCGGTTGTTGCTGGTGTCGGCGATGACCAGGTTGCCCGCGGCGTCCACGGCCACGCCTCCGGGGAAGTCCAGCTCGGCGCGGAGGGCGGGCCCGGTGTCGCCAGAAAAGCCCTGGTTGCCGTCCTGGCGGGACGGCGCCCCGTTGCTGGCGACCGTATAGATGTGCCCGGTGGTCATCGCCTGCCGGTAGAACGTGCCGGTCCGCGCCGCCACCACCCGCACGCGCGCGTTGTCCGTGTCGGCGATGACCAGGTTGCCGGAGCCGTCCACGGCCACGCCCTGCGGGTAGGCGACCTCGGCGGCGGCGGCCGGGCCGCCATCCCCGGCGTACCCGGGCGAGCCGGTCCCGGCCACGGTGTAGATGTCCCCGGCGGTCACCGCCTGCCCGTAGCGGGTACCGGTGCTGGCCGCCACGATCCGCACCCGCTGGTCGAAGGTGTCGGCGATCAGCAGGTCGCCGACATGGTCCAGCGCCACGGCCGAGGGGTCGTCGAGCGCCGCCTGGGTGGCCGGGCCGCCGTCACCGAGGCTGGTGCCGCCGCCGGCCACGGTGTAGATGTCGTGGGCCTTCATCGCCTGGCCGTAGAACGTGCCGGTGGTCGCCGCGACCACCCGGATCCGGCCGTTCTGCGAGTCGGCGATGACCAGGTTGCCCGAACCGTCCACCGCCACCCACGAATCGGTGAGTCCCGCCTTGGTGGCCGGGCCGCCGTCACCAGAGGGCCCCCCGGAGCCGTTCCCGGCCACGGTGTAGATGTGCCCGGCCGTCATCGCCCGCCCGTAGAACGTGCCGGACGTGACCGCCGCCACCCGCACCCGGTTGTTGCCCGAGTCGGCGATGACCAGGTTGCCCGCGCCGTCCACGGCCACGGCGCTGGGAAAGTCCAGTTCGGCGCCGGTCGCAGGGCCGCCGTCACCGGTGAAGCCCGGCGGTCCCGTCCCCGGCCACGGTGTACATGTCTCCGGCGGTCATCGCCTGCCCGTAGAACGTGCCGGATCTGGCCGCCACCACCTGAATGCGCTGGTCTTCGGAGTTGGCGATCAGCAGGTTGCCGTCGTGGTCGATCGCCGCACCGCAGGTCTCGACGTTCGCGGCGGTGGCCGGCCCGCCGTCACCCACCGGCGAGAGGGCGTCGGTCCCCGCGGGGGTGGTCAGCCGGTCGGTGGCGGGGCTCACCCGGCGCACGGTCTGTCCCCCGGCGATGTACAGCGCACCAGCGCCGAACGACACCCCGCAGGGGAAGGACACATCCACGCGGGTGGCCACGCCCGGGCCGCCGACGCCGCCGGCCACGGTGGATATCACTCCCGGCGCCGGGGCGGCCGGGCCGCGGCCCGCCGCGCCCGTCTGCCGCGCCGCCGTCTGCGCCGCCGCCGCATGCTGTGCCGCCGCTTGCGCGGTGCCGCCGCTGGCCAGTGACGCCAATGCCAGTGTGGCTCCCGCGGCTCGTGCCGCCCGCACCGGAATCCCGCCGCGCCTGCCTGCTCGCGAATCCACGCCGGCTCGCCTCCGTCCCGCCGGGGCGCCGCGCCGTTCGCCGCTCCCCTACGTCCCGGCTCACCTCTAAGACGCGCCATCCCGGCCGGCGGATGGCGCACCGCGGCCGGACAGCATCTCCGCCCGGCCAACCCCTACCACCGGTCTGCTCCCTCCCACTGCTCCGTCCGGCCAATCCTTGCCACTGCTCCGTCCGCCAATCCCTGCCGCCGCTCCGGCCCACCCAATCCCTGCCGCCGCTCCGGCCCACCCAATCCCTGCCGCCGCTCCGGCCCACCCAATCCCTGCCGCCGCTCCGGCCCACGGGCCCGGACCGGCAGGCCGGCCCGGCGCCCGTGGGGTAGGAAGGAGCCTGTGGAACCAGTCCAGGCGCTGCGGCAGATCGCGTTCCAGCTGGAGCGGGCCGCCGCGCCGACCTACCGGGTCCGGGCGTTCCGCCGGGCCGCCCAGGTAGCCGGCGGCCTGCCCGCGGGCGAGCTGTCCCAGCGGGTCCGCGACGGCACCCTGGAGGCCCTTCCCGGGATCGGCAAGACCACCGCCGAGGTCATCACCGAGGCCGCCGCCGGGCAGCAGCCCGGCTACCTGGCCAGGCTGCTGGCCGAGGCGCCGCCCGCGCAGCCGACGGCGCTGCGGGCGGCGCTGCGCGGTGACTGCCACTCCCACTCGGACTGGTCGGATGGCGGCAGCCCGCCCGGGGAGATGGCCGAGGCGGCCCGCGATCTCGGCCACGAGTGGATCGCGCTGACCGACCACTCGCCCCGGCTGACGGTGGCCAACGGCCTGTCCGCGGAGCGCCTGGAGGAGCAGCTGGAGCTGGTCGGCCGGCTGAACGGCGAACTGGCCCCGTTCCGCATCCTGACCGGGATCGAGGTCGACATCCTCGACGACGGCACCCTGGACCAGACCGGCGACCTGCTCGGGCGGCTCGACGTGGTGGTGGCCAGCGTGCACTCTCAGCTCCGGATGCCTGCCGGGCCGATGACCGCCCGCATGGTCGCGGCGGTGTCCAGCCCGCACGTCGATGTGCTGGGCCATTGCACCGGCCGGATGCTGGGCGGCCGCGGCGGGCGCGGCCGGCCCGAGTCGGCGTTCGACCCGGAGCAGGTATTCGCGGCCTGCCGGGACCACGGGGTCGCGGTGGAGATCAACTGCCGGCCGGAGCGCCGGGACCCTCCGGGCCGGCTGCTGCGCCTGGCGGCCGAGATGGGCTGCCTGCTCACCATCGACAGCGACGCCCATGCGCCCGGTCAGCTCGACTGGCTGGACTCCGGCTGCGCCCGCGCCGAGGAAATCGGCATCCCGGCGGAGCGGATCCTCAACACGCGCACCGCGGACGGCCTCCTCGGGCGGGCCCGCTAGCGGCGGGGAGCGTAACGCTAGAAACCTGCCATTCTGGGCCCTTTGCGTGACCTTGCCGTCGAGCCCTGGGTAAACCTCACGGCAGCACCGCGCGTCCATACGCCTGTATATGCTCTTTCATAGTGATTCAATTTCTTAACGTCACGGCAGGGTGAACCCGGGGGGGTTTCTAGCACGATGACGGTTACGCGCGACGATGCGCGGTGGGGCCGGACCGAGGCGCCGGTGCGCGCCCGCGATTTCCGGTGGGAGGGGCGCCCGGTACGGGTGAGCGCCCCAGTGCCCGCCGACGTCTGGCGGAGCGTGGCCGCTGCCGACCCATCGACGATGCCTTTTCAGACGCCAATCTGGCGGGACTGTGTCCGCGCCGGAAGCGGGTGGCAGGACGCCAGCCGGTTGTATGAGCTTCCCGGCGGCCGCCAGCTTGTCATGATGGCGGCCCGCCGGCGCGTGCCCGGGCTGCCCGCCGTCGAGGCGTCCTGGCCGCACGGCTGGGGCACCGGGGGTGTCCTGGCGGCCGGCGGGCTGCGCCCGGACGAGGCCGACCTGGTCTGCGCGGACCTGGCCGGGCGGCACGTCCTCAGTGCGACCGTGCGCCCCGCGTTCGGCGCGGCACCTGCCTGGTCCCAGGCGCGGCACGGCACCGAGATCGCCCGCAGGGTGCACGTCGCCTTCCTGGACGGACCGTTCGAGGACTACTGGGCGCGCACGGTGCCGGTCAAGGTGCGGCAGAACATCCGCGCCTCCCGGCGGCACCTGGAGCGCGCCGGGATCACCATCACCGCGGGCAACACACCGGAACTGGTGCGCAGCTTCTACGACGCCTACCTGGCCTGGATCGACTGGCGGGCCAGGCAGCGGAAGGTCCCGCTGCCCCTGGCCAGGTGGCAGGCCCGGCGGGCGGAACCGCATGCGAAGTTCGCGACCGTGGCCGCGATGCTGGGCCCCGGCTGCCGCATCCTGGTGGCCTGGCAGGACGGCCGCGCCGTCGGCACGTCGATCTCGCTGCACGCCGGGGACAGCGCGGTCGGCTGGCGGCTGTACGCCGACCGGTCGCTGCCGGCCCGCTACCGGCTGACCGAAGTCCTGATCGAGGAGAACCTGCGGTACGCCTGCGAGTCCGGGTGCCGCTATCTCGAAATGGGGGAATCCGGCGGCAAGGAGCAGCTGGAGAGCATCAAGGAGCGATTCGGCGGGCAGGCGTTCCCGCTCGCCGAGTACTGCTATGAGCGGCTGCCGCTGTCCCCCGCCCTGATGGCCTTCCAGTCCGTGCGCCGGCGCGCCGAGGAGTTCGCCGTCGGCCGTCTCGCCGCCCGCCGCTGACCGGCCGCGCTCAGCCCGCGGCCATGCCGGCGGCCGTGCGGTGCAGGGCGCCGAGCACCAGGTCCCAGAACCCCGCGGCGTCGACGGTCATCGCCACCAGCGCGTTGTGCACCGCCGTATCGACAGCGAAGTCGGTCACGGTCATGCCCGATGTCAGCCGGCCGCCGTCTCCACCTCGACCCGGGCGGGCTGGCAGCCGAACAGGCCCGGCGCGGCGACCAGGGCGAGCGCGCAGACGTCGTGCACCGGCTGGCCGGCCGCGTCGGCGAGGCTCCGGTAGCCGCGCAGCCCCGGCAGCAGCAGTTCATCGTTCAGCCTGCCCAGCACGCGCAGCCGGTCCCGGATCTCGGCGGTGGCCAGGGCCTGGTGGGTCACGTCAAGCCCGGCCATGGTCACCCGCCAGCCCGCGGCGAACACGATCGCCGCAGCCTCGGGGTCGCACCAGATGTTGAACTCGGCCGCCGGGGTGACGTTCCCCCGGCCCGCCGAGCCGCCCATGATGACGATGTCCGCGACCTGGGTGGCCAGCGGCGGATGACGGCGGACCGCCAGTGCGACGTTGGTGAGCGGGCCGGTCGCGACCAGGGTCACCTCACCCGGCGCGGCCGAGATCCGCTCGATGAGGAAGTCGATCGCGTGCGCGGCCACGGGCCGGCCCTGGGGCGCGGGCAGCTTGGCCGCGCCGAGGCCGGATTCGCCGTGCACGTCGTGGGCGTCGGTGAAGGGGCGCAGCAGCGGCACCGGGCTGCCCGCGGCGACGGGCACGTCACCGCGGCCGAGGAACTCCAGCACCGCCAGCGCGTTGGCGGTGGTCCGGTCCAGGCCGACGTTGCCCGCCACCGTGGTGACACCGCAGAGCTCAAGGCCCGGGTGCCCGCAGCCGAAGGCGATCGCGAACGCGTCGTCGATGCCCGGGTCGCAGTCGAGGATGACCTTCCGTGGCGCCGTTTCCGGCGCGCTCACGCGGCCATGCCAGCCTCACGCAGGAGCGTTTCGACCTGGCCGTAGATATCCCGCAGCTGGTCCGGGCTGGCGTCGGCCCTGATCGCCGCGATCAGCGGATGGTGCCCGCCGTAGATGGCCTGCTGCAGCAGTGCCCGGACGGCAACCGCCTGCCCAGGTGTCCATTCGTCGGGGATGGAGATCTCGATGGTCATGTCTCCTCCAGGCTCGCTGGCCCAGCGAGCCGCAGCAGCCTGCGGCCCGGATCCCCAGCCGCAGCCCGGGCCATGGCTGGCGGGTGCTGCCCGCCACCCGGCACGGAAACATTGGCCGGTCAGCCAATTCTATCGCCGCCCGGGGACCCGGTTTCGCGGGCCAGGGGCGGGATCAGCCGGTGGCGTTCAGCCAGCGGACCGGCGCGCCGTCGGCGGCGCACCGGAACGGTTCCAGCTCGAAGTCCCAGGGCTCACCGAGCAGCCGGGAAAGCTCCTCCGCCAGTGCGCTGGCCCCGTCCCAGCCCTCGGCGCCGCCGTGACCGAACCGTGCGACGCCGGACGAGGCGGCCACCGTCATCGCCGCCCGGAGCCGGTTCTCCGGCACCAGGATGTCGCCGTTCGCCATCGTGACGGCCGAGAACACCCCGAGCGCGGGGGTGTAGCTGAACCGCACGGGGTCACAGCCCGGGCTGGCATCCTCGGTGACCTCGAAGCGCAGCCGGTTCCAGCCGGCCAGCGCGGAGGTGATCTCCCCCGCCATGCCGGGCTGGCCCTGCCACTCAAGCTCGGCCCGGAGCATGCCGGGCGCGGCCGGGCTGGCCCACCCATGGCATGCTGACAGGCACGCCAACAACCCCGGCTACCGCCCACTCCACATGGGGACTGAGCGCCGGGGGCGCGGAATGTACGTGCAGAACGCCGCGAACGGTCACCCTGGCCTCCCTGCGTGCGGATGAGGTGCGTCTTCCCCAACGACCTCGGCTCCGCCGCGAACAGGCCCTGCTGCCCGGTTCCCGCGACATGCTGCCGCTAGTACTCCTCTTCGGATTGTGCCTCACCACCACCGCCCGGCGCCACCTCTTACGGCATGTTGTCCTGCCAGTTACCGCGCCACGCGGCCACTTACGGCGCATCACGCTGTCGTGGTGTAGTGGACTCGTGGATGCCAGCACGGGCACGACGGACGGCATCACCGCCTCCGGCCCCGCCGGGCGCGACATCGCCGCGCTGCTGTTCGTCGCCGACATGTACGCCGTGCAGCTCGACCAGCTCGCCGCCGTCCTCGGTGTCACCGAGGCACGGGCCGGCGCCATCGCCCTGGGCTGGCGGCGGGCCCGGCACGCCGAATCCGCCAGGATCGGCCCCGGCCGCCCCTGGGTCTGGCTGACCCGGTCCGGGCTGTCCGCGTGCGGGCTGCCGTACCGGGCCGCCTCCCCGGCGTTATCGCGGCTGGCGCACCTGCGCGCGGTGACCTCGGTGCGGCTGGCCCTGGAAGCGGCACCCGGGTATGCCGCCGCGGGAGCGTTCTGGCGCAGCGAGCGCCGCCTGCGCGCCAGGGCCGGCGGACGGGTCGGGTTACGCGAGCACGTCCCCGACGCCGAGGTGCACTGGCCGGACGGCACCCCGGCCGGCTTCGCCGGTGAGTGCTGGGCGATCGAAGCCGAGCTGACCCGCAAGACGGTCGCCAGGACCGCCGCCATCATGCACGAGATCCTCGCCAGGACCGGGGACTACGGCTGCCCGGCCGGGCAGGCCCAGGTGCCGGGGGCGCCGCCGAGGCACGCCCGGGTGGTGTACCTGTGCTCGGCCGCCGCCCGGCCGACGGTGGCACGGGCCCGCGCCGCGCTGGCCGGTGCGGCCGGCCGGGTCGAGATCCGCGGCCTGCCACCCGGGGCCGGCCTGGGCGGCCCGCCCGGCCGGGACGGGGGGCCGGCCCGGTGATCCGGCGGTACCTGGGACTGGCCGTGCTGCGCATGGTGGGCAGGCTGGCCCGGGCCGCGGTGGCCGTGGCGCTGGTCGTCGCGGCCGCACCGGTCTCGCTGGTGGCCGCGCTGTCGGTGACGCTGGCCTGGTGGCGCGGCTGGCCGCCGCGGCGGCTGTACCGGGCGGCGCTGGCGTGCCTGCCCATGGTCGCCGTCTGGCTGGCGGCGGTCGCCGTCACCAGCCGCCGGCTGTGGCAGGTCGCCGCCGCGCCGTACCATGCCTGGCTGTCCGCCTGGCACCAGCTGGGTGCCGGCTCGGTGGCGCTGGCCGCCACGACCATCGCCCCGGCCGCGATCCCGCTCGGCCTGGCCGTAGGCGGCGTGGCCTGGTCGCGGCGGGTCTACGCGATGGAAACCGGGACCGGCGGGGTCTTCCCCACCTCCCCGGCGGTCTTCCGCGCCCGCCAGTGGCGGCGCCAGGTGCGCACGGCGCGGGCCAGGATCGCCGCGCCCGGCTCCGTCCCGCTGGTCTCCCGGCGCGGGGCCGTCGTGGCGGGCGCGGTCATCGCCGCGTCCGGGCACCGGGCCGCGGACCTGGCGATGATCCCCTACCAGCGGCTGCGCTCGCACCAGGTGGTGATCGGGACAACCGGGACGGGCAAGACCACGCTGCTGCTCCGGCTGTGGGCCGGGTTTCTCGCCCGCGGGCTGCAGTTGCACGCGGCGCACGCCGGGCAGCGGCCGCTGCTGGTCGTGCTGGACTGCAAGGGCGGTGCCGACTCACGCCGGGTGGCGGACCGGGTCCGCCGGGTGCTCCGCGGTGCCGGTGCGCGGTTCACCGCCGTGTGGCCCGACGAGGCCAGCCTGTCGCTGTGGCAGCTGCCACCGGCCGAGCTGACCAGCACGCTGCTGGACATGATCGAGCATGGCACCGGCGGCGCGGCCTACTACGCCGACGTCATGGAGGCGATCGTCGCGCTGGCGGTGGGCGCGCCCTGCGGCCCGCCGGCCAGTGCGGCGGACTTCCTCGCCAGGCTGGACGCCGGCTGGCTCACCCTCGCCTACGCCGCCCCCGGTCACGACGACGAGGCGGTGCTGCTGCGGTCCGCCTCCCGGCACGTCACCGACATCGCACTGCGGTTCCGCACCCTGTTCCGGCGGCTGGGGCCCGGGCTGGACGGGCCGGGCGGCTACGGTGACGCCGACGCGTGGTACTGCATCCTGGAGGGCACCGCCGATGTGGCGGTGGCCGAGGCGCAGGCCCGCGCGCTGGTGGACCTGCTGGCCTACCACGCCGCCCACGGCCAGGGCGCGGGCCGGGAGATCCTGCTGGCGGTGGATGAGTTCAGCGCGGTGTCGCGGCGGCTGCCGATCTGGCAGTTGTACGAGCGGGCCCGGTCGCTCGGCCTGGCGGTGCAGGTGTCGGCGCAGTCCTGGCAGGGCCTGGCACCGGGCGAGGACGAGCGGTACCGGCTCGCCGCGACCGCGGACGGGGGCATCTGGCTGCTGCGCACCCCGCATCCCGAGCCGGTCACCGCGCTGGCCGGGAACCAGCCGGTGCTGGATACCAGCCGGCGGCTGCTCGGCGTGCCCCGGTGGAGCCATGAGGGTGCCTCCCGGATCCGCGAGGCGCCGGTCGCCGACCCGGCGCTCATCCGCCGCCTTGACGTCGGCCAGGCCGCCTACATCTACCGGGGCGGGGTCACCTTCGTGCAGGTCAAGCGGCTGATCGCGGCCCCGGCCGCAGTGGCCGCGCCGGTACCGGAACAGCCAGGGCCGCGCGACGACGGCGGTCACCGGGAACGGCTGGTGCGTGCCGCCGGGCCCGATAGCCCGGTCGCCGTGCCGGTGCCGCCCGATGCGGTGGCACCGCACGCGGCGGAGGTCACGGCACTGCTGGACGAGGCATTCGGCCCCGAACCAAGCTGAGGTAGTGACAGCCCATCTTCAGCTCGACGAAAAGTCGTTGCTCACGGGTCTGCCAGCTGGTCACGAGGTCCTGTCCGCGATGGTCTGCCCGAGGACGTTGACCTCCGCCACCAGGGAGTTCACCCCATGGTTGCCGATAAAGGTCAAGAGCTGCCCGCGGCTGAGGTCTTGGTCTTCCAGGTCATGGAGCCGCTGGTTGGCCCGCGCCAAGGCGGCCCTGGCGGTCTCCAGGTCCATGCGGAGCCGCGTGACCGCTGCAGTTACCGGATCGTTCAGCATGCCGACCTCCTCAGCGACTCAACGATGACGAAGTCCGGGTTGTGCCAGCGGCGGAGAGGCGCGTCCGGGGCCTCCGGGCCGCCCAGGATGGCTAACGATTCTTAACGGCGGGGGTTACAAACGCCGTTACCGGCCGCGGCGTGGTTGCGGGTCACCGCCGCGCGGGTGTGAAGTTCTTCTGCTGCCACTGGCCGGGCGCCTTTACGCCTCATAATACAAAGCATAGTATTACGAGGTATGGAGAGGGAGCGGCTGAAGGGGAACCTGGACCTGCTGCTGCTGTCTGTGCTGGCCGCTGGGCCCGCGCATGGGTACGCGATCATCACGGTGCTGCGCGAGCGCAGCGAGGGTGCATTTGACCTGGGTGAGGGCACGGTCTACCCGGCGCTGCATCGGCTGGAGCGCGCCGGGCTGCTGGCCAGCGACTGGGCGGACGCCCCGGGACGCAAGCGGCGGGTGTACGCGCTGACCAGCAAGGGCGCTGCGGCACTGGCGGCCGAGCAGGCGCGGTGGCGGCGGTTCGCCGCGGGGATGCAGGCAGTTGTGGGGTGGTCGGCATGACCGGCCGGATCGAGGAATACCTGCGTCAGCTGCGGGCCAGCCTGCGCACCCGGCCGGAGGAGACCAGCCGCATCCTGGCCGAGGCGGAAGATCACCTGCGTGAGTCAGTGGCCGCCGGGCGAGCGGCCGGGCTGACCGAGACCGAGGCAGCCGAAGCCGCCATCTCCAGCTTCGGGACGGTACGTGCCGTGGCCCGCGCGCACCAGACCCCGCGCGGCCAGGCGGCCGCCGCCATCAGCGGCCTGGTCATAGCAATCTGGCTGTTGGCTGGAACCTTGCTGGCGTGGTGCTTGCCCGTCGGCGTGGTCATGGTCGTGATGATCACCGCCACCAGACCGCCGATCTGGGGCCCGGGCCAGGACCCAAACCCCAGTCAGCCCGCCTACCTGGTTGTGGCCTGCGGGCTGCTGGGCTTGGCCATGCTCGGGAGTTATCCCCGGGTGCGCCGCTTGCTGCAGCGCAGCGCTGCGGTGACGGTTGATGATGATCGCCGCTAAAGGATCTCGAATGGCGGGCGGTTAGAACCGGCGGCGAAGGCCGGATGTTTGGCAACTTCGCCGTATCGGCGCTGGCGTGATCATCCGTTCTCGGCGCACCGGTGTATTGTTTGTGAAAACGAGAGCTTCGAAGCTGCGAAAGCTGAAGCTCCAGACCCTGGCCCTGGCTCTCGGGCTGGGGTTATTTCTTTTCGCTCCGCGATTTTGCGCGGCGGGAGGGTGCTCATGACGCAGACATCACACGCCATCTCAGGCTGATCCAGGTGACCCGGCGACGACCATCCCTCCCCGAAGGAGACCCGTGAGTTACGGAGTTGCACCACCTACCAGCCCGCCCACCAGCCCGCCCGAGCCGCACAACAGTTGGGTGCTGCGGCACAAGGTCGCGGCCGTCCTGCTGTCGCTGGGGTCACTGGTCGTCCTCCTTGCCGTCGTGGTTGTTATCGGCGAGGCCACGAGCACCACGACTACTCCGCACGCCGGTACGGCGAGCGTGCTCAACTGCACCCGTGCGCATCGTCCACACCCCCGCCGGGACCATCGGATACCGGGAGGTCGGCACCGGGACGCCCCTGCTGCTCATCGTGGGAGCGGATGCATCCATGGACTACTGGCCGCCGGGTTTCGTCGACGCACTGGCCGCCCATCACAAAGTTGTCGTCTTCGACAACGCTGAGGTCGGCCGGACCACTGCGGTCCCGGGGACCGCTCATCTGACCATTCCGGCCATGGCTAGCCAGGCAAGCGCCCTGATCTCCGCACTTCGGCTCCATCGCCCGGCCGTACTCGGATGGTCAATGGGAGGCATGATCGCCCAGGCCCTCGCTGTCCGCCACCCGGCCCAGGTCAGCCGGCTGATCCTGGCCGCAACCGCAGCCGGGACCGGGAAGGCAGTGCCTCTCCAGCACAATGCCGCGGCCGCCGCCCCGAACCCCGCGACCATATGGTCCCTGCTCTTCCCGAAAAATCAGGCCGCCGCAGCCAGGGCTTACCGCAATGGCATCCAGCAGTACCCGGGCTTCTACGGAGTGTCCGCGGCAACAGAGCACAGCCAGAACCTCGCGGTTCAGCAATGGCTGGCAGGACACGACACAGCGGGCCCGCTGGTGGCAGACATTCGGGTGCCGACGCTGGTCGCCGGCGGAACCCTGGATCAGTTCATTACGCCTGCCAACGTCCGGCAGCTAGCCAGCAGCGTGCCCGGTGCAAGGCTGCTTATGTATCCCGATGCCGGCCACGACTTCCTGTTCCAGGACGCCGCAAGGTTCGTCCGGATCGTCGAGATGTTTATCGCCTGAAACGTAGCTATTCACCAAGCGTCAGCGGCGTGATGTGACGTGTGCCGGGCGTTGCCTGTTGCCCGGCGGGTTCGAGTCCGGGTGGTTTCCAGGTGTGCCATTCGCAGCCGCGGCCATGGATCGAGGCCGTGAGTCCTGGGTGAGGAGGGCAGGGCGCCGGCTGGTCAAGCCGGTGATCCTCGGCCGTCGGAAGACACCGACGCCGAATCCGGCGCCCAGCGCCGCTGAGAATCTGTCGCCGTACCCGCGGTCAGCTTCCACGGCGGTGAGCTACCGTCAGCAGCGGCCAGCCAGATCGCGCAAAGACAACGCTCTCCCCCGCGGCCGACCGGAGCGACGACATACGCAACCCAGCACCCATCTGGCGAGACCGCGGGCTGCGACGGCACGGCGCCGTCCACCACCAGCTCCGCGGCTAGCTCCGGTGCGTCTTCACTCATGCAACGCGCCTTTCCGGCGAACATCTGCACATTCCGTAGCAGAGAGCCTGCCACAGCGGCCTTTTAGCTGGTGGAGGCGTCCTCCTCGCAGGTTAGGCTGCGCTAGGCGAGCAACCTCTACTGGCGCACCGCTACCGCGAAAGAAGCCCGCCGCCTCGGACTTGAACCCGCCGGATAACAGGCAACTCCCCGGCACACGTCACATCACGCCGCTGACGCTTGGTGAATAGCTACCCCGAAACTGCCGGCGGCGTTCAATCATGGCGGTTCCTGCACCTATACGGATAACCCCTCAGGGACCATGCCCGCTGCGTCATCATTGCCGATTGACCCCTGCCATCGGCCGCTTGGCCACCCTCCCGGACGCCGATCCCTTCGATGATCTGCTCGCCGCCCTCGGCCCGCCTCCGGGCCCGGCCTGCCGGGACTCCTGTGACCGGACTGGTATGACCTGCAGCACACCGGCCGAAACCGGGCACGGGGCTACGAGACTCGGCATCATAGTGACCTGGCCGCAGGTCCAGGGAGGACGAAAGCATGGTTGTACAGCCGGCGCTGGAGCCGCTACGCCGGTGGGACCCGGAACGCATCGGGCCGTACGTATTACTGGGCCGTCTCGGCGCCGGGGCGATGGGCCAGGTGTTCCTGGGCAGGTCCACGGCGGGCCGGCTGGTGGCCGTCAAGACGATCAAGATCGAGTTCGCCGAGGAGGCCGGGTTCCGGGCCCGGTTCGCGCACGAGGTGGCCGCCGCCCGCCGGGTCAGCGGGGTGTTCACCGCCGCCGTCGTCGCGGCCGATGCCGACGCCGACGTGCCGTGGCTGGCCACCGCGTACATCCCCGCGCCCTCGCTGACCGAGTTGGTGCGGACCTGCGGCCCACTGCCGGTGCCGGCCACCCGGTGGCTGGCCGCCGGGTGCGCCGAGGCGCTGGAGTCGATCCACACCGCCGGGCTGGTGCACCGCGACCTCAAGCCGTCCAACGTGCTGGTCTCACCGGACGGGCCCCGGGTGATCGACTTCGGGGTGGCCAGGGCGGCCGAGCGGATCCAGCTCACGGTGACCCGCGGCGCCGTCGGCACACCCGCCTATATGGCACCGGAACAGGCCCGCGACACGCGCCAGGCGTCGGCGGCCAGCGACATGTTCGCGCTCGGCGCGACCCTGGTGTATGCCGCCACCGGGCACGCCCCGTACCAGGGTGAGACGGTCATGGACGTGCTGGTCCGGCTCGCCACCGAGCCGCCGGACCTGGACGGCCTGCCCGGGGAGCTGACCGGCCTGGTCACCGCCTGCCTGGAACGCAGCCCGCGCAAGCGCCCCAGCTCCGCCGCGCTGCTCAGCCAGCTCGGGCCGTTCGTCGCCGGGCCCGGAGCGCACAACGGGCACCATGCCTACCTGACCGAGCCGGCCATGACGCTGATCGGCGGTTATCAGCACGGCCCGCAGCTCGCGGCCGAGACCCCGGCCGGGGAGCTGACGGAGGGCGGGACCGAGGGCGGCGCCGCCGACGATGCCACATTCGGGTCCCGCACCGCCCTGTCCACCCCGCGCGGGCCGGCGATCCGCCGCTGGCTGGCCCGCCGGCGGGCGGCCGAGCTGCCGGGGCGGCCCGCGGCGGCGCCGCGCCGCCCGGGCTCCCCCGCCGGGCCCCACAAGCGGCGGCACGGCGCCGCGTTCGGCCTGGCCGGACGGGCCGGGACGGCCGCCGCCCTGGTGGCGGCCGGTGCGCTGATCGCGGTGGCGCTGGAGGGCGGGTTCGGCGGGCCCGCGCCCGGCCCGGCGGCACTCGGCCCGCCAACCGGGCCGCCGCCAAGCTCACTCGCCCCGCTGTCCGGCAACCGCCCGGGGATCGAGATGCTCCAGCCGGCGGGCGACGGGATCACCGGCTTCGTGGTGCACGGCGCCGGCTGGCCGCCGATGAGCACGGTCACGCTGACGCTCGCCTGGCCTGGGCCTCCGCGTCCAGGTGCCGGTGGACGGCGCGGGCGCCTTCAACTACACGATCGACCAGGGGCACGTGTTCTACCGGGGGCCGATTCCCGTGGGCAGTCACGAGGTGGTGGTCACCGGAGCCGGCGGGCGGCCGCGCAGCACCAGCTTCCAGGTGCAGGCCCCGCCGCCGGGTGCCCCCGCTCCCACGCCCTGACCGGCGCGGCGCCCGGCCGCAGCGTCAGGCGTCCCGGGACCACCACAGGTCCTCCTGGCGGGAGCACCACGCCGGGTCGTTCAGCTTGCCCAGGTCCGCGGCGGTGACGATGCCGTGCTCGATGAGCAGCCGCACCACCACCTCGTCGGACAGCCGGGTGTCCGCACGGACCAGGCCCCGGTCGGTGATCTTGTGCCGCAGCACCTTGATGTGCTCGGCCACCCGCGCGGACAGGCGGTCCCGGAACGCCGGGTCACTGTCGAACCGCTCCAGCTCGTGGTAGGCACCCGTGGCCTGGAGCGCGTCCCTGGCGATCTCCGGGGTCCGGGGCAGCGGGGTCACCGCGCCCGGGTCGAGCAGCCAGGGGCGGCACCACATCAGCGCCACGAGGAACAGCTTGGTCATCGGATCCAGGTAGATCGGCAGCAGCGTCGCCTCGCCGTCCACCCGGGCCCGGGCGCCGTCCGCCCCCTCCCCCCAGCGGTCGTCACCGCCCGAGACGATCACCGACAGCGGCCGGCCCTCATCCAGCATCGCCCGGGAGCCGACCAGCACCGTGCCGGAGCGCACGAACCAGCCGCCGGACGGCTCGTCGCGCTCCTCCATCCGGGGCAGCCGGATCCGGTAGCCGTCGCCCTCGGTGTAGAGCGCGTGGGTGCGGCTGATGTTGGCGATCCAGGCGCCCGTGGCCGTCGCGCTGATCACCCCGGCGCGCCGGGACAGGCCCCGCCCGGCGGGGATCGTCAGGTCCGCGTCCGGGCCCCGGCCGAACACCAGCCTGCTTCCCTCGGGGATCCCCACGACCAGGCCCGAGGGCGTGGTGACGCGCGCAGCAGCCGGGTTGCTGGGCTGGGACGCCATCGCCTAACTGTCTCCGGTGGCCGGCACGGGTGTGGTAGCGCAAGTGTAGGTCTGGGCGCCTGGCAGGCAGATCCCGGAATCCGGGGATGGCCGGCGGGCTCCCGGGGCGGTTGGCTACAGGCAAGCCTGGGGCGAGGCGCGGGCGTGGCCCGCCGGAGGGGCTTCCGCTCACGCGGAAGGCAGGTCCAGCCAGGCCGTGGGTCGGGCGCGGGCAGGGAGCGCGCACGGGGGTTCGCTCCGTGCGCGTTCCGTGGGGGGACCTGCGGGCCTGGCTCCCGTGCCTCGCCCCGGGCCGCCTGGTTCCCGTCCGGCTCCGGCGTCCGTACACTCGGCCGGGGAATCACACGGCAGGGAAACCGATGAGGCCAGCGCGGCAGGCGGACCCGTTCACGGTCTTAGGGCTGCCTGCGCCAGCCCCGGTCTGACCGACGACGAGGTCAGGGCGGCATGGCGCCGGATCGCCGCCGCGACCCACCCGGACCGGGCCGATGGCGGGGACGCCGCCAGGTTCGCCGCCGCGGCCGCCGCCTACACGATCGTGCGCACCGGGTACGGCCGGGCCGAGGCACTGGCCGACCTGGCAGGCCCCGGCGGGCCGCGCCGCCCACGCCGGGCAGCGGGGCGCCGCTGGCGGCCGGCCGCCGCCGGGGAGAGACGGCGGCCGGCCGCCGGTCTAACGGCCGGGCGCTGGTGGTCGCGGGTACGCGGCGGCCGCCCGGTGCGGCTCGCGCTGCGGATCGCCGCCGCGGCGGCGGTGAGCGCCGGCGTGCTGGTGGTCGCCGGTGCCAGGCCGGCCACGCTGGCCCTCATCACCGGGGCACTGACCTGGCTGGTCCTGACCGCGCGCCACGACCTGGCCCCGCCGCGATGACCGCGCCATGCCGGGCTAGGGAGCCAGCGGGAAGCGGATGCCGAAGTGCTGGCTCAGCGCCTGCTGCAGCGCCGTGGAATGGGACCAGGACCGCGGTGCGCCGAGCCCGGTGACCACGCGGCAGCCGGTCAGCTCGACGGTGACCTCACCGAAGCTGCGGCCGCCGGCGAAGAAGAACATCCGGTAGCTGCCGCCCATGTCATTGGGGCACGCCATCAGGCCCGGCGGCACCGCGGGCAGGCCGCACAGCAGCGTGGCCAGCTGCCGCACGGTGGCCCGGTTCCTGATCGGGAACCCGGCCGGCAGTATCTCGCGGACGTGCATGCTCGGCGGCTTGGCGGCGAGCGTGAAGGTCATCCGGGTCAGCGCCGGGACCGCCCGGCACAGCGCCGTGTCCTTGGCCGGGCCGGGGCCGACCATCACCCCGCCCGGGTTCACCCCGCTCAATGACGGCCGCGGCGTGGCCGCCGCCCCCGCGGCCGGCGTGCCCGACGCCGGGCCCCCCGACGCGGCGGTTCCGGTCCCGGCCACGGTGGTACCGCAGGCGGCAAGGCCGATCAGGAGCCCGGCGGCGATGCCGCCCAGCGCCGCGTGCCTGGCCGCACCTTCCGGCTTGCCCAGGGTTCTCATCGTGACTCCCTTCCGGACCGGGACACTCCGGGCCGCGTCCCGGCTTTCGTCCGCCACAGCCCCCGCTGGGCAGATCCGCGGGGCCGGCTGGCCGCCCGGGGCCGGCCCCGCGGTCTCGGGGCGGGCCCGGGGCCTGAGGAGTGGCCCCGCACCCGCCGTTCGGGTGTTGGTGCGGGCCGGCCTGGCTGCCCCAGGCCCACCCGCACACACTTTGACGGGGCAGCGCACCGGATGGTTCCGTACCGCCCGGATCCGTGCGGCAGAACAGCTAGCCCGGCTCCGGCCCTGTGGCCACCGGGCGGCCCGGGTCGGCCACCCAGTTGGACCAGGAGCCTACGTACAGCGAAGCGGGGATGCCCGCCAGTTCGAGTGCCAGCACCTCGTGGGCGGCGGTGACGCCGGAGCCGCAGTAGACGCCCACCGGCCCGGCGCTGCCCGGCGCACCCAGGGCGGCGAACCTGGCGCGCAGCCCGGCCACGGGCAGGAACCGGCCGTCCGGGGCCGGCGTTCGCCGTGGTGGGCGCGCTCAGCGCCCCCGGGATATGCCCGGCCACCGGGTCCACCGGTTCCCGCTCGCCCCGGTAGCGCTCCCCGGCGCGCGCGTCCAGCAGGGCGCCGCGGCGGGCCAGGCTGGCCGCGGCGCCGGCGTCGAGCACCGGCATCTGCCCGGGCCGGGCGGTGAAGTTCCCGCCGCCCGGTGCCGCGCCGTCCCCGGTGGCCACCGGGCCGCCCGACGCCACCCAGGCACGGAACCCGCCGTCGAGGACCCGGCAGTCGCGGTGCCCGAAATAGCGCAGCAGCCACCAGGCCCGCGCCGCCACGGTGCCGTCCGCCTCGTCGTAGGCGACCACGGTGCTCCCGGTGCAGACCCCGGCGCGGCGCATCGCCGCCTCGAACCGGGCGGGCGCCGGCAGCGGGTGCCGGCGGCCGGGCCCGGCTCGGCGGCGAGCTCGGTATCCAGGTCGACGAACACCGCGCGCGGCAGGTGCCCGGCCCGGTAGGACTCGATGCCCGGCGGCCCGCCGAGCCGCCAGCGGACGTCCAGCAATACCGGCGGGACGGGCCCGGCCAGCGCGTCCGCGAGCGCGCGTACGCCGGTCAGCGGGCCGGCCTGGCCGTCTCGCTGTTCCATGACAGGCACCCCTCCGTCCTGGCTTGCCCCGCGACGCCAAGATTGCGGGCGACATCATAGTGACGGGTACCACACCCGGTTCGCCCTGTGGGTAAGTCCCATAATTCTGTGGACGGGGCGCCGCATACTCTTGCGTCTCCCCGGATGATGCTGTGGATAACCGGCATGCCCGTTGTGGGCGGAGCCGCGCCGGATCCGATCCCAGCCGGGAAACAGCCGGAAAGGCGGTACCTTCCGAGGTGAACCACGGGCCGGTTTGATCCGTTTCTATGGCGAATTCGCCGTGGTACGTCGGGACGGAGGGACCCCCGATGATCGTTCAGCGGATGAGAAACGGAATCGTAGCCGTCTGGGCCGCAGTGCCCGCACTCGCGGCGCTGACACTGATAACAGGGCTGCCCGCGGCGGCGCCGGCGAGCGCCTCGGCCAGCACGCCGGCTGCCTTCCTCGCGAGCGTGTCGTGCACGAGCAGCACGGCCTGCATCGCGGTGGGCGGGCGGGCCAGCCACGACCAGCGCGACCAGATCTTCAACCTGAGCTGGAACGGCCAGCACTGGACGCCGCAGGTGCCCGTGGACGGGAACCACACGCAGCCCAACGATCTCAACAGCATCGCGTGTGCCTCGGCCACCGAATGCTTCGCCGTCGGCAGCGTCGGCAACTTCAACTTCGCTGACCACCGGCGGCTCATCGAGGAATGGAACGGCACCGCCTGGTCGATCCTTGCCCTGGGCAATCCCAAGGGCACCGCGAACGACTTCCTGAACAGCGTCTCCTGCGGCGGGCCCGCGCTGTGTTTCGCGGTGGGCGACGAGGACGACAACACCGACCTGCCGGTGGGCCCGCTGGTGGAGAAGTGGAACGGCACCAACTGGGCCGTGCAGCCGCCGCTCCCCGAGCCCGCCGGCGCGGTGGCCTTCAGCGTCCAGGCCGTCTCCTGCGTGTCGCCGGCGGACTGCACCGCGGTGGGCAGCGCCTCGTTCAAGGATTTCACCGACCAGCAGACGCTCGCCGAGCACTGGAACGGCACGTCCTGGTCCGTGGAGCCGATGCCCACGCTGAGCGGGTCGACCGAGCCGGAGCTGTTCTCGGTGTCCTGCTCCGGCGCGACGTGCATGGCGGCCTGGCAACATGTCGGGCTCCGGCGCCGGGGACGTCCCGCTGGCCGAGTTCTTCGACGGCGCGTCCTGGTCGGTGGTCAACCTGGCCACACCGGCCGCTCGGCTGGCATCGCGGTCAACGGCGTCGCCTGCACCTCGGTGACCAACTGCTACGCGGTCGGCGTGAGCGGCCCCTCCGCGCAGAGCACCGTCAGCCTCATCGAGCAGTGGAACGGGACGAAGTGGGCGGTCGTCCCCAGCCCGAACGCGGCCGGGAACAACACGCTCCAGGCCGTCTCCTGCGCCAGCGGCCAGTCCTGCATGGCCGTGGGCGGGTCCAGTCAGGGCAGCAGCCTGTCCACGCTGGCCATGCAGCTGTCCGGCGGGCACTGGAGCATCACCCCGACCCCGAGCCCAGGCTGACCCCGGCACGGCAGGCGGGCCCGCGTGGCCCGCCTGCCCCGGTCACAGCGTGGGCAGCCGGAGCAGCGGCACGAGCTGGTCCGCGGACGTGAGCGACCCGTGCATGCCGATCAGCGAGGACTCCAGCGGCTCGGCGCGGGTGGCGACGATCGCGAACGGGCCCACCGGGGCGGCCACCACGTCGCCGATCCGGGCCGCCAGCCCGTCCGGCACCGGGCCGAACCAGCCCGCCGCGATCGCCTCGTCCCTGGTCAGCACCCAGGCCCGGTCGGCCGATGACCTCGGCCCACGCCGCGGCGACGTCGGCGGCGGCGCCGGGCCTGGCGTACACGTGCCTGGCCCGCGGCTCGCCACCGAGCAGCGCCACCCCCTCGCGCAGCGCGGGCAGCTCGTCCACGTCGATCCGGTCCTCCGGGCCCACGTCGACCATGCCGTGGTCGGCGGTCACGTACAGCGGGGTCCCGGCGGGCAGCGCCGACAGCGAGCTGCTCGGCCAGCTTGTCCACGTGGCCCAGGTGGTAGCGCCAGGCGTCGGACGAGGC
This sequence comes from uncultured Actinomycetes bacterium, assembly GCA_963730235.1. Lineage (GTDB taxonomy): Bacteria > Actinomycetota > Actinomycetes > Streptosporangiales > Streptosporangiaceae > DASXKD01. Next base: position 353,936 of record CAVSRH010000014.1, read on the forward strand.
CCCGAAGGTGTGCCCGGTACCGTCGAGCTGGCCGTGGTACACGGTGACCAGCGCCCGGTCGGCACCCCGCAGCGCCTCCGCCGCCTGGGCGACCAGCGCGCCCAGGCTGTCCGCGGGCCGGTACTCGGTGCCGCGCATCACCGCCACCGACAGCCCGGTCCGCTCCAGCGCGGACGCGGCCACGCGGTAGGTCGCTGACGCCCGCCGCGGCGGCCCGCTCGTACACCGTCGCTGCCCGGCTGCCAGGTGCGCGGATCGACGGAGTTATCCCAGCGCAGGCCGTTCAGCAGCTTGTCCTTGCCGGGGATGGCGACCTGATAGCCGAGCATGCCGTGCTGCCCCGGCGGGCGCCCGGTGCCCAGCGAGCTGAGGCTGGTGACGGTGGTCGCCGGGAAGCCCGCGGTCAGCGGGGCGCCGTTGACGGCCAGCTCGGACAGGAAGGGCGCGCTGGCGGGCTGGTCGCGCAGCAGTTCCCAGCCGAGCCCGTCCACCACGAGCAGGCAGGCGCGGGCGGTCTGCGGCAGGCCCAGCGGGTTGGCCTCACCGGCGATGCCCAGGGAGGCGAGCAGCGAGGTGGCGAGATCGGACAGGGTGCTCTCGCCGTAGCGCGGCAGGACCGGAACTACGGCAGGCTCGGCTCGCATTCGCTCCCCCGTCAGTGGTGCGCGTGTGCGGTCGCCTCGGCCAGGGCCGTGGAGAAATCAAGCACCTGGCGCACCGCCTCCTCGCCGTCGGCGGCCTCGCTCACCCGCAGCGCCAGGTCATCGGCGCTGATGGTGCCGCTGTAGCCGTGGTCCGCCTCGCAGTTCTCGTCCACGCACTGGGCCGGCTCAAGCTCGACCCGGGACAGCACGTTCCAGCCGATGGTCAGGACCACCTCGCTGGGCATGGTGACGCCGGGCACGTAGGAGGCCGGATCCGGCACGACCCTGGTCACCGCCACCGAGGAGATGCGGGCGAAGCGGACCGCCTCGGTGGTGGTCTCCGCCTGCGGCCGCTCCCCAGGCTCCTCGGCCGGGTGCTCGTCGGTGTGCGAATGCACCAGCCGGGTCGGGGTCAGTACCAGGACGGTCATGTGGCGGCGGACCTCCATTCCCGGGTCGAACACCGCGTCATGGTGCACGACGTAGGAGACGACGGCTTCGGAGCCCAAGGCGGCCAGCACCGCGTCGGCGACCAGCCCTGGGTAGTAGCCGCTCCGCTCGATCGCCGTCCGCAATCCGCCTGCCATGGCTCGGGTATCCCTCATGCCTCCATCCTGCACTGCTCCTCGCCCTGCGCCGGCACCCGCAGCGAAAACGCTCAGGCTGCCCGGCCGGTGGCCGCTCCCGGCCGCCTAGACTGCCCCGGCTTGCACGGTTTCTGGCACTCCGGGCGGTGTCATGCCGGTCAGCCGGACCACAGGCTCGCCGCCAGGCTCCGGCAGGGACATCGCGCCCGCGCCGGCGCCCGGCCGTGGCCTGCGGGGGGACACGCTACCAGCGCCGCCGCCGCGGCCACGGTAGACGAGCAGGCCGTTGACCGGATCGGGCACCGCGTCCAGCGCCGCCTGGACCATGGGCAGGGTCCGGAAGGCCTCCCACTCGGCGTCCGCACCGAACTCGGCCTCGAACACCACGCCCGACCTGTGCTCGTGCCATTCCCAGTTGGTCGCGCCGTGGGAGAGCGCCGACTCGATCAGGGCGCTGGAGTAGGTGTCCTGCCACCGGCGTGCGGAGAACTCGCCGTGGAAGACCTCGATGGACCACCATCCGGCCATACCTTGACGATAAGCGCTTATCTCCGGAATATCACCCTTGGCGTGCCGCGGAAGACTCCCAGCTTCCGTTGAGGTGATCCCCGCTGAATCCTTACCGGAACTTGGCTGGCCGCCCAGGGGTGACTGCTTAGGTTGCGCCATGCGCACCCACCGGCTGGCCCGCCGCCCGCTCGCCGCGGCCGCCCTGCTCGCCGCGGCCGTCCTGCTGGGCGCCTGCACCTCGCCCGCGCAGCGGACCGGATCCTCCGCGGCGGCGCCGCCTCAGCCCGCGGCCGGCATCCACAAGATCCGGCACGTGATCATCATCATGCAGGAGAACCGGTCGTTCGACAGCTACTTCGGCACCTACCCGGGCGCCGACGGTATCCCGATGCGCGACGGCGTGCCCGCCGTCTGCGTGCCCGGCCCGTCCGGCGGGTGCACGCGCCCCTACCACGACACCGCCGACATCAACGGCGGCGGCCCGCACGGCGAGGCCAATGCTGTCGCCGACATCGACGGCAGCAGGATGGACGGCTTCATCCGGCAGCGCGACGCCGCCCACGGGACCTGCCGGTTCGCCAATGACCCCGCCTGCAGCCTCGGCGCGACCCCCGATGTGATGGGCTACCACACCGCCGCGGAACTGCCGAACTACTGGGCATATGCGAAGAACTTCGTGCTGGCCGACCACATGTTCGAGCCGGTGAAGTCGTGGTCCCTGCCCGACCACCTGTACCTGGTATCGGGCTGGTCGGCCAGGTGCGCGAACCGCTCGCCGATGAGCTGCGTCAACGACATCGCCGGGCCCTACCCGGGCAAGGTGTTCGACCGGGCCGTGGCACAGGAGGTGACCACCGGTACCACCTCGATCGACCTGGCCTGGACCGACATCACCTATCTGCTGCACGCCCACCACGTCAGCTGGGCCTACTACGTGCAGCAGGGCACCCAGCCGGACTGCGCCAGCGACTCGGCGGAGACCTGCGCCCCGGTCAGGCAGAGCGCCTCGACGCCGGGGATCTGGAACCCGCTGCCGCTGTTCGGCGACGTGCAGACGGATCACCAGGTTGCCAACATCCAGGGCCTGAGCTCCTACTTCAGCGCGGCGAACGGCGGCAGCCTGCCCTCGGTGAGCTGGATCACCCCGTCCGACCCGGACAGCGAGCACCCGCCGGCCAGCATCCACCAGGGCCAGGCGTATGTGACGGCGCTGATCAACGCCGCGATGAAGGGCCCGGATTGGAACTCCACCGCGATCTTCCTGAGCTGGGACGACTGGGGCGGGTTCTACGATGGCGTGGTGCCGCCGGTGATCGATCAGAACGGCTACGGGCTGCGGGTGCCCGGCATCGTGATCTCCCCGTACGCCCGGAAGGGGTACATCGACCACCAGACCCTCTCCAGCGACGCCTACCTCAAGTTCATCGAGGACGACTTCCTCGGCAGCGCCCGCCTCAGCCCCAGGACCGACGGCCGGCCCGACCGCCGCCCCGACGTCCGCGAGAACGCGCCGCAACTGGGCAACCTGGTCAGTGACTTCAACTTCAGCCAGGCGCCGCGCAAGCCGTTCCTGCTGCCCACCAACCCGCCGACCGACTCACCGTCGGTTCCGCCGTTCTTCCGCGGCGCGCCGCCGTGCGTGGGCTGCACCGCGCTGCCGCCGCCTTACGCGTTCCCCGGGGCGGGCCCCGGACGGCACCGCAGGCACCGGCGCTTCACCCTGGCCGGTAAGCCCGGCTGACCGGGGCGCCCCACGCTGGCCCCGCACCGGTTCAGGCCGCCGCGCCGGCCATGGCGTCCCGGATCCGCCGGGCGTACCCGGCGGCCTCCTCCTCGTCGGCGTAGCGCTGCCGCGGCCAGAAGAAGCCGCGCAGCCCGTCCCCCTTGGTCCGCGGCACCACATGCACATGCAGGTGGGGCACGCTCTGGCTGACCACGTTGTTGAGCGCGACGAAGGTGCCCTGCGCACCGAGCGCGGCCGGCACCGCCGCGGACAGCAGGCGGACCCGCTCGAACAGCGGGCCGACAGCCTCCGGGGGCAGGTCGGCCAGTGTTACATAGTGCTGCCGCGGCACGACCAGGACATGTCCCTTGAACACCGGCCGGGCATCGAGGAACGCCACCGTGGCGGCGTCCTGCGACACGATGTGCGCGGCTATCTCGCCCGCCACGATCTGGCAGAAGACACAGTCGGCCACTCGGCACCCTTCTGTGCTGGCCCGGGGCGGCCCCCAGGAACCCCCTGCGCTGGCCCGGGGGCGGCCCCCCGGAACCCCCCCGTGGCGCCTGGCCGGCCGCATCGCGTGCCTGGGCCATCGCCCGCGAGGATGAGGGCAGCGTACCCGGGAGGATGACGCCGCCGCGGCCGCCCCGATCTACCCTGGACGCGTGTCCGCCCTGTATGCCTGGCTGCGCCGCCACCCGATGCTGGTGGACGGCGTGCTGGCGGCCGCGCTGGTGTTCGCCGGGGCTGGGGGCGACGTTCGCGAAGGGCATGTTCCTCGGCATCCCGCTGTCGCTCGGGCTCGCGGTGCCGGTGGTGTTCCGCCGCAAGTACCCGGTCGCCGCCTACTACACCGCCATCGCCGCGGGCGGGCTCCAGGTCGGGCTGGACGTCCGGCCCTCCGCCACCGACGTGGCCATCCTCATCCTGCTGTACACGCTCGCCGCCTACACTCCGCGGCGTATCTCGGTCTGGGGCCTGGCCGTGTGCCTGGTCGGCTCGGCGGTGGGCATTCGCGCTGGACCAGCATCATGACCACAGCCTGCTGGAGTGGGCTGACAGCCGGCGCGATGGTGTTCGCCGGGCCCGCGCTGCTCGCCTGGGTGCTCGGCGACTCCATGCGCTACCGCCGCGCCTACTACGCGAGCCTGGAGGACCGGGCCGCCCGGCTGGAACGGGAACGGGACGCCCAGGCGCGGATCGCCGCCGTGGCCGAGCGGGCCAGGATCGCCCGCGAACTGCACGACGTGATCGCGCACAACGTCAGCGTCATGGTGGTGCAGGCCGACGGCGCGTCGTACGCGCTCGGCACCGACCCGGCCAGGGCCAGGGAGGCCCTGGCCGCCATCTCCGCCACCGGCCGCCAGGCCCTGGCCGAGATGCGCCGGCTGCTCGGCGTGCTGCGCCGGGAGGAGGACGGCGCCGCCTCCGAGCGGGCACCCCAGCCGGGCATCGGCGAGCTGGGTGAACTGCTGGACCAGGCACGCAGCGCGGGGCTGCCGGTGTCGTTCACCGTCGAGGGCGAGCCGCAGCCGCTGCCGGGCGGCGTCGCGCTGGCCGCCTACCGGATCGTGCAGGAGTCCCTCACCAACACCCGCAAGCACGCGGGCCCGGTCGCCTCGGCGTCGGTCCTGCTCCGCTACTCGCCGGACGCGGTGGTGCTGACGATCAGCGACGACGGCCGGGGTGAGCTGGGCGGCGCCGGGCCGCCCGGGGCGCCGGGGCACGGCCTGACCGGCATGCGCGAGCGGGTCGCGGTGTACGGCGGCTCGGTCACCGCGGGGCCGCGGCCGGGCGGCGGCTTCGAGGTGGTGGCCACGCTGCCGCTCACGCCGGTGCGGGCGGGCGCCGCATGAGCATCCGGATCCTGCTCGTGGACGACCAGGAACTGGTGCGGGCGGGCTTCCGCATGGTCCTCGACGCCCAGGACGACATGTCGGTGGTCGGCGAGGCGGGCGACGGTGCCGCCGCGCTGCAGGTGCTCGCCGCGGTCACCGCCGACGTGGTGGTGATGGACGTGCGGATGCCGCGGCTGGACGGGATCGAGGCGACCCGGCGGATCTGCCAGGCGGGCGAGCGCCCCAGGGTGCTCATGCTGACCACGTTCGACCTCGACGAGTACGCCTACGCGGCGCTCAAGGCGGGCGCCAGCGGGTTCCTGCTCAAGGACGTGCCGCCGGAGGAACTGCTGTTCGGCATCAGGGCGGTGCACTCCGGCGACGCGGTGGTGGCCCCGTCCACCACCCGCCGCCTGATCGACCGCTTCGCGCCGCTGTTCCCGGCCGGCGACGGCCCGGCTCCCCCGGGGCTGGACTGCCTGACCACCCGCGAGCGCGAGGTGCTCGCGCACGTCGCCCAGGGCCTGTCCAACGCCGAGATCGCCGGGCGGCTGTTCGTGTCCGAGGCGACGGTGAAGACCCACGTCGGCCGGGTCCTGGCCAAGCTGGGGCTGCGGGACCGGGTGCAGGCCGTCGTGTTCGCCTACGAGACCGGCCTGGTCAAGGCGCGCGGCCCCGCGTAGCGGACGGCGTAGCGCGCGGGCCGCGGCGACGAACCGGCGGGCCGGGCGGCGCGGTCAGGAACGGTGCGGTCAGGAGCGGCGCGCGGTGGCGCGGCGCAGCGACCAGCCGAGCGCGGCGATCACGGCGACCGGCAGCAGCCACCAGGCGTTCACGCCGGCGGCGTGCACCAGCAGTGCGGTCGCGGCGAGGGCCACCGCGACCACGGCGGCCCCGCGCCAGTCGTCGCCGATGACGAAGTCGTACCAGAACGCCCCGAACGAGCGCAGCCACCGGCTCATACGGCACTCCTTTCCGCCGGCACCGGCGGCCTGGCCGGATGCGTGGGCCCGGCGCAGCAGTGCCGCGTAGCCGATCGTGACCAGGGCCGTCGCCGCGATGACCGCGAGCAGCGCGGCGTCGTTGCCCGGCCAGGACACGCCCGCGCCCTCGGCGCCCCAGAACACGCCGAACGAGGTGAGCATGATGCCGACCGCGAACTTCATGGTGTTCTCCGGCACCCGCGATAGCGGGGCCCGCACCGCGACGCCGACGGCCGCGACCACCAGCACCGCGGCGGCCGCGGCCACCGCGGCCAGGCCCAGGTTCTGCTGGTTGTCACCGAAGGTGATCGCGATGAAGATCACCTCCAGGCCTTCGAGCAGGACACCCTTGAACGAGAGCGTGAACGCGTACCAGTCCCGTACCCCGCGCCGCGCTTCCCTGGCGGCGGTGTTCGCGGCGCTGACCTGGCGCGCGTAGATGGCCCCCTCGTCGTGCAGGTCCTTGTACCCCGAGGCGCGCAGGATGGCCTTGCGCAGCCACTGCAGGCCGAACACGGCCAGCAGCGCGCCGACGACCAGCCGCAGCCCGGTCAGCGGCACCAGGGTGAGGGCGGGGCCGACGCACCGCCACGATCACGGCGAGCGCCACCAGAGCGACGGCCATCCCCTGGAAGGTGGAGCGCCACTCGCGAGTCAGCCCCGCGGCGAGCACGATGGTGAGCGCCTCGACCGCTTCCACCGCGCAGGCGACGAAGACGGTGAGGAACAGGGCCAGGGAGTTCACGCGACCTCCAGCGTGGTTGCGGGCGCCGGGCCTCGGCCGGGTTCTGGGACAATACGGCTGTGCCCGACAGTGACCGGCCAGCGGACGAGGGCTGGCTGCTGCTCATCTACCGCGTGCCGCCCGAGCCAAGCAGGCTCCGCTCCGCGGTGTGGCGCCGGCTGAAGAGCCTGGGTGCCATCTACCTGCAGAACTCGGCCGCCGCCCTGCCGGCCGGGCTGGGCGCGGAACGCGCGCTGCGCAAGCTGCGCAGCGAGATCCTCGACATGGGCGGCACGGCAGTGCTGCTCTCGTGCTCCGTGCTGGCCGGGGCGCAGGACGTGCATGCGGCATTCCAGGCGGCCAGGGACGACGAGTACGCGGAGATCGTGGACCGCTGCGAGGACTTCCTGGCGCAGGTGAAGAAGGAGCACGTGGCCGCCCACTACACCTACGCGGAACTGGAAGAGAACGAGGTCGACCTGGACAAGCTGCAGAAGTGGTTCGCCCGGGTTGCCCAGCGCGACGTGTTCGGGGCCAGCGGCCGGCAGGCGGCGGAGAAGGCACTGGCGCTGTGCGCGGAGTCGCTGGAGGAGTACGCGGCCAGGGTGTACGCCGAGGAAGCCGACGGCCACTGAGCCCGCACCTCCCTCAGGCATGTGCGCATCCGCGCGGCGGCTGTTTCCCGCCCCCCGCATACCTGGCTATAGTAACCACATGAGTTAGTCAACTTAACAGTCGTTAAATCTACATTGTAGCCAGCGATTCCCCCGGCGGTCGTCCTCCGGCCATCCTCGCGTTCCGGCGGTCTCTCCTACTTGGCCAGACGGTTTGCCGCCCACCTGTTCGTGCCGCCGGAGAGTCACCGGCCTGGTAATGGAAGAGAAGCCTCTGGAGGCCGCCGCCGTTTCCTAACTGATAGCGCGCCTTTCATCTTGGGTCTTGCTTAACGCATTCCGGACTCGGCACGCTTCGGTAGGGCATGCCGCATGCGCCCGGGTACCGGGCGGAGCGGCACGAGACCCGCCCGTCCAGAGGGGAAAGGGAGTCCGCATGGCCAGGAAGCTCATGCACCCGGTGGTGGTGACCGGCGCTGTCGCCGCCGTCACGGTCATGATGACCGCAGCGGCCGCGGGCAGCACCACGCCGCGTGCCAGCCAGGCCCCGCCCACGACCACGCCGATCAAGCACGTCGTCGTGATCATCGGGGAGAACCACAGCTTCGACAACGTGTTCGCGACCTACCAGCCGCCGGGCCACCAGAAGATCTGGAACCTGCTGTCCGAGGGCATCGTCACCAAGACAGGCGCCCCCGGCCCGAACTACGCCAAGGCCGCGCAGTCCACCGCCTCCGACACCAAGACTTACTCGCTGACGCCGAAGCTCACCGGCCGCTACAAGACCCTGCCGCAGCCGAACACCACGTACGTGTCGCCGGCCTGCGACGGCCAGAACGGGAACCAGCCCGACCGGCGGTTCCCGGCGACCCTGCCCGACGGCCCGTTCCAGATCACCAAGTACGTGTCCTACTCCGACAGCCACATCGAGTACTCCAACCACGGGCAGTGCGAGTTCTACGGCGCCTTCGTGGGTGACCCACTGCACCGCTTCTACCAGATGTGGCAGCAGTCCACCGTGCCCGGCGGCAAGCTGTGGACCTGGGTGGCCAACACCGCCGGGGACGACAACGGCGCCAAGCCACCCGCGCCGATCGACCAGGGCGCGGTGTCCATGGGCTACTACAACATGGCGCAGGGCGACGAGCCGATCCTCAAGGACCTCGCGCTGAACTACGCGATCAGCGACAACTACCACCAGGCGGTGCAGGGCGGCACCGGCGCCAACCACATCGCGCTCGGCACCGGGTTCGCGGTCTCCTACCAGAACAAGGCGGGCAAGGCCGTGGCGCCGCCCGCCAACGAGATCGAGAACCCCAACCCCAAGGCCGGGCACGAACAACAACTACGCCCAGGACGGCTACGCCGGCGGCAGCTACTCCGAGTGCGCCAACTCCTCGGCGCCCGGCGTCAGCGCCATCGACAAGTACCTGGCCACGCTGCCCTACAAGCCGCTGGCGAACTGCCAGCCGGGCCGCTACTACCTGCTGAACAACTACAACGCCGGATACAACCTGAACGGCACCGTGAACACCGCGCCGTTCACCGCGCCGCCGCAGAAGACCGACTACGTGACGATCGGCAACGAACTGTCGGCGCACCACATCAGCTGGGGCTGGTTCGGCGAGGGCTACGACCACGGCAACCCGAACTTCGCCTACTGCGGCATCTGCGACCCGATGCAGTACTCGACGTCGATCATGACGAACCCGGCGCTGCGCAAGAACACCAACCACGGCCTGCAGGACTTCGACAACGAGGCGGCAAAGGGCACGCTGCCGGCGGTGTCGTTCCTCAAGCCCGCTGACGACGACGGCCACCCGGGTTACTCGTCGATGTACGCGTGGGAGAACTTCGCCGCCCGCGCGATCACCGCGATCCAGGACAACCCCAAGCTGTGGCGGTCCACGGCGATCCTCATCACCGAGGACGAGAGCGGCGGTTACTACGACTCCGGGTACATCCAGCCGGTGAGCTTCTTCGGCGACGGCCCCCGGGTGCCGATGATCGTGGTGTCCCCGTACGCCCGCCGCGGCTTCGTCGACCACACCTACAACGACCACGTGTCGATCCTGAAGTTCATCGAGGCCAACTGGGGCCTGAAGCCGCTGACCTCCTACAGCGAGGACAACCTGCCGAACCCGACGCCGCAGGCCTACGTGCCCAAGGACCGGCCCGCGATCGGCGACCTCATGACCATGTTCAACTTCAGCGACCCGCATTTCGGCACGCTCAAGCTGCCGGTGGGCAACCCGTCGCGGCCGGCCGCGGCGCGCCTGCCGACGGTGCCCATCACCGAGCGCTGACCGCGCAGCCACACGGTGCCCCCGGCTGGTTACAGCCGGGGGCACCGTCATGACCGTGTGCCAGCGTTCCCGGGCCGGTCCGTGGGTACTGGCCAGTGCGGCTCTGCCAGGCACTAGCATCGAGGCCGTGGGTATGACGTTGCTGATCAGTGAAGCCTCACCCCACCTGGTCGAGGCGGACGCGGTTGTCATCGGGGTCACCAAGGAAGCGGACGGGGCGCTCCCGGTGCCAGGCACCAAGGACGTGGACGAGGCGCTCGGCGGAGCGCTGGCGCAGACGCTGGCCACGCTCGGCGCCACCGGCGAGGCCGGCGAGGTCACCAGGATCCCCTCGGGCGGCCGGCTGGCCGCACCGCTGATCGCGGCCGTGGGGATGGGTGCCGCCGCCGAGGGCAGCGACGCCGCCTTCGATCCGGAGGTGCTGCGCCGGGCCGCCGGGCGCTGCCGTCCGGGCGCTGCTCGCCGGCGCGCCGCACCGGGGACGGCGGTGACATGCGGATCGCGCTGGCGCTGCCCGCGCGCGATCAGGCCGAGGCCGGCGCCGTGGCGCTGGGCGCGCCTGCTCGGCGGGTACGCGTTCCGGCGCTACCGCACCGAGCCCGCGCCGGGTGCCAGCCTGACCGTGCTGGCCCACGCCGGCGACGCGGCACCGGCCGCGGCTGCGGGCGCAGGTGCTCGCGGACGCCGTGAGCCTGGTCCGCGACCTGGTCAACACCGGGCCTTCCGACCTGGTCCCGGCGATGCTCGCGGACCGGGCCGAGCAGGTCGCGGCGGACACCGGGCTCGCGGTCACCGTGCTGGACGAGGAGGAGCTTGCCGAGGGCGGCTACGGCGGGATCCTCGGCGTGGGCAAGGGCTCCGTGCACCCGCCGCGGCTGGTCCGGCTGGAACACGCCCCCGCGGGGGCGGCCAGGACGCTCGTGCTGGCGGGCAAGGGCATCACGTTCGACTCCGGCGGCCTGTCGCTCAAGCCCGCCAAGTCGATGGAAGCGATGAAGTCGGACATGAGCGGCGCGGCCGCGGTGCTCGGCGCGATGCAGGCGATCGCCGACGCTCGGGCTGCCGGTGCGGGTGGTCGGCTACCTGGCGATCGCCGAGAACATGCCCAGCGGCAGCGCACAGCGGCCCTCGGACGTGCTCACCATCTTCGGCGGGACCACCGTGGAGGTGACCAACACCGACGCGGAGGGGCGGCTGGTGCTCGCCGACGCCCTCGCCGCGTGCGGCCGCCGACTCCCCGGACGTCCTCATCGACGTGGCCACCCTGACCGGCGCGCAGGTCGTCGCGCTCGGGCCCGCGGGTCGGCGGGGTGATGGCCAACGACGACGGCGCTGCGGGACGCGGTGGTGGACGCCGCCCGGCGGGCCGGCGAGGCGATGTGGCCGATGCCGCTGCCCGCCGAGCTGGCCAAGGGCCTGGAATCGGCCGTGGCCGACCTGGCCAACCTGCCCTCGGACAGCCGCGGCGGCGGGATGCTGGTGGCCGGGCCTGTTCCTGCAGGAGTTCGTGCCCAGCTGGGGTCCGCTGGGCGCACCTGGACATCGCCGGGCCCGGCGTTCAACGAAAGCGGCCCGCATGGGTATACCCCCAAGGGCGGAACGGGCGCCGCGACCCGGGCACTGGTCCAGATCGCGCAGGACATGGCGGACGGGCGGCTGTAACCGGGCCGCGGCGGGCAGGGGTAAGGCAACACCGACGGAAGGCAAGGGAGCGGGTCTGTGGCGGAAGCAGCGGCCGGTACGACATCGTCATTCTCGGCGGCGGCAGCGGCGGCTACGCCTGCGCGCTCAGGGCGGCCGAACTCGGCATGCGGGTGGCGCTCATCGAGCGGGACAAGGTCGGCGGCACCTGCCTGCACCGGGGCTGCATTCCCACCAAGGCGCTGCTGCACGCGGCGGAGATCGCCGACCATGCGAACGATGCCGAGTCGTTCGGCGTGCGGGCCCGGTTCGAGGGCATCGACATGGCCGGGGTCAACTGCCTACAAGGACAAGGTGGTCGACCGGCTGTGGAAGGGCCTGACCAGCACCATCCTCAGCCGCAAGATCGACATCATCGAGGGTGACGGCCGCCTGGTATCCCCGACCGCGGTGCGCGTCGGGGACGCGGTGCTCGAGGGCGGCGCACGTGGTGCTGGCCACCGGGTCCGAGCCGCGCAGCCTGCCGGGCCTGGCCATCGACGGCCAGCGCGTGATCACCAGCGACGACGCGCTCAAGCTCGACCGGGTGCCCGGCTCGGTGGTGATCCTCGGCGGCGGCGTCATCGGGGTGGAGTTCGCCAGCGTGTGGCGCTCGTTCGGCGCCGAGGTGACCATCGTCGAGATGCTCCCGCACCTGCTGCCCGCCGAGGAGGAGTCCAGCTCGAAGCTGCTGGAACGCGCGTTCCGGCGGCGCGGGATCGCCTACCAGCTCGGGGCCAGGTTCGAGGGGGTCAAGGACTCCGCCGACGGGGTCACCGTCACGCTGGAGGGCGGCAAGACGCTGGACGCCGAACTGCTGCTGGTCGCCGTCGGCCGCGGCCCGGTGTCGGCCGGGCTCGGCTACGAGGAGGCCGGCGTGGCCATGGACCGCGGCTTCGTGCTGGCCGACTCCTACTGCCGCACCAACGTCCCGACCATCTCCGCGGTCGGCGACCTGACCCCCGGGCTGCAACTCGCGCACGTCGGCTTCGGCGAAGGCATTCTGGTTGCCGAACGAGTGGCCGGGCTTGATGTGACCCCGATCGACTACGACGGTGTCCCGCGTATCGCCTACAGCGATCCCGAGGTGGCCTCGGTCGGGATCACGTCGGCCACCGCGGCCGCCCGCGGCATCGAGATCACCGAGTTCACCTACAACCTCGGCGGGAACGGCAAGAGCGTGATCCTGCAGACCCAGGGGGCGGCGAAGGTCATCGCGGTGAAGGGCGACGCGGCGAACGGCGCCAGCCCCGGCAAGCCCGGGCCCGTGCTCGGCGTGCACCTGGTCGGCGCCAGGGTCGGCGAGCTGATCGCCGAGGGCCAGCTCATCTACAACTGGGAGGCGCTGCCGGCCGAGGTGGCGCAGCTCATCCACCCGCACCCCACCCAGTCGGAGGTGATCGGCGAGGCATGCCTCGCCCTCGCCGGAAAACCCCTCCACGTCCATGCCTGACCCGGAGCAAGCGTGATCAGCACGCCACCACCGGCACCCACGAGGGCTGCACAGCGAAGGAGTCACGACAAGCCATGACGGTCACGGTATCCATGCCCCAGCTCGGCGAGAGCGTCACCGAGGGCACCGTCACGCGCTGGCTCAAGAAGGAAGGCGAGCGAGTAGAGGCGGACGAACCGCTGCTCGAGGTATCCACCGACAAGGTGGACACCGAGATTCCCTCCCCCGCGTCGGGCATCCTGCGCGGGATCACGGTCGCGGAGGACGAGACGGTCGCGGTCGGGGCACAGCTCGCGATCATCGACGATGCCGCGGACGGCGCGGGCGCCGCGCCGGACGGGCAGGCCCAGGCGGCCGAGGCCGCGCCCGCGGCCCCCCAGGCGCCCCCGCAGGCCGCCGCGGAACCCGGTGGCTACCCCTACGCCGTGGCCGAGCCCGCGCCGCAGGAGTACGCCCAGCCGGCCCCCGCCTACCAGGTGCCCGCCGCGCAGGCGGAGCCGCAGTACCGGCCGGCGGTGCCCGAGTACAGCGCGCCATACAGCCAGGCGCCCGAGGCGGGCTACCCGGTCCCCGGTGCCGAGCAGGGCTATGCCACTCCCCCGGCCGAGGACTACGCGCAGCAGCAGGCGTACGCGCCCCCGCGAGGCGGTCCCGCAGGCACCAGCGCCGCCACCACCACCGGCGCCTGAGCAGCAGTACCAGCAGGCCGCGCGCCCGAGGCGGCCGCGCCCCCGCCGCGCCGCCGGCCGCGGTACCGGCGCCCCAGGCTCCGCCTGCGCAGGCGCCGGCCTACCCGGAGCCGGACGAGCCGGACGCCGGGCCGGCGACGGCCGAGGGCCCGTACATCACTCCGCTGGTGCGCAAGCTTGCCGCCGAGCACGGGGTGAACCTCGCCACGGTGGCCGGCACCGGCGTCGGCGGCCGGATCCGGAAACAGGACGTGATCGAGGCGGCCCGGGTGCACCGCGAGCAGCAGCCGGCCGCTGCCGCGGCGGCGCCCGCCGCCGACGGGCAGCCGGCCAGCCAGGCCGCGGCACCTGCCCCCGCCGCGCCGGCCAGGGCGATCGAACCGTCCACGCTGCGCGGCACCACCGAGCGGCTGTCCCGGGCCCGGCAGCTCATCGCCCGCCGGATGGTCGAGTCGCTGCAGACCTCCGCCCAGCTCACCACCGTGGTGGAGGCGGACGTCACGGCGATCACCAGGCTGCGGGAGCGGGCCAAGGCCGATTTCGAGTCCCGCGAGGGCGTCCGGCTGTCCTACCTGCCGTTCTTCGCGCTGGCCACGCTCGAAGCGCTGAAGGTGCATCCCGAAGCTCAACGCGGTGCTCAACACCGAGGCCGGCCAGATCATCTACCACGACGCCGAGCACCTCGGCATCGCGGTGGACACCGAGCGCGGCCTGATGGTGCCGGTGATCCGCAACGCCGGTGACCTCAACATCGGCGGGCTGGCGCGCAAGATCGCCGACCTGGCGGGCCGCACCAGGGCCGGCCAGGTCAGCCCGGACGAACTGGCCGGCGGCACGTTCACGCTGACCAACACCGGCAGCCGCGGTGCCCTGTTCGACACCCCGATCATCAACCAGCCGCAGGTGGCCATCCTCGGCACCGGGACGGTCGTCAAGCGCCCCGTGGTCATGGAGGACCCGGCCCTGGGCGAGGTGATCACGGTGCGGTCCATGGTCTACCTGGCGCTGACCTACGACCACCGGCTGATCGACGGTGCCGACGCGGCGCGGTTCCTGACCACCGTGAAGGACCGGCTGGAAGAGGGCGCGTTCGAAGCCGAACTCGGGCTCTGAATGCGGATTGCGGTCACCGGCTCGTCCGGGCTGATCGGCACCGCCCTGGTCGCCGCGCTGCGCGCGGACGGCCATGAGGTGATCCGGCTGGTCCGCGGCGGGGCGGCCGGGCAGGACACGGTCTCCTGGGATTCCCGGTGCCGAGCGCGGCCTGGACCCGGCCGCGCTGGACGGCGTCGACGGCCGTGGTGCACCTGGCCGGCGCCGGGATAGCCGACAAGCGCTGGACCGAGAGCTACAAGGCGCAGATCCGTGACAGCCGGGTCCAGGGCACCCGGGCGCTGGTGCGCGCGCTGGCGGCGATGGCCACGCCGCCGGGCGTGCTGCTGTCCGGGTCCGCGATCGGCTGGTACGGCGACACCGGTGGCCGTGAGGTGACCGAGGCGGCGCCAGCGGGCCGCGGCTTCCTCCCGGAGGTGGTGCGCGAGTGGGAGGCGGCCGCCGGGGAAGCCGCCAGCGCGGGCATCCGGGTGGTCACGCTGCGCTCGGGCGTGGTGCTCTCCCCGGGCGGCGGGATGCTGGGCAAGCTGCTGCCGCTGTTCCGGCTGGGCCTCGGCGGCCGGATCGGGTCCGGGCGCCAGGTGATGAGCTGGATCGGGCTGACGGACTGGGTGGCGGCCGCGCGGTTCCTGCTGGACCGGGCCGACATCACCGGCCCGGTGAACCTGACCACGCCGAACCCGGTCAGCAACGCGGAGTTCACCTCGGCCCTGGCCGCCGCCGTGCACCGGCCCGCCGTGGTGTTCGTGCCCGTGCCCGGCGCTGAAGCTCGCGGTCGGCGGGGTGAGCAGCGACATCCTGTCCAGCGCCAGGGTGGTGCCGCGCAAACTGCTGGACGCGGGTTACCAGTTCCAGCACCCGGGCATCGCCGGGGCGCTGGCCGCCGAGCTCGGCTGACGCCGGGCCGGCCCCGGGCGGCGAGCCCGTAGGAGTCCCGGCCGGCCAGCTCAGCGTCCTGGCTGCTGCGTTGTGTGCCCTCGCCGGTGATCCCGGTGCCCTGGCCTGCCGGGCCGGGCGGTTTGTGCAGCAGGGTGCGGTAGGAGACGGGCGTGTCGCCGAACAGCGGCACCTGCCAGAACGCCGGCAGCGGGCCGGGTAGCCGGCCAGCAGTTCCAGCCGGCCGATGGTGAGCCGCAGCAGCCGCCGGGCGCCGATCAGCGCCAGCGCGGCGAGCGGCAGCTCCACCAGCGCGGCCGACAGCACGCTGACCGTGAACCCCCGGGTGCCCCAGTCCAGCGTGATGTCGAACCATGCGTCGCAGCACAGCAGGGTCGCCAGCACCATGAGGCAGCCGATCAGGATCTGCCGGCGCCGCCATGCGGCCCACGCGGTCGCCGCGAACACCAGCAGCAGCCCCACGTCGAACCCCACCCAGGCCGCCCGCCAGCCGCCCGCCCGGTAGTCCCGCGGCAGCTTGACCTCCAGGATGCCGGTCCAGACCGCGAGCAGCAGCACGCCGAGCAGGCAGGCCGCGATCAGCATCCTGCGGCGCCGCTGGCTGATCGGGGTCGGCGTGAGGCTCTGCGCGTTGAGCCGGGCCAGGGTCCGCGCGAGCCCGGCGCGCTCCTCGGGGGTCATCCGACGCAGATCGGATTCGTCGAGCACAAATCCTCCCGGGTACCACGGTAAAACACCTATGACCGGTAACCATCCGACGGGCGCCGTCATGCCCGCCCGGGGATACCGGCCGTCACCGGGCGCTGACCGGCCAGGCGGCGGCGTTAGGCTGGCGGTGTGCACGGTGAACTGGTCTTCGCCCATGCCGGGTTCGGCGCGGGCGCCGTTCCCTATCTCGCGGGATGGGAACTGCAGCGGCGGCTGCACGACCGCCGCGCGGCCGGCCAGATTCCGGACACCTGCCTGCTGCTGGAGCACGAGGCGGTCTACACCGCGGGCAAGCGGACCGAACCGCTGGACCGCCCGCTGGCCGACCCGGGCATCCCGGTGATCGACGTGGACCGGGGCGGCAAGATCACCTGGCACGGTCCCGGGCAGCTCGTCGGCTACCCGATCATGGCGCTGGGTGAGCCGCTGGACGTGGTCGCCTACGTGCGCAGCCTGGAGGAAGCGCTGATCCGCTGCTGCGCGGACGTGGGCGTGGCCACCACCAGGGTGGACGGCCGCAGCGGCGTGTGGCTCACCGGAGACGGCCGGCCGGACCGCAAGGTCGGCGCGATCGGGGTCCGGGTGTCCCGCGGCGTCACCATGCACGGCTTCGCGCTCAACTGCGACTGCGACCTGGGCTGGTTCGGCAAGATCGTGCCCTGCGGCATCAGGGACGCCGGGGTCACCTCGCTGACCGAGGAAGCGGGCCGCCCGGTGACCGTGGCCGAGCTCACCGCCCTGGCCGAGCACCACCTCGCCGGGGCGCTCGGCGCCACGTCCTGGCGCCGGGCCGGCCTGGCCACCCTGCTCCCGGACACCGAACTCACCCCCGCCGCGCGCTGACTGTTCAGCGGCGCGCTATGCCCCGCCAGACATGCTTGCGCGGCTCACCCGTCTCGCGATGCGGGATCGCGACCGGGTCCAGGCGCAGTTCCCGCCATCCCCCGAGGAGTTCGCGCAGGTAGGCCTCGGAGAAGAAGTGCATCGTCTGGCCAGACTCCTCGGCCACGTAATCCGGCTCAAGTTCGCGCGCGGCCAGCCAGCGGGCGCGCAGCGGCCGGTCCTCCAGCGCGTTGACGTGGAACAGGAACAGCCCGCCCGGGCGGACGAGCCGGCCCACCTCCGCGAACACCGCACGGGTCACGCCGTCGGGAAACATGTGCATGGCGACGTTGGACATGACCGCATCGAAATCCTCATCGGAGAAGGGCAGCCGCTGGGTCATGTCGGCCACCACGAAGCTGGCCATGGCGCCGAACCTGGCCCGCGCACGCCCGATGGCCTCGCCGGACAGATCGATCGCCGTGACCGAGTAGCCCGCACCGGCCAGCCGCGCCGCATCGTTGCCGGTTCCGCAGCCCAGTTCGAGGACGGTGCGGGCGCCCGCCTCCCGCAGCGCGATCAGGAACGGCCCGGTCCACAGGCCCTCCCAGTCCAGATCTTTGCCGGACGCCAGCCGCTGCCGGTAGAACCCGTCCCAGAACTCAGCACCCGCGGCGGCCATGTCGCCAGGCTACGGCGGGCACTCCCCGGAGCGGCCCCGTGTTCGCTGCGGGCATCTCGACGCCATCAGCACCGCCTCCAATGCCCGATTGACCGGTGGCCGGTTCGGCGCTACGTTCGCCCCAACTGTGTTGATATGTCCGGCCGCGCCGGGCGCAATAAAGCCATCCAAGGGGCTTGTGTCACCCGCCCGATCCGGTCTGGCCGCCCAACGCGGTTCAGCGATGGGCTTCCCCGGTGTGCCGTGGCGCCACCGAGGGGTGGGGAGGGGACATGCGGCCGAACTGGTGGGGATGCGATTTCATCACGGCCATCGTCCGGCATGGCCGCGGCATGGGGGTTGCGGCCGCAGTGGCCGCCGGTGCTCTGGCGGTCTCGGGAGTGATCGGGATGGCCACCCCGGCGCTGGCCGCGGCCTGCGCGATCACGGACGGGACGCACTCCTATGGCAATCTGCAGACCGCGCTCAACGCCGCCCATTCGGGAGACACGCTGCAGGTGTCCGGTACCTGCGCGGACGCGCCAGGCACCAACGACGCCGCGTTCACCGTCCCGGTCTCACTGACCCTGGACGGGGCGAGCGGGGCCACGGTAAAGCCGAAGCCCTCCGGCGCCGGCCGGGTGCTCTGGATCGACGCCGGGGCCACGGTGACACTCAACGGGCTGACCGTCACCGGCGGTGGCGGCGACGTGGCGCTGGGCGGCGGGATCCTCAACCTCGGGAACCTGACCGTGAGCAACACCACGGTGACCGGCAACGCCGCGGTCGACGGCGGCGGCATCTACAACTACAACGGCCTCGCCACGCTCACCGTGACCGACACCACGGTGAGCAGCAACACCGCGAGCGGCAACGGCGGCGGCATCTACAACTACACCGGCACGGCGACCGTCACCGGCTCGACGCTGGACAGCAACAACGCGGGCGATGACGGCGGCGGTGCCTACAACTACACCGGGAGCCTCACCCTCACCGGTTCCACGGTCGAGCAGAACGCCGCTACCGAAGACGGCGGCGGCGTCGCCAATGACAGCGCCAGCCTTTCCGACGGCGCCTCGGTGACCCTGACCGGCGACAGTTTCGTCAACGACGCCGCCGACAACGGGAACGGCGGCGGGATCTGGAACGACGGCAATGCGTTCCTGACCGATACGGCCGTGTCCCTCAACGACGCGGACTCGGCAGCAGGGCACGGGGGCGGCATCTACAGCGCACCGGACTGGAACCTCATCGCCACGACCACCACCGTGGCCGGCAACACCGCCGAGTTCGGCGGAGGCGTCTACAACGACGGTTCCAGCGGCAATCCCGGGCTGGCCGGCTTCAGCAAGTCCACGGTCAGCGGGAACGAGGCAGAGCAGTCGGGAGGCGGGCTGGGCAACGAGGGTGACATGACGCTCATCAACTCCACGGTGAGCAACAACAGTGACGTAGGCCCGGGCGGCGGCATCTACAGCGACACCGGAACCACGCTCTCCCTGACAAACGTGACGGTGAGCAACAACGGGGGTTACCAGGGCGGCGGGCTCAACAACGCCGGCGCACTCACGATTGCCGGCACGATCATCGCCGGCGACTCGAGCACGTCCACCGGGCCGGACTGCGAACAAGCCACCGGCGGCACGGTCACCGACAACGGTTACAACCTGATCGGCGACACCACCGACTGCTTCGCCACGGTCACCACCGACATCACCAACACCGGTGCGCTGCTGGGCCCGCTGGCCAGCAACGGGGGCCCCACCGAGACCCTGCTTCCCCAGATCGGCTCACCGGCCATCAATGCCATCCCCACCGGCACCTGCGAGAGCGCGCAGTTCCTCGACAGCAGCACGCCGACCGACCAGCGGGGCACCTCACGCCCGCAGGGCGGCGCCTGCGAGATCGGTTCTGTGGAGGTCGCCGCGCCGGTGATCACCAAGTTCTCCCCCACGTCCGGGCCGAAGGGAACGAAGGTCACCATCACCGGCAAGCACCTGCAGGGCGTCACCGCGGTGTACTTCGGTGGCTTCTCCTCGGTGTTCACCATCGTCTCCGGCACCAAGATCACCGCGACCGTCCCCGCCCGGGCAAAGACCGGCCCGGTCATGGTCACCGCCGCGGGCGGCAGCTTCACCAGCGCGAAGAACTTCAAGGTCACCTAACGGCCCGCGCTGCGGTCGCTTCGCTGAGGATGTCCGGTCGCGCACCGCGCCGCCGGCGTGATAGCGTTCCGCCGATCGTGACCCATCGGCAGGAGGTGAGACCCATGAACGCAGCATCCACAGTGGGTGCTCCCCTGCAGTCCACGATCACGCGACTGAGGTAGTCGCCGCCGGGAGCGCCCGCCAGGCAACTCGCGAAAGGCGGCTCCCATGAACACAACACCTTCTTCACCTCTGCACTTCACCCCGGCGACGGCCGCGGCTGAGCGAGCGTTGGTCCTCGGTGGTGGCGGATCGGCAGGCAATGCGTGGTTGATCGGTGTCATCGCCGGCCTGTTTGATGCCGGGCTGGATGTGACCCAGGCTGATCTGATCATCGGGACGTCGGCCGGATCGACGGTCGCGGCCCAGATAACTAGCGCGACCCCGGCCGAACTGCTTGCCGACATCCTTGCCGCTGCGCCCCAGCAACGGACTGGTCCGGTCGGGTCCGGCGGTGGGCGCGTTCCCATGGGGCCGGTGGCCGACCATATGCGGAGGACGAGCGAGATCATCGCCGCCGCTGAGGATGCGGCCGACATGCGCCGCAAACTGGGCGCGGCGGCACTCGACATGGATGCGGCGTCGGACGGCTCCGGGCAAACGCGGTGGCGCGCTACGGTCGCCGCCCGGCTGCCCGGCCAGCGCTGGCCGGAACGAACGATGCTCATCACGGCGGTCGATGCCCATACCGGTGAACCGGTCGTGTTCGACCGCCACAGCGGAGTCGACTTGGTGGACGCCGTCGCCGCCAGCTGTGCCAACGGCTTCGGTGTCCCTCCTTACGGTATCGGCGACAGCCGGTACATCGACGGCGGCTACCGGCGATCCAGCGAGAATGCCGATCTGGCAGCCGGATACGGGCGGGTGCTGGTGCTGTCACCACTCGGCGGCAGATCACGGGCGCCGCTGGACTGGGGCATGCATCTTGCGGCACAGGTCGACGAACTACGCGCCCGTGGCAGCAGCGTCGAAACGATCTTCCCGGATGGCAACTCCCGCGACGCATTCGGCACCAATCTGATGGATCCGTCGACGCGTCCGGCCGCCGCCGAGCCGGTTACAGCCAAGGCAGGGCCCTTGCCGGGCAGCTCACCGAATTCTGGCGCTGACGCCTCCGGTGGCTTCACACAGCTACACCCCGGATTGTGAAGATCCGGTTATCCGGCGGCCAGTTCCGCGAAGTGGGCGGCGAGCCCGCTGGCCGGGACCGAGGCCTGCTCCCCCGAGATCATGTCCCGGACCGTGACGGTGCCCGCTTCTTCCTCGGCGCTGCCGTAGATCACCGCCCAGCGGGCCCCGGCGTCGCTGGCCCACTTGAGCTGGCGGCCGAGCTTGCGGGAGCCGCCTAGGAAGACGCTGGCCCGCAGCCCGGCGTCCCGGGCGGCCGCGGCGAAGGAGAAGCTGCGCGTGGCGTGCCGCTCATCCATGACGGTCACCGCCACGTCGAGCCGGGTGTGCCCGGCCTCCGGCCGCGGCAGCAGCAACAGGATCCGCTCCATGCCCAGCGAGCCGCCGGTGGCCGGCACGTCCGGCCCGCCGAGCGCGGCGATCAGGTGGTCGTAGCGCCCGCCGCCGGCCAGCGACCCGGCGCCGCCCTCGGCGGCCACCTCCCAGATCGGCCCGGTGTAGTAGCTCAGGCCGCGGACCAGCCGGGGCACGAACGTCACCGCCCCGGCCGGCACCTGGCCGGCCACCAGGGACAGCAGCGCATCCACCTCATCCAGCCCGGCCGCGCCCTCGTCGCTGGTCTTCAGCGCGTCCCTGATCTGCTCCGCCGCGTCTGCCGCGGTCAGCGCACCGACCAGCGGCGCCGCCTGCGCCTCGGCCAGGCCCCGGCCGGCCAGTTCGGCGACCACCTCGCCGGGCGCGAGCTTGTCCAGCTTGTCCAGGGTGATCAGGACACCGGGGCCGAGTTCCGCGGGCACGCCGAACGCCTCAAGCAGCCCGGCGAGCACCCGCCGGGAGTTGAGCAGGAACCGGAAGCCGCGGAGGCCGAGGCCCGTGAGCACGTCGTGCACCGCGCAGATGATCTCCGCGTCGGCCATGGCAGAGGTGGTGCCGAGCGTGTCGAGGTCGCACTGGAGGAATTCGCGGTAGCGGCCCTTGCCGGGCCGGTCGGCGCGCCAGACTGGGCCGATCGCGTACCGCTTGTACGGGGTCGGCAGCTGGCTCCCGTGCGCGGCGGCCACCCGGGCCAGCGGCACGGTGTGGTCGTACCGCAGCGCCAGGTCGGCCTCGCCGGTGCTCTCGTGCTCGCCGCGGCGCAGGATCTTGAAGATCAGCTTGTCGCCATCGTCGCCGTACTTGCCCAGCAGCACGTCCAGGCGCTCGAAGGCCGGGGTGACGAGTGGCTCGAAGCCGTACCTGGCGAAGACCGACCGGATCCGCGCGAACGCGTGTTCCCGCAACTCCCATTCGGCGGCGAGGAAGTCACGGGTACCCGACGGCGGATCGAACTGCGATGGCATGTGCCTATGCTCCCCGACTTCCGCGGCGAGCGCACATCGGTTACCGCCCGGCGGCTACGCCTGGGCGGCGCCTGTTCCTGCCGGGCGGATCTTGACGGCCGTGCCGTACGCGCAGATCTCCTGGCCGGCGCTGAACTCGCTGGCGTCGAACCGCATGGCCAGCACCGCGTCGCCGCCCCGGGCCTGCGCCGCCTCGATCAGCCGGTCCTGCGCCTCCAACCGGCTCTGGGCCAGCATCTTGGTCATGCCGCGCAGTTCCCCGCCGACGATCGACTTGAAGCCGGCCCCGAGCTGCGAACCCAGGTTCCGGGACCGCACGGTGATGCCGAACACCTCCCCCAGCACCTCGGAGACCTCGTATCCCGGCAGGTCATTCATGGTGGACAGAATCATCTCAATCCTTCCCCCGGCGGCCGGACCGGCCGCGCACTGTGCCCCGGACCGCAGACGTACCCTGGATCCGTGGTACTCGCACCCGAGGGGCGCAAGATGCTCCGCATCGAAGCACGCAACAGCCAGGTCCCGATCGAGCGGAAGCCGCCGTGGATCAAGACCCGGCTGCGGACCGGGCCGGAATACACCGCTCTCAAGGGGCTGGTGCGCAGCCAGGGGCTGCACACGGTCTGTGAGGAGGCGGGCTGCCCGAACATCTTCGAATGCTGGGAGGACCGCGAGGCCACGTTCCTGATCGGCGGGGACGCCTGCACCAGGCGCTGTGACTTCTGCCAGATCGCCACCGGGAAGCCGGAACCGCTGGACACCGGGGAGCCGCGCCGGGTGGCCGAGTCCGTGGCGGCGATGGGGCTGCGGTACGCGACGGTCACCGGGGTGGCCCGCGACGACCTGCCCGACGGCGGCGCCTGGCTGTACGGGCAGACCTGCGCCGAGATCCACGCGGCCGTGCCCGGCTGCGGCGTCGAACTGCTCATCCCCGACTTCAACGCCGAGCCCGGGCGGCTCGCGGTGGTGTTCGGGTCCCGGCCGGAGGTGCTGGCCCACAACATCGAGACGGTCCCGCGGATCTTCCGCCAGATCCGGCCCGGGTTCCGGTACGAGCGGTCGCTGGAGGTGCTCACCAGGGCGCGGGCGGCCGGGCTGGTGACCAAGTCCAACCTGATCCTCGGCCTCGGCGAGGAGGACCACGAGATCAGCCAGGCCATGGCCGACCTGCGCGGCGCGGGCTGTGAACTGCTGACCGTCACCCAATATCTGCGGCCATCCCCCCGGCATCACCCGGTGGCCCGCTGGGTGCCGCCCGCGGAGTTCGAGCACTGGCGCACCGAAGCGCTTGACCTGGGGTTCTCCGGCGTGATGTCCGGCCCGCTGGTGCGCTCCTCCTACCGCGCGGGCCGCCTTTACGCCGAGGCGCTGGCCCGCCGGACGGCTTCGCGGACTGCGCCAGTTTCTCCCTGACCGCCCGGCTCTCGTATCCTGCCGTCCATGGTGAATAAGCCGGCGGGCGCGGCAAACCGGCAGGGCGCGGCGGATCCTGCCAGTCTCGGCCGCATTAAGCAGCTCAAGATGGCAGCGGGCATGATTCGCAAGTCGAATCCCTGGGCCCTGCCCATCGTGGCGCTCTCCGCCGTGGGCGTGATCGCCGTGTTCGTGATCGTCGGGCTGCTCACCGGCCTGATCGCCCTGCTCGCGCCGCTCGGCGTGCTCGGCGGCCTGATGGCGGCGATGATCGTGTTCGGCAGGTTCGCCCAGTCCTCCCAGTACGCGGCCATCGAGGGCCAGCCGGGCGCGGCAGCCGCGATCCTGCAGAGCATGCGCGGCGGGTGGACGGTCACCCCGGCGGTGACCGCCAACCGGAACATGGACGTCGTGCACCGCGCGGTCGGCAAGCCCGGCGTCGTCCTGGTCGGCGAGGGCAGCCCCAGCAGGCTGCCCAGCCTGCTGGCGGCCGAGAAGAAGCGCATCTCCCGGGTGGCCTACGACGTGCCCATCTACGACATGCAGGTCGGCGACGAGGAAGGCCAGGTGCCGATCCGGCGGCTGCAGCGCAAGCTGATGCGCCTCCCGCGCAACCTGAAGGGCCAGGCGGTCGCCGAACTCAACTTCCGGCTCAAGGCGCTGCCCGCGAACCTGCAGGCCCCCAAGGGCCCGATGCCCAAGACTGGCCGTATGCCCAAGCCCCCGCGCCCCCGGTTCCGCTAGGCCCGCTGGCCGGCCCGGCTCAGAGGCGGATGACGACGGTGTTGGCCGCCCGGTCGTGCAGGCCGCGCAGGTCGTCGGCGACCAGCGGTGCGACCACGGTCAGCAGCAGCAACGTGCGGACCAGGGCCCATCCGAACCCGACCGGCCTGCCGTCCAGCCGCACGACCCGGATGCCGACCAGGCGCTTGCCGAGCGTCAGCCCGGTCATCGCGGTGAGCAGGTAGTCCTGCGCTGCGAAGATCGGCAGCGTCCAGTACTGGTCGTGAAACGCCGCGAACGCGATCAGCGTGCAGATCACCCAGTCGATCAGCAGGGCAGCGAGCCGGCGCCCCATGCCCGCCATCGAGCCGGGCCCGCTTTCGGGCAGCCCGAACTTCTCGCCGGGATACTCCGGGCGGTCGCTGGGGGCCTTGGCGCCGTCCACCGGGGAAGCAGACACGCCCCCACGGTATCGCCTGCCCGGCAAAGGGATGTACGGCTGGCCTGCCTACTTAGCGTGACCTGGCCAAACGCGAGGTGTAACACGCGTGAAACACTTGGGACACCACTCGGAAACGGCACGCGCCTAGCGTGACAACCGCGGTCCTGCGGCAGGCGCAAACCCGCGCGGCCAGGACATGGCCGCAGCCTCCAGGGAGGGTTGATGTTCACGAACGCCGACGAGGTGCTGAAGTTCATCGGCGAGAACAAGGTGGAGTTCGTCGATGTCAGGTTCTGTGACCTGCCGGGGACGGTGCAGCACTTCACCGTGCCGGTCGAGTCGTTCGACGCGAAGGTCTTCACCGACGGGCTGATGTTCGACGGTTCCTCCATCCGCGGGTTCCAGCAGATCCACGAGTCCGACATGCTGCTCCTGCCGGACCCCGCGACGGCCGTGCTCGACCCGTTCCGCCAGCACCCGACGCTGAACCTGACGTTCTTCGTGCACGACCCGCTGACCGGCGAGCCGTACACCAGGGACCCGCGCAACATCGCCCGCAAGGCCGAGGACTTCCTGCGCGGCACCGGCATCGCGGACATCGTCTACTTCGGCCCCGAGGCGGAGTTCTACATCTTCGACTCGGCCCGCTTCGAGACCGGGCCGAACACCGGTTACTACCACCTCGACTCGGTCGAGGGCGCGTGGAACACCGGCCGCGAGGAGGAGGGCGGCAACCTCGGCTACAAGCCGCGCTACAAGGGCGGCTACTTCCCGGTGCCGCCGATGGACCACTACACCGACCTGCGGTCGGAGATGGTGCGGATGCTGATCCGCTGCGGCATCCAGGTGGAGATGCAGCACCACGAGGTCGGCACGGCCGGGCCAGGCGGAGATCGACATCAGGTTCGCCCCGCTGCTGCAGATGGCCGACAAGCTGATGCTGTACAAGTACGTGGTCAAGAGCGTGGCCCGGGCCGCGGGGAAGACCGTCACGTTCATGCCCAAGCCGCTGTTCGGTGACAACGGCTCCGGGATGCACTGCCATCAGAGCCTGTGGAAGGACGGCGCCCCGCTCTTCTACGACGAGGTCGGCTATGCCGGGCTGTCCGACGTCGGCCGCTACTACGTCGGCGGGCTGCTCAAGCACGCGCCGTCGCTGCTGGCCTTCACCAACCCGACCGCGAACTCCTACCACCGCCTGGTGCCCGGGTTCGAGGCCCCCGTCAACCTGGTCTACTCGCAGCGCAACCGGTCCGCGTGCGTGCGGATCCCGATCACCGGCGCCAACCCGAAGGCGAAGCGGCTGGAGTTCCGGGTGCCGGACCCGTCGGCTAACCCGTACCTGGCGTTCGCCGCGATGATGATGGCCGGCATCGACGGCATCCGGAACAAGATCGAGCCGCCCGAGCCGGTGGACAAGGACCTTTACGAACTGCCGCCGGACGAGGCCCTGGCCATCCCGCAGGTGCCCGGGTCGCTGGACAAGGTCCTGGACACGCTGGAAGCCGACCACGAGTACCTGCTCGACGGCGGGGTGTTCACGCCGGACCTGATCGAGACCTGGATCGACTACAAGCGCTCCAACGAACTCGACCCGATCCGGCTCCGCCCGCACCCGCACGAGTTCGAGCTGTACTTCGACATCTAATCGATACCGGCCGCTGACCTGCTGTTTCAAGAGCCGGAGGTAGGGCTGTTCCGCTGCTGTTCCGTCCAGTAAGCGGTAAGCACTGCGTCGATGACGGCCTTGGTCGACTCGTCCCGGTCGGGCCAGATGTGCCCATAGGTGTCCAAGGTGGTCTTGGCACTGGCGTGGCGTAGCCGTGCCTGGGCCGCAGGCTGCCTATCGGGCTCGGGCCGAACTCCCGGACGATCCGACCTATGTGCACTCTTGCCTGGCGCACGGTTGATGACTGGTGGGCACCATAGCCTTCAATACACGTTGTGCACCATTCCTCGACGGTTATGCGCGCTGAAGCAGCACCGGGAGATCATGATTCTCGATTCTTCGGGTCGGCCTCGTGAGCATCCCGCCGCGAATCTCAGTTCTCAAACACGTGGAAGCTTGACGCAGTTGTAGATGTGCATGAGGTTACGTCCGTAAAGCACAGGATTCGGATTGGCGATTTCCTGCCGGGACCACTTCCATGCGCCTCGATCCGACACTATGGTCCACCATGTCTTCATATCATCAACAGCCGTCTTGATATGCGTGCTAGGGTTTGAACGCCAGTCGTCAGCTTGCCAACTCGGTTCGTCCACATAAGTAGAGATTACGTGAGCTGTCAGGGAGCCGCTTAGGAATTTGCGCCCCCTGAATTGCTCGGCCGGAAACTTCTCTATCGCCATAACTGCAATTCGGTTGGCGATAGTCTCCATTCCTCCCGACCTTTCTATGGCAGCCACGGCGGCTTCCGTTATGTCGGCAGGAGCGCCATCGTAGAACCACGTCAGCGCTACAAGAGCATCGCTGAGATCGGGCATCCGCCTTGGTTTTGCGGCTTCACGCTGGCGCTTGGTGGCTTCACGCTGGCGCTCTGCGGCTTCACGCTCTCGCTGCTGACCGTCGGCCTGTTCCAGGCAGTCCATGCAGACAAGCTTGTCGCCGAAGAGAAACGCCGCACGCCTCACCTTCTGCACATGAGCGTCCGCAGTCGACCAGTCGGTGTGAGTGCCTCCGTGGACTGCGTGACTCCAACAGACAGGACGCTCGCATCGAGTGCACTGACCGACCGCTTGGAGCCCGCATGCACACGTCGTCATAGTCATACATCTGGAGAGTAGCCCGCAAGTGGGCGCACTGCCTATATCATCCCAACCCGGACCGCCAAGCCCCTCAGATCCAGGCGACTTAGACATAGGCGCCTGCAGAACATCCTCGCCGAACTGAGCACTTAACCAAGGCCATCACCGTCGCTTCCAGGAGAGGCTAACAAAAGTCAACACGAGCTGGCTTGGCAGGTCCACAGCTACTCGGCCGCTCCGCCCTCGGCAACCCGACACGGCCAGCTCGGCCAGAGTGCCTAGCTCCGCTTGATGTGCGACAGATTGGCTCCGCTTGATATGCGACGCCACCCTAGAGATCTTGTGGGGGGCGGGGTTTCTCCTGGGTCAGGATTGTTACCGGCCCGAGTTGTGCTAGCAGGCCGGTGTCGTCTTGGTCGTGCATGGTGGCATCGGTCCCCCTGAGGGTGGTGGCGTCGATGACGACAATCAGGCACCGGCCACGGCGGGGCCACTTGATCTGGCTGTGGCGCGACCCGCCGCGGTAGCTGGCGAAGTGGCCGGTCATCACGACCGCATAGGACGGCGCGTCGTAACTGGCCGGGACCGTGGAGCCTCTGAACAGCAGGTCTAGCGCTTTGACTCGTGTGGTTGGCGCTGCGGCGATGGTCGCCGGGGCGGGCTCTTCGTGTGCGGCGGCGATCTGGGCCGCGACGGTGGCCAGTTGCCGGATAACCTCGGCGGCGATCGGGGACCCAGCGGCACCGGCTGGCTCGCTCATACGCATCACTCCGGGTCCCGGTTGGGTTAACCGTAGTCGGAGGCCTTGTGGCGGTTGATGGCACGGCTGGTCTTTCGGGGCGCGGCAATGGTGATGCCGTCCTCCACGGTGATCTGGTAGATGTCGGAGCCCACGGTGATCGTGACGGTCTTGCCAGCGTGCGGCAATCCGACTTGAATCCGCTGGCCGCCGATCATGATCGCGCCGCGGATGGACACCCGCCGCCTGACGGTGAGCGCGGCAGGTGGCTGTGGTGGCCCGGCGGTTGCGGCGCGGGCTCGGCGGAGCCGGTGCCGGGCGAGCTGCGGGACGGGGCATGCGATGGTGCGGACCGTGGTGCCGTCAGCGAGGATGTGCGCGACAGGCCCATCCAGCCGCACGGTGACGCGCTGCCCTGCCAGTGGTGCTCCGGTGCTGATGACGTGGTTGCCGACGCTGATGTTGCCGGATGCGTTGACGGTGCGCTCGATCTCTATGATTCCGCCAGAGGGTTAACCGGACACCGCATCTGGATCCGGGACCTGGAGGCGCTCATCGGCTGAGCCACAGCGACACCTGGGAAGGCGCCAGGGCCTGGTTCACGGTGGCGGCCAGATCGGATTGGACCGCGTCCAGGTCGCTGGCGTCCGCGAGCCGGGCCGCGAACGCGGCGATCATGAGGTCCGCGTCGTACCGGGACCGGTTGAAGCGGCGGTCCACCCCGTGCTGGACCCGCCGCCGCACCGGGTTGAACAGTGCCGCCACGACCAGCGTGGCCACGGCCACGGTGACGGAGCTGTGTACCGGGAGCACGTGGCCTGCCAGCAGCACCAGCCCGGCGTACAGCCCGACCAGCAGGCCGGTCACGATGGCGTAGGACACGGTGCGGGAGATCAGCCGGTCGATGTCGTACAGCCGGTACTTCAGCACCGCCACTACGCAGGCCACCGGGATCCCGACCACCGGCGTCAGCACCATCAGCACCCACAACACGGTGCCGAGAGAGTCGCGGCTGCCCGGGTTGATGGCCGCCCCTGGGGCCAGCACCAGGATCCAGATGACGGTGAGGAGGCCGACGTGGCCGAGCCAGGCCAGCTGCTTGCGCAGCTCGGGACTGGCCCCGCGGCGGCGGGCGAATACCGAGGTGACGACGCTGACGGCGGCGGCCATGGTGGCGACCACGACCGCGAACACGAAGCCGCTGAACCAGCCATGCTGCGGGAAGAAACCCAGCGGATTCGGGTAGCTGGCCTTGGAGTCATCCAGGATGTCGGTCAGCCCGCCGCTGACGTACTGGCCGGACTGCATCTGGCTCAGCACCGAGGCGGCCATGGCGACCAGGATCCCGGTTCGCACCGGGCGCCAGCGCCGGGATGGCAGCCGCCCGTCCGGGAAGATCAGGACCAGGAAGAGCAGCAGGTACACGGTCAGGACGGACACGACGACGGAGAGCCAGCCCACCAGCCGGGCCGCGGGCAGCGAGCCCGGCGCCGTGACCAGCCCTTAGAGGGGGTACTGCTCGGTCAGCAGCTCGGTGGCCAGCAGCAGCCCGGCCAGGGCCAGCAGCGCGCCGATGGCGTTGCCCGGCCGGCGGACCATGATCAGGTAGCCGGTGCCGGCGTACAGCATGGTGGCCAGGGCGAGGACGACCTCGAAGCCCAGCTTGCCCGCGGTGATCCGGCTGGCGTCCAGTCCCAGCAGCGTCAGCGCCGCTACCAGGGCTAGCACGGTCAGCCCGGCCAGCGTCCAGGAAACGGCACGGTCTCTCATGCCGCCACCCTGAGCCGGGGGCGTTCCGGCGGCGTTACGAGACAGCTTTCGCCGGCTTCCTTAGCCGCGCAGAACGGTGATCTGTAGCTGCGGGTCGGCGCTGATCTGGGCTTGCGTGAACCGCTCGGTGACCCACTGCTTGTGGGAGAACAGCACGGTCTGGTCGCTGAAGTGCGGGGAGTCGGGGTTGGCGGACTCGGAGTAGGTGAGGATGGTGCGGGTGCGCGGCCCGTGCGGTGTCAGTTCGGTGGCCATGATGAAGGTCGACCCGTTGTCCGCAGTGATGTTCACCCCGCTGCCCGGGCCGCCGACCCCTTCGACTCGGTCGAAACAGCCTTCGCCCTCGGTGCAGCCAGGCAGCGGGACCGAGGCGTAGTGCTGGGTGCTGCCGAGCGCGATGTCGAGCGGTATGTGGTGGGCCAGGAAGAACTGCACGGCGTCGGCCAGTGCGTGCTGCACGCCGGCGTTGCTGGTGTTCAGCCCGCGGGGCGTGGTGACCGGGTGCGCGGCGCTGAACGGCACTCGCCACCAGTTGGCCGGGGCGTAGTTCAGGCTGCCGTAGGCCTGCCGCCACAGCACCTCACCGCGGCTGCCGGTGTTGGCGCGGCCGTTCCAGGCGGCGAGCACGGCGCATGCCGCGCGCACGTCTACCTGCTTGCCGTCGCTGGCGGTCAGCACCGGGTGGGCGCGGCACATGTCCACCACGGCGCGGCGGGCCAGATCGGCGCCGTAGTTGCGGTTGCCGAGCATGGTCGCCTGCAGGGTCGGCAGCGTGAAGCCCGGCGGGCCGAGGCCGTCGGTGCCTGCCAGACGTTCGGCGATCATGTTGAGGCTGAGCCGGGGCCGCAGTTCCAGCTGCTGGCGGGTGTCGTAGATGGCTGACGGGTAGCCCGTGATCCGGGTGCGGGGGTTGGCGAGCCAGGGGCTGTTGTTGGAGTCGGCCACGTAGTCGGCCCGGGTGAGCTCGGGGTAATGGCTGGGCCCGAAGATGCCAGGCTCGATAGCGTCCGGGTCGCTGCCCCAGCCACACGAGGTGGTCGAGCCGTCCAGTATGACCGGGCCGCCCGGCGGCTGGGGCGGGCCGGCCTGGCAGCGCTTGGCCTCGGCGTCGCTGACGTGCGGCGCGACCGAGGCGTCGGCGAAGTACACGGTGCCGGCGGTGCTGGTGGCGAGCGTGTACATCCAGGGCAGGCCCTGGTAAGCGTTCTCCGCCCGGCGAAACTGCGCGAGGCTCTGCGACCTGCCCATCGCCAGCCATTCGTTCAGCGAGCGGACGTTGTCGGCGTTGGCGTCGGCGAGGGCGAACGCGGTCGTCTTCGTCCAGCCGGTGGCCACCACCGGCCCATACCGCGAGCCGTAGAGGATCTTGGTGCCCGTGGACAGCGTCCCATTGGGGTTGCGTACGGTTACCGTTACCTTCTGCTGGGTCATCGGTTCGGCCTTGCCGTCGACCAGGTAACTGGTCGGGTGACCGGGCACGAGCTTCAGCGCGTAGATCGTGCCACGCTGGGCGTGGGAGGCGGTCAGGGTCCAGGCCACGTGCTCGGTATGGCCGATCATGATCGCGGGCACGCCGTACAGGCCCGCCCCGGACACGTTCAGCTTGCCCGGAATGGTCAGCTGTATCTGGTACAGGCGGGCGTCGCCGGTCCAGGGCAGGTGCGGGTTGCCGAGCACCATCCCTTCGTGGCCGCGGGTCGCGTCGCGGCCGAGCGCCCAGCCGTTGCTGCCAATGCCGTTGGTGGGCCCGGCGGTGGGAAAGAGCGGGGTGACATGGCCGGCCGGGGACGACGCTGTGGGCGGGGTGGCCGTGGCGATGGCCGTCCGGTACACCACGCTCCCATTCACGGTGTCGATGTCGTAGAGCGCGCTCCACACGTCGAGTGCGGTGATCGGGGTGACCCAGGACTTGCCCCGGCAGGTGGGATTCCGGCAGCCGCGCCACGGTCGTGTCCCGCAGGTAGCGGTTATACCCGGCGACATAGCCGGCGACAAGCTGGCGTGCCTGCGGTGTCGGGCCCAGCGGGGCGGGGCGGGCCAGCAGTCGCTGGAACAGCCCCGACGTCCGCAGGCCACGGTAGTAGATGTCGCTGTCGATGTTGGTTGTCCGCGGGCCCAGGGTGTCATCGGAGAGCGCTTGCGGGCCGAAGTACCGTGACCGCTCCCCCCGCAGCGTCACCACCATGTCGGCCATGACACACAGGTTGTCCTGTGCGAACGCGTAGCCGTAGCCGTAGCCGAGGCCGCCGTAGTCGTGCGCCAGGATGTGCGGGATGCCGTACTCGGTCCGCCGGATCACGGCAAAGTACCGGCCGGCCTTGTCCCCGCGGGGCCCGTCACCCGCGGTCCGGCCCCCGCCCGGGCTCGCCGCAGGCCGGCGCGTGGCCCTCGCGTGGCCAGCCGCCGTGGCCGTCGCTGCCGCGGGCGTGGCCGTCAATGCCACGGCAGCCGCGATCGCACACACTGCCGCCTCGCCGGCAACGGTCCAGCGCCGCACGCATACTCCCCGGCGGCGGGCCGCACCCGGGCGCGCTGGCATGGTGAACCTGATCATGCTGCCTTCCTTACCTTCGGTTACCGTGGCCGCTGCGACGGTCAACGCGGGCGTCTAGGCCCGGGTTGCCGGTGCGGCAAGCTCGGCCAGGTGCTGCAGCGAGTTGCTGAGATGCTCCGGGCCGAACGGCGGGAAGTGGAGGTACTCCCGGATGTTCTGCGGCACGGCGGACCAGTCGTAGGTGAGCGTGACCTCAGTCTCGGACGGGCCGAGCGGCACCAGGTCGTAACGCCAGGTCCAGCCGCCGAACTCCAGGTGACCGTCGTCCTGCTCGTTCCCCGGCCGCCAGCCAATGGCCTGCGGTGGGTCGAGCACCACGACCTCGTTGGCCATCTGGTAGTTACCGTCTGGATGGTTGGGGTGATACATGCCGATCCGGAAAACCTGCCCCACCTCGGTCAGCGGCGCCCGGTCGACAGCTTCCTGAACCCAGCCGGTGCCATCGATCGCAGAATGCGCCGCCGGGTCCGCCAGCACCGCGAACACCCTCGCAGCGGGCACGGCGACAGTCAGGGTGGCGCTCACATTCTCCTGGTCCATGGTGGGCACGCTCCTTGTCATCTCATCTCGGGCCATTGCAGGCACGGAAAATGGACGTTCCCAGCATGCAGACCACGCGGCGAGGCGGAACTCATCGGGGGTGGTGGAGCTCGAAGGGCCGGGTCCGTCAGCTGCCCAGCTTGTAGGCGATGATCTGTGGCCGCTCGGTCTTGGAGAGGGGCACGCCTGCTCCGGCGATGACGTAGTCGCCGTCGACCGTGACGGGGGCGTTCGACCCGGCGGGCAGCGGGATCTTCCGCAGGATCGCGCCGGTGGCGGTGTTGAGTGCGTACAGGTCGCCGAGGAACGTGGTGGTGAACACCACGTTGTTGGTCACGGTCGCGGCGCCGTAGGGCGAGGACGGGAGTTTGGTGTCCCAGTCGGCCTGCCCGGTGTCCTGGTTGACCGCGACCATCTCGCCGGTGGCCTTGAACGCCGCCCCGACGGCGGCGGACAACGATCGTGCGCAGCCGGGGCCGCTCTTGCAGATCGGATCCGGGAGGTCGTTGACGGCGACGAAGGTGGTGGAGCCGTTGGAGGCAAGCTGGGTTTCGATGCCGCCGTCGAAGCCAGGCTCAAGGCAGAACTGGTTGGGCAGCTTGATGTGCGAGGCAGGCTTGGCGTTTTCGGTGAGCAGGCCGTCGTGGTCGTGGCCGTTGTGCAGGCCGACAGGGAGTTTCCAGAGCAGCTTGCCGGTCTGGGCGTTGAGCTCGATCAGGATGCCCGGCCTTGCCGCCGTCGATCACCACCGGCTGCCCGTGGGCGGTGCTGAGCACCGGTGAGTTCTGCATGTCCCAGTCGTAGAGGTCGTGCGGGGTGAGCTGGTAGTACCACAGCAGCTTGCCGGCTGGGCTGAGCTTGACCACCGAGTCGGTGTACAGGTTCGGGCCCGGGCGGCTGGTGCCCCACGGGTAGGCCTTCGTGCCGACCAGCGGGGCGGGGTTGGCCACGCCGATGTAGATGTTGCCCTGGGCGTCGAACGACGGCGGGTACCACTGGCCGCCGCCGGAGTTGATCTTTGGGTTGCCCCACAGGTCGCCTACCTCATCCCAGCTCCACTCCGGCGCGCCGGTCTTGGCGTTCAGCGCGAACAAGATCCCTTTGCCGCCGCCCAGGTACACACCCACGAGCGGGTTGACCGGCACGGTGGACACGTACACGGTGCCGTGGTTGTACCCGGGGGCCATGTCGATGCCCTCGTGGTCGTTGGCGATCAGTGTCCGGCTCCACAGTTGCGTGCCGGTGGCCGCCGACAGGGCGAACGCGGCGTGGTTGGTCGCACCGTACACAACCCCGCCGGCCACGGTGACGCCGTCCGGGCCGCCGTTGGGCGAGCTGTAGACATGCCGCCACAGCACCTTGCCGGTCGCCAGGCTGATCGCCATCACGTTCGAGTCCAGGTCCTGCACGTACACCACACCGTTCACCACTACCGGGGTGGTCGCGTAGGCACCGTCGGTATGCGCCACCGGTGTCTGCAGCGGCACCGTCCACGCCACGGCCAGCTTCGACACGTTGGAACTGGTGATCGCGCTGGCAACGTCCCGCGTGTTCGCCAGGTTGCCGCCCGGCAGCGACCATCCCGCCGCGACCGCCGGGTTCGCCGAACCGGCTGCCTGGCCCGCGGCCCCCGCGGCTGCCCCACCCGAGGTGCCCGCAGCCGGGGCGCTGGGAGGGCAGGTCAGCGGGGCTGCGGTGCTGCCGCTGCTGCCGCACCCACCCGCAGCCAGCCCCGCGGCCAGCACCAGGGCCATGCTGCCCAGGCTGGCGGTCGATGTGCGCATCCAAGCCATATCTCGTCCTCCGCGACCAGGCCCCGACGGTCAGCCGGCCTTATCTGTGGTCATGAGCTTTTCAGTCTTCATCCAGCAGGCTCGCCGCTCGTCCCCCTTCGCGGCAGGGGTGGAATCACCCACAGCGCCGCGTGCCGGGCGATGCCCGGCCGGAGATGGCGGGTGCGGCCGGGCCAGCCAGATCGCGCTGGGCCACGGCGGGTCAGACCAGGCCAGCGCTGAGGGCCAGCCGGGTCAGGTCGGCGCGGCGCCGGCAGCCGGTCTTGTCCCGGATCCGGTCCAGGTGCGAGCCGACCGTACGCACGGTGATGTAGAGCTGGGCTGCGATCTGCGCGTCGGTGCGGCCCTGCGCGACCAGGGTGACGAGTTCCTGCTCCCGGGGGCTGAGCCTGGCAAGGCCCGGCGGCATGGCCGCTGCCCCGCCCGCCGCTGTCCGGTGCGGCACGCCTTCGTCAGCGGGTGTCGGCTGCGGCTCCGCCACGGCGACCATCAGGGCGTACTCGGTGGCCGTGGCCAGGCTCATGGCGGCGCCACGCTCCTCGGCCGCCCGCGTCCCGGCCGGCCCGAGCAGTTGCCGCGACGTTCGCAGGGGTTCCTCCCACTCGGCCGGATTCCAGAACCACAGCGGGGGCAGCCAGGGGCCGGTGAGCGCGGCCATCGCGGCCCACACCGTGACCGCCTCGGCCGGTCGCTGGGTGGCCGCGCACAGACGGCCGCAGCAATCCAGGCCGGCCAGCAGCACCGGCCGCTGCCCGGTCTGCGTGGCGATCTGCAGTTGCTCGCGCAACTGTGCCGTTGCGTCGCCGATGCGGCCCGTCCGCAGGCTCAGGATCGCTCCGCTCCAGAGCTGGGCGCTCAGATTCGTCAGGTCACCCACATCCCGGCACGAGGCCAGCGCCGCCGTGCAGGTCCGTTCGGCGGCGGCAAAGTCGCCGGCATCGGTCAGCACCATCGTCACGATCTGACTGAGGGCCCGCCGCAGCGCGCCGGCGATTTCCCCCGGAATCTGCTGCGCTTGACGGGCAAGCCGGAGGGCACCATCCCGGTCGCCGCGATGCCAGGCGGCGCCGCTGAGGCAGACCAGGGCCATTGCCTCCAGGCCAGGGATCCCCACCGCACGGGCCAGATCCAGCGACCGGCGGCCATCGGCGTCCGCCTCATCGACCCGGCCCATCTGGAGCAGCGTCGCTGACCGGGCGTCCAGGCAGATAGGCAGCAATACGGGCCCGCCCGGCGATTCGGGCCGTCGCGGGTCATCGAGTGCGTCCCGCACCGAGGTGTAACGCTCCAGCGCCGCAGCCGGATTGGCGAACTGGCCGACGGCCTGGCCGAGGCACAGGAGCACGGCGCACCACTCGTCGCTGCCGGGGACGGCATACTCGGCGACCGCGGTCAGCAGTGGTCCCTGACTGGTCATCCGTCCCCTGACCTGCCACCACTGTGTCAGGGCGAGCGCGAGCCGCAGTGCCGTGGCGGGATCGTGATCCATGGCCCAGGCCAGCGCGTAGCGCAAGGTGACATCCTCGGCGTCCAGATGCCGCAGGCCCGCCGCCTCCCAGGTGTGCGTATGCAGCCCGACGGCGGCCTCCCCCGCGACGTCGGCCGCGTAGCTGGCCAGCGCCGCAGTGACGGCGCCGTCCTCGCCCGCCTCGGCCAGGAGCGTGGTCCCATACGCCCGCAGCGTTTCCAGCATCAGGTACCGGGACCGGCCGTCCGGATCGACGCGCGGCGGCACCAGCAGCGAGCAGTCCACCAGCCGCAGCACGGCCCGCCTCGCGCCACAGCCTGCTACCGCCTCGGCCCCTTCCAGGGTGAAGGGCCCCGGGAACACCGAGACCGCGCGGAACACCCGCTGTTCGGACTCATCCAGCAGCTGATAGCTCCATTGCACCGCGGCCGCCAGCGACCGCTGCCGATGCTCGGCCAGCCGGTCGCCGTCCGTCAGCAGCCCGAACCGGTCATCCATGCGGTCCAGCAGTTGCGCCACGCCAAGCGCGTCCACCCGCGCCGCTGCCAGCTCGATCGCGAGCGGCAGCCCATCCAGCCGCGCCACCAGCTGGGCCACCATCTTCCCGGTCGTCTCATCGAGGGCGAACCCCGGATCCACCCGCCGGGCCCGGTCCGCGAACAGCGTCACCGCCTCGCATTCCGGGCCGGCATCGGGGCCGTCGGCGTCAGGCAGCGTCAGCGGCTCCAGCCGGTACCGCGCTTCCCCGGCTATCCGCAGCGGCTCCCGGCTCGTCGCCAGCACCCGCACGTCGTCGGCGCCGAGCAGCAGCCTGCCGCACAGCTCCGCAGCGGCGCCGATCACATGCTCGCAGTTGTCCAGCACAAGCAGCAGCTGCCGCCTGGCCAGCACCTGGGCCAGCGCGTCGGCGGCCGCCGCCTCGGGCAGGTCGCGGACGCCCATGGCCGCCGCCACCACGGCCGTCACCTGCGCCGGGTCCCGTGCCGCCGCGAGCTCCGCCAGCCACACCCCGTCTGCGAACTGGCCGGCCACCTGTTTCGCTACCTCGCCGGCCAGCCTCGTCTTCCCGGCACCACCAGGCCCGGTCAGCGTCACCAGGCGGTACTGGGCCAGCTGGCCGGCAACGTCGGCCACCACCGGGGCCCGGCCAACGAAACTGGTCAGGGAAACAGGAAAGCCGTAGCAACCCCCCACCGCGCCGGCCGCCGCAGACCGTTCCACAGCGGTCACCATAACGACGGTCCGCGCCGTGGTACAGGCCCGGGCCACCGGGGCGAGGCCATCAGGGGTGATCTTGAGCGGCGGGGCATGTTATCTGGGCAGGCGGTAGTGCAGGTGGGTGACGCCCGGGGCCTCGATGACCCCGGTCGGCTCAAGATCGCGGCTGGCGACCTGGCCGGTGTAGTCGAACAGGCGGCGGCCCGCGCCCAGCAGGATCGGCACGAGATGAAGCTGGATCTCATCAAGGAAGCCGGCCCGCAGTAGCTGCTGGGCCACGTCGGGGCTGTGGGCCAGGACGTTCTTGCCGTCGGCCGCCGCCTTCGCCCGGTCCAGCGCGGCGGCCAGGCCGGCGGTGACGAACGTGAACGTGCCGCTGGCCATGACGACGTCCTCGTGCGCCTGGTGGGTGAGCACGAAGCAGGGCACCGGGAAGGGCGTGTCGCCCCACGGGCCGACGCCGAGGTCGAACATCCGGCGGCCCATCAGGACCGCTCCGGTGGTGGCGAACAGTTCCCTGGCAACCGCGCCGTTGACGTCGGCCGTCTCGCCGTGGCCTGCAGGCTCGCCGGGGCCGGCGGCCCCGCAGAACATCCAGTCGTGCAGCCGCTGCCCGCCCTCGCCCAGTGGCACCCCTGCCCGGGGCCGGGGGCCGGTGACGAAGCCGTCCAGCGACATGGATATGTCCAGCACCACGGCTGTCATCGCAACCACCTCCGGGGCAGATCGGGCACCGGGCGGGCGCTCGGGCCGCGGGGTAGGGCGGCTGAAGGGTAGACGGGTGACCGGCGGGTGATTCATCGGGTGCCACCCGGCCGTGCCCCAGTTGTTATGGAAGTCCCAAGAAGGTGTAACGAAACGGGGTCGGACCGCCCTGGCTCAGGCCATCCGCCAGCCAGCCTGTCGTCACCTCTGACCCCGATGACCTCCATCAGCTTGACCCTGCCTTCCGGCTGGTCGCGCTGTAACTGAGGGCTGGACTCCCCTGGCCGCCTCGGTGGCCAGTTCCGTGTCGAGCAGGGTCATGTCCTTGCCCAGGTCTTCGCAGCTGTAGGCGTGGATCGTGGGCTCGCGCTGCGCGCACCAGGTCACCGAGCCGTCCAGGGCGTTGGGCACGAACCAGACCCGCCAGCCCGGGTGATCCCTCATCAGGTCGGCGCGCTGAGCTTCGAGGACTTGAAACGGAGGCACTCGTTACCCTTCTGCTATGCGTGGCATGTAAAGGTACCGTCGCTTACCTCAGCTAATCGTTACTTGCCTAAAGTAAGCTCATCCGAGCCGCCAGCCAGACCGAGCCTAGCTTGGCCCGAACCTAGCTCGTATGTGAGCGGGTGAAGATCGACAATGGACTCGCCTGAGCACGCATACGTGCAGCTAGCGGGGATACTCCGGCAGGGGCACAAGCGCCGCCGAGCGAGAATCGGCCTCGCGAGTCGCCGTGGATCATGGAACGGCGGATCTATGCGCCTGCTGCGCGAGAGCGGGCTGTCGTGACCGTTGTCGGCAACGGGATTGCTGGCGGAGGAGACGAGCGGCACTGATATACGCCTGTCCTCTCGGATCGCGGCACGCGTACGCAAGTAGCGATCAGCGCGCCGAGGCTGTCACGATAGCCATCAGGCCATTGAATGCCGGTGCCCGGTCAGGCGCGCGGGCCGAGCAGGCCGAGGGGGCTGGGCGCGGTGAACTCGACGCGGAGCACGGCGCCGCTGGCCAGGTGCACCGTCTGTATCCGCGCGGCCCGGAACTGGCCGTGCTGCCCGCGCAGGAACTTGGCCATGGACCGGAGGTACCCGCCGCTGACCGCATGGCCCTGATGATGGTGCGCGTGCGTGTCCTCAGTGAGGTCCGCCTGGCGCAGCGGTATGGCCGCGTCCGCGCCAGGGGTGGGGCGGCCGAAATCTACGATGTACATCGGGTGCGCGGTGGCCATCTCCGCGATGGCTAGCATCAGCCGCGGGTCCACGTCCCCGGCGGCCAGTTCCCGCCGCGCGAGAAGGGCCGCCGTGACCCGGCCGCTGTTCAGCAACTCGGTCCCGGATGTCTTCCGGTTCGCCACATCGGCGCCGAGCATGGCGCGGTAGGCGGCGGCACCGTGCGGAGCGGTCTGCCGTATGTCGACCCGGGTCGCGCCGGAACCGAAGCTCGCCAGCACGGCAGGCGCGTACACAGAGCCGAGCAGGTTGCCGAACTGGGCCCGCACCGTGGCCGTCGCGACGATGATCTGGGACCGGAGCGGGCTGGTGGTCTGCGGGCCGAGCTGGAACAGGTCCCTCGCGGGCACCCCCCGTGCCCTGAGTGCCTGGCAGGTGACCGGGTCGCAGGCCACCACGGCGGCCCGGCTGACCTGGCCGGCCACCCAGGCGACCGCCTGGCCGCGCGCCGCCGCCTCGGCGTGGCGTGCCTGCGGGCCCAGGCCGGTGCCGTGCCCGCCCACGGGCCGGCCGGACATGAGCAGCGCGACCACGCCGGCCACGATCAGGGCCACCACGGCGAGAAACACGCCGAAGATGCGCCAGCGCCGCCCGGACCGCCGTGGCTTCTGGGCCGGCCGTGGGGCCGCCGTGGGCGCCGGTACGGCGGTGCGGGCCGGTACCGCGGCGCGGGCCGCCTGGTCGCCACCGGGGCCCGCCCTGCCCAGGTCGGCCGGCCTTGAGTACCAGGGCGCGGGCTGCGCGGGCGCCGGCGGAGCGGGGGGCGCTGCCGGAATCCGCGGGCGGCG
The DNA here is from genome assembly GCA_963730235.1 of uncultured Actinomycetes bacterium. Taxonomy (GTDB): domain Bacteria; phylum Actinomycetota; class Actinomycetes; order Streptosporangiales; family Streptosporangiaceae; genus DASXKD01. The sequence goes on from CAVSRH010000014.1 coordinate 394,690, forward strand.
GTACGGGCGGGCGGGCCGCCACGGTCGGCGCCGCCGCCAGGCCTGCCGCCAGCGCCACGTCCGGCGGGACCGGCATGGTCAGGGCATCCGGCGCGACAGCCGATCCCGCGGCCGGCGGCGCGGCAGCCGGTTCCGCGTGCCCCGGCAGATCGGCCGGGTCCAGGGGTTTGGTCAGGCCCGCCGCCAGGGCCAGGTCCGGTGGGACGGGCATCGTCAGGGCATCCGGCGCGACGGCCGATGCCGCGGTAGCCGCTGCCGCAGCCGGCGGCGGCACGGCCTGCGCCGGGGGCGGCGGGGGGCGGCGGGGATGGCCGCGGGCGGCGGGGCACCTTCCGTGCCCACGGGTACATCCGGATGCAGCCCAGAAATCCTGGGCAGCGGCTCGGTGTGGGCCTCCGGTTCCAGCCGGCGGCCGAGCAGGGACGACGGCAGGTAGTCGCGCCGCAGTTCCGCTGGCGGCGGCGGCGCGCCGTTCGCCCCGGGATCCCGCCGTGGCAGCGGCACCGGCGGCCACGGGGGCCTGTCAGCCCGGGGCGTGATCGCCTCACCGGCGCTCTCCAGCCCGGGTGTGCCCGCCGATCCGGGTGCCCCCCCGGAGTCCACCGGGATACCGCCGGCCCCGTCCGCCGTAACGCCGCGGTCTGCGTCTGTGTCTGTGTGCCGGGCCGCCGCCTGCTCCCGCGCCGACTCCACGTCCGGCGCCCTGCCGTTCGCTGGGCTCCGGTCGCTGCCGTTCACCCGGATCGCGCCGCTGCCGTTCTCCTGGCTCGCGCCGCCTGCCGCGACGGCGCCCAGTGGCTGCCGCGCGCCCGGCCCGGCAGCGGCAGCCCGGTCCCCGGCCCCGCCCTGCCCCTGGGCCCTGCGCCGCTCGGCCTCGTCGCGCTCAAGCTCGGATGCGATCGCGGTCAGCACGCGTTGCCGCAGGTCCTCGGGGATCGCCGTCCGGTCGACCCGCACCGACGGCTTGGGTGAATCGGACGCCCCGGGAACGCGGCGGGGAAGCGGCGGAACGCCGCCATCATTGGCCATGCGGCCACCCCCCGGAGGCCTGCGCACGAGCGGGACGTGTGCCTGCACAGCGGACCATACATTGCCCGGTTAATTCAACCGGAATCGCGTATTGTCGCAAGGAAACTACCTAAAGTGCGCACGCCCCTTTGGGGGGTTGCGTGACCGGCCGTATAGCAGAGTAGCCACATTTGGCTACGCTGCGATAGGTGTCATCGCCAGGCTCTCGGCGCCCTCCGCGCCGGTTCCGGTACCCGCCCCGGGCGCTAAGTCCGGGGCTGACCTGCCGTTCAGATCGGTTAGTTCACCGGTGGCCACGTTCGGTGATATTCAGTCCGTCAACGCGCCGGGCTGCTCATCCAAGGCAGACACTCTCAGATCCCCGGCAAACGATCTTCCGATGCAGAACTAGGGCGAGCCGAACAGCCCAATCGGGCTTGGCGCGGCGAATTCGATGCGCAGCACGGTGCGGCTCCCGGCCAGGCGCACCATCTCCACCCGCAGGGGCCGGAACGGGGCGGGGCCGTGCAGGAAGGCGACCATTGACCGGGCGAACCTGGGTGTCACCGAGCGGCTGCCGGCGAGATGCCCGGGCGATGCCTGTACAAGGTCCGCGAAGCGCAGCGGCATGTCCGCATCGGCACCGGGGGCGAAGGCGTGGAACGCGACGATGTAGATCGGGCGCTTCGCCGCCATGGCGGCGACCGTGATCTCCAGCCGTGAGTCCACCTGCCCCGCGGAGAGTTGCCTTCGCGCCGTGGGTGAGGCGTTGATCCGGTTACTGCGCAACAGTTCGGCGCCCGTGCTCTTCCGCGCGGCAAGATCGGCAGCCAGCATGGACCGGTAGGCGGCGGCACCGTGCGGCGCGATCTCGCGGATATCAACGCGCTGAAGGCCACCGCCGAAACTCGCGAGTACTGCTGGCGCGTAGACGGAGCCGAGCAGCGTGCCGAACTGGGCGCGGACGGCGGGCGTCGCGACGATGACCGTGGAGCGGAGCGGGTTGGTCGCCTCTGGCCCGAGCTCGTAGAGATTCCGCGCCGGGACCCCGCGCGACTCAAGGACTCGGCACATCGCGGGATCAGCGGACACGATCGTCGTCCGGCCAACCTGGCTCGCCACCCAGGCCGCCGCCTGGTCGCGTGCCACCTGGTCATCGCCTGATGCCGGGCGCTGCCGGTGGCCGCGCGGTGCGACCGCGCTGGCGCTATGGCCGTAGAACGTCAGCGCAAGCGAGCCCGCGCTGATCAGGGCCGCCACCGAAAGGAGCACGCCGGCCGTGCGGTAACGCCGGCCGGGCCGCCGCTGGACCCGGCCGGCCTGCTTACCGGTCACATGCCCGTCCGGCGCCGGCACCGCCGCTGCCCGCGTGTCAGGTGCCGCGGCCGTGGGCGTATCAGGCACCGGCGCACGTCGCTCGGGCGGCGGAGCGGCCTCGGTGGCATCCGGGTTCACCGGGGCGTTGGGGCTCCCGTTCTCAACCGCGGGAATCCTCGGGATCGGCTCTGTGGGAGCCTCGGCTTGCATGACTAACGGCGGGGCGGGCACAGCGTCCCAGTTCGTCGCTGGGGACCGGGCTGGGTCAGCATGTGCCCCGGGCGGCCGACGCGGCAGGGGCACGAACTGTTCGGCGGGCGCCGCCGGTTCTGGGTGGCCGGCTTTGTGCGGGGAACCGGCTTTTCCCAGGGCGGCGGCCCGTTCTGGCGGGGCTCTCTCCTCGCGGAACCGCGGCCGCTCCTGGGGGGATCCGCCCCGTCAGGAGCCATGGGCTGCGCTTGGGAGGCCGCCTCCTCCCGATCCTGCGAGGGGGCCGCTGGCTCGCCAGCCACGCGCTCCTGCTCCCGTGCGATCACCACGAGCAGGTGCTGGCGCACCGACTCCGGCAGCACCGGCTGCTCTATCCTCGACGGCGGCCGTGGCGAGTCAGCTGCACCGCGCACGCGGCGTGGCAGCGGCGAAATACCGTTGTCCTCTGCCATGTGAGCCACCCCCCGAGTCGCATGCCGATGCACGCTTCTCACAGCGGAACATACCGGAACTACCGATTCAGCCGGAATAGCACTTTGTTATCCTCTCTATACGGACTGTATGTATATCCCCTTGTTCCAGTTAGTGCCGTGCCCGCCTCTCGCCTCAGGGGCGGGTGAGGGTAAACGAAGCGGTGCCAAGACGGAACGCCACTTCTGCTAGCCGGTCGCCTTCGATGCGCCAGTTCTGACGGTAGGGTCCGCCCTGCTGATTCTCGTCGAACCAAACAAGCCCCAGCATCCTGCTCTGGCGGACCCCGTCGAACAGGTTGCTGATCTTGATAAACCGGCCTGCGGCCGGCCCCACCCCGGTCTCCGAGAGCAGGATGGGTTTTTGCGTGATGGCCTGCACCTGATTGATCGTGCGCCCGAAGACCTTGGTGAACGTATCGGAGGGACGGATGTAGTAGCCATCGATGCCGACCCAGGTGACATAGTCCGCTCCTGGCCACCATGATGCGATCGGGCCGGTGCCGGGACGGTCCTGGTTGACGGTCCACAGCCACGTGACGTTATCGGCGCCCGCACTGCGAAACAGCGTCACGATATGCCGCCATGCCGCTACAAACGTCGGTGGCGCGACGTGCCCATAGCCCCACGAATACCAGTCGCCATTCATCTCATGCCCGAAGCCGATGACGACCGCATGGCCGAAGTCACGGACACTCTCGGCGTAACCGCGCAGGTAAACGTCGTAGGCACCCGCGGCGATCGCTGAGACTGACGCGTAGGTGGGGTCGATCTGCACGTAGGGGATAATGCCGTGCTTGCGGAGCCGCCGCGCGAACGATGACGCGAAGGGCTCCGCCCAGCCACTGTAATAGCCGGCCAGGTTCGGCTGCCTGCCCGCCGCCAAGGCGAAGCTCGCGATCGGCGCGTAGGCAGGCGGCGCCCCCGGCTCATAAACACCCAGGTAAGCAGAGGACGTTGAGGGAAGCGACGCGTGCACCGCCGGTGGCGCCGAAGGCACGAGCTCATACCGGACCCCGGTGAAGGCGACCGCGACAGCAGCGGCCACCAAGGCCACCAGCACCACGAGGCGGGACTTCATTCGGTTCGCGCCCCCGGGAAGATGACGCGGCCAACCAAGGCGAGGTTCAGCACACCGAAGAACACCAGGATCGCGAACTGCGCAGAGCCGAGGGTTACCGTCCGCCAGAGCGCCAGGCCAATCCACAGCAGGGCTGTGCCACCGCTCCAGCCACAGATGCACACGCGGAACCGCCGCAGCGTGCTGCCGGGTGTCCGGGTCGGATGCCAGCCCATCGTCTTGCCCCGCGCGCTGTCCCAGATCGAGAAGACATGCGCCCATCCCCGGGCGATGCCCAGAGGCCATACCGACGGCCCATATCGTGACCGGTGCCACAGCGGGTAAAGGACGAACCCGGCAACCATGGCGGGCCCAAGGATCACAAAATTCCGCAACCTGATCTGGCCCGGGAGAAACGCCAGCATCACGATGGGAATGATGGGCCCGAAGAAGGTGAGCAGGCTGGTATAGGCGTAGTAGAGGAACCCCGAGATGTAGGTGAGCCGGGCCGCGACCGGCATGCGCACACTCCACAGGCGGCGGGAGAACACCACACCAGCGTTCCCGGTGCACCACCGGTACTGCTGGCGCACGAATGCGTCGAGGTTGTCCGGGCAGATGCCGGTTGAGAGCACAACGGGCACGTAGACCATGGACCACCCGGCCCGGCGCACATCCAGCCCGGTGTGCACGTCCTCGGCGTAGGGGATGAGCGTCGGGCCGCCCTGCGGCTCCAGCGCAGCCCGCCGGTAGACCGCGGAGGTTCCCACGCAGATGGCCGCGCCGAACCTGTCCCTGGCCACCTGGATCGACCGGTAGAACACCTCCTGGATGGCACCAGCCGCGTTCTCGATCCATGTCTGCTCCGGGCTCTCCCGGAAGAACTGGGGGGTCTGGACGATGCCGATCGCCGGATCGTCCATATAGGGAAGTGTCTCGGCGAGGAAATCGCTGCGCGGTGCGAAGTCGGCGTCCAGGATGACCACGTATTCGCCGCTGGTGCGCGCGAACGCGTACCGCAGGTTGCCGCTTTTCTTGTAGACCCGCAGGTCGGGCCGGCGCACGTAGCGAAAACCGAAGGACTCCGACACCGAACAAGCCTCGTCGGAGGGCCCGTCGTCGAGGACATAGGCCTCGGCCGGCCCCGGGTAAGCGGCGATGAGCTCAAATACCGCTTCCCAGGTGTTACGGAGCACCTCGATCGGCTCGCCGCAGATGGGCAGGTAGATGTCGACACCTGGGTATCCGGGCGGCCGCCAGGCCTGGATGCGCGCTTGGTGGGCTGCCAGGTCGAAACCGCGGCCGGCGAAGTTCACCGGCAGGCTGATCATCTGGTAGATGAGGTACGTAATGGTGAAGGCCAGGAACGGCCATGATCCCGGGGCATGCGTCTCGAACCGGATCTGGCTGATGATGACGCAGGTCGCGCTCACGACGAGGGTGAACGTCAGGTAGGGCAGGTTCCTGTCGATATAGGCATACTTTTCGCTGTCGCTAGGAGGCGGGGGAAGCGCCGGGGAGCGCTACCCGGCGCGGCGCACCCGCGGTGCTGACTGGACTCACTGATGGCCGCGGTGCGGCGTCCCGGATAGCGCTCACGGCTTGGGCTCGTATCGCCAGATGACGTAGGTGCCCTGGCCGAGGGGCGGAACCTCGGTGCCGTAAGGAACGACCGCGAGGGTGTGGTATCGCGGGTCCCGATGAAGCTGGTCCGCGAGGCGGTGATCCAGGGCGGTGGTGTCGGCGAAGTTCAGCGCGACGTAGGAGAAGTAGCCCCGGGTGATGAACTCGGCGAAAACGCCCGCGTTGCCCGCGGCGGCCACACTTGCCGTGCTGTCCGGGCCGCCGGTGCTGACGCCGGACGGCAGGACGATGTTGCGGGTCGATGACCATCGCTGCCACTGGGCGCCGGCGGGCAGGTAGTACCGGGCGACGGAGGGGTCCTCGACCAGCAGGTGCCCGCTGCCGTGATCTGCCAGCGGGCGCAGGATCGCGATAAAGCCGGTCGCGTTGGGCCAGTCAGTGGCCAGCGCCCACGACTGGCTGGCGCCCAGCGTGACCGGGAAGATCATCGCGACCACACAAGCACCGCAGGTGGCGGCCTGCGCCCGGCCCGCGGGGGCAGCGGCGATGAACCTGTCCACCGCGTACCCCGCGGCGATGGCACCGAACCAGGCGCCCAGGCCGACATGCTCGTTCAGCGAGGCCAGGGCGTGCTGGCGTGCCTGCTCCAGTGGCCCGAGCACCACAGCGGCGGTGAAGACCGCAAGCAGCACAGTCTGCGCCCATCCCTGCCGGCCGGCCCAGCTGATGATCACCGCGCACACTGCCAGGGCCGCGATCAGGCCAGCCCAGGACGCGGAATGAGCCAGCACCGACAGCGGCGGGCTGGCGCCGGGCGCCGGTGCCACGGTAGTCCGCTCAATCCCGCCGAGATAGGCGCTCCCGCCGATGAGCAGCCCCGCCGCTAGCAGCACCACCACGGTGATCAGCAAGGTCGCGCACCGCCGGGCAGCTAGCCTCCCCCCGGACGGCCACGTGGTCAGCAGCGCAAGTGCAAGCAGCACCAGATCGAACAGAACCGACGAATATGCCGCGGCATTGGCGACCGCCAGCGCGGTGCCCGCGGCGACCATCCACCGGGTCCCCCTCCCCCGGTCCCCCGCCCGGACCACAAACCACGCGGCCAGCGCGATCAGCATCACGCGGAGAGCGTCATAGGTCGCGAACGCCCCCAGATGCAGCGTCGGGCCCAGGACAGCGAACAACGCGGCGGCGAACAGCGCAGCCCGCTGCCCGTAGAGCCGGCTGGTGGCCGCCCACAGCAGAGCGGTCGCGGCGAGCATGAACAGCAGCGACAGGAGCCGGGCCGCGGCCAGCCCGCCAAGGTTGTCGGCCACCGCACCCAGCGGCGGGTAGATCACCGGCGCCCCCGAGAAGTACTTCGGGAACTGCGGGATCGGCGTGCCATGTAGCCAGTGCGCCCACTCCAGGTGCCCGGCCCACAGGGACGTGGCCTCATCGTCGAAGGCCGTATCCGCCCGGACCAGCCGCACCGACAGCACCGCCTGCACGGCAAGCACTACCAGCAGCAGTAACGGGCCGACTATCCGTAGCCCCGGCTCGCGTTGCCGGCGCCGCGACCCGCGCCTTCGGGCCGCCGGCATGGCCACACCTGGTGCCGGGGGGCCACCTCTCTCCTGGCTGACCCAGACGTCAGCCCCGGGTGCCGGGTCCTCTCGCCAGCCAGAACCCTCCGGCGGCCCCCAGGCCGCCCGCATCTCCCTGTCCGACATCACATCAGCTTCGGCAGGCCGAGCCTGCCCAGGTCAGCGATATAGCGGGGAAAATGGCAGCCACCCCCCATGGCCTACATAACGTGCCGGAACACTCACATGATGTGGCGATATCCTCCTTTATGGGAGGACCGCCAACGAGAACCTACTGGCCATCGTCCTTATCCGAAGGACATTTGCCGAAGTTCCCAGTACAGGCTGGTGGCCGTGGCTGCCGGTGGGCGCCGACCGGCGCCTGATGCCGGGTGCGAGGCGTAGCTGACCGTTCACGAACTGAGTTTTTTCAGCGCCGCTGCCCCCCGGCGGAGAGCAGCAATTGCCGCGGGGCTGCTGATGCGCCAGGTCCGCTCTTTGTTGTGGTCGAACCACACGAATCCCAGCAACCCATACGCGCGAACGCCGGCGGCCAGGTCAGCGATTTTGGCTGGCTGGCTCGCGGCCGGCGCTGCCGTCTCGGAGATCAGAACCGGGTCGAGAGTCACCGTCCGTATATTTTTGATTGTAGGGCCGAACAAGGCAGCGAATTTCCATGACGGCTGATAGTAGTAGCCATCTATGCCCACCCAGTTCACATATGCGCTTCCCGGCCACCAGGAGGCTGGCGCCCTGATATGGCAGCCGCATTGGAGAGCGTTAACCGTCCATAGCCAGGTTACGTTCCGTGCACCCGCGGCACGGAAAACGGTGACGACGTGCCGCCAGGCGGCCACGTACACCGCCGCGGATGTATGCCGGTAACCCCATGGGTACCAGGGAGCGTTCACCTCCGGGGCGAAGGAAAGGACCACCCGCCGGTCGAAGGCTTTCACCGCGGCGGCGTAGGAACGCAAGTAAGTGTCATACCGTCCCGATGCGATGGCGGCAAGGCTCACCCCGGTCGGGTCGATCTGCACTAGCGGCGACGCACCATTCCTGGCCGCGACCGTGGCGAACCGGACTTGGAACGGCTCCCTCCATCCGCTGTAGTACACCACCAGGTTTGGCCTGACGTGGGTGGTCGCGGTGAAGGCCCGCAGCGTGGCGTAGGTCTGAGGTACCCCGACCACGAATACGCCAAGGAACGAACCGGGCTTGGGGCGGGCGGACGTCGCAGGATCGGAGCTGCTCTGCAGGCTGACCAGCACGATCGCGGCCGCGATAATGATCGCGGCGGCTATTGCCACGAGCCGCGCAGGCTTGGCCCGGCCGCCCCTCCCCTCCATGAGCGTCGCCACTCAGCCCGAACCTTTGTGTTCGCTGAGCATCGCCCGCGCGCCCTGATGGAACGCGGCCATTCCGGCCGAGTGGGCTTCCAGCCGCCAGTCCTGATGGTAGATGCCCGCGTGCTGGGTAACGTCGAACCAGACAAGCCCGAGCAGGTGATACTTCCTGATGCCAGCGAAGAGGTTGGGAATCCCGGCCGCCTGGCCGGTGACCTGGCCGATACCTACCTCGGACAGGAAAACGGGATCCGACGTAAGGCGGCGCACGGCGCGGATTGTCGGACCATACAGGCCGTTGAAGTTATCACCCTTGTGGAAGTAGTAGCCGTCGATCCCGACCCAGTTAACGTAGCGCGCGCCAGGCCACCAGTCCCGGACCGGCCCGGTGGGGCCACCCCCGCGATTGATGGTCCACATCCAGGTCACGTTCGTTGCGCCCTGCCGCTGGAACAGGGTCACCACGTGCCTCCATGCGGCGATCCACTGGGCCGGGTCGGTGTGCCCGAAGGACCAGTTGTACCACCACCCGTTGGCCTCCGGCGCGAACGAGAGGATCACCGGCCGGCCGTAGGCGCGCACGGAGCGTGCGTACGAATCCAGGTAGCTATCGTATTTCCCTGCCGCCACGGATGACATGGTGAGGCCCTTGGGCATCATCTGCACGAACGGAATGGCGTCGTGTGCGGAAGCTTGCTCAGCGAGCCTGACCTGGAACGGGTCGTTCCATCCGCTGTAGTACAGCACAACGCTGGGCCGTAGGCCGACTGCCCTGGCGAAACTCAGCACCGGCGTATAGCTGGCGATCGCGCCCGGCTGGAACACTCCCATGTAGGGGTGCCTGGTGCTCAGGGGATGTGCCTGCACCGGTCCTTGCGTGACGGCTTCGGTCCCGGTGTCCTGGAGTCCCCTGGCGTACAGGGCCGCCGCGACTCCAGCGGAGACGACCACGAGCGCCACAGTCACCGATACCCGTGACGCGAGCCGCGCCCGGTTCCCGGTCACGCCATATCACCAGCCAGGACATCCCGGCTGATCGTGACCTCGACCTTCTTGCGCGTCACCCACCCCTGCCGGTAGCAGGTAGCGATGCCGTAGAACCGGATCTGCCGCAGCACCAGCAGGTACCACAGCGCCGCGACCGGCATGAGCGCGACGCCGGCGAGCTTCGCACCGAGACTCTGATCGCTGCGGCGCACGGTCGCCAGCCGGACCGCGATTGTCCACGGCCAGACCAGCAGCGCGACACCGCCCGCGATGGCGAGGTTCCTGGTAGCCGGCCAGGCGAGCGGGATGGCCACGGTGACAGCCACAGAGGTGAAGAACGCCCACTGCTGGTAGACGACGAACAGCCAGCCGTAAGAGCGGACCGGCAGGTAACGGATGCGCCAGAACGTGCGGATCGTCGACGCCCGCATCCACCGCGTCCACTGCCGCAGGTGGTGGGACAATTTCTCAGGGTAGACCGGCATGCTGACGGCGGTTGGCTGGTGAACGGCGCGGCCGTAGCACAGCGCGAACATGGTCAGCGCCGTGTCGTCCCCGAGCGTGACCGGCACGCCGAAAAACGTCTCCCCGAGGTAGGCGGGAGTGATCTTGCGGATCAGCCATCCCCGGTACAGGGAGAATGCACCGGGATTTATGATCACATTGCCGTTGGCGGTGCTCTGCGCCGACATGGCGAACAACTGGAACCCCAGAGACCGAGCCGCGACAGCCCGCGTCAGCAGGTTCTTCCCGTAGTTGTAGGCCATCTCCAGGCCAGCCACGGAGACGATCCCCGGGTCCGCAAACGGCTTCAGGCCCTCCTCGATCGCCCGCTGATCCAGCGCCGAGTCCGAGTCGATCGTTACGAAGACGTCAGCGTCCGGGTCGCACGCCCACGCCGCCGCCTGCGCGTGCTTCTTTCCCGCGTTCGCCTGCCGCTGCCAAGTGAACCGGGTTCCCGCTGGCCAGGGCCGTTCCCAGCGTGCCCGCACGGCGGTGTAGTCACACGTCGACCCGTCGTCAACGACCACCACGTGGCCGGGGCTGCGTGTCTGCCGGCAGAGCGAGTAGAGCGTGCGGTCCAGGATTGCCGGGTCCTCGTTGTAGCACGGGATAACGATCGTGACTTTCAGGGCGTCGAGCTGGGCACTTTGACGGCGGGTTACGGTAAACGGCTTCTGCCGCCAGGCGAGGACAAGCTGGATGAGCACGAACCCGAGGCTGATGCCCCACATCGCCAGCAGCCATGGAGAATCAAACGCGGCGGTGGTGAGCTTGGCGCGGTGCAGGATGATCGAGCCAGTCGTGATCGCCAGGAGCGGCAGCCACATGAGGTGAGGCATCCGCCGGAAGGTCACATCGGGAATGCGGTACTGCGGCTGAGCTAAAGGTCCGTGATCGACTTGCCGCGGCGAAATAGCAGACGGATGCCGAGAATAATCACGAGGGTGAAAATCCCCGTGGTCACGAAGAGAACCCACAGGACGGGAGCGAACGGCGACTGCACGGCGGGGCTCCTCAGCAGGACGTGGTGAGTAGGGGTGGGCCAGCGCGAGCAAGGCGTCAAGGCCCACAGGCCCCGGCTCGCTTGGTTCGGCATCTGTGACATATGCCGGAACCCGGAATCCGTCGCGGCGCCCCCCGTTGTCGCGGTCCGTGGGCGGCTCGCCGCTCGCTTGCCGGCGGCGGCGCCATTCGGCGGCGGTTGCGGGGGTAACGGGCTGCCGGGGAGTCGCTCATGGGGTGTATCGCCAGATGACGTAGGTGCCCTGGCCGGCGGCCGGGCTTTCGGTCCCGTAGGGGACGACGTCGATGATGTGGTAGTGGCGATTGTGGTGCAGATCTGCGGTGATCTGGCGGTCCAGGGCGGTGGTATCGGCGTAGTTGAGCGCGATGTAGGTGAAGTAGCCGTGGGTGATGAACTCGGCGAACACGCCGGCGTTGCCAGCGCCGGTGACCCCTGCGGTGCTGGACGGGCCGCCGGTGCTCGCGCCTGAGGGCAAGATGATGTTGCGGGTGCTGGACCAGCGTTGCCACTGGCTTCCCGCGGGCAGGTAGTACCGGGCGACAGAGGAGTCCTCGACCAGCAGGTGCCCGTTGCCGTGATCTGCCAGCGGGCGGAATAGCGCGATGAAGCTGGACGCATTGGGCCAGGCCGTGGAAAACGTCTGGGACTGACTGGCGCCAAGCGCCACCGGGAAGACCAGCGCGACCACGCAGGCCCCGATGGTGAGGGCTCGCCCCCGGCCGGCCGGGGCGGCCGCGAGGAACCTGTCGACCGCGTAGCCGGCGGCAATGGCGGCGAACCAGGCACCCAGCGCCACGTGCTTGTTCAGTGAGGCGAGGGTGTGCAGCCGCGCCTGCTCCAGCGGTACCAGCACCGCCGCGGCAGCCAGGACCGTGAGCAGGGACGTCCGCCCCCACCCCAGCCGGCTGGCCCAGCTGATGATGACGCCGCCCACTGCCAGGCCCAGGATCAGGCCGGTCCATGACCAGGCATCGCCGAGCACCTGGAGCGGGGGGTCACCGCCGCCGGCCCGCGCCAGCGTGGTCTGCTCGAACCCGGTGACGTACGGGCTCCCGCCAGCCAGCGCACCCGCCATCAGCAGCACCACCACGGTGATGACCAGGCTCGCGCAGCGGCGGGCAGCCAGCCTCCCACCGGGCGGGACCGCGCTCAGCGCCGCCAGTGCGACCACCACCGGGTCGAGAAGGGCCGACGAATACGCCGCGGCGTTGGCGGCCGCCAGGGCGATACCCGCCGCGACCATCCAGCCGGTGCCCTCCCCCCGGTCCCCGGCACGGACCACGCACCACGCGGCCAGCGCGACCAATACCACCGACAGGGCGTCATAGGTCGCGAACGCCCCCAGATGCAGCGTCGGGCCCAGCACGGCGAACAGCGCCGCCGCAAAGAACGCCGCCCGCCGCCCGAACAGCCGGCCAGCGGTCCCCCACAGCAAGGCAGTCGCCCCGAGCATCAGCACCAGCGACAGCACCCGCGCGCCAGCCAGCCCCCCGACACTGTCGGCCAGCGCGCCCAGCGGCGGGTAAATCACCGGCGCCCCAGAAAAATACGCCGCAAAAGGCGGCACCGGCGCACCATGCAGCCAATGCGCCCACTCCAAATGCCCGGCCCACAAATACGTCGCCTCATCCACAAACGCCGTATCAGCGCCCACCAGCCGCACCGACAGCACCGCCTGCACAGCAAGCACCACCAGCAACGGCCAGCGACTCCACACACGCCCCGGCCGCGCCCGCCGCCGGGACCCCCGCCGCCCCGTCACCGTCACCGCTGCAGGGCCCAGCGCCTGAATACCTTCTCCTGCAGCCCTTAGCTCATCGCCCCCAGCAGGATCACCAGTCACTCCAGGCGCAAAAGGCGCTACCCCGCCAGCCATCGCATCGCTACCGCTGCGCTGCACCAGCCGCCCCCACCCCCCGGCGGCGCTCAAACCGCCCCGCACACACAGCACTTATAACGCTACATAACGTAGCGGAGCCCCATAGATAGGCCTACTTCATAGGGAAAGTTACTGTTTGGCTCGCCCCAAGGTGGACTAATCGGCAATTTACGGCCAGGTGCGCCGCTCCCGTCGAGCCTGTCCGCGGGGCGGGAGTGGCCACTGGCCTTGACTAATGTTTCCTTGTGGGATGCGCATGACCAATGATCAAGAAATAATTCTCGCCAGCCTGAACACGCACGGCGGGCGCGACGCGGACGGGCGCCCCTATGACCTGGAGGCCGCCTGCCGCCAGCTCAAGGCGGACATCATCGTGCTGCAGGAGGTGTGGCACCCGCGCGGCGAGCCGGACCCGGTCGGCGAGATCGCCACCGCACTCGGCGCGGAACTGCTCCGCGCCGACCTGGTGGGCGACCTGGACCTGCGCAGCGTGGGCATCGCGGACGAGACCGACCGCGGCCGGTGGGGGCTGGCGGTGCTCACCACGGTGCCGGTCACCGGATACGAGGTCACCTACCTGGGCCGCGTCGCGGGCGACCCCACGCCACGGAAGGCCCAGCTCATCACGATGGAACTGCCCGGCGGCAGCCCGCTGCGCATCGTGAACACGCACCTGACCTACCGGCTGCTCAGCCCGGTCCAGCTGCTGCGGCTCGTCCGGTGCCTGGCCGCGGACGACATCCCCACCGTGATCGCCGGGGACCTGAACATGCCGGGGCCGGTCACCGGGCTCGCCGCCGGTTACGCCCAGGCGGTGAGCGGCCGCACCTACCCGGCACACCGGCCGCTGCTGCAGCTCGACCACATTCTCGCCAGCCGCCGGGTCGCCAGGTGCGGCGGCGAGGTGCTCCCGCCGGCCGGCTCCGATCATCTTCCGGTGCGTGCCCGGCTCCGGCTCAAGTAACGGCGGCTCTTCTAGTCACGAGATGGAACTGGATCGTTACCGGCACGCGCTCGATGCGTGCCAGTGGCGCAGCAGACTGGCACCGCTGACCCTCAGGAGCACTGTCCCAGCGCTTCATCTGATGAAGAGACCACAGTGGTCACTTTTATCGTCCGGCGCCTGATCGCCACGGTCTTCCTGCTGATCGTGGTCAGCATGATCACGTTCGCGGTCTTCTTCCTGGTCCCCAGGCTGGCGGGGCAGAACGCCTACCAGCTCGCCACCGGGCTGGTGGGCCAAACCCCGACCCGTGCGACGATTGTCGCGATCGAGCACAAGCTCGGCCTCAACCAGCCGGTTGACGTGCAGTACGGAAGATTTCTGCGCGGGCTGGTGTTCGGGGAGCACTACAACTACGGGCCGAACACGGGCTACTGCCCGCCACCGTGTTTCGGTTACTCGTTCAAATCCCAGCAACCGGTCTGGCCACTGATGGTCAGCAGCATGCCTGTGACGATCTCGCTCGTCGTGGGGGCGGCGGTCTTGTGGCTGTTCGGCGGGGTGACGATCGGCGTGATCTCGGCGCTGAAGCGCGGCACCTTGTTCGACCGGTTCTCGATGGGCCTGGCCCTGGCCGGGGTGTCGATGCCGATCTTCTTCACCGGGCTGATCGCCCTGGAGTTGTTCAGCTACAAGTGGCCGATCTTCCCCAACGTGACGTACGTGGGCATCACCACGAACCCGCTGCTGTGGGCGCGGAATCTGGTGCTGCCCTGGGTCACTCTCGCGTTCTTGTATGCGGCGCTGTATGCGCGGCTGACCAGGGCGGGCATGCTGGAAACAATGAGTGAGGACTATATCCGCACGGCCCGGGCCAAAGGCCTGCCCGAGCGCACCGTGATCGTCCGGCACGGGCTGCGCGCGGCACTCACCCCGATCATCACGATCTTCGGCATGGACCTCGGCGCGCTGCTCGGCGGCGCGATTATCACCGAGCACACCTTCTCGATCAACGGCCTTGGCCAGTTCACCATCCTGGCCATCCAGAATGAGGACCTGCCGGAGATCCTCGGCGTGACCATGCTGACGGCGTTCTTCATCATCATCGCTAACCTGGTCGTAGACATCCTCTATGCGGTGGTCGACCCAAGAGTGAGGCACTGACGGCGGCCGCGGTATCGGGCGCCCACGGGCACCGAACTGCTAGGTCCGCAGGTAGGAGGCGCCGTTGAGGTCGAGGATCGCGCCGCTGGCCCATTCCGCCTCCGGCGAGGCGAGGTAGACCACCGCGGCGGCGATCTCGGCAGGCGTGGCCACCCGCCCGAACGGGCTCTGCGCCCGGATCGCCTCCCCCTCGGGGCCCGCCAGGATACCGGCGGCCATGTCCGTCGCCACATACCCGGGGGCGACCCCGGCCACGGCGATGCCGTACTGGGCCAGGTCCCGTGCCAGCGACTGGCCGAAGGCGTTCAGGCCCGCCTTGCTGGCCCCGTAGGCGGGGTGCCGTGGCTCGCCGCGGAACGCACCGCGGGACGAGACGTTGACGATCCGCCCGCCGCCCCCGGCGATCATGTGCTGGACGGCGCACCAGGTGGCGTTGGCCGCCCCGGTGAGGTTGACCCCGAGGACCTCCCGCCAGGCCGCCTGCCACTGCTCGTAGGACACCTCGGCGATCTGGTGCTTGATGTAGGTCCCGGCATTGTTGACCAGGACGTCCAGCCCGCCGAGCGCGGCGGCCGCTTCGTCCACCGCCCGGCGCACCGCCTCGGGGTCGGCGAGGTCCGCCTGCACCACCGTGTGCCCGCCGCCGGGCAGCCCGGCGGCGATCCCGGCGGCCAGGCCGGCCGAATCACGGTGGTGGACCGCGACCCGGTCGCCGAGGCCCGCGAACGCTTGGGCGATCGCGGCACCGATGCCCCGCGACGCCCCGGTTACCAGCACCGCCCGGTCAGCCATGGGACCAGACCCTACCGGCCGGCCCCGCCGCGGCCGCCGCCCCGGTCCCTGGCCAGGCACCGGGTGAACACTGCGTGAAGAACGAGCATGCGGCGTTGTCACGGCCTCGGCGGGCGGCTTTGAATGGGATAGCGGCCATGGTGCGCATGTCGTCCGTAACCCTCAAACGCTGATCGCGCGTATCTGGAGGGCCGCAATGGGCACCACCGCAATGGCCGCCAACTCCACCATCAGGCTGTCCCCTGGCTGGAACGCCGTCTACTACTGGGGCGTCTGGGCGGTCTGCATCATCGGCGTCGGCATCGTGCTGTGGGCGGCGCTGAAGTCCAAGCGCTGGGCCCGCTGGACGACCCAGGACATCCTCATCGTCGCGGCGCTGGGCGTGCTGCTGGAGGTCTACGACAACATCATCGGCGACCAGCTCATCGGGCCGCTGCTCAACCCGATCCCGGGTGCGGACTTCACCCAGATCCAGGACCTGCCGTACCTGTTCCTGCTGCTGGTCGGGGTCGCGCTGGTGCGCAAGCCCGGCTGCGTGACCGCCATGGTGTTCGTCAACTTCCTGCTGGCCCAGTTGCTGTTCGGCAGCGGGCACGGGGCGCTGGACTGGACCGACGGCCTCACCCAGGGGATCTTCTGCGACCTGTACATCGTGGCCCGCCGCGGCCGGGTCTTCGGGACCGGCGCGACCAGGCTGTCCATGGTCCTCGACGGGTTCATGATCGGCCTGCTGCGCGGCGGGCCGAACGCGTTCCTGACCGACTGGACCTTCGACCCGTACCTGAACGCCACGTACTACACCTGGCTGCAGATGTGGAACGACACCTGGTCGAACGGGCTGTTCAACGCGATCGAGGGCGGCGTCAGCGCGATCCTGGCGCACCGCGTCGCGGTGTCGGTGGTGCCCTCGCTCGGGGCGAGCCGGGCTAAGCCGGCGGCCGACCCGTTCGCCGAGCCGGCGGGCGCCACGGCGGGCACGCTGGCCAGCCCGAAGACAGGGCCTGGTGAGGGAGAGCGGAGATGAAGCGGGTCGCGCTGGTCTTCGGCGCCGTGTCCCTGCTGCTGTTCGCGGACGGTATCTACCTGCTGGCGACCCATAACGAGGTCGGCGGCGACACCGGCGTCCTGTTCGGCAATCCGAACAAGTTCCTGTCCGCCGGGACGATCGTGGTGATCTCCGCCCTGCTCGTGCTCGTGGCCAGCGTGGTCATGTGGCTGGTGGGGGTCCGCCGCGAGGACAAAGAGCGGCGGACGGCGGGAGATCCGCCTGCGAGCGAGCAGCCAGGGCCGTCCGGCCGGACGGCGTCGCAGGCGTGACCCCGGCCCGCGCCGACGGCGGACTGCGCGCGGAGGACGTGTCGTTCGCCTATCTCGGCGCCGCCCGCGCGGCGCTGCGGCACGTGGACCTGCAGGTCAGCCCCGGCGAGGTGGTGCTGGTCACCGGCGCGTCCGGGTGCGGCAAATCCACCCTGGCCCTGGCGCTGTGCGGGCTGATCCCCTCCCGGGTGCACGGCGAACTGCGCGGCCGGGTCACGTTCGGCGGCGCCCCGCTGAGCGGCCTCAAGCCGCACGAGGCGGCGCAGTTCGTCGGCATGGTGTTCCAGAACCCGAACCTGCAGCTGATCAACCAGACGGTGCAGTCGGAGGTCGCGTTCGGGCCGGAGAACCTGGCGCTGCCGCAGCCGGAGATCGCCGCCCGGGTGGACTGGTGCCTGGACGTGACCGGGATGGCCGGGATGCGCAAGGCCGCGGTGGTGACGCTGTCCGGCGGCCAGAAGCAGCGCACCGCGATCGTCGCGACGCTGGCCATGCGGCCCCGGGTGCTGGTGCTCGACGAGCCGCTGTCCGACCTCGACCCGGTCGGCGCGCAGGAGGTGCTCGGCACCCTGCAGCGGCTGGCCCGCCACGGCGGGACCGGCGTGATCGTCATCGAGCACCGGGTGGACGAGGTGGCAGCGTGGGCCGACCGGGTGGTGCTGATGGACGACGGCCGGGTGCTGCTGGACCAGCCGCCGCGTACCGCCTGGGCGGATCCGCGGCCCTGGCAGGCCGTCGGCGTCGGCGTCCCGGACATGGCCCGGCTGGCGCACGCGGTCCCCGGGGCGTTCGGCCCGGTGCTGCCGCTGTCGGTCGAGGAGGCGGCCGGTCAGCTGAAGGACACCTGGTTCGAGGTGGCGCTGGCGGCGGCCGCGGCGCAGCGCGCGCCCCGTGCCAGGGCCGCGCCGGCCGCCGCCGGGCCGCCGGTGCTGGCGTGGGACGGCGTCAGCGTCGAGTTCGACGGCAAGCGCGCGGTCGACGACGTGACGCTGGCCGTGGACGAGGGGGAATGGGTCGCGCTGATCGGCGCGAACGGATCCGGGAAGTCGACGCTGACCGGCCTGACGGTCGGCCTGGGCACGCCCAGCACCGGGCGGTCCGGTTCCGCGGCCAGCCGGTCAGGCCGGGCAAGGTGTTCGAGCATGCGGCGCAGGTCGCGCTGCTGCTCCAGTCGGCCGACGACATGCTGTTCGAGACGACTGTGCTGAAGGAACTGGAGTTCGGCTTCCGGTTCCGCGCCCGGCCCAAGAACCCGGTGCTGGATGTGGCGGAGGCGATCGAGTTCTTCGACTTCGCCGGCCGCGAGGCGGACAGCCCGTGGGAGCTGAGCCAGGGCGGCAGGCAACGGCTGGCCCTCGCGGCGCTGCTGGTCGGCGCGCCCGGCGTGCTCGTCCTCGACGAGCCCACCACCGGCCAGGACGCCGATCACATGCGCGCGTTCCTGCGGCTGCTGGACCGGGTCCGGGCCCGCACCGGCATCACCATCGTCACCGTCACCCACGACATCCGCGGGCTGGCCAGCCGCGCGGCCCGCGTGGTGCTGCTCGGCGAGGGCCGGGTCCGGATGGACGGGCCGGCCAGCCAGGTGTTCGCGGCAGCCGGGGAACTGGCCCGGTGGGGGGTGCTGGCGCCGCCGCTGGCCCGGCTCCAGTCCGCCCTGCTCGGGCCGGCCGCGACCTGTGTGCTGCTGGACGTGGACGGCCTGGCCGCCGCGGTGCTCGCGCACCGGCCGGGCACGGCGCGGGCCGGCTCCCCGGGGACGGGAGCGCTGCGGCCGTGATGCACTCGCTGCTCGTCCAGACGATCATCGCCTACCTGCTGATCTTCGCCGTGCCGCTGTTGCTGCCGGTCGCCTTCATCAAGCTGGTCGGCCTGTCCGGGCTGCGCACGCTGGTCACCTACGAGGCCAGGGACACCCCGCTGCACAAGCTCGACCCGCGGCTCAAGGTGCTCTACCCGGTCGGGATGGGCATTCTGAGCATCCTGTTCACCTGGAAGTTCATGCTGATCGTGTTCGGGCTGACGATCCTGCCGTGGTTCTGGCTGCGCCCGTCCAAGGCGAAGATCAGGGTCCTGATGGTGATGATCATCGGCCCGGCGATCGCCGGGTTCTGGGGGCAGGGCATGTACTACCTGCCGCCACCGCCGATCCATTACATCTACCAGTTCCCGTGGACCCTGGCCTGGCTCGGCTCGCCGGGCATCACCACCTACGGCATGATCTTCGGCCTGCAGCAGACCTCCCGGGTGCTGGTGACCGTGTCCACCTCGATGCTGATCCTGATCAGCACCGACGTCGGCGACTTCACCTGGGCGTTCGAGCGGTTCCGTGCGCCGCCGCAGGTCGGCTTCGCGCTGACGGCCGCGCTCCGGTTCCTGCCGGAGATGATCGCCCGGACCCACCTGGTGCTGCGCGCCGTGGAACTGCGCGGCTACGAGATGTCCCGGCCGCGCTGGTACCAGGTCCGGCGCTGGCCTGACTATGTCGGGCGGCTGTGCCGGTGCGTGGTGCTGGTGACGGTGCCGCTGCTGGTCGGCACCCTGCGCGGCACCACGACCATGGCGATGGTGGCCGACGCGCGCGGCTTCGGCGCGGTCAAGCGGCGCGGCTCGCTCCGGGTACACAGGACCACCGCCGTGGACATCTGGGGTTACGCGATCCTCGCCACGCTCGTGGTCGGCGCGCTCGTGCTCAATCACCTCGGCATCGGCGCCCGCTACTACGGATGAACGGAGGCCCGATGCGCTTCGACGCAGTCCTGTTCGACAACGGCGGCACCCTGACCCACCGCAGCTCGCCGGTGGCCATGGTCCGCACCCTCGCCGCCCGGCTGGGCGTGGACATCTCCGAGGAGGAGGCGGCCAGGAACTGGCGCCGGTCCCGGGAGCACAGCCGGTCGCTGATGGCCGAGAAACGGCTGCGCCGGAACCTGTCCCGCGCCGACCACCGCGAGGCCTACGTGGCCGGCTACGCGCCGTTCGAGGAGATCGCCCCCGGCCTGGCCGAGCTGATGTACGACGAGTGGAAGACCAGCCCGCTGACCATGGTCCCCTACCCGGACACCCCGGCGGTGCTGAAGGCGTTCAGCAGCGCGGGGCTGCCCATCGGGATCGTCAGCAACACCGGCTGGAGCATCGACAAGGGCTACGCGGCGACCGGCCTGGACGCCTTCATCAGCGCGTTCGTGCTGTCCTGCGACCTGGGCATCGCCAAGCCCGCGCCGGAGCCGTTCCTGACCGCCTGCGAACGGCTCGGTGTGTCCCCCGAGCAGACCCTCATGGTCGGCAACAACCGGGTCGCCGACTCCGGCTCCATCTGCGTCGGCTGCCACTGCCTGATCCTGCCGCCGGTGCCGCCGGGAGCGACCAGGGGGCTTCGTGCCGCCGCCGACATGGCCGGCCTGCCCTGGCCCGAGTAGTGGCTCAGTGACCCCTGCGGACGCCCGCCAGGAACGCCTGCCACGCGTCCGCGGTGAACACCAGGACGGGCCCGGCGGGGTCCTTGCTGTCGCGCAGGGCAACCACGCGGCCGCTGTCCCCCGTGGCACCGGGTACGGCCGCGACCTCTACGCAGGCCCCGCCGTTCCCGCTGCTGAAGGACGACTTGCGCCAGGCGGCACCGGTCAGGTCCATCTCTCGATCGCCTTCCTCGCCAGATCGATGGAGGCCTGCCGGGGCAGCGCCTCAGCTTTCAGTATGTCGTACAGCAAGGTCACCCTGGCCACGTCGTCGGCACGCTCCACCACCTGGCCGGCCAGGGCATTGTCCAGGTAGGCGACGTCTGCGGCACCGTCGAAGCCGGCGATGACGAACTGCCCGGCGAGCCCGGGGTGCGCGCCCGCCGCGGCGGGCAGCACCTGGAGCACGACCTTCGGCTGGTGTGCCGCCGCGATCAGCCGGGCGATCTGGTCCCGCATCACGCCGGCCCCGCCGACCGGCCGGGTGAGCGCGCCCTCGTCCACGATCAGCCACAGCAGCGGCGGGTCGTCCCTGGCCAGGATCGCCTGCCGGTCCATCCGGGCGCCGACCAGCCGGTCCACCTCGCCGTCGGCGGCCGCCGGGTGCGCCGCGGCGAGCACCGCCCTGGCGTATTCCTCGGTTTGCAGCAGGCCGGGCACCAGCAGCGGCTCGAACCAGCGCAGCGAGGTCGCCTCGCGCTCGATCTCCACCCAGTCACGGAACCAGGCCGGGTAGGCCTCGGCGCGCACGAACGGCTGCAGCCGGGTGAGCAGCCCGCCGGTGCCGAGCGCCTGGTCGGCGCGGGCCGCGAAGTCCAGGCTGGGCGCCCGGCTCCCGGTCTCCACGTGCGCGACGAGCGAGGTGCTGTACGCCAGTTTCTCGGCAAGCTGGTCCTGGGTGAGCCCGGCCCGCGAGCGGGCCTGCCGCAGTTCCCCGGAGAACAGCGCGAGCGCGCTGACCTGTCCGTCACGGCCCACGGTCGGTTCCTTACTGCTTGGCTGCTGAGCTGACAGTCCCGCCGCGCACCCACACATGTTAACGGTGTGTGACGATTCACTTCCCGAAGGTAGCGGCCACGCGGAACCCTTGGGGGCATCAAGTCAAACCCCGCGAGGAGTGCACCGAATGTGCTGCCCCGGCCACCGCGATCCCGTATCGCACCTTGAAGATCTGCGCCAGGAGTTGACCGGCCGCGGGTGGATCACCAGCCTGCTGGAGCCGGAGGGCAGCCGCCCGGCCCTGTTCGTGCAGAACCCGGACCCGCAGGTGACGGCGCTGAACGATCACGTCCTCGTGGCGCCCCTGCCCGGCGCCGGGTGCTGGTTCTGGTGGCCCTGGGCCAGCCGCATCGCCCCGGCCGCCGAGGTGACCCGCGCCGCCGACCGGGTCACTCACGTCCTGGGCTCAGCAGCCGCAGGCTAGCTCGTATTCAGCGCGCACGGCTGCGAGCTACCCCCCGGCCACGCGGTAGCTGGTGACCTCGAAGCCGGCCACCCGGGCGGGCGCCGGAAGCTGCGCCGCGGCCAGCACGGGCCGGCTCTGCTCGGCGAACGCGCGCGCGTCCTCGCCGGACCGCCACACCTCGATGACCCGCGCGCCGGCGTCATCGACGCTGGTGATCCGGCTCAGGCAGCCCGCTGGCAGCTCGCCGTCGGGGCTGGGCTCGCCGAGGGCGGCGGTGAACTGCTCCCGGCCGAACGACTCATCCCACTCGAACTCGACGAGCGTGCAGAACGGCATCACAGTCCTCCTCGTCCCCGCCGGCCACCGCCCAGTATCCAGCTAGAAGCGGTGCCTGGTGTGGCTGAACGCGCCCTTGCCGAACGCGAGAATCTTGGCCGGCCGGACCGCGAACACCAGGACGGGGTCGTCGGCGCCGGGGTGCCGGA
This sequence comes from uncultured Actinomycetes bacterium, assembly GCA_963730235.1. GTDB lineage: Bacteria > Actinomycetota > Actinomycetes > Streptosporangiales > Streptosporangiaceae > DASXKD01. Next base: position 417,208 of record CAVSRH010000014.1, read on the forward strand.
AGGCGCCGTCGCGCACCTGGTAGTGCCAGCGGCCGTCCCACTTCGCCGTCCACGCCTCGGCAAGGCGCCCGAGCGTGGCCTCGTCGGTGACCCGGACCGCGTCTCCCTCGACCACCACGTCCAGGCCCCGGTCCCAGGTGTTGCTCCCGGTGCTCAGGATCACGTGCGGGTTGCCGCGCAGGTTGACCGCCTTCTGCTCGTCGGCACCGGTACAGAAGTACAGCGCACCGTCGGACCAGACGGCCACCAGCGGGGACATGTGCGGCCGGCCGCCGGCCCGGATCGTGGTGACCCAGAAGAGTTCGGCCTCCTCCAGTGCCCGGCGGGTCTGATCCCAGCTGGTGGCGGCCGCGTCCGGCTCGCTGAAGCGCTCGTCCAGGGTGGTTACCGGGGTCGTCATGGCACTGCCTCATCTCCGGTCGTCCGGCGGGGCTGGCGCCCCCAGCGCGGTCGGCGCTTCGTTAGGGCAGACGAGCCGGCCCGCCGACAATCATCGCTGCGGCGCGGCAGGCCGCCGGGCGGCGATCAGCGCGGTGGGGGTCTGGCCCGCCAGCCGGGTGCACTCCCTGGTGAGATGGGCCTGGTCGGCGTAACCCAGTTCGGCCGCGACGGTGGCCAGGTCGCCGCCGGGTGCCCCGGCATCGGCCCAGGACACGAACCGCCGGAACCGGAGCACCCGGCGCAGTGTGGCGGGGCCGTAGCCGACGGCGGCCTGGCAGCGCCGCCGCAACTGGCGCTCGCTGACGTCCAGCCGCTCCGCGATGCCCTCGGCCCGGGCGCCCGGGTGCCGCAGCAGCCGCGCGGCGCGCGCGGCCAGCGGATCGGCCGCCCCTTCGCCGGTCATCGCCCCGGCCATCCGGGTCAGCACCCGCAGCGCCTGCGCCGGCTCCAGCGACCCCGGCAGCGCACGGGCCAGTTCCGCGCCGGGCCCGGTGCCCAGGTCGGCCGCGTCCACCCGCTGGTTCAGCAGTTCCGACATGGGCAGCCCCAGCGCGGGCCCGGCCGCGCCGGGGGCGAACCGCAGCGCGGCGAAGACCGTGCCCGCGGGCGACACCGACGGCGCCGGCCCGGTGTCCGGCCCGGCCACGAAAACGCCGTGGCCCTGCTCCCAGATGAGGTCCACGCAGGCGTCCGGCAGCACCGCGGCGACGGCGTCTGCCCCGGGCCCGACGACCCGCGCCCACAGGCACGCCACCGACGGGAGCAGGCCCGCCGGGGGCGGCTGCTCCCGGTAGCCCGGGCCCCAGTCCATGGGAACCAGTCTCGCACCGGGCTGTCCGTTTAGTTCAAGACGGCGGCACCGGCGCCATGATCAGCTAGGCCGCATGACCTCACCAGACATCGAAGCGGCGGAGCAATTCCTGGCCGCGAACGCCCGCGTGCTCGAACAGCGGAGGTTCGAGCGCCTGTTCCGCGGCGGTGACGCCGGCCCGGTCCGTGACGCCGTCGCCGCCTACCGCAACCCCGACGGCGGGTTCGGCCACGCGCTGGAGCCCGACGGCCGCTGCCCCGGCAGCCAGCCGCTGGCCATCGACTTCGCGCTGCAGGTCCTGCTGGAAGCCGGCGCGTGGGATACCGCCCTGGCCGACGGTGCCTGCGGCTGGCTCGCCGCGCACGCCCCCGCCGGGGGCGGTGCGGTGTTCGTGGACCCGGGCATCGAGGGCTGGCCGCACGCCCCGTGGTGGGTGCCGGAAGAAGGCGGCCCGGCCTCGCCGATCTGCACCGGGCTGCTGGCCGGCACGCTGCACGCGGCGGCGGCCGTGAAGGGGGATGGGGAGGCGGGTGGGGGTGCGGCGCACCCGTGGCTCAGCCAGGCCACCGAGCTGCTCTGGGCCCGCATCGACACGCTGGCCGACGTGGGCCCCTATGACATGCGCGCGCTGTTCTGGTTCCTGGACCACGTGCCGGACCGGGACCGGGCCCGCGCGGCCATGGAGAAGATCGGGCCGATGATCTTCGACGGTGGCATGGTGGCGCTGGATCCGGAGACCCCGGGCGAGGTCCACTACCCGCTGGACTTCGCGCCGCTGCCCGGCTCGCTGGCCCGCGCCCTGTTCGACCAGCAGGTGATCGACGCGGGCCTGGACCACCTTGCCGCGGCCCAGCAGCCCGACGGCAGCTGGGCGTTCAACTGGATGGCCTGGTCGCCGGCCGCGGCGCGGGAGTGGCCCGGGCACATGACGGTGGCCGCGCTGCGCACCCTGCGCGCCCACGGCCGCTGCTGAGCCGCAGGCCGCTCGTGGTCCATCATGGGTGCCATGTCCTGGCAGGAACTGGCCGATCTTCCGTTCGCCGCGGCCCTCCGGGCGCACAAGGGCGCCCTGATGCCGCGCGGTGACTACGACTGCGAGCATTTCGACAAGGCCACGTTCGCCGATGCCAGCGCCCCGGACAGCCGCTTCCTGGAGTGCGCCTTCACCGGTGTGACGTTCGCCGGCGGCGCGCTCAGGCAGGCCCGGTTCGCCTCGGCCTGGCTGCGCGACGTCGCCTTCACCGGGACCGGCCTGGCGGAGACCGAGTGGACGGACGCGACGCTGATCGGCAGTGCCTGGGCCGGTGCCGAGGCGTTCGGCGCGCGGCTGCACCGGGTGACCCTGCACGGCTGCAAGCTCGATTCGGTGAACTTCCGCGGCGCCGAGCTGACCGAGGTGGTCTTCGACAACTGCCTGCTGCGGGACGTGGACTTCGCCGGGGCCACCCTCACCCGCACCTCGTTCGGTGACTCCCGGCTGACCGCGGTCACCCTCGCGCAGACCACGCTGGACCAGGTGGACCTGCGCGGGGCAGAACTTGGGATCCTCACCGACGCGGCCTCGCTGCGCGGCGCGATCGTGACGCCCGCGCAGCTCACGGCGATGGCACCGCTGCTCGCCGAGACCCTGGGCATCGTCGTGGACAACGGGTAGGCGCCCGGCCGTTGCGCTCGCAGCGAAACTACTTTGACTCCAAATGATTTGACTGCAAAGTAGCGCTCCGGGCATGCTGGCCACATGATCACCGAACAGGCCGGCTGGGTGTGGGGTGACGACGACGCCCGGCCACCGTCGGACGCACCGTTGCCCGCGCTGGTCTCGGTCGCGGCGCGCCTGCTCGGCACGTTCATCGGCTGCACCGCGCAGGGCACCGGGATCAGCCCGGCCGGCCTCGGCCTGCTGCGGCTGCTGGCGGCCCGCGACGGGCTGAAGTCGAGCGAGGTCGCCGCCCGGGGCTGGTGGACGCCCGGCACCGTGACCTCGGTGGCGGACACCCTGGTCCGCGACGGCTACATAGAGCGCCGCCGCGAGCCCGCCGACCGCCGCGTCGTCAGGTTGTACCTCACCGAAGCCGGGCGGCAGAAGGTCGGGGAAGCGATCTCGCTGGTCGGGCCGAAATGGCAGGGCGCCTTCGGCTATGTGGACCCGGCCGACGAGCCGGTGATCAGGAAATTCCTGGTGGACACCATCGAAAGGTTCGGCACGCTGATACGAGAGGAGCGCGGTCAGTGACCGACAGCGCCACGCAGGCACCGCGGTCCGCGGGGCAGGTGCCCGGGGCAGGACCCGCGCCGGGCACGGGCCCGGCGTCCGGGGCCGAGCCGGCCGCGGGTGCCGCGATCCGCACCGAAGACCTGCGCAAGACCTACAAGACCACCCGCGGCGACGTGCCCGCGGTTCGCGGCATCGACCTGAACGTGCCCTCCGGGGAACTGTTCGGCCTGCTCGGCCCGAACGGCGCGGGCAAGTCCACCACGATCGGCATGCTCACCACGCTGGTGCTGCCCACCGGCGGGCGGGCCTGGGTGGCCGGCATCGACGTGGTCGCCGACCCGGTCGGGGTGAAGCGCCGGATCGGCGTGGTGACCCAGAACAACACCCTGGACATGCAGCTCACCGTCGCCGAAAACCTGGAGTTCCGCAGCCGGTTCTTCGGCCTGGGGACCCGCGAGGCGACCCGGCGCGCCGGGCAGCTCATCGACGCCTTCGGGCTCGGCGACCGGCGCAAGGCGATGGCCACCGACCTGTCCGGCGGGCAGGCCCGGCGGCTGCTGATCGCCCGCGCCCTGGTGCATCGGCCGGAGGTGCTGTTCCTGGACGAGCCCACGGCCGGACTCGACCCGCAAACCCGGGTGAACCTCTGGGACATCCTGCGGGTGCTGCACGACCAGGGCCAGAGCATCCTGCTCACCACCCACTACATGGAGGAAGCCGAGGCGCTCTGCGACCGGATCGCCGTGGTGGACCACGGCGAGGTGCTGGCCTCCGGCACGGTGGATGAACTGAAGGAAGGCACCGGCGCGGACACGGTGATCACCGTCAGGTACGAGGGCGCCGTGCCCGATGGCCTGGCCGAGGCCACCGGCCTGGCCGGCCGGCCGGGCGTCGGGAGGGTGGAAACCGACGACGACCGGATCCGGGTGTTCGCCTCCGAGCCGGACGGCGTGCTCGGTGAACTGGTGGCCGCCGGGTCCCGGGCCGGCCTGACCGTGCGGGACGCGGCCCAGCTCAAGCCCAGCCTGGAGACGGTCTTTCTCAACCTGACCGGACGGGAGTACCGGGAATGACATCGACAACACCCACGATGACGCCCCCGGCCGGTGACGCCGGCCGCGCCGGGGCGGCCGGGCCGGGCACCGCACCGGGCATCGCGGCCCTGATCGCCGAGGCGCCGGTGCCGCAGCCGACGCTGGGCAAGACGTTCGCGGCGATGATGGCACGGGAGTTCCGGGTGCTGCGCCGCAACGCCATCGGGACGTTCACCCGTGCGGTCATGCAGCCGCTGCTGTTCGTCTTCGTGTTCACCTACGTGATGCCCAAGATCGGCGGCGGCTTCATGTTCGGGGGCGGCGCGTCCACCGCGGCCGGGGCGGGCGGCGCGGCGGCGGCCGGCGCCGCCAGCAGCGTGAACTTCGCGACGATCCTGGTGCCGGGGCTGATGGCCTCCATGCTGCTCATGCAGGGGATCATGGCGGTGACCTTCCCGCTGGTCATGGAGTTCTCCTGGCAGCGCACCATCGAGGACCGGGCGCTGGCCCCGGTGCCCATCGGCGTCCTGGCGATGCAGAAGATCACCGCCGGTGCGGCGCAGTCGTTCATCGGCGCACTGATCGTGTTCCCAATCGTCCTGGTGGTCCACGCGGCCGGCCAGGCACCACACGTGCACGTCACCAACTGGCTGCTGCTCGCGGTCATCCTCATCACCGCGTCGCTGCTCACCGCGTCCCTCGGGCTGCTGCTCGGCACCATGATGGACCCGCGCAAGATGCAGATGCTGTTCGCGGTGATCCTGCTGCCGGCCACGATGCTGGGCTGCGTGTACTACCCGTGGTCGGCGCTGCACCACATCCGGTGGCTGCAGTACCTCGTCCTGGTCAACCCGATGGTGTACATGTCCGAGGGACTGCGCGCGGTGCTCACCCCCGGGACCGGGCATATGGCGATGTGGGCGATCCTGACCGTGCTTGTCGGCGGCACCGTGATCTTCGGCTACCTCGGCACCAGGACCTTCACCCGCCGCGTGCTCAACTAACGCCGCGCCTGCCGGGCCCGACAAAACACCCCGGCCGCCGTCGGGTGACGGTGGCCGGGGTGCCTGGTACCGGTTGGTTACTGGGCCGGGCCGTTGGCCAGGATCAGCGAGGCCGAGTGGGTCTGGCCGGACTGGTCGGTCCAGGTGATGCTGACGCTGTTCCCTGGGTGGAAGCGCTCCAGGGCCGCCTGCAGGCCGGACGGGGACGTGACCCGCTGGCCGCCGGCCGCGACGATCACGTCTCCGCCGGTGATCCCGGCGCGGGCCGCGGGCGTCCCGGGCAGGGCCTGCTCGACCACCGCGCCGGAGCCGGCCGTGATGCCGCTGGACGAGGCCTGCTGCGCGGACTCGACGCCGACGCCGAGCAGCCCGGTGGCGCCTATGTGGATGGTGGCCGAGGCCTGGTGCGCGTCGATCTGCTGGGCGAGCCCGACCGCCTCGTTGATCGGGATCGCGAACGCCTGGGTGCTGTTGCTGGGCTGGATCTGGAACCCGGACGAGCCGGAGGCGGCGGTGTCGATGCCGATAATCTTGCCGGCCGTGTTCACCAGCGGGCCGCCCGAGTCGCCCGGCTGGATGGGGGCGGTGTGGTGGATGAGCCCGCTCAGCCGCTCGGAGGTGCCCGCTCCCTCGTCCGAGGCCACGATCGACGCGTTCAGGCCGGCGACCCGGCCGACGGCGACCGACGGGGTGCCGCCCTTGCCGCCCGCGTTGCCGAGGGCGACGACCTTGTTCCCGACCTGCGCGGTGGACGAGTCGCCGAGCGCCGCGGTCTGCAGCCCGGAGGCGCCGGTGAGCTGGAGGACGGCGATGTCGCGGGTCTGGTCGTAGCCGACGACCTTCGCGGCGTAGGTGTGGCCGTTCCCGATGTCGGTGACCCTGATCGCGGTGGCGCCCTTGATGACGTGGTTGTTGGTGAGGATCTCGCCCGACGGCGTCAGCACCAGGCCGGTGCCGGCCGACTCGGCCTGCTGCAGGCTGAGGTTGGAGACGATGTCCACCAGGCCGGGGTCGGTCTGGGCGGCGATCTGCTTGGTGGTCAGCACCGGGGACTGGGACGGGCCCGTCGCGGCCTGCACGGCGAAGAAGCTGCCGAGGCCCGCCACGACCGCGACGCTGGCCAGGGCGAAGCGGTGCCGCCAGCGCCGGACCGGCTGATGGCCGTCGCCGCCGCCGTAGCCATAGGGACCACCGGGGCCGCCGGGACCTGTGGGACCGTACCACGGCGCGCCAGGCGGTGGCTGCCCCTGGCCCGTGTAGGTGGGCGGATCGGAGATCATGGTCATGGGAATCGGCTCCCTCGGAAAGGACGGGTCTGCTGTGGCCTCACCCCGATAGTCGGTCCCAAACCTGTGGGAAACCTGGACGGCCGCTGACAAGCGGCTCGGCCTTTGCTGGTTATCTGAGCGCCACCTCTGACCGGCCCGCCCAGCGCCGGGAGCAGCCACGCTCCCCGCCCGGGCGCGGCCGGCGCCGGGAACAAGGGATGGCGGGCAACCCGGAACCGGGCTGCCCGCCATCGGGTCGCCGGTGCCGCGCGGTGGGTTGGCAGCCAGCACCGCGCGTTACTAGCTGCGCACCGTATCGGCACGGCGGGGGGCTGCCGCGCCGGTGGCGACCGTGCTCCCCATTCGGCGCCGCCGCCCGTCCGGATTGGCACGGGATTGCGCCGCTTCGTCGCCAAGGACCCGCGGCGCGGCGGCGCGGATCAGGACGGCCGCCCAGGTCCGGAACGGTTTCCAGGCCTCGGCCAGGGCCTCCAGTTCCCCCTCGGAAACAGGGCCGGGAAGGTTATAGAGCTGTTCCACCAAGGTAAGGAGCTTCGGCTCGCCGACGGGCAGCACGTCGGCGAACCCAGTCGCCCGGATCACGATGAGGGCGCTGTAGAACGGCCCGATGCCCGGGATCTCCCGCAGCCGCACCATGGCCTCGCCGGGACCGAGGCCGAGCAGGTGAGCCGCGTCCAGCCGGCCCTGCTGTGCCGCCCGGGCAACGCCGTGCAGCCGTTCGATCCGGTCCGCCGGGATACCGGGGAACGACCCGACCTGCAGCATCTGCGCTGGGGCGGGCAGCGCCGCGAGCTGCTCGCCGGCCAGGTCGAAGACGGCCCCGTGGGCGCGGCCGAGCCGCTCCCGCACGGCCGCCATCTGCTTCGGTGGCCGCCGGACGCTCAGCACCGCCCAGGCGGCCGCCTCGTACGGGGAGTAGAACAGCGTCGGGCGCAGCCCCGGCGCCGCCTCCTGAACCGAGCGCAGCACCGGATCGTGCTCCCCTGCCTGCAGGAACCCCGCGGCGTCGTGGTCCAGCGACAGCACCCGCGCGACCTGCCGGCGCACCGCGTCCACGTCCGTGCCGCCGGGCCCGTGGACGGTGCCGTGCACCCCGGCCCCGTCCTGCCGCACCTCGACCCCGACCTGGTGCTGGTAGCCGTCCAGGCAGAAGGCCAGGCGCATGACATCGCCCGCCGCGGCGTCGCGCTGCCCGAAGCCGAACGCGATGGCCTCCGCCAGTGAGAACGGGCCGCTGGGCACGATCGTGAATGTCTCCGGCACGGTGCCTCCCCGGCGCCGGCGTGACGGCGCTGCGTGACCGGTGCCCTGGTGCCCGGTCCTGCCCGCACTCTCCCACCTGGGTCGGACATCCGGGCTTGCGGTAGTACGGCGCGT
>CAVSRH010000015.1:0-159572 GCA_963730235.1 uncultured Actinomycetes bacterium
GTGCTGACCTGCCAGGCCGGTGCACCAGGCGCGGTGCGGTGGCGGAAACGCCGGGATTTGCCCCTGCGCCACCGGGCCTTCGCGCGTAGCGTGGCCAGTGCTAGGCCATCACACTTCCCCGCGGAAGGCGGTAGCCATGCATCAGCACGTGCTGGTGCGTTCCGTGGCGGGCAAGCTGCGCCCGATCCTCGCCAGCTCCACAGTGGGCGCGGCCTTAACGCTCACGCTGGGGGCGGCTGCCGCGCCCGCCGTCCCGCAGGCCCGCACCGGCGCGGCCACCGACCTCAAGTTCACCCTCAACGCCGTGAGCGCGCTGTCCGCCTCGGACGCCTGGGCGGTCGGGAACCATGCCCGGGTGCTGCACTGGAACGGCACCACGTGGACACAGGCCACGATCCCCGGCCTGCCCGCCGCCGTTTCCCTGAATGCGGTGCCGGCCCTGTACCCGCCGATGTCTGGGCAGTTGGCGAGGCGTCGTCTCGCCAGCCGTACGCACTCGGCCAAGACACTGATTGTGCACTGGGACGGCACCGCCTGGACGCGGGTGCCCAGGTCCAGCCCGACGTCTCTGGGCGTCTCGTTGTCTTCGCTGAGTATGGACTCCGCCACCGACGGCTGGGCCGCCGGGGCGGTCGACCACGAGCAGACGAACACCGCGACAGGCCTGGAGATGCACTGGAACGGCACCAGCTGGCAGCAGGTGACCGCCCTCCCGGCGTTCATCTTCACCGGGGTGAAGAGCTTCTCTGCCTCGGATGCCACTGCCGTGGGGATGACCGGACCGCCATGCACACCTACAAGCCTGCGGCTTTCGGCTGGAACGGCACGAGCTGGGCGCTGACGGCGTTCCTGCCCACGCCATGCGGGGTGCCCGCGTCCCACGCCGGGGTCAGTTCGCTGAGCGCGCCCTCGGCCACCGACATGTGGGCCATCGGGAGCTACTACACCACCCAGAGGGCCAATAACCTGGCGTGGCACTGGGACGGCACCCGCTGGACGGTGCTGACCCCGCCCTCGCCCGGCGTGCCCATCATTGGCGTCAGCGGGCTGACCGGGGTGGACGCTTTCAGCCCGGCTGATGTCTGGGCCGTGGGGTACGCCGCCACCAAGAATTGCGTCTACAACTGCATCGACCAGACCGTGGCGGTGCACTGGAACGGCACCAAGTGGACCCGGGTGGCCACCCCCGACCCGCAGGCCCGAACCAGAGTTCGATCCTGCTCGGCATGGGCGCCACCGGTCCCAGCGACGTCTGGGCGGTCGGCCAGTATTACACCAGCGTGGCCGATGTCCCGCACACCCTGATCCTGCACTGGGACGGGTCGGGCTGGTCCCAGTTCTAACCTGCCCAGCCCACTAGCGCAGCGCGCCGCCCCGCCACCCGGACGGGTGACCCGGCAGCGCGCCGTCCGCGCTCTGGCCCGCTCCGGCCGTTAGGAACCGGACAGGAGCCTGATCCGCTCGTTCAGGGAGTCGGCGATCACCAGGTTGCCGCCGTCGCTGGCCACCGACGAGGGCCAGGACAGTTCCGCGCTCGTTCCCGGGCCGCCGTCGCCGGACAGCCCGGCGGCACCGGTGCCCGCGACCGTGTAGATGTCCCCAGCCGTCATCGGCACGCCGTAGAACGTGCCCGTGCCGGCCGCCACCACGCGGACCCGGTTGTTGCCGGCATCGGCGATCACCACGTTCCCCGCACTGTCCACCGCCACGCCGTCGGGGTCGTCGAGCTGCGAGCCCGCGGCGGGACCGCCGTCACCGGCGAACCCGGGGTGCCCGTCGCCGGCCAGCGTGTAGATGTCGCCGGCGGTCATGGCCCGCCCGTAGAACGTGCCGGTGCTGGCCGCCACCACCCGGACCGCGTTGTTGTTGAAGTCGTTGATCAGCACGTTGCCCGAGCCGTCCACGGCGACCCCCGTGGGGAAGCCGAGTTCCGCGCTGGTGGCCGGGCCGCCGTCGCCGGAGTACCCCTGGTGGCCGTCGCCGGCGATCGTGTAGATGTCCCCGGCGGTCATGGCCCGCCCGTAGAACGAGCCGGTGCTGCCCGCCACCACGCGGATCTCGACGGTGTCGCCGGACGCGATCAGCAGGTTCCCGTGGCTGTCCACCGCCGTGCCGTCCGGGCCGATCAGGTCGGCCTGGGCGGCGGCACGCCCGTCGGCGCTGCTGGAACCGCCGCCGGCCACCGTGTAGATGTCGCCCGCGGTCATGGCCTGCCCGTAGAACGTGCCGGTGCTGGCCGCGACGACCCGGATGCGCCCGTTGCTGGTGTCGGCGAGCACCAGGTTCCCCGCGGGGTCGACGGTCACGCCGTGGGGCTCGAAGAGCTTGGCGTCGAGGGCCGGGCCGCCGTCGCCGGAGAACCCCGTGGCGCCGGTCCCGGCCACCGTGTAGATGTTCCCGGCTGTCATCGGGACGCCGTAGAACGTGCCGGTGCTGGCCGCCGCCACCCTGATCCGGTCGTTGAAGGTGTCGGCGATCACCAGGTTTCCCGACCCGTCCACGGCCACCGTGCCGTTGAACGACGGGTTACCGGCGTTCAGTTCAGCTCGGCCCTGGTGGCGGGGCCGCGGTCGCCGGAGTACAGATCCGCGCTGTTGCCCGCGATCGTGTAGATGTCGCCTGCCGTCATCGGCTTGTCATAGAACGTGCCGGAGGTCTCGGCCACCATCCGGACCCGGCCGCCGCCCGCGATCAGCACGTTGCCCGAGCCGTCCACCGCCACCCCGTTCGGTGCGCCGACGGCGGCGCTGGTGGCCGGGCCGCCGTCGCCGGTGGCGCCGCCCTGGCCGTCGCCGGCGATCGTGTAGATGTCCCCGGCGGTCATCGCCTGCCCGTAGAAGCTGCCCGACGTGGCGGCGACCACCCGGACCCGCTGGTTGAAGGTGTCGGCGATCAGCAGGTTCCCGGCGCCATCCACGGCCACGCCGCCCGGGCCGTACAGTTCGGCGCTGGTGGCCGGGCCGCCGTCGCCGGAGTAGCCGATGGTGCCGTCGCCGGCCACCGTGTAGATGTCGCCCTTGGTCATGGCCTGCCCGTAGAAGGTGCCGGTGTGCTCCGCGACCACGCGCACCCGGTCGGCCGAGTCGCCGACCACGACATTGCCCGAGTGGTCCACCGTGACGCCGCCGATCCCGGTCCCCAGCCCCGCCAGCGCCGCCGGGCCGCCATCGCCGGAGAACGTGACCCCCTGCTGGTTCCCGGCGATCGTGTAGATGTCGCCGGCCGTCATCTGCCTGCCGTAGAACCTGCCGGTGGTGACCGCCACCACCTGGACCCTGGCCCCGAAACCCGCGAAGTGCCCCCGGGGGGCCGCGCCCGAGTCGGCGATCAGCAGGTTCCCGGCCCGGTCCACCGCGACGGCGCCGGGGCCCCACAGCGAGGTCTGCGTCGCGGGCACGCCCGAGCGGCCGAATGCATCGGCACCGTCACCGGCCACGGTGTAGATGTCCCCGGCGGTCATGGCCTGCCCGTAGAACGTGCCCGGCCTGGTCGCCACCACCGGATCCGCCGGGTGCCGGTGTCGGCCAGAACCACGTTGCCCGCGTGGTCCACCGCTATGCCGCACGCCTGCAGGGCGGTCTGCGTGGCGGGGCCGCCGTCGCCCAGCGGGGACGAGGCGCCGCCGTTGCCCGCGATCGTGGTCAGGTAGTCGGTGGCCGGGTTCACCGCGCGGATCATGTCGTCGCCGATGTACAGGTGACCGTGACCGAACACCGCGCTGCAGGGCTCCCCCACCGGGGTGTCCGGCGCGGGCAGCCAGGTCGCCAGCGGCACCCTCGTGGCCAGGGCCGGGCCGCCGACGCCGCCCGCCACCGTCGAGATGGTCCCCGCCGGCCCCGCCTGCCAGGCCACCCGGTGGCCGCCCGGGTGCGCCGCGGCCGCGGCCTGCCCGGTTCCGGCCAGCATCGCGGCTGGCAGGCCCAGTGCCAGCACCGCCGCGCCGCTGCGCCACAGCCAGGCCATACCCGAGATAGGCGCGGTGCCCATCGCATCCTCCTGCTCACCACCGGGCCGCGGCGCGCTGCCGCGCCACCGCCCTCGCTCGCCACAAGGTCTCCCGAACTACGACGCCTGGCCCGTGCCGGAAGATGACGCCGCACGCCGATTCGGTCCACGGGCCCGGGACCCGCCGGCGCGATGGGAGAGCTGGCCGATGGAGGATGATGAGCGTGCCGGGCACGATCTTGCCGCGCCTGGCGTCCCGCTCGACGAGGAGGGGTCATGGATTCCGCCAACGCTGCTGGCTCGCCGCCCGGTGCCCGCCCGGTCCGCGCCCCGCGCGGCACCGCCCTGAGCTGCCGGGGCTGGCCGCAGGAGGCCGCCATGCGGATGCTCATGAACAACCTTGACCCCGAGGTGGCCGAGCACCCCGATCAGCTCGTTGTCTATGGCGGGTCCGGGCGCGCGGCACGGAGCTGGGCCGCCTACGACGCGATCGTATTGACCCTGAGAAGCCTGGCCGAAGACGAAACCTTGCTGGTCCAGTCCGGCAAGCCGGTCGGCGTGGTGCGGACGCACGAGTGGGCGCCGCGGGTGCTCATCGCCAACTCGCTGCTGGTGCCGCAGTGGGCGACCTGGGAGGAGTTCCGCCGGCTGGAGTCGCTGGGGCTGACCATGTTCGGCCAGATGACGGCCGGTTCCTGGATCTACATCGGCACCCAGGGCATCCTGCAGGGCACCTACGAGACGTTCGCCGCGGTGGCGGAGAAGCGGTTCGGCGGCACGCTGGCCGGCACCATCACGCTGACCGCGGGCCTGGGCGGGATGGGCGGCGCGCAGCCGCTGGCGGTGACGATGAACGGCGGGGTCGCGATCTGCATCGACTGCGACCCGTCCCGTATCGCCCGGCGGATCGAGCACGGCTACCTGGACGTGGCCGCCGACGACCTGTCCGACGCGCTGCGCCGGGCGGAGGCGGCGCGGGACGCGGGCGAGCCGCTGTCGATCGGCCTGCTGGGCAACGCCGCCGACCTCGTGCCGGCCATGCTCGCCATGGGCGCGCCGATCGACGTGGTCACCGACCAGACCTCGGCGCACGACCCGCTGACCTACCTGCCCCGCGGGGTGAGCTTCGAGGACATGGCGGCGCTGCGGGCCGAGGACCCGGCGGGTTTCACCACCCGGGCGCGCGAGTCGATGGCCGCGCACGTCGAGGCGATGGTCGGCTTCCTCGACGCGGGCGCGGAGGTGTTCGACTACGGCAACTCGATCCGCGGTGAGGCGGAGGCGGCCGGCTACTCGCGCGCGTTCGCCTTCCCCGGCTTCGTCCCCGCCTACATCCGGCCGCTGTTCTGCCAGGGCAAGGGGCCGTTCCGGTGGGCGGCGCTGTCCGGCGACCCGGAAGACATCGCGGTGACCGACCGGACCATCCTGGACCTGTTCCCCGGCAACGAGCCGCTGGCGCGGTGGATCCGGCTGGCCAGGGAGAAGGTGCACTTCCAGGGGCTGCCCGCGCGGATCTGCTGGCTCGGCTACGGCGAGCGGCACCTGGCCGGGCTGGCGTTCAACGACCTGGTGGCCCGCGGCGAGGTGCGCGCGCCGATCGTGCTCGGCCGCGACCACCTGGACTGCGGCTCGGTCGCCTCGCCGTACCGGGAGACCGAGGACATGGCCGACGGTTCCGACGCGATCGCCGACTGGCCCATCCTGAACGCCCTGGTCAACACGGCCTCGGGCGCGTCCTGGGTGAGCGTGCATCACGGCGGCGGGGTCGGCATCGGCCGGTCCATCCACGCCGGGCAGGTCTGTGTCGCCGACGGCACCCCGCTGGCCGGGGCCAAACTGGAGCGCGTCCTCACCAACGACCCCGGCATGGGCGTGATCCGCCACACCGACGCGGGGTACGACGAGGCGGCCAGCGTCGCCAGGGACCGGGGCGTGCGCGTCCCCATGCACGAGTACCAGGGCCAGACGTCGTGACCGCGGCGGGCCCGCCGTGAGCTTCGCCGCGCTGTGGGAGTCGCTGCTCCCGGTCGGCCGCGACGACGGCAGCGGTGGTTACCGGCGCTTCTCCTGGACGCCGGCGGACGAGGAATGCCGCCGCTGGTTCTTCGCTGCCGCTGCGGAACGGAACCTCAGGGCCGCCGCCGACCGCAACGGCAACCTGTGGGCGTGGTGGGACCCGCCGCAGGCAGCGGATCCGGGAGCGGCCGGGGCCGTGGTCACCGGGAGCCACCTGGACTCGGTGCCGGACGGCGGCGCCTACGACGGCCCGCTCGGGGTGGTGACCGCGTTCGCCGCGGTGGACCTGCTGCGCGAGCGCGGCGAGGTGCCGGTGCGGCCGCTGGCGGTGGCCGCGTTCAGCGAGGAGGAGGGGGCCCGCTTCGGCGTGGCCTGCCTCGGCAGCCGGCTGCTGGCCGGTGCCATCGAGCCGGACCGGGCCCGGGCGCTCATCGACGCCGCCGGCGTCACGCTCGCCGCCGCGATGACCGCCGCCGGGCAGGATCCCGCGGTGATCGGCCCGGATCCCGGGCTGGTCGAGGGCATCGCCGCCTACGTCGAACTGCACATCGAGCAGGGCCGCGCCCTGGCGGACACCGGCGCGGCGATCGGGGTGGCGGAGGGAATCTGGCCGCACGGCCGGTGGCGGCTGACGTTCACCGGGCGGGCCGACCACGCCGGGACCACCAGGCTCGCCGACCGGCGCGACCCGATGCTGGCGGCTGCCGCCACGGTCCTGGCCGCACGCGGGGCCGCCGCCCGGCACGGGGCCCTGGCCACGGTCGGCAAGCTGACCGTGGACCCGGGCGCGGTGAACGCGATCAGTTCGTCGGTGACCGCCTGGCTGGACGCCCGCGCGCCGGACGAGGCCCGGCTGCGCGCGCTCGTGGCTGACGTGCTGACGCAGGCCCGCACCGCCGCCGTGGCGCACGGCGTGGCCCTGGACCGCGCCGGGGAGTCGGTCACGCCCGCCGTGGCGTTCGATGCCGCGCTCCGCGACCGGCTCGTGGCCAGCCTGGCCGCCGCCGGGATCGCGGCCCCGGTGCTGCCCACCGGGGCCGGTCATGACGCCGGCGTGCTGGCCGCGAAGGTGCCGGCCGGCATGTTGTTCGTGCGCAACCCGACCGGGGTCTCGCATTCGCCCGCCGAGCACGCGGAGCCGGGGGACTGCGCCACCGGCGTGACCGCGCTGGCCGCCGTCCTTGCCGACCTGGCCTGCCGTGGCTGACCCGGACGGCGTCCGCCGCTGGCATGCCGACCTGGCCTGGCTGCCCGGGCGGGGGGTGCATGCCGGGGTGCTCATCGAGGCGAGCGGCCGGCATTTCACCGCGGTGACCCCCGGCGCCGGGCCCGCGGCCTGCCCGCCGGGCACGGTGCGCCTGCCCGGATTCACGCTGCCCGGGCTGGCGAACGCGCACTCGCACGCGTTCCACCGCGCGCTGCGCGGCGCCGTGCAGGCCGGGCAGGGCACGTTCTGGACCTGGCGGGAGCGGATGTACCAGGTCGCCGGGCGACTGCAGCCGGACAGCTACCTGGCGCTGGCCAGGGCCGTCTACGCGGAGATGGCGCTGGCCGGGATCACCTGCGTGGGGGAGTTCCACTACCTGCACCACGACACCGGCGGCGCCCGGTACCGCGACCCCAACCAGATGGGCCGGGCGCTGATCGAGGCGGCCGCGCAGGCGGGGCCGCGGATCACCCTGCTGGACACCTGCTACCTGCGCGGCGGGCTTGGCCCCGACGGGGCACCGGTCGCGCTGTCCGGTGTCCAGGAGCGGTTCGGCGACGGCGACGCGGCGCGGTGGGCGGAGCGGGCCGGGGAGCTTGGCGCCGACGAGCACGGGATGCTCGGCGGCCATGCCCGCGCCGGGGTGGCGATCCACTCGGTGCGGGCCGTGCCGCCGGAGCAGATGCGGCCGGTGGTCACGTGGTCGCATGCCTACGGCGCGCCGCTGCACGCGCACCTGTCCGAGCAGCCCGCCGAGAACGAGGCCTGCCTGGCCGCCTACGGCGTCACCCCGGCCCGGCTGCTGGATCGGGCGGGCGCGCTGGGCCCGCGCAGCACGATGGTGCACGCCACCCACCTCACCTCCGGCGACATCGGGCTGCTCGGCGGCAGCCGGACCGTGGCCTGCTTCTGCCCGACCACCGAGGCGGACCTGGCCGACGGGATCGGCCCGGCCAGGGCCCTGGCCGGCGCGGGCTGCCCGCTGAGCCTGGGCAGCGACAGCCACGCCGTGATCGACCCGTTCGCGGAGGCGCGGCTGATGGAGATGGGGGAGCGGCTGGCGGGGGGCAGGCGCGGGTCGTTCCGCGCGCAGGAACTGGCCGTCGCGGCGACCGTGGCCGGGCACGCCTGCCTCGGCTGGCCCGAGGCCGGCGAGATCGCGCCCGGCGCGATCGCGGACCTGGTGACCGTGGCGCTGGACACCCCGCGGCTGGCCGGCACCCAGCCCGGCAGCGCCCTGGAGTCGGTGATCTTCGCCGGCTCCGCCGCGGACGTCCGCAACGTGGTGATCAGCGGCCGGGATGTGGTGGCGGATGGCCGGCACCTGCTCGTGGACGATGTCCCCGCGGCCCTGGACGCCGCCATCACGCCCCTGCTCAGCCCCGCCTGACCAGGCGTTACCAGACGAACGTCGACACTTCGCCGGGGACCATGGCAGCGGTGAACCCGGTGTGGCTCCTGGCGTCGATGATCTGGAACCTCCTGGTGCTGGCCGCCCCGTTGTAGACGTAGAGCACCACGGACCCGTCGGGGTTGGCCAGCGCCGTCGTGGTGATGTCCGAGGGATAGGTCGTGTAGGCCCGGTAGGCGGGGCCGTAGGACGGTGACAGGCAGCGGCGCGCGCCCGGCCTGGCGAACATGGACAGGTGGGCCAGTGCGTAGTACTCCGGGTTGAGCGTGACCGCCCCCGTGGTGTTGTTCACCGTCACCACGCCGCGCCGGCCGGGCTTGTCCTCGTTCGGCTCGCCGTTCTGGTCCAGGGCGAGGTTCCACAGGATCACCGACCGCGCCCCGTTCGACACCCCGCCGGCGATGTAGCCGCCCGCCATCCCGGCCATCGTGGTGGCCAGCGACTCGGTCACCAGCGACCGCCATTCGGTCAGATGCTGCTCGCCGTAGGCGCTGCTCATGACCGCGGGGCTGCCCGCGTATCCGTGGTAGGCGATGCCGGCGGTGTGCGGCTGCGCGGCGAGGCTCGTGTACACGGCCTGGCCGTAGCGGAACTTGGACCACTGGTCGTCCATGGCGAAGATCCTCACGTGGCCCAGGCCGGCCGCGGCCAGGGCGGGACCCAGGTGCGCCCCGATGAAGTTGCTCTCCTGCGCCTGGCTGAGCGCGGTGAAGGTCCCATCCACCGCCTCGTTCTGCGCGGTGACGGCCCAGATGGGGATGCCCAGCGACCGGTAGGCCTTGATGAACCTCACGAAGTACTGCGCGTAGGGCGCCATGTACCTGCTGTCGAAGGTGCAGTCGCTGGACTCGAACGATCCGCTGGCCAGCATCCAGGCCGGCGGCGTCCAGGGGGTGGCGAGGATCCTGACGGCCGGGTTGATGGCCAGGATCTCCTTGATGACCGGCGTGATGAACGCGGTGTCCCTGGCGACGGAGAACCGGGACAGCGACGGGTCGGCGGGCCCGTCGGCGTAGGTGTAGCCGGTCTCCTCGGACCGGAAGTCCGCCGAGCCCATGCACACCCGCAGCATCTGCCAGTTGCGCCCGGACGCCGAGAACAGGTCGGCCAGCAGGGCACGCCGCCGCGCGGCGGTCATGTAGCGGGTCAGCACGTAGGCCGCCGAATCGGTCAGCGCCGCCCCCGTGCCCAGGAAGGGCTGGAAAACCTCATGCGGGCTGACGGTCAGATCACCGGGCGCGGCAGTGACCGGGGCGAACCGCGGCAGCGGCGTCGAGGCCAGCGTGGTCGTCAGGTCTGACGTCGTGGTCAGCCGCAGCCTGGGCGGGTCAGCATCGCCGCGCGACGGGCTTGCGCACCCGTCGGCCAGCAACGAGATGCCCGCCAGGGCGCCCGAGGCCATGACCTGGCGGCGGGACAGCCGCGCCGGGCCGCCCGCGGTTGCTGCCATGACGGTTTGCCCCCCTCTCGCCGCGGATCACACCTTGCCACGAACCTGGCGCGGGGAATGTTCAGTTACCCGGTCCGGCCCGGCACGTGGGCATCTGTTTGTGGTCGGTGCGCCATCAACCACAAAAGAGGGTGTCAGGAAGAAAGGTACAATCTAGCCGCCCTCTGACCAGGGCCGACGCCTGATCGTCGAGTGGACAACAGACCTGTGGCGTCACACTCGGTGGGGCCCTTGCCGTCCCCTGGCGACGATCGGAGAACACGAACAAGCCACCGTTCCAGACCGTAGTGATCTCCACTTGCGCGCACTAGTACTCCAACCGGAGATCGTTACCTTCATGGTTGCCGGGCTTGCCGCTGGTAGTGGCAGGTTTTAGCGCGGTGCTGGCGGTGCCGCCGCCAGGCAGACCATCGCAGCCAGTGCCGGGCGTCGTGCGCCGGCTGGATGATCAGGACGGCGAAGAGGCTGGCGATTTCGTTGCGGGTCAGCGGGATCTGCCCGGCGGGTGCCGGGTGGCGGGTGTGTTCGGTGGCGGCGGTGATGGACAGGAACGCCAGGGCGAGCATGGCCAGGGTGGTCCACCGGTACCAGGAGCCCCAGCGGCGGACCTGATGCTCATCCAGCCCTGCCAGGCCCTTGCCAGCTTGGAAATTCTCTTCTGTGGTCCACCTGGTCCCGGCGATCTTGACCAGGGCGGGCAGCGGGACGTGGCGGGGGCTGTAGCAGCGGTAGAACGCCAGCTCGCCGGTGCGCCGGTTGCGGCGGATCAGCAGCCAGCGGTGACCGGGCGGCCCAGGGCCGATGGCCAGCCAGGCCCAGTCGTAGTAGCGGTGGCCCTTGGCGCCCTGGCCGGCGGAGTACCGCTGCCACGCCCGGCGGGGCAGGCGGGCGGCGATCTGGCGGGCCTGGCAAGGGCCCGCGGCAGTGGTGACCTGGCGGGTGGCGGCGACCGCCAGCACGTATCCGGTCTGACGGGCTTCCAGGTCCGCGCGCAGGCCCGGGTCGGCGCCGTAGACCTCGTCGCCGGTGACCCATGCCGCCGGGGTGCCCGCATCCAGCGCCCGTGCGATCATGGCCCGGGCCAGGGCCGGCTTGGTCGCGAACACCGTCCCGGCCGGGATGCCCGCCGCGGCGCACCGGGCCGGATCAGCGGCCCACGACTTCGGCAGATAGAGCTCCCGGTCGATCAGCGCGTGCCCCGCTGGTGAGGCGTAGGACAAGAACACCGCCACCTGGCAGTTCTCCACCCGCCCGGCCGTGCCGGTGTACTGGCGCTGCACGCCGGCACTGGCCCCACCCTTTTTGACGTCGCCCGTTTCGTCAACGACCAGCACGGCAGCCGGGGCGCCCAGGTGCTCCACCACATAGGCGCGCACATCGTCGCGCACGGCATCGGCGTCCCACCGGCGCCGGCCAGCAGGTGCTGCATCCCATCCGGGGTGGCGTCCCCGGCGTGCTCGGCGATCGTCCAGCAGTTCTTGCGCCGCAGGCCCGACAATAACCCCAGCACGAACGCCCGCGCCCGGCGCCGCGGCTCCACCCGGGCGAACCGGCCTGCGATCCGCCTCATCAGCTCTTCGAACTGTTCCCGCCATCGGGCGGGGTCTACGCTGACCTCAGCGGCCACCGTCAGGTCATCATGTGTCGTCACAAACCATGATCATCAAACGGTGGCCGTTCCACGTCCACCCCGCCCACCCAGCCAGGTCACGAAGTCCGGTTGGAGTACTAGGTCAGCGGTCTGTCGCTCGGTGCGGTGGACCGGATCAATAAGCAGTAGCTATTCCCCGCTCGACTCAGCTCCGCCTCCGGCCTCCCCGGTCCAGTAGGCGAGGTTGCCGCGGGTGATCAAGGTGTCGGGGTGCTCGGGGCCTAGCACCCGCTCGCGGATGGGCAGCAGCGCGGCGAACTGGTCGCGGGCCCCGGCCGCATCCCCCGCCTCCCCGGTCCAGTGGGCGAGATTGCCCCGGTGGGTCAGGGTGTCGGGGTGCTCGGGGCCTAGCACCCGCTCGCGGATGGGCAGCAGCGCGGCGAACTGGTCGCGGGCCCCGGCCGCATCTCCCGCCTCCCCGGTCCAGTAGGCGAGGTTGCCGCGGGTGGTCAGGGTGTCGGGGTGCTCGGGGCCTAGCACCCGCTCGCGGATGGGCAGCAGCGCGGCGTACTGGTCGCGGGCCCCGGCCGCATCTCCTACCTCCCCGGTCCAGCCGACGAGGTTGCCCCGGTCGGTCAGAGTGTCGGGGTGCTCGGGGCCAGAAACCCGCTCGCGGATGGGCAGCAGCGCGGCGTACTGGTCGCGGGCCCCGGCCGCATCCCCCGCCTCCCCGGTCCAGCGGCGAGGTTGCCCCGGTCGGTCAGGGTGGACGGGTGCTCGGGGCCAGAAACCCGCTCGCGGATGGGCAGCAGCGCTGCCAACTGGTCGCGGGCCCCGGCCGCATCCCCCGCCTCCCCGGTCCAGTAGGCGAGATTGCCGCGGGTGGTCAGGGTCTCGGGGTGCTCGGGGCCCAGCACCCGCTCGCGGATGGGCAGCAGCGCTGCGTACTGGTCGCGGGCCCCGGCCGCATCCCCTGCCTCCCCGGTCCAGCTGGCGAGGTCGGCCCGGTCGTCCAGGGTGTCCGGGTGCTCGGGGCCAGAAACCCGCTCGCGGATGGGCAGCAGCGCTGCCAACTGGTCGCGGGCCCCGGCCGTATCCCCCGCCTCCCCGGTCCAGCGTGCCAGGCTGGACCCGGCGGCTAGGGTGTCGGGGTGCTCAGGACCGTAGTTGTCATCCCCGTTTCGGGCCTCGGTGATCAGTTGTGCAAGGTCCCGCGCCGTTAGATAGCTGCCGCTATAGCCAAGAAACTGGGCGAGATGGAACATCCCGCTGCCGGTCAGGTCAAGAACAGCTCGGGCGTGCGGCAGCAGCACCGCATACGTCGGCCATGCCGCAGGCAGTTGCGGGTCGGCGGGTATCGCGGCTTGGACCAAGGCAGCAGCAGCCTGCTCCCAGTGGTGCCGGATGCCTGCGGGTGTCTGGTCGAGAGTGATGGCCTGGACTAGGCGGTGCACCAGAACCAGGCCTTCTCCCGCAAGGCTGACCAGGGAGTAGCGGCGCAGCGCCGCAACCGCATCCCCACGAGCAACAGAGTCGCCCAACAGCGGCCCGAGCATCACCGCGATCTCCGGGGCCGGCTTTCCGGCGGCCTGCGCGTCGGTCAGCAGCAGGGCCAGCGGCACTGGTTCGGGAGCCAGGCAGGCCAGCAGCCGCAGCAGCCCTGCCGCGGCCGGGGCCTCTGCCTCCAGCCGGGACAAGGCCAGTCCCAGGGTGGCGGCCAAGTCCGCCGGGTGCCCCGGGGTTTCGCCGCGGGCCAGCAGGTCCGCCCGCCGGTCCCGGAACAGCGACAGGTACCCGGCGAGGGTGGTCCCGGTCGCCTCGATGTAGGCGGCGGCCTGTTCCAGTGCCAGCGGCAGTCCCCCCTGTTCCTTCGCCAGCGCGGCGGCGGCTTGGCCGTCCGGGTCACCGGTCCGGTTCACCAAGAACACCGCCGCGACCTCGGTGCCCAGCACCGGGACGGCCACTGCCTGGCCCGGCGGCCAGATCGCGCTTTGGCTCGTGATCAGCACCCGGCCGTTCCCAGCCGGCGGCAAGAAGGCCCGCACTGCTGCCTGCTCCGGAGCGTTGTCGAAGATCAGCAGCCACTGCCCCCGGTGGCCAGCCAGGGCCGAGTGGACCGCCGCCACCGGGTCCCCGCCCCCTGCTGCCCCGCCTACACCCAACTGCGCCGCCAGTTCGGCGAAACCGGCCGCCAGCGCCGTGGCATCCTCCGCCGGTAGCTGCCAGGCCACCCTCATCTCACCCAGGTGTCGGTGCGCGTACCCCACCGCGACCGAGGTTTTTCCCGCGCCGCCCAGCCCACACAACGCCACCACCCGCGGCCTCGAATCCTCGCCACTGGCCAGCCGGTCGTCCAGGTCGGCCAGCAACTCCTCCCGCCCGGCCAGGAACGGCACTTGCGGAGGCAGCCGCAGCACCGGGTCCCCGGCCCGTGGGCCCTCCGGCCGCTGACCCAGCTTCTCCAGCGCGGCCAGCACCCCGGTGCTCAGCCCCTGGATCAGCCCCTGCAGGTCGCTGAACTCCGCCGGGCGCACCTCCCGGGCGACCTCGGCCCGGAACGCCGAGACCAGCGCCGCCCGCTCGGGGTCCTCCATGTCGGAGAGCCTCACGTCCGGAATGCTGGTCCGCACCAGCGCGATCCGCGGAATGTCGCGGTCACCAGCCCGACGGAATTCCAGTTGGGTGATTGACAAGCCCCCCGGGTTGCCATCGGCGGGCTGGAACCCGTATCGGTGGCCAAGGATCAGCACATAAAGGTCACAGCTGCCTACGTCCTCCAGGCAGCTTTCCCGCACCGTCTCGCTGTCGGGCAGGTAACTGTCTACCGCCTGGTGCCGCGCTCCCCGCAGCCATTCCAGCACCGCCTGCCGTTCCTGCTTCAGGTCGAGGATCGTGGACGACACATAAACCTTGGCCATCACGCCACCCGCCCAGGCCCGTCCTTACCGCGGTGACCCAACCATCGCACAGAGCAGCGCGCCCGGTCACCCACCCACACGAGTGAATATGCGGAGGCTTGTTTATTCGGTGCCTAGTGAACCGTATCCGTCTGCGTATTGGCCTTGGCTCGATAGGACAGCTAACCGCGCCTCCGCTGGACGGGGCCCATGCGCCTGCTCCAGTACGACCATGCCGTATGCCTTCGGGAGGGGGTGAGGGCTAGGGCAGCCCTCTCGCAGGCTTGTTCCGTGCTTCGCTCGCCCATCCAGCACCACAGAATGTGGATGGTGCGCCACCAACCACAAACGCAGCGGGGCAGTGGTCCGGTGTCCCACTCTGCGCCGCGCATCCCCGTGGCCGCACTTCAGCTGGGCGGGAATGTAGTTCAAATTTGAACTGTTGTTCCGGGCAGAATGAGTGGAGCGGCCGGAACGAGGAGGATCGCGATGTCGGACATGACCGCAGCGGCGGGGGCCGGGACGCCGCGTGGCTGGGACGGCGGGCGGATGCCGGCGATCTACCTCAGCCACGGCGCGCCGCCACTGGCCGACGATGCCCTGTGGACCGGGCAGCTGGCCGGATGGTCGGCCGCGCTGCCCAGGCCGGCCGCGGTGCTCATGGTCTCCGCCCACTGGGAGGCCGCGCCGCTGGCGCTCGGCGCCACCGAGACCGTGCCGCTGGTCTACGACTTCTGGGGCTTCCCGGACAGGTACTACCAGGTGACCTACCCCGCGCCCGGCGCGCCCGGGCTGGCCGGGGACGTCCGCAAGCTGCTCCGCGCGGCCGGGCACGCCGGTGGCGGACCTGCCCGGCCGCGGCCTGGACCACGGTGCCTACGTGCCCCTGGTGGAGATGTACCCGCAGGCCGACGTGCCGGTGCTGCAGATCTCGATGCCCAGCCTGGACCCGAAGGAACTATTCGAGATCGGGCGCAAGCTTGCCCCGCTGCGTGACGACGGCGTGCTCATCGTGGGCAGCGGGTTCTTCACCCACAACCTGCGCGCGATGAGCATGGACGGCTCGGTCTCCCCCGTGATGGCCGAGTTCGACCACTGGGGCCAGGAGGTGCTGTCCCACGGCGACCTCGACGCGCTGCTGGACTTCCAGCACAAGGCACCCGCCGCCCGGCTCGCGCATCCGCGCACGGAGCACTTCGCGCCGCTGTTCGTCACGCTCGGGGCCGCCCCGGGCGATCTGTCCGGAGCGCGCACGGTCATCGACGGCTTCTGGCTCGGCCTGGCCAAGCGCTCCATCGAAATCGCCTGACCCCTGCTCGCAGGAGGGGGGCGAGCCTAGGCCCCGGGGCTGGCCGGCCCGGGGTCATCGGGCGTGCCCCTGGTGACCACCTGGCTCCTCCAGGCATAGCGATCACCGGGCTCGAACTCCGGCTCCTCCGGCCACAAGATCACCGCCCGCCCCGCGGCCTCGCGGATCGCCGCGCCGTCCAGTTCCGTCCGGGTCTCGGCCACCCCGCGCTCCGGCCAGGACACCACGAAGGTGACCGGGCCATCCGGCGGCAGCGGGGACACCCAGAAGTTACCGTCCCAGGTGCGGGCGCTCCCGCCGCCGCCGTTTTCCATGAGCACCAGCCGCCCGGCACCGGCATCGTCACCCGGGCGCGGGCGGGCACCGGGGGCTGCCGCCCGGCGGCCGTCGGCAAACATCACACCCAGCCGCAGGCCCGCGTTGGGCTCCCGCCGCCGGCCGTGCCGCCAGAAGCAGGCCGGCGTCCCCCGGCCCGGTCTCATCTTCCCGGCGCAGGCGCGCATGGAGCGTGAACTCAAACCCGTTCGGGTAAGCGCGGATACCGCCTAGCGCCACCGCCGCCTCGCCGGTCCGGGCCAGCACGATCTCCACCGGGACCAGCCCGGGGATCACCGCATCCGAGCGAATCCATGCCGGGCGCCGCCGCCTGGCAGGCTCAGGCGCCAGCGGCTGCGGGATCGAGTCGAAAAAGCTCACCTCAACAGACTGGCACCGTTACCGGCGACCCGGGCACCTTCGTGGCCGGCCGGAAGTAGCACCGGGTCCCGGATCCGGTTACCTTTCCTGCATGGTCTCGACAGGCAGCGGCAGCATGACGCCGGGCGGGAAGCGCACCGCGTCCCGCGGGAGGTGGGACCTGGCGGCCGGCGACGCGGAGTCGGTGCTCGCCGAGGCCCGCAAGGCGTTCTTCGTCATGGCCGGTGTCCTCGCCGTCCTGTGGATCATCCAGATCGTGAACTGGGCCGACCACTACCAGCTCACCTATAACTACGGGATCCAGCCGCGCCACATCAGCAGCCTGCCCAACATCCTCACCGCGCCGTTCCTGCACTTCAGCTGGGCGCACATCGAGGGGAACTCGGGGCCGCTGTTCATCTTCGGTTTCCTCGCCGCCTACCGGGGCGTGAAGAAGTTCATTGGCGTGACCGTCCTCGTCGTGCTCACCAGCGGGCTCACCGCCTGGATCGCCGAGCCGCCGAGCACCGTGGGCGCGGGTGCCAGCGGGGTGGTGTTCGGCTACTTCGGCTACATCATGGTCCGCGGATTCTTCGACCGGCACATCATCGACATGATCATCGGGGCGATCATGGCGCTCTGTTTCGCCTACCAGTTCACCGTGCTGCTGCCCAAGGCCGGGATCGGCTGGCAGGCGCACATCGGCGGCCTGGCCGGCGGGGTGGCGGCGGGCTGGATCTTCCGGGAGCGGCGGCCCAAAGAACCGGCGAAACCTGCCCCGGTGACCGGGACCACCGGGCTGAACTTTCCCCGCACCCAGCCGGGCACGGCCCGCAAGCCCGGCGAGCCGGGCTCCGCGCCGTGAGCGTGCTGCTGACCGGCATCGCTGAACTGGTAACGAACGACGGCGGCGACCCGGCTGGCCCGCGTGCGTTCGCGGCGATCCCGGACGCGGCACTGGTGATCGAGGGGACGCGGGTGGCCTGGACCGGCCCTGGCCGCCGGGCACCCGCCACGGACCACCGGATCGACTGCGGCGGCCGGGCGGTCCTGCCGGGCTTCGTCGACTCGCACGCGCACCTGGTGTTCGCGGGCGAGCGCAGCGCCGAATTCGCGGCCCGGATGGCGGGCACCGCCTACCACGCGGGCGGCATCGCGACCACGGTGGCGGCCACCCGGCGCGGCCGGCGACGGGCAACTCCGGGCGAACCTGCGCGCCCTGGCCGCGGAGATGCTGGCCCAGGGCACCACCACCTTCGAATGCAAGTCGGGCTACGGGCTCACGGTGGCCGACGAGAGCCGCAGCGTGGCGCTGGCCGCCGAGGTCACGCCCGAGGTCACGTTCCTGGGCGCGCATGTGGTGCCCCCGGAGTTCGCCGGCGACCGGGACGGCTACCTGGACCTGGTCCGCGGCCCGATGCTCGCCGCCTGCGCGCCGCGGGCCCGGTGGGTGGACGTGTTCTGCGAGCGCGGCGCGTTCAGCCAGGACGAGGCCCGTGCGGTGCTCACCGCGGGGCAGGCCGCCGGCCTCATCCCCAGGGTGCACGCGAACCAGCTCGGTACCGGGCCCGGCGTGCGGCTCGCGGTGGAACTGGGCGCCGCGTCCGCGGACCACTGCACGTACCTGACCGATGCCGACGTGGACGCGCTGGCCGGCGGCGGCACGGTCGCCACACTGCTGCCCGGCGTGGAGTTCTCCACCCGTAACCCGTATCCGGACGCCCGCCGGCTGCTCGACGCGGGGGCCACCGTCGCCCTGGCCACCGACTGCAACCCCGGGTCCTGCTTCACCTCCAGCATGCCGCTGGCCGTCGCCCTGGCCGTCCGGGAGATGCGGATGACCACGCAGGAGGCGGTCTGCGCGGCGACCGCGGGCGGCGCCCGGGCGCTGCGCCGCGGCGACGTCGGCCACCTGCGCCCCGGCGCCCGCGCCGACCTGGTGCTGCTGGACGCCCCGTCGCACGTGTACCTGGCGTACCGGCCCGGCGTGCCGCTGGTCGCCGCCGTGTGGCGGGACGGCGAACTGGTGGCGGGGCGGCTCCCTGCGGGCTGAGCCGCGCGGCGTTACCGGGCGTTAAGGCACGAACTCTTGTGCCACCGCCGGCCGCCGGGGAAGCTGACCTTAGCCGGAGGCCTGAAGCCGGAACGCCGGATGCCTGGATGGGAGCGCTCGGATGAGCCGCAACCTTCGTGGCCGGGAGGCTGCCCGGCACCTTCGCAGTCTCGCCGCGGCCGGGACGGGTGCGTGCCTGCTCACCGCGGGCCTGGCCGCCTGGGTGCCGGGCGTGGCGCAGGGCCAGGCATCGTCGCTGAGCTTCACCGTGAACACCACCGCCGATGCCCACGACGCCCACCCCGGCGACGGCAAGTGCGCCGACACCGCGGGGCAGTGCACGCTGCGGGCAGCGCTGGAGGAGGCGGACGCCTCGCCGCCGGGGAGCACGGTGACCATCACGGTTCCCGCCGGTACCTATGGCCTGACGCTCGGCTCGCTCACGGCCGGCACCGCGACGGGCCGGCTGAACGTCACCGTCGGCGGCGCCGGGGCCGCGAACACGGTGGTGGCGGCCACGGGCAGGTTCCGGGTGCTGACGGTCGCCGGGAAGGGCACCACCGGCCTGCTGGAGAACCTGGAAGTCACCGGCGGCAAGGCCGGGCCGAACTCCTACGGCGGCGGCATCTACAGCCAGGGCGTGCTGACGCTGTCCCACGACGCGCTGACCGGCAACACGGCCGGTGCGGGCGGCGGTGTGGCCAACGCCGGCGGCACGCTCACGGTCACCGGCAGCACGATCACGGACAACAACGGCGGCGAGTTCGGCGGCGGCGGGATCCAGAACGGCGGCCCGAAGAACGTGCCCGGCACGGTGGTGGTGCTGTCGAGCACGATCTCCGGCAACGTGACCCGCAACGAGGGCGGCGGGATCTTCAGCGGGCAGAACGGCCACCCGGCCGCCGCCGGCCAGGCCGCGGTCGCGCCGCGGCGGCTCTGCGCGCCGCCCCGGTGCACCCCGGCTCGGCTCGCCGCGGCGGGCCTGGTCCTGCACGTCACGGGCAGCACGATCACCGGCAACCGGGGCAGCAACGGCGGGGGCGGCATCGCCGCCGAGGGCACCGCGATCCTGGCCGGCAGCAAGGTGGACGGCAACTCGGCCGGCGCCGCGATCGGCGGCGGGCTGTTCAACGTGGGCACGGTCACCGGCAGCACGATCTCGGGCAACACCGCCGACGCGGGCGGCGGGGCCGAGGACTACCCGGGCCTGAACATGACGATCATCGCCGCCACCTTCGACGGCAACCACGCGCAGGCCAACGGCGGCGCCCTGGACGTCAACCAGCAGATCACGGTCAGCGGCAGCACCCTGGCCGGCAACGTGGCCGGCGGGAAGGTGTTCCAGGGTGTGGGCGCCGTCGCCGAGATCGACGGCGGCGGGACGCTGAACATCTACGACAGCACCATCGCCGGCAACACCACCCAGCCACCCGGCCGGGGGGCGATCGACAACTTCGGCGGCAGCCTGACCCTCTCGTTCGACACGCTGTCCGGGGGCCAGGGGCTGATCACCGGCGGCGGTTTCAATTCCGCCACCGGGACGATCCTGGCCGGTACCGGAACGACGCCCAATTGCGCCGTCTCGCTGAGCGAGACGGCCGGCTACAACCTGTCCACGGACTCGTCCTGCGGATTGTCCCTGAAGACCGACCTGACCGGCGTGAACCCGATGCTCAAGGCACTGGCGGGCAACGGCGGGCCGACGCTGACCCAAGGCTTGCCGCGGTCGAGCCCCGCCGTCAACGCGGGCGGGCTGCCTGCGGCTTCCTCCTGCCCGCCCACCGACCAGCGGGGCGAGTCGCGGCCGTGGGGACCGGCCTGCGATATCGGCGCCTTCGAACTGCACTACAAGCGCTGAGCGGTGCCGCCGCGGCCGGGAATGGCCGCGTGTCGGTCCGGGCCCGGTTTTGGCCGGTCGGGCACAATGGGACCAGACAGGGTAGACAAAAGACGAGGCCCCTCCATGTATGAGATGGAGGGGCCTCGCCCAGCCTCACGGCACCGTCCCGCCGATTTCTCAGCGTCCTTTGCGCCGCTCGACCACCTACCAGGGCCAGGAACGCGCCCGGTGGTCCGGTCGCGACCAGATCACCGGTGGCTCGGGATCTCCCCCGTGCCGTGGCTGAGGCCTTCCTCGTCGCCAACCAGCCGGGGTTGCCCCCAAGCCAGGCGGCGCCAAGTATTTCCTTAGCCGGTGGCACAAGGCTTTCTTATCGCCAAACAACCGGGGTTTCCCCCAAGCCGAATGGGCCCAAGTTTTCCCTGCGCCGGGTGGCTCAGAGCTTTCTTCGCTTTACGCAACTCGGGGTTGCCCCTCCGCCACGCACATTGAAGTTTTCCCTTTGCCGGGTGGTACCGGGCTTTCCCCGGGGCCAGAGGCCCTGGTGTCCGCCCAATACCGCTGGTGCCGGGCTTCCCCGAAACGCAAGGCCCGGAGCATGCCCATTACCAGGTGGTTTGGGGTTTCCCCCGCACCGGTGGCACCAGGCTTTCCCCGGGACCAGAGGCCCCAAAGTCCGCCTAATACCGGTGGCTCAGAGTTTCCTCTTCGCCGGTGGCGCCGGACTTCCCCTTGCCCGAAGGCCCGGAGTTGTCCTTTGCCGGGTGGCTCGGGGTTTCCCCTTCGCCGGTTACCGTCCCTGGTGGTGAGAGAATTTCTACGCCGATCGGGCGGACCGCACAAGGGGTTTCGGGCAGCAATTTCAAGATTCTTTGGCCGTCCACAAGCCATCCACAGTTAACCCCGGGTTGTCCCCCGCGACGGGCGTTTCTCCACCGGATACTCCACAGGCCGGTCCACAGGACAGGTGCCCGCGGCCGGGGGACGGATCAGCCCAGCGCCGGGTAGCGGCCGGCGAACCTGATCAGCGGGCTGCCGCGGTCCGCCACATACGGCACGGTCAGTACCGACGCGAGGACCAGCAGGTGATCCCCCGCCGGGAGGCGCTGGACGGCCTGGCACTCCAGTGCCGCCAGGCCGCCGGCGGGGATGAGCGCACCGGAGGCCTCCCCGCGATGGTGCGGCGTGCCCTCCAGCAGCACCCGCGCTCCCGGCCGGCCGGCCACGGCGAACCGCCCGGCCAGGGCGCGCTGGCCGGCGCTGAGCACGGTCACCGCGAACCGGTCCACCCGGTCCAGCACCTCGGCCGGATAGGAGCCGGCCATCAGCGACACCAGCACGAGCGGCGGCGACCACGACACCGGGCAGAACGCGCTGACCGTGGTCCCGATGTCGTCCCGCCCGTCGGCCACCATGACGAGCGTGACCCCGGTGGCGAACGAGGCCAGTGCCTCGCCGAGCCGGTCGATCTGGCCCCCGGGGACGGCATCCGGCGGCGGGGCCGGGGTACCGGGGGCCGATCGCTGCGTCACTGAAAAGTCCAGGGGACAGGAAGCTGCAGCGGCCCGGCCGGCGCGAGCCCGGCGCCGGCCGCGAGCCGCCACACCGGGCCCCAGTTCTCGGTGAGCAGGCGGGCACCCGCGGCGTGGTAGTCCTCGCTCGACTCCGGCCGCCGCAGCCGGTCCAGCGGGGTGGTGCGCGGGTAGCCGCGGGCCGGCGCGGTGCCGGGCAGCCCGGCCTTGCGGCGGGCCAGTGCCACCGCGTCGTCGAGGCCGCCGAGGTGATCGACCAGGCCGATGGACGCCGCGTCCGCGCCGGTCCACACCCGGCCGCGGGCGATCTCGTGCACCTGCTCCGGCGTCATGTTGCGGCCGAGGGCCACCTTGCCGGTGAAGTCGGCGTAGATCCGGTCAAGCCACGAATTGACCTTCGCCCACTCCTCGGTGCTGAACGGGCGCGTCGTGGAGAACATGTCCGCGTGCGCGCCCACGGTCACCGAGTCGGTGGTGATGCCGACGCGCTCCAGCAGGCTGGTGGTCACCGGCTTGCCGGAGAGCACGCCGATCGAGCCGGTGATCGTGCCCGGCTGTGCCACGATCGCGTCGGCCGCCATCGCGATGTAGTAGCCGCCGGATGCGGCCACGTCGCCCATGGACACGATGATCGGGGTGCCCGCCTGGCGGGCTCGCACCACCTCGCGCCAGATGGTGTCCGAGGCGACGTAGGAGCCGCCGGGGCTGTTGACCCGCAGCACGATCGCGCGCACCCGCCGGTCGGCCGCCGCAGTCCGCAGCGCCGCGGCCACCGTGTCCGAGCCCATGGCCCCGCCGGACATCGGGGCGCGGCCGCTGCGCCCGCGCCGGATCGGGCCCGCCGCGTAGATCACCGCGACGAAGTTCTCCGCGGGTTCCGGCAGTTTCCGCGCCCGCTCGGCCAGCGACCGGGAGCGCTGGTACCGGCCCAGGTACAGCAGGTGGGCGTCCGGCCCGGCGGACTTGCGCACCTGCTCGTAGACCTCGTCCCGGTAGCCGAGCGCGTCGACCAGATGCAGCTCCAGCGCGTCGGCGGCCACATAGGGACCGTTGTCGATCAGCTCGCGGGCCTGCGCCGGGGGGATCGCGAGCCGTTCCGCGACGGCCTGGGTGATCTGCCCGGTGAGCGAGGAGGCAAGCTGCTCCAGCGCCTCCCTGGCGGGCCCGGTGAAGCCCTGCTCGGTCAGCCGGTCGGCGGCGCTCTTGTACTCGTGCCGCTTGCTGACCTCGTATTCCAGGCCGAGCTTGTCCATGGTGCCGCGCAGGAACCACTGCTCCAGGCTGAGCCCGGTCAGGCCGACGTCGCCGGACGGCTGCAGCCAGACCCGGTCGAACGCGGTCGCCAGGTAGTACGCCGCATTGCCCGGGCCGAACTCCCCGTACGTCTCCGCCCACGCCACCGTGGCCTTGCCCGACCGGCGGAACTCCGCGATGGCGGACCGCAGCTCCTGCACCCGGGCCAGCCCGATCGGGCGGCCGCCGATCTTGACCACCAGGGCCCTGACCTTGTCGTCCGCCCGGGCCCGGCGCAGGCCGTCGAGCACGTCGCCGAGCCGCGGGCGGCCCCTGGCGAGCACGGCGGACACCATGTCCGCCGGCGGTTCCTCGGTGATGCCCTCGGAGAGATCGAGCTCCAGGATGAGCGGCCCGGTGCGGCGCTGGCGCAGCCTGCTGATTTTGTCCGTGAACATCGCCTCTACCATGCGCCCACTGTAAGACGGCGCCGCCGCGGCGTGGCACGGCGCGGGTACCGCACGGCGCGGTTCACCGGTGTGCGCGGCACCCCGGGGGTGCGCGGCCGGGCCAGCCGCGGGCCGAGCTGACCCGGCAGGCCGTGCGCTATCGTCGGCCGGGATGGACGTCACCCTGATCGTCGATGGCGCCAACGTGATGGGCTCACGCGCCGACGGGTGGTGGCGCGACCGCGCCGGGGCGATGGCACGGCTGCACGGCGAACTGGCGGCCGTGGCGGCCGGGGGCATCGCCGGCCCGGTACCGGGCGAGCCGGGCACCGCGGGGGACGCCGCCGCTGCCGGGGGCGCCGGTGACTGCCGCAGCGGCCAGTGCTGCCGGACAGGCGCTGCCGGCCGGTGGTTCCCGCAGGTCTACCTGGTGGTGGAGGGCCGGGCGTGCGCGGTGCTCGACCTGGTAGCACCCGCGCCCCGGGTGCGGGTGGTGGCGGCCCGCGGCGAGGGCGACGACGAGATCGCCAGCCTGGCGGGCCGGCTGACCGGGCCGCGGGTCGTGGTCACCGCCGACCGGGAACTGCGGCGGCGCTGCGAGGCCGCGGGGGCGGCGGTCACCGGCCCGGGCTGGCTGCTCCGCCAGTTCGGCTGATCGGGTTGCCCACTGTGGGGGCATCATGACAGGTGTGAAGCCTGAAGAGGCGGAACGGTTCTATGAGGAAGACGAAGACCCATCGCGGGTGTTCGGCATCTTCGATGCGGGCCGGACTGGCCAGACCGAGCGGCGTGGCAAAGCACGCCCATCGCCCGCTCCGGGCAAGCTCGCGGTCTTGCGGCGGCACATCGCGTTGGTGCTGCGCCGGGCCGCCGACATCATTGAACCGCAAGTCATCCACAGGCCGCGCTGAGCCGCCTGGGCACCAGCCGGGCGCATGGCTCCCACCAGAGCCTCGTTTTCAGCCCCAGCCCTATCCCGGTTGAGAGATAGCCGGTCAGCCGTCCGGGACGAGCCAGAGCGCGCCCAGCGGGGGAAGCGTCATCACGGCCGACGCCGGCTGGCCGTGGCAGGGCTCCGGCACGGCCTCGATGGCGCCCATGTTGCCCACTCCGCTGCCGCCGTAGCCGAAGGCGTCGGTGTTGATGACCTCCCGCCACCGGCCCGCCTGCGGCAGCCCGACCCGGTAGCGCAGGTGCGGCAGGCCGGAGAAGTTGACCACGCAGGCCAGGACCCCGGGCGCGGGGGCGCCCGCCGCGGCCACGCCCGTGCCTCCCGCGGCCGCCGCGGCGCCCGAGCCGTTCGGGGCGCCGGCACGGTCCAGGGCTGTCCGCCGGCGGCGGGCTCGGCCGGCTCCCGGCGAAGCGCAGGAACGACAGCACGTTGCCGCCGGCGTCGTTGGCGTCGATCCAGCCGAACCCCTCGGGGGAGTGGTCCAGCGCCCACATCGCCGGGTGCTCCCGGTAGGCCCGGTTCAGGTCGGTGACAAGCTGCTGCATGCCGGCGTGATGCTCGTCGCCCAGCACCCACCAGTCCAGCCCGCGCTCGGCGGACCACTCCGCGCCCTGCCCGAACTCCGAGCCCATGAACAGCAGTTGCTTGCCGGGATGGGCCCACATGTAGGCGAACAGCGCCCGCAGCCCGGCGAACTTGTTCCACTCGTCGCCAGGCATCTTGCCCAGCAGCGACCCCTTGCCGTGCACGACCTCGTCGTGGGACAGCGGCAGCAGGAAGTTCTCGCTGAACGCGTACATCAGCGAGAAGGTGATCTCGTTGTGGTGGTAGTTACGGAACACCGGGTCGTGCGCCAGGTAGTTCAGCGTGTCGTGCATCCAGCCGAGATTCCACTTGAAGCCGAAACCGAGCCCGCCGAGGTGCACCGGGCGGGTCACGCCGGGCCAGGCGGTGGACTCCTCGGCGATCATCATGATCCCGGGCACCCGGCGGTAGCAGGTGGCGTTGACCTGGCGCAGGAACGAGACCGCGTCGGTGTTCTCCCGGCCGCCGTGCTCGTTGGGCGTCCACTGGCCCGGTCCCCGGGAGTAGTCCAGGTACAGCATCGAGGCCACCGCATCCACCCGCAGCCCATCGATGTGGAAGTCCTCCAGCCAGCACAGCGCGTTGGCGACCAGGAAGTTGCGCACCTCGGGGCGGCCGAAGTCGAAGATCAGCGTGCCCCAGTCGGGGTGCTCGCCGCGCCGCGGGTCGGCGTGCTCGTACAGCGGGGTGCCATCGAAGCGGGCCAGCGCCCACTCGTCCTTCGGGAAGTGCGCGGGCACCCAGTCGAGGATCACGCCGATCCCCGCCTGGTGCAGCCGGTCCACCAGGTAACGGAAGTCGTCCGGGGTGCCGAACCGGGCGGTCGGGGCGTAGTAGGAGGTCACCTGGTAACCCCAGGAGCCGCCGAACGGGTGCTCGGCCACCGGCAGGAACTCCACATGCGTGAAGCCCATTGCGGTGACGTAGCCGGTCAGCTCCTCCGCCAGCTCGCGGTAGGACAGGCCCGGCTTCCAGGAGCCGAGGTGCACCTCGTACACGCTGACCGGCTCGGTGGTCCGGTCCCCGTGGCCGCGTGCCGTCAGCCATTCCTCGTCCACCCAGGTGTAGCCGGAGGTGTACACGACCGACGCGGTGGCGGGCGGCTGCTCGGCGCGGCTGGCCATAGGGTCGGCCTTGCGCCGCCACCGCCCGTCGGGCCCGCAGATGTCGAACTTGTAGTGGGTGCCGTCGCCGACCCCGGGCACGAACAGCTCCCAGATCCCCGAGCCGCCGAGCGAGCGCATCGGGTGGCCGCGCCCGTCCCAGTGGTTGAAGTCGCCGATGACGCGCGCACCCCGGGCGTTCGGCGCCCAGACGGCGAACGCGGTCCCGGTGACCGTGCCGAACCCGGTGCCTTCGGCCCCGTACTCGCGCACGTGCGCGCCGAGCACCCGCCACAGTTCCTCGTGCCTGCCCTCACCGATCAGGTGCAGATCGGTCGCGCCGAGCGTGGGCAGGAACCGGTATGGGGTGTCCACCACGATCTCCGGCATGGTGCTGCCCGGCTCGGCCCCCGGGTAGGCAGCGGCGATCCGGTAGTCGGGCACCTCGGCCAGCGGCAGGGTGGCGCCGAACACACCCTCGTGCTGGTGGTAGAGGGGGAAGCGGCGGCCGTCGGCGAGTACCACGGCGGCCGTCGCGGCCAGCGGCAGCAGCGCCCGGACGGCGACTCCGTCAGGGCCCGGATGCGCGCCGAGCACGGCGTGCGGGTCATGGTGCACGCCAGCGACGATCCGGTCGATCTCGCCCGGATGCACCCCGGGCCCGGGTTCCGGGGCGCCGGGGCGGACCTGACCGGCCTGGCGGGGCCCGGTCATGCCGTGCCGTCGGCGATCGAGCCGAGCGGGATGGGCAGCCAGGACGGCCGGTTTCTCGCCTCGTACATCACTTCGTAGACCGCCTTGTCCAGGGTGAGGGCGCGTACCAGGATCGCATGCTTGCCGGGATCTGCCCCGCCAGCGCGCGCGTAACCGGCGCAGAACGCGGCCTGGTTGCGCCGCGCCCAGTCCCTGGCCGCCGCGGTGACCTGTTCGGGATTCTCGTGCCCGGCAAGCTGGAAGCGGGCCGCGTAGTCGAGGGAGCGCAGCATGCCCGCCACGTCGCGCAGTGCCGGGAAGCAGGCCCGGCGGCGCTCCAGGGGCACCGCGGGCTCCCCCTCGAAGTCCAGCAGCACCCACCCGGCGTGGGTGCGCATCACCTGGCCCAGGTGGTAGTCGCCGTGGATCCGCTGCACTTCGAGCGGGTCGCTGAGCGTGGCCACGTCCTCGAACGCGGCACGCAGCAGCCGGCCGTGGCGGGCCAGCGCGGGTACCGCGGCGGCCGCCCGGTCCAGCCGCTCCAGCATTTGCGCCGACATGTCGCGGTATGCCCCGGCGGGCAGTTCCTGGGTGCCGAACGCCGCCGCGAGGTCACGGTGCACCTCGGCGGTGGCCTCGCCGAGCCGGTGCGCCTCGCCGGAGAAGTCGCCGCCCGCGTGCGCCGCCCTGGTGGCCTCGTCCGCCTCAGCGGTCGCGCTCGCGTACAGGTCACGGACGCTGGTAGCGGCCAGGGACCAGCCGTCCACCGCGTTCCGCAGGTAGCTGGAAAGCACGGCCAGGACCGTGGACCGGCCCTCGGCCTGCGCGGTGACCCAGCCCAGCGGCGCGGCCACGTGCTGGGAGCCGAGCCTGGCCAGGGCCTCGGGCACCTCCAGGTCGGGGTTGGGGCCGGGGGACAGCCGGCGGAACACTTTCAGGATGGCGTCCTCGCCGAACAGCAGGCTGGTGTTGCTCTGCTCGGCGGTGAGTACCAGGCTCTCCAGGCCGGTGTCGATGTGCCCGCCAGGGCGCCGGGCGAAGCGCAGCGGCCCGATGGCCGCCGCACCGGCCATCGCCTCCAGCAGCACCGCCGTCAGGCCGGGGTCGTGCAGGCCGTCGTAGCCGATCAGGCCCCCGTCCGCCGGGCCGATCCGGACATGTTCCAGCCGGCCGGGCAAATCCGCCCGCAAGCCTACGAACAGCTGATACGAGTCCGTGCCCGTGTCCTGGGTGACCGCGACGATGAGGTGCCTGAGGCCGGGATCGCCGGCCACCAGGGTGGTCTGCGCAACCACGGCCAGGTCGGTGATCGGTGTGCCCTTACCGGCGAACCAGCGCTGTCCCGGCAGCCAGGCGGCCAGGTGTTCCTCAAACGTCATGACTGCCATCTACCCCGCCATAGCGGATTCACCGGCCCGGCGGACCGCATAGCGGGCCACGGTGTGCCCCGCGGGCCGGCCCGGCGGCAACGTCCCCGGTCAGGCCTGCTGCTGTGGCCGCAAGCCAGGGAGCTGGAACCAGTAGAACCCGTGTCCGGGCAGCGTGAGCAGGTAGGGCAGGTCGCCGATCGGCGGGAAGGTCACCCCGCCCATGCACTCCACCGGCGTGATGCCCTTGAACCGGCGCAGGTCAAGCTCGACCGGCTGGGGAAACCTGGACAGGTTGTTGACGCACAGGATGTGGTCGGACAGGTCCACCCCGTCGTCCTCGGGCTGGCCGGTGTACTCCCGGACGAACGCCAGCACGCTGGGATTGGACGAGCTCAGCTCCTCGAACGCGCCGAGGCCGAAGACCGCGTGGCGCTTGCGGATTTCGATCATCCGCTTGGTCCAGTGCAGCAGCGACCCCGAATTGCGCTGCTGCGCCTCCACGTTCAGCGCCTGGTAGCCGTAGATCGGGTCCATGTTCAGCGGCAGGTAGAGCCGCTGCGGGTCGCAGGTGGAGAAGCCCGCGTTGCGGTCCGGGGTCCACTGCATCGGGGTGCGGACGCCGTCCCGGTCACCGAGCCAGATGTTGTCGCCCATGCCGATCTCGTCGCCGTAGTACATCACCGGCGAGCCGGGCAGGGACAGCAGCAGGGCGGTGAACAGCTCCAGCTGGTTGCGGTCGTTGTCGAGCAGCGGGGCGAGCCGGCGCCGGATCCCGATATTCGCCTTCATCCGCGGGTCCTTGGCGTACTCGGCGTACATGTAGTCCCGCTCGTCGTCGGTGACCATCTCCAGCGTCAGCTCGTCGTGGTTGCGCAGGAAGATGCCCCACTGGCAGCCCTCGGGGATGGGCGGGGTCTGCGCCATGATCTCCGAGATCGGGTAGCGCTGCTCCCGGCGGACCGCCATGAAGATGCGCGGCATCAGCGGGAAATGGAAGGCCATGTGGCATTCGTCCCCGCCCACCGAGGCGTCGCCGAAGTACTGCACCACGTCGGCCGGCCACTGGTTCGCCTCGGCGAGCAGCACCCGGTCCGGGTAGAGCCGGTCGATCTCGGACCGGACCCGCTTCAGGTACTCGTGCGTCTCCTTGAGGTTCTCGCAGTTGGTGCCCTCGCGCTCGTACAGGTAGGGCACGGCGTCCAGGCGGAACCCGTCGATGCCGAGGTCCAGCCAGAACCGCAGCACCTCCAGCATGGCGTCCTGGACGCGCGGGTTCTCGTAGTTGAGGTCGGGCTGGTGGGAGAAGAACCGGTGCCAGTAGTACTGGCCGCGGACCGGGTCGTAGGTCCAGTTCGAGGCCTCGGTGTCGACGAAGATGACCCGCGCCTCCGCGTACCGCTCATCCGTATCCGACCAGACATAGAAGTCGCCGAACGGCCCGCCGGGGTCGGACCGGGACGCCTGGAACCAGGGGTGCGCGTCGCTGGTGTGGTTCATGACCAGGTCGGCGATCACCCGGATGCCCCGTTCGTGGGCCTGGTCCACCAGGTCGACGAAATCGCCGATGGTCCCGTATTCCGGCAGGATCGAGGTGAAGTCCGCGATGTCGTAGCCGCCGTCCCGCAGCGGCGAGTTGTAGATGGGCAGCAGCCAGATGCAGTCGATCCCCAGCCACTGCAGGTAATCCAGCCGGGAGGTCAGCCCGCGCAGGTCCCCGGTGCCGTCGCCGGTGGCGTCGTGGAAGCCGCGGATCAGCACCTCGTAGAACAGCGCGCGCTTGTACCAGTGCGGGTCGCGGGGCCGGTCGAACGAGAACGGGTCGGGAACCGGGTCACCGGGAGGCGAGTTGAACGATCCCTGGCTGGCGGGACGCGGCCCGGCCAGCCAGGGCCGGATCTCATTCGGTTGTTCGGCCACTCGCTTCTCCCCTGGCGACGAACGGGTACTGCCGTCACGCGGTGAGACGTGGGCGTGACGGTGAATATGTGAGCAGGTGCAGTCGCCGGATCGAGGCGCACGTAGTTGGCTGGTCCCCACCGGTAGGACTCCCCGGTCAGCTCGTCGGTGACAACGAACTGCGACCGATCGTCCACTCCGAGTGCGGACATGTCAAGCCATACGGTGGCCTCTCGCGGCTGGTGTGGATCAAGGTTCACGACGGCCAGCACGGTGTCCGCATCCCGGCTGCTGCGCTTGGA
The DNA here is from genome assembly GCA_963730235.1 of uncultured Actinomycetes bacterium. Classification (GTDB taxonomy): domain Bacteria; phylum Actinomycetota; class Actinomycetes; order Streptosporangiales; family Streptosporangiaceae; genus DASXKD01. The sequence continues at coordinate 30,510 of CAVSRH010000015.1, forward strand.
AAAGCAGATGAGTCCCGGCTGGTCGACGTAATGGAACCGCAGATTACGCAACCAGTGCAGCGCGGGGTGGGATCTCCGGATCATGTTGAGCCGGGTGATGAACGGCGCGATGCCGCCGGCCCGTGCTCGGCGGCGGCCCAGTCCCGCGGCCGGTAGGCATATTTCTCCGAGTCCAGGTATTCCTCACTGCCGGGCCGCACGGGAACGTTCTCGCACAGCTCGAATCCCGAGTACATGCCCCACGTCGGCGACAGCAGCGCCGCCAGCACGGCCCGCACCCGGAACGCGGGCGGCCCGCCGTGCTGGAGGTACTCGGTGAGGATGTCGGGGGTGTTGGTGAAGAAGTTCGGCCGCATGTACGCGGCGGCGGCCCCGCTCAGCTCGCGCAGGTACTCGGTGAGCTCGGGGCCGGTGTTGCGCCAGGTGAAGTAGGTATAGGACTGGTGGAACCCGATCTTGGCGAGGGTGTGCATCATGGGCGGGCGGGTGAACGCCTCGGCCAGGAAGATCACGTCGGGGTCGGTGCTGTCCACCTCGGCGAGCAGGCGCTCCCAGAACGGCAGCGGCTTGGTGTGCGGGTTGTCCACCCGGAATATCCGCACCCCGTGGCTCATCCACAGGCGCACGATCCGCAGCACCTCCGCGTACAGCCCGGCGGGGTCGCGGTCGAAGTTGAGCGGGTAGATGTCCTGGTACTTCTTGGGCGGATTCTCCGCGTAGGCGATGGATCCGTCGGCGCGCTCGGTGAACCAGTCCGGGTGCTCGGTGACCCAGGGGTGGTCCGGCGAGGTCTGCAGCGCGAGGTCGATCGCCACCTCCATGCCGAGTTCGCGGGTGGCGGCCACGAACGCGTCGAAGTCGGCGAAGCTGCCCAGGCCGGGGTGTATCGCATCGTGGCCGCCGTCGGGTGACCCGATCGCCCACGGCGAGCCCGGGTCGCCCGGCCCGGCGTGCAGCGCGTTGTTGCGGCCCTTGCGGGCCGTGGTCCCGATGGGATGGACCGGTGGCAGGTAGACCACGTCGAAACCCATCCGGGCGATCGGCTCCAGCCGGCACATGGCGGTGCGCAGCGTCCCGCCTTCGGGCTCGCGGCGGCCCAGCGGGTCTGCCCGGACGCCCTCCGAGCGCGGGAAGAACTCATACCAGGCGCCGTACAGCGCCCGCACCCGGTGCACGACCAGCGGGTAGGCCGCCGAACGGGTGAGCAGTTCGCGCAGCGGCGCCCCGTGCAGGATCGCGAGGATCCCGTCGTCCTCGGCGGCGGCCAGCCGGTCCCACGGCGCCAGCCCGCGGTCGCCCAGCCGCGCCGCCACCGCCGCGAGCGCCGCGCGGTGCTCCAGCGGCCGCGACGGCGACCGCGCCGCGCGGTCGAACAGGAGGGCCCCCTCCGCCAGCATCAGTTCGACGTCCTGGCCGCGCGGGACCTTGATGGCGGCGTCGTGGCGCCAGTGGCCGATCGGGTCGCCCCATGCCTCCACGTGGAACCGCCACTGGCCCTCGGCGTCCGGGGTCACCTCGGCCGCGTAACGGTCCAGCCCGGGCTGCGTCTCCCGCATCCGGGCCAGCGGGCAGGCGCCGGCCGCCCGGCCCGCGCAGCACCACCCCGGCCCCCGGCACCTCGTGTCCCTCACGGAAGACGGTCGCGCTAACCTCGAAGGTTTCCCCGGCGACGGCCTTGGCCTGCCGGCGCCCGCCGTCGAGCACGGGCGCCACGTCGCTGATCACTATCCGACCGATCACCCCAGAACGCTACCCAGCATGAGGGGGGTGCACTCATGCGCCCCGGCAGGCCGTGCCCGGTGCGGCCCCGGCCCGGTGACGGAGGAACCGGGCCGTAGGCCATCGGGGGGTTCCGGGGGGCGTCCCCCCGGGCCAGCGGGCCCGGCCCGGTGACGGAGGAACCGGGCCGTAGGCCATCGGGGGGTTCCGGGGGGTCGTCCCCCCGGGCCAGCGGGGCCCCGCGGACAGCCCGCCAGAAACACCGGCCAGGACCGGGGGTCCTGGCGGCCGGGTAAGGTCGCTCTGCGTGAGAGCCATCCGCACCTTCACGATCCGCGCCTCGCTGCCCGGGCCGCTGGCCCCGCTGCACGACCTCATGCTGAATCTGCGCTGGTCCTGGCATGCCGGCACGCGGGAACTGTTCACCGCGCTCGACCCGGCCGGCCGGGAGCGGGCGGGCCATGACCCGGTCGCGCTGCTCGGTGAGGTTCCGCCCGAGCACCTGGCCAAGCTGGCCGCCGACGGGGACTACCTGGAACGGCTGCACCGCGCGGTCGCGGACCTGCGGGAGTACCTGTCGGCGGCCCGGTGGTACCAGCGGAGCGGGGGCGGGCGCGAAGCGCGGGGGCGGGAAAAGCAGAGCGGCGGAGATGGCGGCGCCCCCCCGGCGGCCATCGCCTACTTCTCCCCCGAGTACGGGATCGCCGCCGCGCTGCCGCAGTACTCCGGCGGGCTGGGCATCCTGGCCGGTGACCACCTCAAGGCGGCCAGCGACCTGGGGGTCCCGCTGATCGGGGTGGGGCTCCTCTACCGGCACGGCTATTTCAGCCAGTCGCTGTCGCCGGATGCCTGGCAGCTGGAGCGCTACCCGGCGGGCGACCCGAACGGCCTGCCGCTCACCTTGCTGCGCGGCGAGGACGGCTCGCCGGTGACCGTGGTGCTGGCGCTGGGCGAGGGCGGCTCGCTGGCGGCGCAGGTATGGCTGGCGCAGGTGGGCCGGGTGCCGCTGCTGCTGCTCGACTCCTACGTGGAGCAGAACGAGCCGGGCCTGCGGGAGGTCACCGACCGCCTCTACGGTGGCGGCAGCGAGCACCGGCTGCGCCAGGAACTGCTGCTGGGCATGGGCGGTGTGCGGGCGGTGCGCGCCTACTGCGCGCTGACCGGCCATCCGCAGCCCGAGGTGTTCCACACCAACGAGGGCCACGCCGGGTTCCTCGGCCTGGAGCGGATCCGTGAGTACGCGCAGGCGGGCCTGAGTTTCGAGGAGGCGATCGAGCTGTGCCGGGCCGGCACGGTGTTCACGACGCACACCCCGGTGCCCGCCGGGATCGACCGGTTCGCCAGGGACCTGGTGGAGCGGGAGTTCGGCGGCACCGCCGCGGATCCCGCGCTGCCGCTGGAGCGCGTCCTCGCCCTCGGCGCGGAGACCTACCCGGGCGGCGACCCGAGCGTGTTCAACATGGCCGTGATGGGCATGCGGCTGGCCCAGCGGGTCAACGGGGTGAGCAAGCTGCACGGCCGGGTGAGCCAGGAGATGTTCGCCGGCCTGTGGCCCGGGTTCGACGCCAGCGAGGTGCCGGTCGGCTCGATTACGAACGGCGTGCACGTCGCCAGCTGGGTGGCTGCCGAGATCCTCGGCTGCGATGCGGGCCAGCCAGGCCCGGAGGACGGCCCGGCCTGGGACCGGATCGCCGGCACCGGGCCCGCCAGGCTGTGGGAGATCCGCGGCACGCTGCGCCGCCGCCTGGTCGCCGAGGCGCGGCAGCGGCTGCGCGCCTCCTGGCGGCAGCGCGGCGTGTCCGAGGCCGAGCTGGGCTGGACCCAGCACGCACTGGACCCCGGCGTGCTGACCATCGGCTTCGCCCGCCGGGTGCCGTCCTACAAGCGGCTCACCCTGATGCTGCACGACCCGGAACGGCTGACCGCGCTGCTGCTCGACCCGCAGCGCCCGGTGCAGCTGGTGATCGCGGGCAAGGCCCATCCCGCCGACGACGGCGGCAAGCAGCTGATCCAGCAGATGGTCAGGTTCGCCGAGGATCCCCGGGTGCGGCACCGCATCGTGTTCCTCCCGGACTACGACATGGCGCTGGGCGCGGCCATGGTCCAGGGCTGCGACGTGTGGCTGAACAACCCGCTGCGGCCCCTGGAGGCGTGCGGCACTTCGGGCATGAAGTCCGCGCTGAACGGCGGCCTGAACCTGTCGGTGCGGGACGGCTGGTGGGATGAGTGGTTCGACGGCGAGAACGGCTGGGCGATCCCCTCGGCCGACGACGTGGCCGACCCGGCCAGGCGCGACGAGCTGGAGTCCGCCGCGCTGTATGACTTGCTGGAGCAGGTGGTGGCCCCGCTGTTCTACGACACCGGGGCCGACGGGCTGCCGCAGCGGTGGCTGGAGATGGTCGCGCACACGCTGGCCGGGCTCGGGCCGCGGGCGCAGGCGGCCCGGATGATCCGCGAGTACGTGCAGACCCTGTACGTGCCCGCCGCGCGCGCGTCCCGTGCCCTGGCCGGCGGCCACGATGCGGGTGCCTTCGCGGCGGCGCGCGAACTGGCCGCATGGAAGCACCGGGTGAAGGCGGCCTGGCCGGAGGTCCGGATCGAGCACATCGAGGCCGGCGACGGGGACCGCGGCCCGGGGGAGTGGCTGCCAGTCCGGGCGAGCGTGGCGCTGGGCGCGCTGTCGGCGCAGGATGTCACGGTCGAGGTGATCTGCGGCCGGGTGAACGACGAGGAGGACATCGTCGAGCCGGCCGCCAGCCCGCTGGCGCCCGACGGGCCCGCCACCGCCGAGGGAACGGCCGAAGGCCCCGCGACGGAGGAGCAGGGCCTTCAGGCCAGCGGGGGTTCCAGGGAGTCGCCCCCCGGGGCTAGCACTGTTCGGTATGCCGGAGAGGCGCGGCTGGGCAGGCCGGGCCCGTTCGGGTACACGGTGCGCGTGGTGCCAAGTCATCCGCTGCTGGACAGCACCGCGGAACTGGGCCTGGTGACCTATCCCGACGCCCCCGAGGGCATGACCAACGGTGACCTGCGATAAGTCAACCTGGCTGGTTACCGGACAAGATCGTCAGCACGGCACCTAGGGCGCTTAGTAGTAACTCTATGCATGTAAACCACTGCGCTCCGTATCGCGTCTGACTAGAGTGTGTCTTGTAGATCTAATCCCGAGTTGGCGGAGATCTGCGCGATATGCCCTAGCGCCCCCGGTGCGCACGGCAAGCTGCGCCGTGCCGGCGGGAGCGACCGTCAGAAGCCCTGGGGGGGCCAATGAGGGACACAACCCCGCACGCATTAACGTCTGCCGGCCGTGTCACTTTCGTCGCCGCCCGACCCCAGCCTGCGAAAGGACTACAGCCATGAGGTCAGACATCCAGCCGGACAGCCCACTGCTCACCCCGGCGGAGGTCGCCGCGTTGTTCCGCGTGGATCCGAAGACCGTCACCCGCTGGGCACAGCAGGGCAAGCTGCGCTCGATCCGTACCCTCGGCGGGCACCGCCGGTACCGCGAAGCTGAGGTCCAGGCCTTCCTGCACCGCCCGCCGCACGCCTGACGCCAGCCCGGACCGGGGTGAACTAGGATCGGTTCCCCCGGCACGGGAGGTGCGCATGGGCGAGTTCGTCCGGGTGGAGCGCGATGGGGCCATCGCGACGATACGGCTTGACCGGCCGCCGATGAACGCGCTCAACGCGCAGGTGCAGGACGAGATCGCGGCCGCCGCCGCGGACGCCGACACCGATCCCGCGGTGCGTGCGGTGGTGCTCTACGGCGGGGAGAAGGTCTTCGCGGCCGGCGCCGACATCAAGGAGATGGCGGAGGCCAGCTTCGCCCAGGTGGCCGCCGACAGCCGCCGGCTGCAGGCCGCCTTCACCACCGTGGCGCGGATCGGCAAGCCGGTCGTGGCGGCGATCACCGGGTACGCCCTCGGCGGCGGCCTGGAACTGGCGCTGTGCGCCGACTTCCGGGTGGCTGGCGAGAGCGCCCGGGTCGGCCAGCCCGAGATCCTCCTCGGCATCATCCCCGGGGCCGGCGGGACGCAGCGGCTGCCCAGGCTCGTCGGGCCCGCGCGGGCGAAGGACATCGTCTACACCGGGCGCTTCGTGGGCGCGGCGGAGGCGCTCGGCATCGGCCTGGTGGACCGGGTGGTCCCGGACACGGAGGTGTACCAGGCGGCGCGCGACCTGGTGGCCAGGTACGCCGCCGGCCCGGCCGTCGCACTCCGCGCGGCGAAGCAGGCCATCGACTCCGGGCTTGAGTCCGACCTGGACACCGGCCTGGAGATCGAGCGGCTGAACTTCGCCGCGCTGTTCGCGACAGAAGACCAGCGCGCGGGAATGCGCAGTTTCATCGAGAATGGGCCCGGGAAGGCCACCTTTGCCGGGCGTTGAAGCGGGGCAGGTGGCAGCCCCGCCTTCCGGCGCCCCGGGCAAGGAGCAGAGCCGATGCACCCGCTGATCATCCCCGGTCCATCCGTCGCCGGCCCGCGGGCCCGGCCATGACCGAGCCCGGCGGCGAGCCGTCGCTGGAGGAGATCACCGCGGCCCTCCGCGCGGACAGCGCCGACGTCGCGCTGTACGCGCGGGTGCTCACCGAGTCGCTGGGGGATGCGCTGCCGGACGGCTGCGTGGTGGTCGACCGGGACCGGAGCATGTCCGACCGGCTGCACGGCCGCCCCGGCCAGGTCACGAAGATCACCGTGCGGCTCGGCGAGAAGGTGCTGACGCTGGCGACGGTACCGGGCCGCCCGCCCGCGGCGGAGATCTGCCGGGAGGTGCGCGGCGTCGTCCTGTCCCGCCAGCCCGCCGGGCTGCAGGAATGGGTCAGCGACCTGGCCCGGGAACTTGCCGCGCACGCACAGCAGAACGCGCACACGGCCGAGGTGCTCCGCAAGCTCGTCACAGGTTCCTAGGACGTCACCCGGGCGGCTTGCCGATCCGGGCGGGGATACGGAAGGGGGCTCCGTACTCTGGGACACGTCATGAACGATCAGGATCTGGTGCCGGACCGGCTCGGGCAGTACCGGCTGCTCGACCGGATCGGCGAGGGCGGCATGGGGGTCGTGTACCTCGCCCGCGACCGCGGTCACCGCACGGTCGCGCTCAAGGTCCTGCGTTCCAGCGTGGCGGGCGACCCGACGGCGCGGCGGCGGCTCGCCCGTGAGGTCGAGACGATGCAGCGGGTCCGCAGCCCGAACGTCGCCGAGGTGATCGACGCCGACCTCGACGGCGAAACGCCGTACATCGTGACGCGGTTCGTGCCCGGCCGGACCCTGGACGACGTGGTCACCCAGGATGGCCCGCTGCGCGGCGCGGCGCTGTCCCGGCTGGCCTGCGGGCTCGCCGAAGCCCTGGTCGCCGTGCACGCCGCCGGGGTGGTGCACCGCGACGTCAAGCCGGGCAACGTGATGCTGTTCCAGGACACCCCCGTGGTGATCGACTTCGGCATCGCGCAGGGGCCCGACGCCACCCGGCTGACCATGACGGGGATGTTCATGGGCACCCCGGGTTACCTGGCACCCGAGGTGATCGAGGGCCGGCCGAGCAGCGAGGCCTCCGACGTGCATGCCTGGGGAGCCACGGTGGCGTTCGCGGCGATCGGCCACCCGCCCTATGGCACCGGCCCGTACGAGGGCATCTTCTATCGCATCGTGAACGGGCATTGCGACCTGAGCGGGGTGCCCGGCCCACTGCTCCCGCTGGTGGCCGCCGCGCTCGCCAGGGATCCCGCGCACCGGCCATCGGCGGCGCAACTGCGCGCCCAGACGACGGTGCTCGACCCCGCGACGCTCGTTTCGAATCAAGGGCAGGCCGGCCAGGCGGCACCCGTGCCGGTGACCGGAGCCGGCGCGACGAGGTCGGATGGGGCGGCCACCGCCGTGCCCGGCGGCCCGGCGGCCTACGTGCCGCCGACCGTCCTCGGCGCGGGCGGCCCGACGGTGCTGCCCGGGCCCGGGGGCCCGGGGGCTGGCCCGGCGGGCCGGCCGGGAACGGGGCTGGCCCCGTTCCCGCCGTGCCGGGTGTGGCCGCGCCGAGTACCCGCCCGATGGCCGAGGGCCGGCCCCTCCCCGAGGACCTGGGGGACGTGCTCACCCCGGTCAGCTACGCCGGGCGCGGGCCGGCGCCGCAGGCCGGCGCCGCTCCCGCCATGCCGGGCCCCGCCGACGCGGCCCGGCCGCCGAATGCGCCGGACCCGGGCACCGGTTCGGGCGGGCGGCCGCTCATGGTGGCTGCGGCGGTCGTCCTGGTGGCCAGCATCAGCGTCGTCCTGCCGGTGGCCGGGACGGCGGCTGCGCTGCTGCTGTTCGCGGTGCTGCGCACGGCTGGCCTGGTCCAGCGCCGTACCACCGCGCGCCGTACCGCGCGTGGTGCCCGGGCCACCGATCCGGTCGTCACCGTGGTCACCTTGCCCTGGTCCCTGTTGCGCGCCTTGTTTGCCATGCTGATCCTCGCGCCATTCGCGCTGGCCACCGCCGCGCTCGCGGCCGGCATCACGGTCGCGGCCCTGCCTGGGGCCTGGCCGGACCGCGCGCTCGCCTATGCCGCGGGCGCGCTGGTGCTGTTCTATGGACTCGGGCCGGGATCTGGCATGCCGCGAGCCCAGCTCCGCCGGTTCTTCGGCACGTTCACCAAGAGTCCCGCGGTGCGGATCGTGGTGGTGCTCGGGCTGGCCGCCCTCGCCCTCGGGGCGCTCACCGCGGCGGTGTCCTCGCCCGCGGTGTACTGGCCGACCGTCGTCCCCGCGAACATCGTCCACTTCGGGGTGACGCACCTGGGGCCGCTGCGCCGCCTGGGCTACCTGAGCCATCTCCGCGGGCCGCACCGGTTCCACCTGCTGCGCGGCGCGCTGCTGCGGCACTTCTCGTAACCACCGCTCCGGACCCGGGGCCGCCCGCGATCATGGCTGCCAGGGCGGCGGCACCGGGTGGCGGGGTCAGGCGGGGCGGTGGCTGATGCCGTTGGGCAGGCCCGCGCCGCGGAAGCCGTCGGCCTGGCCGGCCGGCCTGGCGGTGCGCCGGGGGGGTGGCACCACGCCGGGCACCGGGCTGGGAACGGGAGGCTCGCCGCGGTCGGCGGGGCCGGGCTGCGCCGGGCGGTCCGCCCGCTCGGCTGGTGGCAGGGGGCGGACCAGGCCGAGGGCGATCACCTCGTTGGCCAGCCGCACCCGCCGGTTCTGGCCCTCCGGGATCCGGAATTTCTGGTAGAGGCGCAGCAGGTGCTGCTTGACGGCCGCCTCCGTCACGACGAGGTCGGCTGCGATCTCGCGGGCCGTCGCGGGGGCCACGAAGGCCTCGTCGGACAGGGCAGGGCGGCACAGGGACGTGAGCACGTCCAGTTCGCGGCGGGTAAGTTCGGGGCTCGCCGAGCGCCGCAACTCGACTTCGGCGGAGATGTCCTCCCTGGGGATTCCCCCCACCCGGCAGCGCGCGGCGCCGAAGCTGAGCACATCGCCTTCGTCCAGCACCCGGCGGGCCACGAGGCGCCCGTTGACCCGGGTCCCGTTACGCGATAATCCGAGGTCAGCGACGTAGGCGTACGGGCCGTGGCGGACGATCTCGGCATGCAGCCGGGAGACGCTGGGATCGGCCAGCCGTACGTCGACACCGCTGCCACGCCCGATCGTGGTCACCGACTCGGCCAGTGGGATGACATCGCCGGTCTCTTCGATGCGAATGTAGGGCCCCTCCACAAGGTTCTCCTGCCTGCCTATGTAGCGACTGTGGTCTTACGGTCTGGTTACCCCCTCGCGGCAGCTTCCTACCCCCCGGGCCGCGATTGACCACCCGCAAAACCGGCCGCGCCGGGCCGCGCCGGCGGTCCCGCAGGGCCGACGGAACTGGTCGCGGGCGGTCGCCAGTACACTGCCGACGGGTCATGCGGAAGGAAAACAAATGGCGGACAAGCCGTCCCGGGGCCTCGCGGACGTCATCGCGGCCTCCACCGCGGTCAGCGACATCGACGGCCGGGCCGGTCTGCTGTTCTACCGCGGTTATGACATCCATCAGCTGGCCGGCCGGGCGACCTTCGAGGAGATCGCCTACCTGTTGCAGCGCGGCCACGCGCCCTCGGCCGCGGAGCTTGACGCCTACCGCGCCGAGATGGCCGATGGCCGCGGGCTCGGCAAGCTCGTCACGGCCTGCCTGGCCGACGTGGCCGCCAGCCAGGAGCCGATGGAGGCGCTGCGCACCCTGGTCTCGCTGGCCAGCGCCGACGACCCGGACAAGAACTCGAACTCCCCGGAGGCGAACGCGCGCAAGGCGGTGCGGCTGACCGCGCAGCAACCGCACCTGGTCGCCGCCTATCACGCCGCGCGCGGCGGGCGGAAACTGCCGCCGCCCGCCGCCGGACTGGGACTGGCCGCCAGCTTCCTGTTCCAGATGCGGGGCACGCCGCCCGCCGGGCCCGAGGCCGAAGCGCTGGACACCTGCCTGGTGCTGCACGCCGACCACACGATGAACGCCTCCACCTTCGCGGCCAGGGTCTGCGCGGCCACCCTCTCCGACATGCACTCCGCCGTGGTCGCGGCGATCGGCACGCTCAAGGGCCCGCTGCACGGCGGCGCGAACGAGCAGGTCATGCGGACCCTCACCGGGATAAGGAGCGCGGCGCCGCAGGACCCGGTGGGTGCGGTGGAGCGCGAGGTGGCGCGGCGCCTGGCGGCCGGCGAGAAGATCATGGGCTTCGGCCACCGGGTGTACAAGACCGAGGACCCGCGGGCCACCCACCTGCGGGCCATGTCCGGGGAACTGGCCGCGACGGTCCGGCGACGACACCTTCTACCGCATGTCCCGGCGGATGGAGGAAACCGTCCTGGCGCAGAAGGGCCTGCTGCCGAACGTCGACTTCTACGCCGCGACGGTCTATCACTACCTGGGGATTCCAGTGGATCTGTTCACCGCCGTCTTCTCGGTCAGCCGGATGGCGGGCTGGACGGCCCACGTCATGGAGCAGCACGCGGACAACCGGCTGATCCGCCCGGACAGCGAATACATCGGCGAGCGCGGGCTCACCTGGATCCCGGCCGGCGAGCGGTGAGCCGGCGGCCGGCGGACTGCGCCAGATGACCGGGCCCGTTGCGCCGCGGGGGAGCACGCCAGCGGCCGCCGGCCGGGGATGGCTCGCCTACCTGCTGGTGCTCGCCGGCCTCGCGGCCGTCTGCGCCTGGCTGTGGGCGGGCGGCAGCCACGCCGCCAAGGGGGGTACGTTGGCACTGGCGGGCGTCATGTTCGCCGCCGCACTTGCCAGGCTGGCGCTGCCGGAAAGCCGGGCCGGCCTGCTCGCATCCAGGAAGCGCCTCACGGATGTGGTCACGCTGGCCGCACTGGCCACCGGGCTGCTGGCCGCGGGGCTGCTGCTCCCGGTGCCACTGTGAGGTGAGGAAAGCCACTGCCTGGCCGGCCTTGAAGGGGATGGGGAGGCGGGTCGGGGGCAGTTCTGGCCAGGACGGCCCCGGACCGGGGCGGGCCTGGCCGCGCGTGACAACGGTGTCAGGCCGCAGAAGGGAAGGAACAACCGCCAATGTCCAAGATCAAGGTAGCCAATCCCGTCGTTGAGCTCGACGGCGATGAGATGACCAGGATCATCTGGAAGTTCATCAAGGACAAGCTCATCCTGCCTTACCTGGATGTGGACCTGAAGTACTACGACCTGTCGGTCACCCACCGCGACGCGACCGACGACCAGATCACCGTGGACGCGGCATACGCGATCAAGAAGTACGGGGTCGGGGTGAAATGCGCCACGATCACCCCCGACGAGGCCCGCGTCGCCGAGTTCGGGCTGAAGCGGATGTGGCGCTCGCCCAACGGCACCATCCGCAACATCCTCGGCGGCGTGGTGTTCCGCGAGCCGATCGTGGTGCACAACGTGCCGCGCTTCGTCCCCGGCTGGACCAAGCCGATCATCATCGGCCGGCACGCCCACGGCGACCAGTACCGGGCCACCGACTTCGTGGTCCCCGGCCCGGGCCGGGTGCTGATCACCTACGAGCCGGACGAGGGCACCGACGCCAACGGCTTCGAGCTTGAGGTCAGCCGGTTCACCGGCGGCGGCGTCGCCCTGGGCATGTACAACTACGACGACTCGATCAGGGACTTCGCCCGCGCCACCATGCGCTACGCGCTGAGCCGCAGCTACCCGCTGTACCTTTCCACCAAGAACACGATCCTCAAGGCCTACGACGGGCGCTTCAAGGACCTGTTCGCCGAGATCTACGAGTCCGAGTTCAAGGCGGAGTTCGAGGCGTCCGGCATCAGCTACGACCACCGGCTGATCGACGACATGGTCGCCCAGGTCCTCAAGGGCGACGGCGGCGTCGTCTGGGCGTGCAAGAACTACGACGGGGACGTGGAGTCCGACGTGGTCGCGCAGGGCTTCGGCTCGCTCGGCCTGATGACCAGCGTGCTGATGACCCCGGACGGGCGCACCGTGGAAGCCGAGGCCGCGCACGGCACGGTGACCCGGCACTACCGCCAGCACCAGCAGGGCAACGCCACCTCGACCAACCCGATCGCCTCCATCTTCGCCTGGACGCGCGGCCTGGCGCACCGCGGCGAACTGGACGGCACCCCCGAGGTCACCAGGTTCGCGGAGACCCTGGAGAAGGTCTGCGTGCAGACCGTGGAAAGCGGCAAGATGACCAAGGACCTGGCCGTGCTGATCGGCGCCGGCGCGCCGTTCCTGAACACCGAGGACTTCCTGGCCGCGCTGGACGACAACCTCCGCGCCGCGATGAGTTCCTGATCGCGGGTCGCGCCCACCCGCAGCGCCCGAGCATTCGCAAAGGAGACCGGAAAGATGGCCCGCAAGGGGAAGGTAGCCGTGATCGGCGCCGGGTTCTACGGCTCGACCACGGCGCAGCGGCTGGCCGAGTACGACATCTTCGACGAGGTCGTGCTCACCGACATCATCGAGGGAAAGCCGGAAGGGCTCGCGCTGGACATGAACCAGTCGCGCCCGGTGGAAGGCTTCGAGACCAAGCTCACCGGGCAGACCACCGGCCCGGGAAGTGAAGGCTACGAGGCGATCGCGGGCTGCGGCATCGTCATCGTCACCGCGGGGCTGGCCCGCAAGCCGGGCATGAGCCGGATGGACCTGATCGAGGTCAACGCCAAGATCGTCCGCGGTGTGGTGGAGAACGTGGTGAAGCACGCGCCCGAGACGGTGCTCATCGTGGTCTCGAACCCGCTGGACGAGATGACCGCGCTGGCGGCGAAGGTCTCCGGGTTCCCCGCGCACCGGGTGATGGGCCAGGCGGGCATGCTGGACACGGCCAGGTTCAGCAACTTCGTCGCCGAGCGCCTTGGCGTGCCGGTCTCCTCGGTGCGGACGCTCACCCTCGGCTCACACGGCGACACCATGGTGCCGGTGCCCTCGGCGTGCACGGTGGACGGCGCGCCGCTGGCCGACCGGCTGCCCGCCGCCGACATCGAGGCGCTGGTGGAGCGGACCCGGCAGGGCGGCGCGGAGATCGTCGCGCTGCTCAAGACCGGATCCGCGTACTACGCGCCCTCGGCGGCCGCGGCCCGGATGGCCCGGGCCGTGGCCGAGGACGCCGGCACGGTCATGCCGGTGTGCGCGTGGGTGGACGGCCAGTACGGCATCTCCGGTGTCTACCTGGGCGTCGAGGCCGAGCTTGGCGCGACGGGGATCCGCCGGGTCGTGGCCCGCGACCTGACCGAGCCGGAGCTGGCCGCGCTGCGGGCGGCCGCCGAGGCGGTACGCGAGAAGCAGGCCTCGGTCGCCAGCCTCTGACCGCCCTGACCGCGCCCACATCGTGATCATGAGGTTCTGGTCGCTGGAGCAGCCAGATCCTCATGATCACGAACGGTTTGGCGGGCCGGTCAGTTGGTGAGGCGGCGGATGGCCAGCTCGCTGAACAGGGCCGCGCCGTCGGCCAGCACCATGTCGTCGAACACGGCGAAGGCGGAGTGGTTGAACGGCGCCGTGGCCGGGTCCACGCCCGGTGGGCACGAGCCCAGCATGACGAAGGCACCGGGGACCTGCTCCAGCACGTAGGAGAAGTCCTCGGCCCCGGCCATCGGGTTGGCCTGCGGGCGGTACCGGTCCTCGCCGAGCACCTCGGCCACCACATCGGCGGCGAACTGCGCCTCCCCGTGGTCGTTCACGGTCACCGGGTAGGAGTTGGTGAACTCCGCCGTCGCGGTGAGCCCGTGCGCCGCGGCGATCTCGGTGACCAGGCGGACCGCCGACTCCCGCACCAGGGCCCGGGATTCCGGCGAGAACGAGCGGATGGTCGCCTGCAGCCGGGCCTCGTCGCGGGATGATGTTGTTCGCGGTGCCCGCGTGGAAGCTGCCCACGGTGATAACCACCGGGTCGAAGATGTCGAAGCGGCGGGTCACCAGCACCTGCAGCGCCGTCACGATCTCGCAGGCCACCGGAATGGGATCGGCGGCGTGGTGCGGCTGGGAGCCGTGCCCGCCGCGGCCGTGCACGGTGATGTCCAGCGCCTCGGCCGCGGCCATCATCGGCCCGCCCCGGCTGCTGAACACCCCGGCGGGCAGTTCGGCCGACGCGACGTGCAGCGCGTACGCGGCGCCGGCCGCGCGCCGGCCGCATCCAGCACCCCCTCCTCGACCATGAGCCGGCCCCCGCCGTACCCCTCCTCGCCCGGCTGGAACATGAACACCACGCTGCCCGGCAGGTCCGCCTGGCGCGCCGACAGCAGCCGGGCCGCCCCGACGAGCATGGCCGAGTGCAGGTCATGCCCGCAGGCGTGCATGGCGCCGTCGGTCCGGGACGCGAAGTCGAGCCCGGTCCGCTCCGCGACCGGCAGCGCGTCCATGTCGGCCCGCAGCAGCACGACGGGCCCCCCGCCCGCCTCCCCATCCCCCCGCCGTGGTGCGCCGTTCCCCCGCAGCACGGCGGTGACCGAGGTCAGGGCGGATCCGAGGGTGATCTCCAGCGGCAGGCCGTCCAGCGCGGCGAGGATCTTCTGCTGAGTCAGCGGAAGCTGCAGCCCGATCTCGGGCTCGGCGTGAATGGCCCGCCGCAGATGGGCGAGTTCGCCCCCGATCGCCGCCGCGTCCTCGGTAACTGCCATCTCATGCTCCTCGCTCGTGTCCGGCTCGTTCGCGCTCAGGGTGTCACAGTATGCGCCGGGCGCCCGCGGAGGGCGGCGCGGCCAGGAACGCCGGCGGCGGCCAGTCCTGGCCGGCGTACCCGGCCCGCACCGCCGCCCGGACGCCCGCGTCGGCCGCGGGCACCAGCGCGATCACCGACCCGCCGAAACCACCGCCGACCATCCGTGCGCCGAGCGCCCCGGCCCGCTCGGCCGCCTCGGCCGCCACGTCGGCCTGCGGCCAGGAGATCTCGAAGTCGTCCCGCAGCGAGGCGTGCGAGGCGTGCAGCAGCGGGCCGAGCCCGGCCACGTCGCGGGCCCGGAGCAGGTCTGCCGCCGCCAGCACCCGGCAGTCGTCGGAGATCACATGGCGGGCCCTGCGGGCCAGCACCGGGTCACCGATCGCCGCCGCCCTGCCCGGGTCGGCGACCTCGCGCAGGCTGGGCACGCCGAGCGCCCGCGCCGCCTGCTCGCATTCCGCCCGGCGCAGCGCGTACCTGCCGTCGGTCAGCGCGTGCCGGGCGCCGGTGTCGATCACGAGCAGCGCGAGCCCGGCGGCCGCAGGGTCGAACGGCACCGGCGTGACCTGCCCGCTGCGGCAGTCGAGCAGCAGCGCGTGACCTGCCTCGCCGAGCAGCGACGCGGACTGGTCCATGATCCCGCTGGGCACGCCGACCATCTCGTTCTCCGCCCGCCGGGCCAGCCGGGCGAGTTCGGCCCTGGGCAGGTCCGCCCCGGCCAGTTCGGCGAGGGCGATCGCCACCGCGCACTCGATCGCGGCCGAGGACGACAGGCCGGCGCCCTGCGGCAGGTCCGAGTCGATGACCAGGCTGGCCCCGCCGACGCGGCAGCCCGCCTCCCGCAGCGCCCAGGCGACGCCGGCCGGGTAGGCGGCCCAGCCGGTCACGGCGCCCGGGCTGAGCCCGGACAGGGGCACGCGCACCTGGCCGGCGGCCTGGAGCGAGCGGATGTCCAGCACGTCGTCGCCGCGCCGCCCGGCGGCCACCACCACGCCCCGGTCCAGCGCGAACGGCAGCACCCAGCCGGAGTTGTAGTCGGTGTGCTCGCCGATCAGGTTCACCCGGCCGGGCGCGTGCCAGACCCCTTCCGGGGCGGTGCCGTGCCAGGCACGGAACCGGCCCGCGGCCCGGGCCGCGAGATCCGCGGGCTCACCGCTCGCCGAGCCGGGCGGGCGGGCCCGGAGCGGACCGCTCCAGGGTGAACTGCCACGCGTCGGCGACCATCGCGGCCAGCCCGCGTTCGGCACGCCAGCCGAGTTCGGCGTGGATCCGGCCGGAGGAGGCGACGAGCACCGCCGGGTCCCCGGGCGGCGCGGGGCGAACCGCGACGGGATTTCCCGGCCGGTCACCTCGCGGCAGGCGCTGAGCACCTCCAGGTTGGAGAACCCGGCGCCGCTGCCCAGGTTGTAGACCCGGTGCTGGCCGGGCACGCACGCGCCCAGTGCGAGCATGTGGGCCCGGGCCAGGTCGGTCACGTGGATGTAGTCACGGACGCAGGTGCCGTCCGGGGTGGGGTAGTCGTCGCCGAACAGCCGCACCCCACGTCCCCATCCCCCTGCGCTGCGCCGCCCGTCCAGCGCCACCGCCAGGATGCTCGGGATCAGGTGCGTCTCCGGGTCGGTGCCGTTCCCCCAGCCACCGCCCGTCCGGGCCGGCCGCCGCGCCCGCGACGTTGAAATAGCGCAGGCTCACCGCGCCGGTCCCGTGCATCCTGGCGTGCTCGGCCAGTGCGGTGTCCACGGCGAGCTTGGACGCCCCGTAGGGGCTGGTCGGCCTGGCCGGGGCGGTCTCCTCGATGGGGGTGCGCTCGGGCTCCCCGTACACCGCCGCGGTGGAGGAGAACACGATCCTGGCGACCCCGGTGACCCGCATCGCCTCCAGCAGCGCCAGGCTCCCGCCCAGGTTGTTCTCCCAGTACAGCGCCGGCTTGGCCACCGACTCGGCGACCAGCGACTTCGCGGCGAAGTGCAGCACGGCGTCGACGCCGTCGGCGAGCATGACCTGCGCCTGGTCGCGGACCAGGCCCTGGGTGAACGCCGCGCCGCGGGGAACCGCGTCGGCGTGCCCGGTGGACAGGTCGTCCAGCACCGCCACCTGGTGCCCCTCGCGCAGCGCCAGCGCCGCCACCACGCTGCCGATGTAGCCCGCACCGCCGGTCACCAGCAGCTTCATCCGGCCTCCCGCAGCCTGCGCGCGGCATCCTCTGGCAGCACGTCGTTGATCCAGACTCCCATGCCCGATTCGCTGCCCGCGAGGTACTTCAGCTTCCCCGGGGCCCGCCGGATGGAGAGCACCTGAAGGTGCATGCCGAACTCCTGGCGCGCGAACGGGTCACCGCCCGGCGCCTGGTGCCACGCCGCGATATACGGCAGCGGCACGCCGAACAGCGCGTCAAGGCGCCGCAGCACGTCCAGGTAAAGTACGCAGAACGCCTCGCGGGCGGCCGGTGTGAGATCCGGCAGGCTGGCCACCCGCCGGGCCGGGAACAGCAGGACCTCGTACGGCCACCGGGCGGCCGCGGGCACGAACGCCGTCCAGTGCTCGTTGCGGCTGACGATCCGGATGCCCGCCGCCAGTTCGCCCGCGACCAGTTCGTCGAACAGGTTCGCCCGGCCGGCCGCGGCGTGGGCCCGCGCCTGGCGGAGCATCCGCTCGGTGCGCGGGGTCACGAAGGGGTAGCCGTAGATCTGGCCGTGCGGATGGCTGAGCGTGACGCCGATCTCCTCGCCCCGGTTCTCGAAGCAGTAGACCTGCTCGATTCCCGGCATCTCCGACAGCACCGCGGTGCGGTCCGCCCACGCCTCCAGGACCGTGCGGACCCGCCGGGGGGACAGGCTCGCGAACGACGCGCCGTGGTCGGAGGTGAAGCAGACCACCTCGCACCGGCCGGTGGCCTGCCGGCCCGGCACCCCCGCGGTCTCCAGCGGGCCGCCCGGCTGCGGCATCGCCGGGAGCCCCACGGCCGCCGCCGGGTCACCGGCGCCGCGCAGCGAGGGGAACCGGTTCTCGAAGACCACCACGTCGTAGTCGTCGGCGGGGATCTCGGTCAGCCTGCCCTCCCGCGACGGGTCGAGCGGGCACTCCTCGGGCGGCGGCAGGAACGTCCGGTCCTGGCGCTGTGCGGCGATGACCACCCATTCCCCGGCCAGGGCGTCCCAGCGGAGCCCGGACGGGGACGGATCCTCCGGCCGCCCGGCCTCGCCGGGCCCGGGCGGCCGGTGCCCCAGCGGCCGCCGGTCCGGTGCCTTGGCGCGGCCCAGCCCGGGGGACTCGTCGAAGTAAATGATCTCGCGCCCGTCCGCCAGCCTGGCGCTGTCCTTCCAGAACAGATCTGCTCCCACGGGACACATACGCTAGCTAGCCCGGGGGAGCGGCCCCCCGGAGCCCCCGGTGCGACGGCCCGGCATCAGGCCTGCGTGGCGATGCCGGGCACGCCGGGCCGCCGGGGTCAGCCGGGCCCGGCCCCCGGCTGCGCCGCCTGCCAGGTGGCATAGGCGAGCTCTATCCGGCGCGTCGCCACCTCGGCCGGCGGCCACGCCACCAGGACCGTCAGCGGGTCCGGGTCCTGCGGTGCCGGGAACGAGCTGAGCACGGGGAACGGGGCGGGCCCGGTCGCCTCCGGCGCGCCGCTGAGCTGTGCGCGCAACTGCGCGCCGAGCGCGGCGGTCAGGTGGTCCGGGCAATACCAGCGCCCGTCCTGCAACCGCCCCTCGCCCACCTCGGCACCGTGCAGCACGATGCGGAAGCCCTGCCTCCAGGCCGGCGTCGTCACGGAAGTTCACCCCCGGCAGTACCGCACCGGTGCGGCGCCGCAGCCGGGCCCGCGCGTCCGGGACGAAGCGCTTGATGATCTCGTGGTCCAGTGGGTCGGCCAGGCCGTCGAACCAGGAGATCGGCAGGTAGACCTGCAGGGCCTGCTCGGCGGGCACCGGCTGCGCGGGCCCTGCCTGCCCGGCGCCGGCCTGGCCGCCGGCCTGCTCCGGGCCGGGCAGCGGCGCCGCGGCCAGGGCCTGGGCCGCCGCGGCCAGCTCGGGGTATTCCGGGTGCTCCCGCGCCAGGCTGCCGAGCAGGGCCGGCCCGTCCGGGTCCCCGAGGGCCAGGCCGCACCATGCCTGGATCAGCGCCGCCGCGAGTCTGGCCAGTTCGCTGATCTCAGGCTGGTACTGATCGTTGCGGGCGACGCGGTCGAGTTCGGCCTCGACGCGCGCCCGCGGCGGCCGTGTGTCGGCCGCGAGCGCTGCGGCTCTTGCGCCCAGTTCGCGGGCCACCCCGGTCAGGCTGGGCGCGCCGCCCTTCTGATCCAGCACCGCGATGAGGTGGTCGAGCCTGGTCCGCAGGTATTCGATGGCGAGTGGGGTGGCCGCGAGCTGTACCGCATCCCGGCAGTAGCGCTCGCCCCGCGGGTCACCGTCCAGGACGAGGGCGGCCCCCCGGCTGAACCGGTCGCTGTAGTCCCCGGCGGTGGCTGCCGCGAGGTCGAGCGCCTGGGTGCTCAGCGTCACGGCGTCGCTGCCCAGTTCCAGCTCGATCGCGGCCCGGGTGGCGAAGGTCAGGCCGTCCACCTGGTCCAGCCGGGAATCCCGCCAGACGGTCTCATAGTCAGTGGCGGCCAGGTCCGCCTTGCCCGCGCGCACCAGCAGGTCGGCGCGCACCAGGTGATTCCAGGTATTCGAGGCGTCGATGCGTACCGCCTCGTTGGCCGCGGCCAGTGCCTCGTCCAGCCGCTGGGCCTCGGCTTCCCCGGATAGCTCGCGGGCGGACATCTGCAGCAGGATCGCCCGGACCGCGCTGAACCAGCTCTCGCCGCCGTCCGGTGCCGCGGCCTCGAGCAGCGCGCGCGCGTCGCCTATCTGGCCGAGGTTGGTGAGCGTGACGATCCGGTTGCGCTGGACCATGGGGTCGCCGGGAGCCAGCTGCACGGCGTGGCTGCTGAGCACCGCCGCGGCCTGGTCACAGTTGAGGTCGGTCAGCGTGTCGGCCAGGCGCACCCAGCGCTGCGCCTGGGACGGGTCGAAGGCGATGGCGCGGGCCGCGGCGATCGGCGCCCGCCAGAGCGCGCGCGCCCGTACCTGCGCCACTGCCTGGTTGGCTAGCGCACTGGCCAGGTAGGAGTACGTCAGGAGGCTCCACGACGTGGGCGCCTGGAGCGGCTTGCGGGCGTAGCTGGCATCCAGCATCGCCATGGCCTG
Organism: uncultured Actinomycetes bacterium; assembly: GCA_963730235.1. GTDB lineage: Bacteria > Actinomycetota > Actinomycetes > Streptosporangiales > Streptosporangiaceae > DASXKD01. Next base: position 50,511 of record CAVSRH010000015.1, read on the forward strand.
GTCGAACTGCCCGGCGGCCTCGTGCATCGGTTTGCCCCAGCTATCCACGAGCATGGCGTCGGCCAGCCCGAGCGTGGCTTCCTCGTGGCCGGGTACCAGCCCCAGTGCTTCGGTGTAGCGCTCCATGGCCTGCTGGCCACGGCCCGCTATCGCATTGGCCACCCCGGCCGCGGCGAGCAGGTCGGCGCGCGGCGCGGGTTCCTCACCGGTATCCGCGGCGATGCGCACGCGCAGGTCGGCGACCTCGGCGGCGAGCAGCGGGCTGGCGCCGGAACTCACCCGGCCGGCCAGCCGGCGCGCCGCGTCGAAGTCCCGTTCCCGGGCGGCGCGTTCCCCGGCGGCCAGCCAGATCTCGTCCGGGACCGGCAGTACGAGAACGTCCAGCGCACCTGCGGGGTCGGCCGTGGCGGGCAGCTCAGCGACCAGGCCACGGGCGATGTCCAGGGCGCCCTGCGGCGCGTCGCGCTCGGCGTAGAACATCTCGACGGCGGCCGCCGCGCAGCGTTCCGCCTTCCACGCCTGCCGGGCTCCCTTCGCGACGGCGTCCGGATCGGGCTGGGCGCTCAGCCTGGCCATGGCGGCCCGGGCAGCCAGTACCTCCGCCGCATGGTGGTCATCGGCGGCGCTCGCCTGGTCGAGCAGATCCGCCGCGCCCGGCTGACCGGCCTGCAGGAGCAGCCGGGCGTGCAGGACCAGCGCGTGCGCCCGGAGCTCATCAGGAACGAGGGCCCGGCCTGCCAGCGGGGCGCCCGCGGCCAGGTACCGCAGCACCGGTGCGAGCCGCGGCAGCGACCGGGCCGCCAGCGCGTCGGTCGCGGTGCTCAGCCGGTCCACGCACCACCCCGCCTCGGGCGGCAGCTGGAACGGCTCGGTGACCAGCCGCTCCGTCTCCGCCGGGCAGCCGAACAGGAACGCGCGTGCCCAGGCCGCCAGCCACAGGGCCGCGCCATCCAGCGGGTCGGCGCCGAGCTTCGCGGCGATCGCATCGCGCCGGCCCGGCCACAGCTCCGGATCGAAGCTGCGCGCCGTGACCGCCGCGTCTTCGAGCGCGGATAGCTGCGTGCCGGTCTCGTCGAGCTGGGCAAGCAGCTGCTGCGCCTGGCCGCGCAGCCGGGCCACGGCCCGCTGCGCCGCCGGGATCGCCGCCGCCGCGTCGTCATCGCCGTGCGCCTCCTCGCGCGCCTGCGAGGCGGATCTGGCCAGCTCGTCTGCTGCGTTCAGGAGCGGCAGGAGCGCGCGGTCCACGGCGTCCACGCCGGTCACCTGGTCCTGCTCTCTACCGTCTCCAGGGCACGCTGGAGCGGAACCGGCGCCGCGGAGGCCTCCGGCTGGCCGGCCTGGGCCCCGCCGGTCACCGTCGCCCGGGTCAGCAGGCACACCTCACCGGCCCTTCGCGTGGTCACGGTGAACGAGCCGAAGGCGGTGACGTCCGGATCCTCCCGGGTGCCGTCCCGCACCGCGCGCCGGCCTGCCTGCACCGCCAGTTCCACGCTCTTGCCGTTGCTGATCTGCTCGTAGAAGCTGTCGTTGAACCGCCCCAGGTCCACCAGGTCCACCGGATTCTGGGTGACCACCACCGCGTGCAGATCATCGCGCACCAGCTGGGTGAACGCCCCCGGGTCGGCCGGCGGCCCCGGGTCCTGCCCGAGTGGGGCGCGGTGGAACTCCGCGACGAAGACGGAGCACTGCGACGGAGCGAGGTAGGTGTCCCACAGCTTGCCGACCGGAATCGGGCTGAACGTGGGCCGCTTCCCGCAGCCCACGCTGATCGCGGCCTTTCCGCCGGAGGCCCAGGCAAAGCCGAGGTAGTGCACCACATCCCAGCCCTCCTCCAGCTTCTCCTGGAGCGCGGTCCCCCACATGTTCACGGCCGAATCGAATTCGACCCGCCTGCTGCGGAGCAGGGTGTCCGAGAGGCTCTGGGTGAACGTCTGCTCGCTGGGGCGAATCATCACCAGCCCCGACTCGTCCTTGTACTCGGCGAAATCGGCCGACGGGATCTCGATCATCGCGAGGACGCGCAACTTCTCCTTGGGCGCGGGCGGGCTGCCTGGCGCATCCACGAAGCGCGCGAAGACCAGTCTCTCGTCCGCAGCCAGTGGCACGGCGCCGTCGCCGCAGGCATATTCCCACGGCAGCTGGCTCAGCCCGCCCGCCTTGTCCACACAGACGCGCAGCAGGAAGGGAGGCACCGTCACGGCGTCGTCCACCGCGGTCCTGGCCTCGCCCGCGATCAGCGCCCGGTCAAGCACCCGGCCAAGAGCCTGCATCTCGTCGGGGCGCGTGATCATCTGGCGGCGGGACCAGCCGTCGACCGCCTGGATCACGTCACCGCCGAGGTCGGCCGCAGACCGTGGGATTCCGCGCGCCGGCGTCGGCCACCCGGGCGTTCTGCATGCCGATCTGCCAGTTCCCGCCGCCTGTCGTGTCCTGCTCGACGGTGAGATCGATCCGTGGCAGGGCCGACGTCTGGGCAAACCGGGCGCCCTTGGGGTCACGGTCCGACACCACCTTCAGGGTGGTCGCCCCGACGGCCTTGATCCAACCTGCGGCGGCCGACGGCGGCCGGTCCACCAGCGGCTGAAGCCAGGGGAGCTTGTCGAGCACGTCGGTGAACATCGTGGCGAAGCCCCCGGCCATGGTGGTGTCGCTCTTGGTCGTGTCCACGATGCCCACGACCAGCCCGGACCGCAGGCTGATCAACGGGCTACCGGATGCCCCGGGGCGGACGATGTCACCCAGGAACCGCAGTTGCCTGCGCGGGCCCTCCCCCTCGGCAGGCAGGCTGGCGGTCAGCAACTGGCCTTGGTACGGCAGGGGCGTCTTGTCCTGGAAACCGCCGCTCATCAGGCCGGTGCCGGCGGGGATCTCGCACGCGTCCAGAATCACGCACGCATCGGCGGTGCTCTCCGATATGCCGAGGATCGCGATATCGGGCCAATCGCCGTCCGGGATATCCAGAACGGTCGCGGGCACGCTCGTTGGCTGGCCGCTTCCGCTCAGGAACCCGGTGACCGAGATCGCGCTCGAGCGCGCAACGGCCGCGGCGACCACGTGGCGGCAGGTCAGCACCTGGCGTGGCTGGATGAAGAACCCCGTGCCGGTGGTGGTGCTGGCCTGGATCCGGACCACGCACGTGCGCAGCACGCGGGCGAGCTGATCAGGTGCCAGCTCCGCGCTAGGGGTCATCGCACCTTCATTTTGCCGGCGGGGGAGGTTTCTTGTCCCACTGGAGGTTCACCGTGACGTTGGCCGTCGTGCTGCCCCGGACCAGCAGCGCCACCAGGGTGCCCTGCTCCAGCTTGAACTCGAACCCGAACTGGATGCTGAAATGGTCAGGTTCGATGGCCTGGACCGCGTCGGTGACATGACGTCCTAATGTCCTGATGGCATCCATGGCAGAGTCGAGGTTGTCGGCAATGGTGCTGCCGACCTCGTGCTCCGCGGTGTCCTGGCGTGCCTCGACGTAGGCTCGACCTGCCCGCCAAGGTCGTGATCAGCGTGATCGACGACGGCACCGGTATGCCGGGGGAACTGGCGGCCGCGTTCGACGTCATCCCGCAGCGCCGCGCCCCCAGCGCCGGGGCCGGGCTCGGGCTGTCCATCGCCAAGGCCATCATCGAGGCGCACGGCGGCAGCATCGAACTGCGCCGCCCGGCCCGCGGCACGTGCTTCCGCATCAGCCTGCCGGTGGAGGCCAGCGACCGTCCCGGCACCGACGACGGGCACCGGGACGGCCTCACCGGCGAAGGCATGGCCATGGCACGCGAGACCGAGGAAGCCGGGCAGGGACTGAGCCGTCATGACTGAGAACACCAAGAAAACCCGCGCGCTCGTGGTGGAGGACGACCCGAACATCGTTGACCTGATCAGGTCGAACCTGGCTGTGCGGGGCTTTGACAGCGTCGTGTCCGCCGACGGCACCCGGGCGCTGCAACTGCTGGAGACCGAGGAGCCGGACATCGTCCTGCTCGACCTGATGCTGCCCGAGGTCGACGGCTTCGAGCTGTGCCGGCAGATCCGCGAGCAGTCCAGCGTGGCGATCATCGTGGTGTCGGCCCGCGGCGGGGAGCGGGACAAGGTGACCGCGCTCAACGTGGGCGCCGACGACTACATGACCAAGCCGTTCAGCATCGAGGAACTGCTGGCCCGGATCACCGCCACGCTGCGCCGCACCAGGCCCGCCGCCTCGACCGAACCGGGGCCGCCGATCGTCACCGCGGGGAACATCGAGATCGACCTGGCCAGCCAGCAGGTGACCAGGGACGGCAAGCCGGTGCACCTGACCCCCACGGAGTTCGCCCTGCTGCGCGAGCTTGCCACCAACCGCGGCAAGCTGCTGACCCACGCCCACCTGCTGCGGCGCGTGTGGGGGCACGGGTACGAGACCGAGACCGAGTACGTGCGGGTGTACGTCCGGCGGCTGCGGGCCAAGCTGGAAGCCGACGGAAGTACCCCGCTCATCCTCACCCAGCCGAGGGCTGGCTATCGCTTCGCGCCGGAGTAAGCCGGGGTGAGCCGCCGCCCGCGCGCCGCTTTTCCCGCCCCCGCGCTCCGCGCCCACCCCCGCTCTGCTCCGGCCCGCTGTTCACGGAATTTTTATGGGGCGGCCATGATGTTAAGACCGTATTCATCCCCCCAGGCCTAATCTCAGGGCAACGCCTGCGACTGCAGCTGTGGCTGGAACGGGCACGGACTCGCCCTGCCCGGGCTGGGGTGTGCTGCTTGGCCAGCGTGAATGATCAGGGCTAGCGCACGAAGCGCAGGACACGCTGCTGATGGGAGGACTTCGGTCCTTGGAAACTACGAGATACAAGTGCCATTTGGGTGCCTTCACGCGAAAGGGGCGTGGGTGATGCAACTGGGTAAAAGAGGTAAGGGAGGTCGGCACGGCCACGGTAGACATGGCCGCCTCGGCCGGGTGGGCTGGGTGGGCCTGACGGCCGTAGCCGGCCTGATAGCCGCGGCCTGCGGATCGTCGTCCTCGTCGACACCGACGACGTCCCTCGGCACGAACAAGGTTCCAGCGCTGAGCACCTTCTCCTTTAACGTTGACATCGCGTCGACGATGGCCAAGCTCAAGCCGCTGACCGAGTTCGCGACCAAGGGAGTCAACAGCCTGCAGGTGGGGGTGATCCTGCCCGACACCACGTCGTCGACGCGGTACGTCGACTTCGACCAGCCGTACCTGAACGATGCCTTTGCCGACGCCGGGTATACCCAGGCGCAGTACCGGATCGACAACGCGCAGGGCAGCGACGCGACCGAGCTGGACGATGCCACCGCCGACATCAACCTCGGCGCCAAGGTTCTCATCATGGACCCGCTCGATGGCCCGACTGGCGTGGCGATCGCGCAGCTTGCCGAGTCCAAGGGCGTCACGCTGATCAGCTACGACCGCGCCACCTTCCAGGGCCACAACACCTACTACGTCAGCTTCAACAACATGCTCGTGGGTCAGTTGATCGGCCGGGGCTTCGAGGCCTGCGTTTCGTCCTGGGGGATCAAGAAGCCCCAGGTCTACGTCCTTAATGGCGGCGAGGACACCGACCCCAACGCCATCTCGTTTGCCTCCGGCTACAACCAGGTGGTCTGGGGCCAGGCGGCCAAGACAGTCGCAGCGGGCGCGACCAACAGCCTCGGCTACAAGCTGGCTGGCGAGAACTTCGCCCCTGGCTGGGACAACACCAAGGGCGGCACGATCTTCCAGCAGGCGTTCACCGCAAACAAGGCGATCAACGCCACTATCGAGGCCAATGACGGGCTCTCCAATGCGGTGATCACTGACCTCAAGGGTGACGGGGTCAAGCCCAAGACGGTCCCCACCACCGGGCAGGACGCCACGGCCCAGGGCATGGCCTGGATCCTCGAGGGCTACCAGTGCGGCTCCGTGTACAAGGCGGTCTACAAGGAGGCACAGGACGCCGTGGCGATGGCCACGATCCTGCTGGCCGGCGACAAGGTGCCTGCGAGCCTGCTGAACGGGAAGACCGTGGACCCGGCCAACTCGAGCATCACCGAACCGGCGTCCCTGCTGACTCCGGTGTGGGTGACCCAGGCCAACATGGAGGCGACAGTCGTCAAGGACGGCTTCGACCCCGCTGCGACGATCTGCATAATCGCGGGTGCGAGCCTCTGCGCCAAAAATGGGATCTCGTGATCATCTGATCTGGGGAAACCTCGACGGGGCTCGCGTCGAACGCTCATCCTCAGCCGGGGTGGCGGACCCTTCAGCAAGGGGGTCCGCCAACCCGCCCTGGCGCGGTGATCGTGCCACCCCCGACCAGCGGAAAGGGCGGGAAGCGGAGCGTGGCTATGCTCTGCGGGTGCCGGGGTGTCCGGAACGGCGGGAGCCCAACCTAGACAAGGCTACTGACGGATCTTCAAGATGACTGAGATGAACGAGGCCCCGAAAGGCGCGCGCCGCGGTGGGGACGGGGTGGAACCCCTGGTGAAGCTGCGGGGCATCGACAAGCACTTCGGACCGGTGCAGGCGCTCTACGGGGTGGACCTGGACCTGCCCGCGGGGCAGGTGACCGGCCTGTGCGGGGACAACGGTGCCGGGAAGTCTGTGCTCACCCGCTGCATCGCCGGCGTGCACCAGCCGGATCATGGCCAGATCTACTTCGGCGGGCGACCGGTACACATTCGGAGCACCCGGGACGCCGCCGCGCTGGGGATCGAGACCGTCTACCAGGATCTGGCGCTGGCCGACAACCTGGACATCGTCCAGAACATGTTCCTCGGCCGGGAGCTTTTGCGCCGCGGCTTGCTGGACGAGGACTCGATGGAGCGGGGCGCGGCCGAGACCCTGAGCACGCTGCGGGTGACGACGGTGCGCTCGATCCGGCAGCCAGTGGCCTCGCTGTCGGGAGGTCAGCGGCAGGCGGTGGCCGTGGCCAAGGCGGTGATGTGGAACTCCAAGCTGGTGCTGCTGGACGAGCCCACCGCCGCCCTCGGGGTGGTGCAGACCCGGATAGTCCTGGACCTGATCGAACGGCTCCGGGACCGCGGGCTGGCGGTGATGGTGATCTCCCACAACCTGAACGACGTCTTCGAGATCGCGGACCGGATCGCGGTGCTGTACCTGGGACGGATGGTGGCCGAGGGGCCGACTGCGGACTTCGACCGGCAGAGCGTGGTGGAGTATATGACGACGGGTAGCTCCAGCGGGCGGCCGTTCGAGCCTGCCGGATCCGCCAGTGGCGAGGGCTGAGCCCATGGCCTGGATCGGGAAATCGCCGTGACCGCGGACCCCGGCGAGACCCCGGCCGGGACGGCGGTCGACCTCACCGCCGCCCCTGATGCTGCCGCGGCCGACATCGCAGCCGAGCTCGTCGCCCAGTCGCTGGGCCAGTACCTGCGGGCCTGGTGGCTCGGTGTCCGCAGTGGCAACAGCGGTGTCCTGCCCGTGGTCCTGGCCATGGTGCTGGTCGCCATCACCTTCGAGATCGTCACCCCCGAGCACGCCTTCCTGCGGCCGAGCAACCTCGTCTACATTTTCGGGCTGAGCACCGTGTACATCATGCTGGCGATGGCTGAGACGGTGGTCCTGCTCCTTGGAGAGATCGACCTCTCGGTCGGCGCGGTCGCGCTTGTCGGCGGGGTCATCGCCTTCAAGCTGGTCCAGCAGCCGGGGCCGGGCTGGCCGTGGTGGGCAGCCGTGCTCGCCGCGCTCGCTTGCTGCGGCGTGATCGGTGCGCTCCAAGGGACGTTGACTGCCCGGCTCAAGATCCCATCCTTCGTCGTTACCCTGGCTGGGTTCCTCCTTTTCTCGGGAATCCTCATCGTCGTCCTCGGCGGGGCCAACGGCTTCTTGTCCGTCGAGCTCTTCGGTGCCCAACCAGCGCGTCATCTATGACATGGTCCAGGGGGTGATCGTCCCCGTCGCCGGCTGGGTAGCCCTGGCAGTGGTGGTCGGGGCTGCTGGCGCGGCCCTCTGGCTACGCGGGGCGGCGAGGCGGCGCCAGGGCCTGGTGACTCCCCCGGCCAGCCTGACGGCAATCAGGATCGCCCTGGTGGCGCTGGTCGGGGTAGGTGTGGTGCTGGTCTGCACGGTCAACCGCGGAACCCCCCTGGTGACGGTGCAGGGGGTGCCGTGGGTGATCCCGATCGTCCTCGTCGTCCTTGGCGCCTGGACGCTCCTGCTCCAGCGGACCCGCTTCGGCCGCTACATCTATGCCATCGGTGGCAACCCCGAAGCGGCCAGCCGCGCCGGCGTCAGCCTCGCCGCCATCCGCACCTGGGCGTTCGCGTTGTGCTCGGCGACCGCCGGCCTGGGCGGGATACTGCTCGGTTCGTTTTTCTTCGGTGAGTACAGCACCAATACGGCGGACCCCGGTCAGCTCGTCTTGTACGCGGTCGCCGCCGCCGTCATCGGCGGGGTCAGCCTCTTCGGCGGCCGGGGTAAGGCAATCCACGGTTTTCTCGGCGGCCTGCTCATCGGCGGCATTGCCTACGGCGTGTCCCTTCTCAACCTGGGCACATTGGCCACGCCGTTGGAATACATCGTGCCGGGCGGCGTGCTCCTCGCCGCAGTGCTGGTTGACGTGCTGTCACGTCGCGGGGCCGGGAGCGTGACCCGTGTCTGACCACCCCGTGACCGCAGACCCCAGCGATACCCCGGCCGGGACGGCCGACGCCGGGACGGTGGTCGACCTCACCGCGGCCCCTCAGGCCGCCGCGGCCGACGTCCCACCCGAACTCCTCGCCCAGTCGCTGGGCCAGTACGCCCGGGCCTGGTGGCTCCGGGTCCGCAGTGGCAACAGCGGTGTCCTGCCGGTGGTCCTGGCCATCGTGGTTGTCGCCGTCAGCTTCCAGGTCGCGAACTCGAACTTCCTGTCGGCGCTGAACCTGGTCAACCTCTTCAAGCAGAGCACCGTGTACATGGTGCTGGCGATGGCTGAGATCTTCGCCCTGCTGCTCGGAGAGATCGACCTCTCCGTCGGCCTGGTCATGGCGTTTGGCAGCGTCGTGGTCGCCGAGCTTGTGCAGCCGACTGGCGCGAACTTCCCGTGGTGGGCGGCGATCATCGTGGCGTTGCTGGTTTGCTCCGCGTTCGGCGCCCTCCAGGGATCGCTCGTTGCCCGGCTGAGGATGCCGTCGTTCATCGTCACTCTCGGCGGGCTGCTGATCCTGGAGGGCGTGGCGATCATCTTCCTCGGCGGGTCGCTCGTGAGCATCGGCAACTCGCGGTTCACCAACGAGGTCGTCCTCTACGACATCTTCTATGGGCAGTTCGACCCGGTGGTCAGCTGGATCTTGCTGGCCGTACTGGTCGGAGCCGCTGGCACCGGGTTCTGGTTGCGGGACGTCCGCAAGCGCCGGGCCGGCCTGGAGACTCCGCCGCGCAGCCTCACCGCGATGAAGATCGCCCTCATGGCGGTGGCGGGAATCGCGGTCGTCGCCATTTGTAACGTCAACCGGGCCCACTCCGGGACGATCGAGGGGGTTCCCTACATCATTCCGATCGTCCTGGTCGTGCTCGCGGCTTCGACGGTCCTGCTGCAGCGGACCCGCTTCGGCCGCTACGTGTATGCCATCGGTGGCAACCCCGAGGCGGCGCGGCGAGCCGGGGTCAGCCTGCCCTCCGTCCGAACCTGGGGCTTCGTCCTCGCCGCCCTGACCTCTGGGATCGCCGGCGTGCTGTTCGCCTCGTGGCAGGTCTCGCTGACCACCAACATCATCAAGACCGCCAACAGCTACGTGCTGCTTGCGGTCGCCGCGGCCGTTATCGGTGGCACCAGCCTCTTCGGCGGCCGGGGCAAGACCATCCACGGCGTACTGGGCGGCCTCGTCATCGGTGGCATCTACAACGGCCTTTACCTACTCAGCGTGCCGAGCCAGTGGATTGACGTCGTGGTCGCCGCAGTGCTACTCGCGGCGGCGACCGTCGATGTCCTGTCCCGCCGAGGCGCGCCGCGCCGAGCATGACCTCAGCGGAAGCCAACGGTGAGCCCGTGATGACTACCACTGGCTGGAGGCGTGATGCGGTGACCGGCATCCGCCGCCCATCGTCGTGGGATCTGACCGCCGCCAGGGACAAGACGATCCCCGACGTGGCCGGGCCCGGGCTGCGGGTGCTGTTCTCCGGGATCAACCCCGGGCTGTACTCGGCGGCTACCGGGTACCACTTCGCCCGGCCGGGGAACCGGTTCTGGCCCGCGCTGTACGCCGCGGGCTTCACCGACCGGGTGCTGCGGCCGGAGGAGCAGGAGGAACTGCTCACGCTGGGCCTGGGCATCACCAACGTGGTGGCCCGGGCCACCGCCCGGGCCGACGAGCTGACCGCCGACGAGGTACGGGCCGGGGGCCGGGTGCTGACCGCAAAGGTCGCGCGCCTGCGCCCCCAGTGGCTGGCGGTGGTCGGCATCACCGTGTACCGGACGGCGTTCGGCCACCCGGGGGCGGCGATCGGGCGGCAGGACGAAACGCTGGGCGGTGCCCGGGTCTGGGTGCTGCCGAACCCCAGCGGCCTCAACGCGCTGTGGACTACACCTAAAATCACAGAGGCGTTCCGAGACTTGAGGCTGCAGGCCGAGGGCTTGCCCGGTCGAGAGGCGAAGTAGGCCGCTGCTCAGCTGGTAAGTTCCGCTTCGAGAATTTTCTGCTCTAGCGTGTCCAGGTCCCGCGCGACGATGATATGAAGCGCTGTCGGGCTCGGATGCTCGGTTGCCATCCACACCGACCCGTCGCGCTCGATCTGCCAGCGCTGGCCGTGCTCGGCCAAGATCCGCTCAAGTCGCGAAAGCTCCCGCTCGATCACGGTCTGTCTCCCTCGGGTATGCACCATGTCGAGCCTCAAGCATAGCGATACAGCACGAGACAACGGAAGACATATTCGCAGGTCTGAGTATGTAGGAGCTGGTCTCTAGCCATTACGATCATGACGTGCCGAAGATCGATCCCACCGGCCCCGTGCCGCCCTACCTCCAGGTTGCGGAGATCATCCGCGGCCAGATTCGCTCAGGCCAGCTGCCTGCTGGCAGCCGGATCACCGAAGCGGAGATCACCGAGACCTACGAGGTGGCACGCTCAACCGCGCGCCGCACGTTGGCCGTGCTCCGGGATGAGGGCCTGATCTTCACGGTCCCGCAGCGCGGAAGCTACGTCCGCTGACTCTACCTCCGCGCTGTGCGGCCTCTTCGTCCGGAAGCCAAGTCGCAGTGCGGGCTGTCTGTGCTGTGGTGTGTCTGATCTCGATACGGCTGTCTGTCAGCGTCCGCTGTCGTCCACCGTTGTCGGTAGCGATTGTTACTCACTTGGTTACTCGGTGCCTAAAGGAGTCAGGCGCTGAGCTTGGTACCGGCAATGTCTTGCCAGTCGCGGCCATCGGAACTCACGCCGGTTGCGGCAGCGAGCGCGAGCATCGCGTGCACCTGGGCTGCGGCGGCTGACCGGCACGCGGCCTGCTCTGGAGCGCAGTTAGAAACCCCGCCCACCAGCTTCGCACGGATGCCGACCCGGCGTGACCAACGGTGGCACCGACTCGTAGCAGCAGTTGGCGTGTATGGGCATGATCAAGGTGAACTGAAGTCGGTCTAGTGTCTCCGGGAATACGCAACGTTGATGATCCCGATAATGATCCAGATTAGTACGATGAGCGCAATCTGAGAGGCATTCGCGAGGTGCGACCCGACACTGAGGAGGACTGCCGCTCCGCCTACCCCTATCCCCATCGAGCCGAGCCCGAGGACGGTCGTTGCTCGTGAAGAGTGGATTGGCTGGCTCACGATTTGACGGTCTCGGCTGCGCTGGTCAAGCCTGGCGTCCACCCGCTTGTCGATCTCCGAGCCGATTCGCTCGACCAGGCCCTCCGCCACCGCGGTGTCATATTCGGGGCCAAGGTCGTGGTGTGCTGCCGCCGCTGCGGCGATATCCTCCCTCGCAAGCTGCTCCATAGAAACACGATACAAGGCGACCCGGAACTGGTCCATATCTGGCCGCGGCTGGCGGCGATCACAATCGGGCCTGGCGTTGGTCATCTCCGCGGGCGGCGCGCCGCGACCGGGGGACGTGACGGCGAGAACCGCCTGCGGGCGGGTGCGGGGCTGACCGCGTGCGGCAGCGGCCCGCGCCGATGCGCTGTCGCGCTAAGGCAGCGGGCCAGGCTGCCGCCCAGCAGCGGTGAGTACCCCCTTCCACCCTGCCCAGAGGCGGGCTTCCCGCTCGTCCACTCGTCTCCTCTCCGGTGACTTGTGCCCATGTCAAGAGCCCGGCCGGAGGCGGTCACCATCGCGCGAATGGAGCAGAGGGCTTGACAAGGGGCGGCGGGCCGTAAGCTGTCCGGCGATCGGGCTGCCTCTGGCCTGCCCGCAATAGCCCGAGATGGCCCGCCGCGAGGGTTCCCTTGTCAAGCCCTCTGCGGCCTGCCTGCGGCTCTGGCGCGCATCAGCGCGCCCTTGAAGCCGTAGAGAAAGTTGTCACAATGTCGGCAACACCCGTTGTCGGCGGCCTTGGGCGCGGGGTTTCCGCTGGTCGACCGACCTGCGCTCTGACTTAGTGGTCTCGCCCGTAAGTTCGTCGGGGGTCGGGTCCAGGCGGTGGGGTCGTTGAGGTAGAGGCCGCAGGCGGTGTCGAGGGCGTCTTGGCAGGTGCCGATGGGCAGGCCGGTGGGAAAGATCGATTCGTCGTAGTCGTCGTGGCTGGCGCGGTAGATCGCGAACTGCCATTGGTGCGCGGAGCCGACATAGCGCAGCCGGCATAGTTTGAGCGTGGTGGCGTCGGTCAGGGTCGCGTCGATGTAGCTGAAGGCTCCGCGGTGGCGGATGTGCAGGCTGGTGATCTGGGGCCAGCGTTCGCGGGCCCTGGCGTGCAGGCGGTGTTCCAGCGACGCCTTCGTCGAGTCCGGGTACTTGGCCATGACAGTCATCCTGCCCGATGGTCGTGGGGCCGCCCGGGTGTTGTGCCGCGGGTCCGGCGCTTGGACCGGGCACAAGGATCACATGCCTGTGATGAGTCCATACCTGATTGTCTTGTCCGGTGAGGAGGAGGCGGTGTTAATGGCCCGTGCCCGGTCGGTGCGCAGCGAGCACCGCGACCGGCTGCGGGCCCAGATGGTGCTCGCCGCGGCCGCCGGGAAGAGCAATGCTGCGATCGCCGGGGAGGCGGGGGTGTGCACGGATACGGTCCGCAAGTGGCGCCGCCGGTTTGCTGCCGCCCGGCTGGCCGGGCTGAGGGACGCCCCGCGCAGCGGGCGCCCGCCGGTGTTCACCGCTGCGGACCGGGCCGAGGCCGTCGCGCTGGCGTGCGCCCTGCCGGCCGAGTCCGGCGTGCCGCTGTCGAGGTGGAGCTGCCCGGAACTGGCCCGCGAACTCGCCACCCGCTGCCAGGTGGCGGCCTCGGCGTCCACCATCGGGCGGTGGCTGGCCGGCGACGCCCTCAAGCCCTGGCAGCACCGGTCCTGGATCTCCGTCCGCGACCCCGAATTCGCCGACAAGGCCGCCCGCGTGCTCGACCTGTACGCCGGGATCTGGGACGGCGAACCGCTGGGCAGCAACGACTATGTCATCTGCGCCGATGAGAAGACCTCCATCCAGGCCCGCTGCCGCTGCCACCCCACCCTGCCGCCGGGCAAGGCCCGCGCGATGCGCGTCGAGCACGACTACCGGCGCGGCGGCGCCCTGGCCTACCTGGCCGCCTGGGACGTCCGCCGCGGGCAGGTCAGTGGCCGGTGCGAGCACACCACCGGCATCGCCCCGTTCGCCCGGCTGGTCAAACAAGTGATGACCGCCGAGCCGTATGCCAGCGCAGACCGGGTGTTCTGGATCGTGGACAACGGGTCCTCCCACCGCGGCGCCGCCTCCGTTAAACGGATGACCAGGGCCTGGCCGAACGCGCACCTGATCCACCTGCCGGTACACGCCTCCTGGCTGGACCAGGCGGAAATCTACTTCTCCGTCATCCAGCGCAAAGTCCTCAGCCCGAACGACTTCACCAGCCTCGGCCAGATCCGCGACCGCCTCGCCGCATTCGAGACCCGCTACAACGCCGTCGCCAGGCCATTCAGCTGGAAATTCACCCGCACCGATCTCGACGACCTACTGCACCGCATCGACGCCCACGACAACACCCAGCCGCACGCCCTGGCAGCCTGATCTATACCCCCGACGAACTTACGGGCGAGACCACTTAGGACGACTCACTCAGGCCACGCGGTCATGATGGCTGGTGCTGTCGCCGTGGCGACGCTGGTACTGCTGGCGGGCGGCTTGTCTGGTCACGCCAAGCCGCGCGGCAATCTCTGGCCACCTGATGCCCAGGCCGACGGCATGGTCGATCAGCACCGCGAGTTGTGCCTCTGTCTCCCTCTGCGTGACCCGGGCGCGCCCGATCAGTTCCAGCACCTGGGACGCGGACACCCGGGCATCCGGGCATCCGGCCGCGCCGGAACGGGCTTCTCCACACGGCGGTGGTGCTGCGGCCCCGGCAGCGCCTTCCTTGCTCTCGCCGGCGACCGGCGCCTCGACCTGCTCACGTGATCCAGCATGCGGCCCAAGTGTGACAATTCGGCGCGCTCGCCCACCGCCCCTGTGCCGCCCTCGTTTTCGAGGCCGCCCAGCTTGCCCATAAGCGTCTCGGGGTTGCCGCCCAATGTGATTGGTCACATATTGGTCACATCTCTCCCGGACCTGGCGGTCGCAGGCGGTCGCCGACGGACACCTACGGACGTCCGTGGACATTGGCGCCACCGTCTCCGGCATTCCAGCGGTGTTTGCGCCGGGTGCGGCCTGGCTACAGTGGATGTAGGAGCCGACAGAGCGCTGCGAAGGTGCCGGGCTGAAAGCCCAGAGGCACCGCGAGATCAAGAATGCCGTTCCGGCATGGCACAGGCATCAGGGCCTTCCTGCGGGGGTGTCGTCCCAGCCATCTCACCCCATCGCCTGAATCAGGCGGCCTGAAAGCCGCTTCCCGTCCGCCCAGCAGGTCTGGGTCAATGGCTCACCGAGCCCACCCAGTAGCCCGCAGTCGCGGGCCACGAGGCTATTCCGCGAGGAGTGCCAGCGGCGCCTGATCATCACTGCCGGAAGGAGACCAACATGGGGCAAGTGGCTGTGGCATTCGCTTCGGCATCTGGGCCGGATGACTGGCGCGCCACGGGATGCTGATAGACACCGTCATGCCCAGGCCTGACGAGATCTACGGCGCCGAACGGCAGCCTCAGCGTCCGCCCGTCCGGATACCACCGCTGGCTGCCCACCCGTTGGCTCATCAAGCCATGACAACCGATTGAGTATGAAACGCAGCCGCCCCAACTACCCACGCTGGGAGGAATGGGTTAAGCAGCAACTAGATAAATTTCCCGCTCTCACAGAAGAGCGACAAGCTAAGATCGCCGCTATTGTAGCGGGATCACGTCAACGCGCGATGGATCGTACAGACCAATTCGACCAGTCGGCCTGATCACCACGGCCTCGATCACTGACTGTATTACCTCTCGCTTCCCGTACAGATCGAGATCGTCCCAATCACCGGTAAGTGTTATTTGCTTACGGGCTTTGAGCTTGGTAAAGCTCGCCTGCTCGATTTGCAGGTCGTTTCGCTCGTCTTCCAGTCTGCGGATCATCGGGAACACGATCGAACCGGACAGCCCCGTGCGGTACTGCTCCATCAGCTCAGATATCTTGTTGTTGACCTCATCGAGACGGGCTTGACCCTCCCAGACTGGCTGAGGTGCCACGATCTCTTTATCCAAGTAAGCGAGGAGCAGATCTTTGATCTGCGCCTCTAGTCTCGGGCCAGAGATTCCGGTGCCCGCACAGCCGCCTGAATCGGGGCCACGGCACAAGTAGTTAAAGGTTCCCTTCTTGCGGGCGATTATCATACCCGCGCCGCACTTGCCGCAGCGGGCGATGTTAGTTAGCAGGCCGCCCGGCTTCCGCTCTACGCGCGATTTGGTGTTGCCGAGGATGCTATCGACCGCTCGCCACGTCGCCTCATCGAGAATCGGCTCCCACTTGCCCCTGACCGGCTTACCAGAGCTATCCGTCAGAAGCTCGCCTTGGTAGACGGCAAAGCCTGCTATGCGAGGGGCTCTGAGTACCCGCCGCATAGCATGCGTCTTCCAGATGTTGCCTCTAACCGTCTTAATGCCCTGGCGGTTAAGGCGACCGCAGATCACAAACAAACCCGTGCCTGAAAGCACGTCTCGGGCGGCTTGCCGCAGAATCTGGGCTTCCGGCTCGTTGAGCGTCAGACGGTCTTCGTTCCAGCCGAAGGGCCGGTAGTTGGAGAACCCGAGCCCGTTCGTGGCCTTTTCGAGCTTGTGGCGGGCGACTCTGCGGGCGGTGTCCATGCTGGCCTTGTTCGCGAACGCCACCATCACGCGGGCCATCGTGCGGCCGTCCGGGGTCGAGAGGTCCACGTCGCCCTGGACAGTGGCGAATACGAGTGGCTTGCGGTCGTAGATCGAGATTATGCGCTCAAGGTCTGCGGGCTGGCGGGCCAGGCGATCGAGATCATAAACGGCAATTCCCTGGATGACTCCCGTCTCAAGGTCGGCCAGCATGCGCTCGAAGTCTGGCCTTATTACCTTGGGCTGGTAGGCGCTCACGTCGTTATCGAGGTACGTCTCAGCGAGGGTCCAGCCGCGCAGGTCCACGAGCTTCTGTGTGTCGTCTTGCTGGCGGCCGACCCCGAGACCAAGCTGTTCTGCGTCGTCCGAGATGCGGGCGTATGTGCCGACGCGCATAGGTGCAGTCTACAGCACCTCCAGTGGCCTCAATGCGCACTGGAACGACACCGCCCTGGCCGGCGAGTTCGCCCGGCTCCGCGAGGCAGTTACCTGAGCCGGGGGCCACCCCTCCCGGTTTCTCCCGCCCCCTCCCGGTCCCCCGGTTCTCCCGGTCCCGGTTCTCCCGGTCTCCCCGGATCCCGCTGTCACGTCCGGAGCCTGACCCGTCACGCCGGCGTTTCTCCTGACCCGGCCCGAATCCCAGGCGGCCAGGCCGGACGGCTGAGGGTCTATGCGTAATGTTCAGAGATAAAGGAAGGGCGGCCTGTGACCCGCTGCCGCCCTCGGACGGCCACAAGCCCGGGAAGGGTTCCGATGACATCCACGCAGGACGCCGACCTCAAGCCCACGCTGGCCGCGCTCGTGGCTAAGCACGCCGAGCGGCTCGACGCGGCGCTGGCCGCGATCGCCGGGCGCGGCTACTGGTCCGCCTACCCCGAGTCCCCGAGCCCGCGGGTGTACGGGGAGGGCAGCGCCGAGGCCGGTAAGGCGGCGTTCGAGGCACACCTGCACAAGCCGTTCCGCCTGGACCAGCCGGGGGCGGACGGCCAGGTCGGCGGCGAGGTCTCGCCCTACGGCCTGGACCTCGGCGTCAGCTACGAGCGCGTGGATGCCGACGCGCTGATCGCCGCGGCCACCGCGGCGCTGCCCGGCTGGCGGACGGCGGGCCCGCATGTCCGCGCGGCGGTGTGCCTGGAGATCATCGACCGGCTCAACGCCCGCAGCTTCGAGATCGCGCACGCGGTCATGCACACCAGCGGGCAGGCGTTCGTGATGTCGTTCCAGGCCGGCGGCACACACGCGCAGGACCGGGCGCTGGAGGCGGTCGCCTACGCCTATGCCGAGCAGACCCGGCACGCCGACACCGCGGTGTGGGAGAAGCCGCAGGGCAAGCGGCCACCGCTGCGGATGGAGAAGACGTTCACCCCGGTCCCGCGCGGCATCGCCCTGGTCGTGGGCTGCACCACGTTCCCGACCTGGAACGCCTACCCGGGGCTGTTCGCAAGCCTCGCCACCGGCAACGCGGTGATCGTCAAGCCGCACCCGGGCGCGGTGCTCCCGCTGGCCATCACGGTGTCCGTGGCACGCGAGGTGCTCGGCGAATACGGTTTCGACCCGAACCTTGTCCTGCTGGCGGCCGAGGCGCCCGGCGAGAGCCTGGCCGTGGTCCTCGCCGTCCGGCCGGAAATCAAGATCGTCGACTTCACCGGGTCCACCGCGTTCGGGGACTGGCTGGAGGAGCACGCCCGCCAGGCCCGGGTGTACACCGAGAAGGCCGGCGTCAACATGGTGCTGATCGAATCCACGTCCGACTACGCGGGCATGCTCGCCAATCTGGCCTTCTCGCTGGTGCTCTACAGCGGCCAGATGTGCACCACCCCACAGGACCTGCTGGTGCCCGCCGAGGGAATCGAGACCGACCAGGGCCACAAGGACGTCCCGGAACTGGCCGCCGACCTGGACGCCGCGATCAACGCGACGATGGGCCCGGACGCCCAGGCGGTGGAACTGCTCGGCGCGATCGTGAACGACAGGGTGCTCGAGCCGGCTGGACGCCGCCACCGAAGTGGCGGTCGGCGGCGGGCGGGTGGCGGTGCCCAGCAGGGCCATCGGGCACCCCGCGTTTCCCGCCGCCCGGGTGCGCACCCCGCTGGTGATGCACGCCTCCGCCGACTCGCCGGAGATCTCCGGCGAGTGCTTCGGGCCGGTCTCCTACCTGGTGTCCACGCCGGGGGCGACGGCCTCCGTGGCGCTGTTCCGCAAGATCGGCACCGCGAAGGGCGCGCTGACCGCCAGCGTGTACTCCACCGACGAGCGCTACCTGGGCGAGGTGCGGGACGCGGCGCTGGACGTCGGTGTGCTCCTGTCGGAGAACCTCACCGGCGGGGTGTACGTGAACCAGACGGCCGCGTTCTCCGACTTCCACGCGACCGGGGCGAACCCGGCGGCGAACGCCAGCTACACCGACGGCGACTTCGTGGCGGGCCGGTTCCGCCTCATCGGCTCCCGTCGCCACCTGCCCGCCTGACCAACCCGGGCGCCCGGCCGAGTTTCGCTCGACCTTCCTAGGTGCTACGGCTCGGGCTCGCATCGTGCGGGGTGGGGTGAAGCGCGGCGAAGGCCAGGAGCTGGAAGGTCACGGTCCTGCCTGAGAAGGTCGTGCGGCGTTCGTCGGTGAGCGTGCCGATGCGGTAGCGATAGCGCTGCGCCATTTCTTCCAGGCGGTCACGGTTTCCCAGGTCGGCGAAGCCGAGGAGCAGACGGCCGTGCGGCCGGAGGTGCCGGCGCGCTCCCGCGAGATACCTCTCGTGGCAGGCGTAGCCGGGGTCAAAGAAGGCCCTGGCCAGCCCAGACTCGTAGGCAGTGCCGACCGGCACCTCGGCGAAGTTGGAGTTCCAGAAGATCAAGTCGAAGGTATCGGCGGGATCCAGCGCGTCATACATGTCGCTCTCCAGGACGCGGACACGTTCCGCGACGCCGTGCCGCATGGTGTTCAGCCGGGTGTTCTCGACCGCCGCGGGGTTGATGTCGACGGCGACCACGCGGCGGCAGCCGGACAGCGCCGCCGTCACGGCCGTGACGCCCGCGCCGCAGCCGATCTCCAGCATGGCGCCGCCGCCCGGGTAGGGCAGCCACTGAGTGAACAGCCTCGTCGAGGACGCGTATACGGGGGCGTAGACATCAGGCAGGAGGTCCCATTCGCGGTCGAACAGGGTGAACACCGGTGGACGGTCCGGCGAGCTGTGCCGCTGGATGGCGAGCGCCAGCCGGGCGTCGCCGGTGCCGGCGGGTTGCGGCTTGACGATCTCCTTCGGAGGGGCGGGGGCCGGGGCCGCGGCATGTCGCCGCGCGGCAAGGACGGGTACGAGGGCAGCCGCGGCGAATACGGCGGCCAGCGCGATCCAGCCGGACTTGCCCAGGGCCAGGACAACACCGGTCATCAGCAGTGGCCCGGCGGCCCTGCTGAAGGCGCGGCCCATGCTGAAGGCCGCGAGGTAGGCGGTGCGGTCGGCCGCCGGGCTGACCGCGAACGAGAGCGTCCACGCGGAGCCGACCTGGAGGATCTCACCGACGGTGAGCACGACGATGGAACCGGCGAAGATGGCGATCGTGACCGCGCCGGACCCCGAGGGGGCGGCAGCGAAGCCCAGGCTCGCCACCGAGAGGCATACCGCGGCGGCAGCATAGCCGCGCAGTGCCCGCCGCGGCGTGGCCGCCAGCACGCTGGCCGGGTATTGCAGGAGGATGGCGCACCCGGCCGCGGCCAGCGTAGAGCACCCCGACCAGGCCCACCGGGGCGTCGGTCCTGGTGACCAGCCACAGCGGGAACGCGACGTTCAGGATCGGCTGCCACAGGCTCAGCAGCGCGTCGTAACCGGTCAGGGCGAGCAGGCGGCGGTCACGCAGCGCCTTCCAGCGGTCGGGTGCGGTGCGGATGTGCGTTCCCGGGCGGCCGGGCAGGGCGCACAGCAGCGCCGCGGCCAGGACGAAAGCCACCGCGTCCGCGACGAGCAGCACCTGGAACGCGCCGTGCATGCCCGAGCTGAGTATCAGGCCCGCGATCAGGCCGCCGGCGCCGATCCCTACGTTGATCACCGTTCGGTGCACGGCCAGGATCCTGGTCCGCCGCTGTCCCGCCGCGAGCTCGCCGACCAGCGCCTGGATCAGCGGCGGTGCGGCCTGCTGGGTGACGGCGACCAGGAAGCTCACCGCCACGAAGCTCCACCAGCCATGCACCGCGAGGTATCCGGCGGTGGCCGCGCCCTGGATCACCTCCACCAGGACCAGCACACCGCGCGGCCCGTTCCGGTCGGCCAGCCACCCCACCGGCAGTACCGCGGGCATCGCGGCCAGCGCCGCGATCGTCAGCCCCGAGCCGACCGCCACGGTGGACAACCCGGCGACAC
Source organism: uncultured Actinomycetes bacterium (assembly GCA_963730235.1). Classification (GTDB taxonomy): domain Bacteria; phylum Actinomycetota; class Actinomycetes; order Streptosporangiales; family Streptosporangiaceae; genus DASXKD01. Next base: position 71,151 of record CAVSRH010000015.1, read on the forward strand.
GCACGAAGAACAGCACCGACACCGCGAGGAACAGGCCCGTCCCCACCCAGTCCACCAAGGCGGAAGCCAGCAGCCACGGCAGGAACCCGCCGGCTGCCGACCGGATTCTCATCGGCCGAGTGGGCCTTCCATGAACGCGGTGGCGTGATCGGCGGCCCACTGGCGAAACGATCGCGGCGCCGATCCGAGGATGCCGGACACCGTGGCGGTGACGAACGCCGGCCTGCCCATCGTGGCGCCCCACGCGGTGAGCAGCATGTCCACGATCGGTCGCGGCCAGCTTTCCGCCGTCTCGCTCCGGAACTCCTCCGGCGACAGCTCTTGAAATTTGATCCGGCGACCCACGACGTCACCGATGATGCTCACCTGTTCGGCCTGACTCAGTGACTCGGGGCCCGTGAGGACGTAGTCGCCTCCGGCGTGTCCGTCCTGATACAGGGTCCGCGCCGCGACGGCTGCCACGTCGCGGTCATCGACGGGCGCCGTCTCGGCAGCGCCGTAAGGCCACCGGACGGCACCGCCGGCGCGAATCGCGGCCCCCCACCAAAGCAGCGTGTTCGACGCGAACATCCCCGGCCGGATGATCGTCGACTCGAGCCCGGCGGCCGCGATCAGCCGCTCAATATCGGCGTGGAGCACCGCCATTGGATTCGGTTGCTGGAAGAAGGGGTGCGGGGTCTGGTGCGGTGAGGAGAGAAAGACGACACGCCGCGCGTAGGTCGCGAGACGCTCGACAACTGCCGGAGCGGTCGCCGGCGGGGCGGTCCAGACGAGGAAGACGGCGCCGGCACCGCGCAATGCCGCGTCGAGCGATTCGGGCACGGTGAGGTCGCCGGTGACGACTTCGACGCCCGCTGGCAGCGTCGCCGCCGCCGCGGAGCGACGTGTGAGGGCCCGGACCGGCACGCCCGCGTCGGTGAGCAGGCCGACAACGGCGCGCCCAACCCGGCCGGTCGCGCCGGTGACGAGAACCGGGGGAACTCGCGTCTGTGTCATGAAGATCTCGACGTCGTCCGTAGCAGGCGCACGGAGTGAATCATGCCATCCGCACGGGGGCCTGCCCGGCTGCCAGGCACCGGAAAGTCAGTGGCGGCGGGCCAGCAGGGTGAGCAGGTCGTAGACGGCGGTCGCCGCGGCGATCGCGGTGATCTCCGCGTGGTCGTAGGCCGGCGCGACCTCGACCACGTCGCCGCCGACCAGATCGACCCCGGTCAGGCCGCGCAGCACCGACAGCAGTTCCCGGCTGGTCAGGCCGCCGGACTCGGGGGTACCGGTGCCGGGCGCGAACGCCGGGTCGAGCACGTCGATGTCCAGCGACAGGTACACCGGCAGGCCGGCGGTCCGCTCGGTGATCACCCCGATCGTCTCGCGCACCCCCATGACGTCCACGTCGCTGGCCCGGATGGTGCGGAAGCCGAACCCGGCGTCGTCGTCCAGGTCACCCCGGTCGTACAGCGGGCCGCGGATGCCGATGTGCACCGAGTGGTCCTCGACCAGCAGTTTCTCCTCGAAGGCGCGGCGGAAGATGGTGCCGTGCGTGATCGGCGCGTCGAAGTAGGTGTCCCAGGTGTCCAGGTGCGCGTCGAAGTGGACGAGCGCCACCGGCCCGTGCTCCCGGGTGACGGCACGCAGCATGGGCAGCGCGATCGTGTGGTCCCCGCCGATCGCGATGACCGTGCGGCCGCCGGTGACCAGTTCCGCCGCGTGGGCGCCGATCTGCTCGACCGCGGTGTCGATGGAGAACGGGGTGACCGGCACGTCGCCGGCGTCCACCACCTGGATCTCACGGAACGGGCTGCAGTCAAGCTCGACGTGATGCCCGGGCCGCAGGTGCCGGGACGCCTGGCGCACGGCCATCGGGCCGAACCTGGCCCCGGGCCGGTAGGACGTGCCGTTGTCGAACGGGACGCCGAGGATCGCGACGTCGTAGCCGGAGACCCGGTCGATCTCCGGCAGCCGGGCGAACGTGGCCGCGCCCGCGAACCTGGGCACCAGGCGGCCGTCCACCGGCCCGGCCGGCGGCCGTGGCGCGGGCGTGTCTTGGCTCTGCTCTGGCATGGGAGGCCTCCTGTGCGTGGGTAACCGGGCGCCGGGACGGCCCTTAGGCCCTGGTGCGGGTGACGCCGCCGTTGGGCTGGAGCACCTGGCCGATCACCGCGCTGCCCCCGGGCCCGGCCAGGAACGCGACGGCGCCGGCGATCTCCTCGGGGGCGGCGAGGCGGTGCACCGGGATCTGGTCGCGGTACCGCTGGCGCATCTCCTCCAGTGTGATCCCGGCGTCGTCGGCGTCCACCCGCAGTTGCTCGGTGTCGATGAACGACGGCGCGATGGCGTTGGTCAGGATCCCCTGGGGCCCCAGTTCCCGGCCCAGGCCCTTGGTCAGCGCGATCAGGCCGGCCTTGGACGCGGCGTAGGCGGTGGCGTTCGGGTACCCGATCACCCCCCACCCGGACGCGATGATCACTATCCGGCCGTGCCCGGCGGCGCGCATGCCGGGCAGCACCGCCTGGATCAGCCGGAAGTGGCCGGTGAGGTTGACGTCGATCTGGTGCCACCACCGGCCCTGGTCGGCGCCCAGGAACGGGCTCATGGCCATCGCCGCCGCGTTGGCCACCAGCACGTCCACCGGGCCGAGGGCATCGGCAACGGCCGCCGTTATGGCGGGCGCCGCGTCAGCGGCGGAGATGTCGGCGGGCACGGCGAGCCCGCCGATCTCGGTTGCCAGGCCGGTGAGCCGGTCATCGGCGGCGATGTCGTTGACGGCGACCGCGAACCCCTCGGCGGCCAGGCGCAGCGCGGTGACCCGCCCGAGCCCCTGGGCAGCCCCGGTGACCAGTGCCACCTGGCGCGGCGGCAGGCCGGTCCCGCCCGCGGCCATCAGATCACCGCCCCTGCGTTGGGCGAGAGAACTTCCCCGCAGTACATGGCGCCCTCGGTGGCCAGGTAGTAGACCGCGTGCGCGATCTCGCCGGGGGTCACCAGCCGGCCAAGCGGCAGCGTGGCCAGGTACTCCGGCTCGCGCCACAGCGAGTCCGGCGCGAGCAGCGGCGTGTCGGTCGGGCCCGGCGCCACCGCGTTGACCCGGATGGCGGTCTCCGCGACCTCCACGGCCAGCGACTTCACCAGGCCGAGCACCGCGCCCTTGGCCGCCACGTAGTGCAGGTCGGTCGCGCTGCCGGCCAGCGCCAGTTCGGAGGAGATCGCCACGATCGACCCCTCGCCGCGCGCCAGCATGTGCGGCAGCACCGCGGCGAACGTGTTGACCGTGCCGCCGAGGATGACCGCGAGCATCCGGTCCCACTGCCCGTGGGTGATGTCGGCGACATCGATGCCCTCCTCGTAGTACCCGGCCGCGGTCACCGCGAGATCGATCCGGCTGAACCGCGCCGCCGCCTCGTCCACGGCCGCGGTCACTGCGGCCCGGTCGCGCACGTCGGCGGTGACGGACAGGTCGGCGTCGCTGCCGTGCAGGTCAATACATGCGATACGCCAGCCGTGGTGACGTAGCAGCCCCGCGCAGGCGGCCCCGATCCCGCTGGCCGCGCCCGTGATCACGGCGACGGGCCGGCCTGGGCCGTCATGTGTCCTCCGCTTCGGCGGCAACGGGCGCCTGGGCGGCGGCGGCCGGGGCCGGGCGGACTTTCCGCAGCACGATCAGCGCGCCGAGCACGCCGAGTACCACGGTCATGATGATGCTGCCCCAGTTGAGGTACCACTCGGTGTTCACCGGCCTGGGCCACAGCAGGTTCACGATCTCGGCGCTCAGCCAGATCACCGCGATAGCCGTGACCAGGCGGATCGTCCGCGCGCCCCACGCGTCGCCGGTGGGTGACTGGCCACGCCACTGCTTGTAGCCCAGCGCCAGGATCGGCAGGTAGTAGGACAGGATGAAGCCGAACGCGGAGAACGACACGAGCAGCGCGAACACCTTCGACGCGCCCGCGAAGATCAGGCCGCCGGCGATCACGATGGTCAGGCCGATCGCGTACCTGGGCAGGTTCTCGCGCCCGGAGAGCCTGCCGAGCACCTTCGTCCCGGGCAGCAGCCCGTCCCTGGCGCTGGCCCAGATCGCCCGGGTCACCGCCGTCTGCACGGCGATCATGCTGGAGGTGAACCCGACCGCGAGCGCGACCAGCAGGGTCCGCCCGGCGCCGGAGCCGTAGGCGTGCACCAGCGTGGTAGCGATCGGGTTGGGGTCCTTGCCCGAGACGGCCGCGGCCATGTCCGGGATCGCCAGGACCAGGCCGAAGCAGGCGAGGATCACGAGCAGCCCGCCGACCGCCAGCGACAGGATCACGGCCTTGGGCAGCACCTTGCGGGACTCCGCAACCTCTTCGCCAATGGAGGCGGCGGCCTCGAAGCCGATGAACGAATAGGCAATGTACGCGACCGGCAGCAGGAACGGGCCGAACAGCCAGCCGATGCCGTGGCCGGTGCCCCCGGTGTTGAAGATCACCGACAGCGGGTTGATCCGGTGCGAGATCAGCAGGGTGAGCCCGATGCCGGCCGAGGCGATCAGCTCCGCGGCCAGCGCGATGTAGATGAGGCCCTTCAGCAGCCGCCCCCCGAGTAGATTCACCGCCGAGCCGAACAGCAGCACGCCGATGGCCACCAGTTCGATGGTGGCCTGGGAGGGCGCGTTCACGCCCGCGGCGGCGAGAATGTACGGCGAAGCGGTGATCGGCAGGACGGCCAGGGTCAGGGTGAGCCCCCACATATACGCCCAGCCGGTGAACCACCCGTAGGTGGGGCCGACCAGTTCGCGCGACCAGGCGTAGACGCTGCCCTGCAGCGGCCATTTCGACACCAGGTTCCCGAACACGCCGCAGACGAACAACTGCCCGATCAGCACCAGCGGGAACGCCCAGAGGAACGCCGGGCCGGCCGCGATCAAGCCGATGGCGAAGACCGTGTAGATGCCGACGATCGGCGACAGGTCGGCGAAGGACAGGCTGAACGCCGAGCGGAACTTGAAGTCTCTGACCGGCTGCCGCTCCAGCGGGTCCTCAGTGGTCAAGCTGTCAGTCATGGCTGTCCTCTCGCGGGGCTTGCGTCAGTCAGGCGGGCGGGCGACCCAGTAGGCGGCCTCGGGGATGACGGGCGGCGGGCAGTGGCGGGGCGGCAGGTTCAGCGCCGCGGTGTGCCTGGCGACCTCGGCGACCGTGGTGATCCACAGCCCGGGCAGGTCCTTCATGCGCTCGATCAGCAGTTCCAGCGCATGGGCACGGGACGGGCGGCCGGACAGGAACGGGTGACAGGTGAGCACGAACGCGGCGCCGATCTTGTGCATCGCCTGCAGTTCCAGGGTCCACATCTCCAGCGCCTTGGCCGGGCTCTCGATGAGCCCGGAGCCGGTCAGCCCGGGCAGGAAGGCGTACTGCTCCCAGTCGTCCAGGCCCCAGGACACGGGCACCTCGGCGAGCGTGGCCGCGCCGGGCCGCGGGCCGGCCGCCAGCAGGTACGGGTGGTCGGAGTCCATCAGGCTGGAGTCGTAGCGGAAGCCACGCTCGGCGAGCAGGCCCGGGGTGTGGTAATTGAGCTCCCACATCGGCGCGCGGTAGCCCTCCGGCCGTACTCCGGCCACGTCCCACAGCGCGCGCAGGCCGAGGTCGAGCATGTCGCCCTCGGTCCTGGCGTCCATCCCGATGGTGTTCTCGTGGAAGTAGCTGTGGTGCGCGATCTCGTGCCCCGCCTCGGCGATCTTGCGCACCACCCCGGGGTACCGGTGCGCGGAGTAGCCGGGGATGAAGAAGGTGGCCGTGATGTCGTGCCGGGCCAGCAGGGACAGGATCCGCGGCACGCCCACCAGCGGCCCGTAAGCCTGATGGCTCATCGGGGTCATCCGGTGCACCGAGCTGATGTCCGCGGTGAGGATGGCCGCCTCGGCGTCCATGTCGAAGGTCAGGCACGCGGCCGCGCTGAACCCGTCCGGCCAGGTGATCGGCTCCGGCGGCGCCGCCGGGCTGGCGAGCGGGCCCGGGCCGCCGGGGGGTGCCGGGCTGGCGAGCGGATCGGCACTGGTCATGGGTGGCTCCGGTGCTGGTCGTTGCCGGTCAGGATAGAGATGATCATGGAAGGAATCATCGGACCAGGGCGCAAACCTGGGCAAGCCGTTCATACTGGGGTATGAGCACGCGCGCGGGGCCCGCGGCCCCGGCCGGAGGACGGCCGAGCCCGGCCGGAGGGCCGGGGCGATGGCGATAACCGTCGGCGAGCTGCTCCTGCTGCCGCACCTGCAGCTGAGCCTGGTTGCCGGGGAGAACGGCCTGGGCCGGGAGATCACCTGGGTGCACACGTCCGACCTGCCCGAGCCCTGGGCGTGGCTGGGCTCCGGGGAACTCCTGCTGACCAACGGGACCGGGCTGCGGCCGGAGGCGGCGGAGCAGGCCCGGTTCGTGGACCGGCTGGCCGAGGCCGGCGCCAGCGGGCTCGGCATCGGCCTGGGCATGTCCGGTCCGCCGATCACCCCCGCACTGTTCACCCGGGCCGGGGAGCGGGGCCTGCCGGTGGTGACCGTGCCCTACAGCATGCCGTTCACCACGGTGGTCCGCGCGGTGGCCGACGCCAACGCCCGGGAGGAGTCGCGCCAGCTCGGCCGGGTCGCCCGGGTGTACGAGCTGCTGCGCACGTCGGTGCTCGCCGGGCGGTCCGGGCCGGAGCTGATCCGCAGGCTCGGCCAGGAACTGGGGGTGCGGCTGCTGCTGGTGGATCCTGCGACCGGGGATTCGGTGTTTGGCGACGGCGAGCGCACGTCGTTCGCGCGGTCATTGACCACGAACTACGCGATGCACGAGGGCTCGGTCCCCGGGGTGGCGCGGCTGACCCGCGACGGGGCCGCGACGGGGGAAGCGGGCGCGGCCCGGGCCGGGGAAGCGGGCTTGGCCGGGGAGGCAGCCGGTGCCGGGGAACCGGACGCAGCCGGGGAGCCGGGGAGTGCCGGGGAGCCGGGGAGTGCCGGGGAGCCGGGCGCGGTGGCCGTCGCGGTGGCCGTGCCCGGTGATCAGCCGACCGTGCTGGTCGCGGAGCCGGCCAGCCTCCCGCTGCCCAGCCTGGTGCTGCTGCACCACATCGCCACCGGCGCGGCCCTGGAGATCGCCCAGCTCACCGCGGACCAGGACCGGCAGCGCAGGCTCGGCGAGGAACTGCTGGGCCGGTTGCTGGACCGCCGCATCGACCCGGGCGTCGCGGAACCGCAGATCGCGGACGCCGGGCTGGACCTGTCCGTGAGCGTCCTGGCCATGGCGCGCGCCGGGCCCGGGGAGACCGGTGCCGGGCCGCACCGGGCGCTGACCAGATCCCGGATCCCGCACCTGGTCCTCGCCCGGGACGGGATGATCCAGATCGTGCTGCCGGACGGCGCCGTGGCCGCGGGGCTGACCGCCGCGCTGCCCGCGATCGGCGCCAGCGGCCGGATCCGCGGCGCGGGCCGGCTGCCCGAGGCGGCCCAGGAGGCCCGCTGGGCCCTGGGCGCCGCCGAGGCGGAACAGCGGGGCCTGGTCCGGTTCGGCGATGAGACCTCGCTGCTGCTGCCGCGCAGCGCCGCCGAGGCACAGGCGGTCGTGTCCCGCATCCTCGGGCCGCTGATCGAGCACGACGCCCGCCACGCCACGGACTACGTCAGGACGCTGCGCGCCGTGCTCGACCACGACCGGTCCTGGCAGCTCGCCGCGCAGGCGCTGCACATCCACAAGCAGACGCTCGGCTACCGGATCCGCAAGATCCAGCAGCTCACCGGCCGGGGCATCACCAGGACCGAGCATCTCGGCGAGTGGTGGTTCGCGCTGCGGGCCGCCGACCTCCTTGACAGCGGCCGGGCCGCGCACGGGCGGCCCTGATCATGGCGGGCACGTCACGGACCTCCCGGCCGCGGCGGCCCTGGAAAACACCGACCAGGTATTAGCCCGCCGGCAGCGGGATCCACCGGCGGGCCGCGGGTGCCACGTGGGTCAGGTGCGGTGGCCGGAGGCGGGGCCGCGGGCTGCCCGTGCGTCAGGGTCAGGTGCGGTCGGCGCGGGCGGGGCCGGGTGGGTTTCCCCGGCGACGACACCGTCGATGGCCTGCAGGAGAGCGCGGACGCTGATGGGCTTGGTGAGGTAGGCGTCGGCCCCGGCGGCGCGGAGCTGGGTGATGTGGTACTGGGTGGCGTCGGCGCTGAGGATGATGACGGGGATGCCGCTGGTGGCCGGGTCGGCGCGCAGCCGGCCGAGAACTTCCTCGCCGGGCATATCGGGCAGGTGCAGGTCGAGCAGGATCAGGTCGGGGCGGTGCTGGCGGGCGAGGTCGAGGGCGACGCCGGCGAGCATGGCCGGGATGAGGGTGACCGACGGGCGCTGTTTGAGGATCTCCTCCACGAGCCGGATGTTTTCGACCATGTCCTCGACGTAGAGGATGGTCTTGCCGGTGGTGTAGGTCCGGCGGGCCGTGACGGCGTCGCGGACGATGGCGGTGTGCGCGACGGCGGGTGGCTGGGTCCTGGCTAGTTCGATCCAGAACTCACTGCCGGCACCGGGTGTGCTGGTGACGCCGATGGTGCCGTCCATAGCCTGGACGAGCTGGCGGGACAGGGCCAGGCCGAGCCCGGTTCCCTCGATCCCGGCCAGGCCGGCGTCGAGCCGCTCAAAGGGGGTGAACAGGCGGCCGATGCCGTCTTCGCTGATGCCGCGGCCGGTGTCGGAGACGCTGATGCGCAGCCGGTCTCCGGGTTGGTCGCGGGCGGTGACCGTGACGCGGCCGCCGGGGTGGTTGTACTTGATGGCGTTGGAGAGCAGGTTGAGCAGGACCTGCCGGGCACGCTGGTGGTCGGCGTAGATGTGCCGGCCGGCGGCCGGTGGCACCGGGCTCAGCTGCACACCCCGTGCGATCGACAGCGGGCCGACCAGCTGCAGGGTGTCGGCGATCAGCGCCTGGACGGGAACCGCTTCCATCGACAGCGACAGGTTGCGGGCTTCCATCCGGGAGATGTCCAGCACGTCATCCAGCAACAGCAGCAGGTGCCGGGCCGCCTTGAGCATCATGGTGACCCAGTCACTCTGCTCACCGGTCAGCTCGCCCAGCCCGAGCAGCTCACCGAAGCCGAGGATGGTGTTCATCGGGGTGCGCAGCTCGTGGCTGACCCGGGACAGGAAGTCATTCTTGGCTTCGTTGGCTGCGCGCAGGGCTTCGTTGGCATCTTGCAGCTCGCGGGAGCGGGCCAGGATCTCGGCTTCCATCTGCCGCGTGCGGGTCCGCAGCGCCTGGGTGAGCTGCTCGTCCTCGGCCTGGCGTTCCTGGAGCATGACGTAGTCGGTGACGTCCTGGACCCGGTGGATGATGTGGGTGAGCTTGCCGTCGGGCCCAAGGATGGGCACGTTGACCGGGCTCCAGTAGCGGACCTCGAACACCTCGCCGCCGGTCCCCGGCCGGCGGATGTCGTACTTCTGCACCGCCATCGTGTCGGCCACCAGATCGCGGCGGACCCGGTCCAGCGACCCGCGCAGGTTGGACACCCCATCGGCGCCCGGGTCGTCGGGGTTGTCGGGGAACACCTCGAACAGGCGCCCGCCGACGATGGCGTCCCTGGTGGTCATCGTGTCGCGCAGATACGCGTCGCTTACCCCGACGATGACCAGGTCAGGGTCGAGCACCAGGTAGGACCCTGGCGTTGACTCGAACAGCGCCCGGAAATTCAGCCCGGCCATGGCCGTCCCATGCCCGGCGATCCGCGCCGCGCCGCTCCCCGCATCTGCGGTCCCCCGTCAGCCACAGTCGGCTTGACTTACAAGCAGTAATCTATCAGTAACATACCGTAGCGGCCCGCGGGGAGTGCGGTTCCCCTATTCGCGGCATTTCGCGCGGCCGCCGGCACGCGGCCGCGCCGGCACGCGGCCGCGCCGTCAGCGCCAGTCGTCGATGAGGTAGCTGTCGCTGTGGCTGTAGCCCGCGTCGTTCGGCCGGTGCATGCTCACGCCGAGCATCCCGGTGCGGAACCCGCGCTGGGCGAGGGCCTGCCAGGCCTTGTCCCGGCCCGCGTTCGCACCGGCCACCAGCGCCGTGGCACCCTTGTCGGCGGCCAGTCGGTGGCAGGCGTCCAGCAGCAGCCCGAAGTGCCGGGCGGCGTGCCGCCCCGGGCGCACCGCGCCGAACTTGACGTAACAGTTGCCGCCGCCGGCCTCGGTGCCGGCGCCGATGTGGCAGACCGCCACGCCTTGGAGCGCGGCCGTGTCGTCGAGCAGAACGACGTCGCCCAGGCCCTGGTCAAGCACGGACTCGATCTCCCTGGTCAGATCGAGACCCGGGTAGACGGCGTCGGTCAGTTCCCGCACGGACGCCAGCGCACCGGACCGGGCGGTCCCGGCCAGGCCGGTCATCCTGGTGCCCGGGTGGGCCCCGGCCGGCGGTGCGGCGGGCATGGACATGACCGCGGTGAGGAACCGCGGCCAGAAGCCGAACCGCTGGTACAGGCCGACATGCAGGGCGCTCTGCGCGAAGGTGAACAGGCCGGCGTGCCGGGTTCCCCAGGAGTCGAACAACGCGACGGTCGGCTCCATCAGCAGCTTGGCGATGCCCTGGCCCCAGTACGGCGGGTCCACGCTGAGCGGCCCGAAGAAGCCCACGCTGCCCCAGTTGGCGAGGAAGTTCGACCCCACCAGCCGGCCGTCGCGAACGGCCGCGAATGCCGCGTCCGGATCCGCGTGCCAGCGGGTCCGGACGAACTCGGCATCGCCGAAGAACCGCCGCGGGTCAGGTACCCGGAGAAAGGTGCCGAATGCCACCCGGAAGACCCGGTCGGCATCGGCCAGATCGGCTTCGGTCAGCGGCCGGATGGCCGCTGACGGCGCCTCTGCCATCGCTCCCCCTCATGTGCCTGGCCGGCCCGGGGCCGCCCGCCATGGGGCCCGCGCCCCCGCCGCCTGCCGGTGACGGCGCAGCGCGGCGGCCACGAGAGCCGCCTATCGTAGTACTTCCGGCGCCCGGTGCCACGGGTTCACGAAACGGCAGGCGAAGGCCTGTCCGAGGCAGGAAACTACAGGAGCCGTGACGAACCTGGCCACGCGGGAAATGCCGGTCCCCCCTCGAAATCTGGTATGTGGGCATGACATGAACGAACGGATGCGAGACGCAGCGTTCGCCGCCGGTATCGGCCCAAGCTGGGCCGGGGCCGTGGGCGGCTACTACGGCGGCCCCAACGCCTACAACGTGTGGGTCCCGGGAGCCTGGAAGCAGTTCCATGCAAACCGGAAGCTGCCCATCTGGTGCGGCGGCCTGGACGGGGAGGGCGAGGGCAAGCAGGCGATCCATGCGCTCCGTGCCCTGGGCGTCCCTTCCGGCGTCTACACGGTCGTCGACATGGAGGGCCGGGTGGACAAGACCTACGTGCAGAACTTCGGCAACACCGTGCAGGCGGCCGGGTACAAGGTCTGGGTCTACGGCCAGGCGTCCTCGGTGTTCGGCAATCCCAGCCTCAACGGGTACTGGGTCGCCGACTATGCCGGCAAGGGGCCGTTCATGTACAACCACGCGAACGTGCGGGCCACGCAGTACACCAGCGGGCAGGAGTACGACAGTTCCACGGTGCGGGACTGGACCTTCAACTCCGGCCCCTGGTGGGTGTAGCGCCGGTCAGTCAGGCCGGTTCGGCCGCTGCCCGCGCGATCAGGTCGGCCGACTGGCCGGGGCCAAGGGCCTCGGCACACAGGTGATCGAACACCGCCCGGTACCGCCGGACCTCGTCCGCATCCTCCACGAAGATGCTGCCGGTGAGGTGCTCGACGTACACCACCGTGGCGTCGGCGGGGTCCGCGAACTCCAGCATCGTGAACGGGGTGACCGGCTGGGCGTGCGCCGCGGTGCGCAGCGGCAGCACCTGGATCGTGAGGTTCGGCCTGCCCGGCGAGGCCGGCCAGCCGCCGCAACTGGGCCCGCATGACCGCGGGGCCGCCGACCAGGGCGCGCAGCACACTCTCACCGAGCACCACCTGCGCCTGCGGCGGGCTGGCCTGGTCGAGGATGGCCTGGCGCTGCATCCGCAGGGCCACCAGCCGGCCGATGTCCGTGCCACGGCCGGCCTGCGGTGCGCCGCGCAGCACCGCGCGGGCGTAATCCGCGGTCTGCAGCAGCCCGGGCACCACCATCGGCTGGAAGTCACGCAGCCTGACGGCATCGGCCTCCAGCCCGACGTAGGCCTCGAACCAGGGCGGCAGGGCCGGTCCGTAGGCGTGCCACCAGCCCTTGCGCCGGGCGTCCCGGGCAAGCTGCACCAGGGCGTCCGCGCCGGCACCGGTCACGCCATAGATCTCCAGCAGTTCCCGCACGTCGCCGGGGCGGGCGCCGATCCGCCCGGTCTCGATGCGGCTGATCCGGGTGCCCGAGCACTCCAGCCGCTGCCCCACGTCCTCGCAGGTTAACCCGGCCTGCTCGCGCAAACGCCGCAGTTCGGTGGTCAGGCGCTTGCGGCGGACGGTAGGACTGGGGGTAGCCATGCTTCCTCCGAGAGGTCCTGTGCCGGAAAGGGGCCGGATGCGAACAGAACCAATGCGCATCATACAGAAACGAATGTTGCACTACATCCCTAATGTGGGGCATGATGGCAGATCAGTACTATTTTGCATAGTACGTAGCTAGGGTGAGGGGCCGCGCACCGCATGGGGATGCCAGCGCACCAGGCGAGCCCGCCCGGCGACGCCGCCCAGTGGCCGTATCACTCGTTCCTGCCCCTGGGGGCCCTGCCGGGCGCGATTCCGTGTGCCCGGCTGCACACCACGGCCGTGCTGTGGGAGTGGGGCATGGAGGCACTGGCCCAGCCCGCGGAACTGGCGGTATCCGAACTCGTCACGAACGCCGTCCGTGCATCCATCGACGCCAGCCGGGCCAGGCAGGCGCCGGGCGGCGCCCCGGCCGGCCTCCCGGTGGTGGTGCTGCGCCTGGCCGGTGACCACCGGCACCTGCTGGTGGAGGTAAGCGACCACGACTCCCATCCCCCGGTGCCGACCGCGGCGGACCCGGAACGCGACGGCGGGCGCGGCCTTTTACTGGTCGAGGCGGTCAGCGAACGATGGGGGTTCTACTACCCGGCCACCGGCCCGGTCCTCGCACCGCGGGGCCGCGGCCAGGCACCAGACGCAGGCGAGTGGCTCGCGGCCGCCCCGGTGCTGCCGGACGGCGACCGGGAGCCTGGCAAGATCGTCTGGGCGCTGCTCTCCCCGCCCTGAGGCGGCGTTAGGAGCAACCGCCGTGGGCGTTGTAGAAGTCCGGCCCGGTCAGGCCGGGGCCGGTGATCTGCGGCCGGTTGCTGCCGCCGCCCGCCGGGTAGGCCGTGTCGAACCACTGCGTGAAGAACTGGCCAAGCCGCGCCCGGCAGGCACTGGTCGGCACGGGCAGCCACTGGGCGAAGGCGGCCTCCCACTCCGCCTCGGTGATGAATGACCCGCCGTAGCTGCGCTGGGCCTGCTCCAGCGCCTGGGTGAAGTTGCCGTGGCCGAGGATCTGCCGCAGCGCTATGTAGGCGGCGCTGGGCCGCGCGTACGTGGCCGAGCCCGAGAACAGGCCAAACGGGTCGGGGTTGGACGGCGCGGCCGTCCAGAACGAGCCGCTGGACGCGTAGATCTGGTTGAACTGCTTGACCAGGCTGGCCTGGAACGCGGCCTGGCCCTTGGCCGAGTACGGGCCGCCGGCCTTGTCCTCGGCCAGCCGGGCCGCGTACAGCTCCTCGGCGAGGGTGGCCATGCCCTCCTTGTAGAAGGTCATCGTGTAGTTGCTCTCGGTGACGTTGTCACCCCACCACTGGTGCATGTTCTCGTGGTACAGGACGTCGGTGTTGATGAACCCGCCCGCGAACGTGATCATCGTCTGCATCTCTTCCTCAAAGCTGGCCGGCGGGGTGCCGACCACGACGCCATCGGAAGTGAACGGGTAGGTGCCGCTGAACTGGCTCTCGAACTCGGTGATGTTCTGCTGCTGGTTCATGATCGCCAGGTTCTTTTTCCGCTGCTGCGCTGGGATCGCGCTGTCCTGGGCCTCGTAGAACTTGACGCCGTTGTCGGCGGCCCGCTCGGTCAGGTGGAAGTTCCCCACACTGTCCTCCACCAGGTAGCTGGCGACCGGCGCGGGCGAATGCCAGTTCCAGGTCACCGAGCCACCGGGGAACTCGCCGCTGACCGGGTTGCGCTTGACCGAGACCAGCATGCCGTTGGCGAGCACCGTCTTGCCGGCGCTCACCGTGTCGGAGAAGTCGTAGGTGGGCTTGGCCGCCGGGTAGTCGTTGAGCGGCATCCAGTCCTCGGATCCGACCGGCTCGGTGGTGACGAACCCGCCGTCCGGGGCGCGGAACCAGCCCTCCGTGGTGCCGTCCCCGTCGTTGTGCACGCCGGGCCTGCCCGTGTAGCTGACCGTCACGGTGAACACCGACCCGCTCGGGACCGGCGCCGCGGGCGTGATGACGAGCTTGTTGGCCGGGCACTGCGTGCCGTCCAGCGCGTCCGCCGCGGTATGGGTGTTGGGCAGTTCCGGTGAGCATGCGGGTGGCAGCGGGTTGTGATCCGGGCCGCCGACGGGATTGTTCTGCGACGCCTCGTGCGCGGCAGGGTTCGGGTCGTTCTGCCCGTTCGGGTCGCCCGGGTAGGTGGGCTGGGCGAACGTGAAACCGGCGGGCTGGCCGTTCACGGCGACCGACTGCACGGTCATGTCCGGGCCGGCCTTGGCGTTGGCGGAATTGCGCTCGAAGTCGAGGCTGAAGCTGCTCAGGCACTGCGTGGCCTGGTCGGTGAGCACCACCCGGTTGCCCGGCAGGAACCGGTTCGTGGCGGCGTTGTAGACCAGGTGCACGAGGGTGTGCAGGCTGGTGTAGCCGCCGTTGCCGGTCTCCGGGTACAGGTGCGAGCCGGTCGGCGCGAGGGTATGCGCCCCCGCCAGGCATTCTCCGGTGCCATACGCAACACCGGGGGCGGCGGCAGCCGGGGCGGCCAGCCAGGCCCCGGGCAGGACAACAGCCGCGCTCGCCATCGTGACCATGATCTTCAGCCAGCGCCCGGCCATGGCGGCCCTCCTTCGGGGTTCGGCGCCGTTGCGGTGCCCACCACATCCTGGCCCGGCTTGCGTGCTTTGGCCATGCCCGCCCGGTTACCGGGCGGGCCGCGCTGGGCCCGGTCCCGCCCGGCCGTCAGGCCAGCCCGCCGGCAGCGGCATGCGCCCGGCCATATCCGCGATTTCCCCGGCGCCTTTTACGGCCATTCGGCGGCCGTGCGCCTTTACCAGGCATGCCCGCGCATCGCGAAATTCGGCACACGCCTTTTCTCCGCGTCATTTGCCGGTGCGCGCCGCCGCGCGAGCGGGTAAGCTCCGTCCGTGACCTGCCTCCGGGCTAACCGTCACGGTTTCCTGATCGGCAGATAACGCGCTGTGATCTAACCGGGAAACACCGTTCTGTGATTTAGCGGAAAACAGTTTTCCGTTACCTCACTTTTAAGCTTTAGTTCACCCGCACGGCACTTCATTCTTTGCGCCTGCCGGAATACGTTCGGCTCTGGTACGCCCACAGCAACCCAGATCGGAGAGGGCACACCACATGCGCAAAGTGATCGTCGCTGCGGCAACCGCAGCCACCCTGGCAACCCTTGGCCTCACGGCCACGGCCCAGGCCCAACCGGCCAGCCACAGCGCTGGCCGGGCCGACCCCGCTGTCTCGAAGACGGTCGTGGCCGGCATTCCGGCGGCCTTCACGGTCGTCGATCATGCCACCTCGAAGTGCACCTGGACCGTGACCGGGCTGCCGGGGCCGGTGACGGCCGGGGCCGGCCTGACCAACAACTGCACCGACCTGATCGACGGCGTCTTCCCCACGGTTGGGACGAAGCACATCACGGCCAAGGCCACCGCCGGTGGCACGACCACCACCTTCACGATCACTGTGACGGTCAAGGCCTACCCCGGCGAGAATGACGCGGTGGGCGTGGGCTCGGACACGATCACCCCGCTGACCGACGCGCTGTCCGGCGACTACAACGGCACCGTGTCCAGCCTCGGCCACGCACGAGTACACCTGGGACGCGGTCAACCCGATCACCGGGGCGATCGGCGACTCCATCGCGGAGAAGGCGGACTGCCCGAGCATCCCGCGGCCGGACGGCTCCTCGGCCGGCATCAACCAGCTCGCCACGTTCACCAAGAGCAGCAGCGGCCCGTTCTGCACCAACTTCGCCCGGTCCTCGCGGCCGCGCGGCTCCAGTGACCCGGCGTTCGGGCCCGGCGGCGTCGCGTTCGTGAACCTGGCCGGCGACGCGGTCACCTGGTCCCACCAGCAGACCACCGACGCGCCCGCCAGCCTGACCCCGACGCAGCTCAACGAGATCTACACCTGCTCGGTCACCAACTGGAACCAGGTCGGCGGCAAGAACGGCACCATCGCGCCGTTCCTGCCCCAGTCCGGCTCCGGCACGCTGGCGTTCTGGCTGGCCGCGATCGGCGTCACCACGCCCGGCCCGTGTGTCAGCAACGACAACAACATGCTGGAGGAGAACGAGGGCGTCAACCCGGTGCTGCAGACCCCCGAGCGCGATCTTCCTCTACTCGGTCGGTGACTTCATCGCACAGAGCCAGCACTCCGACAGTGCCTGAACCCGGCGTGCACCGCGCAACTCCAGCGGCGTGATGCTGCACGCACACCCCGAGCAAGAACAAGTTCTTCTGCGACGTGCACGGCACGATGTGCTCGGAGAGATCAGCGGCATCTCGCCGATCACGGGCACGCGGCAGCGACCGAGACGATCAACACCTCGTTCCCGTCCACCTTCGACCGCACCCTGTTCAACGTGGTCCCCTACGACCCGCCACCACCGACCACATCCCCGGCGCGACCAGCCCGGTCGGCGGCGTGAACCTGGAGCAGATCTTCGGCGCCACCGGCTGCGACTGCACCAACGCCACGGCGAAGACCGAGATCACCCACTACGGGTTCCTCTCGATCGCGACCTGCGGCTCAACCAGCTAGTTCGCTGATCACGTAGCACCCACATGGGAGTGGTGCCGGGCAGCCCCGGCACCACTCCTTGTGCTATCAGGACCGCCGCGGCGTTCCGCGGGTCACCACTCGACCAGCGTCCAGATCTCCGGCCGGGGCAGGCCACCCGCGTCCACGGCGGCAAATTTGCTGCGCAGCGCGGCCTCCTCACCACTCGACCAGCGTCCAGATCTCCGGCCGGGGCAGGCCGCCCGCGTCCACGGCGGCCAATAGGCTGCGCAGCGCGGCCTCCTCACCACTCGACCAGCGTCCAGATCTCCGGCCGGGGCAAGCCGCCCGCGTCCACGGCGGCCAATAGGCTGCGCAGCGCGGCCTCCTCACCACTCGACCAGCGTCCAGATCTCCGGCCGGGGCAAGCCGCCCGCGTCCACGGCGGCCAATAGGCTGCGCAGCGCGGCCTCCTCACCACTCGACCAGCGTCCAGATCTCCGGCCGGGGCAAGCCGCCCGCGTCCACGGCGGCCAATAGCTGCGCAGCGCGGCCTCCTCACCACTCGACCAGCGTCCAGATCTCCGGCCGGGGCAAGCCGCCCGCGTCCACGGCGGCGAACCTGCGGGCGGCCTCCTTCAGGTGGCCCATCGCCTCGTCCCGCTGCCCGTTCGCGTGCAGCAGGTCCGCCAGGTTGGTGTGCAGGGCCGCCACCCGGTGCTGATCACCAAGTTCGCTGCCCAGTTCCAGCGCCTCGGTGGCACAGGCCAGCGCCTCACCGGCCCGGCCGGTGTCGGCCAGCAGCCGGGCGAGGTTGTTCAGCGCGGCCGCCGCGGCACTGGGGTCGCCCAGTTGCCGCGCCTCCGCGAGGCTGGCGCGCAGGTGGTCCTCGGCCGCGCCGGCGTCCTGGCCCCTGGCCGCGAGCATGCCCAGGACGTTGTGGGCCTGGGCGATCGCCGCCGGGTCGGCGGCCCGCCCGGCATCGGCCAGCGCCGCGCGGGCGAGCCGCGCCGCCCGGTCGTTCTCGCCGAGGCGGTAGGCGACCACCGCCCGGTCGGCACCGGCCCGCGCGCGGCCGCCGAGGTCGCCGGGGGGGAGCAGGTCCGCGGCCGCCGCCAGGTGCGCGTCCGCCAGCGCCCAGTCCCCCAGCCGGTGGTGCACCTCGGCCAGCTTGTGCTCGACCGCCGCCGACGTGACGTGATCGCCTTCGCTGCCCGCCGCGGCGGTCTCGTACGCGGCGAGAGCCTCCCGGTAGCGGCCCAGCACGGTGAGCACGTCACCCACCGCGATGGACCCCGGCACCTGCGGGTAGCCCAGTGCCAGCGCCTGGCGCAGGTGCGCGTGGGCCTCGGCGTGCGCATACAGTTCCCGGGCCCGGGCGGCGGCCCGCCACCACCAGCCGGCCGCCTCGGCCTCGCGGCCGGCCCGCTGCAGGTGCCCGGCGATGGCCGCGGCGCGGACCGAGAGCGGGTCCCGCCCGTACCGGGCGGCCAGCACGTCCGCGGCCCGCCCGTGCAGCAGCCGCCGCCGGGCCAGGCTCGCCGACTCGTAGGCAACCCGGCGCAGCGCCTCGTATGGGAAGTCGTAGCAGGGCGCCCCGCCGCCGTCGGCGGGCGGCAGTTCGCGGAGCAGGAACCGGGCCACGGCCTCGTCGAGCGCCTCCACCGTCTCGGCCTCGCCGCGCCCGCTCACCGCGCGCAGCAGGTCCGCGTCGCAGCCACTGCCCAGCACGGCCGCGGTGGACAGCATTTGCGCGGCGGGCTCGCCGGCCGACCGCAGCCGGCGGCTCAGCAGCCCGCGTACCGAGTCGGGCGGGGACCAGGCCTCTCCCCCGTCCTGTGGGCCCGCGGCGCGCAGCGCCTCGGCGTATTCGCGGACCAGCATCGGCAGGCCACGGGTCTCGGTGAGCATCCGTGCCACGTCCGGCTGGGGCAGGCCCGCGGCGCGGAGCACCTCGGCGACCTCGCCGGCGCTCAGCAGCCGGGGTTCCACGGTCCGGGCATGCCCGGATTCGCCGGCCTCGGTGAGGGCCGCATGCAGCCCGCGCAATCGTTCTGCATGCTCCGGGCGCCAGCTGACGACAAGCAGCACCGGCCAGCCGGCGAGCCGGCGCACCAGGTACGCGAGCAGGTCCACCGACGGCCGGTCGGCCCAGTGCACATCCTCGACGATCAGCACACCCGGATGGCCCGCCGGGGCAGCGGCAAGCTGGAAGGTGGTCCGGATGGCCGCGTACAGCCGGGCCAGGGCCAGCGGGCTGGACAGCGCCGGCACGGGGGCATCCGGCTGTTCGGCGGCCAGTTCCGGTGCCAGCCTGCCGACCGTGACGGCGACGTGACCGGGCAGCCGGGCGGGCAGGCCGGGGCTGCCCGCGGACGCCGACCGCAGCAGGTCGGCGGTCAGCGCGAACGGCAGGCCGCTCTCGCCGTCGTGGCAGCGGCCGCGCAGCACCGCGCCGCCGCCCGTGTCCAGGCCGGCCTGGAACTCCTCGATCAGCGCCGTCTTCCCCGACCCCGCCTCGCCGGTCACCCCGACGACCTGGCCGCCGGACCGGGCGCTCACCTCGCGCCAGGCCGCGCCGAGGATGCCCAGTTCCGCCCCCCGCCCGACCACCGGCCACCGATGCTCCGCGGCGGGGCGGCCGGTGCCGGCGGCCGCCGGGACTGCCGCGGCGGCGGCCACCGGGACGGCCGGGCGGGCGGCCGCGGCACCGGCGCCAGCCTGGCCCGGCAACGGCTCCAGCCGGCCGGCCCGGACGTCGTCGTAGAGCCGCGTGGTCTCGGGCAGCGGGCGCACCGCCAGCTCACGGTCGAGAATCCCGACCAGGTCGCGGTACTGGCGGACCGCGGCGGAGCGCTGCCCGGTCCACGCCAGGGCCCGGATCATCGCCTGGTGCGCGGGCTCGTGCATCGGGTCGAGGGACAGCCAGCGGTGGATGTGATCCAGGGCGTGGCCCGGCTCACCGGCGGCGACGAACGCGGCCGCCAGGCGCTCCAGGCTGCCAGCGAGCACCTGGCGCAGCCGGCCGGCGACCGACGCCTGCCAGTCCTCGAACTCGGGGCATTCACGCAGCGAGAACCCGGCGAGGAAGTCATCACGGTAGAGCCGCGCCGCGCGCTCCAGCTCGGCCACACCGGGCCGGGCCGCCAGCGCCTCGAAGTCGGCCACGTCCACCCGCATCCCGCCGGGCCGCAGGCCGATCGCCGCGCGGCTGATCACCAGCCCCTCACCCACGGCGGCGGCCGTGACCGAGAGCGTGCGGCGCAGTGAGCCGCGGGCCCTGGTGGTGTCGGATTCCGGCCACAGCAGCGCGGCCAGCCGGTCCCGGCCCTGGTCACGGCCGGTAACGCCGAGCACCGCGAGGAGGGCAACCGCCTTCTTGGTGTCGAAGCTGACGTGGGCCCCGTCCCGCTCCACCACCGGCGGCCCGAGCAGCGCCAGGCTCAGATCTGCCACGAGGTCACCGTAACGCAAGGCGTGAAAGTCGGGCCGGAATGCCCACGAGCCGTAACGATCCCGTAGCGGAAGCTCCGTAGGGTTGGTGTCACCACAGAGCGCCATCAGGGGGGAGCACGGCATGCTGCAGCGGCTGGGAAAGGCCCGGTCTGCCAGGGGCGATCCCGCTCCCGTGGCCGGCCCGGCCGGGCCGGGAGGTAACCAGGACGCCGTCGTACCGGCCGAGGTGCCCGCCGGGACCGGTCTCGGTGAGCTGAACGGGGCATCGGCGGCCAGTGCGCCGGGCCGTCCCGCGGCGGCAGGCCCGTCCGTGGCGGCGACGCCTTCCGGGCCGGACGGGACTTCCGGGGAGGGGGGACGGCCGGGCGAAGGGGGGCGGGCCGGGGTGGCGGGCCGTCCGCGCGAGACCAGCCAGTCGCGCGAGGCGCCCGGCGCCCCGGCCCCCATAGCCCGGGCGGCCCGCACCGTCGAACTTCCCGCGGACTTCGATCTCGCCGCGCACGACCCGCTGCGCGCCTTCCTGCTGGGCCAGTCCGGAGCGGTGGACATCACCCGGCTGGAACTCGCCTCGCCCGCGCTGGCGATGCTGAAGAAGGCCGGGATCGTGCTGGTCGTGCCGCTGGTCTCATCCGGCGAGCTGATCGGGCTGCTGAACCTCGGCCCGCGCCTGTCCGAGCGCGGCTACTCCGGCGACGACCGCCGGCTGCTCGGGGCCCTGGCGGGATACGCCGCGCCGGCCATGCGGGTCGGCCAGCTCGTCCGCCAGCAGCAGGCCGAGGCCCGCGACCGGGAACGCATCGAGCAGGAGCTCAAGGTCGCCCAGCTCATCCAGCAGCAGTTCCTGCCCAAGAGCGTGCCGGACCTGCCGAGCTGGCATGTGGCCGCGTTCTACCGGCCGGCCAGGACCGTCGGCGGCGACTTCTACGACTTCATCAGCCTGCCGGATGGGCGGCTCATGATCGTTATCGGGGACGTGACCGACAAGGGCGTGCCCGCTGCCCTGGTGATGGCGAGCACGCACGCGCTGCTGCGCGGGGCGGCGCCCCGGCTGATCTCCCCGGGCCAGGTTCTCGCCCACGTCAACGACCTGCTCTGCGTGGACATCCCGGCGCACATGTTCGTCACCTGCCTGGCCCTGGTGCTGGACCCGGTGACCGGGCTGCTGGAGTTCGCCAACGCCGGTCACGATGTGCCCTACGTCGGCACCGCGGACGGCGTGGCGGAACTGCGGGCCCGGGGGATGCCGCTCGGGCTGATGCCGGGGATGGAGTACGAGGAGAAGACCTTCCAGATGCGGCCCGGCGACTCCGTCCTGCTGCACAGCGACGGCCTCGCCGAGGCGCACAGCGCGGACCGGGAGATGTTCGGGTTCCCGCGCGTCAGCGCGCTCGTCGGCCGGGGCGCGGCGGGCGAGGCGCTGATCGACGCCTGCCTGGCCGAACTGGCGGCCTTCACCGGGCCCGGCCACGAGCAGGAGGACGACATCACCTTGGTGACCCTGGAGCGCAGCCGGGGCGCCGTCTACGCGGAGGGCCCGTCATGACCTCGATGACCAGTCCCAGCTTCCGCCAGCTCGCGTCGTTCACGGTGCGCAGCGAACCGGGCAACGAGCGCGTTGCCCTGGCCCAGGTGGCCGACGCGGTCGCCGGGGAGGGCCTGTCCCCCGGCAGGCTGGAACGGCTGAAGACGGCGGTCGCCGAGACGGCCATGAACGCCATCGAGCACGGGAACCACAACCGGCCAGAGATTCCGGTCGATGTCGTGGTGACGGTGGCCGACGGCGACATCGTCGTCACGATCACCGACCAGGGCGGCGCCCCGGAGGAGGCAGGCCCGGCCGCGGCACCCGATCTGGCCGCCAAGCTCGCCGGGGAGCAGGCGCCGCGGGGCTGGGGGCTGTTCCTCATCCGCCACATGGTCGACGCGATGGACGTGACGACCGAGGGAACGCGGCACACCGTCCGGCTCGTCATGCGGGCCGGCGGTGCCGACGGTGACGGCGGCACGGGCCGCGACGCCGCCAGAGAAGAAGAAGGAGGCTCGCGTGAAGACCACGTGTGAAGCCGACGTCCGGATGCTCCCGGGCGGCGCCGTCATCGTCCTGTCCGGGGAGATCGACGGCCACGCGGCGGACACCCTCACCGCGGCGTACGAGCGTGCCGTGGCCGACGGGGACCCGGCGACCGTGGTACTCGACTTCGCGGCCGTGCAGTACATCAACTCGACGGGCATCGCGCTGATCGTGAGCGTGCTCGCCCGGGCGCGGTCACAGCGCCGCTCGGTGGTCGCCAGCGGGCTGTCCGACCACTACCGCGAGATCTTCGACATCACCCGGCTCTCGGACTTCATCGAGCTGTTCCCCAGCCTCGATGGGGCGGTGAGCCGGCTGACCGAAGCGGCCGGCGAGGCCGGCACAGGCATACCGGCGATGGGCCGGTGGCACGGCAGACCGGCCACGCGCCGGGGGGTCATTGCACAAGGAGGGGACCAATGGGCGAAGCAGAAGTAAGGATGGACGTCCGCCAGGCGGGTGGCGCGGTGGCGGTGGTCGATATCAAGGGAGAGGTGACCGCCGCCTGCGAGCCGGTGCTGATGTCGGCGTGGGAGGAGGCGAGTGGCGGCGGCGCGGCCCGGGTACTGCTCAACTTCACCGGCCTGGAATACATGAACAGTGGTGGCATCGGGATGCTGGTGACCCTGCTGGTGCGGGCCGGGCGGCAGCACCAGCAACTGGCCGCCTGTGGCCTGTCCGCGCACTACCGGGAGATATTCGAGCTCACCAGGCTCGACGAGGCCTTCACGATCTACGCCGACGAGGCGTCGGCGCTCGCCGACGCGGTGAGGTGAGCGGGCCATGAGCGACCAGGCAGTACCGGAGAGCGTGGCCGGCGCCGAGCAGATCGGGCTGAGCGCCCGGGAGGCCAAGTCAGCCGTCCAGCGCAGCGACGAGGGCAACTGGGCCGCCAAGGTCGAGCGCCTTGCGGTCGAGCAGCGCGACGGCGTGCGCGGCACGAATGTCGCGGGCCGCCGGCTGACCGGGCCGGTCCAGGGTTTCGGCAAGATGTGGGAGAAGAACTACAGCCTCAACGCTGGCCAGGTCACCACGCCGCAGGATGCGATCGCGACATGGAAGGCGCACTTCCCCGAGTTCTGGCCCAAGGGCAACCGCTTCGCCGGCGCGCTGGCCGGGATCAGCCCCGGCGACGTGGCGCTGCTCGACCTTGCGATGGGCGGGGTCAAGCTGTCCACCGGCGTGTTCGTGCTGTATGCGGACCAGGAGTCGTTCACGCTCATGACGCCGCAGGGGCACATGTTCGCCGGCTGGATCACGTTCTCCGCGGAGCGGGCGGGCGAGGCCACGATCGTCCGCGCGCACGTGCTGATGCGCGCCAACGACCCGCTGTACGAACTCGGCATGACGTTCGGCGGCCACTCGCAAGGAGGACCGGTTCTGGGCGCAGACCCTGACCGCGCTCGGCACCCGGCTGGGTGTGCCGGATCCCCAGGTCGAGACGCGGAGCACCTGTGTGGACAGCCGGCGGCAGTGGCGGCACGCCAGCAACGTCTGGCACAACGCCATGCTGCGCAGCATGCTGCAAACGCTGGCCACGCCCGTAACGGCACTGCGCCGGCGGTCCCGCCCCGCGGGATGATGGGCGCGCCGATCCCGCCGGGGCCAGGTGGTTCCCGTGCCCGGTGACATCGACGCCATCGTCGTGGGCAGCGGGCCGAACGGCCTGGCCGCGGCGGTGACGCTCGCCGCGGCCGGGCTGCGGGTACACGTGATCGAGGGCGCGGCGACCGCCGGCGGCGGCTGCCGGACCGAGGAGCTGACGCTGCCCGGCTTCCGGCACGACGTGTGCTCGGCGGGACACCCGCTGGCGCTGGCGTCGCCGTTCTTCCGGCGGTTCGGCCCGGCCGCGCGGGGGGTCGCCTTCGCCCACCCCGAGGTGGTGTACGCGCACCCGCTGGACGGGGGCCGCGCCGCCGTGGTCACCCGGTCGGTGCCGGATACGGCGGCGGGCCTGGGCGCGGACGCGGCAGCCTACCGGCGGCTGATGCAGCCACTGGCGGACGGTGGCAACGCGGTCGCCGACGCGGTGCTCTCGTCCATGCGCCGGCCGCCGCGCTACTCCGGCGCCGTCGCCACCTACGCGCGGCTGGGCCTGCGGTCCGCGGCATCGGTGGCCCGGCGCTTCACGACCGAGGAGGCCCGCGGGCTGTTCGCCGGCGTCGCCACGCACGCGATGCTGCCACTGACCGCGCCGCCCACGGCGGGCGTGGCACTGCTGCTCGGCTCGCTGGCCCACACGGTCGGCTGGCCGGTGATCGCGGGCGGCAGCGCCCGGCTCACCGACGCCATGACCGAGGCGATCGTCGCCGCCGGCGGCCAGGTGGAGACCGGCCACTGGGTGCGGTCGCTGGCCGGCCTGCCGCCGGCGCCCGCGGTCCTGCTGGACGTATCGCCCCGTGCCTTCCTCGGCATGGCCGGCGACCGGCTGCCCGCCCGGTACCGCGATGCGCTGGCCAGGTTCCGCTACGGCGCCGGCATCTGCAAGGTCGACTACGCCCTGTCCGGCCCGGTGCCGTGGCACAACGAGGCGGCACGCCAGGCCGGGACCCTGCACCTCGGCGGCGGGTTCGAGGAGATAGCCGCGGGCGAGGCCGCGGTGGCCCGCGGCGAGCACCCGGAGTCGCCGTACGTGCTCGTGGTCCAGGCGGGCGTGGCGGACCCCAGCCGGGCGCCCCGCGGCCAGCACGCGCTGTGGGCCTACTGCCACGTCCCGGCGGGGTCCACGGTGGACATGACCGCGCGGATCGACGCGCAGATCGAGCGGTTCGCCCCCGGGTTCACCGACCTGGTGCTGGCCCGCCACACCAGGACCGCAGCGCAGGAGGAGGCGCTGAACCCCAACTATGTGGGCGGGGACATCGCCTGCGGCGCGCAGACCGTGCGCCAGGTGCTGGCCCGGCCCATGGCCCGCTGGAATCCGTACCGGACCCCGCTGCGCGGCGTGTACCTGTGCTCGTCGGCGACTCCGCCCGGTCCCGCCGTGCACGGCCGCTGCGGCGAACTGGCCGCACTGACTGCGCTGCGTGACGTGTTCGGCGTCGGGCAACCGGACCTCAGCGTGCTGCGGCCGGGCCCGGCCGCGCGTGCCCCGGGGCCACGATGACCGAGCGCACCGCACCGCCGCGCGGCCTGCCCACCAGGCAGGCCGCCGCCGTCATCGGCGGCCTGATGCTCGCCCTGTGGATCGCCGCCGTGCCGCTGTCCCGGCTGGCCCACCAGAGCCTGAACGCCACCGGCGGCTCGGTGCCGGTCTGGATCTCCGCCGCCTATGGCGCGGTGGGCCTGGTCGTCGCCTGGCGCAAACCCGGCAACCCGCTCGGCTGGATCTTCCTGGCCGGCGCGGGTTTCACCACGATCGCCGAGGATGCCAGCTTCTACATGGTGGCCGACTACCGGCTGCGCCACGGCAGCCTCCCGTTCGGGTGGATCGCGGTGCTCACCCAGCCCGGCTGGGCGCCGGCGATCGCGCTCCTCGGGGTCGCCGTGCTGCTCTTCCCGGACGGCCGGCTCCCCTCGCGGCGCTGGCGGTGGGTGCTGTGGGCGTACCTGGCCGTGGCCGCGCTATGGACCGGCGGCACGGTCGTGGTCTCGCTCGGTGCCATCGCCGGGCACCACATCCGGGTGGACTCCGGCGGGAACCTGCTCGCCCTGAGCGGCAGCATCAGCGGGCCGGACGCGTGGTGGGGCGCGCTGCAACAGGTGTTCTTCCCGCTGCTGGCCGTCTGCTGGCTGGCATCGGTGGCCGGGCAGGCCGCCCGTTACAGACGCTCGTCGGGTGAGCGCCGCCAGCAATTGAAGTGGCTGCTGGCCGGGGCGGTGACCGCCGTGGCCGGCCTGGCCGCCAGCACGGTACTGCGCGGGACCCCGGGGTCGCCTTTCGCCCTGGTGGGCTCCGCCGTGAGCATCGTCGGCCTGCTTGCGCTGCCGGTCAGCATGGGCGTGGCCATCTTCAAGTACCGCCTGTTCGATATCGGCCGGATCGTCTCGCGGACCCTAGGCTACGCGATCGTGACCGGGCTGCTGCTTGGGGTGTACGCGGGCCTGGTGCTGCTGGCCACCCGGGTGCTGGCGTTCCAGACGCCGGTGGCGGTGGCCGGCTCCACCCTCGCCGCGGCGGCGCTGTTCACCCCGGTCCGCCGCCGGGTGCAGCACCTCGTGGACCGCCGGTTCAACCGGGCCCGCTACGACGCCGACCGCACCGTCGCCGCGTTCGCCGCCCGGCTGCAGGACGCCGTCGACCTGGACACGGTCAAGACCGACCTGACCGGCGTGGTGCACGCCGCTCTGGAGCCGGCGCACGTCGCGCTGTGGATCCAGGAGACACAGCCGTGACCGCGGTGCCCCGGGCGGGCAGGCGGGCGGTAACGTCCAGGCGGACGGCAGGCGCGCTCGGCGGGCTGGCGCTGCTGCTTGTCGCCGCGGCAGTGGCGCTGACGGCCGTCACCGGAGACCTCTCGGTGTCCGCCGGGGGCGGCACGATCGCTCTCGCCGTGACGTTCCTCGCGACGGGGTTCCTCGTCGCCCTGCGCCAGCCGCGCAATCCCATCGGCTGGCTGCTGATGTGCACCGGGATTTCGACCGCGTTCACCACCGCGGCCGGGCTCTACACACTTCTCGACTACCGCACCGGCCACGGCTCGCTGCCATTCGGGGCGGCCGTGTTCCTCGGCGAGAACGCCTTCTGGCCAGTGGCGGTGCTCACCGGCATGGCAGCGGTCCTGCTGTT
Organism: uncultured Actinomycetes bacterium; assembly: GCA_963730235.1. Classification (GTDB taxonomy): domain Bacteria; phylum Actinomycetota; class Actinomycetes; order Streptosporangiales; family Streptosporangiaceae; genus DASXKD01. The sequence goes on from CAVSRH010000015.1 coordinate 98,325, forward strand.
CCCGGACGGCCGCCTGTCCAGGCCGTGGCGCCGCGCGCTGTGGGCCTACGTGGCCGTCGCTGCCCTGGTGCTGGTCTCGCAGGCCATCCCGGCGGTGGCGATCGTGGCCGCGGGCGACCTGAAGGCCGCGGTGACCGGCCATCCGGCCATTGCGCCGGGGGGAGCCGCTGTGCGGTTCCTCAGTTCCGGCCTGCCGGTGCTGGCGGTCGTACCGTTCTGGGTGGCCTGGATCATCCACCAGGTGGCCGGCTTCCGGCACGCGGGGGGTGACGTCCGGGAACAGTACAAGTGGTTCACCGTTGGGGCGGCGGTCAGCCTTGTCGGCATCGTGGTCCTGACGGTGGCCGAGTCGCGCAGCGGTTCGGGGCTGGCCAGCGTCGTGAATGCCGTCGCCATCTATGCCACCGGCGTGGCGTTCCCACTCGGCATGGGCGTGGCGATACTGCGCTACCGCTTGTATGAGATCGACCGGATCATCTCCCGGACGCTGGCCTACGCGATCGTCACCGGCCTGCTCGTCGGGGTCTACGCCGGTCTGGTGCTGCTGGCCACCCGGGTGCTGGCATTCCAGACCCCGGTGGCCGTGGCGGTATCCACGCTGGCCGCTGCCGCCCTGTTCACCCCGGTCCGCCGCCGGGTGCAGCGCATCGTGGACCGCCGGTTCAACCGCGCCCGCTACGACGCCGACCGGACCCTGGCCGCGTTCAGCACCCGGCTGACCGGGGCGGTCGAACTGGACTCGGTGCGCGCGGACCTGGCCACCACGGTGCAGGCAGCGCTGGAGCCGGCCCATCTGTCGGTGTGGCTCGCAGGCGACCGCCGGTGATCTGGTCCTGGGGCTACCCCGCGGCGGCCTTGCGGGCCCGGTAGGCGGCAACGTGCAAGCGGTTTCCGCAGGTGCGGCTGTCGCAGTAGCGCCGTGACCGGTTGCGGGACTCATCCAGGAAGACATCGCGGCACGCCGGTGACGCGCAGCTGCGGAGCCGGCCGCTTTCCCCGGATACCAGCAGTTCGGCCAGGCCCATGGCGAGGTGCGCGGTGATCCGGTCGGCCATCGGCGCGGCCGGGCGGGACACGTGGATGTGCGGGCCGCGGCCGTCATGCGACACGATCTGCGGGATGGCCCCGGTCTCGGCGAGCAGCGGGTTCAGTATCCGCACCACGCCCGTATTGTCGCCCGCCTCGCACGCGGTGACGACGGTGTCCAGCCGGGCCCGGTAGGCGCGCAGCGCCGCCACGTCCCCGGCCTGGGCGCGGCCGCCGAGGCCATAGCGGCTTCCGAACGCGGCCACGTCGGCCACCCCGCGGAGCCCCTCGCCGTCGCCGGACCGGCCGGTGTTGATCAGCTCGGCCGTGGCGACGAGCGCCTCCAGCAGGTCAGCACCAAAACCTTTTTGACTGCTGACTGACTGCTCTGGCAGGGTGGCTGACATGTCAGCACCGTATGCCAAGACGGTCATGACCAGCAACGGTAAAAGCCTGGTCCGCCGTGCCGGGATCGGGCCCGGCGGGGCGGCAGGCGGCCCGCCGCCGGTGCTGCTGGCCACCCTGGGCGCGGCGTGCATCTCGGCCTCGGCGGTGCTGATCAAGCTGGCCGACACGGGCGCCGCGACCGCCGCGTTCTACCGGTGCCTGCTGGCGCTGCCGTTGCTGGCGGTGCTGGCCGCGCTGGAGCAGCGCAGGCGCGGGCCGCGGCCGTGGCGGGCCCGGCTCGGGCCGCTGCTCGCGGGCGTGTTCCTGGCCGTCGACCTGGTGCTGTGGAACCACGCGATCGCCGATCTCGGGGCCGGCATCGCCACCGTCGTCGGCAACCTGCAGGTGGTCTTCGTCGCCGCCGCCGCGTGGGTGCTCTTCAGGGAGCGCCCCGGACGCGGGTTCTTCCTCGCACTCCCCGTGGTGCTGGCCGGTGTGGTCCTGGTGTCCGGACTGGCCGATCACGCCCCCGGCATCCGGTCCGCGGGCGGGATCGAGTACGGCCTGGGGACCTCGGTCGCCTACGCGGCCTTCCTGCTCATCCTGCGCCACACCTCCGCCGCCACGCCGCACGTGGCAGGCCCGCTCACCGAGGTGACGGCGGGCGCCGCGGCCGGCGCGGCCGTACTCGGCCTGGTGTTCGGCGGCTTCCCGCTGCATATCGGCTGGCACACCTTCGGCTGGCTGCTGGTGCTGGCCCTCACCAGCCAGACCGCCGGGTGGCTGCTGATCACCTCGTCGCTGCCCCGGCTGCCCGCCGCCCTGTCGTCGCTGCTGCTGCTGCTCCAGCCGGCCGCCTCGATCGTGCTGGCCGCCATCGTGCTGGGCGAGCGCCCCACCCCGCTGCAGCTCGGCGGCGCGGTCCTGGTGTGCACCGGCGTGCTCGCGGCCTCCCGCGCCGCGACGCGTTCGGCTGCGCTACGCACCCCCGTGGCCGCCCCGGTCCCGGCGGAGCCGGGCACCCGCGCGGAGCAGGAGCCGCGGATGCCTGACTAGCAGGGCCGCGCCGCGAACGGCGCTGCCCTACTTGCGCTGGTACTGGACCTGGAAACCCCGGTAGACCAGGAACACGATTACCGCGATCACCACGATCACGGCCGCCCACCGGGCAAGCCTCCAGATCATCGCCCTCACCCCGTCATCGCGAACGGGCCCCGTGGCCCGCGCTCCCGATGGTCTCACCGCCGCGCGGCCCCGGCTAGGGACGGATCCCGGGGTGATCTAGAGGGCGATCCAGTCGGTCACGATCAGCGTGCCGCCGGGCGGCGGCCGCAGCCGCAGGCTTGCCGGGCCTGGGGGCAGCGGCCCGGCCCGGAACCGGCCCAGCTCGTCCGCCTGGACCGTCACCGTGTCCCGCGGAAGGCGGATATCGACGGTGGCACGCCGCGGCGGGGCGATCTGGCCCAGCACGGTGCGCCCGTCCCCGTCGCTGGTCACCTCGCAGTCGATGGTGATCCCGGCGGCGGCGAAGGAGACCAGGCGCTGCCCGGGCGAGCCCCGCACCAGCGACGCCTCGCCGGTGTCGAGCAGCGAGTCGTAGACCAGCTCGGCGAGCGCGGCGTCGATGTCCCGCCAGCCGAAGGCGTCCACCGCCGCCCGGACCAGGCTGGCGGGAACCGGGTCGCGGTCGGCCGCCAGCCGCCTGAGCTCTGCTTCAAGCTCGTCGTCTGGCTGGTGCATAGCTGGGTCTCCTCCTGGGTGGCGTCATCATGAAGAGGGCGACAGCCCATCCCTGATACCTGCCAGTTCGTCGCGAAGCCGCTGCAAGCAGCGCGCCCGGGTGGGGCCGATGCTGCCGAGCGGCAGCCCGAGCGCCGCGGCGACCTCGGCGTAACTGGGCGGGGGCGAGGCCATCAGCACCCGGAGCAGCTCACGGCAGCGGCCGGAGATCCCGCCGAACGCCCGCCACATCGCCGCGGCGCGGTCCGCGTCCTCGCGCTCGGTCTCCGCGGCGAGCACCGCCTCCTCGGTGGGGTTGCCCGCGACCGGGGTGATGTCCAGCCGGTCCATGTCGTCGGTCGGTGCCACCTTCCCGGCCGAGCGCAGGCTCTGCAGGCACTCCCGCCGGGCGGCGGTGGCGAGCCAGGCGCCGACCCGCTCGGGGTGCTCGATCCGGCCGATGTGCTCGGCCAGGCGCAGCCAGGTGGTCTGGAACACGTCGGCGGCGTCGGCGTCGCCGAGCCGGTGCGCCCGGGTCACCGCCCACACCAGGCCGCTGAACCGGGTCACGAGCCCGCGCCAGGCAACCTCGTCACCGCCGGCCGCGCCGCGCACCAACTGGCCGGTATCGTCCGGATCCACCGCCACGCCCTTCTCTTCAGCAGCGGCAATCCCGCGCCGCCGGGTGTTGATTCCCGCAGCAGCAGCATGCCAGCCGATCACCGCAGTCACCCGTATCACACGGCCATAGGACGGGGCCTACCCCGGGGAGATGCTGCGCGCGCGCCTGGGCGAGCAGCGCATCGGCCGCCTGGCGCCCGTTCTCACCGGTCCGCGTGACCCGGGCCGCGATCAGGCCCGCGACCACCGGCGCGGCGAAGGAGGTGCCGCTCCAGGAGGCCATGCCGTCGAAGTGGTGGTGCTCGCCCGCGCGCGGCGGCTCGCGGTAGTCGTATCGTCCGGTGGCGTAGGCGTTGACCAGGCCCTCGCCGGGGGCATACACGTCCACCCAGGGCCCGTGGTCGCTGAAATAGGCCCGGGCCCGGCCGTTGGCCGCGATCGCACCGACCCCCACCACCTGCGGGAACGCCGCCGGCCAGAACGGCCTGCGGCTGGAGTTGTTGCCCGCCGAGGCGACCAGCACGGTGCCCTTGCGATGGCGGTAGCTCTCCCACAGGGCCTCGAACCCCAGCGGCGGGAGGTCTTTGCGCGTGGTCCCGCCCGCCGACAGGTTGATGACGTCCGGCGCCTTGCCCAGGGCCTCGTGCAGCCGGAGCACGATGAGGTGCTCGGCGATGGCGCCGGCCTTGTCGAAGTCCCTGGTCACCTCCACCCGCGCGGCGGGTGCCATGCAGCGGGCGATCCCGGCGATGAACGTGCCGTGGCCCGCGTAGTCCGGGATGATCGTCACCCCGCCCTGGTGGTGCAGCGGATCCTCGGTGCCGGTGACCCCGGCGAGCCACGGGTGGGCGGCGCCGGCGCCCGCCAGCAGCCCGGTGTCCGCCACGTAGATGTGCCGCGCCGGCGCCGCTGCCCGGGCACTGGCCCGGGTACGGCGGCGAGCCGGACGGCACGCCCTCCGGTTCGCTGGCCGGGCAGGCCCAGACCGGCGTGACCGACAGGATGTGATCCGGCGTGGCGACACCCACGCCGAGACTGGCGTCGATCTTGTCCAGGAGCCGGGGCACGTCACGGTTGCCCACCGAGAACAGGCTCACCCCCGGCAGCAGGCCCGTGACCCGCGCGAACTCCTGGCCACGCTCGTCGGGCTCGTCCTCCTCCTCCAGCAGCCGGGCGACCTCGGCCAGGTACGCGTCGCGGACCAGGATCACGCCGCGCACGTAGAGGTAGTCGAGGGTGCCGTCGTCGAAAAGCTGTTTTCCGAAGGTTTCGCCGAATGCACTGCCAATTAGGTCAAGCTGAATTTCCAGCTTTGTGAGCGGGTGCTCACCCGCCGTCTCCGAAGATTCCATTGCAAACCTTTGTGGTCATCCGCGTTCGACGCGGGTTAGCCCCTGCTGACCAGCCGACTTGACTGAAATATTAGGACCTCGCCCCCCCATTGTCGCGTGGACCACGCGAATGGCCAGGTTTAACATCTGGGGTATGGCTGGCGGCCCGCGTCCCTCCGGGGGCGCCCCGGGCGGGATCCTCGACTTGCTCCGGCTGGCGAGCGACCGTCCCCGTGAGGCCCTTGCCCGGGCGCACGCGATCCTGGCCGCGGGCCCCGCCCCCTACGAGGCCTCCGTCGCGCACCAGGCGATCGGAATGCTACACCGCGAGTTCGGTGAGCTTGGCGCAGCCACGGCGGAACTCACCACGGCGGTGCGCCTGGCGCGGGCCGCGGGGTCCGCGGAGCGCGAGGCCGATGTCCTGGCCACGCTGGGCGTCACGCTGACCTACCGGGGCCACAGCCGCCGCGGGCTGGCCGCGCTGGGCCGCTCGCTCACCCTGGTCGGCGGCGCGGCCGCGGCGCGGGTCCTGGTGCGCCGGGGTATCGCGCTGTGGGTGCTCGGCCGGCACGCTGAGGCGCTGGATGACCTGGGACGTGCGATCCGGGTGCTGCGGGCGGCCGGCGACAGCCTCTTCGAGGCCCGGGCGCGCACCGCCCGGGCGCTGGTGCACCTGGCCCGCGGTGCCGCCCGCCGGGCCGAGCAGGACCTGGCCCGTGCCGAGCACCTGTACGCCACCACCAGCCAGACGGTCGAGGTGGCCTTCACCTGGCATAACCGCGGGCTTGTCGCGTACCGCTCTGGGGACCTGCCCGCGGCGCTGTCCTGCCTGGACGAGGCCGGGCGTCAGTACCGGCAGCTCGCGGTGCCGCTGCTGGAGCTTGCCACCGACCGGTGCGCCGTGCTGCTGGCCGCCGGGCTGCCCGGCGACGCCCTCGCCGAAGCGGACGCCGCCCTGGGCAGCCCCGGCCGTGGCGGCGGCCGTGCCGCGCGGCGGGCCGAGCTGCTGCTGGCCGGCGCCCGGGCCGCGCTGGCCGCCGGGGAGCCCGGCCTGGCCGCCACCCGGGCGCAGGCCGCACGGCGCCTGTTCACCGCCCAGGGCCGGCCGTGGTGGCGCACCCACGCGGGCCTGCTGCTGCTGCAGGCACGCTGCGCGGGCCGCCCGCCGTCCGCACGGCTGCTGCACCAGGCCACGCAGCTCGCGGCGGACCTGGACGTGCTCGGATCCGCCGAGGCGGTACCGGCACGGCTGCTGGCGGGGCAACTAGCTGGCGCGCTGGGGCGCCCGGCGGAGGCCGATGCCCAGCTCCGGGCGGCGGCGCGCAACAGGTACCGCCGGGTGACCGCACTGGCCAGAACGCAGGGCTGGCTCGCCGAGGCGCTGCGCGCCCAGGCCGCCGGCGACCGGCGGCGGCTGCTCGCGGCCTGCGGGCGTGGCCTGGCCATCCTGGACGAGCACCAGCTCACCCTGGGCGCCTCGGAACTGCGGGCCCAGGCCACCGCGCACGGCGCCGAACTCGCGGCGCTGGCGCAGCGAGCCGCGCTGGGGACCGGCCGGCCCCGGCTGATGCTGGCCTGGAGCGAGCGGTGGCGGGCCACGGCCCACGCGATCCCCGCGGCACGCCCCGCCGACGACGCGGCACTCCAGGCCGACCTGACCGCGCTGCGGGACGTGACCGGCCGCCTGGACCGGGCCCGGGCCGACGGAGACCCGGCCGGCCACTTCCAGCGCGAGCAACTGCGGCTGGAGGCCAGCGTCCGGGCCAGGGTGCTGCATTCCCGCGACGACGGCCGGGGCGGTGCAGGGGGACGGCGGGGCGGGTGGGGGTTCAGTGCCGGGGAACTCCTCGGCGCGCTCGGCGAGGTGACCCTGGTGCAGATCGTCGCGATGGACGGTGACCTGCACGTCCTGGTCTGCGGCGCGGGCCGGGTCCGGCACTTCCGCGGCGGCCGCGCGGACGAGGCGGCCACCGAGGTCGGCTACGCCCGGTTCGGCCTGCGCAGGCTGGCCCATGGCCGGGGCGCGGGCCGGGCCGGGCAGGCCCTGGCCACGCTGGAAGCCGGCGGCCACCGGCTGGAGGCGATCCTGCTCGGCCCGGCAGCCAGGCACCTCGGCGGCGGCCCGGTGGTCGTGGTCCCGCCCGGCCGGCTGCACGCCGTGCCGTGGGCGCTGCTGCCGGCCCTGCGGGACCGCGCGGTCAGCGTCGCACCGTCGGCGCGGGCCTGGCTGCAGGCCGTGGCCGTGCGGCCGCCGGATCGCGCGGCGCCGGTGTTCGTCCGCGGGCCCGGCCTCGGCACCGGAAGCGAGATACCGGCGCTGGCAGCCGAGTACCCGGACGCCACGGTGCTCGGGTCGGGCACCGCCACCGCGCGCCGGGTGCTCGGCGCCCTCGACGGGGCGGGGCTCGCCCACATCGCGGCGCACGGCAGCTTCCGGGCCGACAGCCCGCTGTTCTCCTCGCTGCGCCTCGACGACGGCCCGCTCACGGTCTACGACCTGGAGCGGCTGCGCCGCGCCCCGTACCGCGTCATCTTCTCCAGCTGTGACTCCGGGGTGCTTGCCCCCGCGGGCGCCGACGAACTGCTCGGCCTGGCGCACAGCCTCGCGCCGCTCGGCACCGCCGGCATCGTCGCCAGCGTGGTACCCGTCAACGACCAGGCCACGGCCGCGCTGATGACCGCGCTGCACAAGCACCTGCGGGGCGGGGCCAGCCTCGCCCAGGCGCTGCGGCTCGCCCGCGACGGCGCCGAGGGCGACCCGCTCCAGGCCGCCACCGCCTGGTCCTTCCTAGCCCTGGGCCCCGCCTGACACGCCTCACGTATTTATCTGGCCCACTCCTCCTCTGTACAGGTGCGAGCCATTCCCGCTGGGGGGTTCAGGGTTGGCTCTCTGGCGCACCGATGCCCGGAGAGCCTGGCGCGCCCAGACCGGCCAGGCGGGGGCTGACCGGACCCGGCGCGCCGGCATCTCTCCTTCATCCGGCGCGCCGGCCCGGCGGCGTTCGCGGGGGGGCCGCCGGGCCCTCAAGCCACCAGCCCCGGATGACATCCCCGCCCGGGCGGCGCCCAGCCCGGACCCACTTCCCGCTTTCCCCATCCCCACGTCGCCGCTGCGGGCGCGGGCGGCGGCAGACCGGCAGAGGCGTTTAGCCGGGTGCCAGTCTGCCGCTGCCCGTGCCCAGACCCGTACCCACACCCGCGCGAGCGCGAGCGCGAGCGTCGTACGCAGCCCGCGCCGCATCCACCTCGGCGAGGTGCGCATCCGCCCAGCTCACCAGGATGCCCGCGGCGTCCAGGAGGGTGCCGCCCAGCGGGGTGAGCGCGTACTCGACCCGCGGCGGTATCACCGGGTACATGGTCCGGGTGACGATGCCGTCCCGTTCCAGCCCGCGCAGGGTCACGGTCAGCATCCGCTGGCTCACCCCGTCGATGCTGCGCTTCAGGCCGGTGAACCGCTGCGGCCCATCACCGAGATGGAAGATCACCTGCAGCGACCATTTGTCACCCACGCGGCCGAGGATCTCCCGGATCCGGCATCCGTTCATGACATCGCCATTAGCTGCCATGGTTCCCTCCGGGTGACTAAGACACCCAAATGTGCCTTCTTGTGCCCAAAACGCCGCACTGCCGAGGATAGGTCCGCACGGTTCCATTTGGGAACCGTGGCACTATCCAGCACGTGTTCCGCTTGAGAATCCGGGAGACACGATGACGGCACCGGCTGCCGAGTTCGAGGGTTACGTCGCAGGCACCTGGGAGCTGGATCCCGTCCACTCCCACATCGGCTTCGTGGCCAGGCACCTGATGGTCAGCAAGGTCCGCGGGCACTTCAGCAAGTTCCAGGCGCAGATCGTCACGGCGGCGAACCCGCTGGAATCCTCGGCGACCGCGACCATCGACCTGTCGTCGGTCGAGACCGGCAACGAGGCGCGCGACAACGACCTGCGCTCGTCAAACTTCTTCGACGCGGCGGCGCACCCGCAGATGACATTCGTCTCCACCGGGATCCGCCGCGAGGGCGGCGATCTCATGGTGGACGGCAACCTCACCATCCGCGGCGTGACCCGCCCGGTCTCGCTGACCTTCGAGGTCAACGGGTTCGGCCCGGACCCCTACGGCGGCACCAGGGCCGGCTTCTCCGCGCACGGCGAGATCAACCGCGCCGACTTCGGCGTCAGCTTCAACGCACCGATTCCGGGTGGCGTGATGGTCAGCGAAAAGATCCAGATCGAGATCGAAGCCGAGGCGGTGCTGAAGAAGGACGACTGACCAGGCTCACGCGTCTCAGGGCATGCCTGCGCGGACAGGACTCGGGTTCCATATCAGCGCGGCCCCGGCGTTAACGTCAGGCGGCAGCTGACGGTATCCGTGCGGGATCGTCACCTGCAGCGATGCCAGGTTGGCCCGGGTTGGTGCCAGCCAGGTGAAGTCCCCGGTCAGGCTCGCGTCGGGCAGCCCGTGACCCCGCGGCCATGACCACCGGACCCGGATCGGCAGGTAGGTCGACCGGCTGACCCACACGGCCTGGTACACCGGCTGCAGCCCCCGCGGCGGCGGCTGGTATCTGGGCACGATCTTGATGGCGCGGACGCCATCGGCCCATCCGGTCCCGGCGACGCGGTAGGTCCCGCAGGACAGCGCGCGCCGGGTCTCCGCGGGCCAGTCGCTGCCCGGGCTGTTGGCCGGCGCCGGCGGCGCCGCGGCCCGGCACGAATGTGGCAGCGACCAGGCCGGGCGTCAAACCCGCCCGGCTGCCGTGGTACTCCCCGCGCCACCAGGTTCGGGAGATGTAGTTGACGTTCTCGCTGCTGATCGTCACCCGCTCCGGCCCGTATCTGTCCGTGTGGCTGGCGTCGAAGACACGCCTGCCCGCGGCGGTGAAACCCGCCATCCGGAACATCCCGCGGTAGTACCAGCTGACCGCCTGGGGCACGACCGCGCTGCGGCCCGGCCCGGGCCCGAGGATGATGAACCCGGTACCACTGCCCTGGCTCACCGTGCGCACCCGCTCGATGAGGTTGCGGTGCTCGGCCGCGGCCAGGGCGTGCTTGGTACGGCCGATCACGTACGCGGTCGTCACCGGGGGCAGGCCGCCGGCCCCCGTGGCCGGTGCGGTCGCCGCCGGGCCGGCCACAAGCACCGCTCCGGCCGCGGCCGCCGTGGCCGCGACAGCGGCGGCGGCCAGCCACAGCCTCATCCGGGGCCGCCGGGCCCGGCGCCCCGGCCCGGCCTCCTGGCCGGCACCGCGCGCGCCGGCCAGCTCCAGCAGGCGGCCCCGCGCACTCGCGCGCGCCGCCGCCGCAGCCGGGGCGGGCTCCTCCCACGCCGCACGCAGGATCCTCAGGTCATCCACGATCGGTCTCCCCTTCGGTGATCGCCGGTCGCCGGGCCAGCACGGCGCGGACCTGCTTGCGGGCCCGGTGCAGCCGCGACCGGGCCGTCCCCGCGGGTATCCCAAGTGCCTCCCCGGCCTCCCCGGAGGTCAGCCCGGCCCAGGCGACCAGCAGCAGCACCTCCCGGTCGGCGTCGCAGACCAGCGCCAGCGCCGCCGCCAGCAGCCTGCGCTGCGACTGGGCGTCGACCCGGGCATCGGCCCGCTCCACGTCACCCTCATCGGCCGGGGCCACACCGGTGCGGGCCAGTGCCCGGTACCACCTGACCTCGGCCCGGTTGTGCCGGGCGATCAGGTTCGAGGCGATCCCGTACAGCCACGGCCGGGCATCTGGGCGCGCGATGTCATATCGCTGCCGCCGCGCGAACGCGATCAGGAACGCCTCCGCCGCCACATCGTCGGCCAGGCTCTGGCCCAGCCGCCGCGCGGCATAGTCATGAATCTGGGCGTAGTAACGGTCGAAGATGGCAGCGAAACGCTCCGGCTCCAGCCAGGACTGCTGGATGATCACCGCATCGCTGGCCTGCCGCGCCGCCAGCCCGCGGGTCACTGTGGCCATGCCCAACCCATGCCTGTGCCCGCCTTCCACCGCAAGTGGTACGGCCACCCCACAGCGGGGTGCTCATCTATGTTTCGCCGATCCGCGGGAAACTGTTCGCCAGGCCGCACGATCGTTCAAGACAAGCGCGGGCCGCATGGCCCAGGCTGGTGGCCATGCCGCCGAGCTATGGAGCGCCGCGTGGCCGTCCTGGATGACCCCGCCCAGGTGATCGCGTTTGTGACGTTCTCGGCGGTCGTCGCGGGCACACCGGGCCCCAGCAATGCGCTGCTCACCGCCGTCGGTGCGCGGGCCGGCGTGCGGCGCGGGCTCCCGAGCCTGCTGGGGCAGGCGACCGGGATGGGCGCGATGCTGTTCGCGATCACCCTGGGACTGGGCAACGTGCTCCTTGCGCACCCGCTGGCCCTGCAGATCCTGAAATGGGGCGGGGCCGCGCTGCTCTGCTGGATGGCCTGGCGGATCGCGACCGCGGGGGATGCCGAAGGGGCGGTGAACGCACCCGCCGGATTCCTCGGCATGGCCGCCTTCCAGTGGATCAACCCCAAGGGGTGGCTGGTCGGCGTTGCCGCCATCGCCACCTTCCTGGACCGGCGCGCCGGGAGTGCCCTGGCCCAGGCCGCCGTCTTCGCGATCCTGTTTGCCCTGGTCGCCTTGCCCAGTTGCCTGCCCTGGCTGGCGTTCGGCGCCGTGCTGCAGCGCTTCCTCCGGACGCCACGCGCCCGGCATGTCCTCAACGGCACCATGGCGGCGCTGCTGGCCGCGTCCACGATCCTGCTGGTCTGGACGCGGCTGTGAGCGCGCCCCCAGGCCGCAACCGGTAACCCCGTTCGTGTAACGCGCGGGCTCGCCGCGGGACTGAAGGTGGTACGCCATCCCAGACCCGCGAGGAGCACGCATGACAGTCCCCAGCCACCTCGGCCGCGCCCGGCCGCTATTCGCCGCGGCGGTAGCGGCGACGGCGGCGGCCGTGGCGCTCGCCGCCCCGGCCGCCGCCAGCGCTGCCACGGCACACCGGCAGCCCGCCGGGCAGGCCGGCGCCGTGTTCGTGCAGACCGACAACACCGCCGGCAACCAGGTGGTCTCCTACGCCCGGTCGGCCTCGGGCACGCTGGCCCTGGCCGGCACGTACAACACCGGCGGCCTGGGCGGGCAGCTCACCGGGTCGGTCGTGGACCACCTGGCCTCGCAGGGCTCGCTCCAGTACGACGCCCAGCGCCACCTGGTCATCGCGGTCAACGCGGGCAGCAACAGCGTCACGGTGTTCGGGGCGCGCGGCACCCGGCTGCACCGGCGGCAGATCATCGGCTCGGGCGGGCAGTTCCCGGTCAGCGTCGCGATCCGCGGGAACCTGGTGTACGTGCTGAACGCGCTGCGCGGCGGGGCCGTGCAGGGTTACCGCCTGTCCCCGGCCGGCCACCTGGCCTTCCTGCGCGGCTCGCACCGGCGGCTCGGCCTCAACCAGGCAGCCACCCCGCAGTTCACCAACACCCCCGGGCAGGTCGCATTCTCGCCCGGCGGCACCCAGCTCATCGTGACCACCAAGGCCAACGGCAACGACATCGACGTGTTCGGCGTCCGGCCGGGGGGCCGCCTGTCGGCCAGCCCGGTGGTGAACTCCGAGGGCAGCACCGTCCCGTTCGCGGTCGCCTTCGACCAGGCGGGCCACCTCGTCATCGCCGACGCAGGCACCAACGCCCTGTCCACGTTCGCGCTCGGCTCCGGCGGGACCGTGACGCTGATCGACTCGGTGGGTACCGGGCAGGCGGCGACCTGCTGGGTCGCGCCGGCCGGCGGGACGCTGTATGCCTCCAACGCCGGCAGCGCCAACATCAGCGGGTACACCGCCAGTGCCAGCGGCCAGCTCACCCTGCTGGGCCAGACCTCGACCGACCCCGGTACCGTGGACGCCACGGCCAGCCCTGACGGCCAGTTCCTCTACGTGCAGACCGGCGGGAACGGCATCGTCGACGAGTTCAGCGTCGCCGCCGGCGGCGCGCTGACCAGCGTTGGCAGCGTCACCGTGGCGGGCGCGGCAGGCGGCGAGGGCATCGCCGCTTCCTGATCACCTCCGATGACGCCCGGCGGGCGGGCCCGCCGTCCGCCCGCCGGGCACCGTCAGAAGGGAGACCTAGGCTGTCCGCAGTGGACTCCGGCACCGACTCCGAACTGCTCGCGGCGCTGCGCGCCGGCGACGAGCGGGCGTTCGTCACCCTGGTGCGCCGCCACCACGCCGCGATGCTGCGCCTGGCCTGTTCATTTGTGCCCAACGTGGCCGTGGCCGAGGAAGTCGTCCAGGACACCTGGATCGGGGTACTGCGCGGCATCGGCGGGTTCCAGGGCCGCTCGTCGTTCCGGACCTGGCTGTTCCGGATCCTGGTGAACCGGGCCAGGACGGCGGGCGTGCGGGAAGGCCGCACGATCGCGGTGGCTGACACCGCCGCGCTGGGCGAGTCCGAAGCCGCCGTGGCGGCGTCGAGGTTCGACGGCGGCGGCGGCTGGCTGTCCCCGCCGGAGCGGTGGATCGAGGAGGCGGACGACCGCCTCGAAGCCGGCAAGCTGGCGGACTTCATCCGGGCGGCCGTCGAGGGCCTGCCCGACCGCCAGCGGCAGGTCGTGACCCTCCGCGACATCGACGGCCTGACCAGCGAGGAGGTGTGCGGCGTGCTGGAGATCAGCGAGGGCAACCAGCGGGTGCTGTTGCACCGGGGCCGCAGCCGGCTGCGCCAGGCCGTCGAGGCCGGGTTCGGGGGGCCGTCATGATGCGGTTGCGCCTGCGGCGCCGCGACCTGGTCTGTCAGCAGGCGGTCGAGCTGGTCACGGACTACCTGGAGGGCACGCTCTCCCGGGTCGACCGGCGCCGGTACGAGGGGCACCTGGCCGGCTGCCCGGACTGCACCGAGTACCTGGCCCAGATGCGCAAGACCATCGAGCTCACCGGCACCCTTACCGCCGATGATCTGACCCCGCAGATGCAGGACGACTTCATCGCCCTGTACCGCCAGTGGCGCGGGGATCGTCCCACGGATTGACCAAGGCGGCCCCGCTCGGGGCGAGGCCGGCGGTGTTCCTGGTGACCAGGGTCAGCCCGTGAGTCCTGGCCGTGGCACCTGCTCGGCGGACGGGCCCGGCTCCGCTGGTCAGCCAGCGACGCCGAGGATGACGTCGGAGGCCTTGATCACCGCGGTGACCTCGCTGCCCTCAGCCAGGCCGAGCTGGCGGACCGCTTCCACCGTGATGGAGGCGACCAGGCGCACCCCGTTAGCCTGAAGGTCCACGTTGGCGATGGCCTCTCCGGCGTTGATGCTGGTCACCCGCGCTGGGATCTGGTTTCGCGCACTGAGCTGCATGGCTGGCACTCCCACGACTGGATCGACGCTGCTTACCGGCTCACGCTATCGCCGCCCGCGCCCGCGCAGCGGGACGCCCGCCACGCGAGGCGGGTTATCGCCAGGGCCTGGGCCGGCCCCGGGGAGCGTTGAGCATCCTCTGCACGGTCAGCGCGGCGACGCTGCCTGCGCCTGCCGGCGCAACCACGACGGCGGCTGGGCGCATTCGGCGGCCATCGCATGCCAGGTCCAGCCGGCGGCCCGGCGGCAGGCGATGTAGCCGGCCATGCTGTCGAAACCGAGGCGCCCGGCGACCTGCGCGGCGCGCTGGTGCGCCTGGTGCCGTTTCGCCGCGTGCGCCATCCGGGCGAGGCCATGGCGGCGCAGTGCGGCCTCCACGGTGTGATGCGTCAGGCCCGCCTCCGCCGCGATGGCATTCACGGTCCAGTGCTGGACGAGGTGACGTTCGCGCAGGTAACTGGGCACGTCCGGGAAGCCGAGCCGGGTCAGGGCGGGCAGCCACCTGGCGTCCGGGCGGTGCAGGCCGCGGCGGCGCACGGCGTCGGCCGCCCCCGGGTCCACGCAGGCCAGGTGGCGCGACAGCCAGTCCTTGTTGAGCCCGGCCTCCCGGCTGATCGCCGCCAGGCTGGCACCCTGCTCGGTCCGGGCCAGCACGTAGCTGCCCAGGTCGGGGTACCCGTGCCGGCTGGCCACCGCCGCGGCGACATCGGCCAGGTGCCGGCTGGCGCGGTCCCGGTTCGCCTGGGCCACCGCGGGGGCCGGGACGGCGGCCAGCGCGGCCATCGCCTTCCGGCGCCGCTGCTCGGGCATGCGGCGGCCGCGGGCCGCCCGGACCGCGTCCCGGGTCAGGTCCCCGGCGCGGGCCCTGGCTCGTCCCGCCGCGCTGCCCTGGCGCATCGCGGGCTCGAAGACCAGCCGGGACGTGAGCGCGGCGGCGCGGAGCTTGCGGGTCTCCGCGCCCTCCAGCGATTGGCCACGCTCCAGGCCGAACGCCTCACAGTAGGCCAGCTTGGTCCACCCGTGCGCGCGCAGGTGGGCGGCGACCGACCGCAGCGACCGCCCGCACAGATGGCAGGTGACCAGTGCGCCGCTGACCGCGACCTCGCCGATCGGGGCGTAGTACAAGGTGCCGTCCGCCTGCACCCCCACGGGCGACAGGGACCGGATCTCTGCGGTGATCAGATCGGCGGACATCACCGGCCTTTCGGAGGGCTAGCTAGTCACAAAGAGACTACCCACTTGCAGCTCACCCGTCACGTGGTATCCCTCCGGCATCGGCTGGCCGCCAGCCCGCATGCCCGGCGCGCGCTGCTCTAGGCTCTTAACCCATGAGCGGGTGGCCGACATTGTCGCTGCCGGAGTGGACCGTGCTCGCGGTGGTCAGCGAGCAGCCCACGCACGGCTTCGCCATCGCGCAGCTCACCGCGCCGCAGGGTGAACTGGGCCGGATCTGGCACATCCCCCGGCCGGTCATCTACCGGTCGATCGGGCGGCTGCAGGAGGCCGGGCTGCTGGTGCCGGAGGCCGTGGAATCGGTGCGGGGCCCGCAGCGGACCATCTATTCGGTGACACCGGCCGGGCGCGAGGCGGTGCGGCACTGGCTGGACACGCCCGTGGCGCACATCCGGGAGGTCCGCTCGCACCTGCTGCTCAAGCTGGCCCTGCTGGACCGCGCCGGGGGCGACCCGAGCGGGCTGCTGCGGCGCCAGCGGGAGACGCTGGCACCCATCGCGGAAGCGATCAAGACCGAAACGCCAGGCAGCCGCGGCTTCGATGCGACCCTGCTGGCCTGGCGCCGGGCCACCACCGCCGCGACGCTGGCCTTTCTCGACGACCTTACGCAGGCGACTTCGCGCGCAGGATCCCGATGAACTCGCGCATCCAGGCCGGATGGTCGGGCCAGGCCCTGGCCGAGACCATCTGCCCGTCGATGACCGCGGCCCCGTCGACGAACTCGACTCCCGCCGCGGCCACGTCGGGTGCAAGCGCCGGGTAGGCGGCCGTCCGCCGCCCCTGCAGCGTGCCGGCCACGGCGAGCACCAGCGGAGCGTGGCAGAGCTGGGCGACCGGCTGGTCTCCCGCCATGAAGTGCCGCACGATCCGCTGCACGTCGGGGTCGTTGCGGATGTACTCGGGCGCCCTGCCGCCCGGGATGACCAGGCCGACATAGTCCGCCGGGTCGACGTCCGCGAAGGCGACGTCGGCCGGCCAGGTGTAACCGGGCTTCTCGGTGTAGGTGTCGAAGCCGTCGACGAAGTCGTGCACCACGAACTGCAGCTTCTTGACCGTGGGCGCGGCGATGTCCACCTGGTAGCCCTCTTCGAGCAGGCGCTGATAGGGGTACATGACCTCCAGCGACTCCGCGGCGTCACCGGTGAGTATCAAGACCTTGGGCATGGCGGGCCTCCTGTCCGGTCGTCCACTGCGCTGATCCGCACCTCCCGGCTGGCCCCTTGCGCCAGCCGGGCAGGCCGTAGTCTCATTGAGACTACCGATTTATGCGGCGGCCTGGGGGCCGCGGGCTGGCCCAAAGTGGGTGAATCCAGCCGTGACGGGGTGCTTTCCGACAGCCGCGCGGGGCAACAGAGATGAGGCACCCATGACAGTCACACTGGACCGGAGCGTCGAGGAGTTCATCGGCGCGCCACGACAGATGTTCATCAACGGGCAGTGGACAGAGGCGGCATCGGGCAAGACGTTCGACACGCCCAACCCAGCGACCGGGGAGACGCTGGCACGGATCGCCGAGGGGGACGCCGAGGACATCGACCGCGCGGTGAAGGCGGCCAGGAAGGCGTTCGAGGAGGGGCCGTGGAGCCGGATGAGCCCGTCCGAGCGCGGCCGGATCATCTGGCGCATCGGCGATCTGATCCTGGAGCACACCAACGAGCTCGCCCAGCTCGAATCGCTGGACAACGGCAAGCCGTACGTCATCGCCGCCGCCGCCGACGTGCCGCTGGCCGCCGACCTGTTCCACTACATGGCCGGCTGGGCCACCAAGATCGAGGGCAACACGATCAACATCTCGGTGCCCTACATGCCGGGCGCCAACTTCCACTCCTACACGCTGCGCGAGCCGGTCGGGGTCTGCGGGCAGATCATCCCGTGGAACTTCCCGCTGCTGATGGCCGCGTGGAAGCTCGGCCCGGCGCTGGCCACCGGCAACTGCGTGGTCCTCAAGCCCGCCGAGCAGACCCCGCTGACCGCGCTGAAGCTCGCCGAGCTGATCGCCGAGGCCGGGGTCCCCGAGGGCGTGGTGAACGTGGTCACGGGCTTCGGCGAGACCGCCGGCGCGGCCCTGGCCGCCCACAACGACGTGGACAAGGTGGCGTTCACCGGGTCCACCGAGGTGGGTAAGCTCATTGTCGCCGCGGCGGCGGGGAACCTGAAGAAGGTAAGCCTGGAACTGGGCGGCAAGAGCCCGAACATCGTGTTCGACGACGCCGACCAGGCCGCCGTCGAGGGTGCCGCCAACGCGATCTTCTTCAACCACGGCCAGTGCTGCGTCGCGGGCTCGCGGCTGTTCGTCCAGGAGAGCCGGTTCGACGAGGTCGTGGACGGCGTTGCCGAGATCGCCAAGTCGATCAAGCTCGGTTCCGGGCTCGACGAGAGCACCCAGATGGGGCCGCTGGTCTCCGCCGAGCAGTTCCAGCGGGTGACCGGCTACCTGGAGTCGGGTGCCGCGGACGGCGCCACCGCGCTGACCGGCGGCGGCCGCTTCGGCGACAAGGGCTACTTCGTGGAGCCGACCGTGCTCACCAACACCCACCCCAGCATGAAGATCGTGCGTGAGGAGATCTTCGGCCCCGTGGTGGTCGCGGCGCCGTTCAGCGACCTCGACGAGATCGCGGCCGCGGCGAACGACAGCGAGTACGGTCTCGGCGCGGGCATCTGGACCAAGGACATCTCCAAGGCCCACGCGCTGGCCAAGAAGATCAGGGCCGGCACGGTGTGGATCAACTGCTACAACGTGTTCGACGCGTCGCTGCCGTTCGGCGGGTACAAGCAGTCCGGCTGGGGACGCGAGATGGGCCACGAGGTGCTGGAGGCCTACACCGAGGTCAAGGCCGTCACCGCGCAGCTCTGACCGGCGCGGCATCGCTCTGGCCGGCATCGTGCGGCGCCAGCCACCGGTGCGCCGTTTGGACCGGCAGCGCGTCCGACCGGCCACGCGGCTGCCGGGAACGAGAGGGGCCGGGCCCGACTGGGCCCGGCCCCTCTCGCCTGGCCGACCGGCGGAGCGCGCCGGTGCTGCCCGGAGGTTACGTGCGCTGCCCCGGACGTTACGTGCGCTGCCCGGGCGTTACACGCGGTGCCCGGACGTGCTACCTGCGGGGCGCCTTGGGCTTCTTGACCTTCGGCGGCAGCGCGCTGACGTGGGTGAGTGCCCGCTCGACCCACTGCGCCGCCACGTCGGGCGTGGCGCGCCAGGCTTCGGGCAGGCTGGTGTACCCGCCCATCGGGCGCTCGGGCGGCCCGAAGGGGCCCGACCCCTCGATGCCGTCCAGTTCCGCGCGGCCCGCCTCGTCGAGCCGGACGCCCACGGCGGGCCCGAACAGCCCGGCGAACATGTTCCCGTGCACGAACGCGCCAAGGTTGCCGAACATCGGCTTGACCTCGACCGACGGGTCGCCAGGCAGCACGGACCTGAAGAACTCCTTGTCCGCCTCGGTCGGCTTGGGTATTTCCATGGTCGGCTCCCTCGGCGCGGCCCCGGCCGGCCTCAGGCCGATGCCGTGGCCTGGAAGAGACTGAACACGGCCCCCTGCGGGTCGGTGACCACGGCCATCTTGCCGATCGGGGTGTCGAACGGGGCCACCATGACCGAGCCGCCGAGTTCGGTGATCCTGGCCGCGGTGGCGTCCGCGTCCGCGGCCGCGAAGTACACGTGCCAGTGGTTGGGCACGCCCTCCATCTGCGGTGCGGTCGTGCCGGCGACCTCCTTGCCGCCGACCTGGAACAGGGTGTACTTGTTGCCGCCCATGTCCGCGGTGGCGGCGGCCAGCCCGAGCACCTGCTCGTAGAAGGACACGGCCGCGGGATCGTCGGTGATCAGCTCGTTCCAGATCACCGTCCCCGGCTCGTTCACCAGCCCGGACCCGATGTGCTGGCCGGCCTGCCACAGGGCCACGGCGGCGCCGCTGGGGTCCAGGACGAAGGACATCCGCCCCGCATCCATCACGTCGAAGGGCTCCATGGCGACGGTGCCACCGGCCGGGCCGACCTTGGCGGTCGCCGCGTCGACCGAGTCGACGGCGAGGTAGGTGTTCCACATCGGGGGCGCCCCGGCGGCGGCCAGTTCCGGTGACTGCGGTGCGATCGCGGCGATGCTCGCATCGCCGAGCTTGGCGATGGAGTACACCGCTCCCCCGTCCATCGGCTGGTCGTCGTAGGTCCAGCCGAACAGCCCGGTGTAGAAGGCCTTCGCGGCGGCCTGGTCGGTGGTCTGCAGGTCCACCCAGTTGGGCGTGCCCTGTGCGTAGGAATCACGTGCTGGCATGACATTCCCCTCTCCTGGAGAAGCGCGCATCCGTGGAGAAGCGGCGCGTCAGGTTGTCAGGCGCAGGCTGATCCGCGGCCTGCTTGCGCGGTCCGAAACCCCCCGCCGCGCGCGCAAGATCGTGGTATCCCGCAGGCCGGCGGCCTGTGCGAATCCTCCCGCTGGTGCAGGATCACGTTCGAGACACTACCCGAGGCCTGCGACGACCCGCCGGACCTGGGCATCCTTCACCGTCGGTTGCGCTTGCCGCCGGGACCGCGCGGCCGCCGGTGCGTAGGCTGCGATCGTGGCAAAGACACCCGACGACATGATGGGCGCGGTGATCGGGTCACTGGCCGGCCGCACCGGGCGCTCGCTGGAGGAATGGCTGGCGCTGGTCGAGGCGTCCGGGATCGACCCGCTGGACCAGAACGCGGTGCGCCGCTGGCTGCGATCCGAGCACGGTGTCCAGCAGAACAGCCAGTGGGCCATCGCCGATGCCGCCGCCCGGGCAGCCGGGTGGGTGCGGCCCAGCGTCGAGGAGTACATCGACGGCCAGTACCGCGGCGCCAAGGCGGCCCTGCGCCCGATCTATGACGCTCTCGCCGGCGCCATCACCGGGCTCGGCGACGACGTGAGCGTGGAGGGCCGCGGCGGCTACACGCCGTTCGTGCGCGGCCGCCAGTTCGCGGCGGTCGCGGCGGCGGCACGCGACCGGGTCGATCTCGGGCTGCGGTTCACCGACCCACCGGCGAGCGGGCGCCTGCAGCCGGCCAGCGCGCCGGGGCAGGCCACCCACAAGATCGCGCTGCGCAGCGTGGCCGACGTGGACGACGAGGTACTGCACCTGGTGCGCGTGGCCTACGACCAGAACCCCTGACCGGGGCCCACCGCAGTGCGCGCCGGGATGCGCGGCCGGTGGGCACGGTGTCTCTCAGGCGTCCCTGGTCGTCATTCGCCATGCGCCGAGGATCGTCCAGCACGCCAGCCAGGCGATGATGACGCAGGCAGCCTGGGTGGCCGACTCGGGCGGCAGTCCATGCACGGCGCCGGGACGCGCGAGGCCTCCGGCTACCCCCGGCAGCCCGAATGCCACCGGCAGCCCCGAGGGCTCCAGGCGCGCCACGGCCAGCCCGACGACCGAGCGCTGCAGGTCCTGCAGATGGGGGATGACGAGCGCGGAAAGGATCGGCGTCAGGATTACCTGGAACACGATCAGCAAGATCACTGGGATGGTTCGCTGCCCCATGAGCGAGGCGAGCCCGAGCCCGACGATGAACACGACGGCCCCCTGAAGCTCGACCCAGAGCCCGGTCTTGATCATGAGGGGGATCGGCGGGTAGCGGAGAATCGCGGTGTAGCCGTTCGGGCCGTAGTAGTTGCGCCTGGCGATCCTGATGGCCAGGGCTTCCACCGCGGCGGGCGCGGACTGGCTGGCAGTGATTGCCGACTTCGACCAGGCAGGCGGCAGGCGCACGGGACATTCCGCGGAACTGGGCCGTTGCCGAGAGAGCAGATGACCGGCTCGGCGTGGTGCCCGGCCCAGTTCTCGAAGCCGGCCCGGGACAGGCCGGGAGGTATGTTCACGTTGTTGTCATCGATGAAGGCCGGGGCGGCGAAGACGCATACCGTGCAGACGATCGTGTAACCGATCGCGACCAGCGGCACGACGATCGCCAGCCCGGCGGGGATCCGGGCCAGATACAGCGCCAGCCGGGACCGGCCGGTCACGACCAGGTGCCGGAACATTCCCTCGGTGAGGTCCCGCGATCCCGCCGTGCAGCCCACCGTGAGGGCGGCGATGAAGCCGAAGGTGGGCAGGAAGCCGGCCGCCAGGACCACGAAAATCTGATCGCCGCCGGCGGGTGGGTTGGGCTGTGCGGGGGGTGTGTTGGGGTGTGGGGGGTGGTGGGGGGGGGGGGTGTGGGGGGGGGGGGGGGGTGGGGGGGGGGGCGTGCCGCGCAGACGATCGTGTAACCGATCGCGACAGCGGCACGACGATCGCAGCGGCGGGGATCGGGCGTACAGCGCCAGCCGGGACCGGCCGGTCACGACCAGGTGCCGGAACATTCCCTCGGTGAGGTCCCGCGATCCCGCCGTGCAGCCCACCGTGAGGGCAGCGATGAAGCCGAAGGTGGGCAGGAAGCCGGCCGCCAGGACCACGAAAATCTGATCGCCGCCGGCGGGTGGGTTGGGCTGTGGCGCGAACGCATGGGCGAGCAGGCGGATGAGGAGGAAGACCGCCGGGAACCCGATGTTCAGCACAATGAGGGCGATCATGAGGCCGCGCCGTTTGCGCAGTTCCATGACTCTGGTGGCGATCATGCCGGCGGTGGGCACCGGGGATTCCCGGCGGTCGCGTGCGTGACCGGGTGGCGCCATCCGGGGTGCCTGGTCCGCGCCGTGGGCGGGCACGGTCGTCATTCCGGATCCCCCACTCTGCTTGTGACCTGCAGGAACCACGATTCGAGTGAGGTCTGGACCGGCTGGAGCCGGTAGATGGAAATTCCGCCTGCGGCCAGAACGCGGTTGATCTCGGCGATGACGTCGCGGCCCGTGCCTGCGGGCAGCGTGATATCCAGCCCCAGCGCCGAAGGCACTGCCTCGGCGCGGGCACCGAGGTTGGCGCCCGCGAGCAGGGCCCGGGCCCGGCCGGGTTCGGTGCATTCGACTACAAGCGCGAGCGGCGCCCCCGCCAGCAACTCGGAGATCGGCCCCTGCTGGATGATGCTGCCGCGGTCCACGATGGCGACCGCGTCGCAGGTCCGCTCCACCTCGTCGAGCAGGTGGGAGGACAGCACGACGGTGCGGCCCTCGGCCACCATCGAGCGGATCATGTCGCGCATCTCCGCCATTCCGGCCGGGTCGAGCCCGTTCATCGGCTCATCCAGCAGGAGCAGCCGGGGGTCTCCCAGCAGGCACGCGGCGACCCCCAGCCGCTGGCGCATCCCCAGCGAGTACTCGCAGACCCGGTCGCCGGCCCGGTGGCCCAGGCCGACGCGCTCCAGCGCTGGCCCGATGCGGTCCCGCGCGGCCGGTTCGCGTGCCGCGGCGAGAAGCCGCAGGTTCTGCCTGCCTGTGAGGTGGGTGTGGAACCGGGGCTCGTCGACGATGGCGCCGACGCGAGCGAGTGCCGCGGCGCGATGCCGCGGGACCGGGTATCCGAGCAGGGACATCGTGCCGGCATCGGCGCGGGTCAATCCCAGCAGCACCCGGATGAGCGTGGTCTTGCCGGCCCCGTTGGGGCCGAGGTAGCCGAACGCCGATCCCCGGGGGACCAGGAGCTCGACACCGTTCACGGCAACGTTCGCCCCGAAACGCTTGGTGAGCCCGTGGGTCTCCACGGCCCAGCGGCTCTCGGCGGCCAGGCCTTCCGGGGATGCGCTGGACAGCCGTGGTGATCATCCGATGAGCATCCGACGACGGAGACTAGAAGGTCTTCGGCGCGGGGTTGGAACTTTGCCGGGCCGCCACGCTCTACCGGTGGGTGGAGACGTCTCCACCCACCGGTAGAGCGGGTCTCTGCCCTGGAGGTGGTGCCGTCCGGGCCGGCGCGCCGTAACGTTGATCAGATGAGCTCAGACCCCGCGGCCAGCGTCGCCCTCGCCACGCTGCGCAGGGCGCGGGCGCAGCAGGAGGCAGCCCACCGGTGGCTGCGCCGGCTCGCTCCACCGCTCTATGCCGTGGTGGCACTGGTCGTGTTCACCAGCGGCCGGAAACCGGGGTTTCCGGGCCGCGAGGTGGCTGCCGTTCTCGCCGTGGGCGGGTTCGCGCTCGGCGCACTGGGCGCGCTGACGGCCCGTCACCGCCGCGCGGCGGTCCGCATCGTTTTCGCCGTGGTGCTCGTGGCCAGTTCGGCGGCCCTCATGGGACTGCAGCCCGACGGACCGGGCCTGGCCGGGCTCGTGGCGGGCCTGGTGCTGCTCGCCCCGCGGGTGCCAGATCGCTTCCCGATCGCGTTGTCTATCGCCGGCATCACGTGCCTGACGGCGGCCGCGGTGGCCGTCAGCCACGGCTCGCCCGCATTGGCGCTGCTCAGCGCCATCGCCATCGTCGGCTTCCCCGGCATGATGCTGCTGGCAAGAAGGCTCGGGCAGGCCAACGACCAAGCCGAGCGGCTCCTGATCGAGCTGGCGGGCACCCGGGCGGCGCAGACACGGGCGGCTGGACTGGCCGAACGCCAGCGGCTTGCCAGGGAGATGCACGACGTACTCGCCCATTCCCTGTCCGGGCTCATGCTCCAGCTTGAGGGTGCCCGGATGCTCGTGGCCGGCAACCCCAGCGATCCCCGGCTGCCTGGCGTCATCGAGCGTGCCCACCACCTGGGCAAGTCCGGGCTCGAAGAAGCCCGCCGCGCGATCGGCATGCTGCGCGACGACGAACTGCCCGGGCCCGCCCGCCTGGCCGGCCTCGCCGCGCAGTTCCAGGAGGTCAGCGGCGTCCCGTGCCGGTTCACGGTGTCCGGCCAGGCATACGAACTCCCGTCGGAGGCTGGTCTCGCGGTGTACCGGGTAGCGCAGGAGGCGCTGACGAACATCACCAAGCACGCCTGCCCGGAACGGGTCGAGGTGCACCTCGGTTATGAGCCTCGCGGCACTCGCCTGACGGTCGAGGATTTCGCGGCGGGCAGCGAACCGCCGCGCGCGCCCGGCGACGGCTACGGCCTGACCGGGATGCGCGAGCGGGCCGAGCTGCTCGGCGGCGAGCTCACCACGGCGGCGACACGCGGCGGCTTCCGGGTGGAGTTGCGGGTGCCGGCGTGAGCCAGCCGATGCGTGTTCTCATCGCTGACGACCAGCGGGTGGTCCGTGAAGGACTGGCGATGGTGCTCGGCCTCCTGCCCGACGTCGAGGTCGTGGGGGCCGCCTCCGATGGCGACGAGGCCGTCGCCCTGGCCGCTGAGCTGCGTCCCGACATCGTCCTCCTGGATCTGCGGATGCCCCGCTGTGATGGCGTCGAGGCCACCCGCCTGCTGCGTGAGCGCGTGCCGGAGACCAAGGTCGTCGTGCTGACCACCTACGCGGATGACCGGTCCGTGATAACTGCCCTGCGGGCCGGCGCACGCGGTTACCTGACCAAGGACGCGGGCGGGGCAGAGATCCGCCACGCCCTCCGGCAAATCCTCGATAACCACGCGGTGATAGACCCCGCCGTCCAGCATCACGTGGTCGACGCCATCGCCACCGGATCGCCGGCCCAGGACCGGCGGCCGCTCGCACCTCTCCCCGCGGGCCTCACTCCCCGGGAGGCCGAAGTGCTGTCGCTGATCGCGGCGGGCATGTCGAACAGCGAGATCGCCGGGCAACTGGTCGTCAGCGAGGGCACCGTCAAGAGCCACATCAACCATCTGCTCGCCAAGATCGGCGCACGCGACCGCGCCCAGGCGGTCACCTTCGCCTACCAGCACGGGCTCACCCCGCCGCGCCGTTGACATAACGATTATCGTTAGTTACGATCCTCGATAATAACGATAGTCGATAAACGGGAGCCCCCGATGTCCGCCGCTACCCTCACGCCGCGAAACCGGCTGCAGCCACTGGCCACCGTGATCACCTGGGTGTTCTGGTTCGCCGTTCTCGCCACCGGGCTCCGGGTGATCCTTGCCCTGTCCGGTCAGCATCCCTGGTTCGTCTTCGGCGGCCCCACCGGCACGCCCCCGGCCGTCTGCCTGGAGACCGCGCCACCACTGCTGCCGCACGCCGGCAGCGGGCTCAGTCAGGCCGGCCTGTCCCCGGGCGTGCACGCCACCTGGAACGCCGCGAGCCTGTGCACCGCCCGCCCCACCACCGGGCAGGACCTGGCCTTCACGGTCACCCTGCTGCCCATTGACCTGCTCCGCCTGGGCACGCTCTATCTGGTGATGCGGCTGGCCCGCACCGCCGCCCGCGACGGTATCTACACCACCGCCGCCGCCCGGCTGGTGCTGATCCTCGGCTGGTGGCTGCTGGCCGGTGAGCTGGTAGCCACCGTGGCCGCAGGGTTCGCCCGGGTCAGCCTGCTGGGCCAGCTGGTCACCTGGCACGTCAACTGGGCGCATTGGCCCGCATCGTGGGGAGTGTCGTGGCCGGTCGTCTGGTTCGGCCTCGGCCTGGTCATCTTCGCCCGGGTCATGCGGATCAGCGCCGGCATGCGCGCCGATCTCGAGGGGACGGTGTAGTGCCGCCCACGCCCCCCGATGGCGACGGCCACGCCATCGTCATCCACCTCGACAAACTCCTCGCCGACCGGGGCATGACCTTGACCGAGCTGTCCGAGCGGGTCGGCGTCAGCGTGGTCAACCTGTCCATCCTCAAAAACGGCCACGCCCGGGCGATCCGGTTCAGCACCCTGACCCGGCTCTGCCAGGCGCTCGGCTGCCAGCCCGGCGACCTGCTCAGCCATGACGGCGCGGGCAGCCAGCCCGGCCAGCCAGCCCCCGGCCGCTGAACCGGCCGGGGCTCCCCGCACCGCAGCAGCAGGAGACTCACCTGACCTGGCCTACGCTAGGGAAGCACCGCTGCCGGATCGAAGGGCGTCGCCGATGAAACTGCCTCCCGTTGACTACGAGGCGCCCAGAACGGTCTCCGAGGCCGTGGAATTGCTGGCCGAGCACCAGGACGAGGCGAGCGTGCTCGCCGGCGGCCAGAGCCTGATCCCGCTGCTGGCGCTGCGGCTGGCCCACCCGGCGGTGCTCATCGACATCAACGGGATCGATGAACTGTCCGGCGTGGCGGCGGCGGACGGCTGGGTGGCGATAGGCGCCATGACGCGGGAGTACGTTGCCGAGGAGTCTGAGACCGTCGCCGATGCCGTGCCGCTGCTGGCGGCCGCGCTGCCATTGATCGGTCATGAAGCGATCCGCAGCCGCGGCACGGTCGGCGGCAGCCTGGCCCATGCCGATCCGGCGGCGGAACTGCCGGCCGTCGCCCGGGCGCTCGATGCCGAGTTCGTGGTATGCGGCCCGGCGGGCGAGCGGGTCGTCCCGGCGGCGGAGTGGTTCGAGGGATACCTCACGACGTCACGCCGTCCCGACGAGCTCCTCACCGAGGTGCGCTTCCCAGCCGCGGCACGGGGCACCGGGACCAGCTTCCAGGAGGTCGCCCGCCGCCACGGTGACTTCGCCATTGTCGGCCTGGCGGCGTCACTGACGCTTTCCGGGGGCGCGATCAGCGACGCCCGGCTGGCGTTTGCCGGCCTGTCTGACGTGCCGGTCCGGGCGGGCGAGGCGGAGGATCTCCTGGTCGGCGAGAGGCCGTCGGCCGAGTTGTTCGACGAGGCGGCCCGCCGTGCGACCGGCGATATCGACCCGCCAGCCGACCTGCACGGGTCGTCGGACTACCGGAAGAAGGCCGCGGCCGCGTTGGTGCGCCGCGGCCTGCGAGCGGCCGCGGGCAACGCCGGCGAGAGGCAGTGAGGCGACGGTGGACATCACCCTGAGGGTCAACGGCGCGGCGCGCACGGGCTCGCCGGAGGCGCGCAAGACGCTGGCGGACTTCCTGCGCGATGACCTCGACCTGACCGGTACGCACCTCGGATGCGAGCACGGGGTCTGCGGTGCGTGCACGGTCATCGTCGACGGCCGGGCGGTGCGCTCGTGCCTGATGCTGGCGGTCCAGGCGGCCGGCCGCGAGGTGACGACGATCGAGGGGCTGGCACCCGACGGCGAGCTGGGCACGCTGCAGCAGGCGATGTGGGATTCGCACAGCTTCCAGTGCGGTTTCTGCACGCCCGGGTTCGTCATGCAGACCACCGCCCTCCTCGGCGACCACCCCGACGCCGGCGAGCAGGAGGTCCGCGAGGCGCTGTCCGGCAATATCTGCCGGTGCACCGGCTACCAGAGCATCATCGACGGCGTCCTGCTGGCCGCCGAGCGCAGTGCAGCCCGACCCCGCCAGCCCAATCTGAACGCTGAGCGAGGGAGCAACCATGGCAGCAATCGCGGCTGAGCGTTACACCGGCGCCAGCGTCAAGCGCTCGGAGGACCCGCGCATCCTGACCGGCGCGGGCCGGTACGTCGACGACATCAAGCTGCCGGGATGCTGCACGCCGCATTCGTGCGCTCGCCGCTGGCGCACGCCCGCGTGCTCTCGGTGGAGTCTCGGCCGCGCGGGCGCTGCCCGGGGTCGTCGCGGTGTTCACCGGCGCAGAGCTGGAAGCCATGACGGTCCCGGGCCGGATGCGCTGATGGCCCTCATGGGCGGCGACGGGCCCACGCCGGAGTTCACCCTGCTTGCGACCGACAAGGTGCGCTTCGTCGGCGATCCGGTGGTGATCGTCATCGCCGAGAGCCGCTACCTGGCCGAGGACGGCTGCGAGCTGGTGGAGGTCGAGTACGACGACCTGCCTCCGGTCACGAACGCAGCCTTCGCCCTCGACCCGAGCAGCCCGCCGCTGTTCGCCAACCTGGGTGACAACATCGTCCGCCCGCACTCGCGCAACGAGTTCGGCGACGTCGAGGGCACGTTCGCCGGCGCCGACCGCGTCTTCGACTTCCACATCGGCGTGCACCGCCACCAGAACGTGCCCATGGAGGGACGCGGCTGCGTCGCGAGCTACGACCCCGACCGCGGTTTCATGACCGTCCACGCGGCGACCCAGGGCGTGCACGTCACGCAAGATGGCCGTCGCCATGCGCCTCGGCATGGAGCAGGACAAGGTGCGCGTCGTGGCCGGCGACATCGGCGGCTCGTTCGGCCTGAAGATCGGCGCCATCCCGGGAGGAGCTCGCGGCCGCGGCCGCCTCGCGCGCGCTCGGCCGGCCGGTCAAGTGGGTCGAGGACCGCGGCGAGAACCTCACCGCGTCCGGGCAGGCCCGCGAGGAGAGCTTCGACGTCCGGGCCGCCGTCAGCAACGACGGCGACATGCTCGGCCTGGACGTCAAGATGGTCATCGACACCGGCTCCTACCCGGGCATGGGCGTGATGGTCCCGGCAATCATCGAGGCCATGATGCCCGGTCCGTACAAGCATGGCGGCCCTGGGCTTCGAGTCGACCGCGGTCACGACCAACAAGGCAACGTACGTCGCCTACCGCGGCCCGTGGGCGTCCGAGACGTTCGTGCGGGAGCGCATCCTCGACCTCATCGCGAAGGATCTCGGCCTCGATCCGCTCGAGATCCGGCTGCGTAACGTCGCCCCGCGGACCGATCCGCCGGCCGTCATGATGACCGGCCGCCCGCTGGCCGGGGTCACGACCAGGGAGTCGCTGGAGCGGATCGCCGAGCTCGTGGACGTTCCCGCGTTCCGGCGCCGGCAGGCCGAGGCGCGGGCCGCAGGGCCGTTACCTCGGCCTCGGCGTGGCCACGTTCATCGAGGCCGCTCCCGGCCCGCGCGAGCCGGGGCGGCGCCAGCGGCCCGCTGGGCCGGGAGTCCATGCGCCTGCGGCTCGACGAGGACGGCATCGTCGTGCTGTTCACCGGCCAGATGCCGCACGGCCAGAGCCACCAGACGACCCTGGCCCAGATCGCCGCCGACGAGTTCGGCGTGCCGTTCGAGCAGGTCCGCGTCGTCGTCGGCGACACCGACGTCGTCCCGTCCGGGCTGACCGGCGGCAGCCGGTCGGCCACCATGGCCGGGGGCGCGACCCTGCACGGCGCCCGGCAGCTCAAGGCCAAGGTGCTCGACTTCGCGTCGCGATGCTCATGGAAGCCAGCGCTCGGGACCTCCAGATCACCGATGGCCGGTGTCTGGGTGCGCGGTGACCCGCGACAGTGCCATCGCGGTGAGCGAGGTCGCGCCGGCGGGCGGCAGCGGGCCAGTTCGGTGCCGACGTGGACGCCGACCTCGAAGTCGAGGCCACGTTCGACGGCGGCGAGGGCGGATGGTCGGGCGGCACTCACTGCGCCGATCGTCGAGGTCGACATCGAGACCGGCCTGGTCGCGGTGGAGCGGTACGTCGTCGCCGAGGATTGCGGCGCGCTCATCAACCCGGCCGTCGTCGATGGCCAGATCCGCGGCGGCGTCGCCCAGGGCATCGGCGCGGTGCTGCTGGAACGATCGGCCTACGACGAGGACGGCAACTTCCAGTCAGCCACGTTCATGGACTACCTGATGCCGACCGCCTGTGACATTCCCCGCATCGAGATCGAGCATCTCAGACCGTGCCGCTCGACGCCGACGTCAACTTCCGCGGCGTGGGCGAGGGCGGCATGATCGTCGCGCCGCCCACGGTGGTGAACGCCATCGAGGACGCGCTCTCGCCGTTCGGCGTGCGGATCTACGAGCAGCACCTGCCCCCGGCTCGCATCCTGGAGCTCATTGCCGCGGCGGACTCGGGCCGGTAGGTTGCGGCGGCCGGGGCCAGGATGACCTGCCCCGGAGTGACCACCGGTGCCAGGTTCCCCCACAGCCGAGCACGCGGCACGTTCACGGCTTCGGCGGGTCATTGCCCGATTCTTGTGACTTTACCCATTGGTTACGGTGCATTTCTGGTGCAGCCGGGCGGCAAGCCGGATAATTACCCATGCTGCCGTCGGGAGGTGGCGTTAATCCGCCGGGGGCAGGTCATGGGGGTTCATTGAGCCGCGCGAGGGCCGGACCCGTGGGCGGGACCGTGGCGATATCGGGAGATTGCGGGTCATGAACGTTCTTGGGAGGTGCCGTGGAGGACAACGCCAATGAGCAGGACCGCGAGCAGGGCGACCACAGCCAGAATCCGGTGTCGCGCCGTAGCTTCGTAGTGGGGGTGGCCGCGGCGGGCGCTGCCGCGACGGCCGCCAGGGCCCTGCCCGGCCGGCGAGCGGTGCCGGGGGTGCCGGGTGCCGGGCCCGGCCGCGCTGCTGCCTCGACGTGCGGTTCGCTGAGCCTTGTCACGGCGCCGGTTTCTGGTGGTGAGCTGACGGATACCGCCTACGTGTCCGCGGATGAGTGGTGGGCCGTGGGCGACGTGGGGGCGGCGCTGCACGCAAACCAGACGCTGATCGTACGGTTCGACGGTTCGGCATGGTCGGCCGTCTCCTCCCCGAACCAGGGCACGGCGAACAACGGCCTGAACGGCATTTCCATGATCAGTGGCGGCGGATGGGCGGTCGGGTACTACCAGGCCGGCGGGTATCAGCCGCTGGCGATGAGCTGGAACGGGACGAAGTGGTCGCTGAACTCCCCCGCGACCTTCCCCAGCGACTCGCTGTTCATCGGGGTGGACACCCTGGCGGACGGAACCGCGTGGGCGGTCGGTTTCCAGACCACGGCCGACGGGACCCGGCTCACGCTGATCGAGCACGCATCGGGTGGGGCGTGGACGCAGGTGGCGAGCCCCAACATCGCGGCCAGCACCGATAACTCGCTGATGGCTGTCAGCGGGACGCAAGCGACCGGATTGTGGGCCGTCGGCTACTGGCTGAGCCCTACCGGGCTGCAGCCGCTCATGCTTCGCTACGACACGACCCGCCCGTCGCCGTCCTGGGCGCTGGTGAGCGGGGTGCCGTCACCGGGCCAGGTCGATACGGTCCTGACCGGGGTCGATGTGCGGTCCGCCAGCGACGTGTGGGCGGTGGGTTACTACAACGATGGCAGCGCCGACCGGCCGCTGGCGCTGCACTGGAACGGCACCAGCTGGAGCAACTCCGCGGTCCCCGGCACCGGGCTGCTGCGCAAGGTCAGGGCCCTGGCCTCCGGCAAGGTGTGGGCGGCCGGCGCCTACTACGACGCCAGCACGCAGCGCTACCAGACGCTCGCCGTGCATTTCAGCGGGACGAGCTGGACGACGGCGGTCTCGGCCAACGGGCACTCAGACAATGAGATCATCGGCTTCGCGACCAACCCGGCCGGGTCAATGATCACCGCGGTCGGCCGGCTGGGCCCAGACCCGCTCATCGAACAGGCGAGCTGCCCCAAGGGACCGGTATCGCTCCCCACCCGGGCACCGGCCGCGGTGCCGCCGGTGCCAACCGCTCCGGGCGTCGGCCCCAGCCCCGGCCCACCGCCGAAGACACCCCCGCCGAAGACCCCGATCCCGGTGACGATCACCGACGAGGCAGCGGCAGCGGGCATCGCCGCCAAGCAGGACTGGTCCTTTAGCGCGGCCGTCGCCGATTTCACCGGGGACGGCTTTCCGGATCTGTTTATCTCACACCACTGGCATCCAGCCAACCTGTGGATCAACAAGAAGAACGGCACGTTCAGCGCGGCCGATGTGAGCTTCTTCAGTTCCATCCTCGACCGGCACGACTGCCAGCCTGCGGATTTCAACCAGGACGGCCGGATAGACATATTCTCCAGCGTCGGGGCCGACCGCGGCACCGCACTGAAATGTAACGGTTTCTTCATCCAGCAGGCTGACGGCACATTCGCCGATCAGGCCTACCAGTGGAATATCGGTGACTCGACGGGGCGCGGCCGGTGGTGCGCCGTCCTGGACTCGAACAATGACGGCTTCCCGGACATCTTCTACGGCACCGATCCGCTCCGCGCGGACGGCCTGCCCTCCATCAACCGGTTCTATCTCAACACCGGGCAGGGCTCGTTCATCGACTCCCCTGCCATGGGACTCAATCTCAACTTCGGATCACTGTCCGCGCGTACCGTCGACTACAACAGTGACGGCTGGCCGGACCTGCTGATCTGCCCGTACACCGGTGGCCTCCGGCTGTTCGAGAACAACCAGGGCCACGGTTTCACGGATGTGTCCTCGATCCTCGGCCCCCCGGTGCAAGCCCTCGACGCCGTCATGGTCGACGTCAATCACGACAGCCGCCCCGACCTCATCGTCCTCACCAAGAGCGCGGTCACGGTCAGCCTCCAGAAGGCTGACGGGACATTCGCAGCACCCAAAACCATCCTGAAGGTTACAAACGGAGTAGCGCTCGCCGTCGGGGATGTCAACGGCGACAACAATCCGGATATCTACGTCGTCTGCGGCAGGACCGGGACCGCCAACGCGCCGGACCACCTGCTGATTGGCAATGCCACCGGCGGCTTCACCGCGCAGACAATCCCCCAGACAACCACCGGCTCAGGCGAAGCCGTATTCCCGGTCGACTACAACAACTCCGGCCTCACCAGCTTCCTCGTCCTCAACGGGGAGGTCCCCTATACCGGCCCGGTCCAGCTCCTTACGCCCAAGCCCTCGGCATAGGGCACGCTGAAATCTCGTCACCTGGTGCCGGTGATGAGACGCTCGCGGTCGAACGTCGCCGAGATGATCCGCCAGCCGAGCGTGTCGAGGATCAGCAGGACCGCCGCTCCGCCGAGGGCCAGGGCGAGCGTGGCGTGGATCACGTTGAGCGCGAGGAGCGTGGTCACTGCGACCGGCGGGAGACTCGCGAGCAGGGCGAGCTGCCCTGCGACGCGTACGTCGCTCGTTCTGGCCGAGATCGCGATGCCGACCCAGATCGACCATGCGGCGAGCAGTGGCGTGAAGATCAGCTGGGCGAGCAGATCCGGGCCCCGCAGGAGAGCCGGCGCTATGCCCGGATGTGCGAACAGCTCCACGCAGGCGAGGAAAAGGGCGAGGACCGCATACGAGATCGCGAGCGACGGGATGAAAGCCGCCAGCGCCTTGCCCAGCAGGAACTCCTCGCGGCGGATCGGCGTCGCGAGCACGGGCTCCAGCGTGCCCTGCTGACGCTCGCCGACCACGGAGTAGGAGGCGAGCGCCGCGGGCACTAGCGCCGGGATGGCCAGCATGTAGAGCAGAACATGCTCGTGTGCGAATCCATTCGATGCCGACGAGGCCTCGGTCAGGACTGTGAGCAGCGGCTGGATGAGAAAGATCAGCGGAAAGATGATCATGGCAACGATGATGTTGCCGTTGTGCCGGTATTCGCGGAGCTCCTTGCGGAAGATGCCCCGCACGCGCCTGTTGCTCACGCTCATCTGTGGCTCGCCTCGTGGCCCTGGCCGATCAGCTCGAGGTAGACGTCCTCGAGCGAGTGACGTGACTCGCTGATCGACAGCACGTCGGCGCCGGCCGCCACCAGAGCCCGGGTGGTGGCCGGTGCGGCGGCTGCCGGGTCGGACACGGCGAGGACGTAGCTGGCGGGGGTGTCGGTGTGCCAGCCGTTCACGGCCGGCAGGCCGGCGAAGACGCTGGCCGGGTCGGGGAGCGGGATGACGGTCTGGACCGCGAGTGTCCTGGCGAACAGCTCATCGCGCAGCTCGGCGGGCCGCCCGATCGTGCGCAGCGTCGTGTTCAGGATCGCGACGCGGTCGCAGAGCAGCTCGGCCTCCTCCAGGCGGTGCGTGGTGAGGAAGATCGTGACGCCGCGCTGGCGGAGCCCGTCGATCAGTTCGTGGACGTCACGGGCGGCGACCGGGTCCAGACCGGCGGTCGGCTCGTCGAGGAACAGCACTTCCGGGTCGCTGAGCAGCGCCCTGGCCAGGGCGACCCGCTGGCGCAGGCCTTTGGACAGGCTGCCGCACACGTCGTGGGCCCGGTCGGCCAGGTGGACGGCCCGCAGTGCGCGGTCAATGCGATCGCCGGCGTCGGGTACCTCGTACAGGTCGGCGAAACATTCGAGGTTCTCGGCCACGGTCAGCCGCAGATACAGGCCCGGCGACTCGGGCATGATCGAGATCCGGCGGCGGATCTGCACTCCGTTCTCCGGCGTGAGCGGGATCCCGGCAACCGTTGCCGACCCGCAGGTCGGTGCGATAAGGGTGCCGAGCGTGCGCACGGTCGTGGTCTTCCCGGCACCATTCGGCCCGAGGAAACCGAAGACCTCGCCGTAGCCGATGTCAAAGGAGACGTCCTGGAACGCGACCCGGTCACCGAAGCGCTTGCCCAGGCCGTGAACCGACAGCGCCGGGGCGCCGCTCCCCCGCCTGAAGCCGCAGTCCTCGCGGAGTTCACGAAGCGTGCATCTCGCGGGTGGGCCGCTGGCTCGTCCCGCCCGGACGCCACGACCGGCACCTCGGCCGGGACCGTGGTGCGGCGCCTGAGCCTCCTGGTGAGCCACGTGATCAGGAAGATCATCTCTGGTACCTGGGGGGTGCTCCGGGCTGGATCCCGTGCGGTGCAGCGATCCCGGCACCGGGCCGATGGTGTAATGCGGGGCCAGGGCCGGGGAGCTGGTGATCGTCATGCCCTGCCATGGTCACTCCCGCCGGTGGGGGAACACCACCGGGGTCCGGAGTGGCACAGAATGTGTCTGAATGTATGCCGCCGCAGCCACCTGGGCAACAGGGCGGGTGGGGACCCGGCGGAAAACAGATTGCGACTAATGCATGAGTGGTACATCATCGAAGGGTGAGCCGACGACTGGAAAACCTGCTTGGCGCGCTGGCCGTGGCCCTGTCCGACACCATCACCTCGGCCGTGGAGACGACCGCGGGCCACGCCGGGGCGATGGGCGCCGCGCTGGCGGTGCTGGCACAGGAGCCCGGCATGGGCATCGAGCAGTTGCGGGTGCCGCTGGGCCGGACCCAGTCGGCCACCGTCCGGGTCGTCGATCAGCTTGCCGCCGAGGGTTACGCGCGGCGCCGTCCCGGGCGCGACCAGCGCTCGGTCGCGGTGGTCCTCACCGCCAAGGGCTCCGAGGCCGCCGCCCGGGTGCTCGCCAGCCGGGAGCGGGCTCTCAGCGATGCCCTCGGCGGCCTCACCCCCGGCGAGCGGAAGGCGCTCACCGCCTCGGTCGAGAAGGTGCTTGCGGGGCTAACCCCGGACCGGGCCCGCGCCGACCAGATCTGCCGCCTGTGCGACCTGGCCGTGTGCCCGGAGCGGGCCTGCCCCGTCGAACTGGCCGCCCGTGACCGGGAACAGCAGGTTTCCGGCCGCACTCCGAAGGAAGTGATCCGGCCATGACTACCACCCGCCCGCCATCCGGCTCGATCCCCGACAGGGACAGGCAGCGAGCCTGCCGGATGGCACACGTCTTCGGTGCCGCCGCGGTAACCGGGGTTGCCCTGCTCCTGCTCGCCGTGACCCGGTTCGGCTCGCCACCGGTGCCGGTGCTGGTCGCCGTGGGATCGGTGCTGGCGCTCGCCGCGGGGCTGGCCGCCGACCTGACGGCGCGGCCGCCGCGCGTGCTGCTCGGCGGCGACTGGCTGACCGTGTCCCGGCTGGGCCACCGGCAGCGGGTGGACACCGGGCGGCTGGCTGGCCTGTCGGCCAACCCCCGGGTGGCTGACAGCCTCGTGCTCACCGACGAGGACGGCAACCGGGCCGAGATCGATATCCGGGTCCTGGTGCGGAACCCGCTGATCTGGCAGCAGATCCGCCAGGGGGTCAGCCGCGCGCGCCGCCGCGGCACGCTGTACCTGCCCGAGGAGGACTCGCTGCTCTGGGACAGCGTCGGCCGGCAGGTGGCCGATGCCGACCGGCAGGCGCTGACCAGCCTCGACTTCTCGCTGTCCCGCTGACCGGCCGCCCCCCGCAGCAGCACTGCGCGCCGCGGCGTGCTCGATCGGCCGTGCCCCGATCCGCGGCCCGGGCTACCCCCGGGCGGCGGCCCCCACGACGGTGGAGCCGCGCACCACGAGTTCGCACGGAACCGTGTGGACCCCGTGTGTCGGCTCCCCGTTCAGCGCCGACAGCAGGTGCTCCGCCGCGACCCGGCCGACGTTCTCCAGGCACATGTCCACGCTGGTGAGCGGCGGGTCGACGCCGAGCACCATGGGGTTCCAGTTGTCGTATCCGACCACCGCGATATCGTCCGGCACGCGGCACCCGGCCAGGCGCAGCGTGTCCGACACCCCGCGCGCGATCTGGTCGCTGCCGCAGAAGATCGCGTCCACCTCGCCCGCCGAGCGCAGCAGCAGGTCGGCGGCCTGCCGCCCCCAGGCCTCGCTCCACTCGCCGTAGAGCACGTCGCTGGCGGTGAAGTCCGCCCCCGCCGCGGCGACCGTGTCACAGAAACCGCGGGCACGCTTGCGGGCGCACAGGAACCGCTCGGGGCCGGTGATGTGCCCGAACCGGCGGCGGCCCATGGCCAGCAGGTGCTCGGCCGCCATCCGCCCGCCGCCGATGTCGTCGGGCAGGATCGCGGGCTCGTCGGTGTCCAGTGACTGCGTCATCGCGTAGACCACGGGGACGCCCAGGCCCACGCCGATGCTCGGCCGCGGCTCGATCCGGCGCCCGGCCACGATCAGGCCGTCCACCTGCCGGCTGAGCAGCATGTCGAGGTAGCGGCGCTCCCGGTCGGGCTCGTCGCGCGTGTCGCACATGAACACCGAGATCTGGCCGACGCCCAGCGCGTCCTCGGCGCCGAGCATGACCGGGATGCTGAACCGCCCGAAGCTGTCCGTGGTGATCACGCCGACCGTGTAGGTGCGCCCGGCCAGCAGCCCCCGGGCGAGCATGTTGGGCGCGAAGCCAAGTTCCCGCGCGGCGGCGGCGACCCGGTCCCTGGTCTCCGCACGGAGCTTGCCCTGGCCGTTCAGGGCCTTCGAAGCGGTGCCGATCGAGACTCCCGCCATGGCGGCAACGTCACGGATTGTGACCCGCCGCAAACTAGGGTCCTGCGGTGACAAACCTTTGCTCCGTCGCTCTCTCGCCAGGCACCCGGCCGGCACACCCGAAAAGATGGGTTATGACCGGTCTTGACGCCGTGTCCCGAGCATCGTACCTTACGAAGGAAAACCTATTCCTTTGTCAGTTTGGCCCCGCCGGGCCCCCCTCGGCTCCCCGCCCGCGCCGCTCGCCAGGCAGCGCCGGCAACGGGCCACCGGCAACGGATCGAACGGCGGCTCCGAAGCACCACCCGCACCACCGCACACCGGCCAGCCCGCCTACCCCGGGGCCGCCGGAGCACAGCCACGACGAACCAGAGCACGCGGCCCGGCCCCCCGGCCACCCCGCCGCCCGGCCCACACTATCCGGGCGCACCCCACGGCCAGGGCCTGCTTGGTCACGGGAACTCGTGGAACATATGAGGCTCATGAGACGCAGGATGCACAGAGTGCACCTGAAAGGACCGGACCGGATGCGCCTGGCGTACAGGGAACAGCCTTGAGTGACGAGCGAGCCCAGGCCCAGCAGGGCTTCGGGCCGGCCATCCCGACACCGGACGCCTCGGTGGCGGTCCGCCCCCTCGGCCGTGACAGCGTCACGATCACCAGCGGGCTGCTGCACCAGTGGCAGGAGCGGAACCGCTCGGCCAGCCTGCCACTGGCCCTGCGCCAGCTCGAGACCGCGGGCAACCTCGCCAACCTGCGCCTGGCCATCGGCACCGGGAGCGGCGCCTACCGGGGCCCGCAGTTCATGGACACCGACCTGTACAAGACGCTGGAGGCGATCGCCTGGGAGGTCGCCCGGGTGCCGTCGGAACCACTGGCCAGATTCGCCGGGCAGGCGACCGAACTGCTGGAGGCCGCGCAGCAGCCGGACGGCTACCTGAACTCCTACGTCCAGGTCACCGGCAGGCCCCGCTACGCGAACCTCGCCTACAGCCACGAGCTGTACTGCGCGGGCCACCTCATCCAGGCGGGTGTCGCGGCCCAGCGCAGCCTGCGGGGCGGCGGTGGCACGGGCGGTGCGGCCCTGTTCGAGGTAGCCAGGCGCTTCGCCGACCACCTGGTCAAGGAGTTCCTCGGCACCCATGACGGCCTCGACGGCCACCCGATCGTGGAGACCGCCCTGGTCGAGCTGTACCGGGAGACCGGCCACGACGGGTACCTGCGGCTGGCCGGCCAGTTCTGCGAGCAGCGCGGCCACGGCCTGATCGGCGACTCCGGCTTCGGCAGCCGGTACCTGCAGGATCACCTGCCGGTGCGCGAGGCGAACCAGGTGTCCGGGCACGCGGTGCGCGCGC
The DNA here is from genome assembly GCA_963730235.1 of uncultured Actinomycetes bacterium. Taxonomy (GTDB): domain Bacteria; phylum Actinomycetota; class Actinomycetes; order Streptosporangiales; family Streptosporangiaceae; genus DASXKD01. Next base: position 136,853 of record CAVSRH010000015.1, read on the forward strand.
TGTACCTGGAGGCCGGGGTGGTCGACCTGGCGGCCGAGACCGGCGACACCGAACTCCTCGCGGGATCCGCGGCGCGCTGGGACGACATGGTCTCCGCGAAGACCTGCCTGACCGGCAGCGTCGGCTCGCGGCACTCCGGCGAGAGCTTCGGCGACCGGTTCGAGCTTCCCCCCGACCGGGCCTACAACGAGACCTGCGCGTCGATCGCCAGCTTCCAGTGGAGCTGGCGGCTGCTGCTGGCCACCGGCGACGGCAAGTACGCCGACCTCATGGAGCGGGTGCTCTACAACGGCTTCGCGGCCGCCATCGCCACCGAGGGCGACCGGTTCTTCTACGTCAACCCGCTGCAGCGGCGCGCGGGCCACTTCGAAGGCGACGAGCCGGCCCGGCGCCGCCGGTGGTACTCCTGCGCCTGCTGCCCGCCCAACATCATGCGGACCATCGCGTCGCTGGAGCATTACATCGCGACGGTGGCCGGGGATACCCTGCACCTGCATCACTTCACCGGGGCGCAGGTCAGCACCAGCCTTGCTGGAGGCATCCTCGCCTTGGACGTGGCCACGGAGTATCCCTGGTCGGGCACGGTCACCCTGCGGGTCACCAGTGCCCCGCCGGCCGAATGCGGCCTGGCGATCAGGGTTCCCGGCTGGGCTTCAGACCCTGAATTTTTGCTGAACGATGCGCCCGTGCCAGCCACCGTCCAGCACGGTTACCTGGTCCTCCGGCGCCGGTGGCAGCCCGGGGACATGATCACCTGCGACTTCGCCGCGGTGCCCCGGCTGACCTACCCCGGCAGGCGCATCGACGCACTGCGCGGGACGGCGGCCATCGAGCGCGGCCCGCTGGTGTACTGCGCCGAACAGGCCGACCAGGCCCCCGGGCTGGACCTTGAGGATCTCGCGCTGCGTCCGGGCGAACTGCGCGACCGGGAAGCCACGCTGCCCGGCGTGGGCGCCACGGTCCTGGTAGAGGCCAGCGCGGCGGCTCTGCCGCCGGTGACCGGGGCGGGACTGCCGTACCGCGGGGCCCGCGGCGAGCAGGCGGCCAGCCGGGCCACCCTGACCGCCATCCCCTATTTCCAGTGGGACAACCGCGACGGCGGCCCCATGCGCGTCTGGATGCCACTGGCGCACCCCGCCGCCAGCCAGCCAGATCCCCAGCCAGCCCAGCCCGCTGAGCAGGCCGACTAGCCGCGCGGCCGGGCCGCGCCCAACCCCCCACAGTGGAGAGGTAACCGAGATGCGAGGGTCTTCTAAAAAGAGAACGCTAACATTTTGCGTAATCACCGCCGCAGCCCTGGTTCTGGCAGCGTGCGGAGGCTCGTCCAGTTCCTCGACCTCGTCGAAGACGTTCGGTGTCAACGCGACGGGAACGGTCCACTTCTGGGCCCGCCAGGCGACCGACGGCCCGGCGAAGGCACTGGTGGCGGCGTTCAACGCGTCCCACAAGAACCTGAAGGTGGTGCTGCACCTGACGCCGCCGAACGACGACACCAGCCAGCTTGCGACCGCCATCCGGGCCAGGCTCGGTGCCAGACGTGGTCGGGCTGAACGACATCGACGTGCCGACGTTCAGCCACGAGCACGCGCTGATGAACCTCACCCCGTACGTCAACGCGCTGCCGTACAAGACCTCGCTCAGCCCGGGCCACCTCAAGCTCGCCACCTTCGACGGGCAGTACTACGGCCTGCCCTACCTGGCCGACCTGTCGGTGCTCTGGTACAACAAGAAGCTGTTCAAGGAGGCCGGGCTCAACCCGAACGCCCCGCCGGCCGACTACGCGCAGATCGTGGCCGACTCCGCGAAGATCAGCGCCCTCGGGCACGGCATCTCCGGCTTCTCCTTCGCCGGCAACTGCCAGGGCTGCCTCGGCTTCACCATGCTGCCCTCGCTGTGGGCGGTGGGCCAGCACCTGATCAACGGGCCGCTCGGCACCCAGACGGCCAACGTGGCCAACGACGCGGCGCTGAAGACGATGCTGCAGGACTACCACATCATGTGGGCCAAGCATGAGACGCCCGTGGCGGACCAGACCCAGAACGGCCTGACCTGGGGCAAGGACTTCGAGTCCGGCAAGGTGGGCATCCTGCCCGGTGACTACGGGTTCGCCGCCGCCTTCACCACGCCGGCGCAGCACGCGGAGTTCGCCGACGCGCCACTGCCCGGCGTGACCGGCAACAGCTACAGCACCTTCGACGGCGGCGACGACTTCGTCATCCCGGCGGGGGCGGCTAACCCGTCCGGCGCGTGGGAGTTCATCAAGTGGGCGCTGGAGCCGCAGCAGCAGGACAGGTACCCGGCCGAGGGCATGACGCCGATCCGCAGCGACGTGCTGACCCCCTCGTTCGCCGCCACCAACCCCTACGACGCGGTGGCGCTGAAGGCGCTGGCGAAGGGCTCGGTGGAGTACACCCTGGCCTACGATGCGGTGTTCAATGAGCCGGGATCCCCGTGGTTCAAGATGTTCGAGGACGCGGTGTACAACGGGAACCTCAGCGGAGGCATATCCGAGGGCCAGTCCGGCATTCAGAGCACTCTGGACACCGTGAAAAGCTGAGTTCATGCGAGGCGAAGTGACGATCCCGCCGGCGGAGCGCACGCTCCGCCGGCGGGACCTCGCCGGCCAGCGGGATCCCGGCCCGCGCGCCGCGGCACGGCGAACCACCAGGACCGGCCTGCTGCTGGTCAGCCCGGCGCTCGCCTTCGTGGCCGTGTTCGCCCTGTTCCCGCTGGGCTTCGGCGTCTACATCTCGCTGACGAACTGGCCGCTGATCGGGCCATACCACCTCATCGGGCTGGCCAACTACACCGCCCTGGTGCACAACTCGGTGTACCTCCAGTCGATCCTGTTCACGCTGAAGTACACGGCGATCGTGACGATCCCGATCTTCGTGATCGGGTACGCGCTGGCGGTGTTCGTCCGGTCGAACCGGCCCGGCTCGACCGTGTTCCGCACGATGATCTTCCTGCCGTACATCGTCGGCCTGGTGACGCTGAGCTTCATGGCGGTGGTCGAACTCCAGCCCGTATCCGGGACGGCGAACTTCGTCCTGGCCAAGCTCGGCATCGTCCAGGCCACCACCGCGTGGCTGGTGCACACCGGGCTGGCGCTGACCGCGATCAGCATCCTGGTGATCTGGTTCGCCGCCGGGTTCACCATGATGCTGCTGATGGCCGGGATGCAGGCCATCCCGCAGGAGATCTACGAGTCGGCCAGGGTGGACGGGGCCTCCTGGTGGAGCGCGGAACGGTCGCTCACGATCCCGTTGCTGCGCCGCTCGATCGCGCTCAGCCTGATCGTCTCGGTGGTCTACTCGTTCCTGGCCTTCAACCAGTTCTTCATCATGACCGACGGCGGGCCGGGGACCAGCACCGTGTCCGTGGTGATGGCGATCTACGACACCGCCTTCGCGGACATGAACGTGGGCCTGGCCAGCGCGATGTCCGTGGTGCTCGTCATCGTGGTCGGGCTGATCACCTTCGTCCAGTTCCGCTTCCTGCAGGGAGATGCCGACTGATGGCCGCAGCAGCGCGCACCCCGGCACGCCGGCGCCAGAGCGGATTCGCCTGGTACGTCGCGGGCGGCGTGGCGATCGGCGCGGTCTTCGTCCTGCCGCTGCTGTGGGAGGTCTTCCGCTCGTTCCAGCCCGAGTCGACGGTGACCAACGCGCCGTCCTCGGCCAGCTTCACGCACCTGACCTTCGCGAACTACACCACGCTGCTGTCCGGGCAGGACGACATCCTGCGCAACGTCATCAACAGCCTGATCGTGGGCGTGCTGACCGCGGTGCTCACCGCCGTGGTGGCGACGCTGGCCGGTTACGGGTTCGCCATGTTCCGGTTCCGCGGCTCCGGGTTCGCCTTCGGGGTGGTGCTGGTCGCCTTCATGATCCCGTTCCAGGCCGTGCTCACCCCGCTGTTCCTGGAACTGCACTTCCTGCACCTGCTGAACAGCCTGATCGGCCTGGCGCTGTTCAACACCACGTTCATCCTGCCGCTCGGCGCGTTCGTGATGCGGAACAGCTTCCTGCAGGTGCCACAGGAACTGGCGGACGCGGCCAGGGTGGACGGGGCGTCGGTGCTGAAGTCGCTGGTCGCGGTGTTCCGGCCGCTGGTCATGCCGGGGATCGCTACCACGGCGCTGTACGCGTTCCTGTTCTCGTGGACCGAGTTCCTCGGCGCGCTGAGCTTCCTCACCAACGACAGCCTGTTCACGCTGCCGGTCGCGCTCAGCAACGCGGAGACCGGTACCTACGGCGCGGTCAACTACGGGCTGCTGCTGGCGGGCGCGGTGATCGCGATGATCCCCTGCGTCGTGGTCTACGTCTCGCTGCAGCGCTTCTACGTGCGGGGTCTGGTCTCCGGCGCGCTGAAGGGCTGAGCGGGGACCGCAGGCCACCGGGGGTTCCAGGGGGTCGCCCCCCTGGGCTAGCAGGGCTGGGGCGTGAATGTGACATTCAGGCCCCGCTAAGGGCCTCGTTGCCACATTCACGCCCTTAATCGCCGGGCCAGTGGTGGCTGGTGACCTGGCCGCCGACGACCGTCACCTGGCCGCCCGGCGTGTCATGGTCCCGCCAGAGGGTGTAGTCACCCGCGGCCAGTCCCTCGTACAAGACCGCGTACCTGGTCCCGCCGGGAACCGGCCGGGCCCGGACGGCGGCGTGCGTCCGCGGCGCACCCGGGGCGAGTGGGCTGATCTCGATCTCGGCACCAAGCAGGTCCGCGGGCGTGTACAGGACCAGCGCGCCGGTGTCGGCGCCCAGGTCAAGCAGCACGGTTCCGGCGCTGGTGGGACCGTATCTGTGGCTCATGTCATGGCCTCCCTCGCGGGCTGGCTGGGTTCCGGCGGGGCGTCAGGCGCCGGCCCCGGCTGGAGGATCCGGGACCGGCGCCTGCCCCGCCGGGAGGCGATCAGGAGGCGGGAACGTCGAACCCGCTGTACGGCACCCCGAGGAAGGGGAAGGTGTTCAGGTACGGCGCGTTCACGCTGGACGGGGTCAGGCCGTCGGTGACCTCGCTGGCGGCGCCGTCCGGCGTGTAGCTGCTGTTCACCAGGGGGTAGGTCAGGCCCGCCACGGCCCGCAACTCGACGGTGACAACGTCGTCGAAGACACGGCGGCCGTTGGGGAACCCGGCAAGGTCACCGCCGATCACGCCGAGGATGTTCGGGTTGCTCGACGGCGGGATCGCCGTGTTGAGCCGGAGCATGTCGGACAGGACCGAGCCGGTGTTGTTCTGGAAGCCGGTGATGATCCCGCTGGGGATCCCGGTGAGCAGGATCGCTTCCAGGTCGGCCCGCGCCTTGCCGGACTGCACCAGCGCGGCGAGGTTGGGGAACACGTTGGGGTAGAGCGAGGGCAGCGCGGCGGCCAGGCCGGGGTTCGCGTAGTAGTGCGCGAACTGCTTGTCGCCCGCGGGCGGCAGGGTGTTCCACCGGTCCTTGTCGCCCAGCGCGATGATCACTTCGTTGATCAGCGGGTTGCCCAGCCGGGAGACCTGGCGGAACGGCCCGGAGTTGACGGTCTTGCCGGTCTGCTCGTCGAACGCGCTCGCGGACTGGCGGCTGGCCGTGGTCCACACCCCGATCACCGACTTGGGATCGGACTCCCCGCTGGCGCCCGGCTGCACCAGCTCCCTGATCGGCACCTGGATGGCGATCGAGTGGACGTTGAAGTTGTTGGTCCCGTTCACACCCGCGGCCGGGCCGCTGAAGACGTTCATCCCGTACTGGTTGTGCAGGTTCTCGAACGGGCGCAGGTCGCCCAGGTCGAAGATCGAGCCGAGGTCCACGTAGAAGCCCTCGGCCCGCTGGCCGGCGAAGACCTTGATGCCACGGCCGAGGTCATGCACCGCCTCACCGGCGAGCGTGGTGTATTTCGGGGTGGACAGCGGGCCGATGTTGCACGGCGGGCAGGCGAGGTTCTTGCCCAGTTCGGTGCCGGTGCCGCCGTTGTCCATGATCTTGCGGACCGAGTAGAACTGGCGGCTGTTCCAGTTCGGGCTGTTCAGCGCGAGGATCGGCCCGGTGTTGTACAGGAAGGTCTCCGGGTTCCGCAGCCGGCTGGTGAACTGGAAGCGGTACGTGACGTCGGCAAGGCCGTCGCCGTCGTTGTCGATGTGGATCTCGTAGCGGACGTCGTCGCCGAACTGGTAGAAGTTCGGGCCGCCCGCGGGCGGCTGGAGCGGGATGTAGTTGGCGATCAGCGTCACGGTGCTGGGCCGGTCGGGGCTCACGAACGCATAGAGGTCGGTGCTGTCGGCGACCGGATCCATGGAAATTTCGGGAGCCTCGCGGTGGGAAGACATCAGTTACCTCACAGGCTTGTCATGGGACGGCGGCCGGGCCCGGGGCCGGGCGCCGGACTGGGGTGTGGGCGCGGACAACGGTGAATTGGCACCCGGCTCAACGCCTCTGCCAGTTCACCGCCGTCCGCGCGCAGCGACGACGTGGGAGAAGGGGGAAAGCGAGAGGTGGGTCCGGGGCTGGCCTACGTCCGGATGGCGACGCTAGCCGGGGATGGTGGCCCGGGCTGGCTACCGCTCGTTCGGATGTGGCTGGTACTAGGTCGGCGGCGCGGTGAGTGTCTGCCCGTCAGCGGATCGAGCGGACAAGCTTGGCGGCGAGGCCAGGGTCGCGGAGCCGGGTCTTGGACTCCCCCGCGAACACGTCCATCTCCCCGGACCGCAGGTCACGGACGTGAACGATGACCGGCTCTGCCGGGCTGGGCGCGCCAGACTGGCCGCGGTGCGCCCGCGGAGCGGCGGCTGCGGCTGCGGCAGCGGGGCCGGCGAGGGTACCGATCGTGGTAGCGGCCAGGCCCGCCCCGGCCAGGCCCGCCGCACCGTACAGCACGGATCGCCGGGACGGCCCCGGATGCTGGGCGCCTGCTGCCGAGTCGTCTGCGGACTGATCCGGGTGGCGTTGTGACGACATAAGAGTGTTCCCCTCCAGGCGCGGCAGCCCCCGCACAGCTCCCCTCCAGGTGTGCGGAGGCAGCCAACGCCGTTCTGTGCGCCGGACTCCGAAAAGGCCCGGTCTCGCCGCTTCTTCGGGGTGGGGGGCCGTCCGGATGCCGTCAAGCCGGTGTCGTTACCGAACCGTTATCAATTGCTCCGTACCGGCTCCCCTTAGGCCGGAAAGGTGTCGGTGTGTAAGCCCGGCGGCTGGGCGGGCCATCCGTTCTTGCCGGGGCGCCGAATAGAAGGCATGAGGCCACGCTCAATGCGTGCATCCGAGCCGGAAGTCCCCCGCCCGGAAGGCGGCGACCAGTATCTGGACGGCCTGCTCGCGCGCGTGGCGCGCGGCGACCAGGCCGCGTTCGAGGCTGTCTACGACAATCTCGCCGGTCCCGTCTACGGCCTCATCCTGCGGGTACTCCGGGATCCCGCCCAGTCCGAGGAGGTCAGCCAGGAAGTCCTGCTCGAGGCGTGGCGGACCGCGGCACGCTTCGACGCGGCCAAGGGCACCGCCGCTACCTGGGTGCTGACCATCGCCCACCGCCGCGCCGTGGACCGGGTGCGGTCGGCCGCCGCGGCCACGGCCCGGGAGCAGCGGACCGCCGAGGTGCCCGTGCCGCACGATGACGTGGCGGCCACCGTGGAGGCCACCCTCGACGCCGAGCGGGTACGGGAATGCCTGGAGGGGCTCACCGAGGCCCAGCGCGAGTCGATCGCGCTCGCCTACTACGGCGGTTACAGCTACCGGCAGGTTGGTGAGCGGCTCGGCATAGCGCTGAGCACCATCAAGACCAGGATCAGGGACGGGCTCATCCGGATGCGCGACTGCCTGGGGGTGAGCTGAGTAATGGCGCTGCTGCGCAACGAACTGCACACCCTCACCGGCGTGTACTCCCTCGACGCGCTGGACACCGCCGCCGAGGTGGCCCGCTTCGAGCGGCACCTGAACCGGTGCGACAGCTGCACCAGCGAGGTGCGCGGATTCCGGGAGACCGCGACCAGGCTCGGCTTCGCGGCGGCACGGCAGCCCCCGCCAACGCTGCGCGCCGCGGTGATGGCGGATGTGGCGCGAACCCGCCAGTTGCCCGCGATCGACGACCGGGCCCGGCACGCGCGCCCGGTGCCGCGGCTCACCCTGCTGCCACGGCTGGCCGCGGCCGGGGCCGCGCTCGGCCTGGCCGCCGCCATCACCCTGGGCGTCGTGCTGGTCAACACGCAGAACCAGCTCAGCCAGACGCAGGGCCAGCTCGGCTCGGCCCAGCAGCAGCTGAGCCAGGCCAAGCGCAACCTCATCGAGGCCCAGACCCAGCTCGCAGCGATCAACGCGGTGCGGACCGCCTCCGACGCGACCCTCGTGACCAAGGCCACCTCGATCGGTGGAAGGGTCACCGTGGTGAAGGCGGCGCTCCAACGTCAGCTCGTGGTAACCACATCCGGGCTGCCGCACCTGCCCCCCGGCAAGGTCTACCAGCTCTGGCTGATCGGCCATCCGCCCAACAAGATCCGGTCGGAGGGCCTGCTCACCCTGCGCAACGGCCGCACCGCGCCGGTGCTCATCTCCGGTGTTCTCGACGGTGACACCCTCGGCGTGAGCGTCCAGCAGGCCGGCGGAGCGGTGCAGCCCACCATCAAGGCCGTCATCGTCGAGATCCCGGCCTCCTAGCAACCGGCCTGGCCCACCGCGTTTGCAGATGCTGGCACGGCGTACCCGGCCTCGCCATGCAACCGCCGCTGGAGCACGTCGGTATCTAATGGCTAGAGGGAATGCTGAGGCCCGTGCTCGCCCGGCGCAGCGTGATCTGCCCCGGCGAAAGGATCACCAGGTGCACGAGACAACCAGCGCCTGCCGGGCCCGCAGCGCCGGCCGGGGTTCCGGCGGCCGGGCGTGGTTCTTGCTGCCGTAGCCGCGGCCATCCTGCTGGCAGCCGGATGCAGCGCCGCCTTTGCCCGTTCGTCACCGGCGCCTGCCCGCTCGTCACCGGCACCCGCCCGCGGCTACATTTACTGGACCAACGGCCACTGGATCGGCCGCGCCCGCCTCGGCGGCACCGGCGTCAGGCAGAAGTTCATCACCGGCGCAGCGTACGGCACGGGCATAGTGGTCTCCTCCGGCTACCTGTACTGGGCCAACCTCGGCGGGCTCGGGCCCGGCGCTGGGAAGGGCCGCGGCACGATCGGCCGCGCCCGGCTCAACGGCACCGACGTCAACATGAGGTTCATCACCGGCGCCAGCCTGCCGGTCGGCCTGACGGCCGCTGGCGGCTACCTGTACTGGGCCAACAACGCCACCGGCACGATCGGCCGCGCCCGGCTCGACGGCACCGACGTCAACCAGAAGTTCATCACGACCGCCCAGCCCAATGGACCGGACGGCGTGGTGGTCGGCTCCGGGCACATCTACTGGGCCAACGACTACAACATCGGCCGCGCCAACCTCAGCGGCACCGACGTCAACCAGAACTTCATCGCCGTCCCCAATGGCCCTAGCGGCGTGGCCGGGCTGGCGGTCGACTCCCGCTACATCTACTGGACCGACGAGACCGCCGGCACGATCGGCCGGGCCCGGCTCGACGGCACGGGTGTCAGGCAGCGGTTCATCACCGGCGGCCACTTTCCCGAAGCCGGTTTGACGGTCGACTCCCGGTACCTCTACTGGGCCAACGACAACAGCGGCACGATCGGCCGGGCCCGGCTCAATGGCATGGGCGTCAACCAGCGCTTCATCGTCACCAAGCCCAGCAGCAGACGGTTCGGCCTGTTCGGCGCGGCCGTGGGCCCCGGCCGGTAGCGGTCAAAACGGGCTCCCTCCCCGGGATCCCTGAGCGGGCGGGCACCGGGCACCCCGGGGCCTGGCTCCCCCGGCATCCCCCATCGGCGCTGGCTCCCATCCGCCCCGGCTGGGCTAAGTACGGCGCGGGGTCTTGACAGAATTAGTTTGGAAAGTATACGAACTAATAGTTCTGGAATGGGGGCTGCACGTACCTGTAGCGGGGGGCACCACGACGCGGCCGACGGCCGCAGTCAGGAGTTGCCAGCCGTGAACCGATTCCCACGGACGCCGATGATCCTGTGCGCCTCGATCGCCTGCGCGGCCGCGTCATTGGCATGGCAGGCGCCGGGAGCCCAAGCCTCCAGGGCCGCCACGGTCACGGCGGCCGCGCGTATCGCAGCGTCACCAGCCGCGCGGGGCGGCACCGGCGCGACCGGCGCCAGCGACATCACCGACCTGGGCACGGGCGGCTGGCGGGTGGCCAGCAGCGCGACGGCCACCCAGTCCGGGGCGCTGATCTCGGCGCCCTCGTTCAACGCCGGCTCCTGGCTGCGGGTGGCCAACGACGACGCGGGGGCGCCGGGCACCGAGATCGAGGCGCTGCTGCAGAACGGCCGCTGCCCGGACGACCCCGGCCTGCAGCCGGTGAACCGCAGCAGCGACAGCCGGGACAGCGTGTTCTTCTCGGACAACATGCGCAAGTGCTACGGGTATGAGAACCAGATCGGCGCGGACACGGTGCCGCTGTTCAAGGTGCCCTGGTGGTGGCGGGCCAGCTTCAGCCTGCACCCGTCATCCGGCCAGCGCGCCACGCTGATCGTCAACGGGGTGATCGGCAAGGCGGACGTCTGGGTGAACGGCCATCAGGTGGCCACCTCAAGCACCGTCACCGGCGCGTACACGCGGTTTGCCTTCGACATCACCGGGCTGGTCCGGCCGGGCGCGAACGCGGTGGCGATCGAGGTCGACCCGAACAACCCGGAAACGATGTTCACGCTCGACGACGTGGACTGGAACCAGATCCCGCCGGACAACAACACCGGCATCCAGTTCCCCGTCCAGCTCGCGGTGGACGGGGCGCTGTCCGACAGCAACGCGCACGTCCTCGAGGCCAACACGGCAGACTTCAGCCGGTCCACGCTGACGGTCAGGACCGACATCACCAACAACACCGGCGTGACCCAGACCGGCGATGTCAGCGCGAACATCACCTTCCCGGACCACCACCAGGGGATCGGCGCCATCGGCACCGTGACCGTGCCCCCGAACACCACGAAGACGGTGACCCTCGGCCCGCTGACCATTCTCACCCGGCGGTGTGGTGGCCCTACCAGCTCGGCGGCCAGCCGCTGTACCAGCTCAGCACGTCGGTCTCGCAGCACGGCAAGACGCTGAACTCCACCAGCGAGACGTTCGGGATCCGGACCGTCACGTCCTACCTGACCGGGTCCTCACCGGCCGAGCCCGCCGGGGCCCGGGCCTTCAAGATCAACGGAGTGCCGATCGTGATCCGCGGCGGCGGGTTCTCGCCGGATATCTTCCTGCACTACTCCGCCGCCGACATCGCCCATCAGATCGCGCTGATGAAGAACATGGGCGTGAACACGATCCGGCTGGAGGGGCACATCATGCCGCCCGGCTTCTTCGAGCAGATGGACCAGGCCGGGATCCTGGTCAACGCCGGGTACCAGTGCTGCGACGCGTGGCAGTTCGTCGTCCACCGGCTGAACAAGCCCGCCGACTTCAAGATCATGGCGCTGTCGGCGCTGACCATCGGGCAGGAACTGCGCAACCACCCGAGCGTGGACAGCTTCCAGTGGAGTGACAACGCGCCGACCCGCAAGCAGGAGGCCGTGTCGCTGGCCGCCTTCCGGCAGGCCGACTTCCAGGACCCGCTGATCTCCTCGGCCGAGTACAACAGCAGCCCGCAGCTCGGGCAGGCCGGGGAGAAGGAAGGGCCCTACGACTGGGTCCCGCCGAACTACTGGTACAGCATGCAGTTCGACCAGCGACGACTCGACCCAGACCAACGCGGGCGGCGCGTGGGGCTACGACAGCGAGGAGAGCGCCGGGGACACCATCCCCACCCTCGATTCGCTGCACCGGTTCATGTCCGCCGGCGGACCTGTCGGCGCTGTGGCGCAACCGCCTCGCCAACCAGTACCACGCCAACTACGAGCCACGGTGCAATATCGGCTACAGCTTCGGCACGCTGTGCCACTTCGACACCGCGCTGCGCGCCAGGTACGGCGCCTGGTCCAGGCTGAGCCAGTACGTCGAGGAGGCGCAGGCCCAGAACTACGAGGACACCCGGGCGCAGTTCGAGGCGTTCATCGACCACGCCCACCACGGGCCGCTGCCGTCCACCGGAACCGTCTACTGGCAGATGAACAAGGGGTTCCCGAGCCTGCTGTGGAACCTGTACGGCAGCGACGGCGACCAGGCGGGCGCCTATTTCGGCACGCAGGAGGCAAACCGGCCGCTGCATGCCCTTTACGCGCTGGACACCGGCACCGTCACGGTGGACAACCTCGGCGGCCGGGCGCAGTCGGGCCTGTCGGTGCAGGCCCGGGTGTACAGCCTGGCCGGGAAGGTGCTCGACAGCCAGGCCGCCAGCGGCATCACGCTGGCCAGCCAGCAGGTCCGGAACCGGCGTGCTGACCCCGAAGGTGCCCACCGGCGAAGCCCACCCGGGTCTACTTCGTGGAGCTGGAACTGCGGCAGCACGGCACCCTCGTGGACCGCAACGTGTACTGGCTGTCCACCCATCCGGACGTGACCAACTTCGCCAAGTCGCTGGACCAGCCGCAGGGCATCATCAGCCAGTACGCCCGGCTGAAGGCGCTGCAGACGCTGCCCAGCACCGGCGTCGCGGTCACGGCGGCGACCACCCGCAGCGCCGGGCCGGACGGCGCGGACCTGGCCACCACGGTGACGATCAGGGACACCTCGGCGTCGGCGGTCGCGTTCCTGCTCCGCGCGGACGTGCGGCGCGGCACCGCCAGCGGCCAGGTGCTGCCCGGTGACAGCGAACTGCAGTCCTCGCTCTGGCAGGACAACGACATCACGCTGTTCCCCGGCCAGTCGCAGACGCTGACGGTCAGCTACGACTCGGCCGACCTGCACGGCGCCACCCCGGTGATCACCGTCTCCGGCTGGAACGTGCCGCAGACCGCCACCGCGGCCCCGGTCCCCTGACGGAGCGACCCTTCTTGATGATTGCCGCGTTCATCACTCACGCGGCAGGGAGGCCGGCCCGGGCGGCGGGGCCGGCCCGGCGGTCAGCGGGCGGCGGCGGACAGGGCGAAGGCCAGGGTGGAGATGGCCGTGTAGTCGTCGGCGGGCTCGACCGACGGCCAGCTCACCACGTTGTCCTCGTAGCCGGTGGTCGTGGTGTTGAACGGCTTGAAGCTGCCCGCACGGCAGGCCCGCATGCCCGAACCGTGCCGAGGCCCGACGAAGTTGCCGATGGCGCTGGGACCGTCGGTGGTCGCGCCCAGCCTGGATGGCGCCCGTGCCCGGTGAGCGACCCGGCCAGGTTGGCGATCTCGCTCTGCATGCAGTGCGGGTAGGTGTCACCCGCGCCGACCACGAACGAACTGCCCCAGCCGTTGGCGCCGAGGGCGAAGTTCATCTGCTGCTGGGCGAAACGACCGGTACGCGGCGGACCCGCCGTAGTGCTGGTACAGCGCATCGGTGACGGCCAGGCCGAACGCGTGCGGCGTGGCGTCGCCCTGCCCGAGCGGGATGCCGAGGCCGAACGGGTCGCCCGGCGGCCTGGCCCTCCCCCAGCCGCAGTTGCGCGGCCATGTCGGCGAGCAGCACGTGCGGCGCGATGACCGGCGTCCCGCCGGGCCTGCTGCATCGCCTGCAGCAGTTCGGCCTCGCCGATCGCGCCGTTGTCGTAGAGGTTCAGCGTGTCGCCACCGGCCGGGTGGCCCTGCGCGATGTAGGCCTGCGCCCAGTGCGCCGCCATGGCCAGGTCGGCGCTGACCTGCGCGGCCGGCGCGCCGAGCGCCTCGTCGGCCAGCGCGATCTCCGCGGCGCCCCAGAGCATGGCGCTGCTTCCACTCCGAGCCCGGGTAGTAGTCGTGCGGGAACGTGGTCACGATCGAGGAGACGTGGCTGGTCTGGGCCATCGCGTAGATGCTGCGGGCCAGGCCGAGCAGGTGCTCGGCGTGGCGCGCGCGGTCGCTGCGGGCGGCCAGCTGGGCGCCGAGGGCGAAGTCGGCGGCGAACCGCCCGGCGAACTCCGGGCTGATCCGGCGCGCCGGGCGGCGCCGCCTCGAAGACCGGCCGGTACTTCACGTAGTAGGCGGTGGGGCCGGGATTACCGCCGGGCTTAGACGTCCATCTGGTCCTCGGCCTGCGGCAGGAACCAGAAGTTGTAGTCGCCCTGGATCGTGTTGCTCGCGTTGCCGTTGCCGATGCCCACCTGGACGTAGAGGACCTTGGGGGCCGGGCGCCACAGCTTCTCCAGCCAGTGCAGCCCGAACCCGGCCTCCGGCCAGCGTCGGGTAGGTGCCGGGGAAGTCGCGCGCGGCGAGCATCAGCAGCCCGTCGGCGTAGCTCGCGGTGTAGGCGAACTTCTCGTAGCCGCCGCCCGCGTCGAACCAGCCGCCGGACACGTTCACCGGGCCGCCGATCCGGTGGAAGGTGCCGAGCAGGTTGTCGTTGCCGTCATAGCGCGGGTCGGCGGTAGACGTAGGACGCCCGGTCGGTCAGGTTGGCGTGCTGGCGGTCCAGGACCGAGGGCACGACGGTCCGCGCCGTCGCGCTCGGAGGTGAAGTAGCGCACGGCATTGAGCACGAGCCGCTGGTACAGCGGGCCGGGGGCGCCGACCGTGAACGGCGGTGAGGTCGCTGGCGCGCCCGCGGCGCGTACCGTGATCCGGTAGGTGCCCGGCTGGGCGCAGCCCGGTGAAGTCGAGCCGGTAGACCGCGCGGGTAAGCCGCGTTCCAGCTCCCGAGCGTCGCGGCCCGACCGGCCGCGGAACACCACGCCGTGGCCGCTCGAACGACCGTGAAGCTGACCGGCTCGACCTGGCTGCCGGGCAGCATCGCGAACGCCACCTTGGGGCTGCCCGTGGCGTACCCGACCTGGTTGACCCTGACCTGGAGCGGCGCGGCGCCGCCGGTCGCCGGCCGTGCGCGGCGGGCGCGGACGCCCCGGACGGCCGTGGCGGCCGCGCACAGCAGGCTCACCGATGCGATCGCGATCCCGGCGGCCAGGGTGAATCCTGTGCCCGTGCTTCATGACCCGGCCTTTCCGTCGTAGGCGGCCCGCAGCCGCCGCTCGGCCTCGGGCCCCGCTCCTCAGTGATCGAGGCCCAGCAGGGCCGCACCCGCGACCGGCGGCACGGCCACGACTCGCACGGCCGCCTGGGGGGCGGCGGCCTTGATCCGTTCGGTGAGCTCGCGAAAGTCAGCAGCGGGTCCCGCGCGGTCATCAGCCCGCCGCCGAGCACGACCGGGGTCGGCTCGCGCGGTCAGCCCGAGGCGCCGCATGGCGGTCAGCGCCATGACGCAGATCTCCTCGGCCTGGCGGCGGACCAGGTCGCGGCGCGACCTCGTCACCCTTCGCCCGCGACGGCGAGCAGCACCGGGGCGAGCCCGAGCAGCGCCGCCTCGCTGATCGTGCCGAGGTGCAGCCGAGCGCGACGTCGCGCACGGAGGGCACGCCGAAGTGCGCGGCCACGGCGCCGCGCAGCGCGGTCTGCGGGCCGCGGCCGTCCTCGGCCCGGATCGCCCACCACAGCGCCGCCTTGCCCAGGGCGTGCCCGCCGCCCCAGTCGCCGCTGATGCCGCCGAGCGCGAGGTACCCGGCGTTCCGCCCGTCCGGGTGGACGCCGACGCAGTTGATGCCCGCGCCGCAGGTGACCGCGACCCCCCAGCGCCGCGGCCGGCGGTGCCGCCGCGGATCGGCGGTGCCGTCCAGCCCGGCGCGCAGCACGGCGAAGGTGTCGTTGCGCGCGTCGGTGGTCTCGCTCCAGCTCCCGCGCGCCAGCGCCGCGGCCAGCCGCTCCTCCTCTTCGGGCAGGTCGGCGTTGGCCACGCAGGCGCGACGTGCCTGGCCACCGGGCCGCCCGTCCGGCCCGCCTGCCGCTGGGCCTGGCCGATCAGGGTGGCGAGCCGCCAGCCAGGGCTTGTCCAGGTCCGCCCGCGCCGGTCATGCCCCGGCGCCGCGGGCGGTGGCCGAGCAGCGAGCCGTCCGCCGGCCACCAGGGCCACGTCGGTCTTGCTGTTCCCGCCGTCGACGGCGAGGACCGCGGGCGGAGAGCGTCACCGGCTGCCCACCGGCGCGGCCCAGGGCAGGTAGGCGCGCGTTCTCGGCGATCAGCCGGTCGGCCAGCCGGCCCGCCAGCTCGTACTGGCCGACCAGCGGGTGGGCGAGCAGCGCGGTCGGCGACCCGGTGCCGGCCGCCGCGCAGGGCCGCGTCCACGGCCAGTTCCTCGTACGCGGACACGTGCGCGACCAGGCCGCGCATGCAGCGGGCCCAGCGGCGCCACGCGGCACCGCCGACCGGCCCGGCCGCGCCGATCACCGCGGGCACCTCGATCACCGCGTCGTCGGCCAGGAACGGCAGCGTGCCCGCGTTGCGCAGGTTCACCACCTGGACGTCCGCCGGTGCCCCGGCGAGCGAGGCGAGCAGCGCGACCGCGGCCTCCGAGTAGAAGGCCCCGCCGCGCTGGCCGAGCATCTCCGGCTTGTGGTCGAGCGCCGGGTCGGCGTAGATGGCCAGCAGTTCCCGCTCCAGCCGGGCCACCTCCTCGGCGCGGGTCGGCTGCGTGCCGCTGCCGCTCCACGACGGCTCGTCGTGCGCGTAGAAATAGCTGCAGGTAGTACGACGGCACCGCGCCCAGGTCCTGCAGCACGGACAGGCGGCAGGCTCGGTGTGGTCCGCCACCTGCCTCGCCGTGCTGGGCGATCAGCTCGGGCAGCAGGTCGGCCCCGTCCACCACCGCGGCCCGTTCCCAGGTCAGGTGGTTCAGCCCGACGTGGTCGAGCAGGACCTCGGTCGGGCTCGACGCCGAGCAGCGCGGCGAAGTTCCGCTGGAACCCGATGGCCACGTTGCACAGCCCGAGCGCCCGGTGGCCCGCGTCGAGCAGTGCCCTGGTGACGATCCCGACCGGGTTGGTGAAATCGATGATCCAGGCGGTGCTGCAGGGCCCGCTGGCGTGCCCGTTCGGCAATGTCGAGCACTACCGGGACGGTGCGGAGAGCCTTCGCGAACCCGCCGGCGCCGGTGGTCTCCTGGCCGATGCAGCCGTACTCCAGCGGCCAGGTCTCGTCGCGCTGCCGGGCCGCCTGGCCGCCGACCCGCAGCTGCAGCAGCACGGCCCCGGCGCCGTCCAGGCCCTCGTCGAGGCTGGTGGTCCAGCGTCAGCCGGGCCGGGGTGGCCATGGGCCCGCATGATCCGGTCGGAGAACGGGCCGACCACCGCCAGCCGCGCCTCGTCGGGGTCGACCAGGACCAGTTCCTCGACCGCCACGTCGCCGGGCAGCCGGGCGATGCCGTCGACAAGCTCGGGCGTGTAGGTGGATCCGCCACCGACGACCGCGAGCTTCACGCCGCCACCCCCGGGTGTCCAGCAGGCGAAGGCCTAGTGCAGATAGGCAAGGTCGGGGCCGTGCAGTTCGCGGTACTCACTCATCATCTCCCTCGCGACCGTGACACCGGGCACCAGCGGGTGCAGGGCCAGGGCGAGGACCGCCCGCTCCGCATCGCCGGTCACCGCGGCGCTGACAACTTCGCGCTCGTAGTCCTTGACCTGCGTGACCAGGCCCCTGGCCGACCGCGGCAGGGCGGCCGGCGGCGAGCGGGGCGACGCCCCCGCCGTCGATGTGCGCCGGCACCTCCACCACGTCGTCCGGGTCGAGGAAGGGCAGGCTGGCGCCGTTGCGGGTGTTGACGATCACCGCGCCGGGCAGGCGGCCGGACAGGGCCGCGATCACCTGGAGCGCGACTCCTTCGTAACCGCCGGGACGGTCGGCCGCGCGGCCCGCCGGGCCCAGGTCGCCCGCGTCGTGGTCGGTGGCGTCGCGGCTGGCGGGGGTGCGCGTCCCGGGAGCCGGCAGCGGCATGCCCTCGCCCGCCACGTCGGTCCGCATGTAGCTGGCCCGGCGGATCCCCATCTGGGTGAAGTAGGCGTCCAGGCGTCGTGCACGTCGCCGGCGGCGAATGCCTTCGCGACCTCGGCCAGCAGCCCGGTGTTCAGCCGCAGCACGTCGGCGCCGCGGCTGCCGCCGGCCTTGGCGACGGCGTCCACGTAGCGCCGTGGCTCGTAGTAGTAGTAGTCGTACTCGGTCGGTATCGCGCCGAGCCTGCGCACCAGGCCGGGGTCGAACGCGGCGAACCGGTGGTCGAACCGCTGCAGTTCCTCGTAGCGCTCCAGCAGCGTGCCGATCCGTTCCTCGCCGCCCACCCGGAACGAGGAGATCCAGCCGAGGTGGTTCAGGCCGCCGTAGGAGAAGCGACCTGGTCGTGGTCGGCGTCCAGGAAACCGGCCAGCCGGTCCAGCGCCCCGCTCGGGGTGTCGCAGACCCCGACCGCGCGGACCGTGGCATGCTGACGAGATGGCCTGGGTGATCAGCCCGGCCGGGTTGGTGAAGTTGATCAGGACCGCGCCGGGGGCGTACTGGGCGAGCGCCGCGCAGTAGGAGAGCACGACGGGGATCGTGCGCAGCGCCATCGCGCAGCCCCCCGGGCCGGTGGTCTCCTGGCCGACCAGGCCGCGCCGCAGCGCGACCTCCTCGTCGATGACGCCGGCCCCGGTCCCCGCCCACCCGGATCGCGGAGAACACGAAGTCCGCGCCCGGTGAAGGCCTCCGCGGCGTCGCCGGTCACCGTGACCATGCCGCGGTGCCCCAGGGCGGCGGCCACCTCCACCGACAGCCGGCCGATCTGTCTCGCCGGCGCGCTGGTCCGGCTCGAACAGGCAGATCTCGCCGGAACGACGCGCCGGGGCGGGACAGCACGCCGCGGACGAAAAGCGGGCATCCGCACGCCGCCGCCACCGAGAATCGCCAGCTTCACCGGATCGGGCATCCTCCCCGCTCAGCCGGTCCAGTGCGACCTCGCCGACCGCGCCGAGCAGGGCTCACGGTCCGCGAGCCGGCCGCGTTGCCCGCCACGGCGGCGTCGGTGATCGACGCGCCCTGGCACAGCGCGCCGAGCAGCGCCCCGGCGAAGGCGTCGCCCGCCCCGGTCCGGTCCCGGCCTGCACCGGCTGGATGCCGTCGGTGACGTGCGTGGTGCTGCCCGGCCTGGCCACCACGGCGCCGTCGGCGCCCCGCGTCACCACCACGCAGGGACACCACGGTCGGCCGCGGCCAGGCTGCGCCCAGCGAGGCGGCCCCGGTGAGCTGGAGCAGTTCCGGCTCGTTGGTGCAGGAACATGTCGGCCTCGCGGACGCAGTCGACGACGGCCGCGGCGTCGTCGTCGATGTCGTTGAGCGACCACGGCCAGGGCGACGTGCACGCCGAGCGACCGGGCCTGCCGGATGAACGGCGCGACACCGGGCCCGGCGTGCACGTAGCACCAGCGGGGCCGGTGCTCGCGGAGCACCTCGAGCCAGCGGCGGGTGTCGCGGCGCTCGCCGGCCGGGCGCGGCGGCAGGTGCGAGATGAAGGCGCGGTCGCCGTCGAAGTTCACCGCCACGCTGACACCGGTCACCGGCCCGGTCACATAGCCGGACGGGGTCATGTCCACGCCCGCCCGGCGGCAGTGCTGCTCGGCCACCCGGGAACCGAGGTCGTCGCCGAGCAGCGCGGACATGCCGGCCCGCACGCCGAGACGGCTGGCCGCGGTGGCCGCCGTGACCGCGGCGCCGCCACGGAGAAGGCGAACTCGTCGGTGTAGATCTCCTGCCCCGGCCCGGGCAGCGCGGGCATGTTGCCGAAGACCACCTCGAGATAGACGGTGCCGAAGACGATCAGGTCCATGACACCGTCACCGGAACGCCTCGGTCTCCGCGTCCGCGCGCGCGACGTGGCAGGCGGCGCTGTGCTGCGGCAGCAGTTCCCGCAGCGGCGGGGTGACGCGGTGGCACTCGTCGATGGCCAGCGGGCACCGCCAGCGGAACCGGCAGCCCGGGCTCGGGGTCGACACCTGGGGCGGCTCGCCGCGGTCGGTCTCCGCGCCGACGTTGAGCGGGGCGCGCGGATCGGGGACCGCGGACAGCAGCAGCTGGGTGTAGGGGTGCCGCGGCCGGGCGAGCACCTCTTCGGTGGGCCCGGTCTCGGCGATGTGGCCGGCGTACATCACGATCAGCCGGTCCGCCACGTAGCGGGCGCTGGCGATGTCGTGGGTGATGTAGAGGATCGACACGCCCTGGGTGTCGCGCAGGCTGGCCATCACGTTGAGCAGCCCGATGCGGATGGACACGTCCAGCATGGAGACGGGCTCGTCGGCCAGGATCAGCTTCGGCCGCAGCGCCAGGGCCTGGGCGAAGCCGACCCGCTGCCGCTGGCCGCCGCTCAGCTCGTGCGGGAAGCGCTGCAGCACCTCGCTGGCCGGGATCAGGCCGACCGCGGTGAAGACCCGCTCGGCCTCCTCGCGGCGCTGCGCGGCGGACAGCTCGGGGCGGTGCAGCTTGAGGCAGCGCAGCATGCCGTGGGACACCCGGAACACCGGGTTGATCGAGGCGAACGGGTCCTGGAAGACCATCGGCACGTCGCCCCGGTAGGCCAGCACGTCCCGGCGGCTGCGCACGCCGGACAGCGGCTTGCCCTGGAAGTAGATCTCGCCGGCGGTCGGCTTGTAGAGCTTGGCGAGCAGCCGGGCCACGGTCGACTTGCCGCTGCCGCTCTCGCCGGCCAGCGCGACGATCTCGCTGCTCGCCGATGGTGATGTTGACGTCGTCGACGGCGTGCAGGGTGCGCCGCGACAGCGCGTTGCCGATCTTGAAATGCCTGGTCAGCCCCTCGGTCCGGAGCAGCTCCGTGCTGGCCTCAGCCATTGACGGGCCCCTCCCCCGGTCGTGCAGGAAGCACCGGACGAGCGTGGCGTCCACCCGGTACAGGTCCGGCGGCTCGATCTCGCAGCGGGCCATCACCTTGGGGCAGCGCGGCGCGAACCGGCAGCCCGGGGGGATGTTGGCCAGGTCGGGCGGGCTGCCGGGGATGCCGGTCAGCGGTACCCGCGGGCCGCGGATCGACGGGAACGCGTCCAGCAGGCCGATGCTGTAGGGGTGCAGCGGAGTGTCGAAGACCTGCCTGGTCGCCCCGAACTCGGCGACCACGCCGCCGTACATCACCATCAGCCGGTCGGAGAAGTGGCTGACCAGGGACATGTCGTGGGTGACGAAGATGATCGCGAAACCCAGCTGCTCCTGCAGTTCCTTGATCTGCACCATCAGCGACCGCTGCGCCACCACGTCCAGTGCGGACGTAGGCTCGTCCATGATCACCAGATCGGGGGTGAACAGCATCGCCATCGCGATCATGGAGCGCTGCCGCATGCCGCCGGACAGCTGGTGCGGGTAGCTCTTCAGGTGCAGCGGGTCGATGCCGACCATCCGCAGCACCTCGGCGGACCGCTCGGCGATCTCCCCCTTCGAGGCGACGCCGTGCGCCCGCATGGCGTCGGTGAACTGGGCGCCGATCGACTTCACCGGGTTGAGCGCGTTCATCGCGCTCTGCATGACCACCGACATGTCCCGCCACCGGACCGCGGCCAGTTCCCTGTCGGTCAGCCCGACCATGTTGCGGCCCTTGAAGGTCACGCTGCCGCCGGTGATCTCGGCGGGCGTGACCAGGAGCTGGGCGATGGCGAACAGCAGGGTGGACTTGCCACAGCCGGACTCGCCGACGATGCCGAGGAACTCCCCGGCGGACAGGTCGAAGCTGACGTCGTCCACGGCCAGCGTCGTGCCGCGGTCCATGAGGTAGGAGACCGACAGGTCGCGGACCTCAAGGACGGTGCCCGAGGTCACCGGCGGCCCGGCGGGAGGGCGGTCAGCTGGCACGCTGCACCCGCGCCTTCCGCGCCTTCCGCATGTTCCGCGCCGGCCGCAGCGCCGGGTTACCGATCTCGTCGAATGCGTAGTTGAGCAGCGCGAACGCCGCGCCGAGCGGGACGATGCACAGGCCGGGGACGATGACCCACAACGGCGCGACCTGGAACGCTTCGTTGTTCTCGGCCCAGTAGAGCATCGTGCCCCAGCTGATCACGTTCGGGTCGCCGAGCCCGATGAACTGCAGGCTGGAGGAGAACAGCACCGCGTACAGCGCGTTGGTCAGGAACGCGGCCACGAGCAGCGACGTCATCGTGGGAATGATCTCCACGCAGATGACGTAGAGGCGGCGCTCGCCGCGGACCTTGGCCGCTTCGAGGTAGTCGCGGTTGCGCAGCGACAGCGCCTGGGATCGGAGCTGCCGCGCGGTGTAGGACCAGCCGGTCAGGGTGATGACCGCGATCATCACCAGGGTGCCGGCGCCGTGCAGGTAGCTGCCGATGATGATGAGCAGCGGGAACAGCGGGATGACCAGCAGCACGTCGGTGAGCAGGTTGAGCGTCCCGTCCGTGGCCCCGCCGACGTAGGCGGCGGTCACGCCGACCAGCATCGCCACGATGGTGGCACCCAGCCCGACCCCGAACGCGATCAGGAGCACCGGGCGGGCGCCGTAGACGACCTGCGCGAACATGTCCTGGCCGAGCGCCGTGGTGCCGAGCAGGTGCTTCGAGGACACGCCCAGCAGCCGGGGGTAGATCTCGGCGTTCGGGTCGTCGTGCGCGATCACCCCGGGGAACAACGCGAGCAGGATGAAGAACGCCAGCAGCACCGCGCCGACGGTGGCCTTGCGGCTGGCGGTGATGGCCCGGCCCATCCGCCGTAGCGACCGGGCACCGGTGATCGAGCCGCCACCGGCGAGCGGGAGCCCCGCCACCGGGATGGCGCCGGTGGGGCTGGCCCCCGCCTCCGGCTGGCCGGCTTCGGTGCCGCCGCCCGGCTCGCCGGTCTCGCGAGGGGTGCGCAGCGTGGCCAT
>CAVSRH010000016.1:0-70956 GCA_963730235.1 uncultured Actinomycetes bacterium
CGCCGGCCGCGGCCAGGCTGCCCCGTGTGTCCGGCGTCCGCGGGCATGTGCCCGCGGATCAAGGCAGAATGACGAGGTGGAATCCTCGCGCTCACGGCCACGGGATGTGGTGCTGCTCGGCTCGACCGGCTCGGTGGGGACCCAGGCGGCCGATGTGATCCGGCGCAACCCCGGCCGGTTCCGGGTCGTCGGCCTGGCGGCCGGGGGCGGCAACCCCGGCCTGCTGGCCGCCCAGGCCATCGAGTTCGGCGTGGCCGTGGTCGCCGTGGAACGCGAGCCGGCCGCTGCCGAGGTGCGGGAAGCCCTGTCGGCGCTCGCGGCCGGCGCGCGCCGGGCAGCCCGGACCGGGCAGGTGCCGGGGCCGCTCACCGGGCAGCGGCTCGCACCGCCCGCGCCGGAGATGCGCCCGGGCACGGATGAGCGGGCGCCGCTGCCCACCGTGCTGGCGGGGCCGGACGCCGTGGCCGAGGTCGCGGCCTGGCCGGCCGACGTGGTACTGAACGCGGTGACCGGCTTCAGCGGCCTGGCCGCGACGCTGGCCGCGCTCCGCGCCGGCCGGGTCCTCGCCCTGGCGAACAAGGAATCCCTGATCACTGGCGGGCCGCTGGTCGCGGGGCTGGCGGGCCCCGGCCAGATCGTGCCGGTGGACTCCGAGCACTCCGCGATCGCGCAGTGCCTGCGGTCCGGGACTGGCTCCGAGGTCGCGCGGCTGGTGCTGACCGCGAGCGGCGGGCCGTTCCGTGGCCGCAGCCGGGCGGACCTGGATGACATCACGCCGGAGCAGGCGCTGGCCCACCCCACCTGGAACATGGGCCCGGTGATCACGATCAACTCCGCGACCCTGGTGAACAAGGGCCTTGAGGTGATCGAGGCTCATCTGCTGTTCGGGCTCGGGTTCGACAAGATCAAGGTGGTCGTCCACCCGCAGTCGGTCATCCACTCGATGGTCGAGTTCACCGACGGGTCCACGATCGCCCAGGCCAGCCCGCCGGACATGCGCATCCCGATCGCGCTGGCGCTCGGCTGGCCGGACCGGGTTCCCGGCGCCGCCCCGGCCATCGACTGGTCCGCGGCGCACACCTGGACCTTCGAGCCGCTGGACGAGGACGCCTTCCCCGCGGTCGCCATCGCCCGCCGGGCCGGCGCGGCCCGCGGGACCGCGCCGGCCGCCTACAACGCGGCCAACGAGGTCTGCGTCGCTGCGTTCCTGGCGGGCAGGCTCCCGTTTGCCGCGATCGTGGACACCGTGGCGCAGGTAGTCTCGGAGCATGGGGGCCGCGCGGGGGACGCGGTGAGCCTGGCCGATGTGCGGGCGGCTGACCGCTGGGCGCGGGCCCGGGCGTCGGAACTGGCCGCCGCCTGGGGGCAACGTACGCAGCACGCTGTGGGCACGGCACCGAAGATGGGAGAGACCGCCGGATGAGCTTCCTGCTCGGCGTTGCCATCTTCGTTGTGGCCCTGCTCGTATCGATCATGCTGCATGAGGCGGGCCACTTCGCGACGGCCAAGCTGTTCGGCATGAAGGCCACCCAGTTCTTCGTCGGCTTCGGGCGGACCATCTGGTCGCGCCAGAAGGGCGAGACGGAGTACGGCGTCAAGGCCATCCCGGCCGGCGGTTTCGTGAAGATCGTCGGGATGACCGACCTGGAGGACGTGGACCCGGCCGATGAGCCGCGGTCGTTCCGCAATCAGCCGGGCTGGCAGCGGATCATCGTCCTGGCGGCCGGCTCGGCCATGCACTTCGCGCTGGCCCTTGTGCTGCTGTTCGTGATCGCCGCGGGCATCGGCCTGGAGGGCGCCAGCACCGGGACCACGGTCGGCGCCGTCGAGTCGTGCGTGCCGGCCAACCTCACCTCGGGCTGCGTCAAGGGCGATCCGGCATCGCCGGCCACCAAGGCGGGCGTCCGGGACGGCGACCGGATCGTGAGCATCGCGGGCATCCGCGTGGCCAACTGGACCCAGATGGGCAAGGCCATCCGCGGCCAGCACGCCGGCACCGAGGTCCCGGTGGTCGTGGACCGGCACGGCCGGCTCGTCACCCTGCGCGCGACACTGGCCAGCCTCACCGGCCATGGTTCCTACCTCGGCGTCTCACCGCTGGGGGTGTGGCAGCGCCAGGGCCCGCTCACTGCCGCCTCCTACGCCGGGCACGAGTTCTGGCAGATGCTCTCCGGGTCCGCCTCGGTGGTCGTGGCCCTGCCCAAGGCCATCCCCGACCTGTTCGCGAAGAACCGTGCCAGCACTCCCGGCGGGGACGTCACCAGCGTGGTCGGCGCCGGGGACGTGACCGGCCAGGTGCTCGAGGCCAAGATCGGCTGGCAGCCCAAGGTCGGCCTGGTGCTGCTCATCATCGCCTCGCTGAACATCTTCGTGGGGGCCTTCAACCTGCTCCCGTTGCTGCCCCTGGACGGCGGCCACCTCGCGGTGGTGATCTACGAGCGGGCCAGGGCCTGGCTCGCCCGGCTGTTCGGGCGGCCCGATCCCGGCCCGGTCGACTACCGGCGCCTGGTGCCCCTGAGCGTCGGAGTGTTCGCACTCCTGGTCGGTGTAGGTTTGCTGCTGATCATGGCTGATCTCGTCAACCCGATTCACCTCCAGTGAGGTTTGCGCAGATGACGACAGACCTAGGCATGCCCGTGCTTCCCGTGCAGCCGGTAGCCGAGCGGCGGAAGTCCCGCCAGATCGTCGTGGGCAACGGCAAGCACGCGGTGCCGGTCGGCGGTGGCGCGCCCGTCTCGGTCCAGTCCATGACCACGACGCTGACCGCCGACGTGAACGCGACGCTGCAGCAGATCGCCGAGCTCACCGCGACCGGCTGCCAGATCGTCCGGGTGGCCGTGCCCTCGCAGGACGACGCGGACGCGCTGCCCGCGATCGCGCGCAAGTCGCAGATCCCGGTGATCGCCGACATCCACTTCCAGCCCAAGTACGTCTTCGCGGCGATCGACGCCGGCTGCGCCGCGGTCCGGGTGAACCCGGGGAACATCAAGGCCTTCGACGACAAGATCGCCGAGATCGCCCGCGCCGCCTCGGCGGCGGGCGTGCCGATCAGGATCGGGGTCAACGCGGGCTCGCTGGACAAGCGCCTGCTGGCCAAGTACGGCCGGGCCACCGCGGAGGCGCTGGTGGAGTCCGCGCTGTGGGAGTGCTCGCTGTTCGAGGAGCACGGCTTCACCGACATCAAGATCTCGGTCAAGCATCACGAC
The DNA here is from genome assembly GCA_963730235.1 of uncultured Actinomycetes bacterium. Classification (GTDB taxonomy): domain Bacteria; phylum Actinomycetota; class Actinomycetes; order Streptosporangiales; family Streptosporangiaceae; genus DASXKD01. The sequence continues at coordinate 3,207 of CAVSRH010000016.1, forward strand.
CCGGTCGTGATGATCAACGCCTACCGCCAGCTCGCCCAGGCGTGCGACTACCCGCTGCACCTGGGCGTGACCGAGGCCGGGCCGGCCTTCCAGGGAACGGTCAAGTCCGCGGTCGCGTTCGGTGCCCTGCTCGCCGAGGGGATCGGGGACACGATCCGGGTGTCCCTGTCGGCCCCGCCGGTCGAGGAGGTAAAGGTCGGCATCGCCATCCTGGAGTCGCTGGGCCTGCGCGACCGGGGCCTGGAAATCGTGTCCTGCCCCTCCTGCGGGCGGGCCCAGGTGGACGTGTACACGCTCGCGGACCAGGTGACGGCCGGACTGGAGGGACTCGAAGTGCCGCTGCGGGTCGCGGTGATGGGCTGCGTGGTCAACGGCCCGGGCGAGGCCAGGGAAGCGGACCTGGGCGTCGCGTCGGGCAACGGCAAGGGCCAGATCTTCGTCAAGGGCGAGGTCATCAAGACCGTCCCCGAATCCCAGATCGTGGAGACGCTGATCGAGGAGGCCATGAAGCTGGCGGAGGCGGCGGAGGCCGCGGCCCAGGGCGGCCCCACGGTCACCGTCGGCTAGGCCGAAACCCCGGCCTCACTCGTTGGCGATGATCAGCTGCCCCACCCGGTCGGCGAGGGCGGTCCGCGCCTCGTCGGGCAGCCCGCTGTCGGTGATGAGCGTGTCCACGTCGTCAAGGTCCGCGAACGAGCTCAGGCCCACGATGCCCCACTTGGTGTGATCGGCGATCACCGTGACCTTCCTGGCCGCCTTCACGAACGCGCGGTTGGTCTCCGCCTCGGCCAGGTTGGGCGTGGTCAGCCCGGCCGAGGGATCGATCCCGTGGCAGCCGAGGAACAGCGTGTCCAGGTGCAGCGACCGGATCGTGAGGTCGGCCACCGGGCCCACCAGCGCGTCGGAGGGCGTCCGGGCGCCGCCGGTGAGCACCACCGACAGGTCCCGGACCCGGGGATCGGCGCCCGGGCCGTCGGTGAACAGGCTCATGACCCGCACCGAGTTGGTCACAATCGTCAGCCCCGGGACGCCGAGCAGTTGCTCGGCCAGGGAAAAGGTGGTCGTCCCCGCGGACAGCCCGATCGCGCTTCCCGGTGTGACCAGGCTGGCCGCCGCGCAGGCGATAGCCTCCTTCGCGGGCTGCTCCAGGCTCGACTTGGCCTCGAAGCCGGGCTCGTGACTGCGCGGTGCCCCGGGCAGCACGGCGCCGCCGTGGACCTTCTCGACCAGTCCGGAACGAGCGAGGACCTCCAGGTCACGGCGGATAGTCATGTCCGACACCCCGAGGCGCTGGGTGAGATCGCTCACCCGGGCGCTGCCCGTGCGCCGGATGTCCTCAAGGATCAGTGACTGCCGGTGCCTGGCGAGCATCCGCGCACCCTCCTCTGCGTCGGACGGCGACCACATCCGTACAACCCCTCATCTCTGCCGCGCCAGCTCGGTGTTTCTCCAACGTTCCGTTTCTATTGCGTTCCCCATCTGTTATCAAACGGTGACTTGTTAGCGTGAACATGTTTGGATGTGTTCGGTTGACCATAGCATGGGCCAGGAGAGTTAATGATCATGTGGGCAGGCGGACGCGTTCCGCGGGAGCGCGCTCACACCGGTCCACGTCCGGGGCTCATCAGGCCCTCCGGAAGGTGCCCATCGCGGGCCCGGCCGGAGAGGAGAAGGTCACTACCGGACCGGCGGACAGGGCCAGTGCCGGGGCCACGGGTCGCGGCCCGATACCCGGGATCTGCGCGTCGCCTTGACATGCGATCATGAGCGGCCTTAGCGTCGGGCCGCGGTGCGGGGGGGCACCGGGTGGCCTGGTTTTCAGCACCTCAGCGAGCGGCCGGGCCCTCGGTAAAGGAGACCCGCGGCCGCCAGCCTTGGATCGGGGACAGGCGATGCGTCAGCGGTACGAGATGCCAGGCCTGGCAGTGCACGACGGTGCCACACCCGGTGTTTCGCTGCGCGAGCCACGACCTGGCGCCCACCGCGATGAATGTGGCGCCTGCACGGCGCGGGATCACCGTTTCCCGGGCCTGCCCCCAGGGGATGATGCTGGCGCAGCACGCCAGGTTCGCCCCGGATCGTACGCACCTCGTGGGGCAGAGCCCTGCCTCACGGAACTTTTCTGGAGGATCGCGATGAGAAAAGTCGACCCCAAGGTCGAAGAAGCGGTCGAGACGCTGAACATGAAGGACGGCCCCACTCGGCGCACGCTGCTGAGCGGCACCGGGCTCATCAGCGCGACCGCCGCCGCGTCGGCGCTGCTCACTGCATGCGCTTCGTCGAGCAGCACCGCCAACGCGGCCAAGAACGTGGCCGGAAACTTCCCGAAGACGCCCGCGTGGCAGTTCTGGTTCACCAACCACGTGACCACGAACCTGTTCTTCGTGCCCACCCAGAACGGCTTCGCGGACGCCGCCGCCCTGCTCGGCATCCCGAAGCCAAAGTGGGGCGGGTCGCAGAACTCGATCATCCCGCAGATGGTCAGCTACATGAACACCTCGATCGCCGCCAAGGCGAACGGCATCGCCGTGCCGGTGATCAGCGCCACCGCGTTCACCACCCCGGTGGCCAACGCGATGAACGCGGGCATCCCGGTCATCACCTACAACGCGGACGGCGCCTACACCAGCAACGGCACGCCGCAGATCGGCACCAACCGGCTCTGCTACGTCGGCCAGGCGCTCTACCTGTCCGGCCAGCAGCTCGGTGAGAAGATCAAGTCGCTGGTCACCACGCCCGGTGACGTCGTCATCTTCATCGCCACGCCGGGCGCCGGCAACATCCAGCCGCGCTTCGACGGCGCCGCCGCGGTGCTCACCCCGGCCGGCTTCACCGTCCACTCCTCCACCACCGGCGCGGCCACGGCCGGCGAGCTGACCGCGGAGAAGGCCTTCCTGCTCGGCAACAAGTCGAAGCTCAAGGGCGCGTTCGCCGTGGACGCCGGCTCCACCGAGCTGCTCTCCCAGGCCATGGCGGCCACCGGCCTGACCGGCAAGATCCCGGCCGGCGGCTTCGACCTGACCCCGGGCACGCTGACCGCGATCAAGGCCGGCCAGCTCGACTTCACCATCGACCAAGAGCCGTACCTGCAGGGCTTCCTGCCCGCCCTGTACCTCTACCTGTTCAACCTGACCGGCGGGCTGGTCCGGCCGCCGGACACCGACACCGGCCTGTCCTTCGTCACCAAGTCCAACGTCGGGCCGTACCTCAACACCAAGACCAGCTACGAGGGCTCCGCTGCGAAGCCCACCCTGGTGCCGCGGTCCGGCCCGATCGCGAACCCCGTCGGCACCACCAGCACCTGACGGCTGCGGGAACAACGGGTCTTGGGCGGGCGCGCCCGGCGGGCGGATACTGGTCATGCGATCGAGGCCAGTACGGCCGCCAGGCGCGCCCGCGGTCATCACGACGCGGGCACGGGCGCAGGGAAGGATGAGGTCGAGGTGAGCGATACCGCTGAGCGCGCGGAGCGCGGTAGCAGGCGGTCCACCGGGCGGGCAGGCGAACCAGAGCGGGCCGGGGGTCGCGCGCAGAGCCGCGGTCGGGTTCATGCAGCAGCGCGAGGCGACCGTCTTTCGTCGTCGTGGTGCTGCTGATGATCTACTTCGGGTTCATCTCCTCGGCCGGGCGGTCCACCTTCTTCACCAAGCTCGACCTGATCAACATCTCGCAGATCGCCGGCGCCGATCATCATCATCGCGATCGGCGAGGTGTTCCTGCTGATCTGCGGCGAGATCGACCTGTCGGTGGGCTTCATCTTCACGTTCGCCCCGTTCATGATGCACTACCTGATCGACTTCTACGGGGTGCCCGGCATCCTCGGCGATCATCATCTCCCTGCTCATGGGCCTGGTGGTCGGCTGGGTCAACGGGTTCCTCACCGTCACGGTCGGGCTGCCGTCGTTCGTCACCACGCTCGGCACCGGCTTCGTGCTGCACGGGCTCATGCTCATCACCTCGCACGCGGAGCAGGCCGCCATCCCCGGCGCAGTGCAGGGCATCGGCCACTGGATCGGCACCTTTGCCTGGTCCGAGTTCATCTGGGCCGTCGTCCTGGCGATCATCTTCCACTGGTGCTGCGGCGCACCCGGTGGGGGCTGCACACGATCGCGGTCGGCGGCAACCAGCTCGGCGCGCAGCGAGGCGGGCGTCAACGTCGGCCCGGATCAAGTACGGCAACTTCATGATGCGTGCCGTACTCGGCGCATTCGTCGGCATCCAGGTGGCCTTCCAGACCAGCGTCATCGACCCGAGCTCCGGCGGCTACCAGCCGATGTTCTACTCCGTCGCGGCCGCGGTCATCGGCGGCACCGCGATGCTCGGCGGGTCGGGCACCATCATCGGCGCGTTCCTCGGGCTCGATCATGCTGGCCGTGCTCATCGACGGCTTCAGCGTCATCGGGGTCAGCGCCAACCCGCTGCAACATCATCTTCGGCGTGCGCGATCCTGATCGCCATGGTCGCCAACGTCCAGCTCGCCCGACTGCGCGAACGAGGGAGAGTCGCTATGACCGCCGCGACGCCGGACGGCCAGGGGACCGTCACCGCGCCGCGGCGAGGACGTGCTGCGGGTCGAGCACATCAGCAAGCGGTTCGGCGCGGTGACCGCGCTGCGTCGACATCAACCTGCACCTGGAGCAGGGCGAGGTCCTCGCCCTGCTCGGCGACAACGGCGCGGGCAAGTCCACGCTGCTGAAGATCCTCTGCGGCTTCCAGCCGCCCGACGCCGGCCGGATCCTGCTCAACGGGCAGCAGGTGACGCATCAAGTCAGTCGACCACGCCCGCTCGCTCGGCATCGACGTGGTGTACCAGGACCTCGCGCTGGTCAACCAGCTCAGCGTCTACCACAACATGTTCCTCAACCGGGAACTCGTCCGCTGGCCGTTGCTGTCAACGCCAGGCATGCGCCGGATCGCCCGCGAGCAGCCTGGACCAGCTCGGCGTCAACATCCCGTCGGTGGACTGTCGACGGTGGCCAGGCTCTCCGGCGGCCAGCGCCAGGCGATCGCGGTGGCCCGCGCGGTGTTCACCGACGCCAAGATCCTGCTGCTGGACGAGCCGCTGGCCGCCATGGGCGCCAAGGAAGCCGCCATGATCCTGGACCTGGTGCAGGGACCTGAAGCAGCGCGGCGACGTCTCGGTCATCATCATCGCCCACAACTACGGCCAGGTGCTGGAGATCTGCGACCGGATCAACCTGCTGCAGCACGGCGAGATCACCTTCGACAAGGCCGAGCAAGGACACCTCGGTCACAGAGCTCAACGACATCGTCATCGCCGAGTACCGGCGGGCGCTCGCGGAACGCCACAAGTCCGCCTGACGTGCGATCCGACACCCTCCGCGGTCGCGGCAAGATGACAGTCATGCCGCCGACCCGCAGGCCTGCGGCGGCGCCCTCGCGCGGGCGCGCCACGCTGACCGCCGCCGCCTTGTCCTGCGCCGCCGTTGCGCTGGCCGCCTGCACCTCGGCTCACGTCATCCTCCGGCCCTGAGCCCCGGCGAGCACCGGGAGCGGGGCGCACCAGGCCGCTGCGGCCCGGTGCGCGGCTGGACTGGCAGCCGTGCACGGTCTCCGGCGCCTCGATGCAGTGCGCCAGCCTGGCCGTGCCACTGGACTACCGCCGACCCGTCGGGCGGAAGATCACCCTGGCGCTGTCCATGGTCCCGGCGACGCGCCCCGGCCGCCAGCGCCAGGGCGACCTGCTGGTCAACCCCGGCGGCCCGGGCGGCGCCGGGCGCTACCTCGCCGCGGCGGTCGCCTTCGGCCTCGACCAGAACGTCGCCTCCGAGTACAACATCATCGGCTTCGACCCGCGCGGCGTCGGCGCCAGCGTGCCCGCGCTGCACTGCGACCCGTCCTTCTTCGCCGGCGTGCGGCCCGACTACATCCCGGCGAGCCAGGCCGCCGAGCAGGCCCTCATCGGCCGGGCCAGGGCCTACGCCGCCGACTGCGAGCGCCGGTTCGGCTGGCTGCTGCCGTACATGACCACCGAAGACGTGGCCAGGGACATGGACTCCATCCGGGCCGCGCTCGGCCAGCAGAAGATCAGCTACCTCGGCTACTCCTACGGCACCTACCTGGGCCAGGTCTACGCCACGCTGTTCGGCAACCGGGTCAGGCGGATGGTGCTCGACAGCACCGTCGACCCGAAGGGCGCCTGGTACGCCGACAACATCTCCCAGGACTACGCGTTCGAGGCCCGGATGCAGGCGTTCTTCTCCTGGGTCGCCGCGCACGCCGCCAGCTACCGGCTCGGCAGCACCCGCGCGCAGGTGCAGCAGGCCTGGTACCGGGCCCGCGCCGAACTGGCCCGCCAGCCGGTCGACGGGCCGAACGGCCCGATGATCGGGCCCGACGAGTTCGACGACACCATGCTGCAGGGCGGGTACAGCAACACGCTGTGGCCGGGGCTGGCCGCCGCCCTCGCCGCCTACCTGCATACCGGGTCCAGCAGGGCGATGATCAGCGAGTACCGCGCGCTCGGCGGGCAGAACGAGAACGAGTTCGCCGTCTACAACGCGGTCGAGTGCAGCGACGTCAACTGGCCGCGGAACTGGGCGAAATGGGACGCCGACACCCGGCGGGTCTACCGGACCGCGCCGTTCGAGGCCTGGGACAACGCCTGGTTCAACGCGGCCTGCGCCTTCTGGCCGGTGCACGGCCCGGCCAGCCCGCTGGCCATCAAGGGCGCCGGCCTGCCGCCCATCCTGATGATCCAGGGAACCCTCGACGCCGCCACCCCGTACCAGGGCGCCCAGGTCGCGCACAAGCTGCTGCCGAGCGCGCGGATGGTGGTCGTGCAGGGCGGCGGGAACCACGGCCAGTCGCTGTCCCAGCCGCCCAACCTGTGCATCAACAGCTACCTCAACGCCTACCTCGCGACCGGCGCCCTGCCGCACCACCCCGGGGCCGTCAACGCCAGCTGCGCGGCCCTGTCCCCGCCGTCGCCGAACGGCTGAGCCGCCCGGAGCGCTCCGGCGGGGCGCGAGCCCGGCCGCGCCGGCAAGGCCTGGTGCGCGCAACGAGTGTCCTTCGTGCCACGCCCAGCCGGCGCCGATACGCTGGATGAGTGCTGCGCACCAAGGCAGGGCGATCCTCAGCGCTGCGCCTGCTCGACGACCGTGACCGCGGCGAGGTTCTCGCACTGTGCGACCGTGACCCCGTCGGTCAACGTGTTCGTCAGCTCCCGCGTGCGCGAGGCCGGGCTCGAACTGTCCCGGCTGGGCGGCCAGGTCTGGGGCTATCAGCCCGATGGCCAGCTCACCTCGCTGTGCTACGCGGGCGCCAACCTGGTGCCGGTCGCGGCCACCCCGGACGCGGTCGCGGCGTTCGCCGGCCGGGCCCGGCTGATGGGCCGCCGCTGCTCCTCGATCGTGGGCCTGGCGCCCGGCCGCGATGGCGCTGTGGGATGCGCTGCGGCCGTACTGGACTGCCGCCCCGCGAGGTCCGGGCGGAGCCAGCCGGTCATGGCAGATCTCCGGGCCGCCGCAGGTGGCGCCGGATCCGCTGGTCCGCCTGGTCCGCCGCGGAGGAGCTCGACATCCTGCTGCCGGCCTCGGTGGCGATGTTCACCGAGGAGGTCGGCGTCTCGCCGCTCGGCCCCGACGGCGGTGGCGCCTACCGGGCCCGGGTCCGCGAGCTGATCGATGCGGGCCGCGCGTACGCCCGGATCGAGGACGGCCGGGTGGTGTTCAAGGCCGAGATCGGGGCGGTCACCCCGTACGCCTGCCAGGTGCAGGGCGTCTGGGTGCGGCCGGAACTGCGCGGCCGCGGCCTGGCGGAGGCGGGCATGGCCGCGGTGGTCATCGACGCGCTGCGCCGGGTGGCGCCCGTCGTCTCGCTCTACGTCAACGACTACAACCGGCCGGCCCGCGCCGCCTACCTGCGGGTCGGCTTCACCCAGACCGCCACGTTCGCGTCCGTCCTGTTCTGACCGCCGTGACCGGGCCCGACGCCGCGACAGCCGTGACCGCCTGCGGGACACGCGGCCAAGGCCGCCGCCCCGCACCTCGCCGCCGCCCCCGATGAGGCCGTCGACGCGGCGCTGCACGGCATGGCCAGGCTGCTCGGCGATACGGCACCCACGATCCTGGCGGCAAACGCCGCCGACGTCACCGCGGGAGAGGCGGCCGGTCTCGGCCGCGGGCTGCTGGACCGGCTCGTCCTCGGCGAGTCGCGGATCGCGGAGATGGCACGGCAGATCTCGCTGCTCGCCAGCGCTCCCTTCCCGCCCGCGCAGCGGCGTCTCCGGGATCTTCCTGACGGTTTGTTTCTTGCCGAACGACGTGTCCCGGTCGGTGTGATCGGCGCGAACTACGAGGCCCGCCCGAACGTCACGGTGGACGTGGCGTCGCAGTTGCTGAAGTCCCGCAACGCGGGCGTGCTCCGCACCGGGGCGGCGGCGCTGCGCTCGGCCACGGCACTGTTCGATCACGTCATCTCGCCCGCCCTGGAGCATGCTGGGCTTGACCCCGGCGCGCTGCAACTGGTCCGGTCCGCCGACCGGCAGGCGGCGGCGGAACTGGTGGCGCGCCCGGGCCTCATCCCGCTGGTGATCCTGCGGGGCAGCGGGGACACCACCCGCGCCCTGGCCGCGGAGGCGGCCAGGCACGGGGTCCGCACGCTGGCCCATGCCGACGGCGGCGGCGTGCTCTACCTGGACCGCGCCGCGGACCCGGAGCTTGCCGCGGGGCTGATCACCGCCAGCCTGGACCGGTTGGGGGTGTGCAACCGGCTGAACCTGCTGCTGGTGCACGAGCAGGCCTGGGACGAACTGCTCGCGGTCGCGGGCGTGGCGCTGAGCGGCCGCGGCGTGGCGGCGTCCATGCCCCCGCACGATCACCCGCTCGGCCATGAGTGGGCCCTGGATGCCGGGCGCGAGGCGACCGTGACGGTGGCCCCGGTGGCGGGCCCGGCACAGGCCGCCGCCGTCGCCAACGCCGAGACCTCCGGGCTGGCGGCCAGCGTCGTGACCGCCGACCCGGACGCTGCCCGCGCGTTCCTGGACGCCTACGCCGGGACGGGTGCCTTCTGGAACGCCAGCACCCGGCTGCTCGACGGGTTCCGGCTGCGCGGCGTCCCGGAGACCGGGATCAACGTGGACCACGTGCCCGGCCCGCGCGGCCCGGTCACGTTCGAGGACCTCTGCCTGCGCCAGTACGTGGTCACCCCCGCCGACGGCGACAGCGCCCCGCCCCCCAACTCGTGATCCCCATGATCATCACCGCTCTGCGGAGGGGGCGGCCTAGCGCGGAGCGGCGAACGTGCCTCGTCCGGGCACGGTGTAGGCAAGGCCGGCATCGACCAGGACCGAGACGGCCTTGCGCACCGTGCCGACCGCCAGGCCGGTCTCCTGAACCATGTAGGTGATGGATGGCAGTGGTTCGCGCGGTCCGACCGCACCGGATTCGATCATCGCGCGCAGTTGAGCTGCGAGCTGCCGATAGCTCGGCTCCGGCGCGTGCGGGTCGATGACCAGGCGATCAACCATACTGATCAAGGTAGCCGTGCTGATCATGGCACCAATACCAGAGCATGGCTAGCATGGTTAATATAGTTGACATAGCATTCGAGGATGACCGACGACCCGGCCCCCGGACAGCCGATGCGGCGCGTCGGTACTACCTCGGCCGCTGCGAGGACGTGCTCGATGACGCCACCACGGCGCTGCAGCGGACACCGGCCGTTGACTCCTGCGGGCGCGAGGAGTTCACGCAGGATGTTGCCGTGCTGGGAAGCAAGCTGAACATCCTGCGCACCATGATGAACGGCCGTTAGGCCAGGCAGGTCGCGGCGAGCGATTTGGCGGCCGTACAGTGAGTGCCATGAGCGAGATTCCGCTCGACCATGCGTCCGGTGATGTCGCCGCCGCTGCCCATGATGCAGCGCGGGGCAAGGTCGTGTACCTGACGGAGCACGGGGAGCGCTTGGCGGCGATCGTCCCGGCGGAGCTTGCCGCAGAGTTGGAGAACCTCACGCCACAGGAGTTCCGAGACCTCCTGGAGGATTTCGCCGACGCCCAAGCAGCTCGCGAGGCCCTCGCCGAGATTGAGGCCGGGGCCGTGCCGGTCCCGGCCGAGCAAGTCTGGGCCGAACTCGGTCTCGATTCATGACCCAGCGGTACGCGCTGGAATTCGCCCCCAAGGCCATCCGTTCGCTTGGCAAACTTGATCGTCTCGTCGCTGAGCGGATCAAGGCAGCGGCAGATGCGTTACGGGATAACCCGAGACCGCGTGGTGCTCGGATGCTCACCGGCATGCACCGTGTGTGGCGCATCAGGGTGGCGACGGACCACCGGATCGTATACACGCTGGACGATGACCGGCTCTTGATTCTGGTCGTGGATGCCGGCCACCGCCGGGAGATCTACCGGTGACTCGTCAGAAAATGATCAAGTGGGCACACTGGTGACGATCTCGGTGACGTAGGCGTCGATCGTCTCCTGGCCCGTCGCCGCGGCGATCGACACCCGGTGGTGCCCGTCCTCGACGAAGTGCAGGCCACCGACCCGGTACACGTGTATCGGCGGGATCGGCTCGCCGCGCCGCTGGGCCAGCGCGAGCCGTTCCCAGCGGGACCGGGTCCGGTTAGTAGTGGGGCGGAACCGGTCATCGAAGTCCTGCCGCGAGTCGAGGGTGCCGACGATCGTGGCCAGCGGGATCGACTGCAGGCCTAGTGGCCGCTCGCTATGGGTACCGAGCAGGCCGGCCACCTCCTGCAGCGGCAGCAGCGCGGCACTGCGCCGGCCGGTGCCGGATCCAGTTGGCCAGCCGGGCCGCGGCCTGGCGCTGCCGGGCGCGGAGGAAGTCGTTCTCCACATCCGCCCGCGGGAACCCGGTTTCGCCGCGCAGCGCGGTGCCTAGCGCACGGATGGCGCGCCGGGCCGGAGCATCCCGGCCCGGGCCCGGCGAGGGTACCGGCTGGCCGGTGTCACGTTCGTACGATTTCGTAATATTCATTTTCGTGCTTCTCTGTGGAGCCGCAAGACGTCGGGAAGCCGCCGGCAGCGGGCCTTCAGCGGCCGTTCGCCCGCCGTCCGGGCTGACCCGCCTGGGCCGGTGCTCGGCCTGGGGCCTGCTGGATGCCGTTCAGTGCCATCTCGACGACGTCCTGGGTGAACCGGTCGTTCAGTGGCGCGTGGCCGTGCAGGAGCCGGTGCCAGAGTGGGCCGTAGACAAGGTCAACGGCCACCTCGATATTGGTGCTGGCGGGGATCTCGCCGCGCTCGACAGCCCGGCGGAGCACGGCCCGGGCCTGTTCCCTGCGTGGCTCGACCAGGCGCCGGTGCCACTCGGCGGCGAATGCCGGGTCGGTATGCACCTCGGTGAGCAGCGCCGTGATAACCCGCGCGTAGGGGCGGCTGCGGACCAGCCGGACCCAGGGGCGCAGCAGCGCGAGGAGGTCACCGCGCAGCGAGCCGGTATCCCGCGGATCCGGCTGGACGGTGGCCCACTCGGTGTACAGCGCGTCGAGGGCCAGCGATTCCTTGGTGGGCCACCAGCGGTAGATGGTGGCCTTGCTGACCCCGGCCCGCTCCGCGACCGCGTCCATGCTGACCGCGGCCAGGCCGCGGGCCAGCAGGAGTTCCGCGGCCGCGGCGAGGATGGCCTTGTGTGCCTTCTCGCTGCGTGGCCAGCCGCGCGAGGGAGCCTGCGCGGTGCCGTCCCCGGATGAGGGGGCGCCGGCGCTGCCCTGGCCGCTGCCGGGCCGGCCGCGCCGCTGTGCCTGCGAGGTCATGGCACTCCTCACGCTGCCTTCGGCCCGGTACGTGACGCGTTCGCGGCGGGCTCGCCGTCGCTGTCCGGGGCGGGCGTCACCGTTGTGGCTCCCAGCACCTGGAACAGGCCGGCGATGTCGCGATGCCCGAAGCCCATCTTCTCGGCCTGGCTCAGCACGCCGTCGGCGGCCGCCGCGGCGGGCAGCGGAATCCCGGACTCGCGGGCGGTCTCCAGCGCGAGGCGGATGTCTTTGTGCATTAGCTGCACATCGAACCATGCCCGCTGGGGCAGGTCGAGGACGAGCGGGACGCGCGCCTGCAGCATCGGTGACCCGATCGCGGATTCGGTCATCGCGCGGGCGGCCAGCCCGGGGTCGATCCCGCCGCGCTCGGCCAGCAGCAGCCCCTCGCTGAAGGCGAGCATCTGCGCGGCGAGGCTGATGTTGATCGCCAGCTTGAGCAGCAGGCCCTGGCCGTTCCCGCCGACGTGGGTGACGCTGCGGCCCAGGCGGTGCAGCAGCGGCGCGACCTTGCCGAACGCCTCGTCGGGACCGCCCGCCATGATCGACAGAGTGCCGCTCTCGGCCGCGGGGACGCTGCCGGAGACCGGGGCGTCGATCATGGTGGCACCGGCCCAGTGCACCCGCCTGGCCAGCTCACGGCTGGCCTGCGGGCTCACCGTGCTCATGTCGACGTAGATGGTCCCTGGCCACAGGCCCGCCAGGATTCCGTCCGGGCCCGAGGTGATCGCGGCCAGGGCGGCGTCGTCGGTGACCATGCTGAACACCACCTGGGCGCCCGCGGCCGCCTCGCGCGGCGTGTCCCGCCAGATCATCCCCTGCTCGGTGAGCGCGCTCGCCTTGGCCCTGGTGCGGTTGGTCCCCTGTAGCTCGTTGCCCGGGAGCAGCCGGGCGGCCAGCGGCGCGCCCATGGATCCCAGGCCCACAAATCCGATCCTGATCATGTCGTCTCCTCAGTTCGCTGCTTCGATCTCGGTCATGTCATGGGCGGTCAACTCCAGGCCCGCCGCGGCGAGGATCGGGTCGACCTGGGCGGGCCGGCGGAAGCCGGTGATCGCGCCGTCCACCGCGGGGTTCCGCAGCGTCCAGGCGACCGCCACCGCACCGGGTGAGACGCCGTGCCGATCCGCCACCGCCTGCAACCGGGCGGCCAGCGCCAGGTGCTCGGAAAGCTGCGGCTCGGCGAAACGGACGTCGCGGGACCGCCAGTCGTCGGCTGGCAGTGCCGCGAGCCGTTCCCGGGTCATAGCCCCGGTCAGCAGGCCAGAGCCCATGGGGGAGTAGACGATCACGCCGATGCCGTCCCGCTGGGCAATCGGCAGGATCTGCGCCTCGGCCGCCCGGTCGATCAGCGAGTACGGCGGCTGGATTGTCTCGACCGGCGCGATCGACTGGATCCGCTGCAACTGACCGGCGCTGAAATTGGATACGCCGATGTGCCGGACCAGGCCACGCTCCTTCAGTTCGGCCATGGCGGCCCAGCCTTCCTCGATGTCCTCATCGGGGATCGGCCAGTGGATCTGGTACAGGTCGATCGCGTCCACCCCGAGGCGTTGCAGGCTGGCCTCTGCCTCGCGCAGTATCGAGTCGCGCTTGAGCACGTGCCGGATATGCCTGGTGCCGTCGTCCAGCAGCGAGGCCTTGGTGAACACATACGGCCGTTCGCCCACGGCGGCTAGTGCCTGGCCGACGACACGCTCCGAGCGGCCGAACCCATAGGCCGCGGCGGTGTCGATCCAGTTCACCCCCAGTTCCAGCGCCCGGTGGATCGCGGCGATCGACTCGCCATCGGCCTGCGGCCCCCAGCCGCGTTCCCCGCCACCGCCGATCGCCCACGCGCCGAAACCGACACGGGTGATCTCCAGGCCGGTGCTGCCCAGCGGGGTGGTCCTGAGCTGCGTCTTCTGCATATCTCCTCCAGCGCTCCACTCGGATATCAAAACTATACCACTAGTTTCGTTTATAGTAGCGCGCAGGCGGGTTCGTTTGTTCCCCGGCCCGGGGCCAGCCGTTCGCGGCCGGGTCGGCCGGCACTGGCCGGGACGGCGCCCGGCCCGGCCAGGGGGCAGCATCGGCCCGCGTCGGCACTGCGCGGGCTGAGGCCGCAGCAGGCAACCGGCGCCGAGCCGGCCCGGCTGGACCTACCGGGAATAGGGCGCCCGCGGCGCCCGTTACCGCATATATGAAACGAGACGTTTCGTTTTAGATCATAAGGAGGCCTGCCATGACCATCCACACGCTGGCCCACCCGGCCCGGCCCCGGGACGAGCGGTCGTTCCTGCTGCAGCGGGCCCAGCCCGCGATGACCGGGCTGATCGACGGCTCGCTGTCCACCCTGGCGCCGATCTTCGCCGTCGCCCTCGCCACCCACCAGCCGCGCTACGCGTTCTTCGCCGGGCTGGCCACCGCGATCGGCGCCGGGGTCAGCATGGCCTTCTCCGAGGGCCTGTCCGACACCGGGGACCTGACCGGGCGCGGCAGCCCGTACCTGCGCGGGATGATCACCGGGGCGGGCACGTTCCTCGGTGGGTGCTGCACACCCTGCCCTTCCTGATCCCGGCCTACCACGCCGCCCTCGCCGTGGCACTCGCCACGATCGCGCTCGAACTGATGACGCTGGCCTGGATCCGGTGGCGCTTCTTCAGCACCGGCTTCCTGCGCTCGTTCGTCTCCATCGCGATCGGCGGGGCGATCATCGCCGGCGTCAGTGCGGCGCTCGGCGCCGTCAGCTGACCACCAAACCCAAGAAGGGACTGTTTTCCGATGGCTATCTCCTCCCCGCTCGGTTCCCGGCAGACCGTGGCCGCGCTGCTGACCCTCACCGCGGTCACCGGCCTGGTCGACGCCGTCAGCTACCTGCGGCTGGGCCGGGTGTTCGTCGCGAACATGACCGGCAACGTGGTGTTCCTCGGTTTCAGCGCGGACCCGCACTCCGGCCTGTCCCCGGCCGCCTCGGTCATCGCGATCGCCGGGTTCCTCCTCGGCGCACTGGCCGGTGGCCGGGCCGCGCACGCCCTGGCCGCCGCGCGGCCCGGCCGCTGGCTGGCCATGGCGTTCACCGGGGAAGCACTCATCCTCGGCGCGGTCGCCGCGCTCACCGGCGCCGGCGTGCTGCCCCTCACCGGGACCGGCAGGTTCGCCACCATCGCCGCGGCGGCCATGGCGCTTGGCGTGCAGAACAGCACCGTCCGCCATCTCGGCGCCGCCGACCTGACCACCACGGTGCTGACCCTGACCCTCACCGGGCTGACCGCGGACAGCAGCCTGGCCGGCGGCCCCGGGGCAAGGCCGCACCGCCGGCTCGGCTCCGTCGCCGCCATGCTGGCCGGAGCCGCGGCAGGCGCGGGCATCCTCCAGTGGTGGTCGCCTCCCGCGGTCATCGCGATTGCCGCCGTCCTGGTCGCCGCCGTCGCCGCCGCGTTCCTGACCGCCGTCCCGGTCAGCACCAGCCAGCCGCCCCATCGTGCTCCCAGCCCAGCTCTGCAGACATGACTGTGGGCTTGACGCCCTAGGGGTACTGGCCAGGGGCATGAATGTGACGTTGAGGCCCCTAGAGGGGCGTGGTTGGCACGTTCATGCCCTCTGTGGATGGGCGGGTGGCCCGGGGAGGCCGATACGGATGGCGCGGAGGGGCCGAGGCCCTGCGGACGAAAATCAGATGAGGTTCCGGCGGAGGCCCGGTAAACTTTCCGGCTCTTGTGCCCGCATCCCTCCTACCTTCCGAGGTGATGACGCATGCCGTCGCCCAGCGGGACAGACGCCGCGCCTGCCGGACCCGCCGATCCCACAGAACCCGCCGATCCCACAGAACCCGCTCAGCCCGCCGACCCGGTGCTCGCCGCCGAACGGGAGCATCTCCGCGAGTCCCGCGAGTACCTGCGGCTGATGCGGGAGGACGTGCTCGCGCTGCCCGCGCTCGGTGGCGACCGCGTGTCCATCGAGTACCTCAAGGCAGACCTCCATCACCGCGCCGAGGCCCTGCGCGACATCCCCGACGCCCCGCTGTTCTTCGGCAGGCTCGACTACGCCCCGGGGAGCGTTTGGCATGAGGAAGGGGAGGCCGGGGCGGACGGGGCGCGCTTCCACATCGGCCGGCGCCACGTCCACGACCCGGGCGGCCGCCCGATCGTGATCGACTGGCGCGCACCGGTCTCCCGCGCGTTCTACCGGGCCAGCCCGGTCAGAGCCGATGGACCTGGCGCGGCGGCGCAGGTTCGGGTTCTCCGGCGGGGACCTGACCGCCTACGAGGACGAGGAGTTCGGCGGCGCGGCGCCCGCGGCCGGGCGGCCCAGCCGGATCATGCTGGAGGAGATCGAGCGGCCCAGGTCCGGCCCGATGCGCGACATCGTCGCGACGATCCAGCCCGACCAGGACGACATCGTCCGCGCCGGTGCCGACGCGACCGTGTGCGTGCAGGGCGCACCGGGCACCGGCAAGACCGCGGTCGGCCTGCACCGGGTCGCCTACCTGCTGTACGCGCACGCGAACCGGATGAAGCGCGGCGGGGTGCTGGTGATCGGGCCGAACCGCGCGTTCCTCGCCTACATCGGCAACGTGCTCCCGGCGCTCGGCGAGGTCGGCGTGAGCCAGGTGACGATCGCCGACCTGGTCGCCGTCGTCGAGGTCCGGGCCACCGACTCCGAGCGCGCGGCCCGGATCAAGGGGGACGCGCGGATGGCGGAGGTGCTGCGCCGGGCGCTGTGGGGAGGGGTGTCCGAGCCGTCCGGCGGCCTCATGCTCACCCGCGGATCCCGGCGCTGGCGGGTGCCCGCCAGCGAGATCGCCGGGCTGATCCGCGAACTGCGCGACCGCGGGGTCCGCTACGGCCCGGGCCGGGACATGCTCGGCCACCGGATCGCGCACGTGGTGCTCACCCGGATGGAGGCGGCGGGGGAGACCTGCGACGACCGCACCCACGAGTCGGTGCGGCGGACCCGCGAGGTGCGCGCGGTGGTGGACGAGGTATGGCCCGCCACCGACCCGGTCCGCCTGGTGCTGCGGCTGCTGTCGGACCCTGAGCTGCTCGCCCGCGCCGCCGCCGGGCTGCTGGACGCCGCGGAGCAGGCCGAGATCGCGTGGCCCGCGGCGCCGCGCGGGCCCAAGTCGGCACGCTGGTCCGCCGCGGACGCCGTCCTGGTGGACGAGGCGCGCGACCTGATCGAGCGGATCCCCAGCCTGTCCCACGTGGTGGTGGACGAGGCGCAGGACCTGTCGGCGATGGAGTGCCGTGCGGTGGGCCGCCGCTGCGCCACCGGCTCGGCCACGGTGCTCGGCGACCTCGCGCAGGCCACCACCCCCGCGGCGGTGGCCGACTGGCCGGCCCTGCTCGGCCACCTCGGCAAGCCGGACGCCGGGCTGCGGCTGCTGGACACCGGCTACCGGGTGCCGCGGCAGATCCTGGACTACGCCAGCCTGCTGCTGCCGCGGATCGCGCCCGGCGTCCCCGCGGCACGGTCGTTCCGCCAGGATCCGGGCGCACTGGCGATCACCGGCGCCACGCCGCGCGGCTTTCCCGCCGCGCTCGCCGGTGCCTGCGCCGGCGCCCTGGAACGGCCTGGGTCCGCCGCGGTGATCGCCGCCGACGGACAGGTGGCCGCGCTGGCCCGGGGGCTGGGCCAGGCCGGCGTGGCGCACCGCGTCCTCGGCGCCGAGGGCCCCGGCGCCAGGCTCACGCTCGTGCCGGTCAGCCTGGCCAAGGGCCTGGAGTTCGACCACGTGATCGTGGCCGAGCCCGCCGCCATCGCCGCCGGGCACTCCTACGGGCTGCACCAGCTGTACGTCGCGCTCACCCGGGCGGTGTCCCGGCTCACCGTGCTGCACTCCCAGCCGCTCCCCGCGCCGCTGGGCTGAGGCCGCCGCGGCCCCGCACCACGCTGGCGCGGCGTCCCGCGGCAATTAGCTGGCCGCCGCCGGGCAGATATCGGCGCCATTTCCCGATACCTGGTGGGCTGGCCGCACATAGGCGGAAAGAAGCCGCGCGCCTGGCCCCGTCAGGCGGCTCGTTTGCAGCCCAGTGACCTGCGGCGGGACCGCCACCGTGGGACCCGGGTGCGGAATGGTGCAACATCCTCCCGCTGCGTGCTTATCCGCCGTAGTATTACTCCGCGTTGATTATTCGTCACTAAGGATGACCTCGATGGCATCGATAACACGGCCGAAGCGGGACGTTCCAGGGCTTCGCGACGCCAACGTGCACCGCCTGGAGCATCTGGCCGGCGCACTGCGCGGCCGGGGAATGGCCGCGAGCCTGGTCGCCGCGCCCGGCCGCATTCCCAGGCTGGAGGTCGCCTGCCCGGCCGGGCAGGCCGAAGACGTCTACGCCTGGCGCGGCGAGGACGGCACCTGGTGGTTCTGGTGGTCCTGGGCCGAGCGGATCGCCTGCGCGGCGGACCTCGACGACGCCTCGGCGAAGATCGAGCAGGCGCTCACCAGGCGGTCCTGGGGTTAGCCCCGCGGATCAGCCCGGGTGCGACGGGGTCGGGCTGCCGGGTGCCGGGCTGGACGGGGCCGGTGCACCGCTGCCCTGGCTGGCCGGGCCTGGCGCCCTGGCGGCCGGCACGGTGAGCCCGGGAAAGGCAAAGGTGCTGCCGCGCCACGTGGCCGCGCGCAGTGCCGCCGTGCGGACCCCCTGGGCACCGAACTCCCGCAGCGCCGGGTCGGTCAGCCCGACCAGGCCCAGGTAGGCCGCGCTGAGACGGTCCTCGAGCACGGCCGCCAGTGCCACCGCCGCCGCGGCGCCGTGCACGGCGAACGGCAACTCGTAGGCGACCGCCGCGGCGGCCGGCCGGGCGCCCCGCGCGGCCAGCATCGCGGTGAGGGTATCCCTGGCGTTCTCGTGCGCGACCCAGTTCCTGACCGCGGCCGCCCGGCGCGCCCCGGTCAGGTGCGCCCCCGCCACGCCGTAGCCGTAGACGGCGGAGTTCTCCGCGGCCAGCGCGTGCTGCAGTGCCGTGACGGCGGCCGTGGTCACGGGTGCCTCGCGGCGGTGCCAAGGATCAGCGCGTGCGTCGCCTCCGAGGCGGAGATGCTGGCCAGCAACTGGGCGAGCGACGGCGGCGCCGCCGTCAGGTGCGCCAGCAACGCGCGCGCCGCGGCGTCCTCGGCGGTCCGCAACTGGCCGAGCGCGGCCGCCGGCGTGCCCGGTGCCGGGGCCGCGCGGCGGGCCTTGGCCCCGGGTGACGCGGCGGGCAGCGGGTGGCCCGCCGGGATGATAAGCCGGGCGCGCAGTTGCGCGAGGTGCTCGTGATGCTGGGCCAGCAGCGGGCGCAGCGTGCCGGCCAGCGCCGGCAGCGCGGCCAGTACCGCGTCGTAGGCGGCGATGAGCTGCGTCTCTACCGTCATGGCGTCCCTGGCGATGGCCACGTCGGGGGCGGCCTTCGGCGGGGTGCCCAGCGCCGCGATGCCCTTGCAGCCCGCCGCCAGCAGCGGCAGCGTCACCGCGGCCGCGGTCAGGACGCGGCGCCGCGTCGCGTCCCGCGCCATTGTGCACCTCCCGCCGCTGCCTGTGCGCACCGCCGGAGCCGGGTGCCTGCCCGCCGCCGGGCCGCAGCGCCGCTGCCTGGGCGCGCTGCGGGAACCGCCGGTTGCGCGCCGGGCCGCCGGGCCGCAGCGCCGCTGCCTGCGCGCATGCCGGAACCGCCGGTTGCCTGCCCGCCGCCGGCCGCAGACGCAGCGTAGCGGCGGGCTTACCAGCATCCCACGGCCCTGGACCGTAATGACCGGGCGCCGCTGCGGGCCCGGCCACGGTGGCCGCCCCGCCGTGCGGACCCCGCTGGGTGGATCGGGCCTTGACCAGGTCAAGTTGCGTCGCGGTCCGGCTACGCTAGTAGCGGCAGATAACAGCACAGGTCGCGGGCGAGGAGGTCGTGGTGAACGGTAACTCCCGTCACGTACAGTCACGCCCCCGGAGCGGCCACGGACGCAGCGGTGCCGAGGCCGGTGCGGCGCGCGGCCGCGTGCCCGGCCCGGTGCCCGAGCCCGCCGACCTGGCCCGCGTGCTGGAGCCGGTGGTCCGGGCGGCGGGGATGGACCTGGAGTCGGTCCGGGTCAGCCCGGCCGGGCGGCGCAGGCTGCTGAAACTGGTGGTCGACGCCGACGGCGGGGTGGGCCTGGACGCTATCGCCGAGATCAGCCGCGAGGTGTCGGTGCACCTGGACGCCAGCGGCGCGATGGGCGAGGTCCCCTACACCCTCGAAGTGTCCTCCCCAGGCGTGGACCGCCCGCTCACCGAGCCCAGGCACTGGCGCCGCGCCCGTGGCCGGCTGGTCAGCGCGCCGCTCGCGGTGGCGGGCGGGGACGGCCAGGGCCGGGCGGAAGCGCCCCGGCGGCCGCCGACCATCCAGGGCCGGATTCTCGTGGCCGGCGACACCTCGGTGACACTGGACATCGACGGCGACCAGGTCGAGCTCGATTACGCCGAGCTCGGCCCCGGGCAGGTGCAGGTCGAATTCGGCCGGGCCGACGCGGGCGAAGCCGGGGCCGGGCCCCGGCTTGATCGCGCCCGTGCGGGGAACGGGGGCCAGGATGGACATTGACCTGAGCGTCCTGCGCGGCCTGGAGAGCGAGAAGGACATCTCGATGGACCTGGCGATCAAGGCCATCGAGGATGCGCTGCTCGTCGCCTACCACAAGTCGGGTGACGCGGCCCCGACCGCCCGGGTCGAGGTGGACCGCCGCAGCGGGCACGTGACCGTCTGGGCGGCGGAGACCGGCGAGGAAGGCGAGGTGCTGCGCGAGTACGACCACACCCCCGCCGGTTTCGGCCGGATCGCCGCCACCACCGCGCGGCAGGTCATCCTGCAGCGGCTGCGGGACGCCGAGGACGAACTGACCTTCGGTGAGTACGCCGGGCGCGAGGGCGACATCGTGGCCGGCGTGATCCAGCAGGGCAAGGATCCCCGCGCGGTCCTGGTCGACCTGGGCAAGGTCGAGGCGATCCTGCCGCCCACCGAGCAGGTGCCCGGCGAGCGCTACGTGCACGGCGAACGGCTGCGCTGCTTCGTGCTGCACGTCCGCAAGGGCTACCGCGGGCCGTCGATCACGCTGTCCCGGACCCACCCCAGCCTGGTGAAGCGGCTTTTCTCGCTGGAGGTACCGGAGATCGCCTCGGGTGCGGTGGAGATCGTCGCAATCGCCCGCGAGGCCGGACACCGCACCAAGATCGCGGTGATCTCGCACCAGAGCGGCGTGAACGCCAAGGGCGCCTGCATCGGGCCGATGGGCAGCCGGGTCAGGAACGTGATGACCGAACTGCACGGGGAGAAGATCGACATCGTCGACTACTCGGAGGACTCCGCGGAGTTCGTGGCCAACGCCCTGTCCCCGGCCAGGGTGTCCCGCGTGAACATCGTGGACGCGGACGCCAGGCTGGCCCAGGTGATCGTGCCGGACTACCAGTTGTCCCTGGCCATCGGCAAAGAGGGGCAGAACGCGCGGCTGGCGCACAAGCTCACCGGCTGGAAGATCGACATCCACTCCGACAATCCGGGCAGCGGTGACACCGCAGGCAGGAGGCCCGGCGGGGACCGCGACGGGGGCCACGGAAGGGACCGCGGCGCCAGGCCGGGGAGCGGCGGCACAGATCCGCGCGCCGGCCGTGGCACCAGCGATGCGCCGGCGCGGTAAGCTTACGACCGGAATGGCCAGGCGGTCCCTGCCTGCCCCGCGATCCGGGCCTCCGGTCCGGACCTGTGTGGGATGCAAGGCCCGCGCGGCCAAGTCTGACTTGCTGCGCGTCGTGCGGCGCGGGGATGAGGTTGTCCCTGACCCACAGGCGCGGCTGCCTGGTCGGGGCGCCTACGTGCATCCGAGCCAGAGTTGCTTTGAGCAAGCACAACGTCGGCGTGGATTCAGCCGGGCGCTCCGGCTGAACGGGCCCGCCGTCACCGCCGTGCTCGGGCAGTATCTGGCGCAGTTGTGCGAGGAGGCCCGGTCAGGGCCGTCTGGGGTGGCCAGCCCTGGGCGGGACGTAAACGGCGTTACAGCCGGGAAAGCAGGATCCGATTGTGATGAGCGCCCGATGAGAACGCGGCGATGAACAGAATCTGACGCCGGCCGGAGCCTCGCGCCCTGGCTGGCCCGATGGTCCGGCGATCCCGGACCGAGCAGAGGGAGCGCAGTGGCGAAGGTCCGGGTTTATGAACTCGCGAAGGAGTTCGGCGTAGAGAGCAAGGCCGTGATGGCCAAGCTCCAGGAGATGGGCGAGTTCGTGCGGTCGGCGTCCTCCACAATCGAGGCGCCCGTCGTCCGCAGGCTCAAAGAAGCGTTCGCGGCGCAGGGTCCCAAGCAGTCCCACGCACGCAGGGTCGATGGCCAGGTTGCCTCGGCCGCACCCAAGGCCAGTCAGGACGGGCGCAGCGCGCCCGCCCCGGACCGGGCAGGCACCCCCAGGGCGCCGTCACCCGGGCCCGTCACGGAGGAACCAGTGGCCCCTCGGGCAGCCGGTGATGGTGTTTCGCCCGGCCGGGTTACCGCCGCGGAGCCCGCTGCGGCGGCTCCGGCGCCCGCCGCTCCGGCGGCCGGCCCGGCCCGGTCGGCACAGGCCCCGTCGGCGCCCGCGCCGCAGGTGCCGTTCTCCCCGCCCCCGGCACGGCCCGCGCCGTCCCCGGCTCAGGGTGGCTCGCCCCAGCCCAGCCCGCGGCCGGGACCTGGCGGCGCTCCGGCCCCGCGGCCCGGCCCGCGTGGTGCGCCGCGTCCGGGCCCGCGGCCCGGCAACAACCCCTACAGCCCGACGGCGACCGGGATGGGCCTGGCCCGCCCGGCCCCGCCGCGCACCGGGCAGCCGAGTCAGGGACGCCCGGGTAGCCCGGCCGGGCCAGGTGGCCCGCGGCCCGGCCGGCGGCTCCGGCCGTCCGTCCCCGGCGGATGTGGCACGCCCCGGCGGTCCCCGCCCCGGCGGTCCCCGGCCCAGTCCCAGCAACATGCCGCCGCGCCCGGCGGCCGGCCGCAGTGGCCCGGGTGGTCCCGGCCGCGGCGGGCCCGGTACCGGTGCGCGCCCCGGCGGCGGCCGCGGCGGCCCCGGCGTGGGTACCCGTCCCGGCGGCGGTGGCCCCCCGCGGCCAGGTGGTGTCGGCAGCGGTGGCGGTGGCGGGCGGCCCGGCGGTGCCGGTGGCCGTGGCCGCAGCGGCACCCAGGGCGCGTTCGGGCGTCCCGGCGGGCGGCCGTCGCGCGGCCGTAAGTCGCGCAAGCAGCGGCGCCAGGAGTTCGACAACATGCAGGCCCCGGCGATCGGCGGGGTGCAGATTCCGCGCGGCAACGGCCAGGCCATCCGGCTGTCCCGCGGCGCGTCGCTGAGCGACTTCGCCGACAAGATCGGCGTCAACCCGGCGTCCCTGGTCCAGGTGCTGTTCCACCTGGGCGAGATGGTCACCGCGACCCAGTCGGTCAACGACGAGACGCTGCAGTTGCTGGGTGCGGAACTGAACTACAACGTGCAGGTCGTGTCGCCCGAGGAAGAGGACCGCGAGCTGCTCGAATCGTTCCACATCGAGTTCGGCGAGGACGAGGGCGAGGATGCCGACCTCCAGTCGCGGCCGCCGGTGGTCACCGTCATGGGCCACGTGGACCACGGCAAGACCAAGCTGCTCGACGCCATCAGGCACACCAACATGGTGGCCCGCGAGGCCGGCGGCATCACCCAGCACATCGGCGCCTACCAGGTCACCACCGAGGTGGACGACCGGGAGCGCAAGATCACCTTCATCGACACCCCGGGCCACGAGGCGTTCACCGCCATGCGGGCCCGCGGCGCCGAGACCACCGACCTGGTCGTGCTCGTCGTGGCCGCGGACGACGGCGTGAAGCCGCAGACCACGGAGGCGCTGAACCATGCCCAGGCGGCCCGTGTGCCGGTGGTCGTCGCGGTCAACAAGATCGACAAGGAGGGCGCGGACCCGGCGCGGGTGCGGTCCCAGCTCACCGAGTACGGCCTGGTGGCCGAGGAGTTCGGTGGCACCACGCTGTTCGTGGACGTGTCCGCCAGGGAGGGCATCGGCATCCAGGATCTGCTGGAGGCGATCATCCTGACCGCCGACGCCGAGCTTGACCTGCGGGCCAACCCGGACCAGGACGCGCAGGGCGTGGCGATCGAGGCGCACCTGGACCGCGGCCGCGGCCCGGTGGCCACGGTGCTGGTGCAGCGCGGCACGCTCCAGGTCGGCGACTCGATCGTGTGCGGCGAGGCGTTCGGCCGGGTCCGCGCGCTACTCGACGAGAACAGCGAGCCGGTGAAGGACGCGCCGCCGTCCCGGCCCGTCCTTGTGCTCGGGCTCACCGCGGTGCCCGGGGCCGGCGACAACTTCCTCGTCGTGGCCGACGACCGGATGGCGCGGCAGATCGCCGAGCGCCGCGAGGCGCGGGAGCGCACCGCGCAGTTCGCGCAGCGCAGGCCGAGGGTCACCCTGGAGGACCTGGAGTCCGCGCTCAAGTCGGGTGAGCGGGAGGAACTGCTGCTCATCATCAAGGGTGACGTGTCCGGGTCTGTGGAGGCCCTGGAGGACGCGCTGCTCAAGATCGACGTGGGCGAGGACGTGGTGCTCCGGGTCATCGGCCGCGGCGTCGGCGCGATCACCCAGGACGACGTCAACCTGGCGATCGCCTCCGAAGCGGTGATCGTGGGCTTCAACGTGCGGCCGGCCGGCCGGGCGGGCGAGCTCGCCCAGCGCGAGGGCGTCGACATCCGCTACTACACGGTCATCTACCAGGCCATCGAGGAGATCGAGGCGGCCCTCAAGGGCATGCTCAAGCCCGAGTTCGAGGAAGTGCAGCTCGGCACCGCGGAGGTCAGGGAGATCTTCCGGGTGCCGCGGGCCGGCAACATCGCCGGCAGCATCGTCCGCTCGGGCACGATCAACCGCGGCAGCAAGGCGCGCCTGGTCCGCGACGGCGTTGTGGTGTCGGAGAGCCTCACGGTCGACTCGCTGCGCCGGTTCAAGGATGACGTCACCGAGGTCCGCGAGGGCTTCGAGTGCGGTATCGGCATCGGCTACAACGACATCCACCTCGGCGACGTGATCGAGACCTACGAGATGCGGGAGAAGCCGCGGGACTGATCCGGGCGCCTGCCCTAGGCGGCGGACGGTGTATGTCGGTGCGCTGACGCTGGACGTGCTGCTCGGCGACATCCGGTCGCTCAAGCAGAAGCGTTCCGCGGTGGCGTCGATCATCGCCGAGGTGCGCCGCCGCCACCCCGGCGTGGCCGTGGCCGAGACGGGCAGCCTGGACACGCCTGCGGCGGGCGGAGATCGGCGTGGCGGCGGTGGCATCCACGGCCGCGCACGTGACCGAGGTGCTCGATGCCTGTGAGCGCCTGGTCGCCGCGCGGCCGGACATCGAACTGCTGTCCGCGCGGTTCCGCCTGGTGAGCGAGGAGGAGTGAAGGGTCATGGACCAAGGCCGGGCGAACAGGCTCGCTGACCGGATCGTGCGGATCGTGGCCGAAATGCTGGAGCACCGGGTGAAGGACCCCCGGCTGGGCTTCGTCACCATCACCGACGCCAAGCTCACCGGTGACCTGCGCGAGGCGACGGTCTACTACACGGTGTACGGCTCGGCGGAGGACCAGGAGGGCACGGCCGCGGCGCTGCGGAGCGCCACCGGGCTGATCCGTTCCGAGGTCGGGCGCCAGACCGGGCTGCGGCACACCCCGTCGCTGGCCTTCGTCCAGGACACCCTGCCCGAGGGCGCGCGCCACATGGAGGACCTGGTCGCCCGGGCGCGCGCCGCCGACGCGGCCCTGGCACAGGCCAGGGAGGGCGCCGAGCCCGCCGGTGACCCGGATCCCTACCGTGTCCCGGCCGCGCGAGGACGAGGACGACGACGACGAGGACGACGACGCAGACGAGAGCGGGGACGGCGCCACGGCCGGCCTGGGCCGGTGAGCACCGCTGACGGGCTGGTGATCGTCGACAAGCCCGGCGGGATGACCTCCCACGACGTGGTGGCCAGGCTGCGCCGGATCACCGGGACCCGCCGGGTCGGCCACGGCGGCACTCTGGACCCCATGGCCACGGGCGTGCTGGTCGCCGGGGTGGGGAAGGCCACCCGGCTGCTCGGGCACCTGGCGCTGAGCGAGAAGGAATACCTGGCCACGATCAGGCTCGGCCAGGCGACCGACACCTACGACGCCGAGGGCACGGTCGTCTCCGGCGCCCCGGCCGGTGCGGTGACTCTGGACGCGGTCCGCGCCGCGACGGCGCCGCTGACCGGCGCGATCCAGCAGGTCCCGCCGGCGGTCAGCGCGGTCAAGGTCGCCGGGACGAGGGCCTACCGGCTGGCCAGGGCCGGAACCGCGCCGGTCCTGGCACCCAGGGCGGTGACCGTCAGTTCGTTCCGCGTGCTATCGGACCGGCGCGCCGCCGGGGATCTGCTGGATGTCGACGTCGCGGTGACCTGTTCCAGCGGCACCTATATCCGGGCCCTCGCCCGCGACCTGGGGGAGGCGCTCGGCGTCGGCGGGCATGTGACCGTGCTGCGGCGGACCAGGGCCGGCTCCTACGACCTCACCATGGCGCGGACCCTGGGCCAGCTTGAGGCGGAACTGTCGCTGATCCCGCTGGCCCGTGCGGCCGCGGACGCGTTCCCGTCGCGGCAGCTCACCGGCGAGGAGGCCCGGCTGCTCTCCCACGGCGGCCGGCTGGCCGCCGGCCAGGACGCGGGACCGGGCCCGGCGGCGGCGTTCGCCCCCGACGGCACGCTGATCGCCCTGGTCGAGGAGAAGGACGGCCAGACCAGGCCCGTGGTGGTGTTCACCCCCGGCGCGAGCTGAGCGCGCCGGCGACGTGGCAGGCTTTGACCAGGGGCCGTGACGAGCCCGGGGCAGCAACTGGCCTGGCGGAAGGCGGAGGAGCAGCATCGTGGAGCGCTGGATGGGCCTGGACGAGGTGCCGCGCGCCTGGGGGCCCTCCGTGGTGACCATAGGCGTCTTCGACGGCGTCCACCGTGGGCACCAGCGGATCGTGACCACGGCCGCCGCGGCCGCGGGCGAACTCGGCCTGCCGCTGGTGGTCGTCACGTTCGACCCGCACCCGGCCGGGGTGATCCGGCCCGGCTCCCACCCCCTGCTGCTGTGCAGCCTGCGGCGCCGGGCGCAGCTGCTGGCGGAACTGGGCGCCGCCGCGGTCTGCGTGCTGGAGTTCACCCCTGCGTTCTCCCAGCTGGGCCCGGAGGAGTTCGTCCGGGCGGTGCTGGCCGACCGGCTGCACACCCGGCGCGCCGTGGTGGGGGAGAACTTCCGGTTCGGCCATCGCGCCGCGGGCGACCTTGCCCTGCTGGCGGAGCTGGGGGAGAAGTACGACTTCCGCGCCGAGGGCGTCCCGCTGCTGGCGCAGGACGGCGTCACGATGTCGTCCAGCGTGATCAGGGACCTGCTGGCGGCCGGGGATGTGGCCGGTGCCGCGCGCGGGCTGGGCCTGGCCACATCGCGTCGAGGGCGTGGTGGTGCGCGGCGACCGGCGCGGCCGGGCGCTCGGCTTTCCCACCGCCAACCTGGAGACCGCGGCGTACACGGCCATCCCGGCGGACGGGGTGTACGCCGGCTGGCTGGCCAGCCTCGATGCCGATGGCCACGAGACGGATCGCTGGCCCGCGGCGATCTCCGTCGGCACCAACCCGACCTTCGACGGCCAGCACCGCGTCGTGGAGGCGTACGCGCTCGACCGGGACGACCTGGACCTCTACGGCGTGCACGTGGCGGTTGACTTCGCGGCCAGGCTGCGCGGGATGGTCCGGTTCGACTCGGTGGACGCGCTCGTCGGCCAGATGCGCCTGGACATCGACGCGGCCCGCGCACTGGTCACCGGGTGATCTAGCGCCATTCCGCTCGCGGCGTATCGGTACGGACTAGAGTCATTTCCGGTCATTGGCGCAACGTGCGCACTTTAGTCCGGTCAGCGCTCACCGGCGGCGATCCGCGGCCGCCGGCCAGGAGGCAACGGATGCACTCTGCCGGGAACGGATCCCAGGCTGGTGGCGGTTCGCTGCGCGACGGGCCGGTGCTGCCGGACATCGTGATCGCGCCCGCCCATCCCGCGCACGAGCGAACCGAGATCGTGTTCGAGGTGCGCCCGGGCACCGATGGCACCGACGTGCTGCCGGTGTTCAGCTCGGTCCGGCACCTCGTCGCGGCGTTCGGCGCGGCCCAGCCGTGGCTCGCCCTGCCGCTGCGCACGGTCCGCGAACTGGCCGCGGCGGGCGGGGTGCCGGAGGTGGTGCTCGACCCCCAGGTGGCGCCCGGTGCGTGGCGCTGGCAGTACTCCGATCTTGAGACGCTCGATCGGAGCCTCGACTGACCGGTGGCTCCCGATCGGGCGCCCCGGCAAACCCCGCAGGAGGCAGCGGTGGGCAGTGGTGGCTTCCAGGTCGTCATGTCGGACCTGGCGTCGGCTGCGGGCACGTTCCACAGTGAGGCGGCGACCTTTCAGGCGATCATGCCGGATGCCTGCACAGCCCTGCCCGACGGCGGGTCGGCGGCGTTCAACGAGAGCCTGAACGCGGTGGTCGAGACCCTGACCCTGGTGCACCTGCAGATCGGCGCCGACATCGACGGCAACGGCACCAAGCTGCAGACCGCACACGACCGGTACGCGCGCACCGAGGAGTCGCTGACCACGCTGGCGCAGCAGGTCAGTGACCCGGCGCGGATCCACTGAGGGAGGCGGGCGTGGCATCGTCAGGGGCGAAGGCACCGTCCGCGCTGGCCCCGTTCTCCAGCGACTGGATCGGCGGCGACATCCACGGCCTGTCGGCCTACGCGGGCACGCTGTACGGATACGTGCCGGAGATCAACGGCGTGGCCACCGCCCTGGACGGCAAGGTCAAGCAGGTCGTCGGCGCGGCCGGCTGGCAGGGGGCGGCGGCCTCGGCGTTCAGTACGGCCTGGGATCACGACGCGGCGGGCGCGTCCGCACTGGCGACCGTGACCTCCTCGACCGGGAACATCGTGAACTGGCTGGCGGTCACCCTGTCCAAGATCGAGAGTGCGCTGGAGCAGGCGGCCGACCAGGCGTCCGGGCACGGCGTGCCGATCGGCTCGGACGGGCAGCCGCCCGACGTCTGCCTGGCCAGCCCGGCCGCGGAAAGCTGGCGGGCCAGCTATCAGGGGTTCTACAACCGGTGCATGATCGACGCGGTCAACGCGCGGAACCAGGCGGCGGCCGCGCTGCAGGGGATCGGCGACGCGATTCTCGGCAAGCACGACAGCGGCGGGGGGGACGGCAGCGGGCTGTCCAAGGGTGACCTGACCGCCCTCGCCGACGTGCTGGCCGGTTTCCTCGGCGCGCAGACGCGCTACCGCGGCTTCGTCGATCTGCGGGTCGGGCATGCGAAGTCCGAACTCGCGGACGCGAAGACCCAGGCGATCGAGGATGCTCGCCAGGCGGACGGCCGGTTCGGGACCTGGTCGGCCGAGAACCGGCAGGAATTCAACGCCGCGAAGAACACGCTGAACTCCGCGGAGTCGGACCTGGCCGGCGCCGAGGGCAACGAGAACTGGTTCACCAAGGTGACCGGGTTCAGCCCCAGCGACATCACCCCGGTCGGGGACTCGCTGGACGGCATGGGCGGTGTCGCGGGCGACCTGGCCAGGGCCGGCGCCGGCATCCCCTTCGTGGACCTCGCCGCGGCCGGGGCCGGCACCTACTTCAGCGCCCAGGAGGACATGGCGAAGGGCGTGCCCGCCTATGTCGCCTACCCGGGCGAGGCCGCGGGCAACCTGGCCGCGCTCGGTGTCGGCACCGGGGTGGGCATCGCCGCCACCGGCGCCGCCGCCGGGGCCCTGACCGGCCTCGGCGCCAGCGGCCTGGTCGTCTCGGTCGGCGCCGGCGGCGCCGGCGTTCTCGTCGGTGGTGTCGTCGCCTACGGTGTCGGTGACTTCGCGCACAACCTGATCGACGAGAACTGGGGCGCCGACATCAACAAGTACGGCGTGGTGGGCGGCGTCTTCGACGGCATCGGCGACAGTGCGGTCAAGACGGGCCAGGACGTCGCGCACGTCGGTGAGAGCATCTGGCATGGGATCACAAGTATCTTCTGAGCATGGCGACGGGTGAGGTGCGGATGCCGGACGCCGCTGCCCTGCCGCCGCGCAACTCCCTGCCGCGCGACGTCGACATCCCGGCGCTGCCCGGGCTGGGCCTCACCTGGTACGACCGGCGCGGCGGATACTGGGCCCGGCGGGCGGCCCTGTCGCTGATGTGGGCCGTGGCGCTGCTCCTGATCGCGGGAATCGACGTGGGCATCTTCACCTCGATCCGGCACTCGTCCCATACCGGCTTCACGATCCTGCTCAGCATCGACGTGGTGGTGGCGATCGCGGTGCTCGGCTACGTCGCCGTCCGGATGGCGCGGCGCTGGAACACGCCATCGCCACCGGGCCGTGCCCGGACGGTGATGCGGGCCCGCCAGGGCCGGGGTGGCGCCTTCCTCAGCGGCCTGAAGCAGATCGGGTACCTGGTGGCCGTGCTGGCCGCCGCCGTGGTGTTCCTGTTCTGCCCGGCGCTCATCCTCGCCCTGTTCCTGATGTCACTGCTGCCGGAGACGCTCACCGAGCGGCAGGCCCGGCTCTGGATGGCAGATCAGCTCCGCGAGCGCGGACTGGGCACCACGGCGGGGTAGGTCGTGCCCGGCAACTCCCCAGCCCGCTGCCCGCCGCCCACCGGACGGGCGGCTGAGGGGGTGCGGCATGGCGCTGTTTGACCGCACCCCCGGCCGCCTGGCCCGCGGCCCCGCCGTGCTGTTTCCCGCCGACCCGGCCGACGGCATGGCGGCGGCCGTGCTGCGCTACGACCCGGCGGCCGGTGTCGAGGGCGACAGGTTCGTCTTCCACAACGGCGTGGAGCTGTACGGCCCGGTCACGGTGACGCCCGACGTGGCCAGGCAGGCCAGGCTGCCCGGCGGCATGACCGCCGGGTACTACGCGGCCATCGTCGAGGGGGGCACCAGCCGGTCCCGCCCGGACAGCCTGAAATGGCAGGATGCCGAACGGCTGATCCGCGGCCTGGCGGTGCGGCTGGGCGGCACGCTGCACGACGAGCGGCCGCCGATGGACCTGCGGCTGCGCGCGTCGGTGTACAGCGCGCAGGAACTGCCGGCCGAGCAGGTGATCGGGGTGCTCCAGCCGTACACGGGCACCGGCGAGCTGGTCTTCGAGGCGGACACCGGTGTGCCCGGCGCGTACTACCTCGTCACCGAGCAGGAGCCGGTGTTCTTCGTGGCGTACTGGCCGCCGCGGCTGTCCCGGTCCAGGCTGGCCCTGCCGCCGCCGGCCGTCGGCGACCTGCGGGACAAGCAGCCCGGCCGCTGGGACCTGCGGACCAAGTTCCCGGTGGCGACGGTGGCCCCGGAGATCTGCCGGCAGGTCGCCGCGGCAGCGCTGGCACTCGCCCGCTGCGCCGGCGGCGTGGTCATCGACACCTACGGATTCCCCGTCGACCAGCCCGGGGACCTGCCGCCGCGGTGAGACGCTAGCCCCGCTCCATGGCCGCGCGGAACCGGGGCACCACGCCGGCCAGGTGGTGGATGAGGGCGGTGTCCAGGCCGAGCGGCGGCTGGTAGTCGAAGACCCCGTAGGTGCCGTTGTCGGCCCACATGCAGAACGTGATCCCGCCGGCCACCCAGCATTTCACCGCGCCGCCCAGCGGGCCGGCTGGCTCGGCCGTCAGGTGCAGTTCCTGGCCGGAGAAGCTGCCCAGATAGCCGGCGATCGCGGCGGCCGGGGTCACGCCCGGCGCCAGCCGCCCGGCGATCAGGTACACGATCTGGTGCCGCTGATGGCCGGGGAGGTAGTAACCGTCCCTGGCCGTGGCGGCGAACGAGAAGCTCTGCGGGAATTTGCTGTCCTTCGTGGTGGCGGTGACCGGCCGGTCGGCCTTGTTCACCAGCCGGTAGCTGCCCACCCGCACCGGGTAGGACACGATCCCGGCGGCCGGGCCGGACGGCCCGGGGCTGGCCGTCGCGGGGCTGCTGGCGGCCGCCGGGCTGGCCGGGTGCCGCGGTGTGCTGTGGCCGCCGTCGCACGCCGCCGCGAGCACCGCGAGAGCCGCGGTGCCGGCCATGGCGGGAAGGCCCATGCGGCCCGCCGGCTTCCGCCGCCGGCGCGGCCCGGCGCTGACCGGCGGGGCCGGCGCACCGCCACCGGACGGCCCGCGGCCGGGGGAGGGGAACAGGTTCGTGCTCACGGGCCCGCGCCGGTCATCGAGATCCTCTCTGCACGGACGTGCCCGGCTCCGGCGGAAGTATTCTCCGCCGGAGCCGGGCACGCCAGGAACTGCCTGGACCGGAGCGCCTGCCTACCTGCCGAGGACCGGGGGCACCGCGGGTTCCCCGGCGCCCCACAGGTCGTCCTCCTCGGCCAGCCACGCCTGCCTGGCCCGGTGCTGCTCACGGCCCTGGCCGTTGCCGCCCGGGCCGACGGGCATGACGAAGCCGTCACCGCCTGCCGCGCCGCCGCCCAGGCCGCCTTCGGGACCCCAGGTGCCGTCGTCCTCCGTGATCCAGGACTGCCTGGCCCGGTCGAAGCTGCCCGCCCCGGCGCCGCCACCGGCCGACCCGGTCATCGGGAACATGCCGCCCTCCATGGCGTTACCCGGGCCGGCCTCGGCTCCTGCCCCGAGCCCGGCCGGGTCGCCGGGCGCCCCCGGCTCGCCGGGAACCCCGCCGGCCGGCGGCACGCCGGACACCGCGCCGGCGGGCTCACCGGGCGTGACGCCGCCGGGCACGGGATCCTCGCCGGGCAGGCCGCCGAGCCGGCCGCCGCCCGGGATGCCGCTGCCGCCGGGCACCGTGCCCTCGCCCGGCGGGATGCCGCCGCTACCGGGCACCGTGCCCTCCCCGGGGGGAACGCCGCCGCCGGGCACCGTGCCCTCGCCCGGCGGAATGGCGCTGCCGCCGGGCACCGTGCCTTCGCCGGGCGGAACGCCGTCCCCGCCGGGGGCACCGCCGCCTGGCCCTGGCGGCACGACGCCGCCTGCGCCCGCCCGGCGTGGTACCACCGGGAGTTCCGCCGCCCGGAACCGTCCCGCCGGGAGCGCCCGGCGCCGTGCTGCCCGTGCCCGGTCCCGCCCCGGCCAGATGGCTGGCCGGGGCGGGGTGCCGATCGGGGGCGGGGTGCCAGGCGGGGGCGCGGTGCTGCCCGGTGGCGGGAAGCCCGCGGCCGCGCCGGGACCGCCGGGCGCGCCGGGCCCTGGCCCGGTGCCCGCACCGGGCCCGCCACCCGCGCCACCCGGGCTGGCGGCGGAGAACGACGGCCCGCCGGTGCGCCCGGCGCCCGTGGCGGACGAGGGCGATGCGCTGCCGCCGGTGCCCGCCAGCTTCGGCGGGAGGTTCTTGTTCACCGCGCCGGGCATCGCGTAGTAGGCGGTCTGGATGTGCCCGTTGAGCGCCGCCATCCGCTGCTGCGCCGCCTGGTTGGCCGCCGCCACGTCCGCGGGATGCTGCGAGGCCGGCTGCGGGAGGTTGGCCTTGAACGCGCCCAGCACCGATCCGTACCAGGTCAGCGCGTGCTGCGCCTGCCAGGCGTTGGCCTGCATGTCGGCCGCGGTCTGGTAGAGCTGCTGCACCTGGCTGACCGCGGTCAGCGCGGTCGATCCGCCCCAGCTTCCGGCGAGGGTGTGGCCCAGGCCCGCCACCTTGCTGGCGACCTCGGTCAGCTTGCCGGCCAGCTGGCCGTACGCCGATCCGGCCGACGAGATCGCGCCCGGATCGGTGTTGCTCAGCAGGGCCTGCACCTGCTGCCAGGTGTACCCGGCGGTGCCCGCCTGCATGAACCCGGACGCGGCGCTGATCGGGAACGTGCCGTTCCAGACCTCGCCGCCGCCGGTCATGTTGACCAGGCGCTGGGTCCGGGCGTAGGCCTCCCGCTGCTGCGGCGTCCAGTTCTTCCCGTAGCCGGGGTCCACGGGAACGTTGTTCCCGCCGCTCTCGACGATGACCGCCGACGGGTCATGGCTGGCGTTCGCCAGGCTGACGTTGGCCTGCTCGGTCGCGTCGTACCGCTGCGCCGAGATCGTGATCCGGGTCGCCGTGTCGCTGTGTGCCTGGCGCAGATCGCCGGAGTACTGGCCGAACCCGGAAGACGACCGCCCGATCACCGCGGCAAGCTGCTGCGCCTCGGGCCACGCGCCCACCACACCGGAGTTTGCCGCACCGGCGGCCTGTCCCTGCCAGGCGCTGATCACGCCCTGTAGTTCCCCGGCCAGTGCGCTGATCTGGCTCGCCACCTCGCGGAGCACATCCCGGTGGACCGTCAGGTCCTGCCCGGACACCGCGGGGTCCTGCCAGTTCGCCGGCGGCGTGTACCCGTGGTAGCTGATGCCGCCAACGGGAGGCACTGCCGAGCCCCGGTAGCTGCCGCTCATCGACGGGCTCCCTGTGCTCAGGCCCACAGCCCGGCGTTGGACGCCTCCGTGACCTGGTAGTTCACGTTCGCCTCACCGGCGACCGCGCGCAGGTTGTTCAGCACCGCCGCCATGTTCGCCTCGGCCGCCTGCCACTTTGCCCTGGCCACCGCGTACGCCTCCTTCGCCTGGCCGTCCCACTGCACCAGGCTGGAGTTCAGCTGGCCCTCCAGGGTCTGGGTGGTCTCCTGCACCTGGGCGTAGATGCGGGCGAAGTCGGCCTCGCCTTGCGCCAGGGAACCGAACACTGCCCGGGTGTACTCGCTCATCGTCGCTGTCCTTCCCGTTCCGTCACAGACTCAGGGCTCGCCGTCAGCGGTTGATCTGGCTGGCGACCCGGTTCGACGCCGACATCAGCGTCTGCTCGTTCGCCTCGTACCGGGACCGCGTGGTGGTCAGCTTCGGGTAGAACTCCTGCAGCGCGTTGATCACCTGGGTGAAGTCGGCGTTGAAGGCCTCGTAGGCCGCGGTGAACGCGCTGGCGGCCTCGCCCTGCCAGCCGTTCATCATGTCGCCGTGGAAGCCCGCGAGCTGGGCCTGCTGCCCGCGCACCTGCGCGACGGCGTCTTCCACCTGCTTCGCCGCGGTGGCCATCGCCGTCCTGTTAACGGCAGACTCGGCTGCCATAGCAGTACCTCCCTGTGTCGTAATCCCTGTGCCAAGCCGTATCTCTGCGTGCTGAGGTCCCTGCTCCTGCTGCCGCGATCGTGGCCTGGCCGGGCGGAGAAGGCCGGCGAGCCCCGGGCGGCATCCAGGCAGTATCTATCCAGGCCTCGAAACCGGTGTCAACCGGAACAGAAAATCATGATCCGGCCAATCTTGGCGCATTCCGCCGCGCCGCGCCGGCCGTGGCCCACGAGGACCTGACTGACCTGCACGTCGCCTGGCCGGCCCGCTTGGCGCGAAGCGTGGCCGTTACAAAAATTTCATCCAAAACGACTATCGCTGAACCGCCGTTCTATTCGCTGAACCGCCGTTTCGCGCACTGCGTTATGCGCACCGGCCGTTACTCGTAATAATCAGCCGGAAACCCGGTCCCTGGCCGCGGCGGGATCGAGCGCCGGGCCCTGCGGGATCAGGTCGACCACGCTCGCCGGCACCAGGGTCTGCTGCCGGGCCAGGTCGTACCCGAGCACGGCGGCGACGCCCGGCGCGGCGAGCCCGTACCTGACGCCGCCGGTGACCAGGAAGTAGCTCGTCACGTCCGGCCGCTGCCCGCTCGGCGCCGGGGACGAGGAGGCCGGCGGAAGGGCGGGCACCACCGCCGCGAGCGCGGCGGTCCCCGGCTTCATGGCTATCCGGTTCACGTACGTGCCCGTGCCGGTCGCCAGGCCGCCCGCGGGCACCCGGCCGCCCACCGTGACGCGCCCGGCCAGCGGCCCGGTCGCCGCCGGGCCGGAGTACACCACGCACAGCGGCGCGCGCGGGCTGACGTTCCGGTCCGCCGGGACCGGCATGGTGAGCGGCATGCCGCCGGCGGACAGGCTGCCGTGGTGGTTCGCCGCCTGGGCGGTGGTCACCGTCCCCTGCGGCACCTGGCCGGTGGCGGCGTCGAGGAGCTTCGCCTCGGTACTGGTCACCGGGGCCAGGCCCTGGCGGGTCAGCATGTAGTACTGCGGCGCGCCCGGGCTGGTGACGAACACCTGGCCGATGCGGGCGGGGCGGCCGGCCGGGCCGTGGGCCACCGGCAGGCCGAATCCGGCCACCGCCGGCGGGGCGAAGTCGGGCCCCTGCGAGAAGGCGTCCAGCCAGGAGAGCGGGACCTGCTCCGCGGTCTGCACGAACCCCAGCGCGGTGAGGATGGGCGTCTGCTGCGCGGGCGGGATCAGCATCCGCTCGCCGTGCCAGACCAGCCAGTCCTCGCCCCCGGCCGCGACGACGAGCGCGTCGCCGCCGGACATCGGCTGGCCGCCGACGGACTGCCCGCCGACCAGGGTCGTCACGGTGCGGCTGGCCAGCGTGGCCGCGCTGTATTCGGTCTGGACGCAGACCGACCAGGGCTGGCCGGCCAGCATGCCGGGGCCGGCAGCGGCGGCAGTCCGGCGATGCCGATCTCCGGTCCCCGCGGGTAGCGGGCCAGCGATGCCTGGCTCACGTCGCGCTGGTTCGGCGTGCTGGTGTTCAGGGCGAGCCTGGCCGAGGCGTAATTCAGCACCGGGCACAGCTTCCCGTGCTGGCACGGGACATACGGGCGTCCCGGTCGCCTGGTCGATGAGCAGCGAGTCCGGGGCGGTCAGGCCGCCTGGCCTGGCCCGGCGCGATCAGGCCCCAGATACCGAACACCGCGGCCACGATCCCCGCGACCAGGACGCTGGAGAACATGCCCACGTTCAGCCGGCGCAGCGGCTGGTCCGGCGGGTCCGGCTCGGCCTGCAGCAGCGCCAGCGCGGCGCGCCTGGTCATCAGCCGGTGCGCCTGCAGCAGGTCCTTGCGGGTCTGCAACATGGTGCCTCCGCCTCCCGCGCCGGCCTCAGCCGGAGAGCCCGCGAATGGTGCCGAACACGCCGGCGCACGCCGAGCGCGAGCGGCACCAGCGCGACCACGAGCACCATGTCGACGACCTCCGCGGCGCGTCCCCAGAACGGCGACGGCCGGTGCGCGGACAGCCAGGTGCCCGCGCCGATCAGGATCGCCGCCCCGGCGGCGAGCGGCGCGAGGGTGATCACGATCGGCTTCGCGTGCCCGGCGGCCACGGCGAGCAGCACCAGCCCGCCGTACCCGGGAACCTGCAGCCACAGGCGCTGTGCCCGGCCGCGGAACACCCGGGAGCGCAGCAGCAGGGCGCAGCCGAGCACGCCGCACATCGCCCGCGGCAGCCAGCCATGCCCGAGCGCGAGCGCGATCACGGCGGCACCGCCGACCAGGCCGATGCCCGACACCATGCCGGTGACCACCCGGTCGGCGGCCGCGGTCCGGTCGAGCACCTCGCTGCCCTGCACGGTGAGCGTGTCCCGGCGCAGCTCATCGGCATCCCTGGGCACCGGGGGCAGCATCAGCCGCCCGACGCGGAACGCCACGGCCGGGATCAGCGTGGTCAGCCCGAGGGCCAGGGCGGCCATCAGCGCCGCGGCCCCGGTCAGCCCGACGCTGCCGAACGCGTAGTCCAGCCATGCCCCGCCGGCCCGAGCAGCGCCGCCCCCGCCGCGCCGAGGAACAGTCCCGCGCCGTCGGCCACCGCCACCGCCGCCACGGCCGCGGCGAGCAGCGCGGCGGCGAAGCCGGACAGCATGTCCAGGGCACCGAGGTGGGTGAGGGGGATCGCGCCCGCGCTGCCGAGGATGCCGCCGAGGAGCGCGTAGGGCACCGCGATCCAGCCGAGTACCGCGGCCGCACCGGTGTCCCCCGCCACCCGGGACAGCGCGGCGGCTCCCGCGAGCAGCAGCACCGCGAGAATGCCCGCGGCCACCGCGGCGGCGGTCCAGGGCGGCCCGGAGAGCAGCAGCGCCGCCGCCCCGCCGCCGAGCGCCAGTGCCGCGGCGCCGAGCGCGGTGCGGCGGGTTTCCCCCGGCCCCCACCGGTCCGGCCGGTCGCCGATGCCGGACGCGATGACGTCGGCCACGTCGTCGAACGCTGGCTCGGGCAGTTGTGCCTCGCGCGGCCGCAGGTAGATCAGCTCGCCGTCGCGCAGCCCCGCCTGCAACGGGGTGGCTTCCAGGGAGAACGGCGCTTGGCCGAGCCGCTGCAGCACCCAGCCGGACGCCGCCTGCCTGGCCGTGTCCTGGTCGAGCCCGGCGTAGTCGGCGACCGCGGGGAACAGCTCGGCGAACGGAATGCGGGCCGGGAGCGCGAGGTCCACCCGGCGGCGCGGCCCGACGACGGTGACCCGGCAGGTGTCCGCCCCGGCAGCGCCGCTCATGTCGATGGCCTCCCTCGCGCAACTCCTCCGGGCCCTGGGACATCTCCGGAAAGCCCGCCGGGAGCTGGCCGGCCGGTTCAATATAAGCAGAATCCCCCAATCAGGATGGATCGTTACCACGGAAACGAGGCGGAGCGGGACCGCCCGGCCGGAGCAGGAAGGCGAGCGGTGAGCACGGTCATCGTCCGGCGCATCCAGCGCCGTGAGGGGCCGGAACTGCCCCATGGCGAGATCGTCCTCGAGCCACCGCCGGAGATACCGGAAGCCGCCGGTGACGCGTTCTCGCAGATGCTCACGTACCTGCCGATGCTGGCCATGACGTTCGGCATGGTCGCGATGATGTCCGGCACCGGCTCGGGCGCGCTGCGCTGGGTGGGCGGCGGCGCGCTGGGCCTCGGCATGGGCGGCATGACGCTCGGCCAGCTCGCCCGCGGCCGTGGCGACCGCAAGATAAAGCTGAACGGGCTGCGCCGCGACTACCTGCGTTACCTCGGCCAGGTGCGCCGCAAGGTCCGCCGGGTGGCCTCCGCACAGCGCGAGGCGCTGGAATGGGCCAGCCCCGAGCCAGGCGAACTGCGCTGGATGATCACCGGCAGCGATCTTGCCCGGGTGTGGGAACGCCGCCCGTCCGACGACGACTTCGGCAGCGTCCGGCTCGGCACCGGCACCCAGCACCTCGCGGTGCGGCTCGTGCCGCCGCAGACCAAGCCGGTTGAGGACCTGGACCCGCTGTGCGCCGGCGCCTGCGGAGGTTCATCAGGGCCCACGCCAGGCTGCCCGGCCTGCCGGTCGGGGTATCCCTGCGGGCGTTCAGCCGGATCGCACTCTCCGGAGACGCCGAGGCGGCGGCCGCCATGGTCCGGGCGATGATCGCCCAGATCGCCGTGTTCCACTCCCCGGACGACGTGCGGATCTGCGTGTGCGCCGCGCCGGACCGGATCGCGCGGTGGGGGTGGGTCAAGTGGCTGCCGCACAACCTGCACCCGACCGAACGGGACGCGGCCGGCCCGGTCCGCCTGATGGCGCCCGCCCTCGCCCAGCTTGAGGCCATGCTCGGCCCGGAGTTCTCCGGCCGGCCGAGGTTCACGCCCGGAAAGGCGGACTGCTCACTGCCGTACTACGTGGTGATCATCGACGGCGTGCCCGGCGGCTACGGTGACCAGTTCGGCGGCGAGGGCGTGGATGGTGCGACGATATTCGACCTGTCCGGCCGCGCGCCCGTGGCCCCGGACGGCTCGGTCGCTGCGGCTCCGCCTGGCTGGCGGCCGTATTGAGATGATCACGCGTGACCGCACCGGAGCGGATAGCTCGTCGCAGGTCGGCGTGGCGGACCGGCTCTCGGTCCCGGAATCGGAAGCGCTTGCCCGCCAGCTCGCACCGCTGCGCCCCGCGGGCGGGGCACTGCCAGGCGAGGACGCGCTGGCGGTGAACACGACGCTCACCACGCTGCTCGGCATCGACAACACCGAAGCGCTCGGCGTGGGCAGCCTGTGGCGGGCCCGGGCGGCGCGCAACCGGCTGCGGGTGCCGATCGGCCTTGACGCCGGCGGCCAGCCCGTCGAGCTGGACATCAAGGAGTCCGCGCAGGGTGGCATGGGCCCGCACGGGCTGATCATCGGGGCAACCGGCTCGGGCAAGTCGGAACTGCTGCGGACGCTGGTGCTGGGCCTGGCGCTGACCCACTCACCGGAGATCCTCAACTTCGTCCTCGTCGACTTCAAGGGCGGCGCGACGTTCCTCGGGCTGGACGCGGCTGACCCACGTCTCGGCGGTGATCACCAACCTGGAGGAGGAACTGCCGCTGGTCGACCGGATGCGCGACGCCCTGCACGGCGAGATCGTCCGGCGCCAGGAGCTGCTGCGCGCGGCGGGCAACTACGCCTCGCTGCGCGACTACGAGCAGGACCGGGCACGGGGCGCCAAGCTGGCCCCGGTGCCCACGCTGTTCATCGTGCTCGACGAGTTCTCCGAACTGCTCGCGGCCAAGCCGGAGTTCATCGACCTGTTCGTCGATGATCGGCCGGGTCGGCCGGTCCCTGGGCGTGCACCTGCTGCTGGCGTCGCAGCGCCTTGAGGAGGGCCGGCTCCGTGGCCTGGACACCCAGCTCTCCTACCGGATCGGGCTGCGCACCTACTCCGCCGCCGAGTCCAGGATCGTGCTCGGCGTGCCGGACGCCTACGAGCTGCCGTCCCGGCCGGGCAGCGGTTACCTGAAGACCGAGGCGACCGAGATGACCCGGTTCAAGGCCGCGTACGTGTCCGGGCCTGCCGGCGGCGAGCCGGACGCCGCCCCGGAGGCGGCGTCGCCGTGGCAGATCCGGCCGATGGTGGTGCCGTACACCCCCGGGTACGTCAAGCCGAAGGTGGTGCCGAAGCCGGCGCGCCCTGACACCGGCCGGCGACGGCGAGCAGCCCGCCAGGCCGGGCCAGAGCCTGTTCGAGGCCGTCATCCGCCAGCTGGCCGGGGAGGGCCCGCAGGCGCACCAGATCTGGCTGCCGCCGCTGAGCCTGCCGCCCGCCCTCGACCAGTTGCTGCCGCCGCTGTCCATCACCCCGCTGCACGGCGGCATGGCCGAGGGCTGGCGCTGGCGCGGCAAGCTGCGTGCGGTCGCTGGCATCGTCGACCGGCCCTACGAGCAGCGCCGCGATCCGCTGTGGGCCGATCTTTCCGGCGCGGCGGGACACGCCGGCGGTCGTCGGCGGCCCGCAGAGCGGCAAGTCCACCCTGCTGCGGACGCTGATTTGCTCGCTCGCGCTGCTGCACACCCCGCAGGAGATCCAGTTCTACTGCCTGGACTTCGGCGGCGGGACGCTCGGCGCGCTGCCGGGCTGCCGCACGTGGGCGGCGTGGCGACCCGTCGGCAGGCGGAGCGGGTCCGCCGCACGGTCGCCGAGGTCCGCGGCGACCCTGGAACGCCGCGAGCAGGAGTTCGCCGAACGCGGCATCGAGTCCATCGCGGCCTACCGGGCCATGCGGGCCAGCGGAGAGATCTCCGGCGACGGCTTCGGCGACATCTTCCTGGTGATCGACGGCTGGCTCACCCTGCGGCAGGAGTACGAGCAGCTGGAACTCGACATCACCGCGCTGGCGGCGCGCGGTCTCGGTTACGGCATTCACGTGGTGGCGGCGACCAACAAGTGGTCGGAGTTCCGGCCCGCGATCAGAGACCTGCTCGGCACCCGTTTCGAGCTGCGCCTCGGCGATCCCTACGAGTCGGAGATGGGCCGCACGCTGGCGGCCAACGTCCCCGAGCGCACCCCGGGCCGCGGGCTGACCAGGGACGGCCTGCATTTCCTCACCGCGCTGCCGCGCATCGACGGCCAGCCCGACGCGGCCAGCCTCCCCGACGCCGTGCGCAAGCTCACCGAGACCGTCGGCTCCGCCTGGCATGGCCCCCGGGCCCCGGAGGTACGGCTGCTGCCCAGCGCGTTCTCCGTGGCGGAACTGCCCGGCCCGGCGGAGACCGGCACCCGGCTCCCGTTTGCCGTGGACGAGGCGACGCTGTCGCCGGTCTTCCTCGACTTCGCCGCCGACCCGCACTTCCTGGTGCTCGGCGACACCGAGACCGGCAAGTCCAACCTGCTGCACCTGATCGCCGACGGCGTCGTGACCCGGTTCTCGCTGGAGCAGGCGCGGATCATCGTGGTCGACTACCGGCGGTCGCTGCTCGACGCGGCCGACACCGGGCACCGGATCGGTTATGCCCCCTCCTCGGCTGCCGCCGGGGCACTCCTCAACGACGCCCGCGAGGCACTGGCCAGCCGCCTGCCGCCGGCCGACCTGACCGCCGACCAGTTGCGCAACCGGTCCTGGTGGCGCGGCTCCGACCTGTTCATCATCGTGGATGACTACGACCTGGTGGCCGGCGCCACCAACCCGCTGCTGCCGCTGGTCGACCTGCTGCCGCAGGCCAGGGAGATCGGGCTTGCACCTGATCCTGGCGCGGTCCGCGGGCGGCGCCGGGCGGGCGATGTTCGAGCCGGTGATCCAGCGGTTGCGCGAAATGGGATCGACGGCGTTGCTGATGTCGGCCAGCAAGGATGAGGGGCCGATCTTCGGGGTCAAGCCGCAGACGCTTCCGCCCGGCCGTGGCTACCTGGTCACCCGGCGGGCGGAGCCGCTCCTTGTCCAGACTGCCTTCGCCGCTAGTCCTCAGGCGGCCGGCCGGCGCTAGCTGCTGGCGTCGGCCCTGCCAAGGCTGGGCAATGGGTGCCGACCGGCAATGTGGCAGCTGGCAAAACGCCATCTGCCACATCACCGGCCAGCACCTGCCTGTGGTGGCGGTTCTACTTGCGGCGTCGGCGATGTCGTGCGCCGGGCGGGCGGGAGGCCGTGGCCGGTGGCGTAACTGAGGGTGGCGGCAGGGCTGCCGGGGGCTGCGCGGGAGCGGCCTGGCCGGGCTCGGCGGGAGGAAGTTCGTCGTCGGCGGGCTGATCCGCGGCAGGAGATGGGATTGATGCGAGAAGTGGTTCCGGGGCGGGGGGCGCAGGCATCGGGGGGGTAAGGAGAGCGGGAAGTGGTTCCGGGGCTGGTGGGGGTGCGCTGAGTGCAGGTGGCTCCGTGGTGGCGGGGGGCTGGCTGGGCGGGGCGGACAGCTGGCTGGTTGCCGGCCGGTCAGCTGTCTTCGCCGCGCTGGCAGGCAGTTGCCGTGCGCCGCGGGACGGCC
Organism: uncultured Actinomycetes bacterium; assembly: GCA_963730235.1. Classification (GTDB taxonomy): domain Bacteria; phylum Actinomycetota; class Actinomycetes; order Streptosporangiales; family Streptosporangiaceae; genus DASXKD01. The sequence continues at coordinate 45,858 of CAVSRH010000016.1, forward strand.
AGGCCAGCCGCCGCCAGGTACCGGCTTGGGGCGGGTGCTTGGCAGCGGGTGGCAGAGGATTAGCCTCTGGCACCCCTTCGCCCGGCTGAGCGGGAGCGGGACGCGTGTCGCCGGATGGCACCCCTCCGCCTGGCTGAGCGGGAGCGGAGGCGGGGGAGGCGGCGAGGGGGCCGGGGTGCCAGTGGCGGCGGCGGCCTTGGGGGATCGCGATGGCGCCGATGGCGACCAGGGCCACGGTTACCAGGGCGCCGCCGGTGACGGAGAGGGCGACTGTGCGGGTGAGGGAGTTCACCGCGCGGGGCCGGGGCACCCGGACCTGATGGGGCAGCGGCGATGCGGCGGGCTGCGACGGCAGCACCGCGGTGACCGCCTGCACCGGATTGATCATTCCCGCGCCGGTGTGCGCCCCGGTCCGGCCGGCCGCGGTCGCGATGATCCGGTGTACCACCTGCGCGGCGGTCAGCCGCGGGTACGCCGCGCGCACCAGGGCCGCCTCGCCGGAGACGAACGCCGTCGCGAAGCTGGTCCCGTTGTTCGACGGGTCGAACCCGCCGGGGTAGTCGCTCGCGACGTTCACGCCGGGGGCGGTCACCGAGACCGGGGTGCGGCTGACGTCGAAGCCGCCCAGTTGCCCGTACTGGTCGACCGCGTTGACCGACAGCACGCCCGGGTAGCTCGCCGGGTAGAACGGCCCCTGGCCGCCGCCCGGGTTGTCGTTGCCGGCCGCGGCCACCACGACGACGTTGCGCCGCAGCGCGAACTCGACGGCCGTGCGCAGGGCCGGGTAGCTGGCCGACACCTGAATGGACACGTTGATGACATTCGCGTGCTCGACGACCGCGTAGTGGATGCCCCGCGCGATGTCCGCGAGCGTCCTGCGGCGCTGGGCGTTGCTCTGGCCGCTTGTGCCCTCCTGCTGCTGGACCCGGATCGAGAGGATGTGCGCCGCGGGTGCCACCCCGTAGAACGGGACGCCCCGCGCCCGGGCGTCGCCGGCCGCGATGATGCTCGCGACATCCGTGCCGTGCGGAATGCAGTCCTCGCCGTTCCCGCCGGTCAGGTCCACGCGGCTCACCCGGCCCGCAAGCTGCGGCGTGTAGTCGATGCCGCTGTCCACCACCGCGACCGTGATGCGCTGGCCCCTGGTGAGGTCCCACACGCTGCTGAAGCCGAGCGCCCGCTGCGCCCACGGCTCGCTGGTCAGGTGGGTGCGGCCGCGCTGCGACAGGCAGTTCGCGGACGGTTCCGGCATACCGCGGACCGGCTGCGGCGGTCCCGGCGGAGCCGCCTGCTGCGTCGGTGGCGGCACCGGCTGACCGGTCGGCCCGGCCGACCGTGTCGGTTTCGGCGACGCCGACGCCGACGGGGTCGGTGTCGCGGCGCTCGCCGCCCCGGTGGCGCGCGCGGATCTGGCCGCCGACGCGCCGCCGGCCCCGGCGAGGATCGTCAGGGGCATCAGCGCGGAGATCGCGAAGCCGGAGGCCAGCGCCACGCCGGCGAACCGTCTCATCGCGGGCCTCCCGGAACGATGCGCGCTTTCCGGCCAACTCTAGGAACTCCCGGCTACGGCTGTCAGCGAAGCCGGCCGCCGGGCCCGGGCACGCAACCAGGGCCCTGCCGTAGCCGGGCCGCGGGCCTGGCCCGGCGGCCGGCGCCGAAGCGGTGATCAGGCTGGAGCGTCTCGGCTTCCTCCGCCCGGGCCGGCCCACGGTCAAGGCCGGGGTGGTGCCCGCAGCCAGGGAGGCGCCCGCGGAACTCGCGGGCTGGGCGGCCGGGGCCGGTGGTGAGCCGGGCGGCCGCCGGCCGGTCACCCTGCTCGGCGACCTGGCCATCGTGACCCGGATCCGGGCGCAGCCGGTCTGGGTGGCCGAGGTGGGCGTCTCGCCCGACCCGGCCAGGCCCGGCCCGGCGGGGGACGGCTGGCCCGTGGTGGCCCGGATGTATGCGCCGCACCACCCATCGGTCCGGCTGGTCGAGCAGCCGGCCGGTGCCGCGGCCGGGCTCCCGCTGTATGTCCTGGTGCGCGACGACCGGGCCGTGCGTGCCCTGGTCGGCTGGTGCGGAGCGGACGTGGCCGCGGCCCTGGCCGCCCGGGCCGGGGATGCCGCGGGACCCGAGCCGGGACCGGCGGTCCCGATGCCGACCGCGGAGATCTCCGGCGTGTTCGCCGCCGTGACCCAGTTGCGGGTGGCCGTGCCGCAGGGGCGGAATGTGCTGTTGCGTACCCTGGTCGTGGCCACCGCAGACCGGAGGCACTGGCTGCTCGAAGGCGACCGGTGGCAGCGGGCCGTGCCGGTGACCGCCGCCGCCCTGGAGGGGCGGGTCAGGGCGCTGACGCTGCCCGCGGACGCGTGAGACCGCTGTCCGCCCCGTGGTACCGTAATGGGTGGCCGGCATCGTCGGCCTAGTCGGCTGCACCCTCAAGTGGCCGGCTGAGGGGCATCCCGGACCGCCTGAGTCCCGCCTGCTGGGCTGGGCCGGTGCACGAGGGGGCCCCGTCAGATCAGCAACGAAGATAAGGACTGCACGTGCCGCTGGATATAGCAGTGAAGAAGGAGATCATCGCCGGGCACGCGACCACCGAGGGTGACACCGGCTCGCCGGAAGTCCAGGTCGCATTGCTGACGCGGCGGATCAACGATCTCACCGAGCACCTCAAGGTGCACAAGCATGATCATCACAGCCGCCGCGGCCTCCTCCTGCTGGTGGGCCGTCGCCGTCGGCTGCTGAAGTACCTGATGGGCAAGGACATCGAGCGCTACCGTGCGCTCATCCAGAAGCTGGGCCTGCGCAGGTAGGCTCGGTCTTGGCACGGCCGCAAGACAACAGAACAACATCCCGCGGCCCCGGCTCCGGAGTGCGGAGGGCGCCTTGGGCCGGTCCTCGGTAGTGGTTCTCGGGTCGGGTGCCGAATGCGGCGGATAGCCGCGCACCCGGGCCGAGGGCTTCGATCGAAGACCGGCCGGCGGTCATTTCCCGGGCTAGCGATGGCCCGGAGCGCTACCGGCGGAAGGCTGGACGCGGGACCTCAGTCAAGGAGGTCTCACCCGTGGAGGGTGTGCATACCGCCGAAACCGTCATTGACAACGGGCTTTTCGGCAGCGTCACCATCAAGTTTGAAACAGGCCGGCTCGCGCGGCTGGCCGCCGGGTCCGCCGTCGTCTACCTCGACGGCGAAACCATGGTCCTGTCCGCGACCACAGCGGGCAAGCACCCCAAGGAAGGCCTGGACTTCTTCCCGCTCACCGTGGACGTCGAGGAGCGGATGTACGCAGCGGGGCGGATCCCGGGCTCGTTCTTCCGGCGGGAAGGCCGGCCGTCCGAGGACGCCATCCTCACCTGCCGGCTGATCGACCGGCCGCTGCGGCCGACGTTCGTGAAGGGCCTGCGCAACGAGGTCCAGATCGTCGAGACGATCATGGCCCTGCACCCGGAGCACCTGTACGACGTGGTGGCGATCAATGCCGCCTCGCTGTCCACCCAGCTCGCGGGGCTGCCGTTCTCCGGCCCGATCGGCGGGGTCCGGGTCGCCCTGATCAAGGGCCAGTGGGTCGGGTTCCCCACCCACACCCAGCTTGAGGACGCGACCTTTGACATGGTCGTCGCCGGGCGCGTGCTCGACGACGGCGACGTGGCCATCATGATGGTGGAGGCCGAGTCCACCCCGCGCACGCTGGTACTGCTCGCCGACGCCGACAGCGGCGCGGTCGGCCCCACCGAGGACACGGTCGCCCAGGGCCTGGAGGCGGCCAAGCCGTTCATCAAGGCCCTCTGCGAAGCACAGCAGCAGATCGCCGCCGCGGCCGCCAAGGAGACCGCCGAGTTCCCCGTCTTCGCCGACTACGAGGCGGACGTCTACGACGCCGTCACCGCGGAGGTCTCCGACGAACTCGCCCGGGTGCTCGCCATCGCCGGCAAGCAGGAGCGGGAGTCCGAGACCGACCGGGTCAAGGCGCTGACCGCCGAGAAGCTTGCCAGCCAGTTCGAGGGCCGGGAGAAGGAGATCAGCGGGGCGTTCCGCGCGGTCACCAAGAAGCTGATCCGGGAGCGGATCATCGCCGACGGGGTGCGCATGGACGGGCGCGGCCTCGCCGACATCAGGCGGCTGTCCGCCGAGGCGCACGTGCTGCCCCGGGTGCACGGCTCGGCCCTGTTCGAGCGGGGCGAGACGCAGGTGCTCGGCGTCACCACGCTGAACATGCTCCGGATGGAGCAGACGATCGACACGCTCAACCCGGACCGCACCAAGCGGTATATGCACAACTACAACATGCCGCCGTACTCCACCGGTGAGACCGGCCGGGTGGGCTCGCCCAAGCGGCGGGAGATCGGTCACGGTGCCCTGGCCGAGCGCGCGCTGATCCCGGTGCTGCCCACCAGGGAGGAGTTCCCCTACGCGATCCGGCAGGTGTCCGAGGCGATCGGCTCCAACGGCTCGACCTCGATGGGCTCGGTGTGCGCCTCCACGATGGCCCTGCTGGACGCCGGCGTGCCGCTGCGGGACATGGTGGCCGGGATCGCCATGGGCCTGATCAAGGAGGGCGGCGAGTACGTCACGCTGACCGACATCCTCGGCGCCGAGGACGCGTTCGGTGACATGGACTTCAAGGTGGCCGGCACCCGGAACGTGATCACTGCGCTCCAGCTCGACACCAAGCTCGACGGCATCCCGGCCTCGGTGCTCGCCGCCGCGCTGACGCAGGCCAGGGCGGCCCGGCTGACGATCCTGGACGTGATGCGCGAGGCCATCGACGTGCCGGGCGAGATGAGCCCGTACGCGCCGCGGATCATCACCATCAAGGTGCCGGTGGACAAGATCGGCGAGGTGATCGGCCCCAAGGGGAAGATGATCAACTCCATCCAGGAGGACACCGGCGCCGAGATCACCATCGAGGACGACGGCACCATCTACATCGGTGCCACCGACGGGCCGTCCGCCGAGGCGGCGCGCGCGGCGATCAATGCGATCGCCAACCCGCACATTCCCGAGGTGGGCGAGCGCTTCCTCGGGACCGTGGTGAAGACGACCACGTTCGGCGCGTTTATCTCGCTGCTGCCCGGCAAGGACGGCCTGCTGCACATCACCCAGATCCGCAAGCTGCACGGCGGCGCCAGGATCGAGAACGTCGACGACGTGATCAAGGTCGGCGACAAGATCCAGGTGGAGATCCGCGAGGTGGATGACCGCGGCAAGCTGTCGCTCGTCCCGGTCGAGGTCGTGGAGCGGGAAGCGGCTGGCGAGGATCTCGGCGGCGGGGGCGCGGCCGCCGGCCGCGACCGCGGCGACGGGCAGCGCGGCGACCGTGACCGGTACCGCGGCGACGGCGACGGGCGCGGCGGCGAAGGTGACGGAGCTAGTCACCGCACCCGCCATCGTGAGCGGCGGCACCGCGACTCATGACGAGTGTGATGCACGACGGCGACGGCGCCGTGCGCCGCTCGGTGCTGCCCGGCGGGCTGCGGATCGTCACCGAGTCACTGCCGGCGGTCCGCTCGGCGGCCATCGGCATCTGGGCCAGTGTGGGCTCCCGCGATGAGGATCTCGATCACGCGGGAGCCACGCACTACCTGGAACACCTGCTGTTCAAGGGCACCAGCAAGCGGACCGCGCTGGAGATCTCCGCCGCCATGGACGCGGTGGGCGGCGAACTGAACGCCTTCACCGGCAAGGAGTACACCTGCTACTACGCGCGGGTCCTGGACGCTGACCTGCCGCTCGCGATCGACGTGCTGGCCGACATGGTGACCGGCTCGCTGATCGAGCCGAAGGACGTGGACGCCGAGCGCGGCGTGATCCTCGAAGAGATCGCGATGAACGAGGACGAGCCCTCGGACACCGTGCACGAGGCGTTCGCCGCGCACCTTTTCGGCGACACCCCGCTCGGCCGCCCGATTCTCGGCACCGTGGCCTCGATCAACGAGATCACCAGGGACCAGATCGCCGGCCACTACGCCGCCAGGTACACCCCGCCGGACCTGGTCGTCGCCATCGCGGGCAACGTCGACCACGACGTGGCCGTCCGGCAGGTACGGGAGGCATTCGGTCCCGCCCTGTCCGGGGACGCGGGCCCGACCCCGCCGCGGCTGGCCGCCGCGGACCGCGGCCTGGCGGCCGGCACCGGCGTGCGGCTGGTGCCGCGCAGCATCGAGCAGGCGAACCTGGTCCTCGGCTGCGAAGGGATGTCCCGCAGCGACGAGGGCAGGTTCGCGCTCGGGGTGCTCAACGCGGCCCTGGGCGGCGGCATGTCGTCGCGGCTGTTCCAGGAGGTGCGGGAGAAGCGGGGGCTGGCCTACTCGGTGTACAGCTTCGCGTCGCAGCACTCCGACACCGGCATGTGGGCCACCTACATCGGCTGCCTGCCCGCCAAGGCCGACGAGGTGCTGGCGATCTGCCAGGAGGAGATCGCCAAGATCATCTCCGGCGGCCTGACCGACGCCGAACTAGACCGGGGCAAGGGCCAGTTGCGCGGGTCGCTGGTCCTCGGCCTGGAGGATCCGTCGTCGCGGATGAGCCGTCTCGGCAAGTCCGAATTGGTGTACTCCCGGCTCGAACCGGTAGACGAGATCCTCGCTTCCATCGAGGCGGTCACCCACGACGATGTGCGCCGGATGGCCGCGGAAATCCTGGGACGGCCCAAGGTGCTCGCCGTGGTCGGCCCGTTCGACGACGACGCCCCCTTCGCCGCCGCCCTGGGCTGACACCGATCACGCCGCCCCGGAAGAAAGCAGGCGTTCATGATCAGAGTGGGTGTTGCCGGGGCCAAGGGGCGGATGGGCTCGCTGGTGTGCCGGACGGTCGCCGACGCGGACGGCCTGGACGTCGCTGCCGAGGTCGACGCGGGTGATCCCAGGGAACCGCTGGCCGGCTGCGACGTGGTGGTGGACTTCACCCACCCCGGCGCGGTCATGGACAACCTGCGCTGGTGTATCGGCCAGGGCCTGGACACGGTCGTCGGCACCTCGGGCTTCGACGAGCCGAAGCTGGCCCAGGTCCGGGAGTGGCTCGGCGCCGCGCCGGGGGCCCGGGTGCTCGTCGCGCCCAACTTCTCCGTCGGCGCCGTGCTGATGATGCGCTTCGCCGAGCAGGCCGCCCGGTTCTTCGCCTCCGCCGAGGTGATCGAACTGCACCACGCCGGCAAGGCCGACGCGCCGTCGGGCACCGCGTCCCGCACGGCCACGATGATCGCCGGGGCCCGGGCGGCCGCCGGGCTGGGCGAGCCGCCGGACGCCACCGTGACCGCCCTGGAGGGGGCCAGGGGCGCCACCCTCGGTGGCGGGGTCCACGTGCACTCCGTCCGGCTGGCCGGCCTGGTCGCGCACCAGGAGGTTCTCTTCGGCGGTCCCGGCGAGGTGCTCACCATCAGGCACGATTCGCTGGACCGGGTCTCGTTCATGCCCGGTGTGCTGCTCGCGATCCGGGGCATCGCCTCGCTCCCGGCCGGCCTGACCGTCGGCCTGGATCCGCTGCTCGGCCTTGGCTGACCGGGCAGTGCCTGCGCCAGCGTGACGGCGCAGGCTAGCGTGGGTTCGTGCCTACGACCGCCCAAGTGCTCGGGTTCGCGCTGACTGCCCTGATCGTGATCGCCGTCCCGGGCCCGAGTGTCATGTTCGTCGTCGGCCGGGCGCTGGCCTACGGCCGCCGCACGGCGCTGGCGTCCGTGGCCGGCAACGTGGCCGGGGTGCAGACGGTCGCGATGAGCGTCGCCCTCGGCGTCGGTGCCCTGGTACAGCGTTCCGCGCTGGTATTCACGGCCGTCAAGCTGATCGGGGCGGTGTACCTGGTGTGGCTGGGCGTCAAGGCGATCAGGCACCGCCACGCGCTCGCGTCCGTCATGGAGGTGGCCGCGAGCCCCGCGCACCGGCTGGCGGGCGGCGGGCGAGGGGTTCATGGTGGGCGTGGCGAACCCGAAGGCCTACATCCTGTTCGCGGCCGTGCTGCCGCAGTTCGCCAACCCGGCGGCCGGGCATGTCCCGCTGCAACTGCTTCTGCTCAGCCTGGTGTCGCTGCCGATCGGGCTGATCTCCGACGGCACCTGGGGCCTGGCGGCCAGCGGCGTGCGGGCCTGGTTCGCCCGCTCGCCCCGGCGGCTCGAACTCGTCGGCGGCCTCGGCGGGCTGACGATGATCGGCCTGGGCGTCACCCTGGCCCTCACCGGCCGCCAGGACTGATCAGCGGCCGTTCCGCACCGGCCGCGAGAACTGACTCCGGAAGGGGGCAGCAAGCGTCATGCGGCTCGTGCTGAACATCATCTGGCTGGTGCTGTGCGGCCTGTGGATGGCCATCGGCCGAGCGCGGGTGTGGCCTCGCTGATCGGCAACATCCTCTGGATCATCCTGTTCGGCTGGGAGCTTGCGGTCGTCCACCTGGTCACCGGCGCGCTGCTGTGTGCGACCATCATCGGCGTCCCGCTTGGCCTGGCTAACTTCAAGATCATCCCGATCTCGATCTTCCCGCTCGGGGTGCGTATCGTGCCCAGCGACGAACGGTTCGGGACCTAGCCGCGCGCCGCGGGCTCCGTCAGGCGGTCTGGGCGCTCGCGGCCTCGCCGAGGTCCAGCTCGGTGACGCTTACCTCGCGCATCTTGTACTTCTGCACCTTGCCGGTGACGGTCATCGGGAACTCGCCGGAGATCCGCAGGTAACGCGGGATCTTGTAGTGGGCGATCTTGCCGGTGCAGAACTCGCGCAGTTCGTCCAAGGAGAGCGTCTCGCCCGGGCGCAGCTTCACCCAGGCGCACAGTTCCTCGCCGAACTTCGCGTCGGGCACGCCGATCACCTGGACGTCCTCGATCGCGGGATGGGCGTAGAGGAACTCCTCGACCTCGCGGGGGTAGATGTTCTCCCCGCCCCTGATCACCATGTCCTTGATCCGCCCGGCGATGTTCAGGTACCCCGCGTCGTCCATGACGGCGAGGTCGCCGGTATGCATCCAGCGCGCCGCGTCGATGGCCCCCCGGGTCTGCTCCTCGTCGTCCCAGTAGCCGAGCATCACCGAGTAACCCCGGGTGCACAGTTCCCCCGGGGTCCCACGCGGCATGACCTGTCCAGTCTCCGGGTCGATGATCTTGACCTCGACATGCGGGTGCACCCGGCCCACGGTGGACACCCGCCGCTCCATGTCGTCGTCGGCGCGCGTCTGGGTGGACACCGGGGAGGTCTCGGTCATCCCGTAGCAGATGGTCACCTCGGCCATGTGCATCTCGCTGACCACGCGCTTCATCACCTCGACCGGGCACGGCGAGCCGGCCATGATCCCGGTCCGCAGCGTGGACAGGTCGTAGTCGGCGAAGCCGGGCAGCGCCAGTTCGGCGATGAACATGGTGGGCACGCCGTAGAGCGAGGTGCACCGCTCGGCCTGCACCGCCTCCAGCGCGGCACCCGGCTCGAAACCGGGGGAGGGGATGACGATGCAGGCGCCGTGCGTGGTGCATGCCAGGTTGCCGAGGACCATGCCGAAGCAGTGGTAGAACGGCACCGGGATGCAGACCCGGTCGGCCTCGGTGTAGCGGCAGCCCTCCCCGATGAAGAATCCGTTGTTGAGGATGTTGTGGTGGGACAGGGTCGCGCCCTTGGGGAAGCCCGTGGTCCCGCTGGTGTACTGGATGTTGATCGCGTCGTCGAAGGCCAGCCCGGCCTCGCGCTCGGCCAGCCGGCCGGCGGTCTCTTCCGCACCGGCCGCCAGCAGCGCGTCCCACTCGGCCGTGCCCAGGTAGACGACCTGTTCCAGGTCGCCCAGGTCGCCGCTGACCTCGTCGATCATGGCCCGGTAATCGCTGGTCTTGAACGATTCGGCGCTGACCAGCATCCGGATGCCCGACTGCCGCAGCACATAACCGACCTCGTGGCTGCGGTACGCCGGGTTGATGTTGACCAGCACCACGCCGGCCTTAGCCGTGGCGTACTGGAGCAGGACCCATTCCGGGCGGTTGGGGGACCAGATGCCGACCCGGTCGCCGGCCTCGATCCCGGCCGCGATCAGCCCGCGGGCGAGGGTGTCGGTGTCCGCGTCGAACTCGGCGTAGGTCCACCGGCGCCCGCTGGGCACGTCCACCAGCGCCTCGCGGCCGGGGTGCGTGGCGGCGATCCGCCGCAGGTTCTGCCCGATCGTCTCGCCGAGAAGCGGCTGGGGCGATGCGCCGTGGCTGTACGACAGCTGGGCCGGTGTGGTCATCGCTACCCCCTCGTGAGCTGGATGGCACCATCCTTCCCGCTGCGCAGGCCGCTGTGAAGGTCCCCGGTGCGGTACCACGCAGCCACGCCGCGTTACGCGCCCCGGGGCAGCCCGCGCCCCCGTGCGAGGGGACGCGGGCGGCCCAGGAGCCGCCGGTTACCCGGCGCTGCCTCCCTTCGTGCTAACCCTGGTCACCGGGCCCCCGGTCATCGCCGTCCGCGTTGCTGGACGCCGGGGTGGTACCGAGGCAGGCCGGGACGGCCACGGCCGCCAGGGCTGCCGGGGCTGCCGGGACCGCGGTGGCGGCGCTGGCGCCCAGGCCCGCGGTGGCGGTACCGGCCGCGCTGGCCGCGGTCGTGGTGCTGTGCAGGCCCAGCCCGAGCCCGGCGATCCCGGCGGTCCCGGCGGTGACGGTCGCACCGGTGCAACTGGTGACCTGGGTGCCGAAGGCCGTCAGGCCCAGGTCGAGGCAGCCGGCCGTGCCGGTAGCGGTCGCGGCAGCAGTCCCGGCGCTGGCCGTGATGGTGCCCGGCGAGCCACCGGGGCGGGTGTGGTGCCGGTGCCCCTTGTGCCCGTGCCCCTTGTGCCCGTGCCCCTTGTGCCCGTGCCGGTGATGCCGCGGCTTACGCCCGTGGTGATGGTGGTGTCCCCGGTGCCTGCGGACGTGGTGCCGGTGCCCCTTATGGTGCGAGTGGTGCCGTCCGGGGCCCGGCTGGCTCCCGGTGCCGGTCGGCCCGGAGCCCGCCGTGGCGGTGACGGTCGCCTGGCCGGACGGGACGCCCGCGCTGAGCGAGACGGTCGCGGGCAGCACCTGGCTGCCGGTGCCGGCTTGCGCGCTCACCGCGACGCCGGGCCCGGTGGCCGGGCCGGTCCCCGCCGGGCTCCCGCAGCCGGCCAGCACGCATGCCTGAACCGTGGCCGATGCGCTGCCGGTGCCAGGCCTGGCTGCCCCCGGCCGCGCCAGACGCGGCCTGGTTCCCGCTGCCGCTGCTCCCGCAGCCACCAAAGGCGCACACGCTGACGTCTGCGCTGCTGCCGCCCGGAGCGGATTGGCTGGTGCCGGCCGGGTTCGCCCCAGTAGTGGCTGCCTCGGATCCCGTGGATGGCGGCTGACCGCCGCAGCTGCCCAGTGCGCACACGCTGATGTCTGCGCTGCTGCCGCCCGGAGCGGTGGATTGGCTGGTGCCGGCCGGGTTCGCCCCAGTAGTGGCTGCCCCGGATCCCGTGGATGGCGGCTGACCGCCGCAGCTGCCCAGTGCGCACACGCTGACCTGTGCGCCGCTGCCGCTGGCCCCGGTGGGCTGGCCGGTGCTGACCGGGTTCGCCTCGGCCGCGGCTGGCCCGGAATCCGCCGCTGCGGGCTGGCTCTCGCAACTGGCGAGGGCACAGGCGCTGACGTCTGCGCTGCTGCCGCTGGCCCCGGTGCGCTGGCCGCCGGTGCTGCAGTTGGTCAGGGCGCAGACGCTGGCGGCGATGTGATGGCCGCCGTGGGCTGGCTGGCCGGTGCCGCTGGACGCGGGCGCCGAGGCGGGCTGCGCGGGCGCCGGTTGGCCGCCGCTGCCGCAGCTGGCGAGGGTGCACGCGCTTACGGCCGCGTCGCTGCGGCTGGATCCGGCCGATCCTGTGGGCTGGCTGGCACCGCTGGATGTGTTGGTGGATGGCGCCGGGCTGGTGCCGGCCGAGGCCGCCTGGCCGCCACCGCCGCAGGCCGCCAGGGCGCAGGCGCTGACGCTGGTGCCGCCGGTCGCCGCGGAGGACAGGCTGGCGGTGCTCGCCCGGGCCGGGCTGGTTCCGGCGGGGGTGGGCGGGCTGGTGCCGCTGGATGCGGTGCTGGCTGCCGGAGCCGGGTTCGGCCCGGGCGCCGCGGCGCTGGGCGCGGCCGAGTTGGCGCCGGGCGTAGCCGGAGCCGCGCCGGACGCGGTGCCGGCGCCGGTTCCGCCGCAACTGGCCAGGACGCAGGCCGTCACGGTGACACCCGGGGACGGGCTGTCCACGGTGGCGGCGTGCGCGGCCGGGTGGCCGAGCAGCATGATGCCGCCCATGCTCGCGGCCACGATCAGGCCGCGTTCGAGGGTATTCATAATGGTCGTTCCTTCCGAAGAACTCGCGTGATGGGCCTCGCCGGTCGGGCGCACGGAGCGCCGGGCTGGCCCAGGGACGGTCGGAAGCCCGGATGCGGCTGATGTGCTGCGGGCCGCGCGGGCGGAAGGAACTCGCCGGGACGGTGCGGACCGCGCCTGTCCCGCAGAAGTGCGGTCCAGTCGGCGCGGCGTCCCGGCGGAATACTCGCGGCCGCCTCGGCGGCCGTTCCGGTCAGCGCCGGGAGACCTGCCGCCTCGTGGCCGGCGAATGCCCCGGCGCCGGGCCCGGAGGATCCGGTCGCCGGTGGGACGGGGAAGGCAGGAAACACGGGGGACGGGCTCGCTGGATGGTCACGGCCGCCGCCCAGGCCCGCGGTCCTGCCGTGTGCCGGCGTGCGTGCGGCCCCCGGGTTCTGCAGGTTCGCGGCGACCGCCACCAGGCGGCCAGCCGGGCCGGGAGCGGGGTGGCCAGCGGCCCGGATGACCGCCGGGCGTTCCGTGGTGGCGCCGGGGATGCCCGCGGTGATGCCGGTGCGGGGAACGACCGGTGTGGTGCCGGTGCGGCGGCCGCGTGCCGTCGCCGGGACCGGTGCCGCCGGGGATGTCGCCGGCCGTGCCGGTCACCGCGCCACCGACCGCCCGGGTGGCCGCGCTCACGGCCTGCCCGGCCGCAGAGACGGCGCCGCCGACGGTCTGCCCGGCCGTGGTGGTCACGGTGCTCACGGCCTGCCCGGCCGGGCCCGCTGCCTGGCCGGCCGCGCTTGCGGCGGCCTGCGCGGCGCTCGTGGCCAGCCCCGTGACCTGGCCGGCCGCCTGGCCGGCGGCCTGGATGGCGGCCGCGCCTGCCTGAATCCCCATGCCGGCGGCGGTGCCCGCCGCCCCCGTCACCCCGGCGACCGCTCCTGCGGCGCCCGTGGTCCCCGGGGCATCCGTGACGGCGGCATGGGCGGGCTGGCTGACGATCAGGCCGATGACGAACAGCGCTCCGGCGAGGAACGCGAGCAGGGCACCCCGGGTCGCCAGACAGCGCGGCAGGCTTGCCTCATCGAGGCAAAGAGGGTTGTGCCGCGCGATAACTGCCACTTCGGATCCCCGTACTTCTCACAGACAAACTGCATTCGAACGTACCTGGGACACCTGCTGTTAAACCTCCAGCAGGCATTTTTTAGTGGCAGTTTGCCTGATGGGAGGGGCAATTACGAATCTTCTTCTCAATCAAGATAAATAAGTAAAAACACGTGCTATTGGGGGCGCGGCAGGTCACTTCCATCGTTATGCAGAAATTAGAAGCGAATCGCGAGGCCGAGGGTGAGCAGGGCGCCGAACGCGAGTTGCAGCCGTCCGGTCTGACCCAGCGCGCCGATCAGCGTGGGGCCGCCTGCGCCGGCCCGGACCGCCCGCACCGGCGGCAGCGCCAGCGGGATCGCGGCCAGGGTCAGCAGGGTGAGTGGCCGTACGGTGGCGATCAGCGCCGCCGCGGCGAACGGGACCAGCGCGCAGCCGGCGTACAGCAGGCGGGTGCGCGGGTCGCCGATGCGGACCGCGAGGGTGCGCTTGCCCGCCGCGGTGTCGGACGGGATGTCGCGCAGGTTGTTGATCACCAGCAGCGCGCAGGCGAGCAGCCCGACCGGGACGCAGGCGGCCAGTGCGAGCCAGGTCAGGGTGTGGATCTGCACGAACGCCGTACCGACCACCGCGGCCAGGCCGAAGAAGGCGAACACGGCCACCTCGCCGAGACCCCGGTACCCGTAGGGGTGGCGGCCGCCGGTGTAGGTCCATGCGGCGGCCACGGCGGCCGCGCCGAGGGCCAGCAGCCACCATGCCGTGGTGGCGGCGAGCACGAACCCGGCCACGCAGGCGACGGCGAAACTGGCGATGGCGGCGGTCCGCACCTGGCGCGGCGGGGCCAGCCCCGCCGCGACCAGCCGGACCGGGCCCACCCGCGCCTCGTCGGTGCCCCGGATGCCGTCGCTGTAGTCGTTGGCGTAGTTCACCCCGATCTGCAGGGCGAGTGCCACGGCCAGCGCCAGCAGCGCCCGCCAGGCGGAGAAGTCGCCGTAGCCGACCGCCACCCCGGTGCCGACCGCGACCGGCACGAGCGCCGCCGGCAGCGTCCTCGGCCGGGCGCCGGCCAGCCAGTCCCTGGCCGTGGCCATGCCCGGGCTTACTTGCCGGCGCCGAGCAGCCCGATGTCGCGGACCGCGCCGGTGGAGGCGGACGTGGCCAGCGCCGCGTAGACCCGCAGCGCCTCGCTGACCGGGCGCTGACGGTCGGCCGGGCGGTACCCGCCGAGTGTGGCCGCCACCGCGTCCCGGCGCGCGGCAAGCTCGTCGTCCGGTACCTCAAGCCGCAGTTCACGGGCGGGGATGTCGATCACGATGGTGTCGCCGCCGGTGGCGAGCGCGATCACGCCGCCCGCCGCTGCCTCCGGCGCGACATGGCAGATGGACAGGCCGGACGTGCCGCCGGAGAACCGGCCGTCGGTGATCAGCGCGCAGGCCCGGCCCAGGCCCCGGCCCTTGAGGTAGCTGGTCGGGTACAGCATCTCCTGCATGCCCGGGCCGCCGCTGGGGCCCTCGTACCGGATGATCACCACGTCGCCGGGCTTGACCTGGCCGGTCAGGATGCCCTCCACGGCCGCTTCCTGGCTCTCGAACACGACCGCCGGGCCGGTGAAAGTGAAGAGATCCTCCGGCACACCGGCGGTCTTCACGATCGCGCCCTCCGGGGCGAGGTTGCCGTACAGCACGGCGAGCCCGCCGTCCGGCGAGTAGGCGTGTTCCAGGTCCCTGATGCAGCCGCCGTCGCGGTCGGTGTCCAGCGTGGCCCAGCGGGCGCTCTGCGAGTACGGCCGGGTGGTCCGGACGCCGCCGGGCGCGGCATGGAACAGTTCCTTCGCCGCGCCGGTCACCGTGGGCGAGCGGAGGTCCCAGGCATCCAGGAACTCCCGCAGCGAGGAGCTGTGCACGGTGTGCACCTTCTGGTTGAGCAGCCCGGCCCGGTCCAGCTCGCCGAGGATCGCCGGGATGCCGCCCGCCCGGTGCACGTCCTCCACGTGGTAGCTGCTGCTCGGTGCGACCTTGCACAGGCAGGGGACCCGGCGGGACAGCTCGTCGATCTCCTTCAGCCCGAACCCGACCCGGGCCTCGTGCGCGGCGGCGAGCAGGTGCAGGATCGTGTTGGTCGAGCCGCCCATGGCCACGTCCAGCGCCATCGCGTTCTCGAACGCGTCCCGGGTGGCCACCGACCGTGGCAGCGCCGACTCGTCGTCCTGTTCGTAGTACCGCTTCGTCAGCTCGACCACCAGGCGGCCCGCCCGGTCGAACAGCTCGCGCCGCGCGGTGTGCGTCGCGAGCGTGGTGCCGTTGCCGGGCAGGGCCAGGCCGATGGCCTCGGCGAGGCAGTTCATCGAGTTGGCGGTGAACATGCCCGAGCAGGACCCGCACGTGGGGCAGGCCGCCTCCTCCAGCTCGGCGAGCCGCTCGTCGGACACCGCGGGATCGGCGGAGGCGATCATCGGGTCGATCAGGTCGATCCTGGTGACGCCCTCGGCCGTGTCCCCCTCGGCACGGGCGACCCCGGCCTCCATCGGGCCGCCGGACACGAATACGGCGGGGATGTTCAGCCGGAGCGCGGCCATCAGCATGCCCGGGGTGATCTTGTCGCAGTTGGAGATGCACACCACGGCGTCGGCGCAGTGCGGCGTTCACCATGTACTCGACCGAGTCGGCGATCAGTTCCCGGCTGGGCAGGGAGTACAGCATGCCGCCGTGCCCCATCGCGATGCCGTCGTCGACCGCGATCGTGTTGAACTCGCGGGGGATGGCGCCGGCCGCGCGGATCGCGTCCGCGACGACCTGGCCCACCTCGCGCAGGTGCACGTGCCCCGGGACGAACTCGGTGAAGCTGTTGGCTACCGCGACGATGGGTTTGCCGAGGTCCTCGCGCGCGACGCCGGTGGCGCGCAGCAGCGCGCGGGCGCCCGCCATGTTGCGTCCGTGCGTGACCGTCCGGGACCTCAGCGGCGGCATGGTGACCCTCCAAGCTCTGGAAGCATTCAGCGTACCGGGATCGGTTCGTGGGCGTTGCCGTCCGCCGGGGCGATGCTCCCGCCGCCTCAGGTCATTCGTTTCTCGCGACCTCGGGGCCGGTGATGCGTGCCAGCAGCGGGAAGGTGGCCGCGATGATGCCGAGGGACACGAGGATCCCGCCCGCGGTGAGGAGGTAGTACGCGGCGCCGGGCGCCACCATCGGGTGCTGCTGGGCCTCGGAGGCGAACATCGCGGCGCCGGCGAACCCGGTGCCGATCGCGACGGCGGCGACGGCGAGCAGCGGGACGGCACCTTCCAGCGCGACGACGCGGCGCAGCGTGCCGAGCCGGGCGCCGGTGAGCCGCAGCAGGCTGAACGGCCGCTTGCGGTCGGCGAGCCCGCCCGCGATGCCCGCGGCGAGCATGCAGCCGGCGATGGGCAGGCTGACCAGGATCACGACGTTCGCGAGCTGCTGGTAGTCGTTGTTCTTGGAATTGTCCTGCGCGACGAGATCGCCGATGGTGGACGGCGCGTTGGCGGCGGTGGGGTAGGCGCGTGCGTTCTCGAGCACCGTCCTGGCCTGCTCGGCGGCGCACCGCCGTCCGTTCCCACGTTGATGGCATCCACGCCCAGGGCGTCCAGCCGCGTGGCCGGGACGTTCGCGGCCGGCCAGGTGATCGCGGTGGCGTCCGCGCCGAATAGGGGGCCGTTGAACCCGTCTGAAGGGAACGCCGCCGTCGCCGCGCCCGCCGGGCAGCGGCCAAGGGCGGGCACGGTCGCGAGCTGCGCGCACGGACCACGCCGGCCGGAACCGGGCCGCCGCCGAACCGGTTGAAGCCGTGCTCCTGAAATGTCCCCGGGATGGTCAGCCGCGGATCCGCGCGGACCACGAGCACCCCCTGTACGCCGTGTATTCCGTTCAGCCGTGCCGTCAGCGGCGCGGCGGGCGCGGCCGGCCCGGGCCCGCGCGCCTGCCCGGCGCACCCGGGCCGACACCGGGTACCTGGCCCGATGCCGACAGCTGGTCGGTCAGCACGTTCGCCTCGGCGGCGCTGGCGAACCGGGTCTGGTTCTTGGCGTCCTGCGTGGTGATGGCCACCACGGCCACGGTGGTGATGAACAGGGCGAGCACCAGGCCGCTGACGGCGCGGAAGGCGGCCCTCGGGTCGTCGGCGAGGCGGCGGGCGGCGATCAGCGTGCCGGGGCGGCTGGTCCACCGGGCCATACCCCGTGCCGCGGCCATGGTGAGCCACGGGCCGGCGACGAACAGGCCGACGATGATGAGCAAGAAGCTGGACGCCCACGCCTGGATCTGCCCGGAGATGGAGGCCGGGTGGCCGTGGACGGTCCAGAAGCCGAGTTCGGCCAGGCCGGCCAGCAGCGGTACCACCCGCCAGGCGCGCGGCGGTATCGGCGTCACCCGGCGGGCGACGCCGAGCGGGGAGATATGCACCCGGCGCAGCGCCCGCCGGGCCGCGACGGCGGCGGCCACCGGCACGCCGATCGCGACCACGAGGACGTCGGACGGGCTGAGCCTCAGCTCGGCGGGGAAGAACGGCTGGCCGATGAGCGGGATGCCCGCGACCGGGATGCGCAGCAGGAAGAAGATCCCGAAGCCGACGGCCACCCCGAGGACCGCGGCGACCGTCGATTCGGTCGCGGCGAGCAGGGAGACCTGGCGGCGGGTCGCGCCGACCAGGCGCATCGCCGCGAACCGTTCCTCGCGGCGGGCGGCCGAGAGCCGGGTCGCGGTACCGATGAAGATCAGCACCGGGACCAGGATGGCCAGCGCCACGATGGTCAGGACGAGGTCGATGGAGTTCTTCGTGCCGCCAGAGTCGGCCGGAATGTAGATCAGGCCCTTGGGGCTGGCCTCCGCCGGGGGACTGGCAGGCCCACCACCGTCGGGGAGATGGCCGTCACCTGCACGCTGTCCGGGGTGTGTGCCAGCTGCGCCGGGGTGCGCCCGATGATGATGACCAGCGAGTCCGGCGATGGCAGTGCGGCGTCGCCGATCGTGCCGGCGAGGCGCCCAGGGTAACGGCCGGCGAGCTGGTTTGCCGGGGTGCTGCGCAACAGCGCGGCGAGCGCGGGGGAGGCGTAGTACTGGCCAGGTGCGGGGTCATGGGTGATGCCCGGCGGCACCGGGGACGAGGCGCCGGTGGCGGCCACGTCGAAACGGCTGATCTTCTGGCCGCCGAAGATGTCGTTGCCGGGGTGCCACCACAGCGGGGCGACGCCCGTCGCCGGGCCCGGGGGCACCCACGCGGTGCCGGTCCAGTACCAGGCGTGGCGGTTGTTCCAGGTGGTGACCGCGTTGGTGGCGGCCACGGCGGTCAGCAGCAGGCCGACGCCCAGGCCGACCGCGACGGCCAGGACGACCAGCCTGGTGATCGCCTCGCGGCCGCCGTTGACCGCCAGGCGGAGGCCGAGCCCGATCATGGCTTGGCCCCGGTGAGCGTGCCGACCGTGCCGTCGCGGACGACGACCTCACGGTCGGCGTAGGCGGCGACCCGGGCGTCGTGGGTGACCAGGACGACGGAGGTGCCGTGCTCGCGGGCCGCGGCGGTGAGCAGGTCCATCACCAGCTCCCCGGACACCGAGTCCAGCGACCCGGTCGGCTCGTCGGCGAACAGCACCTCCGGGCCGGCGACCAGGCCGCGGGCCAGCGCGACGCGCTGTGCCTGCCCGCCGGACAGCTCCCCGGACCTGCGGTGCTCAAGCCCGTCCAGGCCGAGCATGGGAAACCACTTCCTGGCCGCGGTCATTGCCGGGCCGCGGCGGGTGCCGGACAGCAGCAGGGGCAGCGCGACGTTCTCTTCGGCGGCCAGCTCGGGGACCAGCTGGCCGGACTGGAACACGAAGCCGAACCGGTCCCGGCGCAGCGCGCTGCGCCGCTCGTCGCTCAGGGTGTCCAGCCGCTGCCCGCCGAACCAGACCTCACCGTGCTCGGGGACCAGGATGCCCGCCAGGCAGTGCAGGAGCGTGGACTTGCCCGAGCCGCTCGGCCCCATGACCGCGACGATCTCGCCCTGCCGGACGGTGAGCGAGGCGCCGCGCAGCGCGGGCGTTTCGCCGAACGACTTCACCAGGTTCCGCGCCTCGACGATGTTCCCGGTCCTGGGTTCCGCGGCGGCGACGTTCGCGGTCACCGTTGCACCGCCCGGGTGAGCAGGTCCAGCCGGGCCGTGGTGTGGTCGATCCATCGAAGGTCAGCCTCCAGTCGGAAGATCGCGTGGTCGGCGAGGAGCACGCCGACCGGATCGGAGTCATGTTTGAGTTCGGTGAGCTCGCGCATCCGCTGCAGGTGCGCCGCCCGCTGGATGTCCAGGTACCCGTCGGCCGGCCGGCCGAGCATCAGGGCGAGCATCACCTTGGCGAACAGCTCGCTCTGCAGGTCTGGCTCCGGCGGGGCCGGCTCGGCCAGCCACTGCTCCACGTCCGCGATCCCCGCCTCGGTGATCACGTACCGGCGCCGCTCCGGCCCGGCTCCCTGCTCGACCGCCCCGGGGACCGCCTTCCCGTCCCTGGCCAGCCGGGACAGGGTCGCGTACACCTGGCTGTAGCGCAGCTGCCTGCCCCGCCCGAAGTACGCGTCGTAGTCCCGTTTCAGGTCATATCCATGGCTTGGCCCCCGCTCGAGCAGGCCAAGCAGCGTCAGCGGAACACTCATAACCGAGAGAATACCTCAAGAGTATTCTCTCGGAAAGTAGTTTCAGGTACCGGTGCCCGGGCCGGTGGTGGGTACGCTCGTGGTACGGCCAGTGCTCGTCACATCTCCGGGTGCTACCGGGGAATTACGACCGCCGGGTGACGCGGGTTGCGGCAACACGATATATCGTGGCTGCATGGGAAGATTGCTTCTGATCGTGCTGGCAGGGATCGCTGCGTTCATGCTCCTCGGGGTCGTGATCTCCGCGCTGCACTTCATTTTCTGGGTCGCCGTGGTCGCGCTGATCGTCGTGGTGGGGCTGCGGCTGACCGGCAGTGCCCGGCGCTGGTCCCGCCGGTAGGCACCGCGGCGGCTGCCGCCTGCCGCCACCGGTAGGCGGCACAACGGCGCTAGCCTGCCCTCCGCCGGTCAGTTACCGGGCATGGAGGATTTCGTGCAGCTTGGCCAGCAGGGTGGTTTCGGAGAACGGCTTCTCGATCAGGTGAACACCAGGTTCGAGGACGCCCTGCGCGCCGAGGAGTCCTTGCGTGTAGCCGGACATGAACACCACCAGGGCAGCGGGCTGGAGGAAACAGACCTTGTCCGCAAGTTCCTTTCCCTGCATCTGCGGCATGATCACGTCGGTGAGCAGCACGTCGATGTGCTCCAATTCGCTGGCGAGGATGTGTAGCGCTTCCTGACCGCTGGCCGCCGCCACGACGTGGTAGCCGTTGCGGTCCAGGATCCGGCGGGTGACCTCGCGCATGGCAGCCTCGTCTTCGACCACCAGGATGATCTCACCGTGGCCGCGCTGAGTCTCGGCGGGCCGCGGCGCGGCGGCGGGCGGGCGCCTTCTTGGTGACGGGCAGCAGTGCGGTGAGAATGGTGCCGATCCCGGGTTCGGAGTAGAGGCGCACGTGCCCACCGGCTTGGGTGATGATTCCGTACACCGTGGCCAGGCCGAGGCCGGTTCCCTCGCCTTTGGGCTTGGTGCTGAAGAACGGCTCGAATACCCGCTCGATGACGTCCTTGGGTATCCCGGTGCCGGTATCGCTCACCTTGAGCGCCACGTAGCGGCCGGGGGACAGCCCGGCGTGACCGGTGGCGGCCGCCTCGTCGATGTCGGTGCTGGCGGTCTGGATGACGAGTTTCCCGCCGCGCGGCATCGCGTCGCGGGCGTTGACCGCCAGGTTGACCAGGACCTGCTCGATCTGCCCGGGATCGGCCAGCACCATGGGCAGGCCCTCGGCCAGGTCGGTGACCAGCTCAATGTGCTCGCCGAGGGTACGGAGCAGGAGCTGCTCGACGCTTTCGACCACATCGTTGACATTCAGCACCCTCGGCTGGATCACCTCCTGGCGGGCGAACGCCAGTAGCTGATGGGTCAGCCCAGCCGCCCGATCGGCGGCCTGCTGGACCTGGCCAATGTCGTCGCGGACGGCCTGCCAGCGCCGGTCCGGCAGTTCTCGGGCGACTTCTTCGCCAACGAAGGTGGCGTAGTTGGAGATGACGCCGAGCAGGTTGTTGAAATCGTGGGCTACCCCGCCAGCGAGCTGGCCCAGGCTCTCCAGCCGTTGCGACTGGTGGAGCTGCCGCTCCAGCTTGTCCCGCTCGGCCTGGGTGCGCAGCCGCTCCCGCTCGGCCGCGATCTCCAGCCGCTCGGTCACATCCCGCACCACCGCGGTCACCAGAATCCCCTCATCGGTTTCCATGGCCGACAAGGAAACCTCGGCGGGGAAGGTGCTGCCATCCCGGCGGCGTCCGGCCAGTTGCAGCTCGGCGCCCATCGGACGGGGCCGGGGATCAGCCACATACCCCGCCCGGTGGCCAGGATGCAGGTCACGCACCTGGTCGGGGACCAGGACCTCCACCGGCTGCCCGACGAGTTCGTCTCTGCCATAGCCGAACAGCCGCTCGGTCTGCGCGTTCACCAGGGCGATCCGGCCGTCGGCGTCCACACACACCATCGCGTCTGGAGCAGCCTCCATCAGCCCGCGGAACCGTGCCCCAGCCCGCTGCCGCTCGGTCACGTCCCGGGCCACGGTGGCCACCCCCACGATCGTCCCGGACTGGTCGGCGATAGGAGACAGCGTCAGTGACACCTCGACCGCGGTCCCGTCCTTGCGTTGCCGCCAGGTCTGATACTGCTCTACCCGGTCCCCCCGGGCGACCGCGGCCAGTATTGCTGCTTCCGCTTTACGGGCCTCCTCCGGGATGAGTACCTCGATGTGGCGGCCGATCATCTCCTGCGCCGTGTACCCATAGAGCCGCTCTGCGCCCGGGTTCCAGGTCGTGATCACTTGATCGAGGGTCTTGCCGATCACCGCATCATGCGAGGACTGGATGATCGATGCAAGCTGCGCAGCCGTTTCGGCCGCCCGCCGGCGGTCGGTCACATCCCGGACCGCCGCTGATACCAGGATTCCCCGCTCGGTGTCGATCGCCGACAGCGAGATCTCGGCCGGGAAGGTGCTCCCGTCCCGGCGGCGCCCGGCCAGCTCCAGCCCCGCCCCCATCGGGCGCGGCGCGGAATCAGCCACATACGCGGCTCGGTGGCCCGGATGAACCTCACGCACCGCGTCCGGGACGAGCATCTCCACGGGCTGGCCGACCAGCTCGTCCCGGTCGTAGCCGAACAGCCGCTCGGTCTGCGCGTTCACCAGGGCGATCCGGCCGTCGGCGTCCACGCACACCATCGCGTCCGGGGCCGCCTCCAGCAGCCCCGCGAACCGCGCCTCCGCCCGCTGCCGGTCGGTCACATCCCGTACCGCTGCCGTGACCAGCATCTCCCCATCGGTGTCGATCGCCGACAGGGAGATCTCGGCCGGGAAGGTGCTCCCGTCGCGGCGGCGCCCGGCCAGCTCCTTTCCCGCCCCCATCGGGCGCGGCGTGGAATCAGCCACATACGCGGCTCGGTGGCCCGGATGAACCTCACGCACCGCGTCCGGGACGAGCATCTCGACGGGCTGGCCGACCAGCTCGTCCCGGTCGTAGCCGAACAGCCGCTCGGTCTGCGCGTTCACCAGGGCGATCCGGCCGTCGGCGTCCACGCACACCATCGCGTCCGGGGCCGCCTCCAGCAGCCCCGCGAACCTGTGGTCGTCCAGACGCTCCACGGCTTACCCCGCCCCGATGGCTCCCAGCACCGCGCGCACCTTCTCCAGGAGCGCCTGGGTGGTGAACGGCTTGGCGATGAACGCCATCTCCCCGGACGCGACACGTTGCGGGCTCAGCACGCCCTGGGTGGAACCCGACATGTGCAAGACACTCAGTCCAGGCTTGATCTTGAGTGCCCGCTCCGCCAGCTCCGGGCCGACAGCTCAGGCATCACCGCGTCGGTCAGCAACAGCTCGAACTCGTGGGCGGAAAGCAGCGCCAGCGCCTCGCCGCAGGTGCCGGCCTCCAGTACCTGGTAGCCGCTCCGGCGCAGAATCCGCGTGGTCACTGCCAGCATGGCGGGCTCGTCATCGACCACCAGCACCCGCTCCCCGTGCCCGCCAGCCGGCGCCGCGGCTCCCGGCCGCCCTGCCGGGGCCGGGAGAGGCATGTCGGCGGCGGGGAGATACACGTGAAAGACGGTCCCCATGCCCTCTTCGGACTCGATGCTGATGGTGCCGCCGGCCTGGGTGACGATGCCGTATGCGCTGGCCAGGCCCAGGCCGGCGCCCTCGCCCAGCGGCTTGGTAGTGAAGAACGGCTCAAAGGCGCGGTTTGCCACCTCCGTGCTCATGCCGCGCCCGGTATCGCTGACCGTCAGCTCCGCATAACACCCAGGACTCAGCCGGGGACGGGCACCGGGATGTCCCGTGCCCAGGTCCGCCCGACCTGTCGCCAGGGTCAACGTGCCGCCTCCAGGCATCGCATCCCGGGCATTGACGGCCAGGTTGAGCAGCGCCTGCTCCACCTGCCCGCGATCGGCCAGCACCGCCGGCACCTCCGCTGCCAGCTCAAACCGCAGCTCGACCCGGCCGCCCACGCTGATCGCCAGCAGATCATGGGCGCCGGCAACAACCGCGTTCAGGTCGATCAGCTCCGGCTGGACCGGCTCGCGGCGGCTGAAGATCAGCAGTTCCCTGGTCAGCCGGGCCGCACGCCGCGCCACAGCCAGGATCTGCTCGGCATCGGCCCGCACCTCAGGCCGGTCAGCCGACGCGTCGGCCACCAGGCCGGCGAACCCAGTGATCGCGCCCAGCAGGTTGTTGAAGTCATGGGCGATCCCGCCCGCCAACTGGCCGACGGTTTCCATCCGCTCGGCCTGATGCAGCCGCGCCTCACTCGTCCGCCGCCCCGCCAGCAGCCGATTACGTTCGGTAACGTTGCGGTCTATTTTCGCCACCGCCATCGTCACCCCGTCGGGATCGCGGACCGGGGACACCGACACCGACACATCAACGAGCCCCCCGTCCTTGCGCACCCGCTGGGTCTCGAACGGCGGAACGCGCTCCCCGCGCCGCAGCCGCTCCAAGACGGCTACCAGCTCACCCGCCCGGTCCGGCGGGACAAGCATCGATGCGTCACGCCCGAGCATCTCCTCAGCGGTATAGCCGTATATGGCCTCCGCACCGGGATTCCAGCTGGTGACAACCCCCTCCAGCGTCGCGCCGATCATCGCATCCTCCGACGCCTCCACGATCGCCGCCAAGCGGGACCTCAGCTCGCTGGCTGCCCGGGCAGCACGGTTGCGCTCGGTAACATCCCGCCGGAACCGTCGCCGCCCCTACCGCCGGCCGCTGGCATCGCGGACCGGGGACACCACACTGACACATCAACGACCGCCCCGTCCTTGCGCAC
Organism: uncultured Actinomycetes bacterium; assembly: GCA_963730235.1. Lineage (GTDB taxonomy): Bacteria > Actinomycetota > Actinomycetes > Streptosporangiales > Streptosporangiaceae > DASXKD01. The sequence goes on from CAVSRH010000016.1 coordinate 70,584, forward strand.
TCGCCGGGTCTCGAAATGCTCGACCCGCTCCCCGCTCCCCGCGCCGCAGCGCCGCCAGGATAGGCGCCAGGCTTCACCCGCCCGGTCCGCCGGAAAGAGCACCGCAATGTTGCGCCCGACCATCTCCTCAGCGGTATAGCCATACATGGCGGCAGACAGCGGGATTCCAGCTGGTGACAGCCCCCTCCAACGTCTTGCCGATGATCGCATCGTCCGACGACTCCACGATCGCCGCCAGGGCCCTCAGCTCACCGCGCTCACCGATCTGGCCTGCGGTCTGAGCGTTCATATCCCCTCCACGGGGCGGCGAGCATAGTTACGTAAAGTTACTAGAACGCTACTACAAGTTACCTAAACGGGACGGCCACGTCGC
>CAVSRH010000017.1:0-50635 GCA_963730235.1 uncultured Actinomycetes bacterium
GTGATCGCCACTGCCGCGCCCTCGTTGGCCACGGTGGTGGTCCCGCCATGCGACCCGGTGTGGCCCTTGGCCGCCCCCGGTGACCCGGAGCCCGAGCAGGCCGTCACGGCCAGGCACAGGGCACCCACCACCCCGGTGATCGCCAGCCCAGCCCGCCGGCCCCTGAGCAGATGCCGGCCTGTCAGTGTCCGCTCGTTATCCCGCACTCTGGTCCTCCTGTGGTACCAAATCCGTAGCCCTGGGCCCGTGCCCACGGCGACGGCTACGGCTTCTCCTCAATGCGGTGTGCTGGGCCGCCGGCGCGGATATCGCTGCCTTGTTCCCCGGGTGCTGGGGAGCCAGGTACCCGATCTCGGCCGATTGTCTCCGATAGGGAGACGGACGAGACGGGCCTGCGGTTGCCATTCACCATTATGCCTACCAGACGTTGCGGGCGATGTGTCCGGTTCAACGCGACGAGGGCAGCAAGGACACAGATCGCGATTGCCGCCCACGGGACGGTATCACCAATGTGATCAAACAGGGTGAGGTGTGCCGGGGGGACCAGGGCAATCCGGGCAAAGGCCACGCCACGCTGCGCCGGGCCGAACCAGGCCAGCAGCCGTCCCTGGGCGTCGAAGGCGGCGCTGACCCCGGTCAGCGCCGCCTGCACGACCGGCCGGCCGGTCTCGGCCGCGCGCACGGCGCCGAAGCGAGGCGTGCTGCGCAGGCGCCCAGCTTCTGCTGGAACGTGGAGTCGGAGGTCTGGTACACGATCAGCCTGGGCCCCGTGCAGCGTGTCCACCCGGGACATGTCGGGGAAGGCGGCCTCGAAGCAGATCAGCACGCCGATGCTGCAGCGGCCGCCCGCCGGGCAGCGTCGCCGGTCATCACCCGCGCCCCGTCCCGGGGATCATGTTGCTCGGCGCCGCCTTGCTGATGCTCGTCAGCCAGCCCAGTTGCTGGCGGAACGGGATGTACTCCCCGAACGGGACAAGCCGGGTCTTGGTGTAGGTGGCGACGATCCCGTGGGGGCTGATCAGCACCGCGACTTTGGACTTGCCCGCGGGGGGTAGTGAGTCCTGGTTGACCAGGATCTGGGCGCCGTCCGCGCCGGACAGCCGCTCAAGCTGGTCCAGCAGCTGCGTGATGCGAGTCGCAGGTCGTAGGCGATGCTGCTCTCCCCCCAGACGATCAGGTCCGGGTGCCGCGGGCCCAGCCCGGCGGACAGCCGTTGGCTGGCGTCCGTGCCGCAGCGCCGAGTTATGCTGAAGATAGCCCGGCTGGACCAGGGCCACGGTCACGTAGTCCGGCGGGTGCGAGCGGCGGGGTGAGCGCGAACGTGAGCGGGCCCGGCGGCGATCGCGACCGCCGCCGCCGCGGCGCCCAGACCGCGCGACCGTGCCAGCCGCGGCGCGGTGACGCAGGATCACGATGCCGGTGTTGGCCGCCACCAGGGCGAAGCTGACCAGCCACACGCCGCCGACGGGCGCGAGTGCGAGGATCGCCGGGTGCTGCCACTGGCTCGCGCCGAGCAGCGCCCACGGGCCGCCCAGCGCCTGCCAGGACCGGATCCACTCGACCAGCAGCCAGAAGCTCGGCACCACCACGAGGGCGGCGAGCGCGCGCCCGGGGGTCACGGCGGGCGCAGCAGCGCCCAGGTGCTCACCCCGACCCCGGTCCAGCAGACACCCAGGACGATGGCCACAAGCAGCAGCGCGGGCCCGATGCTGGGGAACAGCCAGTAGTGCGCGGCCATGATGAACCCGGCGCCGAACCACCAGGCACGGACCGCGGCCTCCCGCGCCGACGGGGCAGGCGCGCATCAGCAGCAGGCCGGGCACCAGGCCGAACCAGGCCAGGAACTCAAGGTTGGGCGCGGGGAAGGCAAGCACCGGCAGAGCCCCGGCCACGAGCGCACCCCAGCGGGCGGGCTTGGCCAGGCCACGCCCAGCCGCCGCCAGAACGCCATGCACCTATTCGTGCTGCCGCGGCGGCTGCGCCGCGTCCGCGCCAGGTCACGCGTCAGTAGCGATTGGGCCGGCTTGCGGGCCGGGCGTGGACGTGAGGTCTGGTACGCCGCCGCGGTCGCCGCGCGGCCGCGCGCGGCGCCGAACGGGCGGCGACCGCCCAGCCGAACGCGGCGACGGTGAGCGCGGTGATCAGGTATTCCGGCACGGCGCCGAGGTGGTCGGCCAGGGTGACCGTGGACGAGCAGCGGCACCCGCGATCCGAGGATGGCCTGGCGCCAGGTGCCGGTGCGGGCGATCAGGCTGCCGTCCGGTGCGATGATCGCGCTCACCCCGGTCGTCGAGGCGACCACCACGGCGCGGTCCGATTCCACCGCCCGGATCCGCGCCATGGCCAGTTGCTGCAGGCTCTCGCCGAGCTGCCCGTCCACCTCGAAGGTCGCGTCGTTGGTCTGCACGGCCAGCAGGTTCGCCCCGGCCCTGACCTCGGAGGAGACCAGCCCGTCGAAGCCGACCTCGTAGCAGATGACGTCGCCGAGGCGGATCTTGCCGACGTGGAAGACCACGGCGCGCCGCCCGGCGGTGAAGTTCTGCGGCTGCAGCGCCACCAGGGAGGTGATGTGCGACAGCAGCCCGCGGAACGGGATGTACTCCCCGAACGGGACGAGCTGCCGCTTCACGTAGACCTGGCCGGGCCCGTGATCAGGGGTCCACAGCTGCCCGGCGTTGCGCAACGGGTTCCGCAGCACCTCGCCGACCAGCACCGGCCGGTCGATCGCGCGCACCGCGCCGGCGATCGACGCGTACACCGGGGGGTAGAGCCGGGGGTCCAGGTCGGTGGAGTTCTCCGGCCAGATCACCAGGTCGGGCGCGGGCCGGGTGCCCGCGCGGACCTGGGCGGCCAGCTTTTCCGTGGCCGCCGCGTGGTTGGCGGTCACGGTGGTGGCCCGCAGCAGGCTGGGCAGGTTCCGCGCGTGCGGCACGTCGCCCTGGATGGCGGCGACAGTGGCCGCGGGGCCGCCGGCGGCACCGGGTCCACCGGCAGCAGGCCGCCCGCCAGCGCCAGCCCCGCCGCCCCGGCGAAGGCCAGCCCCGGTACCAGGCGGCTGCGCATCCGGCGAGCCGCCGGTCCGTGCGCCAGCAGCAGCCACGCGAACGTGCTGCCGGCCAGCGCGAGCAGGAAGGACAGCAGCGGCGCCCCGCCGATGGCGGTCCACGGCACGGTCGGCGCGCCCGCCTGGCTCATGGCCAGCCTGCCCCACGGGAACGCGTACGGCCACCGGTCGCGCATCGCCTCGGCGGCGACCCACCAGCCCGCGACCGCCACCGGCCAGGCCCGCAGGGTCAGCAGCACCCGCTGGCCCACGGCCAGCAGGGCGAAGATGACCGCCTCGGCGAGGGCCAGCGCGGCCCAGGCGTACCAGGCGAGGTTGATCAGCCAGGAGATCAGCGGGACGAACAGGGCGAGCCCGAACAGCAGCCCGACCGCGAAGCTGGCCCGCAGGCTCCGGCCCTGCAGCGCAACCACCAGCAGCGCCGGGCCGACCGGCGGCCAGCGGCCACATCCCGATCGGGGGAAACGCGGCGGTGAGGGCCAGCCCGCCGGCCAGCGGCGGCCAGCAGTGCCCAGCCGAGGGCAAGCCGCGGCTCGCCGGGCAGCCCTCGCTCGCCGGCAAGGCGGCGTTCCCGGGGCAGGCGCGGCGCCGCGACGGGAGCCGGCTCGCGCTCGTCCGGGCCGGCGGGGCCGTGGGCAGGCCAGCGGGGGTACTGTCCTGGCCGGTCAGCGTGATCACCCTCCCCGCCTGCCGTGCGGCGGCGCCATACCCGTTGAGCGTAGCCGTGCCGTCTTTGAGCGTATCCGCGCGGCGGTGCCGCCCGCTGGCCAGCGCCGTCTGCCCCCTTCGGGGGCGCTTTCTGCGCCCATGATGTGATCGTCCGTGATAATCTCGTCACCTTCTGCATCCAGGGGCGGGACGGATGCCGCCGCGGGCGGCGTCCGCACAGGGGCGGACATGATCACTATTCGGTATGCCGACCTGCCGGAGGGCTTACACGCCCAGGCGCGGGCACACGGCAGGCGCACGGTCATCTACCTGCGTCCCGGGCTGACCGCCGAGCAGCGGCGGCTGAGCCTGCGCCGGGCCAGGCAGTCCGCCCGGATGGGTTACGGGCCCCGGCTGCCCGCGCCAGGCGTGGCGATGGCCGTGGCCCGCCACGTCGCCGCCGGGACGTTGTGGAACCTGGGTGCGGCGGTGCGCAGGCACCCGGTCGGCTTCCTGGTGCTGTCCGCGGGTTTAGCCATGCTGATGGCCTGCTATGTGCTGTTCGCCACGGTGTCCCTCCGGCTGGTGCTGAGCCCGGTCCTGCCGCCGGGGGCGGCGCGCGGACCGCTGCCGGCGCTGGTGGTCCCTGGTCCCGCGGCCCCGGGCCCGGGCGGTGTCATGTTGCCGGGGCAGGCGGCCCGCGTGGTGCGGTTCCCGCGCGGTGCCGGGGATACCCCGCGAGTCTCTGCCGAACGGGACCGGCACGTACGGGACCCGCGGCCGGCCAGCCATGCTGCCGCGTCCCCCGCTCCCACCTCCGCCGCGGCGCTGCGGCGCCCACCCCGCTGCGGCGCTCGGCGGCGGCGTCGCCCTGCGCCGGTCCCGGCACCGGCGCCACGGCGGGCCAGGCCGCGGTGTGCCCGCGGCACTCTGCCCCGGCTCAGGAGAGGGTCGCCGCCCCGGTAGCCTGCAGCGGGATACGCCGCAGGGAAGGGGACGCCGGTGAGCCGCCGGGGCTGGGTGCTGTTCGCGTCGATGAGCGTCATCTGGGGTGTGCCCTACCTGCTCATCAAGGTGGCGGACGGTGGCGTGTCGGTCCCCGTGCTGGTGTTCGCCCGGGTCGCGATCGGCTCGGCCGTGCTGCTGCCCGTTGCCATCCGGCGCGGCCAGATCCGGGTGCTGGCCGGCCACTGGCGGTGGCTGGCGCTGTTCGCCGTCGTGGAGATCATGCTGCCCTGGGCGCTGCTGTCGGACGCGGAGCGGCGCCTGTCCAGTTCGCTGACCGGCCTGCTGATCGCGGTGGTCCCCATCATCGGGCTGGTGCTGGCCCGGCTGACCGGTGGCCAGGAGCGGCTCACCGCGCTGCGCTGGGTGGGGCTGCTGGCCGGTCTCGGCGGCGTCGCCCTGCTGGCCGGCCCGCACCTGGCGGGCGGCGGCGCCTGGCCGGTCGCCGAGGTGATGCTCGTCGCGCTGTGCTACGCCACCGGGCCGTTGATCGCCAACAGGAAGCTCGGTGAGCTGCCCGGCCTGGGCATGACGGCCGTCTGCCTGGCCGCCACGGCCGTGGTGTACGCCCCGGCCGCGGCGCTGACCTGGCCGGCCCGGCTGCCCTCGGCCGCGGTGCTCGGCTCGCTTGCCGGGCTCGGCGTGCTCTGCACGGCCCTGGCGTTCGTCCTGTTCTTCCAGCTCATCGCCGAGGTGGGCCCGGCCAGGGCCACGGTGATCACCTATGTCAACCCGGCCGTCGCCGTAGCCCTGGGGGTGAGCGTGCTCGGCGAGCCGCTGACTCCGGCGATCGTGGCCTCGTTCGTGCTGATCCTGTCCGGCTCGGTGCTGGCAACCAGGTCCGGCCAGGCCCGGGCCACAGCCCGTCCCGGGCCCCCCGCGGCCTGCCCAGGACCAGGCCGCGCCGCCGCTTCGATCGGCCGACCGGCCTGCCCTGCCCGACTAGGATTACGACGGTGATAGATCTCAAGGCTGCCCGGCAGGAGCCGGACCGCTACCGGGCCGCGCTGGCCCGCCGCGGCGCCGCGGCCGACTTCGATGCGCTGCTCGCCACGGACACCCGGTGGCGCGACCTGACCGAGCGGGCCGAGTCCCTGCGCGCCGAGCAGAAGAGGCTGTCCAGGGGCGGGCCGCCAGGGCCCGAGCAGCGCACCGAGCTGAAGCGGCTCGCCGCCGACCTGAGCGAGGCCCAGGCCGAGCTCGGGCACGCCGACCACGAGCGGAACGCGCTGCTCGCCCGCATCCCGAACCTGCCCGACCCCACCGCGGCCGACGGCATGGCCGAGGAGGACTCGCAGGTCCTGCGGGAGGTCGGCGAGCGGCCCGCGTTCGGCTTCACCCCACGCGACGCGACCGAACTCGGCTCCAAGCGCGGCTGGATCGACATGAAGCGGGGCGCCCGGCTGTCCGGCTCCCGGTTCGCCTACCGGATCGGCGATGTGGCCATGGCCGAGCTGGCGCTGTACCGGTTCGTCCTGGACAAGCTGGCGGGCCTCGGCTTCCTGCCGGTGCTGCCGCCGGTGCTGGCGGGCGAGCAGGCCATGTACGGCACCGGGTTCCTGCCCACCGAGGAGTCCAACCTCTACCACCTGGAAAAGGACGACCTGTACCTGACCGGCACGTCCGAGGTCGCGCTGGCCGGCATCCACGCCGACGAGCGCCTGGACGAGGCCGACCTGCCCGCCCTCTACGCGGGGTACACCACGAACTTCCGCCGCGAGGCCGGCGCCGCGGGCAAGGACACCAAGGGCATGTTCCGGGTGCACCAGTTCGACAAGGTGGAGATGTACGTCTACTGCCTGCCCGGGCAGTCCGCCGAGTTCCACGAGCGGCTGCTCGGCTACGAGGAGGAGATCGCCCAGGCGCTCGGCCTGCCCTACCGGGTGATGAACATCGCCGTCGGCGACCTCGGCGCGCCCGCCGCGAAGAAGTACGACATCGAGGCCTGGTTCCCGGTGCAGCAGCGGTACCGGGAGATCACCTCCTGCTCGAACACCACGGACTACCAGGCGCGGCGGCTGAACATCCGGTTCCGGCGCGAGGGCAGCCTGGAGTTCGTGCACACGCTGAACGGGACCGGCGCCACCGCCAGGGCGCTGCTCGCCATCATGGAGAACTTCCAGGACGAGGGGGGCACGGTCGCCGTGCCCGAGGTGCTGCGCCCGTTCGGCGCCCCAGCCACGCTCGGCGGCGGGACATAGACCGGGAGGCCACAGTGACTCAGACGTCAGTGCCGCGCTCTGCTAGTTCTAACCCCACCGCCCCGCCCTATGCCAGCGCGGTGGACTACGACGCGTTCGGCCTGTACGGGCCGGGCCGCGGGTTCAACAAGGGCACCTCGTTCCAGCGCCCGGTGTACCGGTTCCAGGGCCGGATCACCGCGGATGGCTCCAGCGGCTACCCGGCCGCCGCAGGCCGGTACCACCTCTACATCTCCTGGGGCTGCCCGTGGGCCCAGCGCACCGCGATCGTGCGCAAGCTCAAGGGCCTGGCGGAGGTCGTCTCGCTGTCCTACGTGGACGACGTGCGGGACGGGCGCGGGTGGGCGTTCCGCGAGCACCGCGGCCCGGACCCGGTCAACGGCTTCACCCTGCTCGCCGAGGCCTACGAGGCGACCGAGCCCGGCTACGACGGGCACGTCTCGGTGCCCGCGCTCTGGGACACCGAGACCGGCAGGCTCGTCAGCAACAACTTCCCGGACATCACGATCGACCTCGGCACCGAGTTCGGCGCCTGGGCGCTGCCGTCGCCCGACCTGTACCCGCAGCCGCTGCGCGCCGAGATCGACGCGCTGAACGAGCGCGTGTACCAGTACGTGAACAACGGCCCGTACCGGGTCGCCGGGGCCACCACCCAGGAGGACTACGAGCAGCTCAGGCAGGCGATGATCGCGCTGCTTGAGGAACTCGACGAGCGCCTGGCCGGCCGCAGGTACCTGTTCGGCGCCGGGGTCACCGAGGCCGACGTGCGGCTGTGGCCGACCCTGGCGCGGTTCGACACCGGGTACAACCCGCTGGCCGGGGTCACCGAGCGGCGGCTCACCGAGTTCGGCAACCTCTGGGCCTACGCGCGCGACCTGTACCGGCTGCCCGCCTTCCGGGAGACCACCGACTTCGCCTCGTTCGGCGGCCTGGTCCGCGGCCCGAAGCCGACCTTCGTCAACGACGGGTCGTGGCGGATCCGCGTCGAGCCGCGCCTGGCCGACTGGGACGAGCCACCCGGCCGCGATCACCTCGGCTGACTCTGCTAGCCCGGGGGGCGACCCCCCGGAACCCCCCGCTGGCGGCCGGGTCAGCCGCCGAGCAGCGTCACCAGGGTGGTGCCGTCGGGCACACCGAGGCCGGTGCACGCGTCCCAGCCCGGCCCCGCCTGGTAGGCCCCGTTGCTGCCCTGGGTGATGTCCCGGAATCCGGCCGCGGCGGTCCCGGCGCTGACCCCGGCGTACAGCAACGGCTGCAACAGGCCGAACGATTTGCCCGTGGCCTGCGCCAGCCGGGCAGATGAGCGCCGCCCACAGCGGGGCAACCGCACTGGTCCCGCCGACCACCTGGGCCTTGCCGTCGACGAACACCTGGTAACCGGTCGCGGGATCGGCGTTGCCCGCGACGTCGGGCACGCCCCGGCCGGGCTGGCCGGTACCGGACCGGCCCGGCACTCCGGCGGGCGCCTGCCACGAGGGCAGGCTGAACGTGTCGCTCACCCCGCCACCCGTTGCCCCGGACGCGTCGTTCCAGACGGTCTCCGTGGACACGGCGCCGTCGCTCAGCTGCATGCTGGTCCCGCCGCAGGCCAGCGCGTGCGGGCTGGAGGCGGGGAAGTCGGCGTGCGGCTGGCCGTCGGTCGCCCGGTCGGAACTGCCGTTGTCACCCGCGGCCACGGTCACCGTGACGCCGAGCGCGGCGGCGTCGGCGAAGGCCTGGTCCAGCGCGGTGCGTGCCTGGGCGGTCCAGGAGTCCTCGGACTGGCCCCAGCTGATGCTCACCACGGTCGGGGTCGGGCTGGCGTGCACCGCCGTGGTGACCCCGTCCACGAAGCCCTGGTCGGTGTTCGGCGCGAAGTAGACCACCTGGCTGGCGCCCGGTGCCACCGCGCCGGCCACCTCGATGTCCAGCAGCACCTCGCCGTCGGCGCCCTGCGGGTCCTTCCCGGCCACGTTCGACGCGCCGTCGACCCCGACCGCGGTCACCGACGGCGGCGTGATCCCCAGGCCGGAGAAGTAGGTGCCGAGGTCGGCGCTGCCGAAGCCGCCGCCAAGCTCGATGATGGCGATGGTCTGCCCGGTCCCGTCGGTGCCCGCCGGGAAGGCGTAGGCCTGCGACACCTGGATGGGCGTGTAGGACGTCGGCGCCGCCGCCCCTGCCGTCTCGGCCGTGATGCCGGAGGACCGCCTGATCTGCGGCGCGGCCTGCGGGCGGTCGTCCAGGCCCAGCACGGCGAGCACCACGCCGTCCAGTTCGGCGGGCACCTGCAGGCCGCCGACCCGGTAACGGTGCTGCGCCACGCCACCGTGAGCCGCCGGGTGCGGCGAGCTGACCAGCCGCAGCGACGCGCCGAAGGCCGCCGAGAAGGCCGAGATCGGGCAGGCCACGGTGACCCGGCGGCCCCCGGGGTCGGTCCCGGTGACCTCCAGGCCGAACCGGCCGAGCACGTCGCTGATCAGCGCGACGTCCGCCGGGTCGCTGCCGTACCGGGTTTCCATCTCGTCGCGGCTGAGCGTCGCCGGGCCGGTGACGACGTCGGCGGGCAGTTCTTCCCGGCGGCGGGTGACCAGCGTCACCTCGATCCGTGCGGACTCGTCGAGATCACCGGCCTGGCTGAGCGTTGGCGATAGGCCTGCGCTCGCTGCCGGGCAGTGGCACAAAGGAATTCTCGGGCATGATGGCTCCCCTGACTTATCCGGGCGGCCTGTCCCTGGCGCCCGTGGCCCCGTTAGTCCCGCAAATTATGAGGCGTTTCACCGCGCTGTGATACAGCCCCGCGTCTGCTTATCGATGTCAACCGGCCATCCTTTCGTGCCGTTTCCGCTCCGCTGGGCCGTGGTGGCTCTGGCACAGTAGGGGCGGGACTTCTCTGCCGTGCCGTGTCCCGCCGATCACCGGGAGCAGGCCATGACCGATGCGGTGCCAGGGTTCGATGTCACCACGTTCTCCCATGGGGGGCGCACGCACGAGGTGTACCGGGCGGGCGCCGGTCCCGCGGTGATCGTAGTGCACGAAATGCCGGGGCTGCATCCGGGCGTGACCGTGTTCGGCCAGCGGCTCGTGGACGCCGGCTACCGCGTCTACATGCCGTCCCTTTTCGGCCGCCCGGGCAAGCCGTTCGGCGGCAGCGAAATGGTGCGGTCGTTGTCGCGGGTGTGCGTGTCGCGCGAGTTCTTCCTGCTGGCCGACCGGACCAGCCCGGTGGTGACGTGGCTGCGGGCGCTCGCCGCCCAGGCGCACGCGGAGTGCGGCGGGCCCGGGGTCGGCGCGGTCGGCATGTGCTTCACCGGCGGGTACGCCCTGGCCATGGCGGTGGAGCCGGCCGTGCTCGCGCCGGTGCTCAGCCAGCCGGGGATGCCCGCACCGGCTGACCGCGGCCAAACGGGCCGCGCTCGGCCTGGACCCGGGCGACCTGGCCAGTGTGAAGGCACGCACCCGCGACGGCCTGTGCGTGCTCGGCCTGCGCTTCTCCGCGGACAGCGGCTCCCCGCCGGAGCGGTTCGCCACGCTCCGCCGGGAACTGGGCGACAACTTCGAGGCCATCGAGATCAACTCGGCGCCGGGTAATCCCGACGGCATCCGGGGGCGCGCGCACTCGGTCCTCACCGAGGACCTGGTGGACACGCCCGGGCACCCGACCCGGGCCGCGCTGGACCGGGCGATGGCGTTCCTCGCCGAGCGGCTGCGGTCCTGACTACCAGACGTCGCCGTCCCGCCAGTCACAGGTGAGCTCGCCGTCCAGGTCCAGCGGGACGGCCAGCTCGAACACGTACAGGCAGCCGTCGTCGCCCGGGGTCCGCCGGATGCCGGCCGGGGTGAGCGCCGCGGACGGCCCGCGCCACAGCTGCCAGCCGCGCGCCGCGTAGAAGCCCGCGCCCTCGTCGGTGGAGCCGAGCGCGCCGAGGTCGTAGGCACCGCGCAGCACCCGTTCCAGCGCGCCCATCACCGCGGCACCGTGCCCCTGCCCCTGCCGGTCCGCGCGCACCGCGACCGCCTCGACATAACCGGCCCGCAGCGCCCGGCCCTGATGCAGCAGCCGCCGCTGGATCACCGAGCCGTGCCCGATCAGCACCGGCCCGTCCCAGACCAGGGCGTGCATCCCGCCCAGGCCGTGCTCCCAGTCGGCGTCGGTCATCTCCCCGCTGAAGACCTCGTCCAGCAGGGCGCGGGCCGCCCTGAGGTCGGCCGGATCCAGGTCGGCGGTGTGTCCCGTACGCAGTTCAGCCACGCAAACCATCTTCGCCTGCGGGGCCCGGCGGCCTGCCCGTGCCTGCCCAGCCCATTGGTTCTTACGCCAGGTGATCGAGTGACTACACATGGTAAGGTGCTCCCGGATCAACGCGGGATCACCTCCGGGGCCCCGGCCCGGCGGACATGAGGGAAGGAACCCACCGATGCGCAGAGGCATCGTCACCATGCTGTCAGCCACAGCCGTGACAAGCGCGGTCATGGCCATCGCCGGCTTCACGGCGCCCGCGCAGGCGGGCACGCGGGCCGTCCCGCCGGGGAGGGCGCATGCGGCGCAGTCCCGGCCGGTGATCCCCTCCTTCAGCTACGCCGGCGACGAGGACAGCGGCCGTGACTTCAGGTACGTCCACGCCCTGATCTCGGTACCGGACCTGCCCGAGAACTCCGATTATCCGCAGGCCTACATCCAGCTCTCCAACGGCTCGCTGGCCACCGGCTCCAGCTATGCCAGGACCGGCGTCGAGAGCTGCCTGGTGGCGGAGGGCCTCGACCCGGGGTTCACCTGCCCCACGGGAGTGCAGTGGGTGGCGTTCATCGAGACGTTCCTCAACTCGGGGGATACCCCGGTGTTCTCCCACTTCGTGCCGCTCGACGCGAACCCTGGCGACGGGATCGGGTTCAGCATCTACTACGCCCCGCAGGGGCAGGGTGCGGAGTTCACGCTGAACACGCCCTCGGGGTCGGTGTTCACGATCCAGGCCGCCATGCCCGGGGAGATCTTCGATCATGCCGCGGGCCTGGTGGACTACACCAACAGCAGCGGGACGCCCATCCCGCCGCCCTCCGGCACCCCGCAGTTCCGGCTGACCCAGTTCCAGCAGGGCGCGGTGACCACCGAATCCGGTGACCGGGGCTCCTGGACCGGGCCCTGGACCACCAGCCAGATCGAGGCCACCAGCAACGGCCTGGCCTTCCCGCAGGGCACCGTGGAGACCTCACCCAGTTACCTGTGGACCGACGGATCCGTCGCCAACGGCGCGGCGCGCAGCAACGACGCGTTTGGTGTGTGGGGCCCACCCTGAGATCCTCGTGTGATGTAACTCTTTGTTACGCTGTCTTTACTCAAAGTCATATACCGACGCCGTGGTGCGAACCGGAGGGGCGTTCATGAACCGGCTACTTACCAGAGCCACCGCGGCCGCTGGGGCGCTGGCCCTCGCGGGGGCCGCCGCCACGCTCGCCGCGGTACCCGCGGCGGCCCAGCCGACCGGCGGCAGCTCGTCCTACGGCGCCTCGGCGCCTGCCGGGCTCACCACCGCCGTCCCGCAGGGCATCGCGGCGTCGACCGGCCCGACCCAGGTGCTCCAGCAGCACACCATCATCGGTTCGCTGCTTACCACGGGGCTGACGCTCGACACGGCCAGCGCCGCGGCCGCGTACGCGCGCGTCGCCTCGGTGAACGCCCAGCTGTCGGGCGGCGGGCACACGATGAGCCTGACCGCCAACCAGGTCTCCTCGACCTGCAACAACGGCACGTCGACCGCGAGCGCGAACCTCGTCAATCCGGTGCTGACGGTGGACGGCGCGTCCATGGCCCTGCCCATGCACCCCGCGGTGGACCAGACGTTCACGTTCGCCGCGGGCACGGTGACCCTCAACGATCTGATCCCCGCCACCGGCGGCGGCAACGAGGACCAGGCCGTGCACATTAACTTCACCGGCACCAGCCCGGCCCAGGACCTGTACATCGCGGTGACCGTCTGCAACAACAGTGCGTCCAGCAACACGATCTCGGTAACCAACCCCGGTGCCCAGACCAGCACCGTGACGACCGCGATCACACCGCTGCAGATCGTCGCGACCGACTCCGACACCAGCGAGATACTGACCTACTCCGCCACCGGCCTGCCGCCAGGGCTGACCATCGACCCATCCACCGGTGTGATCAGCGGCACGCCCACCACGACAACCGGCAGCCCGTTCTCCGTGACCGTGACCGTCACCGACAGCAGCGGCGCGTCCGGGTCGGCCGGCTTCACCTGGACGATCCACAACCTGGTGACCGTCACCAACCCGGGCACCCAGAACAGCATCGAAAGCGTGACCGTCACCCCGGTCCATATGTCGGCCACCGACTCGGAGACGAGCATCACCACGTTCACCTGGTCGGCGACCGGCCTGCCGCCGGGGCTGAGCATCAGCCCCAGCACCGGTGTGATCAGCGGCAACCCGTCGGCGCTCGGCCCCTTCTCGGTGACGGTGACCGCGAACGACGGGACCGGTGCGCACGGGTCGGTCACCTTCACCTGGAACATCACCTGACCCGGGCCGCCTGATCCGGTAGGACTCGCGAGCCCTTCGAGCGCTTTAGTTCCAGCGCTCGAAGGGCTCGTCGATGTTCTCCCCGGACAGGAAGGCCGGCAGCAGCCCGGGCAGTCGGCCGGGGTAGAAGCGGCTCCGGCTCGCGGTGATCTCGGCCAGCCGCCACCAGCGGAACGTGACGAAGTCCTCGACCTCCTGCGGCGTCCGGCCACCGTCCACGATCACCGGCTGGTCGGCCGCGATCCGGGCGCGCACCACCACCTCGTGCTGCAGCCGCCGCTTGCCGCGCGACACCCAGGTGGTGTCGCGCCGCCACGACGGCGGGCTGACCTGGCCCGGGTCGAGGAGCAGGCCGGTCTCCTCGCGGATCTCCCTGACCGCGGCGTCCAGGTACGACTCGCCGGCGTCGATGCCCCCGCCGGGCAGCTCCCACCAGCCGTCCGGCTGCTGGTCCGGGGTCAGCACATGGAACAGCAGGACCCGCCCGCCACCGTCGGTGAGCACCACGCGCACCGCGTCCCGCTCCAGGTCGTACTGCAGTTCGTCCATCTGCCCGACCTTAGACGGGGGTCAGCAGCAGCCGGCTGGCCAGCGCGGTGGCCGTGGCCAGCCCGTCCAGGAACATCGCGCGCGCCACGGGGTTATCGCGCACCTCCCAGAGCATCAGGGCGTTGCGCCAGGCCAGGTCGCGGGCGGAGTTGATGGCCCAGCAGGCGACCAGGTTGTTCACGGCCCGCAGATGGCGGTCCACCGCCAGTTCCAGCCTGGACTCGAAGGATGTCCTGACGGCCTGCTCCGCCGCGTCGAGCAGCGTGTCCACCTTCTGGAAGTCGGCGAGGTGCGTGCCCTGCGACGGCGCGGTGCCCAGCTCGGTGCAGGTGGTGACGACCGCCACCGGCAGGTCGTGGTTGATGTGCGCGTTCATGCCGGCCAGGGCGAACTGGATCGGCTCGATCCCCGCGGCGCCGCGCAGTTCCACCAGCGGGCGCCAGGCCCCGGGCACGGCCTCAGCCGTGCCCACGGTCTGCGCCGCGGCGAAGTACAGGTTGGCGAACGTCACGTCGAGCGTGGTCATGAACGCCGGGTCGGCGAAGAAGCCCTGGCCCAGCTCCCCGTCCACGGTCTGGGTCACCGCGAGGTACATCCGGTTGAAGCAGGCCAGGCCGTCGCTGGCGGGCAGGCCTGCGCCGATCGCCTGCATCCGCGCGATCGCCCCGGCGACCGTGGTGACCGGTGCTTGGGGAATCGGCGCACCGGCGGGCATGGCGCCACTATACGGACGTCAGGGTGGCCCGGCCGGATCGCCGGGCCACCTGAGGGCCCCGCGGCTACGGGTTCGGGCAGGAGGTGAACTTCAGCGTGGCGGTCACCGGCAGGTGTGTCGCGCCCTTGGTGAACGTCACCGTGCCGGTGAGCGTATGCGAGCTGCCCGCGGTCAGCGTCGAGCCGTCCAGCGTGGTCCCGCTGAGCGCGGTGCCGTCGAGGGCCAGGCCGGTGGAGGTCACCGTCCAGCCCGCGGCGGGGGTGCCGGCGGCCTTGACCGCGATGCCGACCGGCGGCAGGCACGAGGCGGGCCCGGTCAGCTTCACCTGGTTGCCCTGCCCGGCCGCCTGCGCGGACACGCCGCGCCCGGGCAGCAGCACCGGCCCGGCCAGCAGGTTGTCACCGGTGGTGCCCTCGATGGACCAGACCGCCCAGCCGTGGCCGCGCGGCGCCGTGGCGAGCTGCGGGTTGGCGCCGGCGATCGTTCCCCCGCTGGGGAACCGGACGACCGCGGCGTGCAGGGTATCGGTGAGGTTCGCCACCGCCAGGTCCTCGCACTCGTTGGAGATGTCGGCCATCCGGCCGCTCGCGTCGGCGACCGGGTCGTGGCTGGACGGGGCACAGGAGTTCTTGTCCCCGGTGAGCTGCGGCGGCGAGAACGAGCTGCCGGTCCAGCGGGACACCACGGGGGAGTAGTCGGAGTTGTCCACGCTGGCCAGGACGCGGATACCGGACGTGGTCTGCGCCAGCCCGAGGTTGGCGGCCCCGGTCCAGGTATTGGCGAGTTGCTTGAACGCGGTCCACTTGCCGCCCTGCTCGGACGCGTAGGAGATCGGCTGGGTGATCGTGCCGGCCTGCTGGATGGCGAGCACGGTGGTGGAGCCGGAGAAGGCAAGCTGCGCGGACCCGGGCATGAATGCCGTCGCCAGGTTCACCTGCTTGCCGCCGAATCCCGGCGTGACCTGCAGGCTCGCCGCGCCGGGCGGCTGATCCACCGTCCAGATGCTCCCGCCAGGCCCCGGTGCCGCGTCCATCAGCGTGCCGAAGCTGGGCGCGGGCCCCTGGTCGTGCGCCGCCGACAGGGTGCCGTTCTGCACGGCGGCGGTCGCGATCTTGGAATTTTCCGGGCCGGACCCGGACTTCACCGTGTCGTGCGACCAGACCAGCGTGACCTTGCCGGGAGTCAGGATCACATGCATTCCCGCCGCGCTCGAGGTGCCCAGCGATGGCGTGCTCTGGACGCCGCCGGAACAGCCGGTCGCGCCGGGCGGCAGGACGCACAGGTGCACGACCCGGCCGGCCCCCGTGTCCCCGAGCCAGCCGATGTAGGTGGTGCCGGCCGCGGTGGTGGCGGCGTCGTATCCCCCGGCCAGGGTGGTGTTGCTGGCCAGCGTGATCGGCGCGGCGGTGAGGCCGGGGCGCGGCGCGGCCCCGGCGTGCGCGGCGGCGGTGGCTACCGCGCCGCCGAGCGGTACGGTCAGCGCTGCTGCGGCGACCGCTGTCGCGGCCAGCATGCGGTACGAGACGGGCACGGCTATCTCCTCGCATTGGAGGTGGTCCCGGGCCAGCCGCCTGTCCCCCGAGCGGCGGTTCCCCCGGCTGCTGCCCGGAGTACATCGCGCGTGCGTAATGTCTGTGTAATGTCCATCTAATGCCTGGTGTGCAGCGGGGAGACACGGGCGTCCAGGTCCTGGATGCCGTCACCGTCACGCACCGGGGGCTGAGCATGTCCGGCCAGGCGCTCGGCGGCCGCCGGGCCAGGGTCGCGCTGGTCGCGCTCGCGCTCGCGGAGGGCCCGGTGCCCGCCGACCGGCTAGCGGGCGTCATCTGGGCCGATGACCTGCCGGCCACCTGGCCGGCCGCGCTGCGCGGGGTCGTCCGCGGGCTGCGGTCCGCGCTGGCCGCGATCGGCGCGGGCGGCCAGCTTGTCATCGCGACCACGCCTGCCGGATACCACCTGGCGCCGGGGACCGAGGTGGATGTGCGCGCCGCGGCGGCGGCGGTGGACTCGGCGGCGCGGCTGAGCGGGCAGGGCAGGCACCGGGCCGCGCTGGCGGCGGTGCGGCCGGCCGCCGCGCTGTCCGGGGAGCGGCTGCTGCCCGGCGAGGACAGCCCCTGGTTGGAACCGCACCGCCGGGAGCTGGACGCGGTGGCGCTGCGGGCGCTCGAACTGGTCGCCGGGGCGGCCGGCGCGGCGGGGGACCACCACCAGGCGGTCGCCGCGGCCCGCCGCGCGGTCGCCGCCTGGCCGCTCGACGAACGGTCACACCGGGCGCTGATCAGCGCGCTGCATCTGGCCGGCGACCGGGCCGGCGCGGTACAGGCCTACGAGCAGTGCCGGACGCTGCTCGCCGAGGAACTCGGCGTGGACCCTGGGCCCGAGACGGCCGCCGCCTACCTGGCCGCTCTGGGGGAGCAGGGCACGCCGGGAAAGGCGAGGCTGCCCCCGGCAACGTCGGCGTTTTTCGGCCGGGCCGCCGAGCTGGCGCGCCTGGCGGACCTGATCAGCGAGCCTGGCCTGGCCACGGTGGCGGGCCTCGGCGGCATCGGCAAGTCGAGGCTGGCCATCCAGGTCGCGGCCGCGTCGGCGGCGTTCCCCGGCGGCCGACTGTGGGTTCCGCTCGGGCTGGAGGCACGGGACGAGCTGGTCGCGTCGTCGGTGGCGCTGGCCCTCGGCATCCGGCCCGGTGCCGAGGATGCCACGGCGCAGCTCGCCGCCGCGCTGGCACCGCTCGGCCGGGCGCTGCTCATCCTGGACGGTTGCGAGGCGGTCGTCGACGGCGTGGCGTCCCTGGTGACCGCGCTGGTTTCGTACTGCCCCCTGTTGTCGGTGGTGGTGACCAGCCGGGTCCCGCTGGCTGTGGACGGCGAGCGGGTGATCGCCCTGGAGCCGCTGCCGGGTCCGGTCGGCGCCGGCCGCACCGCGATGCTGGCGAGCCTGCCGTTGCGGCTGCTCGCCGACCGGGTGCGTGCGGGCGGCGGGCGGCTCGACATCGGCGAGGAGATGGCCCCGTTCGTCGCCGAGCTGTGCCGCCGGTGCGGCGGAGTCCCGCTCGCGCTGGAACTGGTGGCCGCGCAGCTCGCCGCGATGTCGGTCGCCGACCTGCTGGATCACCTGCCGGAGGTGATCGAGCAAGGGGCGGGCAGGCTGCGGGTCATCGCCCGGAGCAGCTACGAACTGCTGCATGACGACGAGGCCAGGGTCTTCCGCCTGCTCGGCGTCCTGGACGGCCCGGTGGCCCTGCCGCTGGTGCGCGACATGGTGGCGGGCGGCCCGATCGCGCCGGTCCGGGTGGTGCGCATCCTGCGGGAACTGACCGCCCGCGGGCTGCTGGCGGTGGACCGCTCCGGGCCCCGCTGGCGTTACCACCAGGACGACGACCTGCACCGGTACGCGCGTGAGCTGCTGGTCTCTCATGGCGAGGAACGGGCGGCCCTCGACCGCCTCGCCGGCGCCATCGGCGCGATCGTGCCCGCGGAGGCCAGGACCGCGCCGGGGCCGTACCTCGACGCGGTGGACGAGGTGCTGCCCTCGGTGCGGCTGCTGATCGCGGCGGCACTGGACGGCCGCCTCGACCGCGATCGCGGCCTTGAGCTGTGCTTCCGGCTGCATCGCTACTGGGCGGCGACGAACGTCACCGAGGGCCGGTTCTGGCTGTCCCGGCTGCTCGCCGACGAACCACGGGCACCCTGGTCCGCCCATGCCAGGTACGCGCTCGGCTACCTGGGCTACTGGTCGGGAGACGCCGGTGCGGCAATCAGCGAACTGGAGGCCGCGGTCGCCATGCTGCCCGGTCACCAGGACGACTACGCCGCGCGTGCGCTGATCTACCTGGGCGGTCTGGCGGACGACATGGACCGGGGCGCGGAGGCGCTCGACTTCGTGGCCCGGTCGATCAGCGCGGCGGCACCATGGGGTGCCGACCTTCAGGTCTCCGCAGCCATCGGAATGGGCTGTGTGCTGGCCGAGCGGGCGGATCCGGGCGCCGTGCGCTACGCCGCGGAGGCGATCGGGCTGTGCCGCCGGACCGGCTCCGCCGAGCAGCTTGCCGCGACGCTGCCGACCGCCGCGATGATCTGCTGGCAGGTCGGTGACCTGGCCGCGGCCCGGCAGTACATCGCCGAGGCACAGCCGCTGCTCGCGGGCACCCGCCGGATCGCCCGCGTGGTCCTGCTGTCGGCGGCTGCGGGCGTCGCGCTCGCCGACGGGGACCCGGCCGCGGCGGCCGAGTTCGGCGCCCTCGCCGACCAGGAGGGGACCGCGCTCGGCATCGACAGGGAACTGCCGCTGGCGCGTGCCGTGCTGGCCCGTGCCTGGCTCGACCGTGGCGATGCGGCCGCCGCGGCGCGGCATGCGGCCGCGGCGGTCCAGGCAGCCCGGGCGCTGTCGTTCACGTTCCCGCTCGCCGTGTGCCTGGAAACCGCGGCCATGGTCTGCCTGGCAGGCAGTCACGGCGCCGCCGGGGACGATGCGGCCGGTGAAGGGGCGGCGGCGGTGCTGCTGGCCGTGGCGGTGCAGATCCGTGCCCGGGGCGGCCGGCCGGGCATACCTGCCCTCCGGGCCGCCGTCGAGGCGGCCAGGGCGTCGGTCGCGGGGCTGGTGACCGGCCCGCTGCCCGATCCGGCCACCGCGGCGGTGCAGGCGATCGCGGCCCTGGGAGCGCGGTCCGGCGCGGTGCCTGTGCAGCCCGACGGGGCCTGACGGCCCGGTTGATGGGCCTGGGCAGCATCAGGGACGACGGTGCGGTCCGGCTGCGTGGCACATCCCTGTCGTACATGCCATCGTCAGGGCGTGCGCGCGGCGCCGCCTTCTGGCCGTAGCTTCATGCGCCGTGGTGCCGGTGGCGGTACCCGAGCCCGAGCTGGATAGCGATCCAGAGCACGAAGATGATGACGGCGGTGATCCACAGCGACGGGAGCGACGATCCTGTGGCCCACAGGATCAGTACCAGCGCCACCACCGCCAAGGCCAGCTTGAAGAACGAGCTTCTGTTGACCATGACCTTCTCGATGGGGTTCATGACTGACTCCAGATCCGCGCAATTATTTTGATTGCGTCTATCAACTAATGTAGCATAGCCAGTATGAAGGCGAGCCGGGACGACGTCCGCGCGATGGTGACCGCGCTGTTCGTGACGAACGCGGCGCTCGACCGGGCCAGGCGCCAGAAGAAGGGTGCGAGCACCCTGAGCCTCCTGCAGGTCGTCGCCGCAACCCCGGGAATCCGCCCCTCGGAGATCGCCAGCGCGCAGGACGTCCATCCGTCCCAGGTCACCCGGCAGGTCCGCGAGCTTGAGAGCCTGGGCCTCGTGCAGGTCACGGCCGACACGGCCGACGGGCGCTCCTGCCGGGTGACGCTCACCTCCGCCGGTTCCGATGAGCTGCAAGCTCTGACCGAAGAAGGCCTGGACCGGTTTGCCTTGTTCGTGGCGGACTGGGAGCCCGAGGAGGTACGGATGCTGACCTCGCTGCTGCAGAAGCTGGAAGCGTCCAAGGCAGCAGCTGCGGCCCGGCAGCGGCCTCCGCCCGGTCGCTACTGGGCTCGGCCGACCGCGTGACCAGGCTCGGCCTGAGAGCATGCCCACACGCTGCTGCGCTCCGCTCCTGCCGCTCGCGCACCCACCGCAACGAACGACGACGGCCCGTGCTGAGCCATCGGTGAGCCGTCCGGCCGGGCGCCCCGGGCGGTGGGCACCCGGCCGGCGGCAGGGAAAGCCCCGGGCTTAACCCCCGGGCCGGAAGATCATGCAGCTGCTCGTCGCCTGCGCGTAGAGCTTGCCGCCCGCATCGGTGAGCCGGGCGGTCGCCAGGGCGGTGCGGGAGCCGAGGTGCTCGACCGTTCCCTCGCACAGCAGCCGCCCGGTGCGGGCGGTGATCTGCCTGATGAACCGGACCGACAGGTCCAGCGAGGTGTAGTAGGCGCCGGCCGGCAGCATGCTGTGCACGGCGCAGCCGCAGGCCGAGTCGCAGAGCGTCGCGTACACGCCGCCGTGCACAGACCCGATCGGGTTGTAGTGGTACTCGGCCGGGGTGATCTCGAAGACGACCTGCCCTGGCTCCACGGACACCCAGCCGAAGCCGAGCGTGGCGGTGATCGGCGGCGGCGGGATCCGGCCCGCGATCAGCTCCCGGAAGAACGAGATCCCGTCGAGTTCGCGGGCCGCGGCCGCCGACGCCGCGGGGTCTGCCCACTCATACGTGCGCCGCCTGCCGCCGGGGTCGTTCATCGTGCCGCCCTCCCCGCGATCCCGGCAGCCACGGTTTCCTTTCCGAATCCCGGCAGCCACGACCCGTGGTCCGGCCACTGCTTAGCGCCCGGCCGGGAATCCGGCCACGACGGCACCTCGGGTTGCAGCCGGGCGCTGATGGTGATGTAGGCGCCGGAACGCTGCTCGCTGGCCACCGGCCAATGATCGGAGATCATGGTGAGCACCTGCCGGTTCTCCGCCAGCACCTCCATGACCAAGGCGGTCGCGCCCCGGATCTGGGCTCGCGTGATCAACTGCCGCACCAGCGCGGAACCCACGCCCTGGCCACGGTAGGCATCCGCCACCACCACGCCGATCTCGGTCAGCCGGGCGCCGCCCGGCCCGGTCCGGTCCCCGGCCATGGCGTGCCCGATGATCGCGCCGTCCCCGGTGGCCACCAGCGCGTCGGTGCGGGCGGCCTCGCCCGCCAGGATGCGCAGCATGGCCCCGCCGGTCGGTGGGGCACCGGAGAAGAACCTCAGGTAGCGGGCGCGCGGCGACAGGCCGGTCAGGAACTCGCGGATTCCGTCGTGGTCGGTGACGCACGGCCGTCGTATCGCAAAATTCCCGATCCGCTGTGCGCCTGCCTGGGTCCGCCTCACGAACTCAGCCTTCATCAACGTTGCTGAGTCTGTCAACTAGATTTAGCATGCAATCATGGCGCGGCCCTGGATCCTGGAGTACGACGACACCAACTGCACGATCGCCGCGGCGGTCAGGCACATCGGCGACAAGTGGACCTTCCTGATCCTGCGCGAGGCGTTCAACGGGGTGCGCCGGTTCGACGACATGCGGCGCCGTACCCAGGCGCCGCGGCAGGTGCTCAGCGACCGGCTCTCCCGCCTGGTCGCCGACGGCATGCTGCGCCGGGTGCCTTACCAGGAACACGGCCAGCGCGCCCGGCACGAGTACCGGCTGACCCAGAAGGGGCTGGACCTGTACCCGGTGCTCGTCGCGCTGATGGCATGGGGGGACAGCTACGCGGCCGGGCCGGCCGGCCCGCAGGTGCGGCTCACCCACCGCGACTGCGGGGCCGCCGTCGGGCTCCAGCTCGCCTGCGCCGACGGGCACGTGCTGGAGTCACCGCGCGAGGTCACCCCGCACCCCGGCCCGGGCGCCCGCAAGATCGCCTGAAGCCTGCTAGCGGGCCAAGGCTCCCGCGACGGAGTCGCAGGAGGCGCAGGCCACCGGGGGGTTCCGGGGGGTCGCTCCCCCGGGCTAGCAGAGCCCGACCTCGGCGGCGCAGGCGGCGTGCACGTAACGCTGGAAGTCGGCCAGCAGCCGCTCCTGGGGCAGGATCCGGCCCCGGTCGATCCAGCTGCCCGCCACGCCGGCCTGGGCGGCGGCCACCAGGACGGCGTCCTGGTCACCGACCTCGGTGTCGAAGGCCATCATCTGCTCGATCCACGCCTCGTCGGCGTCCGCGCCGAAGTAGTAGTCGAGGAACCCCGCGGTCCGGCCCGTCCCGTCGGGATAGACCGGCCCGATGGACAGGTTCTGCCGGCCGGGATTGATGTTGATCTTCACGTTGGGCAGCAGCAGGTGGTAGCTGCCTGCGGTGACGCTGCCGGCCGCCAGGCCAGCGGCGCCCGCCGCCTGGCGCACCGGCGCCCGGTGGCTCAGCCGGTGCGCGGTCGCCGTCAGCTCGTACCGCCCGGGCCCGACGTCCATCACCGCGGCGAACCCCGGGTGCGCCACCGGGCAGTGGTAGCACTCCAGGTAGTTCTCCAGGTGGATCTTCCAGTTCGCCGCCAGCGCGTAGGAGAACCGCTCGCGGCGGCGCAGGCCGCCCAGGTCAAGGCCGACGCCGGCGACCACCTCGGCCAGGTCGCCGAGGACCGCATCCAGCGGCGGGCCGCCGCCGGCGGCGCTGGCGAACACGAACGGCCCGAACGTCGCGACCCGCACCGGCAGCAGGCCGAGTTCCGGAAGCTCGGCCTCGATCGCCGGGCCGCACTGCGGCGCCGACCGGAGCGTCCCGTCGAGGTTGTAGGTCCAGGCGTGGTAGGGGCAGCGCAGCCGCGGCGCGTTGCCGTCGGCCGCGACGACCAGGCTGCCCCGGTGCCGGCAGACGTTGAGGAAGCCGCGCAGCTCACCGTCACCGCCCCGGACCACCACGACCGGGACCCGTGACAGCCGCCCGACCACCTGGTCACCGGGCCGCGCCACGCACTCCAGCGGCCCGACGTACTGCCAGCTGGGCCGGAACAGCCGCCGTTCCTCGACCTCGAGCACCCGCGGGTCGCGGTACCAGTCCCAGCCGATCACGCTGCGCATGTCAGGTGCCGTTCCGTGGAAACTCCAGGTGCCACTGGCGGGAGTACACCCGGTGGCCGTCCTCGCGGGCGTCCAGGGCGAGCGTCACCAGGAACGTCGCCGGGCCCGCCGTCATCTGCCCGGTCGCCTGGACGGCCACGTCGTGGTACGCCGAGCGCAGCGACGCGAACTGCTCGGTGCGCACCTCGGCGGAAAGCGGCTGGCCGGTCACGATCCGGTAGCTGGTCAGGTTGGACCCGTCCGCCTCGATCCCCGCGTCGGCCAGGCGGAAGTTCCCGCCGACGTCCCAGTCGAAGATCACCTCGGCGGACCCGTCGGTCAGGTCGTGCCTGATGGTTCGCTGGGTGGGCCGCCGGGAGAGCACCTCGGTCGCGATGCCCGGTGGCCGCTCCGGCGGCCCGAACGGGGCCAGGCCGCCGTCCCCGGCCCGTGGCTCGCGCACCGGGAGGTCGACGAAGCTGTCCGGCCCGCAGCTCAGGCCGAGCGTCACCGGCTCCGGATGCGGCCACATCCAGGGCCAGTAGGTGGTGGAGACCGACAGCCGGATCCGGTGCCCGGCACCGAACCGGTGCCCGATGACCTTCAGCGGGAACTCCACGACGGCGGGCTCGCCGGGCGCCATGGGCAGCGCGCGGTCGTGGCCCGCCCGGTGCGTGAGGTTGAACAGGTCCCGGGTGACCAGCAGCGATTCCCCGGTGGGCGCGACATCGCAGAGCCGGGCCACCAGGCTCGCGCCGGGGCGGTCGCTGCTGACCGTCAGCCGCACCCGCGGGTTGCCGAGGATCTCGGTGGGCGCGCCGAGCGGCTCCGAGGTGAAGCTGAGCGAGCGCCCGTCTTCGCCGCGCTGGTCGCCGGGCCAGTCGCCGAAACCGCCGTCGGCGGTCAGCGCCCCCGCGTCGAGGCCGGCCGTCTGCTCGCCCCGGTGCCGCCGTGGTTCCCCGTCGCCGGGGTGGCCGGACAGTGCCCCGCTGGCCCGCAGATACAGGCGCCGGGCCCGGTCGCCGGCGTCGGCGGGGGGCCAGCACGGCTCGGCCACCCAGCGGCCCGGCCACTCCCGGTGGTGCGGCGCTGGCGGCGTGTACTCCTGCATCCAGGCCCGGAGCACCGGCTCGTCCATGATCCCGGTGTCGATCCCCTTGAGCCAGTGGTCCCACCACCGCAGCGACTCCTCGAGGAAGCCGATCTCCGGCCCGGGCACCGCGTCGTTCGGGAACGCGTGCGACCACGGCCCGATCAGGCCCTTGCGCGGGCCCGGCAGGCCGGCCAGCAGGCGCGGGATGGCGTCGGTGTAGCCGTCGGACCAGCCGCCGACGGCGTACACCGGCACCTCGATCGCGGCGTAGTCCTCGCACACCGAACCGTGGCGCCAGTACTCGTCGCGGAGCTGGTGCGCCAGCCACGGCTCGATGAACGCGGGCGTCTGCGCCAGCCGTTCCAGCCACTGCCCGCGCCACGCGGCACCCGCGACCGCCGGATCCGGCGGCAGGGCGTTCCAGGCCAGCATCGAGACCGCCCACTGCAGCATGTCGACGGCCAGCACGCAGCCACCGCGGTAATGCACGTCGTCCGCGTAGCGGTCGTCGCTGGCGCACAGGGTGAGGACCGCCCGCAGGGCCGCCGGGCGCAGCGCCGCCACCTGGAGGCTGTTGAACCCGCCCCACGAGATGCCCGTCATGCCGACGTTCCCGTCGCACCACGGCTGGGCGGCCAGCCAGGCGATCACGTCGCAGCCGTCCCGCAGTTCCTGCGGGGTGTACTCGTCACCGATGATGCCCTCGGAGTTGCCGGTGCCCCGCAGATCCACCCGGGCGCAGGCGTAGCCGCGCGCGGCGAGGTAGGGGTAGATCGCCGCGTCCCGCGCGGCCATCAGGTCGCCCTGCCGGTAGGGCAGGAAGTCGAGGATCGCCGGGACCGGAGCCGCGTCCCGCGGCAGCCAGATCCGGGCGGCCAGCCTGGTCCCGTCCGGCATCGGTATCCACGTGTGCTCGATCGTGCGCAACCTTCGCCCTATCTACACATCGATAACAATTTGTGATAATGCTCGCATCAGACTTTATATGGCTGTTCAATATGCTCACCTCAGGCCCTCAGCCAGGCCATACGCCATGCTGCCGGGCCGTTGCGCGACATTGTCCAGGATGGAAGGCGGCCGTATGACTCGCCGAGACGCAGCCGGAACACGGCAGCCGGGGCACGGAACGGGGGCCGCCAGGAGGGCGGCACGACTGAGCGTCTCACGCCCGGTGACGCTGCTGGCAGTGGGCGCGGTCGCCGCGGCCGTCGGCCTTGCCGCCTGCTCCAAGGCCGCCCCAAGCGGCACTGTGACCTCCACGACCGGCGCGTTCGGCGAGGTACCGGCGGCCGCTGGCACGCCGCACGCCGGCACGCTCACCTGGGCAGAGTCACCCGGATCCGCGCCCACCTGGATCTTCCCGGTGACCCCGGGCGCCAACTTCACGGTCACCACGGTCGACAGCTTCCAGTACGAGATGTGGCGGCCGCTCTACTGGTACGGCAACGGGGTCAGGCCGGTCGTGGTGCCGTCCATGAGCCTGGCCGACGCGCCCATCTACACCAACGGCGACAAGACCGTCACGGTCCACATGAAGTCGAACTACCGGTGGTCCGACGGCCAGCCGGTGACCTCCAGGGACGCGCTGTTCTTCATCGACGTATTGCGGGCCGCCGTGAAGGAGAGCGGAGCGAACTGGGGGCTTTACACCCCGCACCTCGGCATCCCGGACCAGGTGGTCAGCGCCAGCACGCCGAACGCCACGACGCTGGTACTCAACCTGAACAAGCCGGTCAACCCGGTCTGGTTCACCGCCGACGGGCTGTATTACATCCAGCCAATACCTGTGCACGCCTGGGCGCGGGCCGCGGCAGGCGGCCCGCTCCTGGACTTCACCAACCCGGCGAACGCGAAGAAGATCTACGACTACCTGGCCAAGGCATCCGGCTCCACCAGCACCTACGCGACCAACCCGCTGTGGCAGGTCGTGGACGGCCCTTACCGGCTGACCGTGTTCAACAACACCACCGGTGGCTACACGCTGACGCCGAACCCGAAGTACGACGGCCCGCATTCGAAGATCTTCCCGAGCGTGCAGGCGATCCCGTACACCTCCGACACCGCCGAGTTCAACGCGGTCCTGTCGAAGAGCATCGACCTCGGCTACATGCCGCTGAACGACGTGCCGCAGCTCAATGCCGTCAAGGCGGCCGGGTACCACGTGTTCGGCTATCCAGGCTGGGGATTCGCCTACGCGAACTACAACTTCGCCGACAAGACCGGCGACTTCAACAACATCATCAACCAGCTGTACGTCCGGCAGGCCCTGGCCCACCTGGAAGACCAGGTGGGCTACATCAAGGCCTTCTTCCACGGTGCCGGCGGGCTCGCGTACGGGCCGGTCCCCTCGGTGCCCACCTCACCGTACGCCCCCGAGAACGCGCTGAAGAACCCGTATCCGTACAGCGTCAGCGCCGCGGCCAGCCTGCTGAAGTCGCATGGCTGGAACGTGGTGCCCGGCGGCCAGAGCACCTGTGCCAAGCCGGGCACGGGCCCGGGTGAGTGCGGCGCGGGGATCCCGGCCGGCACCAAGCTGGCGTTTAACGTTCTCTACGCCAGCGACCCGGTCATCTTTGGCGAGCAGTTGACCGCGTGGGCGTCGGACGCGAAGAAGGTCGGCATCAACATCTCGCTGCAGAGCGGCACGTCCAACCACGTCATCACCGTCGCCGACGACCCGGGCTCGCCGAAGACCATCAACGACTGGGCGGTCGCGGTCTACGGTGGCTTCACCGACGCGTACTACCCGACGACCATGGGCATCTTCACCACCGGCGGGTCCTTCAACGGCGGGTTCTACGAGGACCCACAGGCGGACAAGCTGATCAACGCATCGGTCACCAGCAACAACGCCGACGCGGTGAAGGAGGAGGCGTCCTACCTCACCCAGCAGCAGCCCAGCCTGTTCCAGCCCAACTACGACTGGATCACCGTGTGGAAGAACAACGTCTCCGGCCAGCCGGCCGCGATCGAGGCGACGACCCAGTACTTCTTCAACCCGGAGCTGATGTACCTGACAAAGTAGCGTGGCTGAGGTATGACCGCTTATCTGATCCGCCGCGCCGCGACGGCGATCGTAGTGCTCTTCGGCGTCTCGATCTTCATCTTCTTCATGCTGCATGTGATCTACCCGACGCCAGCCATCGACGTGCTTGGCCCGCACGCGAACAAGCTCTCCATCGCGCAGTGGAACCAGCAGCACGGCTTCGACGAGCCGTGGATCGTGCAGTACCTGCGCTATCTCAATCAGTTGCTGCACGGGAACCTGGGGTACTCCTACAAGCTGAACCAGAGCGTGGCCGCGCTGTTCCAGGAACGCTGGCTGCGCAGCGCGTACCTGTCCGGGATCACGCTGCTGCTGTCCGTGCTGATCGCCGTCCCGCTCGGTATCTACCAGGCGATCCGGCGGAACACCCCCGGCGACGCCGTGGTGACCACAGGCGCGTTCGTGACCTATGCGATGCCGGACTTCTTCCTCTACCTGATCGCGATCCAGGTGTTCGCGATCACGATCCCGATGTTCAGCTACGAGGGCCCGCAGACCACCTCGCTGATCTCGATCATCTTCGACTGGCGCGCGATGACCCTGCCGATCGTCTGCCTCACCCTGCTGGACCTGGCCGGGTACTCCAGGTATATGCGGTCGGCGGCGATCGACACGGTAGCCCAGGACTACATCAGGGCAGCCAGGGCCAAGGGCCTGCCGGAACGGCTGGTGCTGTGGCGGCACCTGATCCGCAACGCCTTCCTGCCGATGATCACCCTGATCGGCCTGTCCATCCCGGCGCTGCTGGCCGGCAACCTGGTCTGCGAGGCGGTGTTCAATTTCCCCGGCCTCGGGCTGCTGTTCTACGACAGCCTGGGCACCGCCGACTATCCCATCCTGCTCGCCTACACGCTGGTGGGCGCCGCCCTGACCATCGGCGGGAACTTCGTCGCCGACGTCGCGCTGACGGTCGCCGACCCGCGGATCCGGCTCGTCTGATGGCCCGGGAGGTCTCGTGAGCAACATCGCCCCCGAACTGCCGCCGCCGGGCCTGGAGCACATGCTCGACGGCGGTGCCATCGGCCCGGTGCAGAGCGGCTGGCGCCTGGCGGCACGCGAGTTCGCGCGGAACAGGCTCGCCGTCCTCGGGCTCGGCGCGCTGATCTTCTTCGTGGTCTTCTGCTATCTGGGGCCGTACTTCTACCACGGCGGGCTCACCTCCGACCTCACCGCTACCAACGTGCCGCCGTCGATCGGGCACCCGCTCGGCACCGACAACCAGGGCTTCGACGTGCTCGAGGAACTGATGGTCGGGGGGCGTAACGCGCTGGAGATCGGCTTCCTCTCCGCGCTCATCGGGATGGTCATCGGCGCGGTCTGGGGCGCGGTGGCGGGCCTGGCCGGAGGGCTGCTCGACGGGTTCCTGATGCGGATCGTGGACGTGCTGCTGTCGATCCCGTTCCTGTTCGTCGTGCTGATCGTCGCGGTCCGCTACGGCGCGACCGTCCTCGGCCTCAGCGTGATCATCGGGATCTTCACCTGGCAGGTCCCCGCGCGGCTGGTCCGCGGCGAGGTGCTCACGCTGCGGGTGCGGGACTTCGTCGCCGCGGCCCGCGCCGCGGGCTCCAGCCGGTCCCGGCTGATCAACCGGCACCTGCTGCCCAACTCGCTCGGGGTGATCATCGTCACCGCCACGTTCAGCGTGGCCGATGCGATCCTGGCCGTCGCCACCCTCGGCTTCCTCGGCTTCGGCCTGCAGTACCCCACCTTCGACTGGGGAGACATGCTCAACAACGGGATCACCTACCTGCAGGACGGCTACTGGTGGCAGGTCTACCCGGTCGGGATCGCCATCATCGTGGTGGTGATGGCCTGCAACCTGCTTGGCGACGCGCTGCGCGACGCGCTGGACGTCAGGCTGCGCCGCCGGTGACCGCCCTTTTCCTGCCCTACGATCCGCCCGCCAGGCCGCCGACCCAGGAGTAGCCCGGATGCCCCCAGTCCTGTCGATCAGCGACCTGTCCACGCACATCCAGCTCACCAAGTCGGTCGTGCACGCCGTCGGCAACGTGGATCTGACCATCGAGCCGGGGGAGTCGCTCGGGCTGGTGGGCGAGTCGGGGTGCGGTAAGTCGATGACGGGCCTGTCGATCATGGGGCTGCTGCCGCCGGGCGGGGCGATCGTCAATGGCTCGATCAAGCTGGACGGCAGGGAACTGGTCGGCCTCAGTGATGTCGAGTTGCGCACGATCCGCGGCAACGACATCGCAATGATCTTCCAGGATCCGCTCACCTCGCTGGATCCCACGAAGACGATCGGCTACCAGGTGGCCGAACCGGTCCGGCTGCACCAGAGAGCGAGCAAGTCGGCGGCCATGGCCCGGGCGACCGAGGTGCTCGGCCTGGTCGGCCTGCCCCGGCCGGCCGAGCGGCTTGGCGACTACCCGCACCAGCTTTCCGGCGGCATGCGCCAGCGCGTGATGATCGCGATGGCGCTGACCTGTGAGCCCAAGCTGCTGATCGCCGACGAGCCCACGACCGCCCTGGACGTCACCATCCAGGCCCAGATCCTCACCCTGCTGCACGACCTCAAGGACCGCCTCGGCATGGCGATGCTGCTGATCACCCACGACATGGGCGTGATCGCCGGGCACGCGGACCGGGTCCAGGTGATGTACGCCGGCCGGATGGTCGAGGTCACCAGCACACCGAACCTGTTCCGGCACATGCGCCACCCCTACACCCGTGCGCTGCTGGCCTCCATTCCGCGGCTCAGCCAGGACAACAAGCGCAGGCTGCTCACGATCGGCGGGCTGCCGCCGGACCTGTCCGAGCCGCCGGCTGGCTGCCGGTTCGCGCCGCGCTGCAGCCGGGCCACCGGCAAGTGCCGCGACGAGGAGCCGCCGCTGATCGGGGAGACCTCGGCGCACCTGTTCGCGTGCTGGCATCCCGTCGATGGCCCCGCCGACGCCAGCACCGGAAATGGCAGCGCTACGCTCCCCGGCGCCCATGTGGCCACCCCGCGCCCGGCTGTGCCCGTGGCGGGCCTGGCCGGGGACGGTGCGGCCGGGGCTGACGGCGCCGCCGCGGGGCCGGGGCCGCTGCTGGAGGTGCGCGACCTGGTCAAGGAGTTCCCGGTCACCGCGGGCGCGATCCTGCAGCGCAAGGTCGCGGCCGTGCACGCGGTCTCCAGCGTCTCGTTCACCGTGGCCGCGGGGGAGACCTTCGGCCTGGTGGGTGAGTCGGGCTGCGGGAAGACCACCATCGGGCGGGTGGTCGTCGCGCTGGAGCGCCCGGACTCCGGCGCGGTGCTGCTCAACGGCCAGGACATCTCCGCGCTCGGCGGGGGCGAACTCCGGCGGCAGCGGCGCGACCTGCAACTGATGTTCCAGGACCCGTACTCGTCGCTGGATCCGAGGATGCGGGTCGGCTCGATCATCCGCGAGCCGCTCAGCATCCAGCATGTCGGGACCCGCCAGGAGCAGCAGCAGCGCGTCTTCGAGTTGCTCGACGAGGTGGGCCTGCCGCGCAACGCCGTCGAGCGCTACCCGCACGAGTTCTCCGGCGGGCAGCGCCAGCGGATCGGGCTGGCCCGGGCGCTCACCCTGAGCCCCAAGGTCATCGTCGCGGACGAACCGGTCAGCGCCCTGGACGTCTCCATCAGGGCCCAGGTGCTCAACCTGATGAAGCGGCTCCAGGCCGACCACGGCCTCACCTACATCGTCATCTCCCATGACCTCGCGGTGGTCAAGTACATGGCCGACCGGATCGGCGTCATGTACCTGGGCAAGCTGGTCGAGATGGGCTCGGCGGAGGACATCTACCAGCGTGCCGCGCACCCCTACACGGCCGGGCTCATCGCGACCATCCCGGTCCCGGATCCGGAGGAGGCGCGGGCGCGGGACGGCGCCGGGATCAAGGGCGAGCTGCCCAGCCCGGTCAACCCGCCCTCGGGCTGCCGGTTCCGGACCCGGTGCCCGTTCGCGCAGGACCGGTGTGCCGCGGAGGAGCCGGAGTTGCGCTCGTTCGGCCCCGACCACGTCGCCGCCTGCCACTTCCCCCTGCAGACCGCCTAACACTGGATTGAATCGCTGCCACTCCCGGCGTGGCCCCGTGGAAGTGTCTGCTGTCTCCGCTAGAATCGAACTAGATTTCGAGATAGTTCAAGACACAGGACAGGTGGCAGCTAACCGTTTCGGGCGAGGGAGGTGCGGTGCATGAGTGAGGGCGCGGGCCAGCCGGTCAGTGTTGGCGACGCGCTCGGCATGCTCGACCGCGCCTTGGACTACCTCACCGCCGCCGACGCCGCCTCGTTACCGGCGGCCCTCCAGGCCGAGGCGCTGCGGGCGCTGGAGCGGGCGGAGGCCAGGCACACCGCTGCGCAGGCGCGGGTGCTGGGCGCGTTCGCCGGTCAGGGCGGGTTTGAGGACGACGGCCATGGCACGGCGCGGACCTGGCTGCAGTGGCAGACCCGGATCACCACCGGGGCGGCCGCGGGCGCTGTGGCGTGGGCGCGGCGGCTGGCCGCGCACCCAGCCATCGCCGCCGCGCTGGCGGCCGGGGAATTGTCCCGGTCGTGGGCGCGGGAGATCTGCGGCTGGACCGACCGCCTGCCCGAAGACCGGCGGGAGGACGCGGACCAGATTCTGGCTGGGGCTGCCCGTGGCGGCGCGGATCTGCCGGGGCTGGCTGGGCTGGCCCGGGAGATGTGGGAGCGGTGCGGGGCGCCGGACGCCGAGGACGGGTTCGAGGACCGCTGGTTCCGGCTCGGCATCACCTTCCGCGGCGCGGGCCGGGCCGAGGGGGACCTGACCCCCGGGTGCGCCGCCGCATTGGCAGCGGTGCTGGAGGCGCTGGGGAAGAAGGCCGGGCCGGAGGATGTACGGACCGGGGCGCAGCGCCGTCATGACGCGCTGGAGGAGGCGTGCCGGCGGCTGATCCGCGCCGGGATGGTGCCGGGCCGGGCGGGGCAGCCAACCCAGGTGCTGGTGCACCTGACGCTGGCCCAGTTGCGGGGCGTCTCGGGCGTCTCGGCGTCCGAGGACGCCTGGGCGGCGGAGCGGGCGGCGCAGCCGGGGTGGCTGACCGGCCCGGAGGCTGATGCGGCGTTGTGTGATGCGACCGTGGTGCCAGTGGTCACCGGCCACGTCGACTGGGCCGCCCTGGACCGGCTGGCCGCCGCGTTCGAGTTGTGCCACCCAAGCCCGCCCGATTCCGCCAGCCCGGCCCCGTCCGCCGGCCCCGCCGATTCCGGCCAGCCTGCCGGGACCGGCCAGCCTGCTAGCTCCGGGCCGCCCGCCGCCCCGGCCCCGTCCGCCGGCCCCGCCGATTCCGGCCTGGGCCAGCCCGCCCGGACCGGCCAGCCCACCGGTGCTGCGGCCGGCCTGGCCCAGCCTGCCGGGACCGGCCCGCACACCGGCCCCCCGCCCCCATCGCTCGGTCCCGCCAGCCGGGACCGGTTGCGCCGGGGCGCTGCTCGGCCTGGCCACCGACGCCCTGTCCGGGCCCGGCGGGCTCGCCGCCCGGCTGCGCGCCGCTCTCGACAGCCGGACGCTGACCTCGGTCAGCCTGCCACTGGACATCGGCGCCGCCACCGAAACCATCCCCGCGCACCTGCGCCGCGCCGCCACCATCCGCCACCCGCACTGCGCGTTCCCCGGCTGCGACCAGCCCGCCAGCGTCTGCGATATCCACCACCTCATCCCCAGGTCCCGCGGCGGTCCCACCAGCCTGCCCAACCTGGTGCCGCTGTGCTCCTTCCACCACCTGACCGCGATCCACCGCTGGGGCTGGGTCCTCACCCTCCACCCCGACGGCACCACCACCGCCACCAGCCCCGACGGCCACCGCACCCTGCACAGCCACAGCCCACCCGGACACGACCCACCCAGCCAGGCCG
The DNA here is from genome assembly GCA_963730235.1 of uncultured Actinomycetes bacterium. Lineage (GTDB taxonomy): Bacteria > Actinomycetota > Actinomycetes > Streptosporangiales > Streptosporangiaceae > DASXKD01. The sequence continues at coordinate 33,174 of CAVSRH010000017.1, forward strand.
CTTAACCGCGGGCAAGGACAGCGCATGCCCGCCAGGCCAGGCAAGCTACGCGCAGCAAGCCGGGCAACCGACCTAGGTTTTCACCTCGGCAAGAGCCCTTTGGTTGAACAGGCTCGGGGCTGAGTATCCAACGGCGGTGCAGGTTCCACCGGAGGCGCACGACACACCATTCAGCTGGCTTTCGATGGCGCCGGCTGGGTTCGGCGTGGTCCTGACCGTCCAGGCGGTCCCGTTCCACGACTCGGCCAGGGTGAGCTGGACACCCGAGCTGTCGGTGTAGGAACCGACGGCGCTGCAGGCATCGGGTCCGCTGCACGACACGCCGCCGTCGATGTAGCTGGCCGTCGCTCCAGCGGGATTGGGCGTCGCCTGAACCTTCCACACCGTGCCGTTCCACGATTCGGCCAGGGTCAGTTCGGTGCCCGAGGGGTCGTATGAGTGCCCGACGGCCCAGCACGCTTTGGCGGTGCGGCACGACAGGCCGACCAGAGCGCTCGCGGTGGCACCTGCGGGATCGGGGGTGGTCTGGACGTGCCAGGCGGTACCGTTCCACGACTCGGCCAGCGTGACCTGGGTTCCCGAACTGTTGTTATAGGACCCAACCGCGGTGCACGCCGAGGCCGACCGGCACGATACGGCGCTCAGTTCCACTCCCGTGGCGCCGGCCGGAACCGCGGCGGCCTGGCTCGTCCAAGCGGCACCGTTCCACGACTCGACCACCGCGGTCTGGTTGCCTGCCGCGTCGAAGGAGCGCCCGACCGCGGTGCAATCCGTGGCGGAGCCGCAGAACACACCGGTCAGGGCAGTGTTCGTGGCGCCGGCCGGGTTGAGCGTGGTCCCGATCTTCCAGGCGGTGCCATTCCACGACTCCGCCAGCGTGACGACGTTGCCGGCGGTGTTCTGGTAGTTCCCGACAGCCATGCAGGCGGTGGCGGAGCTGCACGAGACGGCGGACAGGACGCTGCCGGGGAACGACGCGGCGTCGGCTGGGTCGGGGGTGGGCTGGATACTCCAGGCGGTCCCGTTCCACGCTTCGGCCAGTGTCAACTCGGTGCTGGAACTGTTCTGGAAGAACCCGACGGCGGTGCAGGCAGTCGCCGAGCTGCACGACACGCCGTTGAGCTGACTCACGGCCGCCGGGCCCGGTGGGCTGGGAGTGGCCTGGATCGTCCATACGTGGCCGTTCCAGGCTTCGGCCAATGGAAGTGCGCCTGCTGGGCTGTCGAAGAAGCCGACGGCGCTGCAGGCGGCCGCCGAGGTGCACGACACGCCGTCGAGGACGCTGCCGGTGGTCGTCGCCGAGTTGGGCGTGGTCTCAAGAGCCCACGCCGTGCCGTTCCACGCTTCGGCCAGTGAGAAGAGGTCCGAGCTCCCTTCGAAGCTGCCGACCGCGGTGCAGGCGCCGGCCGAGCTGCACGACACGCTGGCGAGGCTGCTGGCGACGGCGCCTGCCGGATTGGGCGTCGACTGCCGTTTCCAGGTGGTGCCGTTCCATCTCTCCGCCAAGGTGACGTCGGAGCCAGAAGTCCTGTTGAAGGACGATCCGACGGCGGTACACGCGGTCGCCGAGCTGCACGACACGCCGGCCAGCTTTGTCACTATCGCCCCCGCCGGATTGGGAGTCGCCTGCACGGTCCAGGCCGTTCCGTTCCATACCTCGGCGAGCGTCACATCGTTCTTAATGGTCTTGGTGAACCACCCAGCAGCGGTGCAGGCTGTGGCCGAGGTGCACGACACACTGCCAAGGACGCTGTCGTAATGCGGCGCGGGGGCACCCCGTGGGTTGACGGTGGTCTCGACGGTCCAGGTGGTGCCGTTCCACCTCTCGGCGAGAGTGACGGTGCCGATCCGGGCTGCCCTGCGTCCCGACGGCCGTGCAGTCGCTGGGGGCGGTGCACGACACGCCGTCCAGTGCGGACCCGCCCGGCTGGCGCGGGAGTGGGCAGGATCGTCCAGGTGGTGCCGTTCCATTGCTCCGCGAGCGCCTGAGCGCCCGAGAAGCCGACGGCGAGACAGGAAGTCGCGGAGCTGCACGAAACAGCATGCAGCTCGCTATCGGTGGCGCCGGCCGGGCTGGGCGCGGGCTGCACGCTCCAGGTGGTTCCGTTCCACATTTCGGCGAGCGGGACCTGTGCGCCCGAGGCGTCTTCGAAGGTGCCGACGGCGATGCAGGAAGCTGGGCTGCTGCAGGAATCGGCGAAGAGGTTCCCCTGCGAGACTGTGGGAAGATCTGTGCCCTGCACGGACCAGGCGGATCCGGTCGCATGCGCCACTGGCGCCACTTGCTTGCCAGCCGCCGACATCTGGACCGATCGGCCCGACGCCGCGGCGGCAGGCGAAACCACGGCCGCCAACGACCCGCCAACCATTACGGCGGCGCTGATGGTGCAGGTTGCAGTCGCCCGGCCGGCACGTAATGCCCAGTGCCGCCAATTCCGGGCCGTGGTTCGCTGCTCGCGCCTCTGATGTTTCACCGCACCCCTCCAACTCGCTCTCCTTGCTCACGTTGGGAGAGCCTGAAGGGTTCAGCGTTGGCCGCCGCGATGGCTGCGCATGGCGGACTTGTCATCGCTGCCGCGGGTGCCGGCGACGTCTGCCCCGATGGCGCCTCCGCTAGCCGGCCCCAGCACGGTGCAGGCGCTCACGAGCCGCATTCTCGGTGAGCGAGCGGACGGGCTGCCCGACCGCGTGCTGATACCTGGCATCGTAGGCCCGCGTCCAGGCACCGGCTGCCCACGACCGTTCGAGTTCGTCCGCGCTGAGTTCCCGGCCGTGCGCATCGCGGTACGCGACGAGGAACCGCTGCGTTTCCTCGACGGTGGCCGGCTCTGCCACGCTGACGGGCGAATACAGCGCGGCAGCGAATCCGGCGAGGACAGCTTCGCTGTCCGCGGCGACGCTGTCCCAGTCGTGCACCACCAGCGGTTCGTCCCCGTTCCAGCGCAGGTTGCCGGCGAGCCAGTCGCAATGGCCGATCACGGCTTCGGACGCGCCGGCTCGCAGCCGGTCACGGGCACGGCGCCCGGTGTCGTCGATCCACGCGGGACCGGCAACTTCGTTGAGGTTGACGTCAGGGTCCTCAGGATGCGGCCACAGCCCGGCCCCGGCGTGATTCCAGGCCGCCCACGACGGTGGCGGGTCAAGAGCCGGCACCTCGGCTGGCCGCGGGGCGAGGGTGACCAGCCGCGCGAATGCCCCAGCGAAGGCCCAGGCCGAGCAGCCCGCGCTGGGGAGCAGGGCGCCGCCGGGAACGTAGGCCTCAGCGGTAGCCACGCCGTCCCCGAAAGGGGCGGCGCCGGTGAGCGGCTCGGGACACGGATAGCCGGACTCGAACAGGCGGCGCTGGACCGCCACGCATGCCGCCATCCGCGGCGAATCGGGACGTACCTTGACCACGACGGCCCGGCCATCAGCCAGCCGGAGCCCGGTGACCGCCGAGAGATACCCGGACCTGAAGATCTCCTCGGCCGGCGGGCTGCCGAGATGCTCCGCGCACCACTGAGCAAGGCGGACAGGATCGACGGCAGGCAGGCGAGGTGCCATCGGCTACCGGGTCGCGCCGGGTCGTCGCGGCCCGGACGCGTCCGCCGCCGGTGGCGCGGACATCAGCGCGCGGACGGACCGGTACGACAGGACGGCCGCTAGCGACCGTGCCGACAGCAGGGAAAGCACCGAGCAGGCCGAGCCCACCGAGAAGATCGAGGCGAAGGAGCCGACCGAGCCCACCGACAGCGCCGAGCCCACCGATCCGATGGATAGCACGGAACCTCGTGACCCAATCGACAGGAACGAGTCCTGCGACCACAGGGACCACCGTGACGAGGCCGGCTCGCGGGCGGTCAGGTACGCACGCATGACCTCATGATGGCGCACGAAGCCCCGCCCCCTCCGCCGCGCCGGAAACCGCCGCCACCGCGAGCCTGCCGAGCGAGGCCAGATCGTACCCGCCCTCCTGGACCAGGACCGCCGGCCCGAGCGCTCCGACCAGGCGCCCCGCGGCGCGGTAGCCGGCCTCGGTGACCCGCAGCGGGCTCTCCGGATCGGCGGCAGCCGCGTCCAGGCCGAGCGACACCACGACCGCGTCGGGATCCAGGGCGCGCGCCTCGCCGCACAGGGTGCTCAGGGCGGTGAGCCAATCGCCGTCCCCGGTTTCGGGTGGAAGCGGCAGGTTGCGGTTGAAGCCCTCGCCCGCACCGCGGCCGCGTTCGGTCGCATAACCCGCGTAGTGCGGGAACCACCCCGCGCCCGGATCGATGTGGAGCGAGCCGTACCAGACGTCGGCGCGGTCATAGAAGATCATCTGGGTGCCGTTGCCGTGATGGGCATCGATGTCGAGTACCGCGATCCGCCGTGCCCCGCCGGCCAGCAGCGCCTGCGCGGCGATCGCGGCGTTGTTGAGGTAGCAGGATCCGCCGTACGCGCCGCGGGTCACGTGGTGACCTGGCGGCCGGCACAGCGCGTACACGAGGCGCTCACCCGAGCTGACCAGGTCGGCAGCGGTCAATGCCGCGTCCGCGGCGCCCCTGATCGCCGCCCAGCTACCGGGGCCCACCAGCGTCATCGTGTCGTAGCAGAACCGCCCCGCCCGGCCGTGCACCGCGGGCGGTGAGCGCTCCGGCAGCCCGGCTAGCAGGCCGGCCGTCGGGAAGACGTAGGGGACCACCCGGTCGCGGCCGTACGCCGCGGGCAGGCCCGCGTCGTCCCAGTCCTGCCATACCCCGGCCAGGTGATCGACCAGTTCCGGGTCGTGGACCGTGCGCACGATCTCGTCGCCGTGCGGAACCGCGGGCACCACCGTGGCCCCGGCCGCGGCCAGTGCCTCGCGCAGCACCAGCGCCCGGGCGGGAAGTTCCGTGCCGTCATCCCGCACGCCCAGCCAGACCTCGCCGCCGGGTTCGTGCCGCAGGCAGTCCTCGCTCCAGACCACCGGCACCGGCAGGCGCACCGGTTCACCCCCTTGACGGCTTCCGTGCAGGTTGCGGACGTTAGCATCGCGGAATGCCGTACCGCACCGATCCTGGCACGCCGCCTCCTGTTGCGCCCCGGTTCCTGCCCGGCGGCCCGCCAGCTGCCCTGGGCGGTGGTGAACCGGATCCCTACGCGTGGATGCGCGACCGTGATCTGCCCGCCATGCGTGACTACCTCGCGGCCGAGCGCGCGTACTACGACCAGCAGCTGGATGCCGGGCTGCAGGGGGAACTCGCGGGGGAACTGATCGCGAGGGTCGCCCCGGCGGAGGAGTCGGTGAGCTGGCGCCGGGATGGCCACACCTACTTCACCAGGACGGTCCCGGGGCAGCAGTTCGAGCAGTTCTGCCGGGCGGGGGCCGGTGGCGCGCCTGCCCAGGTGCTCCTCGATGCCAACCTCCTGCTCGCCGACCCGGCCTGCACCGGCGGCTACGTGGACCTTGGCGTCCGCGAGGTCAGCCCGGACGGCCGGCTGCTCGCCTACTCCGTCGATTTCGACGGGAGCGAGATCTACCAGCTCCGGGTGCGCGACCTGGTCAGCGGCACCGACCAGGCGGACCGCATCGACCGCACCTACTACGAGCTGGCCTGGGCGGCCGACTCGCGGTCGTTCTTCTACATCGTCCCGGACATCCGGTACCGGCCGCACGAGGTCTGGCGGCACCGCCTGGGCACCCCGGCGGACCAGGACGTCCTGGTCTTCGGTGAACGCGACGAGCGTTTCGACCTGACCGTGCGGTCCACCCGCAGCGGGGCGTACGTGCTGATCGAGTCGGCATCGCGGGACACCACCGAGACGCTCACGATTCCGGCTGCCGACCCGAGCGCGGCGCCAGCCGTGCTGGAACCACGGCGCGCCGGTATCGAATACCGCGCCGATCATGGCGACGGGCCGGACGGCGGGGAGTTCTACCTGGTCACCAACGACCAGGCGGCGGAGTTCCGGCTGGTGCGGGCGCCGGCGCGGGCACCGGGCCGCGCCTCGTGGACCGAGGTCATCGCCGGGTCGCCGGACACGCGCCTGGTCTCGGCCGACGTGTTCGGGCGGTACCTGGTGGCAGAGCAGCGGCACGGCGCCGCCACCCAGTTGCGCATCCTGGATCGCCACACCGCGGAGCAGCGGCTCATCGAGGCCGGTGGCCCCGAGGTCTCGCTCGCCCTGGCGGCCAACGAGGACTACGCCGCCGCCGCGGTGACGGTGTGCACGCAGTCGCTGATCGACCCACCGGCCTGGCACGACGTGGATCTGGCCAGCGGCCGCTGGGAGCTGCGCAAACGGCGGGAGGTGCCGGGCCACGATCCGGCGCGGTACGTCACCGAGCGCATCACCGCGCCCGCGGCGGACGGCACGCAGGTCCCCGTCACGATCGCCTACCGGCGCGGTGCCCGCCCGGACGGCACGGCGCCATGCCTGCTCTACGGCTATGGGGCCTACGAGGATTGCGACTGGCCGGAGTTCAGCGTGTCCACACCGAGCCTGCTGGACCGGGGTTTCGTGTACGCGATGGCGCACGTCCGGGGCGGCGGTGAGGGCGGCCGCGCCTGGTGGCTGGACGGGCGGCTGGACCGCAAGCGCAACACCTTCACCGACTTCATCGACGCCGCCGACATGCTGTCGGTCCGGGGCTGGGCCGCACCGGACCGGATCGTCTCACGCGGGCTTTCCGCGGGCGGCCTGCTGCAGGGCGCGGTGTTCTCGATGGCACCGCGGCGCTGGCGGGCGGTGGTCGCCGAGGTCCCGTTCGTGGACTGCGTGACCACCATGCTGGACCCGGACATCCCGCTCACGATCAACGAGTGGGACGAGTGGGGCGATCCCCGGGATCCCCGCATGCGCGCCTACATGGCGTCCTACAGCCCGTACGACAACGTGCCCGCCGGGCCGCGCCCGGACCTGCTGGTCACCGGGAGCCTGCACGACCCGCGGGTGCTGATCCACGAGCCGGCCAAGTGGGTCGCCAGGCTCAGGGCCACCGGCGACAGCGGCGCCAGTGAGGTGGTGCCGGCGGCCGGCTGCTTTTCCGCCCGGAACTGGGCGCCGGGGCACATGTCGGCCCGGCCGGGCGCTACGACCGGCTGCGCTACGAGGCGGAGGTCCTGGCGTTCATCCTGACCGCGGTGAGCTGACCGCCGCGCGAATCGAGATCATGGTCCGGGCGCAGGTAATTTCTTGATCACGAATACGGACTGCACCGCATAACCCGTATTCCTGGCTCTTTCCCCGGTTTTGCATTGCTGCGGCCAAGCGGCGGTTACATCGCGTTGACACCTCACAACAGGCCTGTGACCTTGACATATATCGAATTTATGTTCGATAGTGTCAAGGTGAAAGCGGGGATCACACAAGTCACACAGGTATCAGCGGGGGGAAATGAGGGCGGTTTGCTGGCGGTCCGTAAGGCGCCGGCCGGATCTGCCGGCCGTCAATCTGAAGGTACCGGCCAGCAATCTGCCTGACCGGGCGCTGTCCGCCAGAACCGTGTCCGCGGGAACGCTGACGGCCGGCAACCTGCCGGTGCTGCCTGCCCTGGGAGAACTGCTGCCGGGCGGGCTGGCCCGCGGTTCGGTGGTGGCGGCCGGGCGCTGGAGCCTGCTCTGCCTGGCCCTGGCCGCCGGCGCGTCGGTGGCCGGGGCCTGGTGCGCGGTGGCCGGGGTGCCGCAACTCGGGGTGAGCGCGGCGGCCGGAGTGGGCCTGGACCCGGCCCGGCTGCTGCTGGTCGCCGGATCCGGGCATGGCCTGGCCGCAGGTGGTGGCCTCGCTGCTGGACGGCTGCGAACTGGTGCTGCTGCGCCCCCCGGCCACGCGCCCGCCCAGGTGCGGCGGCGGCTGGAGGCCGTACTGCGGCGCTGCGGCGGCGTGCTCGTCGTGGCCGGGGACTGGGACGGTGCCCAGGCCCGGCTGCTCGTCACCCGCCAGGAATGGGCCGGGATCGAGGCCGGCCACGGGCGGCTGCGTGCCCGGCGGGTGCTGGTGGTGGCGGACGGCCGGGGCGCCGCGGCGCGGCCGCGGACGCGGTGGCTGTGGCTGCCTGGGCCGGATGGCTCGGTGGGCCTAGCGGACCAGGCGGTCGCGGAAATGCGGGACACGGGGTGACAACGGCGGGCCCTGCCCGGGTGCTGGTGCTGCGGTGCCCGGAGTGGCCGGTGCCGCCGGACCCGGACGCCGGCCGCGCCTTTGAGCGGGTGGTGTCCCTGGTCGGGGAACTCTGCCCGCGGGTGGAGGTGCTGTGGCCGGGTGCCTGTGCGATCGGCGCCCGCGGCCCGGCCAGGTACTTCGGCGGGGAGGAGGCCCTCGCCGGAAAGATCATCGAGGCGGTCACCGGCGGCGGCTTCGCCTGCCAGGCGGGCATCGCCGACGGGCTGTTCGCCGCGCGGCTCGCCGCCCATGCCGCGGCGCCGGGCACGGCCACGATCGTCCCTCCCGGGCAGGCACGGGAGTTCCTCGCCCCGTACCCGGTCAGCGTGCTGGGCAGCGCGGAGATGGCGGAACTGCTCCGGCTGGATGGCGCGGAGATGGCCGAACTGCTGCCCCGGCTGGGCATCGCGACGCTGGGGGAATTCGCCGGGCTGCCGGCCGGCCAGGCGGTGAACCGGTTCGGCACGCCGGGAGGCATGGCGCACCGGCTGGCACGCGGCCTGGAGCCCCGCCCGCTGGATCGCCCGGCCGCCCGCGGCCGATCTGTCGGTCAGTGCCGAGTTCGACCCGCCGGCGGAGCTGGCCGAGCCCGTGGTGTTCGCCGCGAAGGCGCTCGCCGAGCGGATGCACGCCGGCCTCGCCGCGCGGGGCCTTGCCTGCGTGTGCGTCCGGGTGCGGTTGATCAGCGAGGACGGGCAGGAGCACGCGAGGCTGTGGCGGCACGACGGGCTGCTGTCCGCCCTGGCGGTGGCCGAGCGGGTCCGCTGGCAACTGGCCGGCTGGCGCCCGGGCGCCCCCCAGCCCGCGCCCCCCGCCGCCGGAGCCCCGCACCGGGGGGCATGCCGGGGATGACGGGGCCCAGCCCGGCGGGATCACCCTGCTCAGCCTGATCCCCGACCAGGTCGTCCGGGCCCACGGCCGGCAGCTCGGCCTGTGGGGCGACGCGGTCGTCAGCGACCGGGTCGCCCGGGCCGCGCTGCGAGTGCAGGCCATGCTCGGCCACGGCGCCGTGACGCGCCCGGTGCCGTCCGGCGGCCGCGGCCCGGCCGAGCAGGCAACGCTGGTCCCGTTCGGGGACACCCGCGACCCGCAGCGGCCGCCAGACCGGCCCTGGCCGGGACGGATGCCCGTGCCGGTCCCGGCCACGGTCTGCCCGGACCCGCTGCCCGCCCAGGTCACCGACGCCGCCGGGGCCCCGGTGACCGTCACCGGGCGCGCTCAGATCTCCGCGCCCCCGGCCCGGATGTCCGCCGCCGGCGGCCCGTGGCTGGTGATCACCGCCTGGGCCGGCCCTGGCCCGTCGCCGAACGCTGGTGGCGCCCCCAGGCCGCCCGGCGGCGCGCCAGGTTCCAGCTCGTCACCGAGGACGGGGCCGCCTGGCTGGCCGCGGTCCAGGACGGCCGCTGGCAGATCGAGGCCAGATATGACTGAGGCAGCGGTCCCGGCGGCGGGTCATGGGGTGGGATAACCCGCCGATGTCGTGGCGGGAACTGGAACGGCGGCTCTCCTGGGGCACAGGCGACTCGTCAGCCACAGAAGGCACAGACGAGCCGGGCGAGCGGCCGGCCACGCCGGACCGGGCCCGCCGCCGCGCCGGGTCATCCGCCTGCCCGTCCCAGCCACGCCCGGCAACGCCCCGCCCTGGGCCGAGCTGCACTGCCACTCCTCGTACAGCTTCCTCGACGGCGCCTCCAGCCCCGCGGAGCTGGTCGCCGAGGCGGCCGGCTCGGCCTCGAAGCGCTGGCCATCACCGACCACGACGGCATGTACGGGGTGCCCCAGTTCGCCCAGGCCGCCGCCAGGCTCCACCGAGCAGACCGGCATCAAGCTCGGCACGGTCTTCGGCGCCGGAACTCGAGCTTCGGCCCACCTGCCCGGCCAGGCCAGCCGGCGGGGATTCCCGACCCGGCCGGCCGCCACCTGCTGGTGCTCGCCCGCGACCCGGAGGGCTACCGGCGGCTGTGCCGGGCGATCAGCGCGGCGCAGCTCGCCGGCGGCGAGAAGGGCCGCCCGGTCTACGACCTGGACGCAGCTCGCCGACGCTCACGGCGGTCACTGGGTGATCCTCACCGGCTGCCGCAAGGGCGCCGTCCGCGCCGCGCTCGCCGCCCACGGCCCGACGCGGCCAGGCTGGACCTCGGGAAGCTCCGCCGACGCCTTCGGCCGCCGACAACGTCGTGGTCGAGCTGACCGGCCACGACCTGCCCGACCGACGACGAGCGCAACGACGCGCTGGCCGAGCTGGCCGCCGGCCGCCGGGGCGGCCGCGGTCGCCACCGGCAACGTGCACTACGCCGCCCCCCGTGACGCCCGGCTGGCCCAGGCGCTGGCCGCGGTCCGGGCCCGGCGCAGCCTGGACGAGATGGACGGCTGGCTGGCCGCCGCCGGGCGGCGCGCTACCTGCGGTCCGGCGCGGAGATGGCGCGCCGCGCTGCGCCGCTACCCCGGGGCGCTGGAGCGGACAGCACGAGCTTGGCCGCGGACTGCGCGTTCGACTTCCGGCGTGGTCGCGCCGCAGCTGCCCGACTTCCCCGTCCCCGGCCGTCACACCGAGGCGACCTGGCTGCGCGAGCTGGTCGGCAGGAAGGCCCCGCAGCGCTACGGCCCGCGAGCACGCCGAGCGGGTCAGCGGCGCCTACGCCCAGATCGCGCACGAGCTGGACGGTCATCGAGCGACCTGGGCTTCCCCGGCTACTTCCTGATCGTCCACGACATCGTCAGGTTCTGCGAGGAAGCGGGCATCCTGTGCCAGGGCCGTGGCTCGGCCGCGAACTCGGCCGTCTGCTACGCGCTGCGGGATCACCAGCGTCGATCCCGTTCGGCACGAGTTGCTGTTCGAGCGGTTCCTGTCGGCCGGCCGGGACGGGCCGCCCGACATCGACCTGGACATCGAGCACCGCCGCCGCGAGGAGGTCATCCAGTACGTCTACGGCAAGTACGGCCGGGAGCAAGGCCGCCCAGGTGGCCAACGTGATCTCCTACCGGCCCCGGATGGCGCTGCGCGACGCGGGCCGCGCCCTCGGCTACCCGCCCGAGCAGCAGGACCGGTGGAGCGAAGCAGGTCGGGCCGCGCGAGTACGCGGCCCGGCCAGCCGATCCCGCCGGACGCGGAGCGTCCCCGGGCCGGTCGTCGCGCTCGCCGCGCGGATGCAGCGGCTGCCCCGGCACCTGGGCATCCACTCCGGCGGCATGGTGATCTGCGACCGGCCGGTGGGGGAGGTGTGCCCGGTGGAGTGGGCGCGGATGCCGGGCCGGACGGTGCTGCAGTGGGACAAGGACGACTGCGCGTCGCGGGCTGGTCAAGTTCGACCTGCTCGGCCTGGGCATGCTCACCGCGCTGCGGGACTGCTTCGAGCTGGTCGCGGCGCACCACGGCGGCGCGCTGGAACCTGCACTCGCTCCCGCAGGAGGACCCCGGCGTCTACGACATGCTCTGCGCGGCCGACACGGTCGGGGTGTTCCAGGTCGAGTCCCGCGCCCAGATGGCGACGCTGCCCCGGCTGCGGCCGCGGAAGTTCTACGACCTGGTGGTGGAGGTGGCGCTGATCCGGCCGGGCCCGATCCAGGGCGGCTCGGTGCACCCGTACATGCGCCGCCGGCAACGGCGACGAGGAGCCGACGCTGCCGCACCGTCGATGCGCCAGCGCGCTGGGCAAGACGCTCGGGCGTCCCGCTGTTCCAGGAGCAGATGATGCAGCTCGCCATCGACTGCGCCGGGTTCAGCCCGGCCGAGGCCGACCGGCTGCGCCAGGCGATGGGCTCCAAGCGCGCCCTGGAGCGGATCGAGGAGCTGCGCGAGCGGCTGCTGGCCGGGATGGCCGAACGGGGCATCCCCGGCGAGGTCGCCGAGGACATCTACGCCAAGATCCTGGCCTTCTCCAGCTACGGCTTCCCGGAGTCCCACGCGATCAGCTTCGCCTACCTGGTCTACGCGAGCGCCTGGCTGAAGTGCTACTACCCGGCGGCGTTCACCGCCGCGCTGCTGCGCGCCCAGCCGATGGGCTTCTACTCGCCGGCCAGCCTGGTCGGCGACGCGCGCCGGCACGGCGTCCAGGTGCGCGGCGTGGACGTGAACGCCAGCGCGGATCCTGGCCACGCTGGAGACCCGATGCCCAGCGATCAGACCCGCGCTGCCCCCCGGCCTGGCCGCCAGCCCCGGGGACCGGATGCCGCCGGTGCCGGGGCTGGCGCCGTCCGGCGGCCGCCCGGTGCCGGGGCAGCCGGCCATCCGGCTCGGCCTGGCCGAGGTCCGGAACCTGGGCGCCGCGGCCGCGGCCGCATCGTGGCCGGGCAGCCGTACGCCGACCTGGAGGACTTCGCCCGGCGCACCGGCCTGCCGGCCGCCGCGCTGGAGGCGCTGGCCATGGCGGGCGCGTTCGGCTGCTTCGGGCTGAGCCGGCGGCAGGCGCTGTGGGCGGCGGGCGCGGCGGCCACGATCGGGCCCGGCCAGCTGCCCGGCACGGCGGCCGGCCTGGCCGCCCCGCCGCTGCCCGCGATGACCGCGGCGCAGGAGACCTTCGCCGACCTGTGGGCGACCGGGACCTCCGGAGACCCACCCGATCGGGCACATCCGGGCAGCTGGCTCGCGCCGAGCGGGGTGCTGACCGCCGCGCGCGCTGGTGGACCGCCCGGCCGGCGCGGCGTCGGGTGGCGGGGCTGGTCACCCACCGGCAGCGGCCGGGGACGGCGCGCGGGGTGGTGTTCCTGAGCCTGGAGGACGAGACCGGGATGGTGAACGTGATCTGCCCGCCCGGGCGTGTGGCAGCGCTACCGCCGGATCGGCATGAACGCCAGCGCGCTGCTGGTCTACGGCCGGGTGGAGCGCCTGGACGGCGCGGTCAGCCTGCTGGCCAGCCGGCTGCGGCGGATGCGGGTCGCGGCCACCGCCCCCAGCCGCGACTTCCGCTGAACCCGCCCGCGGGATCAGCGCGGCTGTGGGCGGCGCAGCAGCCACTGCCAGAAGGTCCGCCGGGGCGGGCGCGCCTTGACGCTGCCGCTGCCGATCTTCCCCGACACATGGATGTTCAGCGGGCCGGCGCCGGGGCGTCCCCCGGGCGGCCGGACCCGGACGGACCCGTTGCGGACCGAGATGTCGTCGGCGTGGACCACGATGCCCGGCTTGGTGATGAGGGTCAGCGACCCGCTCTTCACGTCGGCGTCGATCCGGAGCGTGGCCTGGGTGATCACCGCCTCGGTGAAGTCGAGCCGGACGGAACCGCTGCCGACCCGGATCTCCATCCGTTTGGGCACCACCGAGCGGCCGTCCCGCCGGGTGCGGCTGCTGCCGGACTCGATGCGGATCAGGTCCTTCGGTTTCGCCACCGGCCAGGGCCGGAACAGCAGGCAGGTCCTGGTCAGCACCGCAGCTCGCCGTACGTGCGCGCGGCCAGCGCCGCCTCGAGCCGCTGGTCAAGCTCGCCGGCGCTCAGCCGCCCGTCACCGCGCGGCCATCCGGAGCAGTTCGACGGCCCGGTCCCTGTCCTCGTGCGACGCGCGCAACTCCGGTCCGGCCGCCGCTGATCGCCGCTCCCACGCGGCGTCACCTCGCCGCGTCATGGCACACACTGTACGGTCACGGCGCTGCGGGCGGGGCGGGGCCCGGCGGCGGGCATGAGTGGAACCCCCCGGCCGGGGAAGCGACACGTCGCCCGGCCGTATCGACGAAGGGACCCGCGGCAGACCGTGACCGATACCGAAGACCCCCGGCCCTGCCCGGGCGCGGCCCGGCAGCCACCTGCCCAGCGAATCCCCGGCCTGCTGCTGTGCGCGCGGGCGCCGCCGCCGCGCTGGCCGCCGTGGTCGTCGGCGCGGCCGATGCGCGGCGGCCGCCGCGCAGGACTGGCCGCCGTTCGTCCTGGTCGCCGGGCTGCTGCTGATCGGCCTGGTGGCCGACGACGACGGGTTGTTCGCGGACGCTGGCCACCACCTGGCGCGGGCGGCCCCGAGCGGGGCGGCGCTCTTCGCTGGGCGCGGCGGTCATCGTCGGCGTCGTGACCGCCGCTGCTGAACCTCGACACCTCGGTGGCGTTTGTGACCCCGGTCCTTGTCTACACGGCGCCGCAGCCGGGGCGGGGGCGAGGCGGCGCTGCTTTACGGGTGCCTGCTGCTGTCCAACGCCGGGTCGCTGCTGCTGCCCGGCTCGAACCTGACCAACCTGATCGTGCTCGGCCACCTGCACCTGACCGGCGGGCAGTTCCTGGCCCGCATGTGGCTGCCGTGCGCTGGCCGTCGCTCGCCGTGACCGCCGCGGTGGTCGCGTGGCCGAGCGACGCTCGCTGCGGGCCGCGCGACCGACCCGGGACGGCGCGCCCGGCGGAGCTCGGCCTCGGCTGGCCGCGTCGGGCTCGCCGCCGTGCTCGTCGTGGTGCTGCGCTCGCCGGCCATCCCGGTGGCGGCGTCGGCGCGGCCGCCATCGGGGTCCGCGCTCGCCCGCGGCAGGGCACGGCCTCGTCACGTCGCCGAAGTGCTCGGGCCCCGGTGCTCGTCGGCCTGTTCGGCGTGGCGGTCGCCCTCGGCACGCTGGGCCGGGCGTGGGACGGGCCCGCCGACCTGCTGTCCACCTCGACAGCCTGGGGCACGGCCGCGTTCGGCCGCGGCGCGCAGCGGTGTGGTCAACAACTTGCCCGCCGCTTCGCTCCTCGCGGCCCGCCGCCGGCTCACCCCTTCTCCCTGCTCGTCGGGCTCAACCTCGGGCCGAACCTATGCGTCACCGGCTCGCTCGCCTGGCTCCTGTGGCTGCGCGCGGCCCGCGCGCGCGGGCCCGGCCTTCGTTGGCCAAGGCCAGCCCGGCTGGCGCCCTCGCGGTGCCGCTGTCGATGGCCGCCGCCCTCGGTGCGCTCGCCCTGACCGGGCCGCCTGAGCCCGCCGGACGCCCCGGTGACCGGCTTCACGCCGGGGCTTACCCGGCGGGCCTGTCTGGGTGTGCTCAGGCCGCGGTCCTGCCAGGTCCGGCCGCTGCGCACGCTCGGCGAGAACGCGTACTGCGCAGGACGATGCCGAGGGCGCCCATGCCGCGCGTGCTCGTCGCGGACCTTGACCAGCACCCACCGCCGACTGACCATGCAGGGGTCAAGCGCGAAGCCGCCGGCGAGCTTGGTGCCGTGTGCCACGAACGACAGGTGGCCCGGCTCGTCCCTGGTGATGTCGGCGGTGCCCTCATCCCAGATGATCACCGCCCCGGTGCCGCGCCGGGCACCGGGGTGCACGCCCTCGAACACGCCCGCCTCCAGCGTGTGGTCCTCGACCGGCACGGCCACGGCCGACCGCCGGGTCCAGCGACGGGCCCTTGGGCACCGCCCACGAGCGCAGCACGGGGCGGGCCACTGGAGCCCGAAGGTCGAAGTGCCTCGTCGTGCACTAGTCGTGCAACTGGACGACAAACCGTGATGCGGTTAATCTGCCCTAACATTGCCCCCTGCGTGACCTGGATCCCGATCCCGGCTCACCCTGGATGACGACTCCGGTCCCGGCAGATGCTTTCCGCGCGCCGTCGCTGCGTCGCGTGCTGCGGCAGGTGAGGGGGCGGAGATGCGGCGACGGGCTGCCATCTTCGCGGCGGCGGTGGCGTGCGCGGCCACGGTGGGCGCCGGACTCCGGGCGCGGCGGGCACCTCGGGTGATCCAGCCCACCCGAACGTGGCGAACGCCGCCGGCAACGACCTTGTGTCGGTGTCCTGCCCGGGCGCCATGTGCGTCGCGGTCGGCCGCTACACGCTGCCGTCCAGGGACGACCGGCGACCGGCCCAAGGTGGACGCCGGTGGACCATCCGGCGCGCGCGCTGCCGCCCGGCAGCAGCAGACTCCTCGCGTCGGTGTCCTGCCCGGCCGTGGGAACTGCATCGCCGTCGGCACCAACAACAGCAGCACCTCGCAGGCGTCCAGGTGGCCGAGTCGAACGGCACCCGGTGGGCCCTGCAGAACATCATCCCGGCCCCGCCCGGCAGCAGCGAGCATGACCGGGGTGTCCTGCGCCGACGGCGGATCCTACAGAGACGATCAGCACCGTCTTCGATAACGGGACCTACATCCCGTTCGCCGAGCGCTGGGACGGCACCGCCTGGACGATCCAGGCCGTGCCCGCCCCGCCCGGCAACGGCAGTGACCTCAACGCGGTGTCCTGCCCGCCAGAGGCAAACACCTGCTTCGCGGATCAGCTCGGGAAGCGACGGGAGATCGGCGACTCGGTTCCGCTGGCCGAGAAGTGGGACGGCACCCGGTCAACGATCCAGCCCCGCGCCCGAGCCGTCCAGCGCGTTCCTCGGCTACCTGCTCGCGGTGTCCTGCGGGGGCACCGGCGGCTGCACGCAGCCAGCGCCTGCTACACGGGCGCCGGCGGCGGTCCTGATGTCGACCAGCCTCCGACGGCCGGTGGAACGTCCAGCCCACCCCGAACCCGCCGCCGGGCACCACGATGAACTTCCTTCAGGCGGTGTCGGTGCAGCGCGGCGGGCTGCACGGGTGGGGCCGCGGGCCGAGGACTGCCGACATCGGGAAGAGCGTGACGCTGGTCCTGCACCGCGACCACGGCAGTTGGGCGGTCCAGCCGACCCCGACCCCGCGTCCGGCAACCCCTCGCTGACCGGGCTGTCCTGCCGCGCTGCGGCGGCGAGCCCACTGCGGTCGGCAACAACATCCTCCCAGGGGACGCGGGCACGCTCGCCACGCTCGCCGAGCACGGCTGAACGATCCCTAACCTCCCGGCCTGCTGCGGCGTCTTCGCCGTTGGACGGGTAGATGGGGCCGTGAACTGTAGTTGCATGCTCACGCGGCGGATCGCGGCCGCCGCAGTCATCGCCGCCGTGGGCGGGCTGCTGGTAGTAGCAGAGAGAGGCCGGCACCAGCACGGCGGCACCCAGGTCGCAGTTGCGTCGCCGGCGGGGGCGGCCGAGGCGGACAGCAGGGCGAGATCGGCGCCGCCGGACTGTGGCGGCCTCCGGAGGCTGGTCGGGCCGTCACCCGGGGTCACGGGCAGCGCCCCGGGCCGCCGTGACCGCGGGCCGGGTACCCGCAGGACCAGGCTACCCGCCTGGAAGCCGATCTCGGTCAAGCAGATCGGGTCAGTTCCGCGGGCGAGTGGTTCTGGTGCGCCATTACAGCCTCCCTCGCTGGACATCACCGAGTTCCAGGCGGGGAGCCCGGTCCCGGAGCGTCGCTGGGATGCGAGGTCATCCTGCTGGCCACGGCCGCCCTGGGCTTGCAGGGAGCCCTACCGCGAGCACTGGAAGCCGTAACCTCGCAGATCCCGTGGGCGAGCGCACCGGCGCTGGTCACGCCAGCGGGACGTGACGCTCAGCGCCAGCCAGAACCGGGGGCATCTCCCCGATTGCGGAGTCCCTGGCCACCCGTGCCGCGTTGAGCAGC
>CAVSRH010000018.1:0-208555 GCA_963730235.1 uncultured Actinomycetes bacterium
CGGCAGCGCCCGGCGCTGGTCCCGCCGGTAGGCACCGCGGCGCCTGCCGCCCGCCGCCACCGGTAGGCGGCACGGCGGCGTGAGCGTGCGCTCCGGTCAGCCGGCAGGGGGCAGCACCTGCGCGGCGATGTCGTGGATCGCCTCGATCTGGCGCTCGTCCAGGTACCCGCTGCGCCCCGCGGCCTCGCGCCGCAGGTACTTGCGGAGCCGCCGTCCGCAGAACACATCCACCCCGCTGATCCGCACCACGATCCACGGGATGGTCGGGCCGTAGATCACCATGGCCGGGCGGGCGGTGATCGGCTGCCCGAGCGCCGCGCCGATCAGCCGCGCGGCCTGGCCGGCCTCCCATTGCGCGTGCTCCAGCCGCGCCGCCTGGTCCCGGGACCGTGGAACAGCTTCCCGCCCCGGGTCGCGCGGACCGGGAGCCGCCGGTCCCAGACCTCCGAGTCCACCGCGTAGATCCCGGCCGGGCCCACGACCAGGTGGTCGATCACCTGGTCGGTGCCGGGGATCGCCCGGCCGTGCAACGACAAGTATCCCGACGAGCCCAGCCGGGCGAGGCGCCGCCTGGTGCGCCGCCTGGCCGAGGACGCCCGGGCAGCGGGGGAGAAGGCCGGGGACATCCGGTAGGAGAACAGTGCCCCGGCGGAGAGGACCAGGCCCGCGGCGATCAGGCGCCGGCCAGCCGATCGCGACCGTCGCGAGGACGCCGGCCGCGATCGCGGACCCGGCCCGCCAGATCCACCAGCGGTGCTGCCGTCCGAGGCTCAGCCGGGGGAACAGGAACCGTACCGGCATGACATCGCCACGCAGGTGGTCCTGGCCCAGGATGCTGGTCATCCCCCGGGCCGGGCCGATGCGGGCGGCCGCCATGGCCAGCCCCGCCTGGCTGGCATCCAGCCCGGCGACCGGCGCCGCGGGAGCCAGCGGCGCGACGAACGGGGTGAACGCCACCAGGGGGACGGTCTGGTCGGTCGGGACAGGTTCCGCCACGGCGGTCGTCGCCGGGAGCAGCGCACCGCCCGCCGCTGGCGTGCCCGGGGCCGGTTCCGCTGCCGTGCCGCCGGCGGGCGGCGCCAGCGCGTCCCGGGCGGCCCGGGCCTGCGCCTCCCAGTCGGCGCGCGGATCCCAGCCGCCGTCCGGGAACGGTTCAGTCACTGGCCCAGTACCACAACGTAGTCACACAACTACGTTACGAGATAAAGAGCCCGTAGCACGGCATTGCCGCGACATGAACGGCGCCGGCCCGTGATGGCTTCGTCCGGGACGAGGGGCTACGGTTCGGTGCGTGACCCAGATTCATGACCTGACCGTGTGCGAACTTGCCGCCGCCATCCGTGCCCGGGAGCTCTCGCCGGTCGAGATCACCGCCCATTACCTGGACCGCATCGCGGCGCTCAACGCGACCGTCGGGGCGTTCTACACCGTCACCGCCGACGTGGCCCGCGATCAGGCCGCCGAGGCGGAGAAGGTGGTGGCCCGCGCCAGCGACCCGGCCGCCCTGCCGCCGCTGACCGGCGTGCCCATCCCGATCAAGGACCTCAACATGGTCGCCGGGGTCCGGCAGACCCTCGGCTCCCTGGTGTTCGAGGACAACGTCCCGCAGGAGAGCGACCACGTCTCCGCCGCGCTGGCCGCGGCCGGCGCGGTGCATGCCCGGCAAGACGGCCACGCCCGAGTTCGGCCTGCCCTGCTACACCGAGACCGCGATCGGGCCGCCCGCGCGCACCCCGTGGGACCTGTCCCGGTCGGCCGGCGGGTCCAGCGGCGGCGCGGGCGCGGCGGTCGCGGCCGGGCTCGCCCCGGCGGCCCAGGGCAGCGACGGCGGCGGGTCGATCCGCATCCCGTCCAGCGTGTGCGGGCTGTTCGGGATCAAGCCGACCCGCGGCCGGATCTCCTCGGCGCCGCTGGTGCCCGACCTGTTCGGGCTCGGCGTCGACGGGCCGCTCGCCCGCTCGGTGGCCGACGCGGCGCTGCTGCTCGACGTGATGACCGGCAACCAGGACGGCGACATGTACACGCCAGCCGCCGCTCCCGGCCGGGGAGAGCTTCCTGGGCCACGCCAGCCGGGACCCGGGCCGGCTGCGGATCGGGCGCACCATGGTGCACGCGGTCGAGGGCGCCGCGTGCACCCCGACTGCGTGGCCGCCTACGAGGACGCCAGCGCGCTGCTCGCCAGCCTCGGGCACGAGGTCATCGACATGGACCCGCCGTTCGGGCCCGAGGTCGTGCCGGCCTTCGAGACGCTCTGGTACACGATGGCCACGCTGGCGCCCGTCGACCCGGGCAAGGCGGACCTGCTCCTGCCGCTGACCCGCTACCTGCGCGACCGCGGCACGGAGGTGCGCCGCCCCTGAGGTCATCTTCGCGCAGGCCTACCTGCAGCTCGTGGTCCGCGGGGCATGGAAGACTCTTAACGATTACGACGTGGTGCTCACCCCCACGCTGGCCCAGCCGCCGGCCCCGGTGGGCTGGTTCGACGAGGTCAGCCCGGCGGAGAACTTCGAGCGGCAGAAGCAGTTCACCCCGTACACGGCCGATGTACAACGTCACCGGGCAGCCCGCGGTGAACCTGCCGCTGTACTGGACCGGGGACGGGCTGCCGATCGGCGTCATGCTGGCCGGGCCGATGGGCGGCGAGGGCCCGCTGATCTCACTG
The DNA here is from genome assembly GCA_963730235.1 of uncultured Actinomycetes bacterium. Taxonomy (GTDB): domain Bacteria; phylum Actinomycetota; class Actinomycetes; order Streptosporangiales; family Streptosporangiaceae; genus DASXKD01. The sequence continues at coordinate 2,663 of CAVSRH010000018.1, forward strand.
TCGGCCCAGGTGGAAGCGGCCCGGCCATGGAAGGACCGGCACCCCGCGCTCTGGTGACCACCCGGTCCGGAGGTGATCCGATGGCCGCGGAGGGGCGGGGCCGCCCGCCGGGCGTGTCGTCCACGCGGTCATCGCGCTGTGCGCCGGCGGCGCGGTGCTCGCCGCTGCTCGCGTTCGGCTACGGGCCGGTCCCCGCGCTGGGCCGGGCGCTGGACCCCGGCCACGGCGCGTGGGCGTCGGCGCCGCGGCGGCCTGCTGCGTACGGTCCCGGACGCTGACCCTGCCCGGGCTCGGCGCAACCCGTCTCGGTGGCCTTCACCAGCCACGGCGTGCCGTCGGTCCGGGCAGCCAGCCAGGACGACGCGTTCCTGGCGCTCGGCTACCTGCACGCCAGCTTCCGGCTCACCGAGATGGACCTGGAACGGCGGCTGGGCGAGGGCCGGGTCGCGCAGCTGGCCGGCCCGGCCGGGCTGCCCTCGGACAAGTTCGAGCTGCGGCTCGGCCTGCTGCGCACCGCGCAGCAGGAGTGGGCGCGACATGCCGCCGCTCCAGCCCGGCCGGCCAGGCGCTGCTCGCCTACTCCCGCGGCGTGAACGACTACCTGGCGCAGGCCCGGGCCGGCGGCCAGTGGCCCGCGATATTCGCGCTCGACCGGCGTCTACCCGCGCGACTGGACGCCCGTGGACAGCCTGGTGCTCCAGGGCGTCCTGACCCAGGAACTCGACTTCACCACGACCCCGCTGGATTACGCGCTGCTCGAGCGCTCCCTCGGCCCGGCGCGCACCATGGCCTGGTTCCCGGTGCTCCCGCCGCGCGCGGTGCCCCAGTCGCCGTACGACCCGGGGCCCTACCGCTACCGCGGCGTGGCCCCGATCGCCGCGCAGGCGTCGGTGGCCACGGCCACCGCGCAGCCTGCCCCGCACCGCCCTGGCAGCCGCGGGACCCTTTGGCGCCGCGGGCGCGGCGATCGCGGCAGGTTCCGTATTGCATGAAACAAGCGCACTGCCGGCGGGCCTGGTGCACCGTTACCCGGACAGCAACGCCTGGGCCGCCAACGGCCGTGCCGTCGCCGGGTCCGCGATGCTGGCCGGCGACCCGCACCTGCCGCAGACCGTCCCGTCGGTCTGGTACCAGGCGGCGCTGTCGGCGCCCGGCCTCGCGGTCACCGGCGTGACCGTGCCCGGCCTGCCCGGCGTGCTCATCGGGCACAACGCGCACATCGCCTGGTCGCTGACCGACGTGCAGAACCAGGCCACGCTGTTCTACGCCGAGCAGACCAGCACGACCCGGCCCGGCCAGTACTTCTGGCGGGGCGTGTGGCGGCCGATGCGGCAGGTGCACTACACGATCGAGGTCCGCGGCGCCGCGCCCGTGCCGCTGACCGTGGACATCACCGTGCACGGCCCGGTGCTGACCAGGGCCGGGCAGACGACCTCGGTCGACTGGATGGGCAACATTCCCTCGCCGGACCTGGCCGTGCATGCTGGCCATCGACAAGGCCGCCGACTTCGCCCAGTTCCGCGCCGCGCTGGCCGGCTGGCGGGCACCGGCGCAGACCTTCGTCTACGCCGACGACCGCGGCAACATCGGGGCGATCTCGGCCGGCTACTACCCCGTGGTGCCGCACGGGGATCCGTGGCTGCCGCTGCCCGGCACCGGCGCGGACGACGTGGCCGGGGTCATCCCCTACCGCGCCGTGCCGCAGGTGTACGACCCGGCCGGGCACGTGGTCGCCACCGCGAACCAGCGCCCGGCCGGGCCGTCCTACCCGTACTACATCGGCACCACCGCCGACTTCTTCGATCCCGGCTACCGGGCGGGCCAGATCTACGCCCTGCTGCACCGCCGGTCCGGGATGGCCCCGGCGGCGTTCGCCGCGATCCAGCTCAACGTCACCGACGGGCTGGCGCAGCAGATCGTGCCCCGGCTGCTCGCCGCGCTGCAGCGGCCGGCACCTGACCGCGACCGAGCAGGCGGCGGCCGGGCTGCTGCCGCGGCTGGGACGACGTCGATGACCGCCCACGTCGGCGGCCGCCGCGCTGTGGTGGACGTTCTGGGATGACTACCTCGGCGCCGTGTTCGGCCCGTGGTGGACGCGCGGACAAGGTGCCGGTGCACCAGGACCGGGCCGGGCTGGGCGTGTCCGCGCAGCAGTTCAGCCTGGACCAGGTGCTGGAGTCGTGGACGCTGAGCGACCCGCGGAACGCCGCGTTCACCCCGCCCGGGTCGGCCCGCGCCGGACCGCGCCCGTCGTGCTGCGCGCCGCGTTCGCCGCCGCGGTCGCGCACCTGGCCGCGAAGCTGGGCGGGGCGCCGTCCGGCTGGGCCTGGGGCCGCCTGCACACCCGGCAGTTCCCCTCGATCACCCAGGCGCCGGGGCTCGGCTACGGGCCGCGTGCCTCCGGCGGGGACGCGTGGACCATCGACGCCGCCGACGGCGGGCTGGAATCCCACGCGGGGCCGAGCTGGCGCATGATCGTCGACTGGACCGGCCGCGGCAGCGCCACGGCCGAGGGCATCTACCCGGGCGGGCAGAGCGAGAACCCGGCCTCCCCGTGGTACGCCGACCAGATGGCCGACTGGTGGAACGGCCGCTACCTGCCGGTGCCCGCGGCGGGGGGCACGGCAGGCCCGGTCCGGTGGAACCTGGCGCCCGGTGGGCAGGCGGTGCGGCATGGCTGACCCGCGGCGGCTGGGCAAGCGCGGCTCCTACCGGCTCGGCCGGATGGGCGCGCCGCCCGCGCCGCGCACCCCGTGGCCCAGCGTGCACTATCCCACCTGGGCGCCGCGCCGCCGCGGGCCGGCCGCGCTCTGGCTGCTCGCCTGCCTGGCTGGTGTGCTGATCGTGGCGGCAGCAGCGCTGGCCGGCTGGTGGTTCGTGCCGTTCCTGGCCGGCCTCGGCACCGGGCTGGCCGCCCGCTACGGCAGGCTGCGGCTGCGCGCCACGCTGCCCGCGGCCGTGGCGGTGGCGGCCGCCGGCTGGGCTGCCGCACTCGCCTGGCTGGCGCTGCGCGACCGGCTGCCGGAGGTGGCGGTGGCCAGGACGATCGCCGCGCTCGCGGGCCTGCCCGCCTCCGCGGCGGTGGCGATCGCCGTGACCCTTCTGGTGGCCGCGCTGCAGGCGGCCGTGGGACTGTGGCTGGGCCGCGCGCTGGCACCCGGGCGTGGCTGACCGCTGGGCCAGCCTCAGGGCGCGGCCGGCTCGGTGCTCACCATGCCGCTGGCCGGCTTCGTCCGGCCGCGCGGCACACCGGGCCCGCGCTGACGCCGCCCCTTGCGGTCCTCGCTGTGCAGCCGCGGACAAATGGCGGGCCGGGCCCTTTCCCGGCCGCGGGCCATCCGGGTAACGTTGCTACGCCGATGGCAAAGGGAATGTCATGCGCGGGAACAGGGACTCCCCGGCCCGGCGGCTGGGCCCGGTGGTCCGGCCGATCGTGGCGCGGTTCGCCGAGATCGTCTGCCCGCCGGAGGTGCGCGCGGGGGACCTGATGCAAGGGCTGCTCGCCGAGTTCGAATCGATGCTCGCGGTGTGGCCGGCCGGCATCGTCTGGTCCGTCCGGGGCGGGCTGGCCGCCTTCGACCGGGGGGCGCGCCTGTACCCGCGGGCGCGCGGGCGGCGATTCGTCCACCTCGCCGATGGCACCGCGGACGCCTACTTCCGGGCGGTGCTGGCCCGCCGGCGCGGCGGGCTGGGGCCCGCGCTTCAGCGCATCAAGGGACTGGTCGTGATGTGCTACTACGAGCTGCCGGAGGTGAAGGACCAGCTCGGTTACCGGCCCGGCGGTTACATGGCCACGGTGTCACGGCGCCGGCTGGCTTCCTACGGGCCGCAGATCCGCGCCGGTGAGGCGGCCGTGCTGGCGCCCGGCCCGGACGCCGCGGCGCCGCTGGATGAGCGGCGGGACCAACCGTGAGCGCGGGCATCCCGGCCGGCCTGACCGGGCAGAGCGAAGTGACCGCGGATCTTCGCGTGGAGTGCGGGGCGGTGATCGTCGGATCGGGAGCCGGAGGGGCGACGATGGCCGCCGAACTCGCGGATGCGGGCGTGGATGTCGTGGTTGTCGAGGAAGGGGGCTATCACCCCACCGAATCGTTCACCGCTGAGACGGGCCGGGCGCTGCGGACCTTGTACCGGGACGGTGGCGTGGGCCTCGCACTGGGCAAGCCGCCGGTGCTGTTCTCCGAAGGGCGCTGCGTCGGCGGGTCCACGGTCGTCAACGGTGGCATGTCCTGGCGGACCCCGGGCCGGGTGCTGCAGCGGTGGGCGGACGAGGAGGGCATCGCCGCGATCAGCGAGCGGGACATGGAACCGCACTTCGCCGCGGTGGAGTCGCGGATTTCGGTGGCGCGGCAAGATCCCGAGACCATTGGCAACGATATGCGGCTGCTGAAGGCCGGTGCCGATGCCAAGGGCTGGAAGATCATCCCCAACCTGCGCAATCAGCTGCACTGCGCGGGCAGCAACAACTGCACCAACGGCTGCCCGACGGGCGCGAAACGCTCGATGCTGGTGACCAACGTTCCGCGCGCGCTGGCGCGCGGCGCCCGGCTGTTCGCGGACTGCCGGGTGGAGCGGATCACCCGGTCCGGGGGCGCGGTCACCGGCATCGAGGGCCGGTTCGTGCGCCCCGGGGGGCACAGTGGCCCGCGGCTGAGCGTCCGTGCACCGGTGGTTGTGGCTGCCGGCGGCGCGGTGCAGACCCCGGCGCTGCTGGCCCGCTCCGGGCTGCGGTCCCGGTCCGGGCTGCTCGGCCGCAACCTCACCCTGCACCCCAATGCCAAGGTGATCGCGTTCTTCGACGAAGAAGTCACCGGCTGGCAGGGCGTGCATCAGGCCTACCAGGTCCGCGAGTTCATCGCCGACGGCATCCTGCTGACCGCGGTCAACCTGCCGCCCTCGCTGGTCGCGCTCGGGCTGCCCGGACATGGCCGCGACCTCGGCCAGGTGATGGCTGGCTACAACCACATGATCACGGCCGGCTGCCTGATCGAGGACACCGGCTCCGGGCGGATACGCAACATCCCGGGACTCGGGCCGCAGGTCTTCTACCAGCTCACCGACGCAGATGCCGGCCGGGTGGTGCGAGGCATCGCGCTCAGCGCCGAGTTGATGTTCGCCGCCGGAGCGCGCCGCGTCCTGCTGCCGTTCGACGGCGCGCCTGAAGTGCGGGATCCGGCCGGGCTCCACGATCTGCTCGCCCGCCCCGTGCCCAAGAGTTCGATCGAGTTGTTCACCGTGCACCTGATGGGCACCGCCCGGATGAGCGGTGACCCGCGGCGCGGTGTGGTCGACAGCTTCGGCGCCTTCCACGGCGTGCCGGGCCTGTTTGTCGCCGACGCCAGCCTGTTCCCCACCCCCATAGGGGTGAACCCGATGGAAACGATCATGGCGCTGGTCACGCGCAACGCCCAGCGGCTGATCGAACAGCGGCACCGGTACCGAATCTGAAACCCGCCCGGCCCGACAGCAAGTGAGGTCCCTGTGGCCAGTGTCTCAGCCCGCTACCTCGAACTCGCCCGCGTGCCCAAGCAGGAACTCGCCGCGGTGTTCGCCGCGGGCAGCCCGCCCGAGGTCACCGCGCTGACCGGGTTTGAGTTCCGCGGCTACAACCAGCCCCGGGCAGCGGCATTGCTGGGCATCCGCAAGTTCATCAAGGCGTTCTACGTCGATGCCGCGGGGCGTCCCTTCGGCTGCAACACCCCGGTCACGCAGAACGGGCTGGAGGACGAATGGATCGCCCGGCCCAGCGCCTCCGCTCCCAAACGGTATGCCTTCTTCCAGGTCGAGCCCGCCAGCCCCGACGCACCCGACGAGCAGCGCCGCGGTGCGGCGTTCCTGGACTACAGCCGTGGCGGCAACCGGGCCTATGACGTCGCCCGCATCCTCCGGGACTACGTGGTGCGCGTCGAACCCGGCTCGGACGACCTGCTCCTCGGCAAGGCGACCTTCGTCGTGGCCGGGACGAGGCTGGCCCACAGCTACTTCCTCATCGAGCGCTACCAGCGACTCGCCGACACCGCCACGCTCGCCAACCGGTAAGCCAGCAAGCTGGGGCCAGCGCTCGGCCGGCCGCAGGTGATGCTGGAGTTCCTTCCAGGATTGCCTGGTGTCGGCGGTGTCCTGGTGCGCGGCGCGGAACAGGCTGAGGTAACCGCTGATCTCGCTGAGGTCCCACCTGAGCCGGTACAGCGTCAGTGTTTCGCCGTCGATCCCGGTTCCGGTCGCGGCCGTGTAGCGGTCCAGCAGTGCCCGGTCGTGCCCTGCGAGGTCCCACAGGTCGCGTTCGGGCGGGGCGAGCAGGGCCGTGTCCCAGTCGACGAGGACCAGCCCGCCGCCGGTCACGATCACGTTGCCGGCATGCGGCTCGCCGTGGGTGATGACCATGCGCTCCGGGCGTGACGCGGCCTGGCGCGCCAGGCCGTGGTAGGCGCTGACCAGTTTCTGCAGTTCGCCGGCATGAGCACGGAGCAGCTCCTGGGCGGGCTGCGCGTACGGCCCGCCGCGCCATGCCCGGCCCCGCTGGCCCATCATCCCCTGGAGCTCGCCGAGCTTCGGCACGGCGAAGTCGTCGGCGCGAGGCGTGCCAGCGCGGGCGCGATGGACCTGGATGAGCATGTCCACGACCGACCGCCTGTCGTCATCGCTGGCGAACTCGCCGTCTTCGCCCGCCTGCTTCCCCCTGACGTAGGGGTGGACCACGAGCGAGTAGCGGTCCGAGAGCCGTGCCACGACCTGCCCGCCCGCGGTGGGCACGGGGGCGATCACGAAGGCCAGGCCGGCCCGGGCGCGCAGCGCCAGGGCCGTGGCGAACGCAGCGCCGAGCCGGCCGAAGGCGGCCCCGGCGGTGTCACCGGCCGTGCGCAGTTTGGCGGTCAGGTCATCGACGGTGGCGAACAACCGCCGGCCGGTGGCGTCCGTGGCCAGCCAATGGTGGCTGCCGAACCCCACGGCCTGATACTCCAGCGACGCTGCCCGGAACTCCCACCCGTCCTGCAGGGCATCGGCAAGAGCGCTGTCCGGCAGGTCATCAGGCCTGGTGAACACGCGGGCAAGGATACGTGATCATGCCAGCAGCGGCATCGGCCGCGGCGTCGCCGGGCACACCCTGGCAGGCACCGGGCGCCGCGCCTGCCGGCCGCTTACCAGTTCGGCGGGGCGGGCAGGGCCGGGGTGAGCCGGGCCCGCGCGGGGATCTGGATGCGCAGCCGCGCCCGGCCAGGCAGGTTCGCCGGCAGCACCAGCCGTGCCCGCACGGGCACGCCCTGCTGGAACACGATGCGCAGCCGCGCCGGTGTCACCGCGCCCGGCGTGAGCACCTGGGTACGGAGCGGGCCGGGGACCACCGCCCGCAGCGCACCCGGCGGGCTGGCCGGAAGCACCTGCAGTGCGCGCGCCGGGACCCGCACCCGTACCCGCACCTGGGTCGGCCGGACGCGGAGGCGCAGCGCGCCGGGAGGCAGTGCCCGCTGGGCCAGCGCCCCCGGGACCAGTGCCCCGGGCGGCAGCGCGGCCGCGGGCAACTGGGCGCCGGGCACCGCCCGTGGCGCCGGGATCAGCGTCCCGGCGGCCTGGCCCACGGCCCGCAACCGCGGCCGGGCCTGCACCGGGATCTGGAGCCGCAGCCGAGCCGGAGACTGGCGCGGCAGCCCGGCCGGGACCTGGGCGCGCAGCCGCGCCGGGGCCTGGAGCCGCAGCCGGACCGGGCTCTGCGCCTGCACGCCGCCGCCGGGGATCGCGACCCGCGCGCCCCCCGCCGGGGTACCGCGCAGCACGCCCTCCGGCTGGATCACGACCGTCGGTGAGGACGACGTCGCCATGGCGACGGAAAGGCCGACCACGGCGCCGGTCATGGCGGCCGCGACCGCCCAGCCCGCTCCCCGGCTGGTCAGTGCCTCCCGGACGCCGTCAGCCCGGCGATCCCGCTCTGGCCCGGGCGCCCCGGCGGCCTGCGTGGGCTCTCCGGCTGCCGGGTCCGGTTCCGGTCCCGCGGCCTGTTCCTGCTCGTCCACCTGCGCCCACCTCAATCGCCGCTGCATCGCTGGCTGTCTCTTAAGGAACGAGCCCGAAGCTGGACGGACCATGAGAGGAGGCTGAAAACCAGCCGAACTCTTGGCGGTCCCGGCGCCCGGGGCTCCGCCCGGCCCTCGTGGCCGGGGTGTTCCCGCTGGCCCCAAGCATCGGCAACCGAACTGCGGGACCCGCGCGGATCGCGTGTGAGTTGGATGTGAAACCGCCGGGCCGCCGGCCGCGCCGCAGGCGTGGTTAGGCGTCAGGGATGGTTGGTTTTAGAATTTTGCCGTGACCGAGATAAGCGTCATCGCGGCACTGGACGACCCGGTGCGGCGCAGGCTCTATGACTACGTCGCGGCGCGGGGGACGGCGTCAGCCGGAGTGAGGCCGCGGCGGCCACCGGGATCCAGCGCACGCTGGCCGCGTTCCACCTCGACCGCCTGGCCGAGGCGGGGCTGGTGGAGGTCACCTTCGCCAGGCCCGCGGGCCGGTCCGGGCCCGGGGCCGGGCGCCCGGCGAAGCTCTACCGCCGCACCGCGGCCGAGCATCAGGTCAGCGTGCCGCCGCGGGACTACCGGACCGCGGCGGAACTGCTCGCCGAGGTGGTCGACCTGACCGGCGCGGAACCCGAACTGCAGCGCTCGGCCCGCAGTCGCGGCGCGGCGGCAGGCCGGGCGGCGCGGCGGCAGTCTCCCGGCCAGGCCGGCGACGGCCTGGTCACTGGCATCCTCGCGGCGCAGGGGTACCAGCCCTACCGCGACGGCGGGGACGTGCGGCTGCGCAACTGCCCGTTCCACCTGCTGGCCAGCAGGCACCCGCCGCTTATCTGCGGCATGAACCTGGCCCTGCTGGAGGGCCTGCTGGCGGGCGCCGCGGCCGGTGGCCTGTCGGCCCGGCTGGACCCGCGGCCCGAGGAGTGCTGCGTGGTACTGGAAGCCTCTAAAACTAATGAGCGTTGACATATTGTCGCACGCGGTGATGTGATGGCCCGGTGACCGGATACCACCTCGCCCAGCTGAACATCGGCACCGCCCGTGCCGCCACGGACGCCCCGGAGATGGCCGGCTTCATGGCCGGCATCGTGCCGGTCAACGCACTGGCGGACACCGCGCCCGGGTTCGTCTGGCGCCTGCAGGACGGCGACGGGCCCGGCGCCACCGCGCTGCGCCCGTGCGGCCCCGGCGTCATGGTGAACATGTCGGTCTGGGAGGACCTGGAGTCGCTGCGCGACTTCGTCTACCGCAACGGGCCGCACCTGGACTTCATGCGCCGCAGGCGGTCCTGGTTCCATCCGATGGCCGTTCCCTACCTGGTGCTGTGGTGGGTCCCGGCCGGTCACATCCCCGGCCTCGACGAGGCACTGGCCCGGCTGGACCTGCTCCGCCGCAACGGGCCCGGGCCGGATGCCTTCACCTTCCGCGACCCCTGCCCGCCGCCGGTCCCGGCGGCGCGGGCCGTCCGGTAACCCGGCTCAGGGCTTCCTGCCGATCCCGCCGTACGCGGGCACGACAGGGGGATCGACCGTGCCGGGATCCGGGTGCCACTGGTGGATCGGCACCACGCCGGGCGCCACGAGTTCCAGGCCGTCGAAGAACCGGATGACCTGCTCCGGCTCGCGCACGTAGTACGGAATGGCCCCGCTCGCGTTGTACGCCGCCAGCGCCTCGCGCTGCGCCGGGTCGGTATCGGTGCCTTCGTACATCACGAAGTAGCCAGCCGGCGGCAGGGCGTCCTGGAGCGCCGCCACGATCGACCTGGCCACCTGGTCGTCGTCCTCGCGGGGGTTGCCGATGTGGCCCATGACCCCCATCAGCATGATCGCGACAGGCTGGCTGAAATCCAGCTTGGCCCGCGCCATGTCCAGCAGCGCCCCGGGATCGTAGAGGTCCGCCTCGATGTAGTCGGTGCCGCCGCTGGGGCTGCTTTCGAGCAGTGCCCGGGCGTGCGCCAGGACGAGCGGATCGTGGTCCACGTAGACGGTGCGCGCTTCCGGCGCGACCGCCTGGGCCACCTCGTGGGTGGGGCTGTGGCTCGGCAGGCCCGAGCCGCAGTCGAGGAACTGGCGGACGCCCAGGTCCCCGGCCGCGTAGCGGACCGCGCGGACCAGGTAGGCCCGGCACGAACTGGCCAGGTCGAAGACGCCCGGCGATAAGGTCGCGTACGCGTCCCCGGCTGCCTTGTCGATGGGGTAGTAGTCGGTGCCCCCCATCCAGTAGTTCCAGATCCTGGCCGAGACCGGCACCGAGGTGTCCACCCTGGCCATCAGGTCTTCCTGTGCGCCGCCGTGCGGGGACGCCGGATTATCGCCCATAACTACCTCCCAGCACCTGGTTGTCATCATGCATCCCAGATGTGCACGCCGGATATAGCGCGCCGGATAGTCGGACGGTCACCGGACCGGCACGCACAGCCTGCATCATGGCAGGGTGACCAGCGCGCAACTGCGGCGCCGGGCGGAGGCGCGCGGCGTGACCACCGCCTACCGGGACTGGCAGGGCCGGAAGGTCCAGGTGGGCGACCAGACCCTGGAGGCCGTGCTGGCCGTGCTGGGCGGGGAGCCACCCCTGGCCCGCACTCAGCCGGGGACGGCCGCGGCGCCGCTGGCCGCGCCGTGGCACCCGGCGGACCACCCGGCCGCGCCCTCCGGCCCGCGGTCCGGCTGGGGGTTCACGGTCCAGCTCTACTCGGTGCGCTCGCACCGGTCCTGGGGGCACGGCGATCTGCGCGACCTGGCGGACCTGGCCACCTGGAGCGGGCGTGCGCTTGGCGCCGCATTCGTGCTGATCAACCCGCTGCACGCCGCCGAGCCGGTCCCCCCGGTCAGCGCATCGCCGTATCTGCCGATGAGCAGGCGGTTCATCAGCCCGCTGTACCTGCGGGTGGAGGACATACCCGAGTACGCGCTGCTGCCGCCCGCCCAGCGGCGGCGGATCGACCGCCCTGGCCGCCCCGTTGCGCGCCGGCAACACCAGCCCCGCCCTCATCGACCGCGACGCGGTCTGGGCGGCCAAGCGGGCCGCCCTGGAGATCGTCCGCGAGTGCCCGCTGGCGCCGGGGCGGCGTGCCGCGTTCCAGCGGTTCACCGTCCGTGCGGGCCAGGCACTGGAGGACTGGGCCACCTGGTGCGTGCTCGCGGAGATCCACGGGCCAGACTGGCGGTCCTGGCCCGCGGACCTGCGGTCGCCGCGGTCGGCGGCGGTCGCTGCGGAGCGCGCGCGGCTGCACGCCGGGGTCCAGTTCCACGCCTGGCTGCAGTGGTCCGCCCAGGCACAGCGGGCCGCGGCCCAGGCGGCGGCGCGGGCGGCGGGCATGAGCATCGGCGTGATCGGCGACCTGGCGGTGGGCGCGCACCCGGGCGGGGCCGACGCCTGGGCGTACCGTGACGTGCTGGCCCCGGGCATGAGCGTGGGCGCGCCCCCCGATGAGTTCAATCCGCGGGGGCAGGACTGGGCGCTGCCCGCCGTGGCACCCGGGCATGCTGGAGGCGGCCGGCTACCAGCCGCTGGCGGACCTGGCCCGGGCCGGGTTCGCCGACGCCGGCGGGCTGCGCGCGGACCACGTGATGGGCCTGTTCCGGCTCTGGTGGGTGCCCGCCGGGATGCCCGCCGACCAGGGCACCTACGTCCGGTACCGGCACGAGGCGATGGTCGGGCTGCTGGCCGGCGAGGCGGCCAGGGCGGGCGGCGTCGCGATCGGCGAGGATCTGGGCACCGTCGAGCAGTGGATGCGTGACTACCTGGCGGCCCGCCGCGTGCTCGGCACGTCCATGCTGTGGTTCGAGCGGCGCGCCGACGGCATCCCGCTGGCGCCGCGCCGGTGGCGCCGGGACTGCCTGGCGACCGTCGGCACGCACGACGTGCCGCCCGCGGCCGCGTTCGTCACCGGCGAGCACGTGGCGCTGCGGTCCCGCCTGGGCCTGCTCACCGGATCCCTGGCCACCGAGCGCGAGCACGCCGCCGCGGCCGTGGCCGCCTGGCGGGACGCGCTCGCCGGGCAGGGGCTGATCGGGCCGGGTACGGCGCCCGGCCCGGACGAGTTCACCCGTGCGCTGTACGGCTACCTGGCCCGCACCCCGGCCGCCCTGATCGGGGTTTCGCTCGCGGATGCCGTGGGGGACCGCCGGCCGCAGAACCTGCCGGGCACCACAGACGAGTACCCGAACTGGCGGGTGCCGCTGTGCGACGGCGAGGGACGGGCGGTGCTGCTCGAAGACCTCGCGGGGCGCCCGGGAATATGGGAACTGGCCCGCACGGTGTCCCGGGACCAGCGCCAGCCTTCATGATTGTGGTCGATCACCGGGGGTGATAGGCCCAGCGATCGGCGACGACCATGATGACCCTGCCCGCGGGGCCAGGCTCAGCCTGCCGCCTGCCGGTCGCGCTCCTGGCAGTGCAGCGCGCGGCGCAGCCCGTCCCGCCCTTCGACCAGCAGCCGGGCCAGGCCCGCGGGCAGGTCGTTCCCGTCGATCAGATCGCTGGTCTTCGTCGATCACAGCCGGGTCGTCGGTGCTCGGGTAGGCGTACGAGACGAACCAGCGGGCCATGTCCGGTGTCCAGTCCCGCCAGAGGCCGCTGACCACCGCGAAGTAACGGTCCACATAGGGCGCCAGCAGCCCGGGCTGGTCGTGGTCCATGAACCCGGCCAGCATCGCGCGGAACGTGGCGTTGGGCAGCGTGCCGCCGACGATCTGCTCCCAGGCCGCCTCCTTGGCCGCCGGGTCCGGCACCGAGGCGCGGCAGCTGGCCGCGTGGCGCGCGCCCGCATCGGTAGCATCCCTGGCCAGCTCGGCCTCGATCGCCGCCCCGCCCGCCGCGCCGCGGCTGACCAGCCGGTGCAGGATCCGCCAGCGCAGCTCGGTGTCCACGGTCAGGCCCTCGACGGCCCTGGTGCCGTCCAGCATGCCTGCCAGCAGATCCAGGTCCCCGGGGGACAGGGCCACCCCGATGAACGCCTGGGCGTACGCGAGCTGCACGTCCGAGCCCGGTGCGGCCAGTTCCATGAGCCCGCGCAGGGCGCCGCCGGTCAGCGCCAGCCCGTCCGGGCGCCAGGACGGGTCGGTGTACCGGTGCAGCGCCGCATCTGCCTGCCGCAGCAGCGTCTGCACCATGGACACGTCGCCCACCGGGCCGATCCCGCCCAGCACCATCCGGAGGTAGTCGCGCGCGGCCAGTTCGGCGTCCCGGCACATGTCCCAGGCGGCGGCCCAGCACAGCGCGGCGGGCAGGGTCTCGGTGAACTCGCCGATGCTGGCGGATGAGCGTGGCCAGCGAGTGCTCGATCCAGGCGGATCTTGGCGTAGGTCAGGTCGTCGTCGTTGACCAGCACCAGGTCGGGCTGGGTTCCCCGGCCAGGGCCGGACCACGGTCCGCTCGCCGGCGATGTCGGTCTCCACCCGGCGCCGGCGGACCAGGCCCGGCCGCGGTCCGATCGTAAAGTCCGATAGCGATGCGGTGGTCGCGCGAGTACCGGGTGGGATTCCGGGGCCTCCTGCCGGACGGCGAACTCGGCGAAGGTGCCGCCGTCGGCCAGCGTGAACTCGGGCCGCAGCGTGTTCACGCCCGCCGTCTCCAGCCACTGCTTGGACCACCCGGCCAGGTCCCGCCCGGACGCCGCCTCGAGCTGGCGCCAGCAGGTCCCCGAGCGTCGCGTTGGACCAGGCGTACTCGCCGAAGTAGCGGCGCAGCCCGGCCAGGAAGTTGTCCAGGCCGACATAGGCGACAAGCTGCTTGAGCACGGCCGCGCCCTTGGCGTAGGTGATGCCGTCGAAGTTGACCTCCACCGCCTCGATGTCGGGGATGTCGGCGGCGATCGGGTGGGTGGAGGGCAGCTGGTCCTGCCGGTAGGCCCACGACTTCTCCAGCTGGGCGAACGATGGTCCAGGCGCCGGGCCAGCGGGTGGCCTCGGCCTGGGCGAGCTGCGACGCCCAGGTGGCGAACGACTCGTTCAGCCACAGGTCGTCCCACCAGCGCATGGTGACCAGGTCGCCGAACCACATGTGCGCCATCTCGTGCAGGATCGTCGTCGGCCCGGGACTCGCGGCGGAAGTCGGTGACCCGGGACCGGAAGAGGTAGTCCTCCAGGAACGTCACGCATCCCGCGTTCTCCATCGCGCCCGCCTTGTACTCCGGCACGAAGAGCTGGTCGTACTTGCCGAACGGGTACCGGGTGCCGAACGCCTGCGTGGAAGAAGTCGAACCCCTGCCGGGTCACCTCGAAGATCTCGTCCGGGATCCAGGTACTGGGCCAGCGACGCGCGGCAGTAGAGGCCGAGCGGGATGCCGTCGTGCTCGGCCACGCACCTCGTGGTAGGGGCCCGGCCGCGACCGCGGTGATGTAGGTGGACATCACCGGCGACGGCGGGAAGTGCCAGCGGCCGGGTCGCTGCCCGCCCGCGGGCTCGCCGGTCGACGTCCGGCGCCATGTTGGAGATCACCTGCCAGCCGGCCGGGACCGTGACGGTCAACTCGAAGGTGGCCTTGAGGTCGGGCTGGTCGAAGCAGGCGTAGACCCGGTGCGCGTCGAGGTCTCCAGGTCGGAGTACAGGTAGACGCCGCCGTCGGCGGGGTCGCTGAACCGGTGCAGCCCCTCGCCGTTCCTGGAGTAGCCGCAGGACGGCGCGCCACCCGCAGCTCGTTCTCGGCCGCCAGGTGCGCCAGCGTGATCCGGTCGCCGTCGAAGGCGATCCGGGGCCGAGCGGCTGGCCGTTCAGCATGATCTCGCTGACCGCCGGGGCGGTCAGGTCGATGAAGCGTGCGCGGCGCCGGGGCGGGAGCAGCCGAAGCTGACCGTGGTCACCGAGGTGAAGACGTCCTCGCCGCCGGTGAAGTCCAGCTCCACGTGGTAGGAGCGGACATTGAGCAGGCGGCCCGGTCGTGTGCCTCGTCGCGCGTGAGGTTGCTTGCCACGGTGGTCCCTTCGTACTTGCTCCAGCCCCGGTGTGGATGGCCTGGTCAGTGCGCCCGGGCGTGCCGGGCTCCGGAAATCTTCGCATCCCCGGTGGAATGGCGCGGCAGGGTGGCCCGGTTGTCAGCACACGGTGCCCGGCCGCACACCCGCACCCCTACGGCTCAAGGAGCTGCATGGCTGAGCAGGAGCTCACGCCCGTTGATTTCTGGTTTGACCCGATCTGCCCGTGGGCCTGGATCAGCCTCGCGCTGGATGCTGGAGGTGGCAAAGGTCCGGCCCGTGCAAGCCGCGCTGGCACGTGATGAGCCTGTCCGTGCTCAACGAGGGCAAACCTGACCTGCCGGAGCGCATACAAGGAGCTGCTGGCACCGGGTCTGGGGCCCGGTGCGGGTGTGCATCGCGGCCGAGCAGCAGGACGGGCCGGAGGTTCTCGGCCCGCTCTACACCGCGCTCGGCACCCGGTTCCACAACGAGAAGGGCCGCACGCGACCGGGCGACGATCGAGTCGGCGCTGGCCGAGGCCGGCCTGCCGGCCGCGCTGGCCGACGCGATGGACTCCACCGAGTACGACGAGGCGCCTGCGCGCCAGCCACGCCGACGGCATGGACCGGGTCGGCTACGAGGTCGGCACGCCGGTGATCTCGGTGAACGGGACGTCGTTCTTCGGGCCGGTGATGTCGCCGATCCCGCGCGGCGAGGCGGCCGCGCCAACTCTGGGACGGCGTGCTGGCGGTGGCGCAGGACCGACGGGTTCTTCGAGCTGAAGCGGACCCGCACCCGGGACCCGATCTTCGACTGAGCCCGGCGGCTTCGGTGCCGGGTCGTGCCCCGGCACCGCGCCGTGCCAGACTGTCGCGCGTGCGCGTTTACCTCGGATCAGATCATGCTGGCTTCGAACTCAAGTCCGCCGTCGCCGAGGCGGCGGCCGCGGCCGGGCACGACGTGACGGATTGCGGCCCGCCGTCCTATCAGCCCGGTGACGACTACCCGCTCTACGTCATGCGCGCGGCGGCGGCCGCGGCCGCCTGACCCGGGCAGCATCGCGATCGTGATCGGCGGGTCGGGCAACGGGGAGCAGATCGCCGCGAACAAGATCGACGGGATCCGGGCGGCGCTGGCCTGGAGCGAGGAGACCGCCAGGCTGGCCCGCCAGCACAACGACGCCAACGTGCTGAGCCTCGGCGCGCGGATGCACCCGGTGCCGGACGCGGTCGGTTTTGCCCTGGTGTTCCTGGAGACGCCGTTCTCCGGGGAACCGCGCCACCAGCGGCGGATCGACATGATCAGCGACTACGAGGAGTCCGGCATCCTGCCGCCGCTGCCGGACGGGGCACAGCCCGGCTGACCGGTCAGCGCCCGTGGGACCGGCGCCGCCGGACCCGCTTGCGCCCCCCGGGCCGCGCGGCACCGCTCTTTGGCTTCTGGCCCGTCCCGCCGGTGGCAGCACCGGGCTGGCGCGCCACGGGCTGACCTGCCTCCGTCTGGCCCGCCCCGGGCTGGCCCGCCCTGGGCTTGCCACCCTCGGACTGGCCCGCCCCGGGCCGGGCGACCTCGGGGGCCGGTGCAGGCTCGCGCTGCTCGCGCTGCTCGCGGGGCGCGCCCGGTCCGGCGGGAGCGCGGGGTTCGCCGGCGGTGGCCGGTTCGCGCGCAGGCCGGGGACCTTGGCCGCTCTCGCGGTGCCGCGGCGGGCCCGGAATGCCCGCGCCCGGCTTCGGCCGGCCCGTACCAGCGGGGCGGTCTCCCGGCGGTGCGGGGCGTAGCCCGGGGGAGGGCGGCGCGGGGGGCATGGGCGGCCGGGCGGGCCCGTTGCCGCGGGTCAGCGGCGGGCCGATCCTGGCCCGCGGTGACGGGGCAGGGCGCGCGGCGGCCAACTGCTCCTCGGCGGCCGCCTCATGCTGCGGCTGGGGCCGCGACACGTCACGGGCCCGCATCGCGGCGTTCACCGTGACCTTCATGCTGGGCATGCTGCCTCCCCGCCCAGTCTCGCACGCTCGCGCCCAGCCCTCTGTCCGCAGCGGCTGTGTGGTTTGTGAGGCAGGCCCGGGTAGCCGTCCGCTCGTGAACCCCGCTTAGCGCGGTCAGCCGCTGGCTGCCT
The DNA here is from genome assembly GCA_963730235.1 of uncultured Actinomycetes bacterium. Taxonomy (GTDB): domain Bacteria; phylum Actinomycetota; class Actinomycetes; order Streptosporangiales; family Streptosporangiaceae; genus DASXKD01. The sequence goes on from CAVSRH010000018.1 coordinate 19,675, forward strand.
TCAGCGTGACGCGCGTTGAGGTGTAGGCGACGGTCCAGTGTTCGCCGGATAGCTGCGTGCCCGTGACCTGAGCGAAGGTGCCGGTCCGCTTCCCAGCGGTCAGGATCGCAAGAGTCGTCCCGATACTCGGCTTGTAGGCGCTGGAAGTCTGCAAGGCGAGCGTGCCCGCAAGAGCGGCGGTCCCAGCAACCGAGAAGCGTCCGAAGTTCTTGCTTCCCGTGATGCCGACGGTGAGAACGGCTGACCCGGTTGACTTGTACGAGCCGCCCAGGTCCAGGGTCCCTCCCGCGGCGGTGATGGTGCCGCTGTTGGTCACGGCGGGGCCGATGGCGGCGCCCTGGCTCCCGCCGGGGTAGCTGATCGTCCCGCCGGCGTCGTTGATCAGCTTGTTGCCCGATCCCACTCCGTTGTCGTCCTCAAGGATCGAGCCGTCGGCCAGGGTGAGGGTGCCGGCGTTCTCCAGCGTCGCCCCGTTCTCCACGTTCACCGGGGAGCCGCCGGCGTCCGCCGCGACCGTGACCTGCCCGCGGTTCACCAGGTCGATCTCGTCCAACACAGACTCGGGGCGCCAGCAGCAGCGAACCACCGGCCGGGACCGTCAGCGTCCCCGGCCCCACCAGCGCCCCCGTCACCGTCACGCCGGAGAGCTGGGCACCGGACCCGGACGGGCTGACCTGGTAGGCCAGCACGATCGTGCCCGCGCCGGTAAACGAGCCGCCGCTGAACTGCGTCACCACCCCATCGAAGGTCAGCGTGCCTCCCGCGGCGGTGATGGTGCCGCTGTTGGTCACGGCGGGGCCGATGGCGGCGCCCTGGCTCCCGCCGGGGTAGCTGATCGTCCCGCCGGCGTCGTTGATCAGCTTGTTGCCCGATCCCACTCCGTTGTCGTCCTCAAGGATCGAGCCGTCGGCCAGGGTGAGGGTGCCGGCGTTCTCCAGCGTCGCCCCGTTCTCCACGTTCACCGGGGAGCCGCCGGCGTCCGCCGCGACCGTGACCTGCCCGCGGTTCACCAGGTCGATCTCGTCCAACACAGACTGGGGCGCCAGCAGCAGCGAACCACCGGCCGGGACCGTCAGCGTCCCCGGCCCCACCAGCGCCCCCGTCACCGTCACGGTGCTCGTGATGGTCAGCGTCCCCCCGAAGGGACGGCAAGATCGCCGCTTACCTGGAGGCCTTGCACCGTGACGACATGCGCGGGGAGGTTGATGGAGTTGCCGCCGTCGCAGACCCAGTCGGCAGCGGTGGGGACCTTGCCGGCGGACCAGTTGCTGCCAGTGGACCAGTTGGTGCCGGTTCCCTGGCTGCCGCCGGTGAACGTGTCGGTGCACAGGGGGATGACGTAGAGCGTGGTGGTGGCGGCTGGCCCGGTCTGGGCCTTGGCGTTGACCGGGTAGACGGTGATCGTGTAGGTGACGCCGACCTGCAGGCTGGGCAGGCTGACGGAGGTGCTGGTGGTGGTCTGGGAGGGGACGCCGCCGCTGGTGGTGACGACGTAGTCCTTGATTGCTGAGCCGCCGGTGTGCACGGGGGCGTTCCAGCTCACTTGGGCGCCGGTGTCGGTGCTGTCCTCGGTGGCGCTGAGGTTGCCAACAGGGTCGAACGGGGTGCCGATGGTGACGGTGGCCAGGCCGACGGCGCCGGAGCTATTAGTGGCGTAGACGGTGACAGCCCGCCCGGATGGGTTGGCGGCGGTGAACAGGCCGGTGCTACTGATGGTGTCTCCGGCCGCGCCGGTCAAGGTCCAGGTGACACCGCCAGCGGGGGTGGCGCTGAGCTGGACGGTATGGCCGGGCAGGACGTTCGGGTTGGCGGGGCTGATGGTCAGGACGGCAGGCGGCTTGAGGATCTGGAAGGCCGGGAAGGTCTTGGTGGCGAGCCGCAGCTCGAAGGATTTGTGCTCGCCAAGCAGGTCCACGTCGAGCCCGACGCTTAGTTCCAGCGACGGGACCACCGACAGGTACGCCCCTCCCGGTGGAGGCGACAGGTTGACGGTCCCGGTCAGGATCGCATCACCTTGTACGTTCGGGCCGCCCACGTCGTAGAGGTCCAGCTGGGGCTGTGCCGAAAGGTCAGCGACAAGCTGCCCAGTGTTGGTCATCCCCGGCAGTGGGCCCGCGGTGACCTTTGGCGAGGTGCTGGTATTGGTGGTGGTGAGCGTGTTGGCCTGCTTGCTGTTCCAGGACAGGCTGGCTCCGATGCTGACGCTGGCCTGCAGTTGCATGCCGATCTTCCCGGTCACCGAGAGAGTGATGGGGATCTTCGGCACGATGACGAGGGGGACCGGGCCGACCTGGATGTCGATCGGCTCACCGTCGATCTCGCCGAGAGTCTTGGTGAACTGTGTGTGCGCTTCGACGGTGAGTGTGTCGGTGACGTCGTCGCTGCCCGAGGCGGTCAGGGACACGCCGTCGGGGACCCCCGCGAAGCCATGGTCCAGGCCTAGGGTCAGGCTCAGTTTCGGGGTCACGTCAAGCTCCCCGGACACCGATGCGCCCGCGGTCGTGCTGCCGGTGGAGTAGTCGAACCCCAGGCTGAGCGTGCTGGAGAACCCGGCCGTCACCGCCGGGATACGGCTGAGGTCACGGATGCCGGCGGCCCGTGGGATGAACCGCGCGCCCTGACGGGGACCGGCCGACCCCGCCGCGCCTGGTGCCAGCGGGTTCGTGGTCGTGGCCACCGCCAGGCTGGTGAAGACGCTGGTCAGCGCCGCCGGGGTGGTCGTGACCGTGACGTCGCCCGCGCCGTCGGTGCTGACCGCCGTGACGGTGTCCAGCAGCCCATCGGGCGCGGCCGGGACCGGGCTGGCGACCAGGACCTGGCCGACCGTGAGGCCGCTTACCTGGGCGGGGGCTGGCGCGGGCCAGACCAGGACACTGCCCGGGCCGGGGGACGCGGGGGTGTCGGAGCCGAGCACGGACATTGTTTCCGCCGTCAGAGGCACCGTCTGCGAGGTGACCGCGGTCACCGGTGCGACCGGGTTGGCAATGGGGGCCGCCGTCCCGGTGCCTGCGGTGTTACTTGCCGCGACCGTGATGCTGTAGAGCGCGGCAGCGGGGGAGAAGTCCCCGGCGGGCAAGGTCACCGACGTGGTGGACGCCCCGACGGTGGTGGACTGCGGGCTTGACCCCGGCGCGGGCACGTAACCATTCCCGTTCGAGGCGGGCACCACCTGCTGCCAGGTGACCGTGTAACCCGTCAGCGCGGCCCCGCCGTTGTCGGCCGGGGCCACCCACGAGACCTTGATCGCCCCGGTGCCATCCGGGCTGGCCGAGACCTGGGTCGGTGCCGCGGGCGCGTGGGTGGGCGCCGGTGTGCCCGTGCTGGTGGACGGCGCAGAAGCGCCGACTGCGCTGGACGCGGTCAGGGCCAGCGTGTAGCTGGTGCCGTTGGTCAGCTTGCTGATCGTCACCTGGGTCGCCGACGCCTTGGCATGCACCGTGACCTTGGCCGTCCCGGCCGTAGCCGTCAGCGTGTAGATGGTCAACGGATCTCCGCCGCCATAACCCGGCGGCGTCCAGGACACTATCAGTGCGCCAGAACGGTCGAACACCGACGTGATCAGCGGAGCCTGCGGCGGCTGGGCCGCGAGCGGCACTACCGGACTCGACAGCGGCGACACCGGGCTGGAGCCAGCGCCATTGGTCGCGGAAACCGTCGCTTGATAGGCCACCCCTGTACACAACCCACCCACCAGGTCCGCCGAATTCGACCCATCCACCGATGACGAGAACGGTCCGGCACAGCCCGTCGGCGGCGGGCTCCCCCGGCCGCTGGAGTAATAGTCACCGTGTAGGAGGTGACCTGTTCAGTGGCCGGATCCGGATTCCAGGACGCCAGCAGGCCCAGGCCTTCCGGCACCACTGATGTCATAAACGGGGTATCCGGGGGGGTCACGGATTCGGCCTTGGCATGGGTACGCCGGTCAGCCGGCGCGGAGTTATGCGGTTTGGTTGATGAATGTGCCTGGTCCCGCGGGGCCTGAGCGGCCGCCGCGACACCCGCGCCCGTGCTGGCCAGTACCAGACCCGCCGCCCCTGCCGCAATCCAGCGTGGCCATCTCATCGGAGCCCCCCGCCACCCAGTCCGGAACCCATGCAGCAAACCCATCCATATAGGACAGATCAGGCCGGGTGTATCTCGCTAATAAGCGAACATCCTCTACTATCTCAGGGCCTACCAGCATGTCTAGATGGAATAGCTAGCATTCTGCGGGTCGCGGCGGCCGCCCCGAGTTCCCCCGTGAGACAGCCTCAGCCGCATTCAGAAACGAGCATCCGGACTGCGGTTACCGGCCGTTCATCAGGGTGCGAAGAATGTCCAGTTTGCTGCGCAGCACGACGAGGTCCTGCAGGAATTCCTCGCGCCGCCCGGGCTCAGCGGCGGGCGTTTGATGCAGTGCCATGGTGGCGCTGTCCAGCGCGTCCTCGGCCCGGCCGAGGTAGTACCTGATTCGGCGGATGGGCTGCATCGGAGCAGGATTGTCGGTGGGCATCTGATAAGCATCACATAGGATCCTATGGGATTACAAGGGATCATCCAAAAGCGCAGGTGAGAGCATGGTATCCCTAAAGTGATCATGTGACGGTTGACCCAGACAAGCCGACTCCGCTGTATCAGCAGCTTGCCGCGATCCTGCGCGGCCAGATCGAGCGCGGCGAACTCACCGGCCGGGTCCCGTCGATCAAGACGCTGGCGCAAACGCACGGCGTGGCCATGGGAACGGCCGAGCGTGCCCTCACGACGCTGCGAGGCGAGGGCCTGATCACCATGGTCATCGGCCGCGGAGCGTTCGTGGCCGAAAAAACCTAACCTCGGAGGGCCAGGCTCGCGGATCCGCCGATCAGGGTGCAGGCGGTGCCGTCGCTGCCGGCCACCGGCCAGAGCATGGTCGCGGCCGTGACAGGCCCCCCCGAAACCCACTCGCGCTAGGCGCTGCCGAGCCACGATTGGGGATTCCCGGTCGCATTCCTCGCTGCCGTCTGCCGCGGCCCCGCTGCGGGCGCGAGGGCTAGCCGGATGGGGCTGCCAGGTGGTGTGCTGCGGGGCGTGATCGCCGTGACCGGTCGTCCTGGTGAGCAGGCACCGGTCCAGGGTGAACCGGAACAGGTGGTGGTTGGGGGCCGGAGTGGGCACGCCGGCGGCGGCGCGCTCGGTCACAAAGAGATCGGCGAGCACCCGTCTGGTGGCGGCATCCTCGTCCACCTCGGCCGGGCCGGTGCAGTAGAACGCGTCCTCGTTGTCCTCGCAGGGGAACGAGTGCAGCGCATAACGGCCGTCCCGGTGCAGGTCGGCCTGCTTGGGGCCGGGCACGATGAACGCGTACATGCCGCCCCCGTGGAGGAGCGGGCATATCGGGTGCATCCGGGGGCCGCCGTCCAGGCGGACCGTGGCGAGGAAGCCAAGCCCCACGCCGAACTGGTACAACGGCGCGTGCCCGGCCGCCGCGAGGTCGGGCCGGTCGCTTCTCGAACTCTGCCCAGGAAGCCAGGCCCCACAGTCTGCCGGTGCGCCCAATTCGGGTCAGCGCCGCGCGCCGATGACAAGCTCGCTTGACACGAAACCCCCCGGCCGGCATCATGAAGGCATGACAAGCGAGCTTGACAGCCCGGGGTGCCGCGGTGCGGAATGACGTGCGGGAACGCCGCGCCGCGAAGGGGCTGTCACAGGCCGATCTCGCCCAGCAGCTGGACGTGTCCCGGCAGACGATCAACTCCATCGAGACCGACCGCTACACCCCTTCGCTCCCGCTGGCCATCGCGATCGCCCGGTTTTTCGGAGTGACCGTCGAGGAGGTCTTCCATGCAGACCACAACTAGGACGAGCCGCAAGTACCTGGCGACTCCGATTTTCGGCGTGCTGATGGGCGTGGTGTACCTGGTGGCCCTGTCCGCCGGCGGGCAGCCCGTGTACGGCGTGCTCGCGTTCGCCGTGATGGTCGTGTTCAGCGCCGCCGGGGGCGGTCATCTACCTGCGGATCCGCGGCTGAGGCAGGCTCAGGTGCCGTGCAGCACATCGGTGTGGTGGCAGAAGTGCACCCGCGTGGGCTCCAGCGACCGGATCCGGTCCAGTGAGCCGCGCCATGCCACCGTGTCGGCCGCCTGGCCGGGCGGCAGATCGGCGTCGGCCGGGCCGGCGAACTGGTGCGGCGTGTAGGCGGCGTCCCCGATCAGCAGGTCCTCGCCGTCGGCGACCGGAGACCACCACGCACTGGTGGCCCGCGGTGTGCCCGGGCGTCGTGATCACCGACAGGCCGGGCAGGATCTCGGTGTCGCCGTCCAGCAGTTCCCACCGCGCGTCCATGAAGCCGAACCAGTCGCACAGTTCCGGGTCCTCGCGCTTGGCCCGGTCCAGTTCGGCGCGCTGGACGTGACACGCGGCGTGCCGGAACACGGCGTTCTGGCCGCAGTGGTCGAAGTGCAGGTGGGTGTTGATCACCAGCCCGATGTCCGCCGGGGTCATGTCCAGGCCCGCGAGGGCGTCCACGACCGACCGGTTCACCACCCGCCAGTCGCTGAGCACCTCGTCCGGGCCGCCGCAGCCGGTGTCCACCAGCACCGCGCCGCCCGGGTGGGTGACCACGAAGCCGTGCACCGGCCACTCCAGCCCGTCGATGCCGCGCAGGCTGGCCAGGTGCAGGCGCTTGATTTCCAGCGGCATGAGCGACCGCCCTCACTTTCCGGTCAATGAGGCACATAACGATGCCCCGGGGCGCCCCGGCCCGCAAGCCCGGCGGATCCCGCCAGCCGCTCCGGGGCGGCCGCGGCCGGGGCGCATCGCGCGCACGGGCCAGGTCAACGGGGTAGCGTCGCGCCGTGAGCCAGATCGTGGTGCTGCACTACCCGGCCGAGCGGGCGCGGAACTGGGCGCTGCTGCGCGCCGCTGCCCGCGAGCGGGGGCTGCGCCTGGTGAGCTGGGCACCGCACCTGCTCGGGCTCTGGTGTGCCGACGGCCAGCAGGTCCCCTGCTACGCGGGCAGGCCGGCCAGGCCCGCCATCGTGATCCACCGGACGGTGGCCCCGTTCCGCGGCATCGCCGCCCCCGTGCTGGCCTGCCTCGCCGCGCAGGGCTCGCTGGTGCTCAACCACCCGGACGCCGCGTTCCGGTCCCGGGACAAGCTGCTCACCACGATGGACCTGGTCAGCGCCGGGATCCCGGTGGTGCCGACCGCCGCCTTCGACGAACCGGGCGGCGCCAGCCTGGCGCGCCTCGGCCCGGGCGAACTGATCGTCAAGCCCGCCCGCGGCATCCGGGGCGAGGGAATCACGACGCATCGCTCGGCCGCGGCACTGACCGCGGCATTCCAGCGCCGGGAGCCATGGCGCCCCGGTGCGGGCCGGCCGGGCTACCACGCCGAGCGCGAGCACTACCTGGCGCAGCCGCTCATCGGCGGTGGCGGCCAGGACATCCGCGGCTACGTGGTGGGACCGGAATGCATCGCGCTGATGCGCCGGGTGGCCCGGCCCGGGGAGGTCCGGGCCAACCTGGCGCTGGGGGCTGCCGGGGCACCGCTCCCGGTGAGCCACGGTGCCGCGGCCGTCGCGGCGGCCGCGCTGGCGGCCTGCGGGCTGGACTTCGGCGGGGTGGACCTGATCGAGGACGCCGACGGCACCGTCCGCGTGCTTGAGGTGGACGCCTGGGCGGGCTTCGCCGGGATCGCCGAGGTGACCGGGGCCGACGTCGCCGGGGCCATCCTGGACCATGCGGCCGCCCGGCATGCGCGGGGCGTGGCGGGATGACGCTCGCGGTTGCCAGGAACCCGTACGCCACGAACGTGCCGGACAGCCTGATCGCCGCCGCCGCCCGGCTCGGCGTCCCGGCCCGGCAGGTGGACCTGCCCTCGCTGCGGGTCGGCATCGCCCCGCTGGGCGAGGCAGCGGTCACCGACGAGGCCGGCCCGTGCCACGGCCACCAGCCTGGCTCCCTGCCTGCTGTTCGGCTTCCCGGCGGCGGTGCACGCGTTGCGGGTGCTGGCGCGCACCGCGCGGGCCCAGAACCCGGTGGACAGCGTGCTGCTCGCCGACGACAAGGCGGCGGCCGCGGTGCGCCTCGGGCAGGCCGGGGTGGCGCAGGTGCGCACCGAGATCTGCCCGTTCGACCCGGCGCAGGCAGCCGCCGTCGCGGCGGACATCGGCTACCCGGTGGTGGTCAAGCGGGCCCACGGGGCGCAGGGGCGGTGGGTGCGCCGGGCCGCGGACCCGGCGGCGCTGGCCGCGGCGCTGGCGGGCCTGGCGGCCGAGGGCCCGGGCGCGCTGATCGTGCAGCCCGAGGTCGTGGAGTGCGCCGGGATCAGCGTGCGCGCGGTCCTGACCGGCGGCACCCTGATCGCGGTGACCGAGCGGCGCGCGGCGCCGCCGGAGTGGCGCAGCAACATCGCCGGGGGTGCCGCGCAGCGCCGGACCGAGCTCACCGGCGAGGAACACGGCCTGGTGCACGCCGCGGCCGCCGCGCTGGGGCTCGGGCACGCCGGGGTGGACCTGCTGCGGACCCGGGAGGGGCCACGGGTGCTTGAGGTCAACGCCTGCCCGGACTTCACCAGCATGCAGCCGCACTACCAGGCCGACCTCGCCGAGGCGGTGCTGCGCGCGTCGCTGTGAGGCCGGCCCTTAGAAGATCATCGGGCACCACGGGGCCGGGTCCCAGGACATGGCCGCCGACAGCGCCGCGAGGGAACCCGGCGTGACCTCGGTGACCAGCCCCGCGGCGGCCATCTGGCCGAGCCGGGTGCCGCCCAGGTAGGCGGCGCCCAGCGCCCGCACCGGCAGCGCCAGGTCGGCCGGGGCGGTGGTCCGCTCGCAGGTGCCGCTGAACCCGGACGGGACGGAGGCGGCCGCCGCGGTCAGCCGCCAGCGGCCCTGGTTCTGCGGGCAGAGCTCGTCGGCGACCTCGATGACCACGTCCACCGGGCACGCGTAGCGGCGCTGGGCCAGTGCCTTGGCCACGTCCACCAGCCGGATCCACAGCCCGTCGGACAGCCGCGCCCGGCCCAGCCGCGAGTCGGCCAGCAGGTCCAGCACCGGGTCGTCCACCGGCAGCATGTGCAGCCGGAACGTGGCGATCAGATCCCGGCTGAGCACGTCGCGCCACAGCGCCGCGGCCGCCGCCGGGTCGGTGGCGATCGCCTCGCTCACATCCAGGACGCCGGCCGGGAGGAACGTGCCTTCCTCCCACTCCCACCGGCCGTCCGAGGTGAACAGGGCGTAGCCCCGCGGGCCCGCGTCGTCCTCGACCAGCACGCAGCGCCGCAGCGGGTCCCCCTCCGAGTCGGGCTCGTGCGTCAGCCGGTCCCACCACGGGTCGGTGCGGGCGTACAGGCCCGGCCGCTCGGCCATCGCCAGCTCGTACACCTTGCCCATCTCGGCGTGGACGGCCCCCGGCTCGGCGATCCGCAGCCGGAGCCCTGGGTCGGCCGGTACCCCGGCGGCCAGCGCCCCGTGGCCGCGGGCCAGGCTCAGCGTCAGATGCCAGGACGCGCGCCCATAGCCGTACCGGCCGTAGATAGGAGTCTCCGAGGCAAACAGCGCGGCGATCGCCTCGCCCCGCTCGGCGATGTCCTTCAGTTGCTGCCGCATCAGGCCGGTGAGGGCGCCCTGGCGGCGGTAGGAGGGGAGCACGGCGACCATGCTCACCCCGGCGACCGCGGCCATCGCGCCCGGCACGCGCATCCGGAAGCTGTAGATGCCGGTCGAGCCGGCCAGCGTGGTGCCGTCGAATGCGCCCAGGGTCCGGTCGAGCTCCAGCCGGGCGTGCCAGTTGGCGCGCTGTCGTGCGGTGTCCGGGCGGCCGTGGAACGCGTGCTGGTCCACGTATTCGAACGCGGGCAGTTCCGCCTCGGTGACCGGGCGGATCTGGAACGTGGTGGCCATGCTCGCCTTCCTACCCGCCGGGCGGCGGCAGCGCCAACTCCTTTTCCCGCACCCGGGCAAAGGCCGCGCCCGCGCGACGCGCTGACCTGCCCGGGCGGGCCCGACTGGCGGATGATGGAGCTCGGCCGCGCCGGATCCGGGGCGCGGCGTGACCTGTGCGGGTGCCGGCGGCCCCAGCTGGCGGATGATGGAGCTCGGCCGCGCCGGATCGGGGGCGCGGCGCTGACCTGTGCGGGTGCCAGCGGCCCCAGCTGGCGGATGATGGAGCTCGGCCGCGCCGGATCGGGGGCGCGGCGCTGACCTGTGCGGGTGCCAGCGGCCCCAGCTGGCGTATACAGTTCGGCCATCATGGTTGCCCGGGTCGTGGCTCTTCCCCTGCGTGCCGTGCGCTCCGCCTGGCGCGCGGTGAGCGGCTGGGTGTCACGGCAGCTCATCACCGGGAACCGGCGGGTGGCCCTGGTGCTGACCCTGGTGACGGCGTGCATCGCGGTCGCGGCCGTGCACGTGTCGCAGTCCTGGTTCTCGCCGGGCCTGCTCATCCTGCCGGTCCTGGCGGGCGGCCTGCTGCTGTGGCCCCGGGCGCTGCGGATCCTGTTCGGCCTGATCGCCGTCGGCCTGGCCTACGACGTGGTGAAGGACAAGGCCGGCCCTGGCCTGGTGCTGACCATCGTGGTGACCGCGGCGGTGGCGCTCGTGCTCGCCAGGACCAGGGAGAAGCTCGGCATGCTCGGCCTGCGGGGCGAGGCCATGCTGATCGAGTTGCGGGACCGGATCCGGGCCCAGGGAACGCTGCCCGACCTGCCCGAGGGCTGGGGGACTGTGTCCGTGCTCCGGCCGGCCGGTGGTTCCTCGTTCGGCGGCGACTTCCTGGTGTCCTCGTGCGACGGCAAGACCCTGGAGGTCGCGCTCGTCGACGTGGCCGGCAAGGGCGTGGACGCCGGGACCAGGGCGCTGCTGCTGTCCGGCGCGTTCGGCGGCCTGCTCGGCTCGGTGCCGCAGGGGGAGTTCCTGCCCAGCTGCAACGCCTACGTGCGCCGGGGCGTCGCCAACGAGGGCTTCGTCACCGCGATCCATCTCGCCCTCGACCTGGCCACCGGTGACTTCGTGGTCTCCTCCGCCGGGCACCCGCCCGCGGCCCACTTCGACGCCGGCAGTGGCACCTGGCGGCTCACCACCGCCCGGGGAATCGTCCTGGGCGTGGTCGCCGACCTGCGGCTGGTGCCGGAGCGGGGCACGCTGCGGCCCGGCGATGCGCTGATGCTCTACACCGACGGGCTGGTGGAAGCGCCCGGCAGGGACATCGACGACGGCACCGACCGGCTGCTCGGCGAGGCGGACCGGCTGGTCACGACGGGGTTCCGGGCCGGCGCCGCCGACCTCGTCCGGGTGCTGAGCGCGGGCACCGGCGCCAGCGACGACCGCGCGCTCGCCCTCATCTGGCGCACCTGAGCGGGGGACTCAGCAACCGGGGCCCCGGCGGGTGCTCGCCGCGGCCCGTGGGCGCCCGCCTGGTGAGCCGGGACGTGACCGGTCTGGTTAGGACGCGAGGGCGGCAGGCACGCCAGGGCCGGGCCACTGCGCCGGGATGAGCGGGACCTGGGCAGACTCGTCCTGGCCGTGGCCGATGAGCCCGTGGCGCACCGCCGCCATGAGGGCCTGGGCCCGGTTCGACGCGCCCAGCTTGTCGTACAGCCGCGCGACATAGGTCTTGGCCGTGGACTGGCTGATGAACATCCGGCGGGAGATGGCGGGGACGGACATGCCGTCGCGCAGCAACCGCAGCACCTCGGTCTCCCGCTGGCTGAGGCTGAGCCGGGCGGAGGCTTCGTGGCGCCGGGTGAGCGCCGCCGCCAGGCCCGAGGCGCTGAAGGAGGCGGCCGCGGCCGCGGCGTGCCGGATCGCGGCGAGCAGTTCGTCCACCGGGGCGGTCTTGGCGACGAAGGCCGACGCCCCGGACGCCACCGCGCGCAGCAGTGTGGCGTCCTCGCTCTGCGCGGTCAGGATGACGATGCCGAGGCCCGGATAGCCCTCCCGGAGTTCGGCGGCCAGCCGCAGGCCGTCACCGTCGGGCAGGGTGCTGTCGAGGGTCACCACGTCCGGCCGTGCGGTGGCGATCGCCGGTGCGGCCTCGGCCGCGGCGGCGCACTCGGCCACGATCTCGATGTCGGGATGGTGGGAGAGCAGTTCCCGCAGGCCGTAGCGGATCAGGGTGTGCGCGTCCACGATCGTCAGCCGGATCGGCATGGCGTCCCCTTCCGGCCGCGAGCCGCAGCTAGTCCACGGAATGTAGTTGTTGCACTACACTTTGTGATTGAACTCATCTCACCAGGCACACCGCATCGCAGGGCAGAGCACAAAGACCCCGGGTACCCGGGACCTTCGGCCGGGCCAAAGGTCCCGGCCGGCGGGATCGCGGCCCGCCCCCCGTGCGGGACGGACGGGGACAGCGAGGGGGGCAGATGGCAGACTCCACACCCGCGGCGCCCCGTGGGCGGGTCCTGCTCATCGATGACGACCGGGTCTTCGGCCTGTGGGCCACGAAGGTGCTCCAGTCCCGCGGCTTCGTCATCGAGCACGTGCTCGATCCGATGTCCGGGCTCAAGCAGATCGAGGCTGAGCCATGGGACATAGTGATCACCGATGTCGAGATGCCGCGGATGAGCGGCCTGGAGTTCCTGGAGCGGGTGCGCAGGCTCGAGCCGACGATGCCGGTCGTGGTGGTCACCGCGCATCCCACCGTGGACCGGGCGGTCGCGGCGATGCGGCATGCCGGCACCGACTTCATCCACAAGCCGGTCACCGCGGAGGAGTTCGCCGCCAAGGTCTCCAGCCTGGTGGCCCAGCGCAAGCCCGCCGCGGCCGCCGCCAAGGAGAGCGTGCTGGCGATCGGGGCGCATCCGGGTGACGTGGAGATCGGGGCGGCCGGCGCGCTGCTGGCCCACCAGGCCGCGGGCGTGCCGGTGACGATCCTCACCCTGTCCGCGGCGGAGCCCGGCGGGGAGACCGGGCACGCGGCGCCGCAGGCCGGGGGCCTGGGCACCAGGCTGGCGCTCGGCGACCTGGTGGCGCCCGGTTCCGCCGAGGCCAATCCGGTGAGTGCCGCCATCGACCGGGTGCTGGCGGACGTCCAGCCGACCGTGCTCTACACCCACTCGGAGCACGATGACCAGCCGGATCACCGCAGCGCCCACCAGGCCGCCGTCGCCGGGGCACGGCGGATCGGCCGGGTCTACTGTTTCCAGTCGCCGTCGGCGACGATCGACTTCCGGCCCACGCGGTTCGTACCGATCGATGATCTGGGCGGCAAGCTGCGGGCGGTCGGCGCGTTCAGCGGCCGGGACGAGGTCCGTGCCTTCCTGGACCCGGACCAGGTCACCTCGACCGCGATGTACTGGGGCCGGTACTGCCAGGCCCAGCATGCCGAGGCGTTCGAGGTGGTACGGGGCGGCTGAGTGCGGTCAGCCGGGCCCGAGCCCGGCCCGCTCCAGCACCAGCCCGTCCCGGTCGGCGTAGGCCACCCGCCAGCCGGGCAGCCGGGTCAGCGCCGTGCCCAGCCAGCCGTGCTGCTTGCGGTTCACCACCACGAGGTCGTACCCGCGCAGCAGCCGCTGCCAGCCCGGCCTGCGGGCGGACAGGAACGTGGCGTACGCGTTGAGCTGGGCGACCGAGAACTGCTCCAGCCGGGCGTCGTAGCCGACCCGGCCGAACATCGCGGGGTGCAGCCAGAGCATGGGCGGGCTGGACCATTCGTCGGCCAGTATCCGGGCGCCGGGGTGGTGCGCCGCCAGTGCGGCCGCCGTGCCGATGGCCCGCACCGGGACCAGGCTCTCGAACTTAGCGGCCGGTTCCGTGGCGATCAGGCCGGCCCCGATCAGCGCCGCCGCCGCCAGGACCCCGGCGGTGGCCCGGCTGAAGGCCGGGCTGAGCGCGGGCGCCCGGCCGGCGCTGCTGCGGGCGAGCGTGTCGGCGGCGAGCAGGCTGCCGGCGAAGGCGAAGAACGCCTGGTTGCGGATCGCGGTCAGCGCCATGACGAGCAGGCCCAGGGCTATCGCGGCCAGCACCGGATCTGGCCGGGTGCCACGCCGCCAGGCCACCGCGACCGCGATCACGCAGGCGATCAGCAGCGCGAAGAACCCCATGCTGACTAGGTACAGCGGGCTGGGCCGCTGCCATTCGGTGACGTAGTGGCTCAGCGCCGGGGCCACCCTGTTGACGCTCTTGTAGTAGCCGATGATCGCGGTGCCGTACGGCGTGCACAGCACGCTCGCGGCCCCGGCCGCGCCGAGCACGAGATAGCCGGCGACGGTCCTGGCGCCCTCGCGGCGCACCGCCACCGCCCGGTACGCCGCGTACAGGGCGACCATCGCCGCCCCGACCAGCACGGAGCCATGGGTGTTCGCCCACAGCACCAGCACCGGCAGGACCAGCCAGGTGCGCGCCCGCAGCCGCGGCGCCCGGCTGTCCACCACGACCAGCCACAACGTGAGCGCGAACAGCGGATAGGCGAAGCTCTGCGCCCGGATCACGATGTTGCCCAGGTAGACGATGACGGTGCCGCAGGTCCACAGGAAGGCGCGGGCCGGCGGGACGCCGCGGCCGCGCATCGCCAGCGCCAGCACGGCGAAGGAGGACGTGAGAACCAGCGAGGACAGCAGGGCCACGGCCGGGTATCCGCCGGCCGCCCAGGCGCCGTAGAAGATCACGTGGGCGAGCCACTGCTGGTCGATCCAGGGCGCGCCGTGGGCCACCGCGGTGACCACATTCCGGTGCGGGATGCCGTGCTGCACGATGTACCGCCCGGCGTACAGGTCGTAATAGCTGTCGGCGAACAGGTAGCGGCTGTACTCCAGGCTCACCATCAGGCTCAGCGCGACAATGGCCACCAGCCAGGGCAGAAACGGCGTGCCAGCGGGCGCCGCCCCCGTGGCGGGCCGCTGGATGCGCCCGGTCGGCTGCCGCAGGCCTACCCCGGCGCCACCGCCCGATCGATCCGACATGTGCGACCTCTCCTCCGGTGCGGCCACGAGAGGGACTTCGCGGTCCGTACCGGCGGCAACCCAGGCAGGACCTGCCAACAGCTTTAGTTACTTGAAGTTATGGATACACTACACATTGTGACTGTTCAGGCGGAAGGAGCTACCCGTGGCCACCGCGGGCCCGGGCCCGTTACCTGGCCCGTGTCCACCGATGGGCCGACACGTCGGCCTGTCGGCGACCTTCCCTGACCGTTCAGCCGATACCCGGCCCGGGAGACATCTTCCAATCTTGAACACAATGAGTGATACTCTCCTCACTGGGAGTGATTCCCGGCTCGCGAACTTGGAAGGAGTTCGAGATGCTCAAGTGCTTCGTGTACATCCAGAACACGCTCGCCCGGACGCTGCAGCGGGACGATCGCGGCGCGACCGCGGTCGAGTATGGCCTGATGGTCGCGCTGATCGCCGCGGTGATCGTGACCGCGGTCACGCTTATCGGCACGAACCTCACCAGCGTGTTCAACAAGGTTGCCAACGCCGTCTGACCACGGCCACCCGGCGGACACCCGGCAACCCGCTCGGCGCTGCGGCGGGCCCGGGTGGTGCCCACGACGGACGGCCGGCGGCGGCCGCGCAGCGCGCCGCCGGCGCCGGTCTTGACATGCCCGGGCCTGCGCCGGCCTGGCGCCACACGGCACGGAGAGGCAAGAGAGGCAAGGGATCAGCCATGAGGCGGCGGCGTGCCGCGACCGACTCACGCGACCGCGGATCCGTGGCCGTGGAGTTCGCGCTGCTGCTGCCGGTGCTCCTGCTGATCATCTTCGGCACCATCGACTTCGGCCGGGCGATCAACGCCCAGATCACGCTCACCCAGGCCGCCCGCGAGGGGGCGAGGCTCGCCTCGGTCGGCGACTCCAGCTCGGTCGTGACGACCCGCACGCAGAGCGCGGCCACCGGGCTGAGCAACGTGACCGTCACCGTGACCACGTGCGCGGCCGGCGCCGGGATGGGCGTCGATGGGGTCGTGTCGGTCAGTTACCCCTTCACCTTCATCACCCCCGTCGGGGCCTTCGCCTCGATGTTCGGCAGCGCGAGCTTCGGGTCGTCGACGCTCACGCTCACCGCCAAGGGGGAACTGCCGTGCGAGACGTTATCCCAGGCCGTGCCCGCCTGGCCCGCGGCCGCCTGGCGCTGGAACTGCTCCGCCGTGACGAGCGCGGGGTGGTCGGCGTCCTCGTCGGCATACTGATCGGCACCGTGCTGCTGGGCCTGTCGGCGCTGGTGATCGACGTCGGCCAGCTCTACCAGGAGCGCGCCCAGCTGCAGAGCGGCGCCGACGCGGCGGCGCTGGCCGTCGCCAAGCTCTGCATCGACAGCACCTGCACCCCGAGCGCCGCGCTCAGCACCGCGCAGACCTATGCCAACGACAACGCCGCTGACGGCTCGTCCGGGGTCGGTACCATTTGCGGCGATGCCGACACCCTGACGGCCTGCGGGACAAGCAGCGGCGCCATGACCGCCTGCCCGTCGCCGCCGGCGTCCGGCACCAACTACGTGGACGTGAACACCTCCACCAAGACCTCCGGCGGGGCCACGGTCATCGCGCCTTCTTCGCCCAGGAACTGACCGGCAACAGCAGCTACTCGGGCACCACGGTGCAAGCTTGTGCTCAGGTCGAATGGGGCGGTGGCAGCGGGAGTGGGGGGTCGACCTACAGCGGGATCTTCACCGCGTTCACCACCCCGGCCTGCCAGTGGGACAAGCAGAGCAGCGCGGGTTACATCTACGGCTCACCGCCGAGCGTCTCGCTCCCGTCCAGCTCCTACGACATGAAGCTGACGCTGAGCTACGGCAAAAAGGCGGGCTGCTCCACCGAGGCGTCCGGATCGGACGGGCCAGGCACGTTCGGCTGGATCACCGAGACGGGCGGCTGCACGGAGAACCCCCCCCTCGCGACCACCTATTCCGTCCACACCAGTACCACGTCGGCCAACTGCAACACTCCCCTGTACGACGACGCGCAGAACAAGTCGCTGATCTACATCCCGGTCTACACCTCGGTCAGCGGCAGCGGCACCTCCGCGGTGTACAACGTGAAGGGAGCCGCCGCCTTCGTCGTGACCGGCTACAACGTGCCCGGCACCGGCATGTTCGCCTCCTACACGGACTGGCTGAACGCCGCGAACAAATGCACGGGCACCACCTACTGCATCGACGGTTATTTCGTCTCCGAGCCTGGCACGCTCTCGGCCTCCGGGGGCGTGACCTCTATGAAGATCACCGGCTGACTCGGTCATGAAGGGGACGCATGAAACGACGGCTACTGATCATCGTGCTAGCGCTGATCCTCGCGGCGGTAGGCACCAGCGGGGTACTCGCTTACGTCAAGGGGGCCAACGCCCGCGCCATCGCGGGCATGAAAGCGGTCAGCGTGCTGATCGCGGCAAAGATCATCCCGTCCGGCACGACCGCGGGTGCCGCAGTGCACGGTGGCCTGCTCACCAACCAGACGCTGCCGGCCTCCTCGGTGCCCGCGGACGCGCTGTCCGCGATCCCGTCCGCGCTGTCCTCGCTGGTGCTGAACGCGGACCTGGAACCCGGGCAGGTGCTGCTGCGCCCGATGCTGGTGACCGCCACCCAGACGACCAGCGGCCTGGCGATCCCGCCGGGCCAGATGGCACTCACGCTCAGCTTCTGCCTGCCTGAGGCGGTGGCCGGAGCGGTGCAGCCCGGCTCGCAGGTGGCGGTGTTCGACACGGTCGGTTCCAGCACCGGCAGCCCGATCACCGCGGCCCCGGGCTGCGCTGGGGCACACATCGGCACCGGCGGCAATATCAAGACCCGGGTCGTGCTGAGCCGCGTGCAGGTGCTGTCGGTCGGGCAGGCATCCGCCTCCAGCACCGGGACCAGCGTCTCCGGCGCATCCTCCCTCGCCGGAAGCAGCTCCTCGTCCGGCAATACCGGCTCGATGGTGACCCTGGCCGTCACGCAGAGCCAGGCGGAGCAGCTCATCCAGATGACCGAGACCGGCCTGCCCTACCTGGCGCTGCTCACCAGCGGCTCACACACCACCGCCGACGCCGGGCACCTGCTCACCGTCCAGCCTGCCCCGTCCCCCACGCCGAGCCCGATCGTGACGTTCCCGCTGGTGACGCCCAGCACGAACCCCACGGTGCCGGTCGTGACCCCCACCACTCCGGCCCCGGCCCCCCAGCCCACCCAGACCAGTCACAAGCGGAAGTGAGGCGATAACCATGCCCATCCTCTGCGAGCCGGCCGCGGGCGCCGATGAACTGCTCGTGGATCATCGGCAGTGAGGTACGCACCGCCGATGACCTCAGCGCGGCGGCCAAGCTGCTGGACAGCGACCCGCACGAGACCCTGGTGGTGATCGGGCCGCGGGCCGGGACCGGCGACGCGCTGGCGTTCGCGTCGGCGCTGCGGCTGGCCCGGCCCGCGGTCGGGGTGATCCTGGCCCGCGCAGGACGTCGACGTCACGCTGCTGAACCGGGCGCTGCAGTCCGGCGTGCGCGAGGTCGTACAGGCGGGGACCACGCCGCGATGGCGGCCGCCTGCCGCCGGTCCTACGAGGTGTCGCGGCGGATGCTGGCGCCGACCCGCCGAGCGAGCCAGGCAGCCGTGGACGGCAGATCGTCACGGTGTTCGCCGCCAAGGGCGGCTGCGGCAAGACCACGCTGGCGATCAATCTGGGCGTGGCGCTCGCCAGCGCAGGCGCCAGCCGCGTCTGCGTCGTGGACCTCGACCTCGCGTTCGGCGACGTGGCGATCAGCGTGCAGCTCGACCCGCTGCGGACGATGGTGGACGCGCTGCCGATGGCGGGCCACCTGGACACCACCGGGGCCGCCTCGCTGCTGACCCGCTACCGGCCCGGGCTGGACATGCTGCTGGCGCCGGTCACCCCTGGCGACGCGGAGAAGATCCCGCCGTGGCTGGTCGGCGAACTGCTCGCTGTCCTGCGCACGCATGTTCGACTTCGTCGTGGTGGACACCCCGCCGCAGTTCAGCGAGCACGTGCTGACCGCGATGGACGTCTCGTCGCAGCTCGTGCTGCTCGACGACTCCGGACGTGCCCGCGCTGAAGAACCTTCGCGTCGCGCTGGACATGCTGGACATGCTGTCCTACCCGAGGCAGATCCGCTCGGTGGTGGTCAACCGGGCGGATTCCAAGGTGGGGCTGAGCCTCGAGCACGTGGAGCGGGTGGTGCGGTCACGCCGATCGCCGCGCACATCCCGTCCAGCCGGGCCGTGCCCATCTCGGTCAACAAGGGCATGCCCGATCATGCTGGACAGCCCCGGGCCACCCGGTCAGCCAGGCCATCACGCAGTTCGCGCAGCAGCGGCTGCTGGCCGCGCCCGCCGCCCGCGGCGGGCGACGAGGCCGGTCCGCGGCAAGAGGCGGGTCGCATGAGCCTGTCCGACCGGCTCTCCCAGCGGGCGGGCGGCCAGCGGCCGACCGCCTCGAACGGCGCGGCGCGCCCGCGGCGCGCGGCCCGCCACGCCGACCCGTTCGCGCCCGCTGAAGCGCAGCGTGCACGAGGCGCTGCTGGACATGCTCGGGCCGAAGCTCTACGACGCGCACCTCGACCAGCGAGAACTGGAGCAGCAGGTCACCCAGACGCTGCAGGCGGTGCTGCAGCGCGACGAGACCCCGATGACGGCGGCCGACCGGGCGCGGGTCGCGCAGGAGGTGGCGGACGACATCCTCGGCCACGGGCCGCTGGAGCCGTACCTGCGCGATCCGGACGTGTCCGAGATCATGGTCAACGGCCACGACCAGATCTACGTCGAGCGCGACGGCCGCCTGTACCCGGTGGCGGCGTCGTTCGCCGACGAGAGCCATCTGCGCCGCACCATCGACAAGATCGTGGCGCGGGTCGGCCGGCGGGTGGACGAGTCCAGCCCGATGGTGGACGCGCGGCTGCCCGACGGCAGCCGGGTCAACGCGGTCGTGCCGCCGGTGGCGCTGGACGGCTCGCTGCTGACGATCCGGAAGTTCGCCGCCGAGCCGCTCACCGGTGTCGGCCATCTCATCGCGTTCGGCACGATGACGCCGCAGGTGGCCGACCTGCTGCGGCTCTGCGTGCAGGGCCGGCTGAACATCGTGATCAGCGGCGGCACCGGCTCCGGCAAGACCACGACGCTGAACGTGCTGTCCGCCTTCATCCCGGAAGACGAGCGGATCATCACCATCGAGGACGCGGCGGAACTGCAACTGCGCCAGGAGCATGTGCTGCGGCTGGAGGCCCGCCCGGCCAACCTGGAGAAGCGCGGCGAGATCACGATCCGCGATCTGGTCCGCAACGCGCTGCGCATGCGGCCGGACCGGATCATCGTCGGCGAGGTGCGCGACGGCGCCACCCTCGACATGCTCCAGGCCATGAACACCGGCCACGACGGCTCCATCACCACCATTCACTCCAACTCGCCGCGCGACGCGCTGTCCCGGCTGGAGACGATGGTGATGATGGCAGGCGTGGACCTGACCCAGCGCGCCATCCGCGAGCAGATGGCCTCGGCGATCGACCTGATCGTGCACCAGGCCCGGCTGAAGGACGGCTCTCGCCGGATCACCCACATCACCGAGGTGCAGCGGCATGGAGGGCGACGTCGTCGCGCTCCAGGACGTGTTCCTGTTCGATTTTCAAGGCGGGCGTGGACGAGCACGGCGCGTATCGCGGTGAGCTGCGCAGCACCGGGCTGCGGCCGCAGTTCCTGGACCGGCTGGCCGACCGTGGCGTCCACGTCTCGCCGGCGGCCCTGGGCCTGCAGGAGAACCTGCGGTGAGCAAGGGCGTGCTGTGGTGGCTCGGCCATCACCTGGGCAGCGGGTCCGCCCAGCGCTATCCGGCCTCGCTGATCGTCGTCCTGTGCGCCATCTTCCTGGCGATGTTCCTGATCGGCGTGCTGCTGATCGGCATGGTGCGCCCGGACGACCGGGCCAGGCGCCTCGCGGCGCGGATCGAGCGCTACGGGTCCCGGCACGTGGCCGCGCGTGCCGAGCGGCCGACAGCCCGGATCGCTGGGCGCCTGATGTCGCCCGTGCTGCGCACCGGCAGCACCGAGGAGAATCTGGCGCTGCGGCTGGACCTCGCCGGTATCGAACTGGATCCCGCCGAGTGGCTGCTGGCCAGCGCCGGCGCGAGCGTGCTGCTCATGGTCGTGCTGACCGTGCTCGTCGGCAATGTGCCGATCGCGGTGGTGCTCGGTGGCGTGGCCGGCTGGCTTGGCATGCGGTTCGCCCTCAACTTCCTGATCCAGCGGCGCAAGGCCGAGTTCGCCGACCAGTTGCCCGACATGCTCCAGTTCATCGCTGGCTCGCTGCGCTCGGGCTTCTCGCTGCGGCCAGGGGCTGGACGCGGCGGTGCGCGAGGACGCCCAGCCGGCGGCCGGCGAGTTCTCCCGGGCGCTGCAGGAATCCCGCATCGGGGTTGACCTGGAGGACTGCGCTGGACACAGGTCGCGGACCGGATGGAGTCGGCCGACCTGCGGTGGACGGTCATCGCGATCCGGATCCAGCGGGAGATCGGCGGCAACCTCGCCGAAGTTCTCGGCAACACCGTGGAGACGATGCGCGAGCGCGCGATGCTCAAGCGGCACGTGCGCGCGCTGAGCGCGGAAGGGCGGCTGTCCGCCTACATCCTGGTCTCGCTGCCCATCTTCATCGGCGGCTGGCTGTTCCTGACCCGGCGCAGCTACCTGCGCCCGATGTACACGCTGCAACGGTAGGGATCATCATGCTCGTGTTCGCCGTCGCGATGGTCGTCGGCGGAGCCCTGTGGATGCGCAAAGTGGTCAAGGTGGAGGTGTAGTCGTGCCAGCCTCGGTTCTGCTGTACGGCGTCCTCGTCGGGCTGGCCATCGCGATGCTGGTGGTGGCCCTGGCGCCGGCCCGGTCCAGGGGCGGCGGGATCGCCACCGCTACGGCAGTGATCGAGGAACGCTATGCCCAGCGCGCCGGCACCGACGAGGAAGCACAGGTGCCGACGCTGCCGCCCTGGCTGTCCGGGATCGGGCAGCGGCTGTCACCCGCGGGCACCGTCGCCAGACTCCAGCGCCGGCTGGACATCGCCGGCAACCCGGAGCGCTGGAACACCGACCGGCTGTTCGCGGTGAAGGCCGTGGGGCTGCTCGGGCTCGGCCGGCCTTGGCCTGCTGTTCGGGCTGCACGACCCCACGGTGGCGATCCTGGGCGTCGGGATCGGCGGCAGCTGCCGGGTTCTTCCTGCCCGACCTGCTGCTGATCAACACCGGCATCAAGCGGCAGCAGAAGATCCAGCAGGACCTGCCGGACGCCATGGACATGCTCACCATCTGCGTCGAGTCCGGCCTCGGTTTCGACGCCGCGATGGCCCAGGTGGCGCGCAACTCGCAGGGGCCGGTGGCCGCCGAGTTCTCCCGTGCCCTCCAGGAGATCCAGATCGGCAAGTCCCGGTCGCAGGCGCTGCGCTCGCTGGCCGACCGGACCACGGTCGCCGAACTGCGCGCGTTCACCTCCGCCATAATCCAGGCGGGCGAACTGGGCATCCCGGTCGCCGACGTGCTGCGCGAGCAGGCGGGGGAGATGCGGCTGCGGCGCCGCCAGCGGGCCGAGGAGAAGGCGCAGCAGGTGCCGGTGAAGATCCTCTTCCCGCTGATCGGCTGCCTGTTCCCGGCGCTGTTCATCATCGTCATCGGGCCGGGTGCGATCTCGATCATGCACTCGCTGTTCCACGCCTGAGCGGCCGTCATGACCACCATCACCCGCCGGGGCCGCCGCCCCGACTACGGCAGGCTGATCATGATTCCGACGGCGCTGGGCTTCGTCCTGGTCGACGGGGCGGCCCTGGTCACCGGCAGCGGCAGTGACCCGCTGCACTGGGCCAGCACCGGGCTGGTCTGCGCCTTCTACGCACTGATCATCTGGTGCTACCTGCGCCGCGGCCCAGCCAGCGCGACCAGCCGGTCGGTCACCGCCCATGCCGCGGCGGTGACCGCCATGCTGGTGCCGTTCGCCTTCCCGCTGCTGCGCACCGCCTCGCCGGCCGCCATCCAGCAGTGGGCGGGTGACGCACTGGTGGCGGCCGGTACCGCCTGGGCGGTCTGGTCGCTGCGCTCCCTGGGCCGCAGCGTGTCGGTGCTCGCGCAGGCCAGGGCCCTGGTCGAGCGGGGCCCGTACCGGTGGATCCGGCACCCGCTCTACACCGGGGAGATCGTGTCGTCGCTCGGGCTCACCCTGCTGGCGGGCAGCCTGGCGGCGCTGGCCGTCTGGCTCGGGTTCTGTTTCCTGCAGGCCTACCGCGCACTGCGGGAGGAGCAGTTGCTCTTGGCGGCCATGCCGGCCTACCGCGGTTACCGGGCGCGCACGGCGGCGCTGCTCCCCGGCCTGTTCTTAACGCCGCAGCTGACTGGTTAGCCGAGGTGCACACCGGCCGGGCCCTCGGCAAGGATCACCAGCAGGGCGCCGCCGAGCAGGTACGGGCCGAAGCTGATCGCGCCGCGCAGCGTGACCCGGTGGGCGGCCAGCAGCACCAGGCCCGCCAGCCCGGCCAGCACGAAACCGGCGGCGGCCCCGGTCAGCACGGCCCGCCAGCCCAGCCAGCCGAGCACCAGGCCGGCCAGGCCGGCCAGCTTGATGTCACCGCCGCCGAGCTGTCCCGGCCGCGCCAGCCCGAGCAGCAGGTACCCGGCCGCCAGTACCAGGCCGCCGAGCAGCGAGCGCCACAGCGCCGCCAGGTCGTGCCCGGTCAGCGCCGCGATCGTGAGCAGGGCGATCAGCACCGGGTAGGCGGGCAGGGTGAGCCGGTCGGGCAGCCGCTGGACGCTGATGTCGATCGCGGCCAGGGCCACACCGAGTGCGCCGAGAAAGCCGAGCGCCAGCGTCAGCGGGTGGCCGCCGAACCGGCCGGCCAGCAGCGCCAGCACCGCCGCCGTGACCAGTTCGAGCACCAGGGGGGTGCCCAGGGCGTGGCCGCAGTCCGGGCACCGCAGCGGCAGCCAGCGGCGAAGCTGCCCGTCGCAGCGGGGGCAGGCGACCCGGTCCGGGGCACCGGCCGGCACCGAGAGCCGGAACACCGGCCCGCGCAGCAAGGCGCCGGCCACCAGGCCCGCGGCCGCACCGACGGCCGCCCACGCTAGATTCACGCCCACACCAGGCTCACGCCACCCCCAGGCTCTCGTAACTCACTGTAGTTCCATGTTTGCACGAAGTGGCCGGGTGGAGCGGCGGGGATGGCGCGGCGGGGATGGGGCGCCGGGATGGCGCGGGCCGGAGACCACCCCGGCGCGGCGGGACAAAACGCCGCGCCGGGGTGGCGCTCCGTCCCACGTGGGTCCGCGCATGGTGGCGGCTCCACCGGGTTGCGGGGCCGGGCTGTCCGCGCGGTTGCGGTCGTTGCGGCCGCGGTCAGCGGCACGGCGGTGCGTAGGGTATCCCGGGCGCGTAGGCACGCCACTCGGCGCGGGTCAGCGGCTGCCCGGCCGTCGCGCATACGGCGCGGGCCGCGATGCTGGCCTGGGTGTCCCAGAGCCAGACCAGGCCGGCCGAGTCCGCGGCGGCCAGTGTCCGGCCGCCGGGGCCGAACGCGACCGAGTAGACGTGCCCGGACGGTCCGGTCAGGGTGGTGATCAGCGCCGGGTGCACCGGATTCGCCAGGTTCCATAGCCACACGCTGCCGTCGGTGTTACCCGCGGCAAGGGTCCGCCCGTCCGGGCTGAACGCGACGGAGTACACATACCCGGACGGCCCGGTGAGCAGCGGGCCGATGCGGCGCGGCCGGGCCGGGTCGGCGACGTTCCACAGCCGGATGTCCCGGTCCGCGCTGCCGGCCGCGAGTACCCGGCCGTTGGGACTGAATGCCACCGCGTATGCGGTGTTGGTGGGCCCGGTGAGCGCGCCGCCGAGCTGCACCGGCCGGGCCGGGTCGGTGACGTTCCACAGCCGCACCTTGTCATCGGCACTGGCCGCGGCGAGAACATGGCCGCCGTCGCTGAAAGCGACTGAGAACACTGCTTCACCCGAGTCATGTCGGACCGAGAGTTGCTGTGGCCGGGCCGGATCGGTGAGGTCCCAGAGCCGCACGGTGCCGTCGTCGCTGCCGGTGGCGAGCAGCTTCCCGTCCGGGCTGAACGCGACGAACTCGACCTGGTTCGTGGAACCGGCAGGCAACTGCGAGGCGGCCTGCGGCGTACCGAGCGCGACCAGCCGGGTGCCGCGCCACCGCCACAACTGGAGGTGCCCGTCGGCGTAGCCGGTGGCGATCAGGTTCCCGCCGGGGGAGATGGCCACCGCGTTCACCAGGTCACCGGGTGCGGGATTGGGGATTGCCGCGTGGGCGGTCAGGGCGCGGGTGGCGGGATTCCATACCTGCAGGCCGGTCCCGCCAGCCACCAGGGCGCCCCCGGCGGCGCTGACGGCGATGCTGTTCACCGGGCTGCCGGTCATCAGGTCCGGCACCGGCAGGTGCCAGGCCCGGACGTAGCCGTCGGCGTCGCCGGTGACCAGCAGATGCGCGCCATCCCACGCCAGTGAGGTCACCGGCTGCGGATGGGGGATCACGGCGAGCGGGGCGCCGGTCGCGGTGTCCCACAGCCGCACCTGGCCGTCGCTGCCGCCCCCGGCGAGCACCTTCCCGTCCGGGCTGAACGCGACCGCCATGATCCAGTCGGTGGCCCCGGTGAACTTCCTGAGCAGGGCCGGCTTGGCGGGCTTGGTGATGTTCCACAGCCAGACGAGGTCGTCATAGCCCCCGGCGGCCAGTTCATCGCCGTCCGGGCTGAACGCCACCGAGTCCACGGCGCGGGATGGGCCGGTGAGCAGCTGGCCGACGCGCCGTGGCCTGGCTGGGTCGGTCACATCCCACAGCCGCACCGTCTTGTCCGCACTGGCCTCGGCGAGCAACTGCCCGTCCGGGCTGAACGCCACTGCCTGCACGTACTTCTTCGCCCCGGTCAGCGCACCGCCCTCAAGGCGGGGGTGCCGTGGATCACGGACGTTCCACAGCCACACCCTCGTGTCCGCGCTGCCCGCGGCCAGCAACCCGCCCACCGGGCTGAACGCCAGCGAATAGATCGTCATCTTCGGGCCGGTGAGCTGGCCGAGCGGCACGGGGTGCCGCGGGTCGGCGACGTTCCACAGCTGCACCACGGCATCGGCGCCGGCCGCGGCCAGCACCTTCCCGTCCGGGCTGAACGCCGCCGCATACAACGGGTCATTGCGGCCTTGTTCCGTGATGGTGCCGATCCGCGCCGCGTGGCCGGCCGGGGACAGGTCCCACAGCCGCAGCGTTCCGTCGGCGGCCGCCACGGCGAGCAGCCGGTGGTCCGGGGACACCGCGACGGCCTGCACGTCGGCGTCGGAGTCCAGCGTTCGCGCCGCCGCCGGGGCGCCGGACGACTCCAGCAGGCTGGCCAGCGCCCCCGCCGTCGGCGCGATGCGGTAGGCGGCCAGGGACAGCTGTGCGGCCAGCGCCGAGATCCTCGGGACGGACCTGGCCGGCCTCTACCGCCAGCGTCCGCGACTCGGCCGCCTCTTTGGCGGTGGTGGCGGCCTGGCGCTGGCGGAATGCGTAGCCCGCCAGGCCCACGGTGAGCAGGACCAGGACGGTGAGGGCGGCCACCAGTTGGCGCAGCCGGCGGGTCCGGCGGCGCGCGGCCGCCTGCTGGGCCCGCTCGTCGGCGATCCCCGCGTCCACGAAGTCACGGCCGATCTGGCTCAGTGCGGCGCGGTTGGCCTCGCCGGCCATCCAGTCGACGGCCAGTGCGAGCTGGCCGCCGCGAAGCAGCGCGGCCGCCTCCCGCCCGGCCTGCGCCCATGCCTGCGCCGCCACCTCGATGAAGTGCCGGATCCTGATGTCCTCGCGGTCAGCTTCGATCCACCCGCGCAGCCGGGGCCACGCGCCGAGCAGCGCCTCATGGGTGATCTCCGCCGCGGCCCGGTCCTTGGTAACCAGCCGCTGCCCGACGAAGCGCTCCAGCACCGCCGCGGCCGTGCTGGCCTCTCCCGGCAGGTCGTGGAGCGGAAGGCGGGCCCGGGCCTCCCGGCCGTCGTCGCCGACATGGACCAGCCGCAGGAACAGCTGCCTGGCCAGTTCCTGTTCGCCGGCGTCCGCCGTCGCGTACGCGTCTTCCGCGGTCCGCGCGATGGCGTCCCGTATCCCTCCGCTGGCCTGGTAGTCGGCCACGGTCGAGCCGGCCCCCGCGGGTGTGCTCCCAGGTGGCGAGCAGGGCATGGGAGAGCAGCGGCAGCGCCCCGGCCTCGTGCCCGCCGGGCCCCGGTGCGCCGTACGGGCGCATGTCCTGGAGCAGCACCTCGATCAGGCCGTCTTCGATGTCCCGCCCCGCCTTGCGTGCGGGCTCCACGATCGCCCGGCGGAGTTGCCCGGCCGACATGGGGCCGACCACGATCTGCCGTTCCTGCAGCGACCGGGCGAGCCCGGGATAGCCGAGCGCGTGCGCGTAGAAGTCCGCCCGCAGGCCGAGCACCACCAGGGTGTGCTCGGACAGGGCGGACAGCGCGGCGACGAAGTCCCGCCGCTCGTCCTCATCCGCTCCCGCGGTGAATATCTCCTCAAGCTGGTCCACGATGATCGCGGGCGGCTCGTCCCCCCGGGAGGCGAGCCGCGCGTACCGCTCCGGGTCCTCGCGCAGCCCCTGGGCCAGCAGCCCGGTCCGCAGCAGGCCCTCGGACCCGGGCCAGGCCAGCGCCGCCAGGTGCCCGGCCAGGGTTTCCACCGGCGCGGCACCCGGCGTGATCAGCACCACCGGGCGGCCGCCCGGCCGGGCCGGGGTGCCGGCCCGCAGCCGGGGCACCAGGCCCGCCCGCAGCAGCGAGGACTTGCCGGACCCGGACGGCCCGACCACCGCCAGCGGCAAGCCCGGTGCGCCCGCCCCGGTGGCTAGCCGCACCAGGTGCAGGGCTAACTCTTCCCGGCCGAAGAACCAGGCGGCGTCCTCGGGCTGGAAGCTGGCCAGCCCCCGGTAGGGTGCCGGGCGGCCGGGGGCCGCCCCGGCGCGCGGCGGACCCGGTTCAGCGCGTCCTGCCACCGGTCCACCTGCTCGGTGTCGGTGATCCGGCAGGCGGCCAGGATGCTGGGCAGGAGTTCAGGCTGGCGGGCGGGCGGCAGGTGACGTGCGGCGAAGTAGTCCCCGGCCGTGCTGACCGGGATGCCGCTTGCCCTCGCCACCTCGCGGATCGTGAGCCCCGCCTGTTGCCGGGCCAGGGTGAGCTCGCGGCCGAAGTCCTGCTGAGAAGTGATCCGTCCCGGATCGGGGACTTCGGCTTCCGGTAATGATTGACGCGCCATCGGCTCCCCTCGTGCGCCCCTTGGGCCGCAGGCACGGCATGCCCCCGTAAGTTGGCCCGGACCGGGTGAAGCCGCTGATGTGCGGACTGACGGCAACCAGGCCAGTTCACATCTAACGCCCTATTGAGTCCCTATGAGTGCACTATCGGAGCATGCGTCCGGGGCGCCGGCCTGTGCCTGGCCGGTTACCGGTCGTGGAATATGACATATGCGTCAGTGTTAAGCGGCGGGGCGGCCGCATTATGACGTGAGCGTCAGCTTCGAGTGACATATGCGTCAGGTTCGGCGGGCGCTGAGGCGTGGCAGCGGCAGTGGGCCGTTCTGCGGTCGCGCCCGGTGCCCGTCCCGAACAAAAAGAAGGTGCGGACGCGCACGGTGCGGTGGGATAATTCCGCGACCCCGGGCCCCGGGCAGGGGAGCCGATTCACCTGCCTCGGTGATTTCGCCCGGAGCAGGCCTCCTGCCTGCGATGTTGTGCGGCAAACCCGCCCGTAGCCGAGCAGGACGGCTCGCCCTCACCCAAATATTCACGGACACTCAGGAAATGGTTTGGTAAAGAGGCTGCTGGCGGCTATGGTTTCCTGGCGGCAGACTTGCGTGCGGCAACTGCCATAATGTAAATGTCTTTGCCGGGGCCAGCGCGGGACCGGAGGCTTGCTGGTTCTGCGACATCGGTGTCACATGACGCCGATGTCATTGTTTGCATTCACCTGTGAGCTGTGAAGGAATAGGGACGTGACCCGGGATGCGATGCGATCGGACGATGCGAGCGCACCCGGGGCCAGCAGCGAGCCTGGCCAGGGTGATCACCTCCCAGGCAGGCTGCCAAGGCCGCGGACGAGAACTTCCCCGTCGCCCTCAGAATGCTTCCGGCGCGCTACCGCCGCCATCTGACCGCGGTGTACGGCTTCGCCCGGTCGGCCGACGACATGGGCGACGAGGCGCCCGCGGCGCAGCGCCTCGCCCTGCTCGACGAACTCGAAGCGGACCTGGGCAGGCTGTATGAGCCCGGAGCCGGGACGGGGGATCGGGAGGCGGGTGGGGGGCCCCGGCTGCCGGTGATCAGGGCACTCGCACCGGCCGTCGCGGAGTGCGCGATCCCCGCCCAGCCCTTCCTCGACCTGATCCAGGCGAACCGCCAGGACCAGGTGGTCACCCGCTACCAGACCTTCGACGAACTGCTGGCCTACTGCCGCCTGTCGGCCAACCCGGTCGGCCGCATCGTGCTGCACGTGTTCGGCGCGGCCACGCCCCCGCGCGAACGCCTCTCCGACCTGGTGTGCACCGCGCTGCAACTGGCCGAGCACTGGCAGGACGTGGCCGAGGACCTTCGGGCCGGGCGCATCTACCTGCCCGGCAAGGACCTCGCCGCCTACGGCGTCACCCCGGCCGACCTGGCGGCGCCGTCGGCGTCACCGCAGGTCAGAGCGCTCCTCGTGTTCGAGGTCCGCCGGGCCGCCGACCTGCTCGACGAGGGCGCGCGGATCATCGGCACGCTGCGGGGCTTCGCCCGGGCCGCGGTGGCCGGGTACGTGGCGGGCGGCCGGGCCGCGCTCGCCGCGATCACCGCCAGTGGCTGCGACGTGCTCGCGGCCACCCCCCGCCCGCGCACCCGCCGGGTGGCGGCGGAACTCCTCCGTGCCTACCTGACGGGACGTTGACGTGGCTACCGACGTGCGCGCCGCCTACCGGCGCTGCGAGGAGATCACCTGGTCCCAGGCCAGGAACTTCTCCTACGGCATCCGGCTGCTCCCGCCCGCCAAGCGGCAGGCGCTGGCCGCGGTGTACGCCTTCGCCAGGCGGATCGACGACATCGGCGACGGCACCCTGCCCGGCGAACAGAAGCTGACCCTGCTGGAGGAGGCCCGGGCCGGGCTGGCCGCGCTGACGGCCGGCGGCGCGGGCGACAGCGACGAGGTGCTCGTCGCGCTGGCCGACGCCGCGGCCAGGTTCGACATCCCGCTGGCCGCGTTCGGCGAACTGATCGACGGCTGCGCGGCCGACGTGCGCGGCGTCAGCTATCGAAACCTTCGACGACCTGCTGCACTACTGCCGGTGCGTGGCCGGGTCGATCGGGCGGCTGTCCCTGGGGGTGTTCGGCACCAGCGACCCCCAGCAGGCGGTGCCGCTGGCCGACTCGCTCGGGGTCGCGCTCCAGCTCACCAACATCCTGCGGGACATCCGCGAGGACTACGCCAGCGGCCGGGTCTACCTGCCCGCGGAGGACTTCGCGCGGTTCGGCTGCGCCCTGGGCGCCGATCCCGCCGCCGATCCCGGCCAGGGCAGGCTCACCGCGCTGGTGGAGTTCGAGGCGGACCGGGCCCGCACCTGGTACGCCAAGGGCCTGGCGCTGATGCCGTTGCTGGACCGGCGCAGCGCCGCCTCGGCCGGGGCGATGGCGGGCATCTACTACCGGCTGCTGGAGCACATCGCCGCGAGCCCGGCCGCCGTGCTCACCCGCCGGATGTCGCTGTCCGCCCGGGAGAAGGCCGCCGTGGCGGCCAGGTCGCTGGCCACGGCCGCGGTGCGGCCGCCACGCCGCCGGCCCGGCCCGCCCGCCGCGGCACCCGGAGCCGCCCGGTGACCGGCGCAGAAGGTCTCCCCGCACGTGGCGGTGGTGGGCGGCGGGCTGGCCGGCATCACCGCCGCCATCGCGCTCGCCGAGACCGGGAACCGGGTCACGCTGCTCGAATCCCGGCCACGCCTGGGCGGCGCCACCTGCTCGTTCAGCCGCGGCGGCCTGACCGTGGACAACGGCCAGCACGTGTTCCTGCGCTGCTGCACCGCCTACCGTGGCCTGCTGGCCAGGCTGGGCATGACCGGCGCGGTGACGCTCCAGGACCGGTTCGAGGTCACCGTGCTGAGCCCAGGCGGCCGCGCCAGGCTGCGCCGCACGGCGCTCCCCGGCCCGCTGCACATGGGCCGGGCACTGGCCGGCTACCAGCATCTTTCCTATGCCGAACGACTGCGCGTGGTGCGCGCCGCCCTCGCCATGGCGCGGGTCGACCCGGCGAGCCCCGGGCTGGACGGGCAGCGTCTGGGTGACTGGCTGGCCGCGCAGGGGCAGGGCGAGCAGGCCCGGCGGGTGCTGTGGGACCTGTTCACGGTGTCCGCGCTCAACGTCGCCGGGGATGACGCCAACCTCGCGCTCGCCGCCACCGTGGTGAAGACCGCGCTGCTGGCCGGCCGGGACGCCGCGGACATCGGGATGCCCGCGGTGCCGCTCGGTGACCTGCACGGGCAGGCCGCGGCCAGCCTGCTCGCCCGGCTGGGCGCCCAGGTCCGGCTGGGCGCGAAGGCGGCGGCGGTGGAGGCGCTGCCCGCCGGCGGGTTCCCGGTCCGCCTGGCCAGCCGCAGCACGGCCGGGGGCGGCGGCGATGGCGAGGCGATCCGGGCCGACGGCGTGGTGCTGGCGGTCCCGCCGAGTCGCGGCCTGCCTGCTGCCGCCGCGGCGGCTCAGCCCGGGTAGCAGGGCCGGCTGGCCGGGGGTTCCGGGTCGCCCCCCCGGGCCAGCACGCGGGTCCAGGGGCGCTGCCCCGGGCCAGCACAGTGGCTGGAGCTCGGCACCTCGCCCATTGTCAACGTGCACGTGGTCTACGACCGGCGGGTGACCAGGCTGCCGTTCGCCGCGGCGGTGGACTCGCCGGTCCAGTGGGTGTTCGACCGGACCGGGCCATCGGGCCTGCGCGACGGCCAGTACCTGGCGGTCTCGCTGTCGGCGGCGGACGACTACGCCGACGTCCCGGCCGCCGCCTTGCGCGAGCAGTTCCTGCCCGCGCTGGCCGAGTTGTTCCCCGCGGCGGCGCAGGCGCGGGTCGTCGATTGCTTCGTCACCAGGGAGCGCCGGGCCACGATGCGCCAGGTGCCCGGGGTGCGGGCGGCTGCGGCCAGGGGCCGCGACCGCCACCGCGGGCCTGGTCCTCGCGGGCGCCTGGACCGACACCGGGTGGCCGGACACGATGGAGGGAGCCGTGCGGAGCGGACTGAACGCGGTGAGGGAACTGCGGCGGACCCTGGGCGGTGCGGCGCTGCGCCGGCCACCGGGCCGGATAACCGAGCCCGGTTCCCCGGCGGTCAGCACTGGAGCGCAGGCATGACGCCGGTGCAGCCCGGCGCGACGGGGGTACCGGCATGACGGCGGTGATGCCGGCGGCGTGGCGACCGCGCGGGACCTGGTCGGCCCGGCGATGGCCACGGCGATCGCCCGGCTCAGCCCCGAGGTGCGCCCGGTCGCCGCCTACCACCTGGGCCTGGCCGGGCTGAATGGGCACGCGCCGGCAATGGCCGGCCTGCCGGTGACGGCAAGGTGGCCGCCGCCGTGCCGCGCCCGGCCGACGGCCGGGCCGCGGATGGGGCACCGGCCGCCGCTGCCAAGCCGGCGGCTCCGGCAAGGCGCTGCGCCCGGCGCTGGCCCTGCTCTCGGCCCGCGCCGCCATGGCCGCGCCGGAACGTGGCGTCCCGGCCGCGGTCGCCGTGGAACTCGTGCACAACTTCTCGCTGCTGCACGACGACATCATGGACGAGCGACACCGAGCGCAGGCACCGGCCGACCGCGTGGACGGTCTACGGGATCGGCGCGGCGATCCTGGCCGGGGACGCGATGCTGGCCCTGGCCCAGGACATCCTGCTGGAGGACAAGGCGGCGCAGGGCCTGTGGGCGGCCCGTTGCCTGTCCGCGGCGGTGCAGCGGCTGATCGCCGGGCAGGGCGCGGACCTGGCGTTCGAGCGCCGCGACGACGTCACCCTCGCCGAATGCCAGGAGATGGCCGGGGACAAGACCGCGGCGCTGATGGCCTGCGCGTGCAGCATCGGCGCGATCCACGTCGGCGCGCCCCCGGCGGTGGCGATGGGGCTGGCCGGGTTCGGCGCGCACGCCGGGCAGGCCTTCCAGCTCACCGACGACCTGCTGGGCATCTGGGGGAGCCCGGCGGTGACCGGCAAGCCGGTCCGCTCGGACCTGCGGGCGCGGAAGAAGTCACTGCCGGTGGTGGCGGCGCTGACGGCCGGCACCGCCGCCGCCGCGGAACTGGGCGCGCTGCTGCGCCAGGAACCCCCGCTGTCCGAGGACGACCTGGTGCGTGCCGCCGGGCTGGTCGAGGAGGCCGGTGGCAAGGACTGGACGGAGAACGAGGCCGCGGCGCAACTCACCGCCGCGCAGCGGTGCCTGGCGGAAACGCCGATGCCCGATGACGTCCGGGCCGAGTTCGCCGGGATCGCCGAGTTCATCACCGCGCGGCAGTGGTGAGGGATAGGGGCCCGATGACAGTCACGCACCCGCGGCCGGCCGGCCGCGCCGCCGCCGGGCCGGCGGCGGAGGCGCTCGCCCGCGCCACGGACCATCTGCTCGGCCTGCAGCACGGCCAGGGCTGGTGGCAGGGCGAACTGGAGACCAACGTCACCATGGACGCCGAGGACCTGCTGCTGCGCGAATTCCTCGGCATCCGCACCGCGGCGCAGACGCAAGGCTCGGCCCGCTGGATCGCGTCCCAGCAGCGCGACGACGGCACCTGGGCGAACTTCTACGGCGGGCCCGGGGAACTGTCCACCACGGTGGAGGCCTACGTCGCACTGCGGCTGGCCGGGCACGAGCCCGGTGCGCCGCACATGGCCCGGGCGGCGGACTGGATCCGCGACCAGGGCGGGATCCCGGCCACCCGGGTGTTCACCCGGATCTGGCTCGCCCTGTTCGGCGAATGGTCCTGGGACGACCTGCCGGTGATGCCGCCGGAGCTGATCTACCTGCCCGCCTGGTTCCCTTTCAACGTCTACGACTGGGGCTGCTGGGCACGGCAGACCATCGTGCGCGCTGACCATCGTCGGGGCGATCAGGCCGGCCACGCCACTGCCGTTTGGCCTCAAAGAACTCTGGCCCGAGGGCGACGCGAGCGGCGCCGTCGGCGCAGCGGGGGGTTCCGGGGGGCGCCCCCCCGGGCTAGCAGAGCCCCGGTGGGTCGGCGGGACCGGCCGAAGGATCCTGGCTGGGCGGCGGTGTTCGGTGGCCTGGACCGGGCGCTGCACAGCCGACGAGCGGCGCGCCCGCTCCACCGTCCTCACCCCGCCCCGGGCGACGCCGCCGCCGCCGCCCCCCGAGCCGCGCCAGTACGCGCGGTGCGCCGCGCCGCGATGCGCCGCTGCGCCGAGTGGATCATCGCCAGGCAGGAGGCCGACGGCTGCTGGGGCGGCATCCAGCCGCCGTGGGTGTACTCGCTGATCGCCCTGCGGTCTGCTCGGCTATGGGCTCGATCACCCGGTGATGCGGCGCGGCCTGGCCGGGCTGGACCGGTACACCATCACCGAGGACTCGGCCGACGGCCCGGTCCGCCGGATGGAGGCCTGCCAGTCGCCGGTCTGGGACACGGTCCTGGCGATGATCGCGCTGGCCGACGCGGGCCTGCCCGCCGATCACCCCGCCCTGGCCAGGGCGGCCGACTGGCTGCTCGCGGAGGAGATCACCGGGCCGGGGGACTGGCAGGTGCGCCGCCCGGACCTGGCGCCCAGCGGCTGGGCGTTCGAGTTCGACAACGACAACTACCCCGACATCGACGACACCGCCGAGGTCGTGCTCGCGCTGCGCCGGGTACAGTTCCCGCCTCCCGCCCCAGGCGACGGCTCCGCCGCCGCCTTTCCATCCCCCGGCGGCCCGGACGCCGGCCGCAAGGCGGCCATCTCCCGCGGCCTGGCCTGGATCACCGGGATGGCGTCGGCGGACGGCGGCTGGGCCGCCTTCGACGCCGACAACACCTCGCGGCTCGTGGCCAAGCTGCCGTTCTGCGACTTCGGCGCGGTCACCGACCCGCCCTCGGCGGATGTCACCGCGCACGTGGTCGAGGCGCTCGCCGCAGCGGGCCAGGCCGGCAGCCGGGCGGCCAGGCGCGGGGTGGTCTGGCTGCTGCGGGCGCAGGAGGCCGACGGGTCGTGGTTCGGCCGGTGGGGCGCCAACTACGTGTACGGCACCGGTGCGGTGGTGCCCGCGCTGATCGCCGCCGGGGTGCTGCCGGGCAAGCCGGCCATCCGCCGGGCGGTGGCCTGGCTGGAGGAGCACCAGAACCCCGACGGCGGCTGGGGCGAGGACATGCGCTCCTACGACGACCCGTCGCTGGCCGGCCGCGGCGCGTCCACCGCGTCGCAGACGGCGTGGGCGCTGCTGGCGCTGCTCGCGGCCGGTGGCGCCGGCCCGGCCGTGGAGGCGGGGATCCGCTGGCTGGCCGAGCACCAGCGAAGCGACGGCACCTGGGACGAGCCACAGTTCACCGGCACCGGGTTCCCGCGCGACTTCTACCTCAACTATCACCTCTACCGGCTCGTGTTCCCGGTGAGCGCGCTCGGCCGGTACCTCGCGGAGACGCCGTGACGCCCGCCGCCCCCGCCAGGCCGGAGGCCATCGGGGGGTTCCAGGGGGGTCGCCCCCCCAGACCAGCACCGCCTGCTGGTGTGCTCCCCGCTGCGGCTGGAGGCCTGGGCGGTGCGGCGCGGGCTGCGCGCGGCCGGCGCGGCCGACGGGCCGGGCCAGCTTGGCGGCACGGTGCGGGTGACCGGGTACGGCCCGGCCCGCTCCCGGCGGCAGGCGGCCGCCCTGGCCGGCGAACAGTTCGGCGCGCTGGCCGTCGCCGGGGTGGGCGGTGGCCTGACCGACGACCTGGCTCCGGGCGACCTGGTGGTCGGCACCGAGGTCCGGGACTCGGCAGGCCACGCTGTCCGCTGCCCGGCGGCACCGCTGCTGGCCGGGGAGCTGCGCCGGGCCGGGCTGCGCGCGCACGCCGGGCCGGTCGTCACCACCGACCGGCTGGCCGGCGGCGCGGCCCGGCAGCCCTGGCGGCCGGCGGTGCGATCCTGGCCGACCTGGAGTCCGCCCCGCTGGCCGCGGCGGCGGGCGGCCGGCCGCTCGCCGTGCTCCGCGCGGTGTCGGACACTCCCGCGCGGCCGCTGCTGAGCCCGGGGATCGTGACCGGCGGGCTGGCCGCGCTGCGGGCGCTGCGGGCCGCCAGCCCGGTGCTGGCCGCCTGGGCCGCGGTGGCCGGGCCGCGCCGGGTGCTGCTGGCCGGCCCGCGGTCGTTCTGCGCCGGGGTGGAGCGGGCCATCGAGATCGTCGAGAGGGTACTCGAGCAACGCGGCGCCCCGGTGTACGTGCGCAAGCAGATCGTGCACAACACCCACGTCGTGGCCGGCCTGGAGCGGCGCGGCGCGGTGTTCGTGGACGAACTGTCCGAGGTCCCGGACGGGGCCTGCGTGGTCTTCTCCGCGCACGGGGTGTCCCCGGCCGTCCGCGAGGAGGCCGCCCGGCGCGGCCTGGACACCGTGGACGCGACCTGCCCGCTGGTGGCCAAGGTGCACGCGGAGGCGCGCCGGTTCGCGGCCGACGGCTACCTGGTGGCGTTCATCGGGCACGCCGGGCACGAGGAGGTCGAGGGCACCCTCGGCGAGGCACCGGAGGCCATGGCCCTGGTGGAGAGCCCGGCCGACGTGGCCAGGCTGCGCCCCGCGGACCCGGGCAAGGTCGCCTACCTGATGCAGACCACTCTCGCCGTGGACGAGGCGGCCGAGATGGCTTCCGCGCTCGCCGAGCGGTTCCCCGCGGCCAGGGCGCCGGGCAGCGACGACATCTGTTACGCCACCACCAACAGGCAGCGGGCCATCCGGGCCGTTGCCGCCGAGGCCGACCTGGTGCTGGTGGCCGGGTCGGCCAACTCCTCCAACTCGGTCCGGCTGGTGGAGACGGCGGAGCGGGCCGGCACCCCCGCGCACCTCATCGACGGGCCGTCGGACATCCAGCTCGGCTGGCTGGCCGGCGTGTCCACGATCGGCCTGACCGCCGGCGCGTCGGCGCCGCCCGCCGTGGTCGACGACATCATCGCCGCGCTGTCCGGCCTCGGCCCCGTGGAGGTCACCGAGCGCGTCATCACCACCGAGAACATCCGGTTCGGCCTGCCCAAGGAGGTCCGGGCAACATGACGATGCCACTGCGACAGAGCATGCGGATCGGGGCATACCTGATGCGCCAGAAGCTGGCGCGCAAGGACAAGTTCCCCCTCCTGGTCGAGCTGGAGCCGCTGTTCGCGTGCAACCTCAAGTGCGCCGGGTGCGGCAAGATCCAGCAGCCGCACACGCTGCTGAAGCAGCGGATGCCGGTGGCGCAGGCGATCGGCGCGATCGAGGAGTGCGGGGCGCCGATGGTGTCCATCGCCGGCGGCGAGCCGCTCATGCACCCGCAGATCCACGAGATCGTGGCCGAGCTGATCAAGCGCAAGAAGTACGTGTTCCTGTGCACGAACGCGCTGCTGATCCCCAAGCACATCGACAAGTTCACCCCGTCGCGGTATTTCGCCTGGGCGGTGCACATCGACGGGCTGGCCGAGCGGCACGACGAGTCGGTCTGCAAGGAAGGGGTGTTCGACCAGGCGGTCGCCGCGATCAAGGAGTGCCAGGCGGCGCGGGTTCCGGGTCACCACGAACACCACGTTCTTCAACACCGACACCCCGCAGACCGTCATCGACGTGCTGAACTTCCTCAACGACGACCTTGGCGTGGACGAGATGATGATCTCCCCTGCCTACGCCTACGAGAAGGCACCGGACCAGGAGCACTTCCTCGGCGTGACCGAGACCAGGGAACTGTTCCGCAAGGCGTTCGCCGACGGCAACCGGCAGCGCTGGCGGCTCAACCACTCCCCGCTGTTCCTGGACTTCCTGGAGGGCAAGGCCGACTTCGGCTGCACCGCCTGGGGGATCCCGTCCTACTCGCTGCTCGGCTGGCAGCGGCCGTGCTACCTGATGTCCGACGGGTACGTGCCGACCTACAAGGAGCTGATCGAGACCACCGACTGGGACGCCTACGGCCGCGGCAAGGACCCGCGGTGCGCGAACTGCATGGCGCACTGCGGCTACGAGCCGTCCGCCGTCCTGGCCACCATGGGCTCACTGAAGCAGTCGCTGCGCGCGATGCGCGGCGCCTGACCGCGGCTACTTCTCGTCCGGGCGCAGGGTCGCGTCCGCCACTCGCCCGCTGGCCGTCCACCGGTCCTCCAGGTCGGCGATCAGGTGGTGCAGCGCGTCCAGGTGCTGGGTGATCCACGCGAGGCGCACCGGGATTACCCGGTCGGCCAGCTCGCCTTCTGTTGCGTACTGGTCGACGAGGGCGCCGCCCTGCTCGTCGGGGAACGCGATCGCGTTCAGGACTCTCACCAGCCGCCGGCGGGCGTACTCGTCGGCGGACAGTACGCGGACCGTCCGGCTGCCGAAGTAGGTGTGGCCATGCCGGTCGTGGGCGGTCGCCGTCAGCGTGAGCCATTGCCCGTCCTCGCCGGAGCGGGTCACCAGCTGGCTGCCCCCGTTGCTGGCCGGGCTCCCGCCGCGGACCTGCCATTCGATCCCGGTCAGGTCATGTTCAGTGATCTGGTCACCGTCCACATACCAGGTCACATCCCGGGCCGGGCCGATCATGTCGCCCTCGCCCACGTACTCGGATTCGGGGCAGACGGGGCCGTGAATCCGCAGGGCGCGGTCGGCGAGCCGGTCCACCACGTTGGCGGTGATCCGGCTGATGTTGTGGTCGGTGCCCAGTGCCAGCGGCCAGTCTGTGGTGCCGACCGAGAAGACCATGCCGCCGGATGGCGCGGTGCGCAGCAGCATGGCCGCGTTCGCCTCGTCGTAGCCCGCAACCCAGCCGCTGGGCAGGGGCGCGAGCGCGAGCAGGACCCGTCCCGCGCCGAGCCCCTTGCGATACTCGCCGAGCCTGGGCGGGTCGGACTTTCGCTCCAGCCGGACGCCGTCGGTCTCGTAGCCGATCACCGGCGTAGCCTCCCCGCCGGTGATTCCGCCAGGAGGGAACTCGACATCGTCGAATGCCCAGTGCGTGCCCACCACCGCCCGGTAGCCGGTGATGGCCCGGCGGCCATCCCACCAGCCGCCGCCCCACGCCGGGCTCGACATCGTGAGCCAGTCGCCGGCGTCGTTCGCCGGCCAAAGCGCACCCGGCCGGTTCGGGCCGGTGCCCTCCGGGGACTCTCTGTTCATCTTCGGGCAGAACAGCCGGTCGCCGGACGGCGAGAACTCCACCTCGAAGCAGGCGGTGTCGCCGGTGAAGAAGCAGACGTTGCCGCCGCGGTCGACGAAGCTGAGCACCCGGTCGCGCATTTCCTGTGACCAGTACTCATCGTGCCCGCCGCTGACCAGCAGCCCGTCTTGCGCCAGCAGGTTCTCGTCATAGTGCAGGTCGTAGTCGGTGCAGTAGCTGACGTGGTAGCCGTGCTGTTCCAGCCACACGACGAACGGGGCGTCCCAGTGGGCGAAGGTCTGCCGCCGTGACGACCGCACGTAGGCGTCCGGCGCATCGCCCTCCATGACCCGGCCGCCGACGCCGCCGTTGCCTGGCCGCTGCAGGCTGCCGACGTATCCCTGCGCGGTCCAGTCCCTGGCCCACAGGGCGCTCGCGTACAGGCTTGCGCCGCCGAGCTGGTTGTAGGCGGTGTAGGTGGCCGTCGGAAGCTTGTACCAGATGGTGCGCTCACCGGGTGCGGGCACGCCATGCCTCCGCAGGACGAACAGGCAGGCATCCTTCCGGTTCGCGACCTCAGGCCCCGCGGGAACGGGCTCTGGCTGGCCATCGGGCCGCAGCGGCACCGGCACGGCCAGGTAGACGCCGTCCGCGAGGTCATCGCCAAGCTCGATCGGGTAGGCGGGCCAGCCCCAGGCCTCGTCGGGCCGGCCCAGCGGGCGGCTGACGCCGGCCAGCGCTTCGCCCGCGGCCACCTCCGTGACGGTGGCACCGTACCGGAAGATCCGGACGCCGAATCGCGTGTGCTCGGTCGATACGTGCAGCCGGAGGCCGGCACCGGCGAGCACGGTTACCGGCCAGGCATAACAGGCGGTCACGAAGGGTTCCCCTCCACAGGCCGGTGTGTCTCTGGGTAGTGGCAGGCCACCCGGTGGGAGCTGGCGATCTCAAGCAACGGTGGTTCCTCCTCGGCGCAGCGCTGGTCGGCCTTCCAGCACCGGGTACGGAACCGGCAACCCGACGGCGGGCTGATCGCACTCGGCAGCTCGCCGCGGAGCAGGATCCGCTCCCGCGCATGTTCCCGTGCCGGATCCGGCACCGGGACGGCGGACAGCAACGCGGCCGTGTAGGGGTGTGCCGGATGCGTGCAGACCTCATCGGCGGGCCCGTCCTCGACGATGAGCCCGAGATGCATGACCGCGATCTCGTCCGCGACCTGCCGCATCACCGCCAGGTCA
Source organism: uncultured Actinomycetes bacterium (assembly GCA_963730235.1). GTDB lineage: Bacteria > Actinomycetota > Actinomycetes > Streptosporangiales > Streptosporangiaceae > DASXKD01. The sequence continues at coordinate 60,041 of CAVSRH010000018.1, forward strand.
TGGGAGATGAACAAGTACGCCAGGTCCCGTTCGCGCTGCAGATCGCGAAGGAGATTGAGGATGCTGGCCTGGATGCTGACGTCGAGCGCGGAGACCGGCTCGTCCAGGATCATCACGCTTGGCCGCAGCGCCAGCGCCCGGGCGATGCCGATGCGCTGCCGCTGGCCACCGGAGAACTCGCTGGGGAACCGTACGGCGGAATCCGGGTCGAGGCCGACATCCGCCAGCAGCTTGCTGACCTGGCCCGCCCGGTCGGCGATCTTGTGCACGATGAGTGGCTCACCGACGATCTCCCCGACCGAGAGTTTCGGGTTCAGCGACGAGTACGGGTCCTGGAAGACCATCTGCAGGTCACGCCGGAGCGGCCGGAGCGCGCCCTCGTTCAGGCCGGTGAGCTCGGTGCCGTTGAGCTTGATGCTGCCCGAGGTTGGCTGCTCCAGCCGCATGACCAGCCGGGCGACGGTGGACTTGCCGCAGCCTGACTCGCCGACAAGGCCCAGGCAGCGGCCGGATCGCAGATCCAGGCTTATCCCGCTGACCGCATGCACGGCGGCATGGGAGCGGAACCCGCTGCCGCGGACCCGGAATTGCTTCGTCAGATCACGTACGGTGAGCACCACCCGGTCCGGCTCCGGCGCCGCGTCCGCGGGCGGTGTGCTGCGCCGCGGCGCGGGGCCCGGCGGCAGCAGGTCAGGCGCGCCTGCGGGCGGGCTGCCGTCTGCGGCCGGCCGGCTGTCGTGACCGTTCGCGGTCCCCCCGCCGGCTGCCTGCCAGGCACCCTTGATCCGGCCAGCCGCTGGCTCCGCCGATGCGGCACCGGGGTGCGCGAAGTGACATGCGGCCAGGTGGCCGGGCGCCACCGGGAGCAGTTGCGGGTCTGCCGCGCAGGGCTCGGCGGCGAGCGGGCAGCGCGGGACGAACGCGCACCCGGCGCCGTAGCCGATCCCGGTCGGCGGGATGCCGGGGATGGCGGCCAGCCGCCCGGTGCGCTTCTCGATCGACGGCACCGACGCGAGCAGCCCGGCGGTGTAGGGCACCCGCGGGTCGGTGAACACATCCGCCGCGGCACCGATCTCGACGGCCTTGCCCGCGTACATGACCAGTACCTGCTCGGCGACCTCGGCGACCACGCCCAGATCGTGGCTGATGAGGATCAGGGCAGCGCCGGCCTGCTCCCTGATGGTGCGCAGTGTCTCGAGGATCAGCGCCTGGACGGTCACATCCAGGGCCGTCGTGGGCTCGTCAGCGATGATCAGCTGTGGCGAGTTCGCGATCGCCATCGCGATGACGACACGCTGGCGCATGCCGCCCGACAGCTCATGGGGATGCCGCGAGGCCAGGTGTGCGGGCTGCGGCAGCCCGACTTGCCCCAGCAGATCCACCGCACGGCGCCAGGCAGCGGAACGGCTCACCCGCTCGTGCAGCCGGATGCATTCGGCGACCTGCCACCCGGCCGTATACATCGGGTTCAGGGCGGTCATCGGATCCTGGAACACCATGCTGATCCGGGCGCCGCGGATCGACTGCCATTGTGCCGGACTGCAGCTCAGCAGCTCCTGGCCGTTCAGCCGGATCGATCCCTCGGCCTTCGCCGACCCGGGCAGCAAGCCCATGGCGGCGAGGGCGAGCATCGTCTTGCCCGACCCTGACTCGCCGACCACGCCCAGCGTGTTCCTGGCATCCAGGGAGAAGCTGACCCCGCGGACCGCCTCGATCAGGCCGGTCTCGGTCGGAATGCTGATCCGCAGATCGGTGACCTCAAGCAGGGGCACGGCGGCCGCGGGCGAGCCCGCGTCCGCCGGATCCGCGCGGCTGTCGCGGCCGGCATCGCGGCCCCCGGCCCGGGAGCCACCGAGGTGGCTCCCGGACCGGCGATCACCCGTCTGCGGCCCGGTGCCGCGTGATGCTGTCACCAGCTCTCCTGGGTCGTGCTGAATCCCGACGCCGCTACTTGACGTACAGGGTGTTGTAGTTGATCGCATCCATGGCGACGCTGTAGACGTAGCCTCCGACCCGGGTGGAGACGAAGTCGTACCAGCGTGCGTTGAAGATCGGCGCGTACGGCGCGACCTGAGTCATCAGATTCTTGTCGAGCGTCTCGTAGAGCTGTGCCCGCTTGGTGCCCAGGGCCGCGGCGGCGGCGTTGAACGCCGGGATGAATGCCTTGTCGCCGAACCGGGTGAGGTTCGGCGGCGCGTTCGGTGTCGCCGGGTCCATGCCGGTGTTGATCAGCGCCTCGGCGTCAGGGAAGTCGAGCGACCACGGCTCGATGCCCATCGGGGTGTGGCTCTTGGGGTTGCTGATGAAGGAGCTGTTGACGCTGTTCGGTGTGCCGACGACCTGAACGTTGATCCCGATCGGCTTCAGGTTGGCCTTGATCACCTGGGCCATGTTCATGAAGCCCGGTGCGTCGTTCTGCGTCCGCAGCGAGGTGCTGATCGGCAGCTTCACGCCGGATGCCTGCATCATCTTCTTGGCCATTGCCAGGTCGGGCGAATTGGGATAGGCGCTGTAGCGCGCGTAGCCGAGCGCGCCGGGAACCATGATCTGGCTGCTGAGCGACCCCACCAGCGGCCCGCCCCACTGCTGCTCGATCGCGGTCCTGTTGATCGCGTAGTTGATCGCCTTGCGCACGTCGATGTTGTTGAACGGCGCCACCTCGTTGTTCAGGAACAGGTAGGTGGTCTCCGGGCGCGGTGACTGGTGCACCTGGCTGGCGAGGGCGGGGTTGTGCGATATCCGGATGATGTCGGCCGTCGCCAGGTTCGAGGTCTGGAAGTCCAGCTGGCCGGCCTGGATCTCCAGTGCCGCCTGGCTGGCCTCGACGCCGATGTTGAAGACGTACTTCGCGACGTGCCCGCGGACGCCGAGCGCCTGGTCGTAGTTCTTGTTGAACACCATGACGATCTGCCGGGCTCGGCTGGTACGACTGCAGCTTGTACGGCCCGCTGGCGTAGTTCATCTCCAGGGAGCCGCTCTCCTGCGGCTTCATCGGCGTCCCGGCCGGCACCGGGCAGGTGGTGGGCAGCGCCGTCTTGTACAGGAACGCCCCGTCCGGCGCGGTCAGGTGGAAGGTCACGCTGTTCGTGGTCGCGACGATGCCCGGGATGGTCTTCGACTTGCCCGCCAGGTACGCGGGGGCGCCGATGACGTTGGTGAAGTAGTACCCGGTCCCGGTGTCGATCGCCGGGTTCATCAGCCTCATGAACGTGTACTTGATGTCCTGGCCGGTGATCGGCTTGCCGTCGGAGAACCGCGCGCCGGGGCGGAGGGTATAGGTGTAGGTCAGGCCGTTGCTGCTGATCGCCGGCATGCTCGCGGTACCCGCGGTCAGCTGGGTGCCTGCCGCGTCGGGCTTGTCGGCGTACCGCACCAGGGTGGTGCACATCGCGTTCGCCAGGCCCCAGGTCACCGCGAAGTACCAGCGGTTCGGGTCCATCGTGTCGATGGCGCCGGAAGACATCGCCGCGGTCAGCGTGCCGCTCGCGACGCCCGCCTTGGGCGCGCCGCCCGTGGTGGATCCCCGTGGACGACGTAGTCGAGGAGCTGCCAGAGGAACAGGCCCCCAGCAGGACCGCCAGGACCGCGGAGCCCACCACCGTTCTCAGCCAGGGCGGGTGATGAGTTGAGTGCGCCATTGCCATCTCCGATCGTTCTGATTTTTCTCCGGGCTAGACGGATGGGTGTTGCGCCCGCGTGCGGCAGCGCGGCACCGGGCTAGGCATGGGGGACACGGCGGCATCCTCGGGTCGAGGCCCATGTGCGCGATGTCGACCACCGTGTTCGCGATCACGGCGATCACGGCGGCGACGATGATCACGGCGGTGATGACCGGATAGTCCAGGTTCTCGATCGCGCTCAGGCCGGTGTAGCCGATGCCGGGAATGGCGAACACCGTCTCGACGAAGAACACGCCCGTGAGTGCCGTCGCGATGTCGGCACCGAGCAGCACGGTGACCGGGGGCGTCACGTTCCGGCCGACGTGCCAGATCAGGACCCGCCGGGTGGAGGCGCCCTTCGCCCGGGCGGTCCGGGTGTAGTCCTCGGCGAGCTGCTCGGCCGTCAGCGTGCGGATGAACCGGATGTAGACCGCCGCGAAACCGATGGCGAGCGTGAGGCACGGGAGGATCAGGTGATACGCCCACTCCACGGGGTTCTGGCCGAATCGACGTACCCGGTGATCGGGAACAGCTGCGTGCCGACCGGCAGAATTCGCAGGCCGAGCAGCCTGCCCTGGGTCGGCTGGAACGCGAACAGGTACGCGATCACCGGGGCCAGCCAGAACACCGGGATGGACATGCCGAGGATGGCGACGGCCCGGCCGGTCACATCGCCGAAGGACCGCGGCCGCAGGCCGCCGTACGCCCCGACCGGTATCGCAACGGACAGCCAGATCAGCGCCGCGCCGACGACGAGGGACGCGGTGGCGCGCATGGCCGGCCACAGGATCTGCGACACCGGGCGCTGCTGGACGTAGGAGAAACCGAAGTTCCCGCGCAGCAGGTGACCGAGGAAGATGAGGTACTGCCGCCAGTAGGGCTGATTGAGGCCGAGATTCTTGGCCACCAGCGCGATCTGCGCGGGCGTCGCGGTCTTGCCGGCGATCCGCTGGGCGGGGGAGGCACCGGTGAACCGGGCTATCACATAGAACAGCAGCCAGGCCAGCAGGGTGACGACGAGGATCTGGGCCAGTGCCCCCAGGATCCTGGTTCCGGCGAGCCGCGTCACCGGCGCCCCTTCGGGTCGAGCGCGTCCCGGATCCCGTCGCCGAGCAGGTTGAAGGCGAGCATCGTCATGACGAGCGCCAGGCCCGGCACCAGGGCAAGGCTGATATCGGTCTGGTACATGCCAGAGGTGACAGCGTCCGAGAGCATCTGGCCCCAGCTCGGCGTCGGCGGCGGCACGCCCACACCGAGATAGGACAGGCCTGCCTCGAAGATGATGTTGGCCGCGATGATCGACGTCGCGTAGACCAGCAGCGGCCCCCACACCTGCGGCAGGAGGTGGACCGTGAGCAACCGCCGGGGCCGGGCGCCCACCGCCTTGGCCGCCGCGACGAAGGTCATCTTGCTGGTGGCGACGGTGGCGCCACGCACGATCCTGGCCGGGTAGTACCAGGTGAACAGCGCGATGATGATCACCACGTTGAGCAGCCCGGGCCCGATGACCACCGCCAGCCCCACCGCGAGCAGCACGTTCGGGAAGGCCATGGCGGTCTCGGTCATCCGGGAGACGACCGCATCCACCCAGCCGCCGAAGTAACCGGCAAACAGCCCCAGCGATACGCCGATCACCAGCGCGAGCGCCGTCGCTGAGGTGGCGACGAGCAGCGAGATCCGCGCCCCGTAGAGCACCCGGACGAACTGATCCCGGCCGAGCTGATCGGCGCCCAGGATGAACAGGCTGCCGTGCGGGTTCTGCGCCGTCTGGGCCGCGTTGAGGGTGCGGGACATGATTCCGATCGGCTGGCCGTCCCGGTACAGCGCCTGGGGGTACTGCTGGATCGGTGAGTGCCCGGTGAGCGTCGCCGCGAGGGGAGCCCCGATCACGGCCGCGAGCACCAGCAGCAGCAGCAAGCAGGCCGCGAAGACAGAAACCGGGTCCCTGCGCAGCCGCCGGAGCGCGGTCGCGCGCAACCCGGCGGGCCGGATGGAGACCGGCTGGCTGACCTCAAGGCCGACCGGGTTGTCGATCGTCATCGCGGCCCGTCCGCCGTGGCCGTCGCGGCCCGTCCGCCGCGGTCATCGCGGCCCGCGCGCGGCGCTGCGGGCCCACGGCCGACCATCGGATCACCTCACTTGGCGCGCCAGGCTGGGTACCTCGTGGCGTTAAGGTGGCCCGGCCCGGTTAAGTATGTCAATACCTAAGAACATTTTGTAACCTAGTTGAGCCATCGAAGCCAGCGATCTAGAGAAACCCAAGCTCAACGAGGTAGACCTGCACGCTTGTCAGGACAACTTCTTGACTGACTTAAGTGACAAAGGGTAGGACGGCTGGTAGCCGTGCGTCAGCTGGCGCCCGGCCCGCCCCGGTCCCTGGATGCGGAGGCACTGCATGCGGGAGGAGCTGCGCCACATCATCAGAGCGGCACGGACGCGCGACCCGGCCGCGATAGCGGCGGCCGCCGCGCGGCGCGGGCGGCGGCCCTGGCTCGGGCCGTCCCGGACGCTCATGATCATCGCCGCCGATCATCCGGCGCGCGGCTCGCTCGGTGCCGGGGACCGGCCGATGGCGATGGCCAGCCGGTACGACCTGCTCGACCGGATCCTGGTCGCGCTTGGCCGCCCGGGCGTCGACGGTGTCCTCGCGACCCCGGACATCATCGAGGACCTGCTGCTGCTCGGCGCTCTGGACGGCCGGCTGGCGATCGGCTCGATGAACCGGTCAGGGCTGCCGGGGTCGGTGTTTGAGATCGACGACAGATTCACCGCCTACAGCGCACCCGCTCTGGCTGCCGCCAACCTCGACGGCGGGAAGATGCTGCTGCGGATCGACCCGCATGATCCGGCCACCCCGGCGGTGCTGGAGGCGTGCGCCGCGGCCGTCACCGGCCTCGCCCGGCAGCACATGACTGCCATCATCGAGCCGTTCATGGTGCGCCGGCTCGATGGCAGGCGGGTCAATGACCTGTCACCCGATGCCGTGATCCGCTCCGTCGCGATCGCGTCCGGCCTGGGCACCACGTCCGCGTACAGCTGGCTGAAGATCCCCGTGGTCGAGGAGATGGAGCGAGTGTCTGAGGCGTTCACGTTGCCGGCCCTGCTTCTCGGCGGGAACACCGGCGACCATCCGGACGTGGTACTTGCCCGCTGGCAGCGGGCGCTGCGGCTGCCGAACGTGCACGGCCTGGTGGCCGGGCGCAGCCTGCTGTACCCGCCCGATGATGACGTGGCCGGCACTGTCGACGCCGCCGTAAGCCTGCTGCCATGCCAGCCCCGGGCGGCCGGGGCGGCCCAGAACCAGGAGGTGGCCTCGGGGTGATCGACCTGCCCTCGTCGGTGCTGAGCCAGCTGCCGACCCCCTGCATGGTGGTGGACGCGGCCGCCGCGAGCCGGAACATCCAGCGGTGCGCCGCGTTCTTCGCCGGCCAGCGGGCGGCCCTGCGCCCGCATTTCAAGGCGCACAAGTGCACGACGCTGATGCGCCAGCAGCTCGCCGCTGGCGGCTGCGCCGGCGTCGCGTGCCAGACCTCATGGGAGGCGCTGGTCCTGGCCCGGGCCGGCTTCGGCGATGTGCTGATCGCGAATCAGGTCGTTGACGCGGCAGCGCTGGGCGAACTCGCCGAGGCGGCCGCCATGACCGCGCTCACGGTAGCCGTCGACCATGAAAGCCAGGTAGACCTGCTTGCCGAGACGGCCAGCCGGCATCGCGTGCCGATCGGCGTGCTGATCGAGCTGGACGTCGGCGCCGGGCGCTGCGGCCTGCCGCTCGGCGACGCCGGCCTGATCCCGCTCGCCGAGCAGGTCGCCCGGCATGACCGGCTCAGCTTCCGCGGCCTGCAAGCCTACGAGGGCCACGCGGTACTCCGGGACAGCCATGAGGTGCGCGCGACCCTGGTCCAGCAGGCCGCCTTCTGCGTCAGGCAGGAGCAGGCCAGGCTCGCCGCCGCCGGATTCGACTGCGAGATCATCTCGGGCGGCGGCACCGGAACCTATGATCTCGCCGCGCAGTCAGGTGCCTTGACCGAGGTCCAGGCGGGGTCGTACGTGCTCATGGACGGCCGCTACGACACGCTCGGGCTGCCGTTCGAGCCGGCCTTGTACTGCGTTGCCACCGTCATCAGCCGCCGCCACGCCCGCGCCGTTCTCAACGTGGGCCTGAAGGAACTCACCGCCGAATACGGGATGCCGGTCATTCAGGCGGCGGGCGCCAGGATAACGGCGCTGTCCGACGAGCACGCGCAGGTCACCCTGGCGGCCGGGCAGACCGGCCTCGCCATCGGCGACAAGGTGCCGCTCATTCCCGCGCACGTCGACCCGGCGGTCAACCTCTACGACCGCCTCTTCGCATGGCACGAGGGGGGAATCACAGAATGGGAGGTAGACGGCCGCCGGCGCTACCGCCTGGCCCGGTAACGCGGTTCACTCCCCGTCGGTACGGGGGAAGGGCTGCTCGCACCAGACGACCTTGCCCGCCGGGGTACGGCGGGCACCCCACCGGCCGGACAGCTTGCTGACGATCTGCAGGCCCCGCCCGGTCTCGTCGTCCTTGGCCGCGTGCTGCAGCTTGGGCAGCGCGGGCGAGCTGTCGAGCACCTCGCAGACCAGCGCGCCCTCCTTGATCAGCCGCAGCGTGACCGGGCCCTCGGCGTACCTGATCGCGTTCGTCACCAGTTCCGAGGCCAGCAACTGGGTGGTGTCCACCATGCTGGCGAGGTCCCACTTCTCCAGCGGCTCGGCCACCAGCTGCCGTGCCTCGCGGGCCGCGGTCAGCTCACCGGGCAGCGCCCAGGACGCCTGCAGGCCGCCGTCGATGCGGGCCAGCCGGGCGATCAGCAGGGCGATGTCGTCACGGTGCTGATCGGAGTACGCGCCGGCCAGGATCGCCTTGCACAGATCCTCCATCGAGCCGGCCACCGACTCGGCGTCGAACACCGACTGGAGCCGTTTCAGCCCGTCGTCGATGTCCCGGCCGCGGCTTTCCACCAGCCCATCGGTGTAGAGCACGAACAGGCTGCCGTCCTCGATCTCGAAGGTCCGGCTGGAGATCAGCCCCTCGCCCACGCCCAGCGGCGGTGCCGGGGACACGTCCAGGAACTCGCTGGTGCCGTCCGGCCGGACCAGCAGCGGTGGCAGGTGCCCGGCGCAGGCGACCTCACAGGTGCCGTTCACCGCGTCGTAGGTGGCGTAGGCGCAGGTGGCGAAGTGCGGCTCGCGCTCGCCGATCTTCCGCATCAGCTCGTTGAGATACTGCAGCGTCTCGGCCGGGGACAGCTCCAGCATCGCCAGGGTCTGGATCGCGGTGCGCAGCCTGCCCATGGTGACCGCCGCCCGGACACCGTGGCCGGCCACATCGCCCACCACCAGCGCCACCCGGGCACCCGGCATGTTGATCGACTCGTACCAGTCCCCGCCGACCTCGATGAGCTGGCTGCCGGGCAGATAGCGGTGCCTGACCTCGACCGACGACGGTGCCGACAGGCCGGTCGGCAGCAGGCTGCGCTGCAGGGTGAGCGCGGTGGCCCGCTCCCGGTTGTACCGCCGGGCGTTGTCGATGAAGATCGCCGCCCGGGAGGCGAACTCCATGCCGATCTCGGTGTCGTAGGCGTCGAAGGAACGGAAGCCCTTCCGCCGGTTGCACACGATGAAGCCCAGCGTGGAGCCGCGCGCGTTGAGCGGCATGAGCAGCATGGACGAGCCGGACAGCAGCTTGGCCATGGGCCGGCGCAGCCACGACTCGGCCATCTCGACCGCCTCGCTGGTGGTCATGGCGGGCTCGCGGACCGGCCGGCCCGTGTTCATGCACTCGGTGTAGGGCGACCCGGCGGGGTAGCGCAGCACCTCGCCGGTGGGGAACGTGGCATCCCAGTCGGGGTTGCTGTCGTCGGTGGCGACCGCCATCCTGCGCAGCAGATAGGACCCGTCGCTCTGCGATGCGGGCGACTCGTCGGCCGCCACCAGGCTTTCCAGCAGCAGCAGGCCGGCCGAGTTGCTGAAGTGCGGGACCACGATGTTGATCAGCCCGCGGGCCATCTGGTCCAGGTCGAGGGTGGCGCCCATCTGGCGGAACGTCTCATCGAGCAGCGCGTGCCGCATCAGTGCGGGGTCCAGGAACTGTTCCACGCTGGGCGGTGGCATGCGCAGGATCGCCAGCGCCGACGGGCACGCATCGCTGTCGCCGCGCATCGGCTGCAGCGTGACCACGGTGTCGATGGGGTTGCTGCGCTGGGCCTTGAAAGTCAGCACCGCGGTCGCTTCCCGGCCCCCCTTGACCGCGTCCAGCAGGCTGGTCAGCGGCGTCCCGGTGGGGGAGTTGCCCACGACCAGATCGCTCAGGTGCGTGCCGAGCAGCGAGCCATTCGGCGGATCCAGAACTTCTTTCGCATTCCGGTCATGCTGAACTACCCGTCCGGCCGGATCCACACCCAGGATCAGTGTCCGCACAGATGTGTGGGATAGCAGCGTAGTGATCTTTGCACGATACCCGACATTGGCCCGCTCATTCTGGGTGACCTGGGTCGTTGCACTATGCCGAATAAGATACCTTTTGGGCTCCGTTTCGCCGCCGGATCGCGTCATGACGGGGTCCTTGAGATGTCTGGCGCGTTACCCGGGCCCGGCAGTATGGTGCGCTCGGCCCGCGATCTTGGCGAGGAGGGGGCCATGGCGCAGCGTCCCAGGGTGACCGTCCTGGGCAGCCTGAACACCGACATCTCGCTCCTCGTGCCGCACCTGCCCGGGCCGGGGGAGACCGTGCTCGCGGCCGCGGCCGCCGCCTTCGGCGCGGGCGGGAAGGGAGCCAACCAGGCGGTCGCGGCCGCCCGGCTCGGTGCCGCCGTGCGGATGACAGGCTGCTGCGGGGACGATGAGTTCGGCGCCCGGCTGCGGGCCGGCCTGGCGGCCGAGGGGATCGGTGTGGCGGGGCTGCGGGCCGTCCCCGGCGTGGCCTCGGGGCTGGCACTGATCACCGTGGACCCGGCCGGGGAGAACTCCATCGCGGTCGCCGCGGGCGCCAACGGCCTTGCCGGGGACGCGGAGGTGGCGGCGGCGTTCGCGCAGCCGTGCGACGTGCTGGTGCTGTCGGCGGAGATCCCCGTCCCGGTGCTGGGCGCCGCGCTCCGCCGTGCCAGGGCCGAGGGGGTCCGCACGGTGCTCAACCTCGCCCCGGTCCCCGGGGGAGCGGCGGGCCTGCTTGCCGAGCGCCCGGACTGGCTCGTGGTCAACGCGCAGGAGGCGGCGGCCCTGGCCGGCGAGCCTGCCGGGGAGGTGTCCCTGGATGAGGTGGCGCGGGGGCGGGACGCGGCGGCCGGCCTGGCCGCGGGTCTCGGCGGTGGCCACGTCGTGGTCACGCTGGGCGCGGCGGGCGCGGTGCTGGCCGGGCCGTCCGGTACGGCCGCCGTGCCCGGTTTCCGGGTGCGCGCGGTGGACACCGTGGGCGCCGGGGACGCGTTCGTGGGGGCCCTCGCCGTGGCGCTGGCCAGCGGCCTGGACCCGGCCGCGGCGGTCACCGCCGCGTGCGCCGCCGGTGCCGCGGCGGCCACCCACCGCGGTGCGCAGGCAGCCCTCCCCGGCCCCGCCGACGTGCTCGCGGCAACCGGGTTCGCCTGGCCGGCCTGAGCCGGCAGCGCCGGCAGGCCGGCCTGGCGAGCGTCCATCAGGCCAGCCACGAGGCCGAGCCGAGGGAGTCCCGTGTCAGAGGCCAGCGGGCCGATCATCGAGCAGACGTCCACCCGGGTGGTCTACGAGACGCCCCACATGCGCCTGCGCGAGGACGGTATCCGGCGGCCGGACGGTTCCGCCGGGATCTACTCGTATGTCGAGAAGCCGGACTTCGCCCTGATCATCCCGGTGCAGAACGACGGCTTCCACCTGGTGGAGCAGTATCGCTACCCGGTGCGGATGCGGTGCTGGGAGTTCCCCCAGGGCACCCTGCCCGGCATGGCCGCCGCCGACGACCCGGAGAAACTCGCCAGGGAGGAACTCCGCCAGGAGACCGGCATGACGGCCAGCGTGCTGCGCCATCTGGGCCACCTGCACTGCGCCCACGGCCTGGTCAGCCAGGGCTTCGACGTGTTCGTCGCGGCCGGCCTCACGCCCGGCACGCCCGAGCTGGAGATCGAGGAGCAGGACCTGCGCAGCCACTGGTTCGGCCGCGCCGAGCTGGAGCGGATGATCCGCGCGGGCGGCATCACCGACGACTCCACGCTCGCCGCCTACACGCTGTTCCTGCTGGCCGGGGAGTCAGCCGGCTGACCTGCCCACCCGGGGGCCGCCCGGCCCATAGCTCCCGGGAACGACGACGCCCCCGCGAGCTGACGCTCACGGGGGCCCCGTCGACGGTGCTGACGTGCGGTCGCCTCCTCGGCGAGTGGCGCAACGCGGCTCCAGCCGGACGGTATTCCGCGAAGGCTTCCATAAATGCGGCCCGGGGTGATCCAAGCACGCCAGCGAAGGTTCCTAACGCGGCTGCCCGGCACCCTATTCCGCGGCGGCCCGCATTGATTCCGCGTGGCCGCCGGCCCGACCTGACGGCTGCGGTCTGGTGTCGGTGCCCGGCCGTAGGATCACCCGGGTGAGCGACCTGGACCAGGGGGCGGTGCTCGACGCCCTCGACGCCGTGTACCAGAACGTGACCACCGTGGCCGGCGCGCTCGGCGAGGCGGACCTGATGCGCCCCACCCGCTGCGCCGGCTGGGCCGTGGCGGACGTCCTCTATCACGAGCTGCTCGACGCCCGCCGCGCGCTGCGCACGTTCGCGAGCCCGGCGAGCGGGCCGCCGGACTGCGACGACGTGTCCTACTGGACCGACTACGCCCCGGACGGTGCCGCGCCCGAGGCGGGCACGCCGACGTATGCGCAGGAGTCTGCGGCGCACGCGCGCTATGTCCGCATCGCCGCGGCCGCGTACCCGCCGGGCGCGCTGGCCTGGGAATGGTCGGAAACCTCGGCCGCGGCCTGCCGGGCTGGCCGGGCCTGCGGCCACCCGGCGGTGACCACCCAGGGGCACGTGCTGACCGTGGCCGGCTTCGCCGCCACGCTCGCCGTCGAGGCCGCGGTGCACTACCTGGACCTGACCGTGGCCCTGCCGGGCGCCCCCGCACCGGAACCGGCGTCGCTGGCCCTGGTGCGGCGGGTCCTTGACGGCCTGCTGGGCGCGCCGCTCCCGGTGTCCTGGGACGACGTGACCGCGGCGCTCAAGGGCACCGGGCGCGAGCCCCTCACCGAGGCGGACCGCCACTCTCTTGGCCCCGCGGCCGCCCGGTTCCCCCTTTTCGCCTGACGTCTGGGCCCAGAATGCCTTTCAGTCGCCAGGCGATAGGGTGTGATGTCCAAGCTCGGGCATTGTGAGGAGCGGCTAGTCGTGGCCGGGGACGAATCCCTGATCGGCGCCATCGGCGTTCTCATCATTGCCACCCGCGGCGCCGCCGGTCCCGGCGAGGTCCTGGTCAAAATCCGCGGCGGGTCGAGGCGTTCATCGCCTGGTCCGCCGAGCCGGTTCCCCGGGGCTCGACCGTGCTGGTCATCAACAACCGCGGCACGCGGACGGTCGACGTCAGCCCGTGGGTAGACCCGCTTGAGCCCTTTCCCGATGACGCCGTTTGAGGAGCACCACCATGTTCGGATACCGAGTTCCCGCCCCTGACGACGCGATGATGATCTCCGGCGGCAGGCGCCGCCGGGACAGCCGCGCCGTTCCGGGTGGTCGTCGGCCACGGCACCTTCGTCCTCCCGCTGTTCCGCAAGGCGCGTTACCTGACCCTGGCCATGCAGGAGGCCGAGGTCGCCGAGACCTGCGTCACCAGGCAGGGCATCTCGGTGAACGTCCGGGCCGTGATCGCGTTCAAGGTTGGCAACGACGACGAGAGCATCGTCAACGCCGGCCAGCGGTTCCTGTCCGACCAGGACCAGATGTCCACGCTCACCGGCCGTATCTTCGCCGGCCACCTGCGCTCGATCATCGGCTCGATGACGGTGGAGGAGATCGTCACCGAACGGCAGAAGCTCGCGACCGAGGTCCTCGACGGCTCCAAGGCGGAGATGGCCAAGATCGGCCTGACCGTGGACTCGCTGCAGATCCAGTCGATCGACGACATGAACTCCGGCTACATCGACGCGATGGCCGCCCCGCACCGCGCCGCGATCCAGCGGCAGGCCAAGATCGCCCAGGCGCAGGCCAACCAGGCAGTCCGCCGAGGCCGAGCAGGAGGCGCAGCGCAAGCAGGCCGAGTACGCCCGGCAGACCGCGGTCGTGCAGGCCCAGTACAAGGCCGAGATCGACCAGGCGCAGGCGAGTCGGCGCAGGCGGGCCCGCTCACCGAGGCACAGGCGCAGATGGAGGTCATCACCGCCCAGGCCGAGCTGGCGCGGCAGCCAGGCGGAACTGCGCGCAGCGCCAGCTCGTCGCCGAGGTGGTCAAGCCCGCCGAGGCGGAGGCGGAGAAGGTCCGCATCCTGGCCCAGGCCGACGCGGAGCGGATGCGCGATCCTGGCCGCGGCGGCCGCGCGTCGCACGACCGGGTCGCGCTGGACCGGATGCTCATCGACCAGCTTCCGCAGATCGTCAAGGAGGCCGCCAACGGGCTGGCCGGGGCGAACGTCAACGTGCTGAACGGCGCCGAGGGGCTGGGCGAGCTCGACCGCCGGCCTGGTCGCCCAGGGCCTGACCATCCTGGACTCCGTCAAGAAGAACCTGGCCAGCTCGGCCGAGCAGGCCCCGGCGCCGGACAGCGGCCCGGGCAGCGCGGGCAACGGCTCGGCGCCGGAGGGCTCGAGGAGCCGGCCGTGGCCGCCATCGAGGGCACTCCCGGCGGCAGGCCTGGCAGCTGAATGCCGCCGCCCGGCCGGGCCTGCCAGGTCAGCCGCTGTTGCCCGGCGGCTGTCACGGTGAGCTGGCTGGCTGCTGCGGGAGTGGCGGCGGCGGCCGCCTGGGTGTACCTGGCCGCCGGGCACGGCGGGTTCTGGCGGACCGGACGTCCGGCTGCCCGGCGGGCGGACCGGGCCGGGCCCGGCGGCCTGGCCCAGCGTGACCGCGGTGGTCCCGGCCAGGGACGAGGCAGCGATCCTGCCGGAGACCCTGCCCACGCTGCTGGCCCAGGACTATCCCGGCCGCTTCGCGGTGGTGCTGGTGGACGACGCCAGCACGCGATGGCACCGCGGCGGTGGCCGCGGCCCTGGCCGGCCGGGCGCCGCGCTGCGGGTGGTCAGCGGCGGCCCGCCGCCGCCGGGCTGGGCGGGCAAGGTGTGGGCGATGGCCCAGGGGGTGACGGCGGCGGGGGAGTGCGACTACCTGCTGTTCACCGACGCCGATATCGCCTTCGCGCCCGGCGCCCTGGCCGGGCTGGTGCGCGCCGCCGTCGCCGGTGACCGGGCGCTGGTGTCGCAGATGGCGCTGCTGCGCGCGGACACCGGCTGGGAGCGGTGGATCGTGCCGGCGTTCGTGTACTTCTTCGCTCAGCTGTACCCGTTCCGGCGGGTCGGCCGCCCCCGCTCCCGGACCGCGGCGGCGGCGGGCGGCTGCATGCTGGTGCGGCGTGACGGTGCTGGCGGCCGCGGGTGGCCTGGACCGCATCGGCGGGCGCCCGGATCGACGATGTGGCGCTGGCGCGGCTGCTCAAGCGCGGCCCGGCCCGGCGCGCTGCTGGCTCGGTTTCACGGCCAGCGTGCGCAGCCGCCGTCCCTATCCCGCGCCTGGCCGGCCTGTGGGACATGGTCGCCCGCAGCGCCTACACCCAGCTGCGCTACTCGCCGGCCCTGCTCGCGGGGCCGTGGCCGGGCTGGCTGGCTCTATCTGCTGCCGCCGGTGGCGCCGTCGGCGGGCTGGCGGCCGTGCTGGCGGCGCGGCGCCGGGCCGGCCGCGGGGCGCGGCCTGGTGCGCGGCGGCCGGCCTGACCGGCTGGGCTGCTGATGGCGCTCACCTACGTCCCGGTGCTCCGGCTGTACCGGCTGTCGCTGTTGCGCGCCCCTGGCCTGCCGCTCGTCGGCGCTGCTCTACCCGGCATGACGGTGGACTCGGCCCGGCGGCACCACGCGGGGCGTGGCGGCGAGTGGAAGGGCCGGACGATACCCCTCTGACCTGCTACTTCCCGGAAACCTCGGGTAGCGGGCCGGCCTGGGAGCCGGACAGCCGAGCCGGGCCCGCGGGGGCAGACTGATCGGATTCGACCAGATTAGGGCGACTTGTTTCCGCAGCTCGATGTAGATATTGTTGCGTGCAGTGACTTCTGGATTACTCATGGTAAGGTGCTGCCTGGATTCAAACGGGGGGCGGGCTCAGCTCTACGCGGAAGCTCTTCGGAGGCAAGTCCGGGACCGGCCTCAGCGGCACCGCCCCAGGCCATCACTGGTCACCACTCAGGCCCCGGCAATCCAGAAAAGGAAGGATCCAGATGCCTAGACGCATCACCAAGGCGTTCTTCGCCGCCGCGGCGGCAGGCGCCACCATCACTACCCTGGGCCTCGCGGCCAGTCCGGCGGGCGCGGCCAGCACGCATGTCAAGGGGACGTTCAACCCGACCGGCACGCTGGTCGCGACCAACGCGAACTGCGTCCAGTCGACCCCGCCGCTTCCGGGCGACAACTGTGGCCGGGACGGCTATCAGGCGACCGGGCGGACCTTCCGGTTCGCGCAGGCCCTGATCGACGTCCCGGACCACGCCGCCCTCAAGACGACGGACGCGGAATACTACGTCGCACTGGACAACTCGGGCACCAACACCTGGCAGTACGCCCGGGTCGGCATCGCGCCGTGCACCGGTACCACCGCGATCCTCGCGCCCGGCGCAACGGCCACCACGTGCCCGACCGGCGGTGGCTGGGTGGCATTCACCGCGACCGCGGACGCCGGCTCCCTGCCGGTCGTGACCACGCACTCGCTCTCCGGCGTGAGCGGCGGTGACGGCGTGCTGGTCAACGTGTACGAGGTGCCCACCGGCCAGTCGGTGCAGACCACGATCACCCTGCCGAACGGCACCACGTTTAACAACTCGTTCACCATCAGCGGCCTGACCTACACCAAGGCCCAGGCCGTGCAGGACTACACCATGACGGTCGAGAACGGCGGCACCGAGCCGCTGCCGGTGTCGGCGAACCCGAAGGTCCGGGACACCCAGTTCTTCCAGGGCCGGTTCACCACCACCGGTGGCAGCCAGGGCACCTTCAACGGTCCGTGGACCGTGGACGCCCTGGAGGCGACCAGCAACGGGACCCTGCCGCCATCGGGCACGCTCATCGGCCAGCCCAGCTTCCTGTGGAACGACGGAAGCGGCTTCAAGGGCATGGGCGACGACGCGTTCGGTGTCTGGCGGTTCCCGTTCTGATCCGCCCCGCATAGGGATGCCGGCCAGGGCGTCCCGCCCGTTCTGGGCGGCATCCCGCGTGACCTTCCGCGCATGAGCGCCAGTACCAAACCGGTGCCCCCCGGCCAGTCGGCCGGGGGGCACCGGGGCTTTTACCAGGCTCACCATGACATGAGGAAGGAACCCTGCGATGCACCGCCGCATCCCCCGATCTTCCGGCAGGGCCCTCGCGGCTGCCGCCGCCCTGCTGAGCCTTTCGATGGCCGGGAGCGCGGCCGCCGTCGGCCCAGGGCCGGGACGGTTCTCTCTGTCCGGCGGCGCGCCCATCCCGACGAACGCCAACTGCGCGGGCGCCTCCGCCCAGCCCTGCGCCGAGGCGGGCTACCAGGCCAGCGGGCGGGACTTCCGCTACGCGCAGGCGGTGATCACCGTGCCCGGCCATCAGGGCGTGGTGACCGCCACCGCCCCCGGCGAGGCCGACCCGCAGCTCTACGTCGCACTGGCCGACTCCCCGGACGGCACCGGCCAGCCCCCGGGCAGCCCCCGCGAGACCCCGGGCATCACTCCTGGCGAATCCGCAGAGGTAGGGGTGCGGCCCTGCACCGGCGGCGCCCCCTGCGGCAGCAGCGGGTGGGAGGCCTTCGCCGAGGTCCGGGGAGCGACCAGCCCACCCTCCGGGCCGCCGTTCCTGGCCGCGATCGCCGCGGCCGACGAGGGCGACGGTGTCTTCGTCAGCGTGTACCTGGATCCGTCGGGCCGGTCGGTGCACACTGTGATCACCCTGCCGGACGGCAGCACGTTCAACAACACGTTCCCGATCGCGGGTGCGGTCTTCCCCTGGGCGCAGGCGGTCGCCGACTGGACCGCGGCGACGGCCAAGCCGCAGCCGGTGCCGCCGTCGCCGGCCAAGGTGCGCGACGCCCAGTTCCTGGAGGGGCGGTTCACCACGCTGAACGGCCAGCAGGGCACGTTCGCGGGCCCGTGGGCGCTGAACGCGTTCGAGGGCACCAGCAACGGCGCGCTGCCGCCCGCCGGGACGCTGCTCGCCGCGCCGAGCTACCTGTGGAACGACGAGACGAATTTCCATGGGAGGTTCGGCGACGCGTTCGGCGTCTGGCGGTTCCCGTTCTGACCAGGCGGTCCGCGGTGCCGGCCGGGCAGTCACGCCGGACGGCCCGCGATCGCCTGCTCGACCTCCTGGCCGCCGCGGCGGCGATCTGGGCCGCGGTTGCGCTCGTCCTCGCGGTGCTGCTGGCCCTGGCGGTCACCGCCGCGTTGGTGCTGTTCCTCTGGTTCGCCTTCGCCTGAGCCGGGCCCGGGCCCCGGACGTGCCCGGCTCACCACGAGCCCCACGCGAGGCCCGGCGCGGGCAGCGTGGGCGGGGCCAGGAAGGCGGGCGGCCCGTCCAGGTCCAGCGCGTCCAGCGGGGCGGCCGCCGCGGCGTCCCGGCGGGTGAGCGGCGGCAGGTTCCACTTGGTTTCGAGCAGTTTCAGCACGGCGGTGTGGTCGAAGACCTGGCTGGTCACATAGCCGGGCCGGGCGTAGGGGGAGACGATCACCGCGGGCACCCGGAACCCGTACCGGTCGTAGCGCACCGGGCCCGCGTCCAGGTTCGCGACGCCGGCCAGGTAGCGCGGGAAGAACCGCTCCAGCAGGGGCCGGGCCCAGCCCGGCGTGGTGAGCACGCTCCGGCCCGGTACGTCGTCCGGCGGCACGGCGGCGGGCGGCGGCACATGGTCGAAGTAGCCGCCGTGCTCGTCGTAGGTCCAGATGAGCAGCGTGTGCGGCCAGCCCCGGCCGTGCATGACCCGGTTGATCACCTCGGCGGCGAAGCTCTCGCCCTTGCGTACGTCCTGCGGGTTCTCCTCGGAGAACGTGAGGAAGTCCGGGTCCACCAGGCTGAACGCGGGCAGCGTGCCGGCGTCGGCGTCGGCGAAGAACCGGTCCGCGCTGCGCAGGTGCAGCAGGCACCGGGCCAGCCCGAGCGGGTACAGGTCCGCGGTGAACGTCTTGTTCCCCCGCTCGGCGGCCACCAGCGGCGTGCACCAGCGGCCCAGCGAGGCCAGCCGCCGCAGGGCGGTCAGCCCTCTGCTGCCAAGCGCCCGCCTGAGCACCACGCCGAGCGGGGACACGTGGTGATAGTTCCGCCACGAGATGCCATGGCTGGTCAGCATGTCGAACACGGTGCCGTTCGGCGGGTAGTCGACCAGTTCGAACGGCAGGTCGTCGATCAGCCCCAGCGCGGTCCCGGCGAGCAGGAACCGGCGGTTGGGGAACGTCGGCCCCAGGCAGGAGCAGAACCAGCGGTCGGCGACCGGGAACGTGCGCGCCAGGCCGTAGTAGAACGGCAGGTCCCGCTCGGTCCAGTAACCCATCGGGATCGCGGCCTCCGCCGCCGGCACGCCCGCGACGGTGGCTTCCACGCTGCGCACGAACCCGTCGTTGCGGCCACCGTCCCACTGCAGGTGGGACGCGTGCCAGCTCTGCGTGGGCACGCGCGGTACCTGCGCGGTGGACGGCAGGTGGTATGCCCGCACCTGGCCGCCATCGCCGCGGGGGCTGGCGGCGGACGGCATGCCGTCCGCGCCCAGCGCGAGCCCGTCGCCGCGCCCGGTGAGCATGCCGAGGTAATTGTCGTAGGAGTGGTTCTCCATCATGAGCACGACGATGTGCCGGATCTGCGGCAGCAGGTCGGTGCCGGGCGGCAGGTCGGGCCGCGGCCGCTGGCCGCCCCGGCCGGGATCGGCGTTGCGGGTCCGGCGCCGGATCTCGCGGTTCTCCAGCCTCGTCAGCACCGGGGCACCCTCCCGTCGGCGATCCCGCCGATAGTCTCACGCATGCGCCCGGTTTTGCCGGGACTTTACATTCCGCTGCGCGAGTACCCCGCGGTCGCCTTGCCCGGGTGCTGGCGGGCCGGCAGCACGACGATCGTGGTCCAGCCGACGCTGCCGCCCGGGCCCGCCGCCGCGATCCGGTAATAGCCGGCCTTGGCGAACCGCACCCGGATCGCCGCGCGCCCGCCGGTCATCTGGATCCGCGCCGGAAACGAGGCAGGTTGCGTTACGCCCTTCGGGGTGTGCAGGGACAGCGACAGCGGGCCGGACAGCCCCGCGGACAGGGACAGCCCGGTGGTTTCGGCGTCGAGGTAGATCCGCAGCCAGTGATGCGGGTGCACGACCCGCACCTCCGAAGCCAGGCTCGCGCCGTGGAAGCCGATCGTGGCGGACGGGGCCACCGGGAGCCTGGGCCGGGGCAGCGGCCGCTGCCGGAAGTCGAACGCCCCGGCAAGATCGTTCTGCTGCGCGTTGAGCGCGTTCAGCGGCGCCATGCCCCACAGGTGCTGCATGAACGACAGGACCGAGATGTTGGTCGTGCGGCGCCCGTAGGCGCCATGCCGTGCCCAGGGGCTGACGATCACCATCGGCGTGCGGGTGCCGTACCCGGTCGTCACCGGCGGCGGCACCGGATCCCAGAACCCGCCGCCCTCGTCGTAGGTCAGGAAGATGGCCGTGGAATCCCAGTAGCGGCTGCGCGCGACCGCCTGGACCAGCTGGCCGAACCAGGCGTCGCCCTCGGCGATGTCCTCCCGTGGTTCCTCGCTGTACCCGAACCCGGGCCGGACGAAGGAGAACCGCGGCAGGGTGCCCGCCGACAGGTCGGTGAAGAACTGGCTGGCCGTGGTCACGTCCCCGCGGTGCCGCCGCGGGACGAGCTGGTACCAGGACCGCCGGGGGTGCAGCCAGGTGGGCAGCCCGAGGTAGATCTTCCAGGTATAGGAGTACTGCGTCAGCTCGTCGAAGATCGAGTACCACGGGACCGGGTGCGGGTCCCTGCGGTTGTAGTACCAGTCGTGCGCGGTCGCGTTCAGCGCCATCATGACGTTGGGCCGGGTGGGCGCGATGGTGGGCTGGAAGTTCCTGGTCGCGGACTCATACCTGCGGGCCAGGTAGCGCAGGTCCGGGTCGAAGCGCGCGCCGAACGTGGTCACCGCCGAGGCGCCGTACGGCGGGCGGTTGTACCGGTTCATCCGGTACCCCCTGCCCTGGCGGTAGTGCATCGCCCGCAGTTCCGCCGCCCGGCTGTTGGAGATGCCGCCCTGCACGTCACCCTCGTCCGGCGGTGCCGGGATCGTCCGGATCTTGCCGTACCGCCGCCGCCCGTGCGTGGACAGCAGGTTGGTGTAGGTGTGGTTCTCCAGCATGATCTCGATCACGTGCTGGATCCGGTGTGCCCCCCGGGAGCCGACCGCACCGGCCGCCCGCCCGGTGCCCGCGGCCGGGGCCGTCCCGGCGGTCAGCGTGATCATCGTTATGGCCGTGGCAAGGCCAGCCGTGCGCATCGCGTATCGCATGAGTCCCCCGGCGCCCGCCGGCCTCGTCCCCGTGTCAGCGCGGGCGCGCCTCGTGCATGATCAACTCGGCAAACATCGAGGGATGTCCCCCCTGTGCCCGCGCGGCAAACGAATCAGCCGGGCCACCGGGGGACAATAGCGGGCAAGGTCATACGGGCCGGGGCGGCGCGCCCGGATGCGCACGGGCGGCGCCCCGGCAACTGGCGGGGGCGCCGTCCGCGCCGTAGTCCCTAGGTCAGTGGCCCGCGCTGAGGAAGACCATGCCCTGCGGCTCCACCCGGGGCCCGGACAGCATGACCCTGCTCACGTGGCCGGTCCACGGGCCGAGCTGGCCGACGTAGTTCGGCGGGAACCCGGGCGCCGGGCAGGTCGCCGGGGCGTTGTCCGCGTCGCACGGGGTGACCGCGACGAAGACCGAGCCTGCCTGGAAGTCGCCGTCGACCCGGTCGACGGTGTCACCGCTGGTATCGGCCGCGAAAAGCGCCCCGGCTCCTGATATCCACGCCGTGTCGTCCACCGACTGGGACAGGCTCAGCACGTGCAGGCGGAGCGCACCGTCGTGCGGCTGCACGTAGATCTGCTCCTTGTCGCCCTGGCTGGTCAGCTCGAAGTCGCCGGCGAACCGGGGTGCGCCCCACGGGACGGCGAAGTTGGAGTCCGGGTCGGTGAGCGCCAGCTTCACGCTCTTGCCGTGGTCCGGGCCGATATTGGCGACGGTGGCGCGGGCCTCGTCGCCGAACAGCGGGGTGACGGTGGCGACATGGTTCGCGCCGAGGGCCACCGAGTAGGCGGCCGGGTAGGCCGGCTGCGGGGCGGGCGCGCCGGTGGTGCCAGGCGCCGACGCGCTGATCAGGATCTGCCTGCCGTAGATCGTGATCGCGTCGGTGCCGCCGTTGTGCGGCAGCGGCTCGTTATACGCGTAGTGCTGGATGCCCGCACCGCGGTGGGCCCAGGGGCTGATGGTGTACAGGCTGGAGTTGGCGTCCTCGTTCACCGTGGCGATGAGCACGCCCAGGTCCGGGTCGGCGGTCACGCCGTCGCACTTGCCCTTGATGTCCCACTGCCGGATCACGTGGCCGGACGGGGTGAACTCCACGACCGTGCTGTCGGTGTTGCCGTCGGCGCTGGGCTGGCCCTGCGGGCCGACGCCGTTCTGGAAGGCCGTGAACAGATCATCGCCGAAGTGGGTGAGATCGTCGGGGTCGGCCAGCGGTTCGGTCTTGCGCGTGCCGGACACCGTGTAGCCGTGGTGCAACTGCATGCCGTTGACGATCTGCGTCACGGTGAAGGCCGGCTGGGGATGCGCCCCGCCGGAGGATGCCGTGGCCGCCGTCCCCGCGAGCACCAGGGTCGCCGGGACCGCCATCGCCGCGAACGCCGTCGCGGCGCGCCGCGCCGTCAGGATCATGGAACGCCCCTTTCGCCGGCCCGCTCGCCGGTCAGCGGAAATGACCCTGATCAGCGTGCCGGGAGAAGCTGACGGGAAGCCCTGCTCCGGGCGGCCTGCCGGTGAACGGCGCCCCAAGAGTGCCTTGCGCTCGCGCCCCGGGGAGCAGGCCCTAAAGTTGACGGGCAACCTTATGCGGGCCTGCCTTGCCGGAACCCGGGCGTCCGGTCCGCGCCCCGGCCGGTGGCGGAAGGATGACGATGGCGTCTCAGCTGCGGGAAGCGCCGTCCGAGTCGGCCGTGGAACTGCCCGAGCCATGGTGCTCCGCGGCCGTCACGGTCGTCCTGCCCACCTACAACGAGGCCGCCAACCTGCCGGTGATCGTGGCGGAACTGCTCGCCCTGCCGCTGTCCGGCCTGCGGATCCTGGTGGCCGACGACAACTCGCCCGACGGCACCGGCGCCATCGCCGACCAGCTTGCCGCCTCCTGCGGCGAGGCCCGGATGAGCGTCGTGCACCGCCCGGGCAAGCAGGGGCTCGGCCGCGCCTACGTGGACGGGATGATCCGGGCGATGCAGGCCGGCGCCGAGTTCGTCGTGCAGATGGACAGCGACCTGTCGCACGCGCCGAAGTATCTGCCGCAGATGCTGGGCACGCTGCTGTCCGCCAATGCCGACGTGGTGATCGGCTCCCGGTACGTGGCCGGCGCCAGCCTGGCGAGCGAGTGGTCGTGGCACCGCCGCGCGCTGTCCGGCTTCGCCAACTACTACGTCCGCGCGCTGCTGCGGCTCGGCATCCGCGACGTCACCGCGGGCTTCAAGATCTGGCGCAGTTCCGCCCTGCGGGCCATCGACGTGGCCAGCATCCGCAGCAACGGCTACAGCTTCCAGGTCGAGATGAACTACCGGTCGGTCCGCCGTGGCCTGAAGGTCGTCGAGCTGCCCATTCACTTCGCCGAGCGCCGTGAGGGCGACAGCAAGATGAGCCTGCGGGTACAGCTCGAATCGGCGCTCATCCCGTTCCTGCTGCGCCGGCGGTCCCACTAGCTACTGGTACGCTCCTGGGATCCGGCGGGCCGGCCGGTCCGCCCCGCGCGAGGCAAAGGGGCCGCATGGCTGACGACTCGGCTGTTTCCTACCAGGCGGCAGTGCCCGGCGTGCCCGTGCTGAGCAGCACGGGCACGCAGATCGGCACCCTGGAGCACGTGCTGCAGATTCCCGAGCTCGACGTCTTCGACGGGATCGTCATCGCCACGCCGGGCGGCCTGCGCTTCATCGACGCCGACTCGGTGCGGGAGATCACCCGCAGCCACATCCAGAGCAGCCTGGATGACGCGCAGGCCAGCGAGCTGCCGCCGCCCGGCGGGCCGCCGGTGTACCGGGTCGACGCGCTGGAGGACACCGGGCACAGCCTGCACGACGTCCTGGGCCGGCTGTTCCGGCGGCCGCACTGGGACCGCGAGGACGGCTAGGGCTGCTCCCGCGGCGGGTCAGGTTCCACCAGGCGGCCGCGGGCGGAACGGCGTCGCGCCGATGCCCGGCTGGCTCTCTATCGAGACGATCAGGCCGTCGCGCAGGACCACCTGGGCCGGCGTGCGGCCGGATTCGTCGTGCGGTGTCAACTCCGCCTTCACCCCCCGTGAGCGGTTCCCCGCATTTTAGTCACCACCCGCGCCATGACGCGGCCATGACCAGGCCGGCGCCACCGGCGCACCGCCGCCTGCGAGTGCGCCCGCCCGCACGGGCGCGCCTGGGTGCGGGAATGATGGCGGGCATGACGTTGCGCACCCCTTTCACGGAGTTCTTTGCGATACGGCATCCCATCGCCCTGGCGCCGATGGGCGGATCCGCCGGCGGTGCCCTGACGGCGGCGGTTTCCAACGGTGGCGGCCTGGGGCTGCTCGGCGGCGGCCGGGGGGACCGGGACTGGCTGGCCCGCGAGCTGCCCATCGTCGCCGAAGGCACCGGCCGGCCCTGGGGCGTCGGATTCCAGAGCTGGTCGGCCGACGTGGCCACGGTGGAGTTCGCGCTGGCCTACCGGCCGCGGGCGGTCATGCTGTCGTTCGGCGACCCGCGGCCGTTCGTGGCGCCCATCCGGCGGGCCGGGGCGGCGCTGATCATCCAGGTCACCGATCTCGCCGAGGCGAGGGAGGCGCTGGAGGCCGGCGCCGACGTCATCGTGGCGCAGGGCACCGAGGCCGGCGGGCACGGTGCCCACCAGGGCATGTCGACGCTGCCGTTCGTCCCGATCGTGGCCGATCTCGCGGCGCCGACGCCGGTGCTGGCCGCCGGCGGTATCGCCGACGGCCGTGGCGTGGCGGCGGCCCTGGCCCTCGGCGCGGCCGGGGCGCTGATCGGGACCCGGTTCCAGGTGACCCCGGAGGCGCTCGCCGAGCCGGCCACCGTCAAGGCGATCATCGAGGGACGCGGCGAGGACACCGAGCGCAGCACGGTCCTGGACATCGCCCGTGGCGCCCCGTGGCCGTCGAGGTACCCGGGCCGCAGCCTCGGCCACCCCTACCTTGACCAGTGGCGGGGCCGGGAGGCGGAGCTGGCCGCCGACACCGGGGCCCAGCGGGCCTACCAGGACGCGGTGGCACGGGGCGACCTGCCTGCGGAGGTGTGGGCCAGCGAAGCCATCGACCTCATCACGGACCTGACGTCGGCGGCCGATCTCGTCGGCGCGCTCGCCGCCCAGGCGGAGCAGGCACTGGCCAGGCTGGCGCGGGCTGACCGGCCCGGCTCTGCGCGGGCTGACCGGCCCGGCTCTGCGCGGGCTGACCGGCCCGGCTCTGCGCGGGCTGACCGGCCCGGCTCTGCGCGGGCTGACCGGCCGCCGCCGCGCCGGGCGTACGGCCGGGCCCCGCTGCGTTACGCGCCGCGTGGCCGGCGCGGGATCCAGCGCGGCACCGTGCGCCGGTACTCCAGGTACGTGCTGCCGAACCGGCGGCGCAGCGACGGCTCTTCGTAGCCGGCGACGAACAGGTGGCAGGCGAGGGCCATGGCGCCGGCGTAGACCAGCAGTGCCAGCGATCCGAACAGCCAGGCCTGCCCCAGGACGACCAGCAGCGCGGAGATGTAGATGGGGTTGCGCACCCACCGGTACGGCCCGGCCGCGACCACCTGCCGCGGTGCGTCCCACGGGCCCGGCGTGCCGCCGCCCACCGCGGCGAAGTTCCAGGCGCACCAGATGTACAGGGCGATCCCGGCCGCGATGACCACGGTCGCCTCCCAGGCCGCCACGGCGGGGGCGTGCCCGCCGCGGGTCAGGATCCGCCACGGAACCCACGCGCCGCCCAGGCCCGGGATCACGATGGTGAACAGCAGATTGCGGATGACCAGGCTCAGCGTGCGCGTCATGCTCGCTCACCGCTCCCTCCGTATCCAGATCGGCGGCCGGGGGCCCCGCCCCGGCGGCGGCGGGCCCGTTGCCGGCCCGCCGCCAGCCGCGCTCGGGACCATATCTAGTGTTACTACCTATAGCGACACTACTCTACAGATCGCCTGGCCGGAAGGCCCGGTGTAGTGTTACTACGTATGAGGGCCGAGGAGCTGAAGGGCCATCTGGACGCGATGCTGCTGGCCGCCCTCGAAGGCGGCCCGCAGCACGGCTACGCGATGATCGAGGCACTGCGGCAGAGCACCGGCGGCCGGCTGGACCTGCCGACCGGGACGATCTACCCGGCGCTGCGGCGGCTGGAGCAGGCCGGGCTGATCACCGGGTCCTGGTCGGTGGTCGGCGGGCGCCGCCGGCGCGAGTACCGGCTGACCCCGGCGGGAAGCCGGGCGCTGACCGGCAGGCGGGCGGACTGGCGTGACTTCTCGGCCATGGTGTCCGCCGCGCTGGAGGGGCCATGTCCCAGCCCCGCCTGATCAGCAGCTACCTGGCCACGCTGGCGGCCCAGTTGCCCGCGTCGATCGTCGACGAACTGGCCGACGGCCTCGCCGAGACCTACCAGTCCTACCTCCGGCAGGGCCTGGCCCCCGATCTCGCGGCCGAATCCGCGGTGGCGGAGTTCGGCGCGGCCGACGCGATCGTGGCCGGCTTCGCCCGGGTGAATCCGGCCCGCCGCGCCGCCCGCAGGCTGCTCGGCGCCGGGCCGGCCGTCGGCGCCTGCTGGCTCGCGGCGCTGCTCACCAGCCGGGCCCTGGCCGTGCCGCGGCCGGCCGGCATCCTGGCCGTCCTGGCGCTGGCGGCCACGATCGCCCTGCTGGCCACGTCCGCACGGGGCACCCGCTACCGGGTGGCCGCGCGCGCGGGCGCCGCCGGCCTGATCGGTGTCATCGCCCTGGACGCCGCGCTGATCATCGGCGTGCCGTTCGCCGGCGCGTCGCTGACCTGGGTGATGGCGGTGGCCATGGCGGCCAGCGCGCTGCGGCTCTCGTTCGCCGCCCGGGCGCTGCGCCCCGCGCTGGCCCGCTGAGCTACGGGTCCCGGCCTGGCGGGCCTGCGTAACGTCGTATTGACCTGCGCCTGGCCGCCCAGGGCCCGGGGGGTGGAGTGCGGCCTGCCCGCCAGCGCCGGGGGGTGAGGTGCGGTCGGCCAGGGCCGGCGGGTGAGCGCGCGGGGTCGGCCGGCCGCCGCGGTCAGGCCGCCTCGGTGCCCGGTGTGTCCGGGGTGCCGGGGACTCGGTGGGCAGCGCCGCGCGCCGCTGGATGGCGGTGAGGCCATCGTGCAGCGCCTGCCAGACGGTGCTCAGGCTGGCGCAGGCGGGCAGGTCGCCGCGGATGGTGCCGGGCGGGCTGGCCGCCGCACCCAGCGCGTCGAGCGCGGCCCGGCCGGCCTTGATGATCACCGGGTCGGCTGCCTCGATGGTGAGCCGTTCGCTGGTCACCTGGATGACCATCTGGCGGCGGCCGGCTTCCTCCGGCGGCTCGTCGCTGGTACCGGTGATGTCCACGCCGCGCAGTGCCTCCTTGGCCTGGTCCAGGTCGACGCCGAGGGCCGCCAGGGCCCTGGCCGCGGCGGAGTCGGAGTCGGCCAGGGCGGCGAGCAGCAGGTGATGGGAGCCGACCGGCCGGGCGCCGGCGCAGCCGGGTGGCCTCGCTGAGCGTGGTGTCCGCGGCGGGGGTGGCGTTCAGCGACTGCTCGGCCGCGGCCCCGGGCTCGCTGGGCACGGCGGACCCGCGGCGGCGCAGCCAGCGCCGCCCCCGGGGGGCCTGGTAGCTGCCCGCCGCCAGCTGGTCGAGCACTGCCGAGCGGATCGCGAGGAGGTCGCCATGCTCCCTGAGGACCTGCGCGGCGACGCCCTCGCCCTCCCTCATCAGGCCGAGCAGAATGTGCTCGGTGCCGATGTAGTTGTGGCTCAGTTGCAGCGCCTCGCGCAGCGCGAGTTCGAGGGTCTTCTTCGCCCGCGGGGTGAACGGGATGTGCCCGCTGGGGGCCGCCGGGCCGGGGCTGACGATGGCCGCGACCTCGCGGCGGCCGGTCTCCAGCGACAGCCCGAAGTTCTCCAGGGCGCGGGCGGCGACCCCTTCGGGCTCGCCGAGCACCCCGAGCAGGATGTGCTCGGTGCCGATGTAGTTGTGCTGCAGCCGCCGGGCCTCTTCCTGGGCCAGGACGACTGCGTGCCGGGCTCGGCCGGTGAATCGCTCAAACATGACAATCAGCGTCTGGCATCCGCCTTAGCATGTCAATACCATGCTATTAATAGGGTTGTGACCGAGAAGTGTGCGGAGGCATGCCGTCATGGACTGGGAAGACCGGCTCGACGACTGGGAACTCGAACTTGAGCTGAACGCTCAGCTGGAGGGCTCGGACTGGGTCACGCTCGAACGCGCGGCCGCCGACACCGGCGTGTCCCGCGCCGCCCTGCGCAACTGGTACCGGACCGGGCAGGTCCCGTCCCGGCTGGCCGGGGGGCCGCACGGGCCGCAGCGGCTGGTGCCCCTCGCCATGGTCGCCGCCCGCGCCGAGGCCTCGCCACGGCTGCGCCGCACCGCGGAACGGCGGCTGGCCGACCAGGCCCAGCTTGAGATCCTCCGGCACCGGGTCGATCAGCTCGAACTCCGGCTGGCCGCACTGGAGGGCCGGCGGCTGCCGTGACCGGGCTGCCGTCTAGCCGCAGGCGTCGGGGTAGCGGGGCCGGGCCTGGCTCACGCCGGACGGCGCCCGGCGGGCCGGTCCGGCCCGCCGGGCGCCGTTGCCGTGCCGCCGGCTGGGGTCACGGGCGCGCCTCGAACACGAGGTTGAACGGTGTCTCCGCGACGCGGCGGAAACGGGTGAAGCCGCCGGTTCCGACGACGTCCCCGATCCGCGCCTCACCGGCCTGCGCGCCGAGCGCGAGCCCGACCTCCTGGGAGAGCGACGCCGGGGTGCAGAGCAGCGTGGAGAACCCGTAGTAGGCGCGCCCCACCGGGTTCAGGTTCTCCTCGACCCGGTCGCCGGCCTGCGGCTCCACGATCATCCAGGTGCCGTCGGGCTTGAGCGTGCCGCGGACATGCCGCGCGGCGCCCACCGGGTCGCCCATGTCGTGCAGGCAGTCGAACATCGTCACAAGGTCGTAGTCCGTGCCGCTGTAGGCCGCCGCGGCGGCGGTTTCGAAGCGGACCCGGTCAGCCACGCCAGCCTCGTGCGCGTGGCGGCGCGCCGTCTCGATCGAGCCGCCGTGGTAGTCCGAGCCGACGAAGGCCGAGTTCGGGAACGCCTGCGCCATCAGGATCGTGGAGGCGCCGAAGCCGCAGCCGACGTCGGCGACGAGCGCCCCCCGCTCCAGCTTGTCCACGACTCCGGCGAGCGCGGGCAGCCAGGCGGAGATCAGGTTCGCGTTGTAGCCAGGCCGGAAGAACCGCTCACAGCCCTCGTGGACGTCGTGGACATGCTCGTGCCAGCCGAACCCGGCGCCGCTGGTGGCCGCCTCGGTGATCTTCGGGGAGCCGAGCACCGAGCCGAGGGCGATCTGGAAGAACCCGGGCAGGTACGCCGGGCTGTCCGGGTCGGTGAGCGCCACGGCCTGCTCGGGCGGCAGGGTGTAGCGGCCGGTGTCCGGGTCGTAGTCCACGTAGCTGCCCGCTGCCTGGGCGTTCAGCCATTCGCGTACGTAGCGCTCGGCGGTCCCGGTGCGCTGGGCCAGTTCGGCGGGCGTCAGCGGGCCCGCCCCGGCGAGGGCCCGGTAGAGGCCAAGCTTGTCGCCCATCACGACCAGCGCCGTGTTCAGCGTGGCGCCGACCTCGTCCACCGCGCGGAACACGAACTGCATGAGTTTGTCTCCGTCGATCTCGACGGGGTTTTCGACCGTGGTCATCGGGCCCTCCCTGGGCTGGTTATTCCGGCGAGCGTAGGTTCGGGGCGGCCGGTCTCGCTTCCGGGGGCCACCTAGTCCTGCGCCCGCCTGGTCCGCCTCGCACCAGGTGCCTAGAATCGCGCCATGCTGATTGGCCGCGATAATGAGCGGCAACAGATCGGGCAGGCCCTTGCGCGGGCGCGGTCGGGCACCAGCGCGACGCTCGCGCTGGTCGGGGAGCCGGGAATCGGCAAGACGGCGCTGCTGGGCTACGCCGCCGAGCAGGCGGCCGGAATGCAGCTACTGCGTGCGCGCGGCATCGAGTCGGAGGCGCAGATCCCGTTCGGCTCACTGCTCGAGCTGATCCGGCCCGCGCTGGCGATGCTCGGGCAGATCCCGCCGCCGCAGGCGGCCGCGCTGGAGAGCGCGCTGGCACTGCGGCCGGGGACGGCCCACGACCGGTTCGCGGTGGGCGCCGCGACGCTCAGCCTGCTCGCCGCCTACGCCGAGCAGGCCCCGGTGGCGGTGCTGGTGGACGACGCCCAGTGGCTCGACGGGTCGAGCGCGCAGGCGCTGCTGTTCGCCTTCCGCCGGCTGGTGGCCGATCCGATCGCCGTGCTCGTCGCGGTTCGCGAGGGTGAGCCGTCCCTGCTGGACGGCGCCGACCTGCCGGTGCTC
This sequence comes from uncultured Actinomycetes bacterium, assembly GCA_963730235.1. Classification (GTDB taxonomy): domain Bacteria; phylum Actinomycetota; class Actinomycetes; order Streptosporangiales; family Streptosporangiaceae; genus DASXKD01. The sequence continues at coordinate 90,632 of CAVSRH010000018.1, forward strand.
CGGATCGGCGGCCTGACCAGCGACGAGGCGGCCCTGCTCGTGCACGGGCTGGCGCCGGAGGCAGCGTCGCGGCTGCACGGCGCGACGGCCGGCAATCCCGCTCGCGCTGCTTGAACTCGCCGCGGACGCGCAGGACCTCGCGTTCGCTCCCGAGGGCGCCCCGGTCCTTGTCTCCGCCAGGATCGCGGGTGCCTTCCTGCGCCGCGCCGGGCTGCTCGAACCGGCCGCCCGGCAGGCCCTGGTCCTGGCCGCGACCAGCGACACCGGCGACCTGCCGGCGCTGGAGCGGGCCGCGGCCCGGCTCGGGGATCGACCTGGCGGCGCTTGCCGCCGCGGAGAGCGCGGGGCTGGTGACGCTTGCAGCCGGGCGTGGTGGAGTTCCGCCATCCGCTGGCCCGGTCGGCGATCTACGCCGATGCGCCCGCCAGCCAGCGCCGTGACGGCGCACCGGGCGCTCGCCGCGGCCCTGCCCGACCGGGACAGTCGACCGCCGCGCCTGGCACCTGGCGGCGGCCGCGGCGGGCACAGACGAAACGGCGTCGGCGGCGCTCGAGCAGGCCGGCGCCCGTGGCCGGGACCGCAGCGCGCTACGCGACCGCGGCCGCGGCGTTCGAGCGGGCCGGCCGGCTCACCGCCGGCGACGAGCGGCGCGCCCGGCTGCTGCGGGAGGCGGCCGAGGCGGGCTGGCTCGCCGGCTTCACCGACCGCGCGGTCGCCCTGCTCGGCGAGGCGCGGGCGGCGGCCAGCGACCCCGGCGACGCTGGTCGAGATCGACGAGCTGGCTGGCCACATCGCGACACGGCTGCGGCCCGGTGATGCGCGGCCATGCGATCCTGACCGCGGCGGCCGAGCGGGCGGACCCGGAGCGGGCCGTCGCGATGCTGGCCGAGGCCGCCATCGCCTGCTTCTACGCGGGCGACCCGGCGCAGATGCTGTCGGCCGCCGAGCGGGCCGGGCAGAAGCTGCCCGCCAGCCCCTCGGTACGGGCGCGCTTCCTGGCGGCGATGGCCGCCGGGATGGCCCGGATCCTCGGCGGCGACGCGGCGGCCGGGGCGGAAGCGGTCCACGAGGCGGTCACGCTCGCCGAGAACTCGGCCGAGCTGCGCGACGACCTCCGGCTGATGCCCTGGCTGGCCCTCGGGCCGCTGTTCCTGCGGGAGACCGGCGCCGGGCGCCCGCTGCTCGAACACGCGCTGCGGACCGCACGGGCCCGCGCCGCGGTCGGCGCCCTCCCGTTCGCGCTCAACCTGATCGCCCGCGACCAGGTCGGCACCGACCGCTGGGCGGCCGCCGCGGCCACCTACCAGGAGGCGATCGACCTGGCCCGCGAGAGCGGGCAGCAGACCGAGCTGGCGTTCGGCCTGGCGGGGCTCGCCTGGCTGCAGGCGCGCCGCGGGCGGGAGCAGGAGTGCCGGGCCTGTGCCGCCGAAGCGCTCAGCCTCTGCCATGAGCTGGGCATGGGGCTCTGTGAGATCTGGGCGACGGCGGCGCTCGGCGAGCTGGAGCTGGGCCTCGGCGACGCCGGCCGCGCCGCCGGGCACTTCGAGCATCAGCAGCAGCTGCTGCGCGACCTCGCGATCACCGACGCCGATCTGTCCCCGGCAGCCGAGCTCACCGACGCCTACCTGCGGCTCGGCCGGGACGGCGAGGCACGGCAGGCCGCCGCGCGAGTTCATCGGCCGTCGCCAGCGCCAAGGGACAGCCGTGGTCACTCGCCCGCGCGCTGCGCTGCCGGGGCATGCTCGCCGCGGACACCGGCTTCGCGGACGACTTCGAGCAGGCGATGCTGCTGCACGAGCAGACACCCGATGCGTTCGAGGCGGCCCGCACCCGGCTGGCCTATGGCGAGCGGTTGCGCAGAGCCAGGAACCGGCTGCTCGCCCGCGAGCAACTCCGCGCGGCCGCAGACACGTTCGAGCGCCTGGACGCCCGCCCCTGGGCCGATCGCGCCCGCGCCGAACTCGCGGCCACGGGGGAGACACGCCGGCGCCGTGACCCGAGCACGATCGAGGAGCTGACACCTCAAGAACTGCAGATCGCCCTGCTGCTCACCGCGGGACGGACGACGCGGGAAGCCGCGGCGGCGCTGTTCCTCAGCCCGAAGACGGTCGAATACCACCTCCGCCACGTCTACCAGAAGCTGGGCGTCAACTCCCGTGACCAGCTCGCGCTGGCGCTCGCGGCGCAGGCACCCCCCGAGGGCCAGCGCGCCACCCCGCGCGGCGCGCGGACGTGACCGGCGGCCCGACCCGGTGGCGGGCGGGCATGGCCGGCGGTGGTCAGTCCCGGGCGCGGGGGCGGGCCCGGATGTGCAGCCGCTCACCCTGGGGCCCGAAGAGAATCAGCAATTCGGCCTGCTCCGGCCCCGGGCTGCCGAACCAGTGCGGGGTGCGGGTGTCGAATTCGGCGGCCTCGCCCGGCTTCATGACCAGGTCGTGCTCGCCGAGCCGCAGCCGCAGCCGGCCGGACAGCACGTACATCCACTCGTAGCCCTCGTGGCTCTGCATGGGGCCATCGGGCTCGCCGGCCGGGATGAGCATCTTGTAGGCGCGTATCCCGCCCGGCCGGCGGGTCAGCGGGAGGAGGGTGCGCCCGTTGCGCTGCACCGGCCGGGTGCGGATGCGCGGGTCGCCCGGCGGTGGGACACCGGCGAGCTCGTCCAGTGGCACCTGATACGCGCGGGCCAGGGCCAGCAGCAGCTCCAGGGTCGGCTTGCGGCCGCCGGATTCCAGCCGGGACAGTGTGCTCACCGAGATGCCGGTCACGGCGGACAGTTCGGCGAGCGTGGTGCCACGCTGCTGGCGCAGGGCCCGCAGCCGGGGCCCGACCCCCGCCAGTACCGGGTCGCGGTTCATCTGTCTATTGCCGATCCGGCAACAAGATTTGTCAAGTTGGCCGTCCGCGGCTCATGGTGGCCGCATGAACAGGAACTATGACGTAGTCGTGGTCGGTGGCGGTGCCGCGGGCCTGAGCGGCGCGGTCGCGCTGGCCCGGTCCCGCCGCTCGGTGCTGGTGGCGGACGCGGGCGAGCCCCGTAACGCCCCGGCCGGCCACGTGCACAACTTCCTCACCCGCGACGGTGCGCCGCCCGCGGAGATCTACGCGGCCGGGCGCGACGAGGTGACCAGGTACGGCGGCCAGATCACCGATGCCCGGGTCGCCGCGCTGAGCCGGGACGGCCGGCGGTTCCTGGCCGATGTCGGCGGCCGGCCGGTGACCGCCCGGCGGCTGCTCATCGCCACCGGGCTGCGCGACGAACTGCCCAGCGTGCCGGGCCTTGCCGCCCGGTGGGGCAAGGACGTGCTGCACTGCCCGTACTGCCACGGCTGGGAGGTCTCCGGCAAGCGCATCGGTGTGCTGGCCACCGGGCCGGCGACCATGCACATGGCGCTGCTGTTCCGGCAGCTCAGCCCGCACGTGACGGTGCTACAGCACACCGGCCAGGTGCTCACCGGCGAGCAGCGCGGGCAACTCGGCGCGCTCGGCGTCAAGGTCATCGAGGGCACGGTCGAGGAGATCGAGGCCGGTACCGGCGGCCTGACCGGGGTGCGGCTGGCCGGCGGCCACCGGGTGCCGCTCGACGCGGTCATCGTCGCGCCGCGGATGATGGCCCGCGCCGAACTGCTCGCCCCGCTCGGCCTCAGCCCGGCCGAGGTACGGATCGACGGGCACGTGGTGGCGACCCGGATCGAGACCGACGCCACCGGCGCGACGGCCATCCCCGGGGTGTGGGCCGCGGGCAACGTCACCAACCCCCAGGCCCAGGTCATCACGTCCGCGGCGGCCGGGCTGACCGCGGGCGCCGCGATCAACCTCGACCTCGTCACCGAGGACGCCCGCCACGCCGTCAGCGCCCAGCCGGCCGGTGCGGGCACCCCGCCGCGGCCGGCCGGGCGGTCCTGATCGGGCAGGGCTCTGGCTGCAAAGGGGCAGGATGGAATCGTGCGGGCCGGCCGCGGCGGTGGCCGGCCGACATGATGACACCCAGGGAGGCATGCGGATGGCTACGGTCAGCGTCCGGTACATCGTCAACGACGTGGCTGCCGCGATAGCGTTCTACAGCCAGAACCTCGGCTTCACCGAGGTGATGCACCCGGCCCCATCCTTCGCGATGCTGTCCCGGGGTGAGCTGCGGCTGGTGCTCAGCGCGCCGGGCGGCGGGCCCGGGGGCGGCCAGGCAATGCCGGATGGCACGGTGCCGCAGCCGGGCGGCTGGAACCGGTTCGCCATCGAGGTCACCGATCTGGCCGGCCTGGTCGCGCGGCTGCGCGGCAACGGTGTCCGGTTCCGCAACGACATCGTCACCGGGACGGGCGGCAAGCAGATCATCGCCGAGGACCCGTCCGGCAACCCGGTGGAGCTGTTCGAGCCGCTCCTGCCCGAAGCCAAGCTCGGCTAGAGCCGGGCAGGCCAGCGCCGCCGCGGCCTGGCTCAGGCGCTGGCGTACACCTCGCGGATCTCCAGGGTCAGCGGCGTGACGCCCGGCAGCGGCGGGACCGGGTAGGCGGCGGCCTGCTCGGCGTGCTCCCTGGTCTCGAACACGATGACGGACATGCCGATGCCATTGACCGGCTCGAGCCAGTAGCCGCTGACGAAGCCGGGCGCCCGCGGGACCAGGTCCAGCCGCAGGCCCGCCAGCGACTCCCGGGCCACCGCCACGTCCTGGATGCTGACCGTGGACACCACCGCATGCATGGGCCGAGCGTGCCAGGGTGCGGCCGGGCGGGTCAACGGGAAATACTGCCTTATGACTGGTCCTGACCCGTCCGGGCGTGAGCTGGCCCGGCTGTTTCATGCCGGCGTTGTGGCGCCGCTGCTCGCTGGGGCGATGCCCGGGTTGCGGTACGCGGCCGGGCGGCTCGGCTCGGGGTCGGATGTGCTCGGCCTCGACGACGAGATGAGCCGCGATCACGACTGGGGATGCCGGCTGACGCTGCTGGTCGATGAGCCCGACCGCGGCGCCGTGCCGCAGCTCAGCGACCTGCTGGAACGTGAGCTGCCCGAGTCCTACCGGGGCTGGCCGGTGCGGTTTCCGGTGTCCCACAAGGTCGAGGTCGCGACCGTGGCCGGCTTCGCCGCCTGCCTGCTGGGCGCGGACCCTGCCGCCGGGCTGTCGGTGCCGGACTGGCTGATGCTGACCGGCCAGAGCGTGCTGGAGGTGATAGCCGGCCCGGTCTTCACCGACCAGACCAGGGAACTGGCACCGGTCCGGGCGATGCTGGCCTGGTATCCCGCGGACGTCGAGCGCTACGTCCTCGCCTGTGGCTGGCAGAAGATCACGCAGCAGCTGCCGCTGGCCGGCCGGGCCGCGGGCCGCGGTGACGAACTTGGTTCCCGGCTGCTGTGCGCCCGGCTGGCCGGTGACCTGATATGGCTGGCCTTCGCGCTGTCCCGCCGCTGGCCGCCCTATGCGAAGTGGCGCGGCACGATGTTCCGGGCGCTCCCGGTCGCCGCGGGCCTGGCCGGCGCGCTGACCGCCGCCGCCACGGCGCCGGACTGGCGGGAGCGCGAAGACGGCATCGCCGCAGCCTGCGAAACGCTATTGGCTGCCCAACGTGCCCGGGGCCTGCCCGCTCCGGCCGTGGCCGTGACACCGTTCTGGGACCGCCCGTTCCGCACCGTCGACCCGGCGATCCCGCAAGCGCTGCTGGCTGAGGTCACCGACCCGCAGATCGCCAGGCTGCCCGTCGGCATCGGTTCGGTCGAGCAATGGTCGGACAACGACGACGTCCTGGCCCACCCCGAACGCAGGCAGGCGCTGCGGGCCAGCTACCAGCGCTGGGCCAGCCCCGGCTGAGCCAGCGCCCGGTACCACGCCGTCCTGGGCGAGCGCTGGCCTGCCCGGCGTGCCCGTGGGCAGCGGCGGCCCCGGCCGTCGTAACGCCGCGGCCGCCGTTGCCGTCAGGGCGGGTCAGGGGATGTGCACGGTCACCCAGCTCGCGCCGGCGTTCGTGGTCTTCATCAGCCCCTTGCCGTAGGCGATGACCGGGCCGCCGTTGTAGTGGACCAGGTAGCCGGTGGTCGCCGAGGCGTAGGCCAGGTCACGGAAGCTCAGGCCGCCATCGAAGTACGTCGCCCGGGACCAGGTCTTGCCGCCGGTGGCCGACTGGTACAGGTAGCTGGCACCGCTGGTGGCCGTCAGCGTGATCATCTGCGGCTGGCCAGGTGGCATGGCCAGCAGGCCGGTCTCGCCGGGCTCGGCGGGGTGCCCGGCCAGCTGGAAGGTGCGCCCGCCGTTGGCGGAGGTGTAGACGTTCTTCTGGCTGGAGCCGGGCTGCGGGAATGCCGGGTTGGTGCATGCCAGCGCGACGTCGGCCGGCGACGCTGCCGCCAGCGCGCTGGCGTCTGGCCTGCCGGGCGGGCAGCTGAACGGCAGTTTGGACCAGTGCTTGCCGCTGTCGGTGGACGTCGACATGGTCGGCGCGATCCCGGCCCAGACGGAGTGACCGGACACCGTCAGCGCGTCGGCCGGTGCCACCCCGGGGACATGGGCCCACGTCGTGCTGCCGGCCTGGTTCTGGTACAGCCGGGCCTGGTTGAGGCCGCCGTTGACCGGCTCGGTGGCGGCGAACGCCACCCCGTCCGCCGCGGCCAGCGCGATGACCTCGCCGGACATGGAGACCTGGTGCCACTGCGCGCCGCCGTCGGTGGTGGCCCACAGGCCGGGGCCGAACAGCCAGCCGTCGCTGGCGTTCTCGAACCGCACCGTGCTCACCGCCGACGCCGGGGAGCCGGTGAACGTCGGAACCAGCGACACCGCCGGCACGGGCACCGAGGCCCAGGTCTTGCCGCCGTCGGCGGTCTTCTCCAGCAGCGCCTTGCAGGGCAGCTCGCTGCAGTGGCGGGTGCCCAGCGCGAATCCGGTCTGCGCCGACACGAAGCTCGCCGAGTCCGCCTCGAACCCCTTCGGGGGCGGTGGATTCCCGCTTGCGGGCTGTGCCGAGGCACTGCCGGCCCAAGCACGATAAGCAGCGCGGGAAGGGCAGTGAGCGCCACCGCCGGGCCGAATGACTTTCTCATGTACGAGTCCTCACCTTCCGTGCCCGGCATGCGGGCACGCCAGCCTGTTTACGGCTAGGACGCCGCAGCCGCCATTCCGGTTGGGAGGAGCCCCGGACGGGTGGATCCGCTCCGGCCCGGCGTGCGCGTCCGGCCGGCGTTGCCGCTCGCGACGCTGCCTGATATGGTGACAATGTGAGTAGCACCAACCCCATGTTGGAGATTGATCATGCGAGCCCGGTGCCGCTGCATGAGCAGGTCGCCGCGGCCATCCGCCGGGCGATCGCCGAGGGCGAAGTGGGCGCGGGTGAGCGGCTCCCGCCGGCCCGGGACCTCGCCGCGGTACTCGGGGTCAACGCCAACACCGTCCTGCGCGCGCTGCGGACGCTGCGGGAGGAGGGGCTGGTGGAGTTCCGCCGTGGCCGCGGGGTGTCCGTCACCGGGATCGCGCCGCAGCGCAGCCCGGTGGTGGCCAAGGCGCGCGAGCTGGTCGAGCTGGCCCGGCGCAGCGGTTACCGGCCGCAGGAGCTGGCGGAGATCATCGAGCAAGTGTCGCTGGAGCTGCCATGACAACCGCCCCGCCACACCTGGCGCCCGATCGTGGTCACGACGCCGAGGCCCTGATCAAGGAGGCCCGCAGGCGCCAGCGCCGCCGCTATCTGCTGATTGGCCTGGTGGCCGCGCTGCTGGCCGGGGCCGTCGGCGTCATGCTCGGCCAGATCGGCACGGGCGGCCGGCCACCGGCGCACCAGCGCCTGCGTCATCCGGGCGTACCGCGGGCGCAGAGCGCACCGCCGCCCGTGCCGGCGGCCGTGCCGCGGTTCTTCGCCGATGCCGTGACGACCGCCGAGGCGAACGGGCCGCTTGAGGTTCGCTCCTCGGCCACTGGCGCCCTGGTGGCACGGCAGGTCACCCGTATCGCGGCGGGCGTCAGCGCGGTCGCGGCCACCGGGCCGCGCAGCTTTGTGCTCGCGGAGCCGGTCACCGCCCCCCGGTGCGGGACGCGCCTCTACCGGGTCCGGCTCACCGGCCGGGGCCGCCTCGGCGGGCTGACGGCGGTGGGCCCCGAGCTGCCCGGCTGGGTGTCATCGCTGGCCGCCGGCACGGGCGGCCGGGTCATCGGCTACGCACTCAGCGGATGCGGGAAGGGCAGCCCCGGACATATCGGTGTCGTCAATGCCCGCACCGGGCGGTCCCGGGAGTGGGGCGAGGTGAACGTCAGCGGTAACCCGGGCGACGTGGCACTGAGCGGGCCCGTGTCGATGTCGGCGAACGGCCGGCTGCTGGCATTCACCGGCTGGGACCTGGCCGGGAACTGGCATGTGCTGGGCGAGGGACATTTCACCCGCCAGGTGGTGCGGGTGCTGCCCACCAGTGCGGCCGCGGGCCCGGTGGCCCAGCGCAGCCATGTGGTGCTGAGCGGGGCGCTGTCCCGGCCGGCCCTGTCCGCGGTGGCGCTGAGCCCCGATGCCAGGTCGTTCTACCTGTGCACGAGGTCATCGTCCGGGCGCCGGGGGGCCAGGCAGATCGCCGCCTATGCCACGGCCACCGGGCGCCGCCAGCAGGTGATCGCCACGCTGACCGGGGCCTTCATCCCGCCGTCCTGCCAGATGGCGCTGGATCCCACCGGGCGGTCCCTGCTCCTGACCGAGTCGGTGAGCAACCCGCACGGCAGCCAGGGAACTCCCGTGCTGCGCCTGGCCAGAATCGACCTCACCACCCGGGCCGTGGCCGTGCTCAGCGTCAACCTGCCGCAAGGTGGCGGGATGGACCCCTACACGGGCATGAGCACCGCCTGGTAGCGCGCCCCGCTCGGCCCACTGGAGTGATAGCCGCGGGCACGTTTTCCGGTTCTTGTATCACGATTTGGGGTGTCTTTACTTATTCGTCACGGTGGCCCCTGGTCCGTCCGGCCGGCCACACCGATAATCGACCTGCTGCTCGGGACAGACGGTGATCCGTCGGGAGGTAGCAGGTTATGGGGAGAAACCGGCCGGCTTTTGGGCTGGTTGCGGCGTTCTCGGCGCTCGCCGTGGTGCCACTTGCGCTGCTGAGCGCGGGCGCCGGCCACGCTGATGCCTCGGTATGTGGTTCCCTGAACCGCGGGACGGGGGCGCCGGCCGGGGGCGGTGAGCTTACGAGTGCCAGCTCCGTGTCCGCCGGCCAGACCTGGGCCGTGGGCGACCTGAGCACGCAGGGGAGCGCGGACCGGACCCTGGCCGAGCGGTTCAACGGGTCGGCCTGGTCGGTCGTCGCGTCGCCGGACCAGGGCAGCGGAAATGATGCCCTCAACAGCGTTTCCATGATCCCCGGTTCGGGGTGGGCGGTCGGGTTCGCGCAGGCGGGGCCCTATGCGCCGCTGGCGCTGCACTGGAACGGGACGAAGTGGTCGGTGGTCCCGTCCGGGAGCTTCAGCGGCGACGCGCTTTTCACCGGTGTCGACACCCTGGCCGATGGCAGCGCCTGGGCGGTGGGTTTCCAGCTGACCGGTGACGGGACGCGGCACACCCTGATCGAGCACGCCTCGGGCGGGACGCTGGCCACGCTGGCGAGCCCCAACGATGGGACGTCGGACAACACGCTCACGGCTGTCAGCGGGACGCAGGCGACCGGATTGTGGGCCGTCGGCTACCGGATGACCGCATCGGGGCTGACGCCGCTCGTGCTGCGCTACGACACGACCAAGCCGTCGCCCACCTGGGTGTCGGTGAGCGGTGCGGGCGGCGTGCCGTCGCCGGGCAAGGTCGAGACGGTCCTGACTGCGGTTGACGTGCTGACGGCCAGCGATGCGTGGGCCGTGGGTTACTACAACGATGGCAGCGCCGAGCGGCCGCTCGCGCTGCACTGGAACGGCAGCACCTGGAGTAAGTCACCGATCCCCGGCGCCGGGGCGCTGCGCAAGGTCGCGGTGATCTCACCCAGCAACATCTGGGCCGCTGGCACCTACTACAACGCGGCCAAGCAGCTCAACCAGACGCTCGTGGTGCACTTCAACGGGACGGCCTGGACGACGGCGGTCTCGGCCGACGCCGCCACGGCCAGCGACGAGATCATTGGCCTTGCCGCCGGCGCGGCCGGGTCGGACCTCACCCTGGTGGGCCGCCAAGGCCCGAACCCGCTTGTCGAACAGGCGACCTGCAGCACCGGGCCCGTCTCGCTCCCCACCCGGTCACCTGCGCCCGTTCCTCCCGTGCCGGCCATCCCGGGCGTCGGCCCCGCGCCGAGCCCGCCGCCGAAGACACCCCCGCCGGCGGCCCCGGTTCCGGTGACCATCACCGACCAGGCATCGGCCGCGGGCATCAGCAGCCCGGTGGACTGGACCTTCAGCGCGGCCGTTGCCGATTTCAACGGTGATGGCTGGCCGGATATCTTCGTGGCCCGCCACTGGCATCCGGCCAACCTGTGGATCAACAACAAGAACGGCACGTTCAGCCCGATTGATGTGAACTTTTTCAGTTCCATCCTCGACCGGCACGACTGCCAGGCCGCTGATTTCAACCAGGATGGCAGGGAAGACCTTTTCTGCAGCGTCGGAGCCGATCGCGGCTCCGCGGTGAAGTCGAATGCCCTTTTCCTCCAGCAGGCTGGCGGCACATTCGCCGATGACGCCTACCCATGGAATGTGTCCGACCCGTGGGGGCGTGGCCGGTATGGCGCCGTCCTGGATGCGAACAACGACGGCTACCCGGACATCTTCTACGGCACGGAGTCGCTGCGCCCGGACGGCATGCCCTCCATGGACCGGTTCTACATCAACACCGGGCATGGGTCCTTTGCCGACGACCCGGCCATGGGGCTCGATCTGGAAATCGGGTCACTGTGCGCGCACACCGTTGACTACAACAGTGACGGCTGGCCGGACCTGCTGGTCTGCGGGGAAGAAGGCGGCCTGCACCTGTTCGAGAACGAGCAGGGCCACGGCTTCAAGGATGTGTCCTCGATCCTCGGCGCCCCGGTCAACGCCGTGGACGCCGCCATGGTCGACGTCAACCACGACAGCCGCCCCGACCTCATCACGCTCACCAGGAACCAGCTCGCTGAACGCCTCCAGCTGGCCAACGGGACGTTCGGCGCACCGAAGACTCTGCTCACGCTGAAAGGCGGGGTGTCGCTCGCGGTTGGCGATGTCAACGGTGACCACAACCCGGACATCTACGTCGTCGGTGGTGTGGTCGCCGGCCAGAACGCGCCGGACTTCCTGCTGATCGGGGACGCCCAGGGCGGATTCACCACGATGACGATCCCCGAAGCCACCACCGGCGGTGGCACCCGCGCCTACCCGATCGACTACACCAAGGACGGCCTGAGTTCCTTCCTGGTGCTCAACGGCCAGGTTCCCGATAAGGGCCCGCTCCAGCTCCTGACGCCGCAGGCCTCGGCGGCGGGTCCGCTGGCCCGGTTCAAGCCTTACGGCGCGCGCTGAAGGGCGGGGCGTATCGTGGGAAACCCCGCTAGAGCAACCAGGACCCAGTGAGAGAGGTTGTCACCATGAGCGGGGCGACGGACCGGGACAGGAACCACCCACGGCGGCTACTCGCCCGGCTCCGGCGCACCGGCCGCACCGGCACCGTGGGCATGAGGCGTGCAGGCCTGCTGAGTGCCGTAACGCTGGCTGCGGCGGTCGTGCTCGTGCCTGCCGCCGGCATGGCCGGGACCAGCCCCGGGCAGGCGCCCCGCGCGGCCGCGGCGCCGGCGCACAACGCGGCAGCGCCCGGGCCGTTCGTGACCCTGCTGTTCTCGCGCACCGAGATGTCGGCGGCCGATAACTGCGTGGAGGATGACACCAACATCGCCACGCTGGATGGGACGGTCGCGCCTTACCTTCAGTCGCTGGGCATGGCGGGCACCGGGACGCTGGTCACGAAGAAGACCGGTGACACAACGAGGAACTGCACGCATTACAACGACGACCTGACGGCGTCCTGGGCCGATGCCACCAACCTGGCGCAGAATTTCGGCTGGTCGTTCGTGTCGCACACCGCCACGTACCCGACCCTCCAGCAGATTGAGAACTTCACCCCGGCCGAAGCGAAGGCGCAGACCTGCGGGAGCGAAGCCACGATCAAGGCGCATGGGCTGCCCGGCGCCGCCGGGATGATCGCCTATCCCGGCTCGTACACCAAGAACCCGGCGGTCGTGAATCTTCAAACGAAGTACAGCTCGACCTGCTTCGACTGGGGGCGCCAGTACGACCAGGCCAAGCACGGCACCACCAAGCTCGCCGACGCGAGCACGCCGCCTTACTGGCAATACACCATCGCGGTCACCGGTGGCCCGTGCAACGAGCCCACGCAGCCGTGCTACACCGTCCACGTGCAGAACGGGCGCTACACGCTGCCCTCGACGATCATCAACCGGATCGAGGCACTGAAGCCGGGCCAGTGGTACACGCTCCAGGCCTACCTGCTGGTCACCGGCAAGAACCCGAAGTACGCGCATAACAAGATGCGGTGGGACTGCACCTCGACCAACCCGGCGCTGCACTGGACGAACACCACGGTGCGGTACTGCTATTCGGACTACCAGCAGATCATCCAGGCCATCGCCGCGGACCCGGCCATCACCGTCACCGACCCACTGACCGTGGGCAAGGCCTGGGGCCGCCCCTTCAGCTAGCGCGCGCTCGCTATCCGCTGAACCGCCCGCGGTCTTGCATGCGCGCAGCCAGGCCCCATGCCTGCGCCGGCCCGGCCGCCGCACTGCTGCTGCGCCAGTACGGCTACCTGCTCAACTGCCATGGGCGGATAACGATCCGGCGGGCCATCGAGCAGTACCAGCGCTCGATCGACCTCGGCCCCGGCGGCGAGCAGGCGCATTACCAGTGGATCGGCGCCAAGGCGACGCTCGGTGAGGCAGGCGACGCGGTTACCCGTTACCAGAAGCGGGCCGCCGCCTCACACGGGGACCTGCGCGAACTGCGGTTCCTCGCCCACGCCCACCTGGCCGCGAAGGACTTCGGCGCCGCCAAGAGCGTGATCGACGCCGGCCTCGCGGCCGCCCCGGACGACGGGCCTGATCTACGACCGGGGCGAGGTCAGCGCCCACGTGGGCGACCCGGAAGACGCGCTCGCCAACCGCGGCCGGCGGCCACCGATCATGACGGCCGCCCGCCGAATTGCCAGTCGTGCACCTCGACGCCGGCGTACCGGTCCGGGGCCAGGATGGCACGTGCCGCGCCGGGGTCCGGCGCCCGGACCAGCGCCGCCGTCCCCAGCCGGGTGGCCGCGTTGTCGGACAGCAAAGGCCCGTAAGCGATCAGTTCGTCCCGGTCCGGCGGCACGGCAAGGTCGGTGGCCGGCTCCGGGCCAAGGCCGAGCACCAGGTACCGGTTGCCGCCGGTCTGGCCGCCGGGGAAGTCCCACATGGTCCGCCCCAGCAGGTTGCGCCACCGGCGCAGCAGCACGTCCCGGTACACGCCGGCCTGGTAGTTGGGCTCGTCGAAGGCGAACGCGCGGGCGGCCGCCGGATCGGGCAGGCCGACGATGTGCACACTGCCGGTAGGCGTGTCACCGGCGAAGGTCGGGCCCCGGGCGATCATCTCCGCCTGGTAGCGGTCCATGTAGGACCAGTGCTGCTCGAGCAGTTCCTCGCGCAGCATCACAGAGCCGGGCCGGTCGCGGTGGTAGCAGAAGAACTCCACGCCCACAGTCTTGACCATCACGCCGTGATCGGGGGCATCGCGGACGCGCGCGGTGGTCTGGCCCGGCCAGCGGCAGCGCATCATCTGAGTAGGGTTGGGCGGTGCCTGAACTGCAGCGCCTGCGCGCCGACCATGCCCCGGCGGTCCTGGCCTTCGAACTGGCGAACCGCGCCTACTTCGCCGCCTTCATCAACGACCGCGGCGATGAGTTCTACGACCAGTTCACCGCGCAGCACGGCGCCATGCTGGCTGAGCAGGATGCCGGCATCTGCGCCTACCACGTGCTCGTCGGCGAGGATGGCTCGGTACTCGGCCGGTTCAACCTGTACAACATCGAGGACGGCACCGCGGAAGTCGGCTACCGGGTCGCGGAGCAGGTCGCCGGGCGCGGCGTGGCGACCGCGACCCTACGGGAACTTTGCCGGCTGGCGGCGGCACAGTACAGGCTGCGCACGCTCAGGGCGGCGGTCAGCCACGAGAATGTCGCGTCCCAGAAGGTGCTGATCAACGCCGGGTTCGTCCCGGACGGCCCGGCCAATCCCGGCGGTAAGCCAGGCACGTGGTATCAGCTCGATCTGGCCATCGGCTGATCCCGGCCAAGGACGATCCCGGGGGCTACCAGTGCCTGTTCAGCCAGTCGGCCAGGGCGGCGTCCCGGCCATGAGCAAAAGCATCACGTAGAAGAGTGTCGCCGTCACGGCCAGCGTGGCTCCCGCAGGGGAATCGTGATCCGGCCCGCTCACGGGCAAGCTGAACGCCACCAGCCACATGGCGGCACAGACCGCGGTGGCCACCGCGAGCACCCGGCCGGGCCGCGGAATACGCGGCTCGCCCTGCACCCGGGCGACCTGGGGCGGCGTCGCTATGGTCAGCCCGGCGGGCAGGTCCGCGGTGATTGCGGCCAGCTGCGCACCGGTCCGCGCCGCGAACGTATGGCCCACCCGCAGGTCGAACTCCTCCTTGGCCAGCATGCCCTGCACGAACGCGGCCTTGAGGGTGCCGATCGCCCACTCCCGGTCGGCGTTGGAGGCCCGGAAGCATCCGCTGCCCGCGGCTGCTGGCATCTGGTCTCGCGGTTCTGCCATCCCCGGCTCCTCCGCTGCGCCTAACGCACAGTACAGAAATCCTAGAGGGCTCCCTGGCCGCAGGCCAGCCCCAGCCCTTCAGTCTGGTGACGGTCGGGCACGCCTCGGCAAGATAGCCGCCGGTGCCCGATAGGGTGCGTTGCGGTGGGCCACTATGAGAGTTTCTTCATCACAAGCGCGGGCGCGTCCGCTGCCATCTTGGGGCTGCTGGTCGTCGCCGTCTCGGTCGTCAACGCGGATGACGCGAACCCCACAACCCGGGAGCTGCGAACTGTGCTGGCGGGGAGCGCGTTCGTTGCCCTTGTAGACATCTTCATCGTCTCGATCGTGGCCTTGACCGGGGGCTCAGTCGTCCTCGGGCTATCAAGCCTCGCAATGGCGGCCGTCGGCCTGCTGGCCACCAGACAGCTGATACCGAGGGCAAAGCGGGCTGGAAATTTCTCCCGCAGCTCTCAAACCAGAACGCTGAATATCGCCTTCGCGTCGATTTCGACGGGGGCCTACTCAGTGCAGCTCGTCCTCGCCGTAACGCTCCTGGCGAACACTCAGAGTGGCGCGCTGCAACGTGCTTTGGTCCTCGTTATTGTGGCGTTGTATTGCAGCGCCCTTGGCCGGGCATGGGTGGTCACCGGGATAACCCGGCGGGGCTAAGCAGACCTTTGCGACGAGCCGGGAAAGCGTCTGTCCTGATTACGCGGTCGCGAGTATCCATGAGTCACCGTGAATGACCTTGGATCACCCTGGCGCGTGGCACGCGCCAGGGAATGATCTGTCGTTCGTCGATCCAGTGGGAGTTGCCTGGCCTCGGATGATTCCCGCTAGCGGAGCCCCAGGACGGTCGTGAGGGCCTCGTCGATCCCCCATTGCTGGTCTGGGGTGACCCGACCCACCAGATCGCCAAGCCGTCCCGCGTCGATCGCGCCGACTTGCTCAACTAGGACCCGGGTGGTGTTGCCCAGCAGTTCGATCTCCGGACGGAAGGATGCGGGCCTAGCGCTCAGCGACGTGGGCGCGACCAGGACCACCGAACGCGGCAGCAACTCGTCGGCCTGCACGATCACCCCGTACCGCCGACCCCGTTGCTCGTGCCCGCTGCCTCCGGGTGGGCGGAATTCGTGAATGTCACCCCGCAGCACGCATGCTCTCCATGAACTCTGCGACCTCAAGCATCTCACGCCGGTCTTCCGCGTCAGCCTCAAGCGCCGCCACTTCGGCGGCCAGTTCGGCTCGGCGCCGGAGCCGGCCAGCGCTGTCAAGGATCGCTCTGCGGATCGCCTCGGATCTGCTCAGCCCTGTCGATTCAAGCTGAGCCAGCGCACGCATGGTCTCCGGATCAAGGCGGACACTGATGGCTGGGGACATGTTTCCAGTGTATCGCGATCTGTCATACAAAGGTCAGCGGCAGGCCAGAACACATTGCTCCTTGGAACGTCCGGCCCGGTCAGGTCTCGATCGGCTTCTGCCACAGCAGGAAGTAGCGCCAGAAGACCAGCCGCCTCACATGCGCGCCGGGCAGAAGCGCCGACGCCTGCTGCCGCACCTGGCGGGTAGTCAGAGATGGATCAAGAACGATGGGCATGATCATGTGGTTGAGGTCTTTCGCGTACCAGCGCTTGCGGCCAGAAGCTCTGAGGGTGGCAAATGCGGCCCCGAGCACCCGGTGACCGATCGCCGCGGTGAGCTCGGTGGGCAGCTCCTGCGGCAGATCGATTCGGGGCAGAGCTGCGGCTGCCAGGACACCGCCTGGGCGCAATGCTCCGGCCAGGCGGGGCAGGACATCTTCAAGAGGTATGTGGTGCAGGGCGCTCATAGACACGATGGCGTCATACCGGGCGTCCGGCAGCGGCTCTTGCAGTACATCAGCGTGGATGCATGTGACATTGGGCGGTGCCACCCGCTTGGCCTCTTCGATCATGGCCCCGGAGCGGTCAAGGGCGTCGACCTGATCCGCTCTCTTGGCCAGTTCCACGGCGAAAGCCCCGGCGCCACAGCCGACATCAAGTACCCGATCACACGGACGTGGCAGGTGACGCAAGAGCAAGCGGTGGTAATAGGCGTTGTGATCCCAGTCCAGCGCGTTCATGCTCCCAGATTGTGCTAGGCGGCGTTGCGTGCCCGACCGGAGGGCTGGTCTGATTGACTATACGGCACCGCGCTTGGACTCAGGGGATTAGGGTTCGGGCGTTAGAGGCCATTGAAAGTTGCGCAGGATGATCTCGGGATCGCACCAGACAAGGGCGCCAGCGGACTTGAGGTGGATGTCGAACCGCACTTCCACCTCTGCGAACAGAGTATCTTGCTTTGCGCGACTCGTTTCCTGGAATCGCACACTGGGAACCGAAATCCCGCCAGGCATGGCCCGATGCATGGAATACCCGGTGTCCTCCAAGCCAAGAGGCGGCCAGGACCCGTCGCTAACGCCTTCTCCGAGAACTATCCGGCCAGGTCCATGCTCGCCGATGTCGAATTGAAACAGTGTCTGGCGCAGATGCAGCTGAACGGAGGCAATGCCATGTCCTTCGAGCAGATCCCAGTCTGGGGAGTAAGCTACCATCCCGCCGAACAATTCAACAAATGGCACGGAGAGCCACCAGCCGGAAGGAGGAGCTGACCGAGGGAATCGATCCGCAGTGATTGTGAACACTGCGACGGCGCCGAAGTTCTCGTGCCGCTCGCCATTCCAAATGTCGAGCTTGGGGCCACCCACGATGTGTAGGCCGTCATCACGCCAACCCATGGTGTGTCCAGATGTATCAAATGGCTGGGTGGAGGCCCACCAGAACTCCGGCGGGTCTGGCGCCGGATGGAGCAGATTCCAGTCGAGGTATCTTGTTTGAAGTACTCGTTCCTGCTTGATAATAATCGATTTCTGCAGCGCGTCAGCGATCTGGGTATGATATTCATTGCGGATACCGGTCAAACCGCTAAAAATCGTTACCGTATCTACTCGTGCGTCACCGAATGAGGATCGATATAGTTCTCGCCGAGCATTTCCCGCCTCTTCATTCAACTCGGAGGGACGTTCAACTTCGTTTGCCAGAGCAAGCATCTCGAGTTCGGTTCTGAGTGAATCCGCGAGTGCATCCGTCTCCTCGGGCGTCAGCTGTTGTTCGCGATTTTCCAGTGCTTCTATCGGATCCGGCATGGCGCACTCCATAAGTGAGGGGCGGGAATTACCCGCGAACTATTGACAGACGGTGCCGAACTCACAATCGGCGCGGATGTTAGGCTCGAACCTCGTTAGCGGTCTCGCTTTCTCGCGCAGTGCTGCACGCACAGCAACGTCACCATATGCAAGAACTACGCCGGGCAAGTGGAGGCACCGTGGAGGCAGCGTGGAGGCCATGTGGAGATCCACCTCGCGCCTTAGTCTTCCCTCGTCAGCCAGAAACTGCGCTAGTGGTCGCCGCCGTCACACTCAGCGCACGGCGCCGCCGAATTTAGGCAATATTGCGTACATTTGGCTTCGCCTTGCGGGATTTTCATCGGACGGGTCTCTGCAAACACCGAAGGTCAAGGTCGCGACTAACGATCCTTAATAGCTGAGGTTACGGGCTGGTGACAGCCGGTGCGTGGTGCGATATGCCCGAGGGATGAGGTATCCCGATGGTGGCGGGCGACTGGGGACTGGCGTAATTGTCACGCCAGGAAGCATGTCTTTACCTCGCGGCAAGCTCTCGGCTCGTCCTGCCACACCGCTTTTCACGCCGCGAAGCTGAAGAGGTATATTACGCATCGTAAGATGCCAAAAGCAGGCATTGCATAACTGGGGCGTAAGTGTTAGGAGGGGAAGATGCGAGGCAAGAGCTTTGCTGTACTGGCTCTGACCGCTTCTCTCGGGGCATTAGCTATCACTCCAAGTGTCGCAAGCAGTAAGAGCGCCACTGAGAACAGGATACTGTCATCAGGGTCCCATGCTGCACTTAGTGTCAACACAAGATGGAAAGTTGAATCAGTCCCTTTCCCCAAGCACATCGTTGGGGCCGAACTCTTTGGCGTTTCCTGTCCCGCGCAAAACTTCTGTCTGGCTGTCGGCTATTATTCTCCGCAAGCCTCCGGATTCAGTACCCTCGTGGAATCGTGGAATGGGAGTACCTGGTCAGTCATCAGTAGTCCCAACGTGCCGGGCTACAGTAACCAACTCTTTAGCGTTTCCTGTATATCTGCGACTAACTGCCAAGCAGCAGGGAACTATGCCAACCCCGCAGGCGACTTTTACACACTTGTGGAGTCCTGGAACGGAAGCGCAATGTCAATCGTACCGAGCCCGAACTCTGCGAATGGCCATGGGGAGTTGTATGGCGTCTCTTGCGTTAGCAGTACGTTCTGCGCAGCCGTCGGAGATAGCGCCCGCTCGAACAACACCACTCTAGTCGAGACTTGGAACGGAGCGTCTTGGTCAGTCATCCCTAGCCCGAGTCCCGGCACCATTGACAACTTTTTGCAGGCTGTTTCGTGCGTACAAGCAACGCAATGCACTGCGGTTGGTAGCTACGCCACTACCGGACCGTCGCGGACACTCATCGAAGCATGGAATGGGGCTGCTTGGTCGGTAGTGCCAAGCCCTAATGAGGGAAAATCCTCAAGCAACCTATTCGACAGGCGTCTCATGCCCCAGCGCCAACGCCTGTGAGGCTGTTGGCAGTCATACCTTCGGCCGTATTGGTAAGGCAACGCTTGTGGAATCCTGGAACGGCTCCACGTGGTCTGCCGTTAAGAGTCGGAATCCCAGCAGCCAAGCCGGGTTTAACGGCGTATCCTGCCTTAGTACAGTCGACTGCAAGGCGGCGGGCTCCTTTGACGATTCCAGCAGAATCAATAACGCTCACACTTGTCGAATCTTGGAACGGCCTCACCTGGTCCGTTAGCGCGACTCCCGACCCGGCCGCATTCAATGACATTCCAACCGACTACCTCCTTGGAGACTCATGCAGTATCAGCAGCTGCCAAGCGGTGGGAACGACGCAAGGCGTGACGGTCGATATTGCCCCGCTGGCTGAGACGGGACCTTCCGCCAGATAGACCATATTTGCCTTGCCCTTGCCGCCTCTGGCAGACGGTTACAGCGTCACGTTTTCCCACGTTGAAAGCTGACTACCCAAAGTCTCGCGCTTGCCTGAGTACCCGCGCTCCTTCATCTTCTCGAATAATCCGCGCTCGCTCAGTTCCCCATGTTCTTTCAGAACACTCATGCACATCACAATGTCGTTATCGTCCTCAGCACCTATCTGAAGTTCCTTGCTGCCAGGGATGAGACTCACAGCACCATGCGCCGAAACGTCCCTGCCGTATGCGCTGAAAATACGGTTCCCGTTGTCCTTGCGGAGGTTCCATACCGCGTCAGGCCAGTCTTCTCATGCGCTTGCGCCCCTGGCGCGGCCGGTCGCGCTCCTGTGGGTTTCCTGTGGCCGGTCATGTGTGGTGCCCGCCATTCCTCCCGCCGATAACTAGGCAGCCGCCGCGCCTTGGTTCCCGGCTGCGTTATCCGCCGGGCGCGCGCATCAGCCCTTCCTGGCGTCAGTCGAAGCGGCTCATAACGATCATCAATGGTGGGAGTTACAGAAGGGTGTGAAGTCGAGCCGGGTGCTGGCGAGGAAGCCGTCGAGCAGGGTGGGCCGGTACTGCATCCGGTTGAGCCGGGATTTGATCAGGGCGGTCAGCTGGGCGAGGTTGCGTTTGGACAAGTTGGCCAGGGATCTTTTGAGGTGGGACCAGACCAGCTCGACGGGGTTGAGTTCGTGCGCATACGGTGGGAGCTGGTAGACGGTCAGCCAGCCCCGGGCTGCGATCAGCTCGGCCATCGTGGCGCTGACGTGGGTGTTCAGGTTGTCCCACACCAGGACGATGGGACCGCCGAGCTGCTGGTGGGCGCCGTCCAGGAGCCGGGCGTAATCGGTTTCGGTGAAGCCTTTGCGCCGGTCGTTGCGGCGCCGGTGGCCGCGGTGGGTGCGGTAGATCAGCCGGGCACGGTGGCCGGGCTTGACCGCGATCAGCGCGGCCAGCGACACGCGCCGGTTGCTGCCGCCGGTGACCTTCACTACGGGAGTGCCGGCCGCGCCGTCCCCAGGTACGGCCTTTCGGCGGCCTCAAGCCCTGGCCGGACTCGTCTTCAAAGACCAGCCAGGCGCCCAGGTCCGCCGCCGTCCTTTTATTACTGGCCAGGTCTCCTCCCGCCAGGCGGCGATCCGCGCCTCGTCCCGCTCGGCGGCCTGCCGCGCCGGGACCTGCACACTCCAGCCGATCCGGTGCAACAGCAGGTCCAGCCCTGCCAAGGTGTAGGTCACGCCGAACCGGCGGCGCACCACCTCGGCGATGCGGGCCAGCGTCCAGCACTGGTCCTCATCCCATCCCCAGGCGGCCGGGCCTGCTTCCAGCACCGCCTCCAGCTCACCCACCTGGGCGGCCGTGAGCTTGCACGGGCCGCCGCCAGGGCCTTTGGACATCAGCGCCGCCCGGCCACCAGCGGCCAGCGCGCGCCGCCACCGATTCGCCGACATCCGCGTCACCCGGAACCGCTTCGCGATCTCACGGTCGCTGGCCCCGGCTTCGATCTGCTCAGCCGCCGCTAACCGCACCTGCTCCCGGCGGGCCCGCTCAGCCGCGGTCAGCCCACCACCATCGGAGTACCTCATGACCCGGCATAGCACCACACAGCCACCGTGACCAGGCCCCGTAACCCCCGGAGTTAAAGATCGTTATCCACCGGACTGGTCGCCGCGTGTGCGACCGCCGAGCGCAAGTGGGACCGCACGCCGGGTACGGAGCCCGCGCTGCGGATGGCCAACCAGCTGGGCATAGTGTTCGCCAAGCTCGACTGCACGCCGCGCTGGCGCGAGCGCCTGCCCGAGCTGGCGATCCCGGCGCTGGTGGTGCACGGTCGCCGCGACCCGCTCTTTCCTGTCGGCAACGGCGAAGCGCTTACGCGCGAGATCCCCGGTGCACGGCTGCTCGTGCTCGAACGCGGCGCGACGGCGATCCCGGATGTGGCCGCCGATGAGGTCGCGGCGACGATGCTCGCCCCATCAGGCGCTCACGGTGCTGGCGGCCCTAACAAGGACAAGCATCTCTCGGGGCTGGCCCACGGTCGGGATGACAGCCTCATCGGTGGAACGTGCCCTGACCTGGTATTTCTCGGTGGAGCGGGCGAAGGGAATCGAACCCTCATGACCAGCTTGGAAGGCTGGGGCTCTACCATTGAGCTACGCCCGCGCGCCCGGTGGCCGGCCTGCCGCCAGGAGAGCACCGATAGCGTACCCGCATCCGGCGCCTAGCGCCGAACCAGTTTCCGCTAGCGGGTCGTCTTGGGCACCCAGCCTGGCCCCTGGTGGCTGCCCACAACACCGAGCCGTGGCTCGCGGGGCGGTAGGCTACGGATCGGTTCAGCGGGATGTGGCGCAGCTTGGTTAGCGCGCCTGCTTTGGGAGCAGGAGGCCGCCGGTTCGAATCCGGCCATCCCGACCACGAAGGGCGTGTGACCAGCCACGAAGCCCAGACCAGGCGGCTGGGTGAGTAACCAACTGAGCAACTACGCATCAGGCCGCCCAGGAACCGGAACTTGACACCAGGAACCGGAACTTGACAGGTACCGGAACTTGACACCAGGTTGATCACGGAAGATGCGGTCCATGACCAAGGCCCCCGTCCGTCAGGGCGGGGGTGGAAGGGGCCAGTCATCCCTGGGAGGCGGCAGCCTGGCCGCTACCTCTTGCGCGGGAGCACACCGGCGTGGGCCGCTGCCGCCACGCGGTCAACTCCGCCCCGCCGCCCGCTGGCGCTGCGCTGCGGGCGCTCCACCTTGATTCTGATCTTCCGCGGCAAGAACCGGAACGTGTCGGGAGGGCCCAGGGGAGGAGGCTACCTCCACTCAGCGAGTGCGTCTCGCGCACGGGCGACTGCCGACGCGACATCGCTTGAATCGCCCTCGATGTCAAGTGCCGAGCCAGCGGGGAAGGCTACTCCTGGCACAGCATCGTGCTCGTAGACCTGGACGTGGACCTCGCAGAGCAAACGGCCTTGACGACCCCTGCGCTCTGTCTCCCGGCGTTCGACCTCAGCACGCACATCGGGCGGAAGATGATCCTTGCCACCCGGTCCGGTGCCGTAGCCGATCCAGCCCTTCCAGGTCCCGGTCCCTGCCATAACGACATTCTGCCCCGAAGGTTGTTCTCCGCCAGCCGGCACGACCTGCCGACGGTAGTTCGCACCGAGTGGCGGACGAGGCTGCGCAACAGCCTGGGGAGCGAAGGAGAGGGTGGATACGTAGTGGGTGCACGGGCGGGCCGAGGCACCGATTCACCGTCTCATTAGCTGGCCTCGGCGAACACCGCCAGAGCGATCTGGTAGCTGTCGAATGCCCGGGCGGCGCCTGCGTAGGCCGCCAGATGAATGAAAAGCTCGACGATCTCCTCCTTTGTCACGCCGGAGTGCAGCGCTATCCGTAGCTGCCCGCGGAGCGGCTCATGGGTGCCGAGCGTGGCGGCGATGGTGACCGAGATGAGCGCGCGGCTGCGATCATCTAGCCCATCGCAGAAATCACCTGTCAGACGGTGGGCGGAACGGCGGGCGTGCGCTGCTCCAGCGCCTGCAGCGCCAGATGGACGGCGGTGTCGAGCTGGGGATCGCGGCCCGCGGCCCAGTCGTGCGGCGGGATTGTCACCTCGACGTCCGGATCCACGCCGTAGTTGTCCACCGTCCAGCCGGCGTCGGCGAACCACAAGGCGGAGGTCGGCTGCGTCACCAGGGTCCCGTCGACCAGCTCGTTGAAGTAACAGGCGATCACGCCGCCCCAGGTGCGGGTGCCGACCACGGTCGCGATGCCGTAGGACTTCAGCGCCTGGATCAGGATGTCGCCGCCGGAACTCGCGTACTCGTCCGTGATCGCGACGATCGGCCCGCGCGGTGCCTCGCGCGGGTAGGTCGACGGCTGCTCGTATCTGGTGACGTACCAGCCGATGATGCGCCGGGCGAGCTTCTCGGCCAGCAGATGTGAGGCGTCGCCGCCTTGGCGTGTCCCGCAGATCCACGATCAGGCCATCTTGCTGGAACTCTGTGTACAGATCCCGGTGGAGCTCCGCCCAGCCCGCGGGATCATGTCCGGGATGTGCAGGTAGCCAAGCCGCCCGCCGGAGGCCTCGCGGACGGCGGACCTCTGCCGGGCGACCAGATCGTAATAGCGGGTCGCGTGCTCGCTCGCCAGCGGAACCACGACAGCCCGCCGGTCCGCTCCGTCGCGCCGGAGAGTGAGCTCGACCGGCGTGTCGGCCTTGCCGGCCAGCAGCGCGTTCGGGCCGAGGTCCGGGTCCACCGGCCGCCCGTCCACCGCGACGATGAGATCGCCCGGCGCCGCGGCGACGCCCGGGGCGGCCAGCGGGGAACGCGCGCCGATCACCGACGACTCGCCGGGCAGGATCCGCGCGATCCGCCAGGTCCCGTCCCCGGCGCGCTCGAGGTCGGCGCCGAGCAGGCCCTGAGCCAGCGCCGGGTTACCGCCCGGGCCCGGCGGCAGCACGCCGGTGTGCGAGGTGCCCATCTCGCCCTGCAGCTCCCACAGCAGATCGAGCAGGTCATCCGCGGTGGCGATGCGGTCGAGCAGCGGCCGGTAGCGGTCGGCCATCGCGGCCCAGTCCACCCCGGCCATGTCGGCGCGCCAGAAGTTGTCCCGCATCAGCCGCCATGCTTCGTGGTACATCTGCCTCCACTCGGCCGGCGGTTCGACCGTCACCCGGATCCGGTCCAGATCGACGCTGAGAACCCCGCTCGGGACACCGGCCGGCTTGATCTCCAGCGACGCCCCGATCCGGTAAGCCAGGCTGGCCCCGTCGGCGGAGACCGCGTAGTCGTCCAGGGCACCGACCTCGACCGAGCGCTTGCGCTGAGCCAGGTCATAGCGGATCAGCCGGGTCCGGGTGCTCCTCGGCCGCGCCGATCACGGCCTCGCCCAGCGTCCCGGCGCGCGGCAGTTCCAGCCAGACCACGCCGTCCCCGGCCGCGCGGAGCTTGTCGTAGTGCCCGGCTTCCACGGGGAACGGCACGATCCGCTCGGCCAGCCCGGCGACGTCGAGACCGGCCGGCGGAGGCCCGGTGTCCGTTGTTCCGGTCGCGGGTGCCGCTCCGGAATCCTCGGGTTCTGCCGGTAGGCCAGTCAGTTCCGGAGCGAACGGCGATGGCGTCGTGGCCAGCAGCGGCACAAGGTACGGCCGGGCCCCGGGCAGGAACCCGAGATCAAGGACGTGCGCGTCGTAGATCGGGTCGAAGGCGCGGTTCGACAGGAACGCCAGGTACTTGCCGTCCAGGGTGAACGCCGGCGAGGTGTCGTCGAACCGGGGCGGGGTCACGTCGGTGACGGTGCCGTCGGCCAGGCGGGCCAGCCGTATCTGCGCGGCGCCGCGCTAGAGGCCGCCACGGCTGCGACCAGGCGAGCAGCGCGGAGTCGGGAGAGAACGCCAGGTCCGCGACCTCTGCATTGGTGCTGCGCGCGATCTCGGTGATACCGGCTCGCCATCCAGCGCCACCGTCAGCAGCCGGCCGTCGGCGCAGGCGACCGCTGCCGTGCGCCCGTCCGGCGCCACTGCCAGCTCGAGGATCCGGCCGAACTCGCCGTGCCCGATCCGCCTCGCCGCCGAGCCGTCAGCGGGGATGACGTCCAGACCGTCTTCGCCGCCGTTGTCTGACGCGCAGGCGACAGCGTCCGTGCCGGGGATGACCACCGGAAGCCGGCCGCGCACGCCTGGCTCGGCGAGCAGTGCCCGGGCGGCCTCGTCCCGGCCCGGCAGCCAGTGCACGGTACCGCGCACCTCGGCGGCAAGCACCCGGCCGGTGGAGTCAAGCGTGAACGAGCCCAGCTGCGACTTCGCGGACACCGGATAGGGGGCCCGCCCGGAGCGGTCACCGCTGAGCCGTATGTCCAGGCGCACCGGCTCGGCGTCGAGCGACTCGAGCAGCCAGATCTCCCCGGCCCGCTGGTAGACCACGCGCTGGCCGTCGGTCGTCGCGTGCCTGGCGTAGTACTGGCCGAGGTCGGTGTGGCGGCGCAGGTCCGTGCCGTCCGGCAGCGCGGAGTAGAGCGCGCCGGTCCCCTCGTGGTCCGACAGGAACACGACCCGGGGCCCGACGAACATGGGGTTCACCAGGTTGTCGCCGACGTCGGCGAAGATCCGCGTGTAGTGCGAGCCGTCCGGCGAGTGCCAGATCTTCCCGCCGGAGCCGCCGCGGTAGCGCTTCCAGTGGGCCGGCTCGGCTGGCTCGAAGTTCATGGCGACTGCCAACGAGCACAGCACCGTCGCGTACCGCGACGTCGCCCGCCGGCCCGTAGTCGAGCCGGCGCAGCCGGTCCGCTCAGCGGCACGGCGAACGCCCAGGTCTTCCTGCTGGAATGCTGGCCGGCCCGGCTGAGCACGAGCACCTCGTTGTCGCTGACCCAGCCGCGCACGGTCGCGAACCGGTCACCCCAGTAGGTGAGCCGCCTGGCCGGGCCACCGTCCACGGGCACCGCATACGCCTCCCGCGCGGCGGGCCCGGCCGAGCGACCGGGAGCCGTCGCGAGTCGAGGTCCAGGCGACGTGCGTAGCTGACGGGTTCAGCCGCGGATGCAGCACCGGGGCCTGGTCAGCGGTCAGCCGCCATGCCCGGGTGCCACGGCCGTCCGCCGCCTCGCTCAGCGAGGCGAGCCAGACATCGTCCTCGCCGCGAACGTGATGAGATCGCGGGCAACGTGCGGGTAGCGGAGGTAACACGAGTCGGCCACACGCCGACCCTAACTGGCTGTTGCGACAAGATCGCGACAGCCAGTCAGGGCGGGGTGTGGGACAAGTTTGTAGGTGACTGGTCGGTAATCTGGCCTGGCCTTGGTGTCTGGTTGCGTCTGGCATAGCCAGATCGGCTCAGGCCGCCGGTGTCTGGCCAGGGTTGGCTGGGATCTCGTCCCAGCGGTCGCTGGCCTCCAGGCAGCGCAGGGTCAGGATGCCGGTGGCGCCGTGTTCGCTCCACCTCATGCCGGAGAGTTTCAGGCGCTGGCCGGCGATGGACTTGCAGGCTGCTTCCACGGCTCCCGAGCCGGTGAACATGCCGAGGGACTTGAAGCGGGCGTAGCGCATCCGGTGCGCGTTGTGCTCGAAGTAGCCCAGCGCGGTGTCCAGGTCGGCGGCCTTGCGGCCGGTCAGGGGGAAGGCGCGAGCGGCGGCGCAGATGGCGGGGATGTCGCCGTCGTCCAGTTCGGCGAGCCGGGCGTCCAGCCAGTCGGGCTTGCCGTCGCCGAGCATGAACTCCAGTAGTTTCGCCAGGTCGTGCAGGTGCTCGCGGGCGTGATAGATGTCGACGATCTGGGTGGCCTCGGGGAAGTGCTGGCCGGCCAGGTTCCAGATCCACGCGGCGCCGTCGCCGAGGACGACGAGCTGGCGGATGTGCGCGGCGCCGCGGCGGCGGGCCTCGGCGGCCATCAGGGTGCCGAACGCGACGGCGGCGGCGAAGGTGGCCAGGTAGGAGGACGAGCGCGGGTCGCGGACCGGGCGGCCCTCCTCATCGGTGCTGGTCTGGGTGAAGCAGCAGCACAGCTTGACCTCGCGGGTGCGGGCCCGGCCGTCCTCGCCCTTGCCGGCATGGCCTTCGGTCTCGGCAGGGATCATCGGCACGCCGGTCCCGTCGATCGCGATATACAGGATGTCGGGCAGCGGCCCGGCCGGCGGCATCGGGACCAGGGTGCGCGCGGTGATCGCGGCGGCGCGGGCTTTGATGACGCGGGCGGCGGCCTGGCCATCGGCTTCGGCGCGGCGCCCGGCCCGCTTGCCGGTCATGGTGATCCCGGCCAGCTCGCCCGCCAGTCTCGCGGCGGCGGCGAACGGCACCGCGGCGGCGGCCCGGTCGGTCATCCTGGCCAGGCCCGGTGACATCGTCGCCCCGGCCACCCCCAGCTCGGCATCGCGCGGCGCGAACCCATGCCCGCACGCGCGGCAGTGATACCAGGCCCGGCTGATGGCGACCGTGCCGAGCACGGTGTCGATCCTCTTGTCCCGGTAGCGGCGAACCCGGCCGGGTGCCCGGCCGGGCAGCGGGCACGCGGGCCCCGGTAGCCGCCGTCGGCGGCCAGCAGCGGTTCCAGCACTGAGCGGCCCAGCTCCAGCACCCCGGCCCGGATCGCCAGCTCGGCCGCCTGCAGCCCCGGCCCGCCGGCCAGCGACGCCGCCACCGATGCGGCCAGCCTGCCTACCTCGGCGGCCGCGTCCGCCGCGAGCTGCGCGGCGAGCTGATCGCAGAGCCCTTTTTTTGCCCCTCCGGCTCAGGGGCCTGGCCGGCGCGGGCCGCCGGGACCGGCCGGGCCTCGCAGATCGCCTCGCTCACCTCCGCGATCTGCCCGGCCAGCTCGGCGAACTCCTGGTAGCGCTCCAGCTCGGCGCGGACCTTGCCCACCTCTTCCGGCTTCAGCTGCCGGCCGGTGGTGCCCCGCCCGGGCACCGTACGGGTCCACAGCCACCGCGGGCCGTGACCGCGGCTGCCCGGCTCGGCGCACCGGCGGCAGGCCGGCTTGCCGCAGCGCCGCCAGTTCTCGCTGACGCTGCCACGGCGGAAGTCACCCACCGCGGCCAGCCGCTCGAACAGCCGGGCCCGCCGCGCCTCCAGTTCGGCCAGCAGCGGACTGGTCACCGGCACCTCCTAGTCTGGCTGTTGGGTCAACAACCAGACTACGCCGCAGCCAGCACTTACTCCAAGCACCTACATTCGTGTCTCACACCCGTCTAGGGCGGGGTGTGGGACACGAATGTAGGTGACTGGCGGGTAGCTTCGCCTGGCCCGGGTTGCCGGGCGGGCTGAGTCTCGGATGCGGGGTCAGGCTGCCGGGGTCTGTTGCGGCTGGGGCCAGATCTGGTCCCAGCGGTCGCTGGCTTCGTGGCAGCGGAGGGTGAGGATGCCGGTGGCGCCTTGCTCGGTCCATCTCATGCCGGAGAGTTTGAGCCGCTGTCCGATGACGGATTTGCAGCCGGCCTCGACGACGCCGGAGCCGACGAACAGGCCCAGTGACCGGTACCAGGCGTAGTGCATGCGGTGGGCGTTGGTTTCGAAGTAGTGCAGGGCCTTGTCGCGCTCGCCGGCTAGTGAGCCGGTGAAGCGCAGGCCGCGGCAGGCTGTGATCAGGGCGGGGATGTCGCCGCCGTCGAGTTCGGCCAGCCGGCTGGCGAGCCAGTCGTCGCGCCGGCCGGCCGAGTAGCCGGGCGGCCAGGTTCGCCAGGTCGTGGACGTGCTCGCGGGCGTGGAACAGGTCGACGACCTGGGTGGCCTCGGGGAAGTGCCGGGTGGCGAGGTTCCAGATCCAGGCCGCGCCGTCCCCGAGGATGGTGAGCTGGCGGATGTGCCCGGCGCCGCGGCGGCGGGCTTCGGCGGCCATCAGGATCCCGAACTCGGGCGCGGCCGCGAAGGTAGCCAGGTACGACGATGATCCGGGATCGCGGACGGGGAAGCCGCCGGAGGTGAGGCTGGTCTGGGTGAACGCGGCGGCCATCTTGACCTCGCGGGTGCGTGCCCGTCCGTCCTCGGCTTTGCCTGCCCGCCCGGCGGTCCCGGCCGCGGTCATGGGCACGCCGGTGCCGTCGATCGCGATATAAAGCTTGCCGGGCAGCGGCTCCGCCGGCGGGAGCACGGCCAGGTGCCGGGCCGCGATCGCCCGGGCCCCGGCTTCGATCACGGCTGCGGCCGCGTTCCCGTCAGCCTCGGCGCGGCGGCCCGCGCGCTTGCCGGTCAGGCTGATCCCGGC
This sequence comes from uncultured Actinomycetes bacterium, assembly GCA_963730235.1. Lineage (GTDB taxonomy): Bacteria > Actinomycetota > Actinomycetes > Streptosporangiales > Streptosporangiaceae > DASXKD01. The sequence goes on from CAVSRH010000018.1 coordinate 120,096, forward strand.
GAGCTCACTGACCAGCCGGGCCGCAGCGGCGAACGGCACCGCCGCGGCAGCGCGGGCGGTCAGCTTCCGCAGTCCCGGCGACATCGTCTGCCCGGCCGTGCCCAGCTCGGCATCACGCGGTGCCAGGCCATGACCGCAGACCCGGCAGTGGTACCAGGCCCGCCGCAGCGTGACCGGGCCGAGCACGGTGTCCGCCGTCTTATCCCGGTAGCCAGCGAAGGGTGCCTGGTGGCCGGCGCCGCAATCGGCTCGCGGGCCCCGGTAGCCGGCGTCAGCGGCCAGCAGCGGTTCCAGCACCGAGCGTCCCAGCTCGATCACCGCGGCGCGGATGGCCCGCTCGGCTGCCTCCAGGCCCTGCCCGCCGGCCAGCGAAGCGGCCGCCGTCGCGGCCAGCTGCCTCACCTCCGCGGCGGCCTCCGCCGCGAGCTGCTCGCAGAGCCCTTTTTTTGCCCCTCAGGCTCAGGGGCCGGGCCGGCAGCCTGCGGTAACGCCGGCCGGGCCTCGCAGATCGCCTCGCTTACCTCCGCGATCTGCCCGGTCAGCGCGGCGAACTCCTGATACCGGGCCAGCTCCCCGCGGACCTTCTCCACTTCGCCCGGCCGCAGCTGCCGGCCAGTGGTGCCCCGGCCGGGCACCGTCCTGGTCCACAGCCACCGCGGGCCGTGCCCGCGGCTGCCCGGCTCAGCACACCGCCGGCAGGCCGCTTGCCGCACCGCCGCCAGTTCTCGCTGATGCTGCCCCGCCGGAATTCACCCACCGCCGCAAGCCTCGCGAACAGGCTCGCCCGCCGTTCCTCAAGCTCAGCCAGCAGCGGACTGGTCAACGACGACCTCCAGTCTGGTTGTTTAACCCATAACCAGACTACGCTGCCACCAGCACCAACTCCAGCTACCTACATCCGTGTCTCACGCCCGTCAGGGCGCGCCGCCGCCGGGCAGGAGGTGCCGGCAAGAGCCCTGTGCGGACTGGAACAGCGGCGAGTGTGGGTTGAACTGGCCGTTGCCCCATCTGATGCTGTCGCCCTGCACGACGGGGTCAGGGAAGCCGGGTACCCCGTGTGCCCGCATGCACCCGGCGTACCTCAGGTCCTGCGCGGCGGCCTGCCTGGCCTGCTCCGCGCCCGACTCGCCGTTGCTGGGGAGCAGGTGCTGGCAGGCCTTGTTGGCCGACTGGAACTGTGGCGAGCCCATGTGGAAGCCGTGATTGCTGCGGAGCAGGAAGTTGCCCTGGCTGTTGGGATCGGGGAAGCCCGGCACGCCATGGGCGCGTACGCACTGCGCGTAGGCGAGTGTCTTCTGGTAGGACGTCTGCCCGGCGCCGGACGGCGCGCTGCTGGACCCGCACGCCGCTGCGAGCAGGGCGATTGCCGCCCAGCGCGACGGTCAGGGCCCCCGTCTTCCCTGGTCCCGGCCGCCACGGCTGGCCCGGACGGTTACCGGCGCCGTCGTTCATCTGAAGCCTCCATGCGGCTTGCCCAGCGGGCACGCCGAGTCATATGAACACCAGCGACGGCCTGCCTGGTGCTCACCTGTACTGCCATCCTGGCCCGTGCCGGGCCCTCGCACCATAGGCGGGCCTCCACCTCCATGGTGGGCCTGGGCCTACCTGCGCCATGGCCGGGCAGCACCGAAGTCCAGGACGTCTGCGACCGCATAATGGCCTTGATGGCGGCGTAGAAGGTGACCGGGGTGAGTGCGGGAATCGACGAGGCCAAGCAAGAGATCCGCAGGCGGGTATGGGACCTGCTCGTGCGGGAACACGTCGTCGAGCGCGGCGTCCATGGCTACATTCCGGCCTTCGTCGGAGCCGGGCAGCCGCCGACCGGCTCGCGACTTTGCCCGAGTGGCAGGCCGCCCAGGTCGTCAAGGCCGTCCCCGGCCGGGCACAGCAGCCCGTCCGGGAACGCGCTCTCCGCGACGGGAAGCTGCTGTATGTCGCGGTCCCCAGGCTGGCCGCCGAGCTGCCGTTCTTCGTCCTCGATCCCGGCGACCTGGCCACCGTGCCTGCCCAGGCCGCCGACGAGGGAACACGCCGCCCACCATGCCCGGAAGATCGGCGTCGAGGACATGCGCCGGGTGGACATCGTCGTCTGCGGCAGCGTCGCGGTGAATCGGCGGGGCACCCGGCTCGGGAAGGGTGCGGGCTATTCGGACATCGAGGTCGCGCTGCTTCAGGAGTCCGGGCGGATCGGCCCCAGCACCGTGATCGTCACGACCGTTCATCCGCTGCAGATCACAGACGAGCCCATTCCCGAGACCGAGCACGACTTCAGCGTCGACCTGATCGTCACCCCGGACCAAGTGATCCAGTGTGAACCTCAGCGGCGCCCGACCGGCCTGTACTGGAACACCCTGACCCCGGCCAAGATCGCGGCCATCCCCGTGCTCGCCGCGCGGGCCGCCGCCGCCAAGCGCTGCTGATGCTCTGCTTGGCCAGCGCGCGGCCTGCGTTCACCGCCCCACCGCAGCGCCGGTTCGCCATCCGGGGCCGGTGCTGCCGGGGCGTATGTTGATCCGGTGGCACACTTCAGCCGGCTGGTCGCCGTCGTCATCGACGTTCCCGCCAGCGACCACGACCGGGAGCTGAGGTTCTGGGAAGAGGCGACCGGCCAGTCGTTCGGGCCGTTCCCCTACCCCGAGTACCACGGCGCGGTGCTGCACGGCCGGGAGTTCTCGCTGCTCTTGCAGCGTCTCGGCGAAGGGCCGGCCCGGGTGCACGTGGACATCCACACCGACGACCTGGCCGCCGAGACCTACCGGCTTGAGCGGCTGGGCGCGGAGCGGGTCCAGCAGGTGCACCGATGGCAGGTCATGCGGGACCCGGCCGGGCTGCCGTTCTGCGTCGTGCCGGACCCGCCGGGCACGCTCGACGACGGCAACGCACGCCGCTGGGATTGACGGGCCGCCGGAACGTCTGCCCCGGGCAGCACCCCCGGCTGGCTAGGCGCGCACCGTTCCCTGGCTGTCGAAGGCCATGGCCCGCTGCAGCGCCGCGGCCCGCAGGTCCGCCGGGATTGCCACGGGACCGCCGATGCCGGCGGTGTTGATGCCCGCCTGGGCGGCCTCCTCGACGACCGAGCCCACCAGGATGGCCAGTTCCGGGGTGCGATGAAAAACCAGCACGCCGTGATTGGCCAGCAGCACCGCCGGCACTCCCGGCGTGACCGCGGCCCGGATGCCTGCGATCGCCTCGCCGGATCCGCGCGGCCCGTATCCCGCGACCGGGACGCCGGACGCGAGCCCGAACATGGCCATGGCCTCCACCCAGCATTCGATCCGGCGGTGGGCCACGGCGTAGGCGGTGGCATACGGCGAGTGGGTGTGCAGGACGCAGCCGGCCTCGGGGTGATCGGCGTACATGGCGGTATGCATGGCGACCACCGCCCCCTGGATGGGTGGCAGATCGCCCTCCAGCAAGGTCCCGTCCAGCCCCACCCGCACCACCGCCGAGGCGGGGTGGCCGCGCAGCGAGGGGCCGGCGGTGAAGTACATCTCCTGCGCCCCGGGAACCCGGACGCTGACATTGCCGTGCCCGTTGGCGGAGATCGCCCCGCTGGCCACCACGCGGTGGGCAATATCGGCGACCTGGCCGGCCAGGTCCTTGTCCATGCCGGACCCCTCCCCCGGCCATGACGGCCGGCGAGGACATGATTTTGCCGCACACCAGTGCCGGCGACCACTGCGCACCCGGAACGCCGGGTCTGCCAAGCTGGCAGTCGTCCAGGCAGCACACGGATCATGGGGACTGGTCGTGGAACTCGTGCACTCGGGCAAGGTCCGTGACGTCTACGCCGACGGGCCCGACCTGATCCTGGTCGCCTCCGACCGCGTGTCGATCTATGACGTGATCCTCCCGACCCCGATCCCGGACAAGGGCCGGATCCTCACCGCGCTGTCGCTGTGGTGGTTCGGCCGCCTGGCCGGCATCGTGCCCAACCATGTCCTCTCGGCCACCGACGTGCCGCCCGAGTTCGCCGGGCGGGCGGTGCGCTGCCGCAAGCTGGCGATGGTGCCGGTGGAGTGCATCGCCCGCGGCTACCTGGCCGGCAGCGGCCTGGAGTCCTACCGCGCCACCGGGACGATCAGCGGCATACCGCTGCCGGCCGGGCTGGCCGAGGCGTCCCGGCTGCCCGAACCGGTGTTCACCCCCACCACCAAGGCCCCCGCCGGGCAGCACGACGAGCCGATGACCTTCGCCGACGTCACCGCCGCCGTCGGCGCGGACACCGCCGCGGAACTGCGCCGGATCACACTCGAGGTGTACCGGCGCGGCCACGACATCGCGCTGCCGCGGGGGATCCTCATCGCCGACACCAAGCTGGAGTTCGGCCGGGCGCCGGACGGGACCCTGGTGCTCGCCGACGAGGTGCTCACCTCCGACTCCTCGCGGTTCTGGCCGGCCGGGCCGTGGCAGCCGGGGCGTCCCCAGCACGCGTTCGACAAGCAGGTCGTCCGCGACTGGTCCCGGACCCTGGACTGGGACCGGACCGCCCCGGGCCCGGCCATCCCGCCGGACGTCGTCGCGGCCACCCGGCAGCGCTACATCCAGGCGTACGAGCAGATCACCGGGACCGCCTGGCCGCCCGCCGGCTGACCCGGGCGGGCTACAGGGTGTCCGGCGGCGTGGCCAGCACGGCCCGCATCCCCGCGTCCACCAGCCCGGGCCCCGGGGCCTGGGCGTAGACGGCGAGCAGCGCCGCCCGCGCGCAGTCGTGCACCACGTCCGGGCCGATCCGGTGTTCCCCGGCCGCCGCCAGCGCCGCCCTGGCCTCGCGCGAGCCGATCACCAGCCGCAGGCCGGTGCCGCGCTGCCGGAGCAGGGCCCGCAGCGTGCACAGTTCCTCCCGGCCGCGGCCGTCCAGGGCCGCGCCGCTGCCCAGGTCCAGCACCACCGTGCCCACCTCCTGCCGCAGCCCGGCCAGCCGGGCGAGCACGGCGGCGGCCAGGCCGCTGACCTGGTCTTCGGTGAGGGCGCAGGCCAGGTGGAGGGCCGGGATCCCGCGCGCCGGTGCGGCCCGCCTGGCCGGGGCCCGGCGGGCGGCGCGGACCGCGATGGCGGGCGCCTTCACCCGGCGCGCGCCCGCTGCGGCGGGCAGGCGCACGAAGTCCGAAATGCTCACGGCGCCTCCAAGCGGGCGCCGTCCGGCGCCCCGTCCCCCGGCGGCTGCCGCGGGGCCCGTCACCACAGTCGCTCACGGCACGCAGAAGCGCATCACCCTCAGAAGGTGACCGTGCTGCGCCCCGGCGCGCCCTATGGTGCACGAGTGACCGATGAAGGCACGCAGGCGCGCCCGGCCGGCGGTTGCGGCGCGCTGGGCGTCCCGGCTGGACACTGGCAGCTTGCTTTACGGGACCATCGTGTCCGCTGCTGCCCTGGCGGTCGGCGCGGGCCGGGGCGAGACCGCCTTCGGCATGGACGAGACCATGATCGCGACGCTCGTTGTGTACTGGCTTGCCCATGTTTACACCGCGACCGTGCGGGAGCGCCGCCCGGGCAGCGGCACGCCGCTCTACCGGCTGCTGCGGCACTCCGGGAGGAGCGAGGCCACCATCCTGCTGGGCGGTCTGCCCGCGGTCGCGGTGACCACCGCGCTGGCGCTGGCCGGGGTGACGCTGTGGCCGACCGTGCTGAGCGTCCTGGTGACCGCCATCGTGATGCTCATCGCGGAGGGCGCCCTCGCCGCGGTGTACGCCGGCGTGCGCGGGTGGCGGCTCGCCGGGGAAGCGGCCAGCGCCGCGATCCTGGGCGTGCTCCTCGCCGCCCTCCTTGTTGCCCTGCATGAGCAATGACCCCGCGTGCGGACGGCCGGTGATATCGCGCGAGCCGTACCCCAAACCGCCCAAACCGGCCCCCGCCCCGTCGCCGGGCGCCCGCGCTAAGGGCGTGGATGTCACAACGAGGCCCCTCTGGGGTGTTGTGGCGAAAGGGCCAATCCGTGTGGGGTGGCGGGCGGTTCGCTGGTGGCGATGATCTCGGCCAGGGCGGCTGGGGTGCTGGGTGTGATGGTGGCGTGGATGGTGACCTGGTGGTCTTGCTTGTTGTAGATCAGTTCCAGGCCGAAGGCGGCGAACAGGCGGGCCTGGATGGCGGCGGGCAGGCTGGGCAGGGCATCGCCGAGCATCGGCAGGGCTTCCAGCAGGCCAGGCTCGTCTTCCTGCCCGGTTGCCCGGTCCAGGTCGGCAAGCCGGTCGTTGATCTGCGTGCGCTCGGTTTCCAGTTCGGTGAACCAGGTGATGATCCGGGACCGGAGCGCGGTGATGGCGGGTGAGTCCTGGGGGCAGGCTGGCGAGGTTCTCGATTTCGCGGGCGTGGGCGTTCTCGGCGGCGTCGATCTTGCGGAGCCGTTGTGCAGCCGGGTGGTTTCCTGTTCGCGGCGGGTGGTGTCCTCGGCGGCTGACGCGGGGAGGCGGGCGGCGAGCATGGCGGCGCGGTCGGGGCCGAAGATGTGGGTGGCGTGTCCCGGCAGCGCAGGACCGCTGCCGGGACCCATCAGGCAAGCGTGCGCGGGGCGGGTTGCACTGGCCTTGACCTGGGCCTTGCATCCCTGGTCAGGGTGCCCGGCCCGCGCGGCCGGGGCGCTGGGGCGCGCCGCCCGGCCGCGCGGGTGCTGGTCACCCAGCCGGGGTGGTTATGGCTGGCCGGTGGTGCCGGTGATGGCTTGCTCGATGGCGGCGCGCAGCGCGGGTGCGGTGGTGGCGTGGACGGTGATGGCGGGGCACCAGGCGGTCCACTGGCCGTCGTGGTGGTGGCGGACGTGCCAGCCGGGGTAGTCATCGGCGATGGCTTGCGGGTACTCGCCCTCGGGACTGGCGTGGCCGCTGGTCAGGGGCTGGGGGCGCGGCGGTGGGAGGCTGGCGGCCAGGGCGGCGCGCAGTTCGGCGGGGTCGGCGGTGACGACGGTGTGTGGGCTGGTGCCGTGGTGGCGGCGGACGGCGACTAACCGGGCATGGCCGGGGCTGATTTCGTGCCAGATCCGGTAGCCGGGGAACTCGGCGTGCAGTCTGGCCAGGTCGGCGGCAGCGGCGTCGGCGGACGGGTCACCGAGCGGGCTGGCCATCGGGTTCTCCCTGCGTGGTTGGCATGGTCAGGACTAGCTGACACCGGGGCACTGGCCCAGCGGAATGACACCTGAGGACATCTTGGAGCATCTTCCGTCAGATATGATGACCGCAGAGCGGATCACATGGGATGGTGCGGTCATGGTGAATGAGCGGCTGCGGCGGTCCATGCTGCGAGCCGGGCTTGGCGCCGAGGCGCTGGCCGACCGGGCGCAGGTGTCGGTCAAGACGGTGGAGCGGTGGGTCCGCGGCGACGTCGTGCCGTACCCGCGGACCCGGTATCGGGTCGCGGCGCTGCTGGGCGAGGACGAAAGCTACCTGTGGCCGGGGGCTGTGGACCGGGCGTCGCTGGCCGGGGCGGAACTGGTCGCGGCCTATGGCCGCCGCTCGGATGTGCCCGCCGGACTGTGGACCGAACTGCTGGCCCACGCGCAGCGCAGCGTGGACGTGCTGGCGTTCGCCGGGCTGTTCCTCACCGAAGAACAACCGCAGTGGACGCCGCTGCTGCGGGCCCGGGCCGACGCGGGGGTGCGGGTGCGGCTGCTGCTGGGTGACCCGGACGGGGCCAGCCTGGCCGCCCGCGACGCCGAGCACCGGATCGGCGGCGGGGTCGCCGGCCGGGTCCGGGCCGTGCTGGGCTCCTACCGCCCGGTGGCCGAGGTGGTGGAGATCCGGTTGCATGACACGCCGCTGTACAACTCCATCTACCGGTTCGACGACGACATGCTCGTCAACACCCACGTCTACGGCATCCTCGCCGCCTACACCCCGGTGCTGCGGCTGCGCCGGGTGGACGGCGCTTACTTCTCCACCTACCTGGAGTCATTCGAACGGGTCTGGGCCTCCGCACGGGCCTTGGACCCGGACAGCGTGGAAGGTTCCCCGGTGTGAGCGGCAAGAAGATGGCGCGCAAACCGGCCCGGGTGGACTACTGGCACGACCCGGACGCGCCCAAGCCGACCAGCCGCAAACCGTCGGCCAGCGTGATCGTCCGCAACAGCGCCGGGGACCTGCTGCTGCTGCGCCGCGCGGACACCGGGCGATGGACCATCCCCACCGGGGGGCTGAAGAAGAACGAGACCCTCACCGCGTGCGCGGTCCGCGAATGCCGCGAGGAAACCGGCCTGGAGGTGGAGATCACCGGCCTGGCCGGGGTGTTCAGCGACCCCGGCCACGTGACCGCCTACGCCAGCGGCGAAGTCCGCCAGCCGGTCAACACCTGCTTCACCGCCCAGGTCATCGGCGGCGAACTGACCACCACCAAGGAAGCCACCGACGTCACCTGGGCGCCGCCCGCGCGGCTCGATGACTACGACATCCACCCGTCGATCAGGCGCCGCCTCGCCCACGGCCTCCAGCCCGGCACGGCCCCGCACGTCGACTAGGGCCTGTCTCAAAGTGAGGTCAGGAGCCAGTCGTCGATGGCGGCGATGTGGAGGATGGCTTCGCGGTCACACCGGACTTCGAGGCAGACCCTAGGTACCTGGCGCCGAGGCGTGACCGATGCGCATCAGAGCGGGTTGAGGCGGGCCTTGAGCAGGCAGAACTCATTACCTTCTGGGTCGGCCAGGACATGCCACGACTCCTGCCCCGTCTGGCCGATGTCGGCCGGGCGCGCACCGAGCTTCAGAAGGCGTTCGAGTTCGGCGTCCTGATCGCGGTCGGTGGCGTTGACGTCGATGTGCAGCCGGGATTTCCCCTGCTCCGGCTCATCCCTGCGACTGAGGATGATCGTCGGCTGCGGACCGCCGAACCCTTCGCGCGGTCCGATCTCCACCGAGCCGTCGTCCTCACGATCGAGCACGACGAAGTCCAGGACCTCGCACCAGAACCGCGCCAGCACCTCAGGGTCGCGGCAACCGAGCACGAGCTCACTGACACGACATGCCATTGACGAAACCTGCTCTCAGCCTGGGAACTGCCGGGGAGGCCACACGCGAACCCCATGGGCTCCCAGCAGTGAAAACAATCCGCGATCGTACCGGACGAGGCGAGCACGGGCGAAATGATTTCAGGGCTGACCCTGTCCGGGCAGCCGGGCATGGCCGTTGGCCATGCAGTAGAGAAGCTGACTTTGAGACACGACCTAAACCTGCGCAACCTGCCCGGTAGCCACCATTACGGGCACGTGGGCGATGTGCGGGATCAGTTGAAGCTGATCCCCAACGCCGACGCTAGTTCCGGACAGGTGTCTAGTTGCAGGTTGAGTGCATCGATTCGTTTGGTGGCCCTGTCTACCTTCGCCTGGCATGCTGCCTGCCGGACGTCACGCTCCCGCCAAACCTCGTGTTCCGCCTGCCGGTCAGCGTTGGCTTTGGCCACTTCGAATCGTGCTTCCAGGTCAGCGCTGGCCGAACTTGCTTCGGCCTTGGCATCCCTGAGTGCCTGCTGACAGGCCGCCATCTCGTTCCTGGCCTGCGCCACGACGGCGCCTTTGTAGATGTTGAAAAACTCCTCTGTGTAAAACTCCTGGACTTGGGATGCGGCGGCCTTGATCTGTTTGACCGCCTGGCTAGTGAAGGCGCGGGCTGACTCCGGTGTGTCCACGGCTTTCAGAACCGTGATGAGTGTCTGACATAGATCCGCATATGCGCCAGTGTGGGTCATGCTGGCCCGGACTGGGCGTACCTTATATTCAGGGGCCATTTCTGTTGGAGATTGTCGGCGGGCTGAATTCTTGCTTGTGGCTGCCTTGGCCGTTTCCTCATCGTGCCCGGTGCCGCCACCGTCCGGGGTTGACGCGTAGCCCGGTCGGCCTTGGCCTATCGTGTACAGTCCTGCTCCCACGATGAATGTAGCGAGAAGGACGATGTATGGCCAACGGGGCGTTTATGAACAGTAGCGGTACCAACGAGATAGAGAACTGCGCCAGTCAGCGTTGCCGCCATTAGGCTGCGCCCACCCAAGAGGACATGGCGTTTCATGGCGTTGAGCTTAGAGCCATACCCGCACCTACAGGCCACGGGAAGGGGTGTCTACTGCGAGCAGTAGGCCCACGCGGTCGATATGCCGTTGCTTGTCACTTCCCAGCCGGGCCCCTGGACGATGCTTCCATCGCCATGACTGTTTGCCAGCGGGGCCGCCAGCGTCCACTGGTAGACCGTCCCCGCCTCGTCGTAGATGCTGACGGTCCCGGTGTCGGTGACGCTGGTAATCGTGTCGGTCTCTGCGTTCGGGGTGTCGGGTTCGAAGGTCACCGTCATGCCTGCCGTGAAGGCCGGGGAGCCCATGCCTGCGACGTCGACGGTGGTGGCACCTGCGGGGAAGCCGCTGCCGTGGTCATTCTCCAGGACGTCGTTCAGGGGTGAGTCCGTGCTCATGTACACCGGGCCGCCGTTAAGTACCGGGCTTACGCCTGCGCTTCCGCCGCCGCCGGTCAGGTAGGGATGGTCGGCCGGGCAGGTGGCGAGAGCCAGCGATGGCCGCGCGGAAGCGAAGCCAACGTTGACCACTGTGGTCACGTTCAGCCCGGAGGGGCCCGCCGTGGACGGGCCGCCGGCCCGGCGGGGCCTTTCTGGTTCCAGCTGATCGCTGACCATCCCGGCGGGCACGTGGTACTGACGTTTTGCAACATAAAGCTGTGAGACCCGTTTTTGGCTGGCTTGCGATAGCAGCCGTGGATAACACCCGACCCGCCGCGCGGGCTGTAGCGGATTACCGCACCAGCGGCGGTTCCTGCTGCCACCAAGGCCACAGCGGCGGCGCCGGCTACTGATATTTTGACCACGTTCACTGCGCTTCTCCTCTATCGCGGTCATGGAACGACGTTTACCGTGGTACTCGCCGAACCTGCCGCGATTTATTGTCACGCCGCCTACGTATTGGGCGCAGCGTAATCACGCGGAAGGTTGAATACGCCGGCGGTATGGGCTGTTCGCGCTATTTGCAGCAGATGTTTCATTGCTGCCTTGAAATCTCGTCTAGCCATCGGGCATTTTCGAGGCTGGAACCGCTGGTTGCGGCGTGCGCCGCAGGCGTCCGCCAACCGAGTCGCCATCGAAAGGGCTGTCGGCCGTAGGCCGTCCGTATGAGGGGTGGGTGGCCGGGGCGGTTTGCGGGCGGGCGCAGACGGTCCGTGCCCGGCCTGCCTGACGATGCGCCCGTCTGAGAGACGGGCTGCGCGCGGTTTGCGTACCCCGTCGCGTAGCCCGGCTGTGGAGCTATGACTGGCAGGACGCTCGGGCTGCCAGGGACGGCCCCGCTGGAATTGGCATCACAGCGTTGCGGTCCACTCGATGATCAGACGTCGGCCCTGGTCAGCATGGGCGAGGTTGTACCTTTCTTCGTGACACCTTCTAGGGGCGTGGTTGTCACATCCATGCCCGTCTAAGGGCTTCTAGGCGGGGTCGTGCCAGGTGTCGCGGCCGGGCAGCAGCCGGCGGCCTCGGCCGGGCCCCAGGTGCCCCGCGCGTAGGGGTGCACCGGGGTGGCGTCGCCGAGGACCGGGTCGACCACCTGCCAGGCGGCTTCGACGGTGTCCTGTTGGGCGAACAGCCACCGGTCGCCGTCGAGGGCGGCGCCGATGAGGCGGTCGTAGGGGCGCATGTCCGCACCAGGCGGCTGGATGAACGCGAGCTCCTCCACCTGCGGCTCCCACCCGGCACCCGGCTTCTTGCCGGCCAGGGACAGGCCGACCTGGGTCTCCGGCCAGACCCGGAACCGCAGTTCGTTGGACGGCGGCAGCGGCGCCAGCCCGAAGATGTCCCGCGGCGGGCGGCGGAACCGGACGGTGACCTCGGTCGCGGTGACCGGCAGGCACTTGCCCGCGCGGATCAGGATCGGCACGTCCGCCCACCGCCAGGTGTCGGCGGTGAGCCGGACCGCGACGAACGTCTCCGTGGTTGAGTGCGGGGCCACGCCCGCGACGTCCAGGTAGCCCTCGTATTGCCCGCGGACGGTGCTGCCCGGGGTCAGCGGGCTGAGCGAGGCGACCAGCCGGGACTTGGCGTCCCGCCACCCGGCCAGCCCCTGGCCGTCCGGCGGGTCCGCCATCACCGTGGCGAGCACCTGGAGCATGTGGTTCTGCAGCACGTCCCTGATGGCGCCGGTGCCGTCGTAGAACCGGCCGCGGTCGGACACGTCGAACGCCTCGGCCATGGTGATCTGGATGCTGGCCACGTGGTCCCGGTTGAGCAGTGGCTCGATCACCGAGTTGGCGAACCGGGCGAACAGCACGTTCTCCACCGGGTCCAGCCCGAGCCAGTGGTCCACCCGGTAGATGTCCTCCTCGGCGAAGTACTGGTGCATCTGCGTGTTGAGCTGCCGGGCGCTGGCCAGGTCGGCACCGAACGGCTTCTCCACCATGACCCGGCCGCCCTCCGCGCGGCCGGCCCTGGCGATGCCCTGGGCGATCCGGCCGAACAGCGGCGGCGGCACCTCCAGGTAGTACAGCACCCGCTTGCCGTCGCCGATCTGGCCGGACATGGCCTGGTAGGTGGCGTCGTCGCCGAGGTCGCCGTCCACGTAGCGGAGCAGCCCGAGCATCGTGACCGCCGCCGGGCTGGACGGGTCCATGTCGTTCAGCTTCAGCGAGGCGGCGGCGTAGTCGCGGAACTGGTCCAGGCCCCAGCCGCTCTTGGCCACGCCGATCACCGGCACATCCAGCACCCCGCGCTGCACCAGCCCCACGAGCGCCGGGAATGTCTCCAGTTTGGCCAGGTCACCGGTCGCCCCGAAGATCACCAGTGCGTCGACGCCGTCCGCCGCCATGAGCCCGCCTCCCGCTGTCGATGTCCCGTCCGATCCTGGCACGGCCGTCCCGGCGGGGTGGCCGGTGCCCCGCACGGCACCGTGCCGCGGGCCGGTTCCCCCGCGCGGCGGAGCCCCCCGCTCCGCCGCGCGGGGGAGCGGGCGCCCCGGCCGGCCCCGGCCTGGTCCCTGTGGCGGAACCGCCGATTCGCTCCGCCGCCCGATGTGCCCCGGCCCGCGTAACGCGACGATTTTTGTATGAACCTGACGAGCGAAACCCAGCAGTTGCCCGCCGGCCGCTACCAGGCGCCCGGGCCGGTGGCCGGCCCAGTGCCCTGGCGCGGCATAGCGCTCATCGCGGTGGCGGCGTTCGCGGTTGAGCTGGCCGTCAGCGCGCGCTACGGCTACGTACGTGACGAGCTTTACTTCCTCGCAGCGGGGCAGCACCTGGCCTTCGGGTACGTCGACCAGCCGCCGCTGACCCCGCTGCTGGCCAGGCTCGCCGCGGTCGCCGGCGGGAACACCCTGGTCGCGCTGCGGGTGCTGCCCGCGCTCGGGCTCGCCGCACTGGTGGTGGCGACCGCCGCGATGAGCCGGATGCTCGGTGCGGGCCGTACCGGGCAGCTGCTCGCCGCGCTCGCCGCCGCGACCTGCGGTGAGTACCTCGGCGCCATGCACGAGCTGACCACCACCGCGCCCGACTTCGTGTGCTGGGCGGTCACCCTGCTGCTGGTCATGAAGCTGCTGGAGCGCCGCGACCCGCGCTGGTGGCTGGCGATCGGCGCCAGTGCCGGCGTGGCCAGCGAGGCCAAGTGGAACATCGCGTTCCTGGTCGCCGCGCTCGCCGCCGGGTTCCTCGCCACCGGCGCCCGCCGCCTGCTGGCCAGCAAGTACCTGCTGGCCGGCGCCCTGATCGCCGCCGCGCTGGCCGCGCCCGACCTGATCTGGCAGGCCGCGCACGGCTGGCCGAGCATCGACGTGTTCCGCGCGCTGCAGGGCCAGGCCGGGCACAACCGCGCCGTCTACTGGGTGGCACAGGTGCTCTTCACCGGGCCGGTGCTCGCGCCGGTCTGGGCCACCGGCGCGGTCTGGTCGGTGCGCAGCGCCGCGGCGCGGGCCTTCCGCCCGGTTGGCATCGCCTGCGTGATCGTGATCGCGGCGCAGTTCGTGCTCGGCGGCAAGGCCTATTACCCGGGCGCGGCGTTCACGTTCCTGCTCGCGGCCGGGTGCGTGCCGCTGGAGCGGTGGCTGGCCGCGCGGCGGCCGCTGGCCGGGCGGATCCGGCAGGCCGCGGCGATGGCCGGGGCGATGCTCGCCGGTGGCCTGATCGCCGCACCGGTGACGCTGTCGGTGCTGCCGGCCGCCGCGCTGCACACCGTGCCGCTGCAGAAGATCAACTACGACCTGGGCGAGGAGATCGCCTGGCCGAAACTGGTGGCGCTGGTCGCCCGCGAGTACCGCGCGCTGCCGCCCGCGCAGCGGCGGCACACCACGATCCTGACCGGGAACTACGGCGAGGCCGGTGCCATCGGCCGGTACGGGCCCGGGCTCGGGCTGCCCGGGGTGTACAGCGGCGCGAACAACTTCTGGCTGTGGGGGCCGCCGCCGGCCGGCGACACCGCCGCGATCGTGGTGAACATGGACCCGGCGTTCCTGCACCGCGAGTTCCGCCAGGTCCGCCTCGCCGCCACGTTCTGGAACGGGCTCGGCGTCAGCGACGACGAGCAGGGCGCGCAGGTCTTCGTGGCCACCGGGCTGCGGTCGTCCTGGGCGGCGGCCTGGCCCGCGTTCCGCAACTATTCCTGAATAAGCGCACGCGAGTTGTGTGAGTGCAGTGCCACGGGTCCGCAGGCGGGACGGGCGCGCCGCAGGCGCCGGGGGCGAACGCCGCATAAGGCGCCCCAGGCGCCGTTGCGGTGTCCCCGGCGCCGAGGACCAGCCTCCCGCCCTGCAAGATGCGCGCCTCCGGCACGACCATGCGAAGCGCCCGCGAGGGAGGCAGGCGACTGAGCGCGCGTTCAGCTGGCGATGCGGCCGTCCTCCAGCCGGATGACCTCGTCGGCCAGGTCCATGAGCGCCTCGTCGTGCGTGGCCACCAGGGCGGTGATCCCCTCCGAGCGCACCACGGTGAGCAGCAGGCGCATGATCTGCCGCCCGGTCTCCAGGTCGAGCTGGCTGGTCGGCTCGTCGGCGATCAGCAGCTGGGGGCTCCCGGCCAGCGCCCGGGCGATCGCGATGCGCTGCTGCTGGCCGCCGGACAGCTCGTCCGGGCGGTGCGCGGCGTGCTCGGACAGGCCCACGATCGCGAGCATCGTCGCAACCCGGCGGTCGCGGTCGGCCGGCGGGGTGCCGGTGATGCGCAGCGGGATCCCGACGTTCTCCGCCGCCGACAGCATCGGGATCAGCCCGAAGGACTGGAAGATGAACGCGATCGTGTCGCGGCGCAGCTCCATCCGCTCCCGCTCGGTCATCCGGGTGACCTCCCGGCCGGCCACCGCCACAGTGCCCCCGGTCGGGGAGTCCAGGCCGCCGATGACGTTCAGCAGCGTGGTCTTGCCCGAGCCGGACCGGCCGCACAGGGCGGTGAGCTGGCCGCGCCGGACCGTGAACGACACGCCGCGCAGCGCATGTGCGGCGGTGCGGCCGGTGCCGAAGGTCCGCTCGACGTCCCGCACGTCCACCAGGACCGGGGCGGCGTCCTCGGTGGCCTGCGCGCCGCCCGCCGGGCCCCGTTCCGTGTTGGTCATGCCGTGTCCTCCCGAGAGCCGTCGGAGCCGCCGGTGGCCGGGCCGCCGGGGAGCCCGGCGGCCCGGTCGGGCCACACGCCGATGTGGTCCGGATCCTGCTGCAGCCGCACCCGGTCGCGCATGCCGAGCGCCTCGGTCATCTCCCGGGGCAGCTGTACCCGCCCGGCCCGGTCGAGCACCGCGTACTCGATCGCGTGCCGGGTGGCGTTGCCGTGCTCATCGGCGCCGTCGTGCCGCAGCGTCTCGCTGCTCGTCCGGCCGTCCCTGATCGCGATCGTACGCCGGACCTGTGCGGACACCGCCGGGTCGTGGGTCACCACCACGACCGTCACGCCCAGCTCGGTGTTCGCCGTCTGCAGCGCCCCGAACACCTCTCTGGCTGTGGCGCTGTCCAGTTCCCCGGTCGGCTCGTCGGCCAGCAGCACCCGCGGGTTGTTCGCCAGGGCGGTGGCGATGGCGGCGCGCTGCTGCTCGCCGCCGGACATCTGGGCCGGCTTGCGGGCCGCGCAGTGGCTCAGGCCCAGCACGTCGAGCAGTTCCGCGGCCCGCCTGGCCCGCGGCCGGAACCCCAGCCCGGCGAACCGCATCGGCATGATCACGTTCTGCAGCGCGGTCAGGTAGGGGAGCAGGTTCCTGGAGGTCTGCTGCCAGACGAACCCGACCGTGCTCCGCCGGTAACCCAGCCGCTCCCGTGCGGTCATCGAGCCGAGGTCATGCCCGGCCACCCTGGCCCGGCCGGCGGTGGGGGCGTCCAGGCCCGCGAGGATGTTCATCAGCGTGGATTTGCCGCTGCCCGAGGCGCCGACGACCGCGGTCAGCTCGCCGTCCTCGACCAGCAGGTCAAGTCCCTGCAGGGCCTGCACCTCGATCCCGTCCGCGGCGAAGATGCGCACCAGCCGGTCGCACATGATCAGCGCCCCCTCGCCGTAGGAGGCGCGGGCGCGCTCCGCCTCGGCGCTGAGGGCGCTGAGCCCGGCCGCCGCGCTGACGCCCTCCGGCGGGCCGGCGCCACCCCCCGCTGTCACCGTCATCGGCATCCCCTCCAGTTCCCGCGCCGCCCGCTCATTCGCCCACCCGCAGGGCCTGGGCCGTGCCGCGGCTGCGGGCCAGCCGGTCCTGCACGGTCAGGGTCAGCCAGGCCAGCAGCACCAGCCCGGCCGCGGTGACCGCTATCGCGACCAGGTTCGCATGCAGCGGCACGGACACCGGCATGCCGGTGAACGCCGCGAGGTTCACCGCCGGCCCGACCAGCGGCACCAGGACCAGCGCGCAGGCCACTCCGCCCACCGCGGCGGCGGCGATCGCCGGCAGCGTCTCCACCGCCGTGATCCGGCGGGACTGGGCCGGTCCGAGGCCCATCGTGGCCAGCCTGGCCAGCGTCATCTCCCTGGACCGGGCGGTGAGCACCAGCATGAGCGCCAGCACCAGCAGGCTCAGGCCCACCGCGGCCGCGGCGCCCTGGGCGAACGTGACGAAGCCGCCGTGCGGCAGCGGCGCGCGGGCGATCGTATCCAGCAGGCCGGAGCGCAGCGTGACGTGGGCACCGGGGACGACGCGGTGCACGGTGCGCAGCAGCGCGGCCGTGTCCAGCCCCGCGCCGACGATCGCCATCACCGTGGCCGGTGGCGCCTGCCGCCCGAGGGCCCACTGCGGCACCACGGCGAACTGGCCGCCGGGCGTCACGCCGATGAAGGTGTCCAGGCTGCCCGCCAGCCGCAGCCGCATCGTCCGGCCCGCCACGTACAGGCCGGACCCGCTGCTCAGGATGTCCCGCCCGGCCGCCGAGACCAGCGCGGGCACCCGGGTGCCCGTCCCGGCGGCGGGCCGGGCCAGCGCGGCCGCGGGGAACGGGGGCAGCGGCGTGGCCGCGGTGAGCGCGGCGAAACTGGCCGGGTTGACGATCACAACCGGCACGATCAGGCCCTGGCCGGAGGTTCCGGTGGCCACCGAGGCCACCGCGGTGTGCCGCACCCCGGGCACCGCGGCGATCGCCCGCTGGGCGGCCGGGGTGATGCCCGGGCCGACCGCGGGCGCGGTGATCACCGCGTCGGCCCCGGCGCTCTGCCACGACGCCGCCACGTCCGCGGCGGCCACGGCGCTGCGGGCCATCGCGGCGAACGCGACCACGGCGAACGCCAGCACCAGCGCGAACGCGGGGAGTATTCCCACCTGCGCCGCCGCGCTGCCGCGCGCGAAGCCGACGATCATCACGACCCCGCGGCGCCGCGCGGCCAGCCGGGCAAGCTGGCGCAGCACGACCGGGTAGCCGCGCATCACCAGCAGGGCCGCCGGTATCGCCGCGAGCACCGGGGCCGCGCTGGTGAACAGGTCCGTGCTGCCCGGTGGCGGCAGCCCCTGCTGGCGCAGGATGATCAGCCCGCCCACCGCCGCGCAGACCAGCATGATGTCGGCCACCCACCGGCGCGCCGTGGTCAGCCGGCGGCGGGCCGCGGGCGCGTCCTGCGCGCCGGCGGCCACCCGGCGGGTCCGGTGCCGCCACGCGGCCAGCACCGGCGGGCCGGCCAGCGCCGCCACGGTGATCAGGCCCGCCAGCCACCAGGACAGCACCGACGCGGGCCCCGGGGTCACCGCGATGGCCGCGGCGACCGCGGCGGCCATCGCCGGCAGCGCCGTGACGGCGCCGCCGCGCAGCGCCACCAGGGCGATCTGCCGCAGCGCCGCGCCGCGCGCCCGCATCATGGCGTACTCCCGGTCCCGGTGCACGGTGACCAGCCGGGCGCCGAGCAGCACCACCACCGCGCCGATCACGGTGAGGCTGACGAACAGCAGCGACAGGGCCCGCTGCACCGCGTCGTCGGTCGTCACGAACGCCGGCAGGATGACCGTCAGCCCGTTGCTGAGGCTGACCACGAACGGGCTGCCCGGGCTCGCCGCGATCGCCAGGCCCGAGCTGACCGAGCCGGCCACCGGCAGGTAGGAGGTGGCCTGCAGGTCGTGCTCCAGGCCCGCGGCCTGGTCGGCGGTCACCCCGCGCAGGTCCAGCGGGAACCCCCACAGGGCGTGCAGCGGCTCCGCGGCCAGGCGCCGCTGCAGGGTCTGCACCTCGGCCGGGCCGACGAAGGCGGCCGTGGTCCAGAACGGCTGGCTGTCCGTGGCCAGCTGGGTCAGCTGCGGTGTCACCGCGATCGGGTCGACGGTCCAGAACGCCGAGCCGGGGCCCCGCGGCCGGACGATCCCGGTGATCAGCACGATCTGGCCCGCCGTGCTGAGCCGGGAGCCGACGTGCAGGCCGAGCCGGGCAGCGGTGGCCGTGGTGACCGCCGCCTGGAACACGGCGGTGCCGTGCGCGGCCGTCACCGTGGCCGGCAGCGAGCCCGCCACCAGGGCCGACTGACGGGCCAGGGTGTTGCGGTAGAGCAGCTCCATTTCCGGCTGTGCCGAGTTGCGCAGCGCGGGCCCGGTGGCACCGGACAGCGGGCTGGCGCCGGTGGCGAGCCCGGACCAGTCCGTCCGCGATGCGGCCAGCGGCAGGGCGTCCCGGCGCAGCCCGGCGGCCAGCTGGGCCTGGGCGGCCTGCAGCAGCACCGCGCTCAGCGGCTCCGCGCCGAGCCCGGACAGGTCACCGTCGGCCAGCACCACCTTCTGCGACGGAGTGGCGGCACGGAAGGCCTGCTGCAGCACCGCCGTGCGGTAACCCAGGCTCGCCCGCGGCACGGCGACCGCGACGAACGCGCAGACCAGCACGAGCAGCGCGAGCGTGACGCTGGCCGCGGCGGCGGTGCCGGTCACCGCCGGCCACGCGCTCCGCGCCCGGCCGGCCAGCCCGGTCCCGGCCGCCTGCCGGGCCCTGTCCGGCGCCGTCATGCCGTCTCCCCGGCGCGCAGCTGGGCGGCCGGGTCCGGCCGGTGGGCCGCCGCCGCGGCCGCGGCGAGCACCGGCACGGCCGCGACCGCGAGCGCCAGCAGCGCCGTCCAGCCCAGCGGGATCACCACCCGCACCGGCGGGAACGGCGCCGCCGCCCCGCCGGTGAGCGTGACCGCGGGGACCAGCAGCCGGGCCAGGCCCGCGCCGATCAGCGCGCCCGCCGCCGCGGCGGGCAGGCTCAGCATCAGCTGCTCCAGGCACAACTGGCGGGTCCGCGCGGCGCGGCCCACGCCGAGCGCGGCGAGCAGGGCATCCTGCAGCCGGCGCTCGGTGACGGCGGCCACCACGCAGACGACGAACCCGATCGACGCCAGCAGTGCCGCCGCCACCGCGATGACCAGCAGCGAGAGCTGGGGCACGTTCGGCAGCGGGTCTCCGAGCAGCACCGCCGCCGCACCGGCCCAGGTCGCCACGCTGGCGCCGGCCGGCAGGCCCGGGGGGCGCCGCGGTCGGTCCGCAGCCACCAGCCGGTCACCGGCAGCGGCGGCTGCGACTGCGACGCCAGCGCCGCCTGCAGCGACGGCTGGTCCACGATCACCACGGGCGCCGTGCTCCCGGCGGCCGGGAAGGCGCGGATCATCGCCACCAGCCGCACCGGCACGGTGGCGTTGCCGACGGCCAGCGGGACGACCTGGCCGAGGTGGGTGTTGGCGGCCCCGAAGAACGGCCGGGTCGCGATGGCCGGCAGGGGCGCGGCGGGGTACCCGGCGGTGAGCGAAAGCTGCCCGGTGATGGGCAGCGGCGCAACCCCGGCCTTCTGGATGAGCAGCCCGGTGCCGGCGCTGAAGGTCAGCGTGGCCTGCCCCGGCCGCCACGCCTTGACCGCCGGCTTGATGCCGATCGCGTACGGGTTGGCGAGCCCGGGTGCGGCCGCCGTGGCATGCCATCCGGAGAGCACGCCGCCGGGCCGCGCGGCCCCGGTGACCGGTGCCGGGAAGGCGCCCGAGCCGCGGGCGGAGACCGCAAGCGCGCGCACCGCCAGCGTGCCGCGCGCCGCCGCGATCCGCGCCTGCAGGGGAGCGGCCGCCGGCGTGCCCAGTGGTGACACCGGGAAGGGCGGCAGCCGGTAACTCAGTGACAGGCCGAGCAGCCGCAGCGGGTAGCTCGCCTGGCGCATGCCCTGGGCGGCCTGACCGGGGCCGGCGAGATCGGCCACCAGCCGGTGCGGCCGGCCGTCGGCGGGCAGGCTGCCCGCCGGGACCGAGTACACGATGCCCCAGCCGTCCTGGACGGACAGGCTCACCGGCATCGCGCTGAACCGGGTGCCGCGCGGCGGGCTGGCCGTGGCGGTCACCGCGATCCTGGCTGGCCGGCCGGGCAGCGCCAGGCCGGGCGCGGCGCGGGCCGGGATGAGCCGCCGCCAGAGCGCGGGCGGGGGGAGGCTGGCCAGGTCCGGCCGGAGCAGCACGGTGGCCGCGGCCGCCCGGGCGTTCAGCGCGTACACGTCGAAGCCGCTGTTGACGTTGCTCACCGGCATCGCGCCGAGCACGCCGGGGGAGTGCGCGACCGGCCCGGCCCGGCCGAGCGGGAGCGGCGCGGCCAGGCTCACCCGGACGTCGGCACCGGTGGCGAACGCGGCCTGGTCGAGCTGGGACTGCCGCCAGCTCTGGTGCTGTGCCAGGACCAGGGTGCCGGTGCCCACGGCGAGCACGACGAGCAGGATCGGGCCGCCCTGCCGCACCGGCCGCCTGCTCACCTGCCAGCTCGCCAGGGCCCCGACGAGGTGCCTGCCGCGGGCGCTCAGCCGGTCCAGCAGCCGGGCGGCCGCGGGCAGCGCCCGCAGCGGCAGCAGGGCGAGCCCGGCCAGGGCGAGGACCGGGGCGACGGCGAGTACCGGGTCGATGCCCAGGCCGCCGCCGGACAGCCGGGGCACCGCCGAGTACCGGTGCAGTTCCCAGAACGCCACCACGCCAAGGGCGAGCAGGGCCGTGTCAGGCCGGCCCGCGCGGCGGTGGCGAGCGCGGCCTGCCTGCCGCGCCGGAGCCGCGCGGTGCCGGGGCTCACCGGGCGGAGCGCGGGCCGGACCACGACCACGATGACCAGGACGGCGATGACGGCGGCGGGCCACCAGGCGCCGCCGGCCAGGCCCCGGCGCAGCGTCGGGGCCAGGCCGCCGCCGCTGGCGTGCGGCAGCCCGCTGGCCGACATCAGCGCCGCGGCCAGGTAGCAGCCCAGCACGATCCCGGCGGCCACGCCGGCCACGGTGAGCAGCGCCGCCTCGGTGAGCGAGGCGCGGCCAAGCTGCCCGCGGGCGACCCCGCGCGCGGACAGCAGCGCGTTCTCCTCCTCCCGCTGGGTGGCCAGCAGCCGGGCGGCCAGCGCGGCGGCGGCGGTCGCCAGCAGGATCAGTTGCAGCGAGCCGATCAGCAGCAGCGACCTGGCGACCACCAGGCCGCTGCCCAGCGCGGACAGCGTCTGCGGCAGGCTCGTGGCCGCCTGCAGCTCGCCCAGGTCCTGCCGGGTCTGCAGGGCCGTCATGGCCGCGCCGAGCCGGGCGCCGATCCCGGCCGTCTCGCCCGGCGTGATGCGTGCGGTGTCCACGGTGACGAGCCAGGACGCCTGACCCGCGGTGAGGCCGCCGGGCCCGAGCGAGGCGGGGGCCACCAGCATCGGGCCGTAGGTGACGAACGGGCCCTGCACGAGCCGGCCCGAGGTGCCGAGCAGGCTGAGGCGCCAGTACGCCGACGCCGGATCCCGTGGCCGCCACAGGCCGGTCACCCGGACCCTGGCCACGGCTCCGGTGATGCTGTCGGGCAGCGTGAGCACCTGTCCCAGCGCGACGTGGAGCAGGGCCGCCGTGCTGGCCGGGAGCGCCACCGGGATGGGCCGCGGCGGCGCGGGGGCCGGGCCAGTGCCCCGCCGTCAGCTCGGCGTGACCGGTGACCCCGGCCAGGACGGCGGCCTGGATCCCGGGGGCCTGGCTGCTGCCCCTGGCCCTGGGCAGCGCGAGCTGGTCGGACCACCGGCCGCTGATCATCTGGAAGCCGGCCCGGCCGAGGGCACCGGCGATCGAGGCGCGGATGACCTTCGCGTCGGCGTCCGCCCTGGCGGTGCCGATCTGGCCGCTCAGTTCGATCGTGGCGTCTGCGAGGTTCGCCAGCCGGCGGTGCTCTGCCGCGGGCAGCGCCCGGGTACCGAAGCTGGCCAGGGCCACGGTGACCATCGTCGAGGTCAGGATGGCAAGCAGCAGGCTGGCTGGCAGCAGCCGGGCCCAGCCCAGCCTGCGCAGCACGAACGACGCCCGGGCCCCCCGGGCCCTTTCGCGCTGCTCAGGCTCGGGCGGCGGGCGGTGCGTGCCTTGGCCCAGGCTCCTGCCCATGCTGCCGACGCTACTCACCGCCCGCCGCGGCACCAGCGCGGGGCGGCAATGGTTACCCGTTTGGCGCGGAATCGTTGCCGACGCGGCGTGGCCGCCGGGTCGCCGTGCGGTCTTCGGAGGCGCCCCGGGACGACCGCGATCAAGGGGCGCCAATCCAGCACTGTGTGCGCAAATGGTGACGGTGTGTTGATACGGCCCAGCCCGGGTACTAGCCACCAAAGGCCTATGGCCAGCGCATTCGCATCCGATGGGGCGGGGGAGCGCCTACTGGCCGACGAGGGGCCGACTTCCCCTGCGCCCGGTATCCCGGCTATCCCGGGCATCCCGGGCATCCAGCCGTGCTGGCCGTCGCGGGGGGACGCCGATGACTGACACGTATCGCAGCACGATGGCGCCTGACCGGCCCGGCGGCACCGAACGCCTCGATGCGCCGTTCCTCGCGGGAAAACTGCGGATCCCGCGCCCAGGATTCCCCGTGCTGCCGCGGCCGCGGGTGACTGCCCTGCTCGACCGGGCGGCCCGGCACCGGGTCACGCTGGTCTGCGGACCCCCCGGCGCCGGGAAGACCGTCGCCTGCGCCTCGTGGGCCGCGCAGCGGCCCGCCGCCGGGCGGGTGATCTGGCTCACCGTGGATCCTGCGGACCGGCGCGACTGGTTCTGGGCCTATGTCTGCGCCGGTCTCAACCAGGTACGGCCCGCGCCGCCGGAGGTCCTGCAGGTGCTGGCGGACACCGGGCCGGACGCCTTCCCGATGCGCCTGGTGGCGGCCGCCCAGGCGTTCACCGAGCCGGTGGTGCTGCTGCTCGACGACGTCCACGAGGTCACCGACCCCGGCGTACTCAACGGGCTCGACGTGCTCATCCGCCATGCGCCACCGGCGCTGCGGCTGGTCCTGTCCGCCCGGCGGGCGCCCGCGCTGCAGCTGGCCCGGCTGCGGGTGTCCGGCGAGCTGGGCGATGTCGGCGCCGCCGACCTGGCCTGCCGGGCCGAGGAGGCGGACGGCTACCTCGCGCTGCTCGGCATGAGGGTGTGCCCGGCCGAGCGCAACACAATGCTCCGGCGCACCGAGGGCTGGATGGCCGGGATCCGGCTGGCGGCGATGCAGGCGCGGGCGGGCACCGGGCCGGCCGTGGCGGGCCCCAGCGGCCCGGCGGGCCCCGGGCCGCTGGTGACGGAGTACCTCTGGGACGAGGTGCTCGGCCGGCAGAAGCCGGCCACCAGGGCGTTCCTGACCCGGACCTCAGTCGTCGCGGAGGTGTCCGGCGACCTCGCCGACGCGATCTGCGACCAGACCGGGGGCGCGGCCACGCTCGCGCAGCTGAACAGGGACAACTGCCTGGTGGACGCGCTGGACGGCGCGGCGCACGGCTACCGGTACCACCCGCTGCTGCGCGAGGTGCTCAGCGCCGAACTGCACCGGCAGGCCCCGCACGAGGTCCCGGTGCTGCTCGGCCGGGCGGCGCGCTGGTACGCCGCGCACGACCGGGCGCTGGAGGCGGTGCGCGCCGCGGTCACCGCGGGGGACTGGGATCTGGCCACTGACGTGCTGGCCGGCTCAGCGATCGGGATCGTGCTGGCGGACGGCCCGCGGCCGCTGGAATCGGTGCTCGGGCTGTTCCCCGCCGACCGGGCCGGCGCGGCGGCCGTCGCCGCCGCCTGGGCCGGCGCGCGGCTGTGGGGCGCGGACGCCGAGGGCGCGGCGGCCTACCTGGACAGCGCGGCCCGCGCGGTGCAGCACGCCGCCGGCGCCACCCGCCGGGTGGTCGAGCCCGTCCTCGCCGCGCTGCGCATCCTGCGCGCCGCCGAACTGCGGCACGGCGACCCCGCGCTCACCCGGTGCGGCTGGGCGCTGGCCCGCCCGGCCCTCCAGACGGCGGCCACCCGGGCCGAGCACCGCGCGGCCGGCCTGCTCTGGTTCGCGCTGGGCTGCGCCAGCCTGCACCGCTGGGACGTCGCGGCGGCGGCCCGCGCGCTACGGCACGCGGACCGCCAGCTCAGCACCGGCGGCCTGGACACGCTGCGGGCCAGGGCGCGGGCCTGGCGCGCGCTCGCACTCGCCTGCGGCGGGGAACTGACGGCGGCCCAGCACGCCGCCGACGAGGTCCGCACGCATGCCATCCCGGCCACCCCCGAGGCCGCCTGCCTGGCCGCGCTCGGCGGCGCGCAGGTGAGCTTCGCCAGGGATGATCTGCTCGCGGCCCAGCGGCTGCTGGACGAGGCGGACGGCGACCGGGCCGGCCATGTGCCCGGTGAGCCCTCGGTCACCGCCATCAGGGCACTGATCCAGGCGCGCGTGCTGCTCGCCGACGGCGACCTGGCCGGGGCCAGCGCGGCCCTGGCCCGGCTGCACGAGGGACCGCCGCCAGGCTGCGCGGGGCTGGCCGCGGCGGCGGCGGCCGTGGCCGCGGAAACGGCGCTGCGGGCCGGCGACCCCGGGCACGCCCGCGCGCTGCTGCGCGCCCAGGGCGAGCCGGGCGCCGGGCGCGAACTGGCCCTGGCCCGGGCGGGCCTGCTGCTGGCCGAGGGCGACTTCCGCGCCGCACATGCCGGGGCGGCCGCCTGCCTGGACGGCGTGGCCGCCCCCACCCGGCACGAGCGCACCCGCGCGCTGCTGGCCGCCGCGGTCGCCGCCCGTCGCCTGGGGGAGGCGGCCGTGGCGGGCGCCCGGCTCGGCGAGGCGCTCGGGCTGGCCGAGCCGGAGGGCGACTACCGGGTCTTCCTGGACGGCGGCCTCGCCGTCCGTGCCGCGGTCACCGTGCTGGTGCCGCCGACCAGCCGCTACGCCGGGTTCGTGAGCCGGGTCCTGGAGCGGTTCGACGGCTGCGGGCCGCGGCTCGGCGGTGCCGCCGGCCGGGCGGGCGTGCGGCTGACCGACAGCGAGCGCGCGGTGCTCCGGTTCCTGCCGTCGCACATGACCAACGAGGAGATCTCCGAGGCACTCTTCCTCTCGGTCAACACCGTGAAGACGCACCTGCGCTCGGCCTACCGGAAGCTGGGCGTCCGGTCCCGGCGGGACGCGATCGCCCGCGGGCGCCGGCTCGGCCTGCTGTTAGCGCGCTGCTAGCCCGGGGGAGCGACCCCCCGGAACCCCCTGGTGGCCTGCGGCCCCGTTCCTTCGTCACGGGGCCTTGGCCCTGTTAGCCCGGGGGAGCGGCTGACCTGGCCAGGTGCCGCAGGTAGAGCACGGTGGCCGCGAGCAGCGCCCCGTTGCAGGCCAGCCAGATCCCCATGACCGCCGCCATGACCGGCACGGTGATGGCCGGCCAGAAGATCACGATCAGGCCGGCCAGCAGGCTGAGCGCGCCGGTGACCCCGGTCAGCACCCGGCCCGGCCCGGGCCGGCCGGCGGCGACCAGGTCCACCAGCCCATGCATGACCCAGAACAGCCCGGCGACCAGGGACAGCAGCACCACGGTCGGCGCGACGTCGCCCAGGCAGTAGCTCCCGGCCAGCACGGCCAGGACCCCGATCAGCAGGTGCGTGCCGCGGTGCGGGCCGGCCGTCACACCCCGGACCAGCCGCGGCATGCCGGTTGCCAGGAGCGCGATGCCGAGCAGGACGGCGGTCACCGCGAGTGAATCGTCCGGCCAGAAAAGCAGCATCAGGCCGAGAGCCAGCAGGGCTGCCGCGGCGGCCAGGGTGACCCGCCGCGCGCCCCGGGCGGCCAGCGAGCCCGGCCAGCGGGCCGGGCCGCGCGCCGGTTTCCGCGCGGGCATCGGACGAGGTCATCGCCGCCTCCTTGCCCGCTCCTCGGTCTCGTCATCCTCCCTGCTCAGGGCCGGATTATCACCACCCAGAAGGGGTGAAACACCAGCTCGGCCCGCCCCGGCGCGCGCTGCGGCCCGTGCCGCGGGGAAAGCGTGGCCTGCCGGGGGCCCGCGCTGCCCTAGACTTGGCCGGCGTAGCTGCTAGCGGCGCGGCCGGCACGCCCGCCGCCGGGGCGCCTCGCAGCCGACCAGAGCCAACGTGCCGCGCGGGCCGACCAGCGCGCGGGCGACCAGGGAGTGACGCCGCCGTGAAGACCGATGTCGAGGAGCTCAGCCCGACCCGGGTGAAGCTGACCATCGAGGTTCCCTTCGAGGAGCTGAAGCCCAGCCTCGACAAGGCTTACCGCGAGGTGAGCAGGCAGGTCCGGATCCCCGGGTTCCGGCCGGGCCACGTCCCGCCACAGATCATCGACCAGCGGCTGGGCCGCGGCGCCGTGCTGGAGCAGGCGATCAACGACGCGGTGCCGCAGCTGTACGGGAAGGCGCTGGAGGACAGCGAGATCCGCGCGCTCGGCCAGCCCGAGCTGGAGATCACCCAGCTCGACGACGGCCAGCAGCTCGCCTTCACCGCCGAGGTGGACGTCCGGCCCAGGTTCGACCTGCCCGACCTGTCCGCCATCAAGGTCACCGTGGAGAACGCCGAGGTCGGCCCGGACGAGGTCGAGGAGTACCTCAGCGACCTGCGGGAGCGGTTCGCCTCGCTGCGCGGCGTGGACCGGGCCGCCGCCGAGCGGCGACTTCGTCGTCGATCGACCTGTCCGCCTCGGTCGGCGGCGAAACTCGTCGAGGACGCCCAGGCCAGCGGCATCTCCTACCAGGTCGGGCAGCGGGACCCTGCTGGACGGCCTGGACGAGGCCCTGGCCGGCATGTCCGCGGGCGACACGGCCAACTTCACCGCCGAGCTGGCCGGCGGCGACGCACGCCGGGGAGCAGGCGGACGTCTCGGTCACCGTGCACAGCGTCAAGGTCAAGGAACTCCCCGAGCTCGACGACGAGTTCGCCCAGTCGGCGAGCGAGTACGACACGCTCGGCGAGTTGCGCGCCGGCACCCGGCGCAGGCTGGAGGGCGTCAAGCGGCTCGCGCAGGTCGGCCAGGCCAGGGACCGGGCGCTCGACGCGGTGCTCAGCCGGCTCGACATCCCGCTGCCCGAGCCGGCTGGTGGAGTCGGAGGTCGAGCAGCCGCAGCGGTCGCTGGATGAGCAGCTGGAGCGGTCCGGCAGCACCAAGGAGGCCTACCTGGAGGCCCGCAGCATCAGCGACGCGGACCTGCAGGCCGAGATCACCGCCGACGCACGCCGCTCGGTCAAGGCCGGCTTCGTGCTGGACGAGCTGGCCGGCACCAACGAGATGCGGGTGGAGCAGGAAGAGCTGAACGCCTACATCGTGGAGCAGGCCTACCGGCTCGGCGTCGCCGCCGGACCGGCTGGCCAAGGAGATCGTGGACCAGGGCCAGCTCGGCATGGCCATGGTCGCCGAGGTGCTGCGCGGCAAGGCGCTGCGGCTGCATCGCCGAGCAGGTGCCGGTCACCGACGAGGCCGGTCGGCCGGTGGACATCCAGGCGGCCATGGCCCCCAGCGATGCGGACGGCGACGGCGGCGAGGACGCCGATGGCGGACGAAGACGGGGAGACCGGCGGCGCGGACGAGGGCGCCCAGGCCTGACCCGCGAGCGGCCGGGCGCAGGTCCCTGCCTGGTGGCCGCCCCGTGCGCCGACAGCGAACAGGCCGTCACCGGGGACGATTGACCTTCGCGCCAGCGTTAGGCGTCACTGTCAACGGCCCGGTGAGAATTTCCGGCGGCCGCCGGGCGATACCCGGGCGACCAACGGGCACCGGCGCGCAGACGGACATGGTCGGGAGAGACTGTGGGCACAGCGCGGCAGAGCGCAGGAACGAGGAGGGGCACCGTGAGCGACGCGGCGCGGCGCACGGAGGCGGTCAGGGACGGCATCGCGGGCGTGACGCCCAGCGATGGGCAGGTCGCGCGGATCCTGGCGCGCGCCGTGGAGGCTCCGCTGCTGCCGCTGGGCGACCAGCTGTTCCAGCGGCTGCTGCGGCACCGGATCGTCTTCCTCGGCCAGCAGGTGGACGACGACATCGCCAACCGGATCTGCGCCGAGCTGGTGCTGCTCGCCGCCGAGGACGCCAGCGCGACATCAGCCTCTACATCAACTCGCCGGGCGGCTCGGTCACCGCGGGCATGGCCATCTACGACATGATGCAGTACGTGCCCAACGACGTGGCCACCTACGCGATGGGCATGGCCGCGTCGATGGGCCAGTTCCTGCTGTGCGCGGGCGCCCCGGGCAAGCGGTACGCCCTGCCGCACGCGCAGATCCTGATGCACCAGCCCTCCGGCGGCATCGGCGGCACCGCCTCCGACATCACGATCCAGGCCGAGCAGATGCTCTACATCAAGCAGACGCTGGCCGAGCGCATCGCCTTCCACACCGGCCAGACCGTGGAGCAGATCGAGACGACTCCGACCGCGACCGCTGGTTCACCGCCGAGGAGGCCAAGGACTACGGCTTCGTCGACCAGGTGGTCCGCAGCGCGACCGAGGTCCCCTCGGCCGGGCCGAGTCTCCTGAGCACCGGACCGGAGGAACCTATCGTGAGCACATCCGACCGGCCGCTGGCCGAGGCCCACCTGGGCACCCGCGCAGGCCGTCCAGGCGGGCCTGACGCAGGCGCGCTACGTGCTGCCCTCGTTCATCGAGCGCACCTCGTACGGGATCAAGGAGATGAACCCGTACAACAAGCTGTTCGAGGAGCGGATCATCTTCCTCGGCGTGCAGATCGACGACGCCTCGGCGAACGACGTGATGGCCCAGCTGCATCACGCTGGAGTCGATGGACCCCGACCGTGACATCACGATGTACATCAACTCGCCCGGCGGGTCGGTGACCTCGATGATGGCGATCTACGACACCATGCAGTTCGTCCAGCCGGAGATCCAGACCGTCTGCATCGGCCAGGCCGCCTCCGCGGCCGCCGTGCTGCTCGCCGCGGGCACCCAGGGCAAGCGGATGGCCCTGCCGAACGCCAGGATCCTGCTCCACCAGCCGGCCACCGAGGGCGGCTACGGGCAGTCCAGCGACCTGGAGATCCAGGCCAGGGAGATCCTGCGGATGCGCAGTTCGATGGAGACGCATCATCGCCAAGCACAGCGGCAGGAGCGAGGACCAGGTCCGCCGCGATGTCGAGCGGGACAAGTTCTTCTCGGCCGAGGAGGCCAAGGAGTATGGCCTCGTGGACGACGTTCTCACGGCCCTGAAGCGCCGTGCCGAGGTAGGGTCGTCCTAGGCAGTACCGGAGTATGCCCGGCTGAATCCCTTTTGCGAGCGCCGCGCCGAGGACAGGTGGCTTCGCATGAGGGCCCGCTGGAAGGTACCGTTCCACTACGGACTCGATCGACCGGGGTGGACAACGGCCCAGCCACGGCGGCGGGGCTCCCTGGTGGTGGCCGGGCCGCTGCGGCGGTCCCCGCGAGAAGGAGTTACTGAGTGGCACGCATCGGCGACGGCGGTGACCTGCTCAAGTGCTCGTTCTGCGGGAAGAGCCAGAAGCAGGTCAAGAAGCTCATCGCCGGCCCCGGCGTGTACATCTGCGACGAGTGCATCGACCTCTGCAACGAGATCATCGAAGAAGAGCTGGCCGAGCCGACCGAGCTCCAGTGGGACAGCCTGCCCAAGCCGCGCGAGATCTACGAATTCCTTGATGCCTACGTGATCGGCCAGGAGAAGGCCAAGAAGGCCCTCTCCGTCGCGGTGTACAACCACTACAAGCGGATCCAGTCCGGCGGCGACACCAGGTCCGGTGACGAGGGCGTCGAGCTGGCCAAGTCGAACATCCTGCTGCTCGGCCCGACCGGTTCCGGCAAGACGCTGCTCGCCCAGACCCTGGCCCGGCTGCTCAATGTGCCCTTCGCCATCGCCGACGCGACCGCCCTCACCGAGGCGGGTTACGTCGGCGAGGATGTCGAGAACATCCTGCTCAAGCTCATCCAGGCGGCCGACTACGACGTCAAGAAGGCCGAAACGGGCATCATCTACATCGACGAGATCGACAAGATCGCCCGCAAGAGCGAGAACCCCTCGATCACCCGGGACGTGTCCGGCGAGGGCGTGCAGCAGGCCCTGCTGAAGATCCTGGAGGGCACCACGGCGTCCGTGCCGCCGCAGGGCGGCCGCAAGCACCCGCACCAGGAGTTCATCCAGATCGACACCACCAACGTCCTGTTCATCTGCGGTGGGGCGTTCTCCGGCCTGGAGCGGATCATCGAGCAGCGGGTCGGCAAGAGCGGCATGGGCTTCGGCGCCGTGCTGCGGGTCAAGAACGACCACGCCACGACGGACGCGTTCGCCGAGGTGATGCCGGAGGACCTGCTGAAGTTCGGCATGATCCCCGAGTTCGTCGGCCGCCTCCCGGTGATCACCAGCGTGCACAACCTGGACCGGGAGGCGCTCATCCTGATCCTCACCGAGCCCAGGAACGCGCTGGTCAAGCAGTACCGGCGGCTGTTCG
The DNA here is from genome assembly GCA_963730235.1 of uncultured Actinomycetes bacterium. Classification (GTDB taxonomy): domain Bacteria; phylum Actinomycetota; class Actinomycetes; order Streptosporangiales; family Streptosporangiaceae; genus DASXKD01. The sequence goes on from CAVSRH010000018.1 coordinate 151,089, forward strand.
AGCTGGACGGCGTGGACCTGGAGTTCACCCCGGACGCGCTGGAGGCCGTCGCTGACCAGGCGATCCTGCGCGGGACCGGGGCCCGCGGGCTGCGGGCGATCCTGGAAGAGGTCCTGCTGTCGGTCATGTACGAGGTGCCCAGCCGCAAGGACGTGGAGCGGGTCGTGATCACCGGGCCGGTGGTGCTGGAGCACGTGAACCCCACCCTGGTGCCGCGCGGCGTGACCAGCCGCCGCACCCCCCGCGAGAAGTCTGCCTGACCGCGCCTAGCCAGCCGCGACGCCGGCGGCTTCGGCTCCGCTGTCGCTGATCAGGCGGCCGTCCTTCAGTTCCAGGACGCGGTCAGCCAGTTCGATCAGGGCATTGTCGTGGGTGGCCACGATCGCCGTGATCCCCTCACCGTGCGCGATGCTGCGGATCAGCCGCATGATCTGCCGCGCGGTCTCCAGGTCAAGCTGGCCGGTGGGTTCGTCGGCGAGCAGCAGCCGCGGGTTGTTCGCCAGGGCCCGGGCGATCGCCACCCGCTGCTGCTCGCCGCCGGACAGCTCGTACGGGCGCTGGCCGGCGTGCCCGGCCAGGCCCACCAGGTCCAGCAGCGCCACCGGCCCGCCGCTCCCTGGACGCCGCGTCCACCCGGGCCAGCCGCATCGGCAGGCCCACGTTCTCCGCCGCGGACAGCACCGGCAGCAGCCCGAACGACTGGAAGATGAACGCGATCCGCTCCGCGCAGCATCCGGGCCGCCGCGTCCGCGCTCATCGTGGTGATCTCCTCGCCGTCCACCTCCACCCGCCCGCTGGTCGGCCGCTCCAGGCCGCCGACGATGCTCAGCAGGGTGGTCTTCCCCGAGCCGGACCGGCCGCGCAGCGCGACAAGCTCGCCCCGGGTGATCGAGAACGACACTCCGCGCAGCGCGTGCACCGCGGTCGCGCCGCTGCCGTAGGTGCGGGTCACCTCCTGCGCCCGCACGATCTTTGCCTGCGGGACGGCCTCTGCCGCGATCCCGGTCATGCGCCCGGCTGATCGCTGCTCGGGGCGGGCCCGCCGCCGTCACGCTCGTGGCGGCCGTGCACCGGGCGCCGGACCGCGCCTGGCCCTCGCTGTCCCGGACGCGCGGCGTCCGGCCAGACCCCGACGTGGTCGGCCTCCAGCGCCAGCAGCACCCGGTCGCGCATCTCCAGCGTCTCGACGAAGTCGCGCGGGATCTGCAGCCGCCCGGCGCGGTCGAGCACCGCGTACTCCTGGGCCACGTCGGCCTCCTGCCCGTATTCGTCGGTCGCGGTGTGCCGCAGCACCTCGGTGCTGATCCGGCCGTCCCGTATCGCGATCGTCCTGCGGACCTGTTCGGAGACCTGCTGGTCGTGCGTGACCACCAGGATCGTCACGCCGAGATCGGCGTTGGCGGTCCGCAGCGCGGCGAACACCTCCTCGCCGGTCCCGGTGTCGAGTTCGCCGGTCGGCTCGTCGGCGAGCAGCACCGCGGGCTCGTTGGCCAGCGCGACACTGATCGCCACCCGCTGCTGCTCGCCGCCGGACATCTGCGCGGGCATCCGGTCCCCGCAGTAGCCGACGCCCATCGCGTCGAGCAATTCGGTGGTGCGACGCTGCCTGGCCCGCGCGGCCCGGCGGCCAGGCGCATCGGCAGCGCCACGTTCTCCGCGGCCGTCAGGTGCGAGAACAGGTTCCGGCTCGTCTGCTGCCACAGGAAGCCCACGGTCTGGCGGCGGTAGGCCAGGCGTTCCCCCGCGCCCATGGCCAGCAGGTCATGCCCGGCTACCCTGGCCCGGCCCGCGGTGGGCGTGTCCAGCCCCGCGAGGATGTTCAGCAGGGTGGACTTCCCGCTGCCGGACGCGCCGACCAGCGCGGTCAGCTCGCCAGGCTCGATCAGCAGGTCAAGCCCCTGCAGGGCCTGGACCTCGATGCCGGCGGTGGAGTAGATCCGGACCAGGCTGTCACACGCGATGACCGCGTCGTCGCCGAAGCCGCCGCGCTTGCCCACGGCCTCGCGCCGGCCGCTGGTGAGCTGCTCGATGGACGTCTGCTCCATGGTCATGGCCTCATCACCTGCCCTCATCCAGTCGTAGCACGCCGGTCCGGGTGCGCCTGCGGGTCAGTGCGCTTTGCACGGCGGTGATCACCGACACCAGGATCACGGCCCCGGCCGCCGGGATGACCAGGGACACCACGTCCGGCCGGACCGGCACCGCCGCACCCGAGCCGGTGAACGCCGACAGATCGAGCACGGGCGCGATGATCGGCCCGAGCGCCAGGCCGGCCAGTACCGCGCCCACCACCGCGATCAGCGCCAGCGGCAGCGCGTCGAGCATGGCCAGCCGCCGGGCCTGCCGGCGGGTCATGCCCAGCGCCGCCAGCCAGGCGGCCACCCGGGTCCGGTCCCGGCCGGACAGCAGCAGCCCGAGCAGAATCGCCGCGACCGTCACCGCCACCGCGGCCGCCACGCCCAGGTCGAACGCGACGTCGGCGCTGCGCACCAGGGGAGAGCCGGTCAGCGCGGTCAGCGCCGTCTGCCGCAGCACCAGTTCGCTCGCGGGCAGCGTGCGCCGCAGCGTCGTCGCCAGGTCAGCGGAGTTGAGCCGGGGCCCGATGACAAGTTCGATGTTCGGGGTGGCGCCGGCCTTGAGCCGCGGTACCACCCACGACGGCAGGATGACGAACGGCCCGCCGCCGGTCAGCGCCGGGGTCTGTGTCGTGGTGGCGGCCAGCCGCACCGTGAGCAGATCGCCGCCGAAGCCGAGCTGGCGGTCTCCGCGCCGGATCGCCGCCGCGACCTCCGGGGTCGCCACCACCGGCACCGTCGTGCCCGGTCTGGCCAGCAGGTGCCCCGGGAACGCCGGGAAGGGCGTCGCCGCGACCAGGGCCGCAGTACTGGGCCGGGTTCGACCACCAGCACCCCGGTGCTGATCGCGCCGCCCGCCGCGGTCAGCAGGTTGGCGGCCAGCGGGTCGCCCGGGCGCGACCGCGTAGACCGCCTGCGGCGTGGGTGACACCGGGCACCGCGGCGATCGCACGCTGCGCCGCCGGGGGCACCACCTGCTCGGGCTCCCTCGTGCGGATCACCGCGTCGGCGCCGGCCTGCTGCCAGGACGCCGCGACCTGGCCACGGCTCGACCGCGGCCCGCAACGTGCCGCCAAGGGCGACCACTGCCAGGGCGACCACCAGGGCGAGCGCGGGCAGCAGCGCGGCGCGGCCGGGACCGCGCGGCCCGGGTGATACCGAGGAACCCGACCGCGGACCGGCGCGGTGCGGTCAGCCGGGCCAGCGCGCGCAGCGGCAGCGGGTAGACCCGGGCCGCGATCAGGCCCGGCCGCCACCGCCACGAGCACCGGCGCGGAGGACTGACGTAGGGATCCGGTCCCTGGCCGTGGCCGCGCCCCGCGCAGCCGCAGCGCGACGACCGCCCCGATGATCGCGATCAGCACGGTGGCCTCGGCCACGAGCCTGCGCACGCGAGCGGCGCGGGATCGGCCAGGTCGGTCCCGCGCTCGGCCTCTGGCCACCGGCCGGGACCTGCGATGCCGCCAGGCGGCCATCAGCGGCCGGTGCGCCGAGCGCGGTCACCGCGACGCGCGGCGATCAGCCCGATGTCCGGCCGCCGCGCGCCGGGCGTGACGGCCAGGCCCGGCCGCCGCACCCACGACGAGCGCCGGGCCGGCCGCCACGGCGGTACGCCCCAGGACCCGCAGCACGACCTGGCGGATGCTGCCGCCCCGGGCGAGGATCAGCGAGATCTCCTCCTCGTAGGCGTCGGTCACCACCAGGGCGCAGGTCACCAGCAGGATCAGGGCCACGGCGAACAGCCCGTACTCTGAGCAGCGCGTTCGACGGCGCCCGCCGCGGACTGCTCCGCCGCGAAGGCCTGCAAGGTGCTGAGCCCCGCGGGGAACAGTGACGGCGCCTCGGCCAGCGGCGCACGGGAGACCTGCTCGGCCTGCGGCCCGGCGTTGCTGGCCGCGGTCGCCGTGAGCGCGTTCATCACGGCGGGCAGCTGGGCCACGGTCAGGTCTCCGACGTCGACCGGGATGCCCCACTGGACCTGCATGGTCTGCAGCGGGAGAGCCACCGGGAGGACGCTCAGCTCGCTCGGCGAGAGCAGCGCCCCGCCCAGCCAGGACTGCCCTTCGATGGACGGCTGGACGATCACCCCGGTGGACGCCCAGAAGGCCGATCCCGGGTGGTCCGGCCTGAGGATCCCGGTCACGTCCAGCGTCACGGGAGGGCCCGCCCCGTTACCGTTACCCACCGCCGCCAAGTCCAGCCGGGAGCCGGGTGCAGCGAGAACCTGGCCGCCATCGCCGTGGTCACGGCGACCTGCAGGGTGACGCTGGGAGATCCCTGCGTGGTCGAGGGTGGCGTTATGCGGATAGGTCCCGGCGACCAGCGGCCGTTGGCCGCCAGCCCGCTGCGGTAGCCAAGCTCGATCTGCGGCGGCGCGCCGAGGAAGGCGCTCTTCGCGGCGTCCAGGACGCCGACCAGCGGCGAGGTAAGCCCGTTCCAGTCGGAGGCGCCGGGCTCGGGCTTCAGCGGCGGGGCGAGGAACGAGCGGAGCACATGGCCAGCTACCTGCATCTGCTGCGGGCTGAGCAGGTCGGTGGGGGTGGTACCGGTCATGTCCCAGTCGGCGTTCGCGTACAGGCCGACCCCGGCGGACGAGCGGCCAGCGTCTTGTGCAGCGCCGCGTTCTGCAGCGCGGCGGACTCGCGCGGCCCGGCCGTGGCCAGGAACGCGCCCAGGGCGGCGATGACCGCCAGCGCCGCGGCCGGGCCGCGCCCGGCGGGCCCGGCCAGCAGCCGCGCCAGCCGCCGCAGCCGGCTCATCCCGGGCCTCCCGCGGTCATGCCGAGGCCTCCGCCCGGGTGTGCGCGCTCGCCCGGGCGCGCGGGGCGCCGCCCGCGGCGGCGATGAACACCGGCACGACGGCCATGATCACCGCGACCGCGGCGGGCACCGCCACCGGCACCTGGATCAGCGCAGCTGGCTGCGGGTGCCGCCCGGTGGCCGTGATGCGTCACCGCCGGGATCACCAGCCTGGCGAGCAGGCCGCCCAGCAGCAGCCCGGCCGCGGCGGCGGGGATGGCCACCAGGGCCTGCTCCAGGCAGAGCAGCCGGGTGAGCTGGCGCCTGGTGGCGCCGAGCGAGGCGAGCAGGGCCATGTCGTGTGCCCGTTCCCTGGCGGTCGCGGCAGCCACCAGGAACCCGCCCGCGGCGAGGATGACCGCCGCGGCCGCGATCGCCAGCATCGCGAGCTGTGGCGCGGCCGCGAGCGGGTCGGCGAGCAGCGCGCTGGCCACCGCGGCCCGGCTGGTCACCACGGTGCCCGCGGGCAATCCGGGCAGCTTCGCCGGGCCGCTGCTGCTCAGCCACCACTCGGTGACCATGGCCGGCCGCGCTGCCGGTGGCATCCAGCGCCTGCTGGAGCAGCCCCTGGTCCACGATCACCCCGCCGCTGGGGCCGGTCAGCGTGGGGAAGGCGGACACGACGCTGACCACCCGCAGGCTCACGGTCGTGCCCTGGAAGCTGACCGGGAACGTCTGCCCGAGGTGGGTCTCCGTGGCGCTGGCGAAGCTGTCGGTCACCGCCGCCGGGATCACCGCCGCAGGGACGGCGTAGGTCATCGCCACGATGCCGGGACCGTGCCGGGCGGCCCGCACGGGTGCCGGTTCGGGGCCACGCCGCACGAATGTATTGGCGGGCCGAAGCCGGAGCCGGTGGTGTAGTCCAGGGTGAGGCCCTGCCCGCCTATGAAGCCCGGGGCCACCTTCGGCTGCTTGCGGAGCAGGCCGAACGGGCCCGGCGGGCTGGCGCTGCCGAACGATCTGAGCAGTTCGCCGGCGTGGCCCAGGCTGGCCGCCGGGCCGGCGGGCCCGGCGGCGCCCGCCGGCCGGATGGCGGAGATCACCAGCTGGGCCGGACCGGCGCGGTTCATGGGCAGGTCGTACTGCAGGCCGAAGCCGGTGACGCGCAGCGGGTACGCGATGCCGTTCCCCGCGCCGAGCGGCACCGTTAGCGTGTGCGGCCGGCCGTCCGCCGGGAGCGCGCCGGCCTCGAGCTGGTAGCTGATGCCGAACCTGTCGGCCACCGTGGACGAACAGCGCCGGGCCGCCTGCCGGCCCGGGCAGTCACGGGCGGTGATCAGCAGCCGGGCGGGCCTGCCTGGCACCAGCCACCCCGGCGGCGCCGCGCCGGCGCGAGCCGGTCGCAGCAGCGCCGCGCGGTGACCCCTGCGCCAGGTCGGGCCGGATCGCCGCGACCGCGGCCGCGCTGCCGGCGTCCAGCGCGAGCAACTGTGCGGTGCCCGAGTTCGGCAGGGCGATCTGGACCGGACAACCGGGGTAGCTCCGGTCACCCCCGGCGCGCCGGTGAGCCTGGCGACCTGGCCGAGCGGCAGCGGGGCGGCGGGCGGCAGGCTCGACCCGCAGGTCGGCGCCGGTGGCGAAGCTGGCCTGGTCCTGCGCGGAGCTGCTGCCAGGTGCTCCATCCCAGCGACCGCGATCACGCTGGTGGCGACGGCGAGCACGGCGAGCAGCACCGGCCCGGCCTGGCGCACCGGCCGGCGGCTGATCTGCCAGGCCGCGACGGCGGCGGTCAGGTCGCGGCCGTGCGCGGCGGCCCGGTCACCGATCCGGGCCACCGCCGGGAGCAGCCGCAGCATCAGCACCGCCGCGGCGGCCAGCGCCAGCACCGGCGCGAGTGACCAGGATCGGGATCCACGCCGATGGAGCCACGTCCAGGCCCGGCCGTGACCGGAGCCTTGTAGTGCGCGAGCTGCCAGCCGGCGAGCACGGCCAGGGCAACGAGCGCCACGTCCAGGCCGGACCTGGCCGCGGCGGCCAGCGCCTGCTGCCTGCCGCGCTGGGCCCGGGCGCGTACCGGCGACTGGGCGGCGTTCAGCCAGGTCCGCGCGATGACGACCGCGCATGCCACGGCGGCGGCGGCGCTGGCCAGCCACGCGATCGCCGGGAAGGCGACGCCGATCCGCAGTCGCGCTGTGCGCGAGCGGGCCGCGCCGGGCCAGGGCCGGCAGCAGCCAGGCCACCGAGGATCGGGCCGAGTACGGCAGCGGGCAGCACGAGCAGCACGGCCTCGGCCAGCCCGGTGCGGGTCAGCTGCGACCGCGGACGCGCCCCTGGCCCGGAGCAGGGCGGCCTCGGCTTCGCGCTGCCCGCTCAGCAGCGAGACCGCCAGCGCGAGGGTGGCGCCCGCGATGACCAGCAGGATCAGGATGCCCACCGCGAGCTGGGACCTGGCCACCACGACGGCCGGTCCAGGCCGGCCAGCAATGCCGGCAGCCCGGTGGCCACCTCGCGTTGTGCAGCCCGGGGCGCTGGCCAAGCACGCCGAGGCTGAGCTCAGCGCGGTGCTCAGCGTGGCCAGGCTGCCAGCGCCGATCCGGCGGTGTCCAGGCTGACCACCAGGCGGCGGCGTTGACCGGGATACTGTGCCCGGTCAGGCCGGCCTGGCTGGTCACCAGCGAGGGGTAGATCGTGAACCCGCCGACCGTCTGCGGGAGCGCCGAGTTCGCCGGGTCGAGCGACCAGAAGCCGCCCGGCCTGCGGCGAGCCGGCGGAAGATTCCGGTGACCTGGACGGCGACCGCCGCGCCCGTGGCGGCCACCTGGAGGGCCAGCGACGCTGCCGGGGCGCAGGTGCAGCCGGGTGGCGGTGGCCCACGGCACCGCGACGGGCACGGCCGGGCCCGCTCCGCTCGCGTGGGCCAGGTGCCGGCCACCAGCCTCGCATGGCGGGCCGGGCTCGGGCAGCGAGATCACGTGGGTCTGGGCGTCGCGCCCGCGACGCTGCGCCGGGATGTCAACGAAGTCGGTGCTCAGCGAGCTGGCGACGGTGAGCGGGCTGCCGGGCAGGGCATGGTGCAGCGTGGCGCGTCACCTGCCCGGAGTCCGCGGGCGGCGGCCGCCGCGGAATTCGCCGGCGCGGTGACCAGGATGCCGGTCGCCGGGCTCGGCCGCAGGGTGGCGCGCACCGCGTAGCTGGTCACGGTGGCGGCGAACGAGACGAGCGCGGCCAGCAGCGTGGCGGACAGTACCGCGGTGACCATGACCGCGGTCAGCGCAAGCCGGTGTGGCACCAGGCTGCGGACGGCGGCGGGCGCCTCGTGGCACGCCTGCGTCACCTCCGGTCATCGCTCGCGGCGTGCACTGCCTGCCTGGCGCGAGACCGTTCCCTGGCAGGAGGTCCGGACCACCGTGCAGTACTCGACTCCACCACCCCAGGTAACTTTCGCACGCCTGGCCAGCCCGATCCACAGCACAGCCCGCCAAGTGACGCTTTCGTGCACCTACCGTTGCCTCGCTGTAATTGCAGTGCTGGCCCCGGTGGCGACCCCCGGACCCCGGCTGCGACGCCGCAGCGACCCGCCTTGTGGCCCCGGCCGCTGGCCCGGGGCCCGTCCAGCCGGGCTGGAGCCTCTAGACTCACCTGACGTGACCGAAGACCACCGAACCCAGCTACCGCCGCAGTACGCGCCGCGTGACGTGGAGGTACGGCGTTACGGCGAGTGGGTGGCCAAGGGCCTGTTCGCCGCGGACGCGGCCGCGCCGGGGCCCGCGTACTCCATCGTGATCCCGCCGCCGAACGTGACCGGCTCCCTGCACATGGGCCACGCGCTGGACCACACCCTGATGGACGCGCTCATCCGGCGGCGGCGGATGCAGGGCTACACCACGCTCTGGCTGCCCGGCATGGACCACGCCGGCATCGCCACCCAGAACGTGGTCGAGCGGGAACTGGCCAAGGAGGGCCTGTCCCGGCACGACCTGGGCCGGGAGGCGTTCGTCGACGCGGGTCTGGCAGTGGAAGGCGGAGTCCGGCGGGAAGATCCTGGGCCAGATGCGCAGGCTCGGCGACAGCGTGGACTGGTCCCGCGAGCGGTTCACCATGGACGCGGGCCTGTCCCGCGCCGTGCAGACGATCTTCAAGCGGCTCTACGACGACGGCCTCATCTACCGGGCCGAGCGGATCATCAACTGGTGCCCGCGCTGCCTGACCGCGCTGTCCGACATCGAGGTGGACCACAGCGACACCGACGGCGAACTGGTCTCGATCCGCTACGGGGACGGCGCCGACGTCGGTCGTGGTCGCCACCACCCGGGCCGAGACCATGCTCGGCGACACCGCCGTCGCGGTCCACCCGGACGACCAGCGGTACGCCCACCTGGTCGGCCGCGAGATCGACGCTGCCGCTGTCCGGCCGGCGCATCCCGGTGGTCGCCGACCCGCACGTGGACCCGGAGTTCGGCACCGGCGCGGTCAAGGTCACCCCGGCGCACGACCCCGACGACTTCGAGATCGGCCGCCGCCACGGCCTGCCCAGCCTGCACCGTCATGGACGAGCGCGGGGTCATCACCGCACCGGGCCCGTTCCAGGGCCTGGACCGGTTCGAGGCGCGGCCCGCGGTCCTTGCGGCACTGCGGGAGGACGGCCGGGTCGTCGCCGAGATCCGTCCCTACGTGCACGCGGTCGGGCACTGCAGCCGCTGCGGCACGGTCGTCGAGCCACGGCTGTCCCTGCAGTGGTTCGTGAAGGTGGCCCCGCTCGCCAAGGCGGCCGGGGACGCGGTCAGGGACGGCCGGGTCCGGATCCACCCGGCGAGCTGGCCGCGCGCTACTTCGACTGGGTCGACAACATGCACGACTGGTGCATCAGCCGCCAGCTCTGGTGGGGGCACCGGATCCCGGTCTGGTACTCCCCCGAGGGCGAGGTCCGCTGCGTGGGGCCCGGCGAGCCGCCGCCGGCGACCGGACTGGAAGCAGGACCCCGACGTCCTCGACACCTGGTTCTCCTCGGCGCTGTGGCCGTTCTCCACGCTCGGCTGGCCGGACGACACCGCCGGACCTGCGCCGGTTCTACCCGACCAGCGTGCTGGTCACCGGCTACGACATCCTGTTCTTCTGGGTCGCCCGGATGATGCTGTTCGGCCTGTACGCGATGAAGGACGCCGACCCGGCGCAGGCCGTGCCATTCCGCGTGGTGGCGCTGCACGGCCTGGTGCGCGACCACTCGGCCGGAAGATGTCCAAGTCGCGCGGGAACACCGTGGACCCGCTGGACTGGATCGACCGGTTCGGTGCCGACGCGACCACGGTTCACCCTCGCCCGGGGCGTCCAGCCCGGGCGGCGACGTCGCGGTCAGCGAGGAGTGGGTCACCGGCGCCAGGAACTTCTGCAACAAGCTCTGGAACGCGACCCGGTTCGCTCTGCTCAACGGCGCCAGGGTCCCCGCGGCGCTGCCCGCGCGCGCCAGCCTCACCGTCGCCGACCGGTGGATCCTGTCCCGGCTCGACGCGGTGACCGCCGAGGTGGACGCGCTGTTCGAGGACTATCAGTTCGGCAAGCTGTGCGAGGCGCTCTACCACTTCGCCTGGGACGAGGTCTGCGACTGGTACCTGGAGCTGGCCAAGGCGGCGCTGGCCGGGCAGGCCGGCCAGGCCACCCGGGAGGTGCTCGGGTATGTGCTTGACGGCACTGCTGCGGCTGCTCCACCCGGTCATCCCGTTCGTCACCGAGGAACTGTGGACGGCGCTGACCGGCGGCGAGCACGGTCATGACCGCCCCGTGGCCGGGCCAGCGGCCCGGCGCCGCGGCCGCGGCCTGGCCACCGGGATCTGGCGGCGGAAGCCGAGATCGCCTCGGTGATGCGGCTGGTGACCGAGGTCCGCCGGTTCCGCTCGGACCAGGGGCTGCGCCCTGGCCAGCAGGTTCCCGCCGCGCTCACCGGCCTGTCCGGTGGCGCCCTGGCCGGCCATGAGGCGGGCATCCGCGCGCTGCTGCGGCTCAGCGCCCCCGGTGCGGCCTTCCAGCCCACGGCCTCGGCTGGTCGCCGAGGGCGTGACGGTGGAACTGGACACCGCCGGCGTGATCGACGTCGCCGCCGAGCGCCGCCGGATGGAGAAGGACCTCGCCGCCGCCCGCGCCGAGGCCGAGCAGGCGGAGCGCAAGCTCGCCAACGACTCGTTCCTGGCCAGGGCCCCCGCCGAGGTGGTGACGAAGACCCGGGACCGGCTGGCCGCCGCACGGGCCGAATCGACCGCCTCACCGGCCGGCTGGCGGCGCTCCCGCGGGACGACGGTTGAACCCAGAACCGGCCAGGACGGAGCGGGAGCTGTACTCCCGCCGCGCCGAGCACGCGATCGTGCCGACGCTGGACCGGATCGCCGCGCTGGCCGCGCTGCTCGGGGACCCGCAGCGGGCCTGCCCGGTGATCCATGTCACCGGCACCAACGGCAAGACCTCCACCGCGCGGATGGCCGAGACACTGCTGCGGGCCAGGGGCCTGCGCACCGGCCTGTACACCAGCCCGCACCTGTCCTCGATGCGGGAACGCATCTGCATCGACGGGGAGCCGCTGTCCGCCGAGGCCTTCGTCGCCGCCTACGAGGAGATCGCGCCGTACGCGGCGATGGTCGACGGGCAGCAGGCGGTGCAGCTGTCCTTCTTCGAGATGCTCACCGCGATGGCGTTCGCCGCGTTCGCGGACGCGCCGGTCGACGTGGCGGTGATCGAGGTGGGCCTGGGCGGCACCTGGGACGCCACCAACATCGCCGACGGCGCGGTCGCGGTGGTCACCCCGGTCGCCATCGACCACACCGCCTACCTCGGCGACACCGTCGAGGCGATCGCCACCGAGAAGGCAGGCATCATCAAGCCGGGTGCGGTGGCCGTGCTGGCCCGGCAGCCGGCGGCGGCGGCCGCGGTCCTGGAGCGGCGGGCCGCCGAGGTGGCGGTGCCGGTGCTCACCGAGGGCACGGACTTCGCGGTGACCGGCCGCGACCTGGCCGTCGGCGGCCAGCGGCTCGCGGTGTCCAGCCTGAAGGGCAGCTACCCGGACCTGCTGCTGCCGCTGTTCGGTGCGCACCAGGCGCAGAACGCCGTCTGTGCGCTGGCCGCCGTCGAGGCCTTCTCCGGGGCCGGGCCGCTGGACGAGGAACTGGTGACGGCGGCCTTCGCGGCGATGACCGCGCCCGGGCGGCTGGAGGTGGTGCGGCGCAGCCCGGTGGTGCTCGTGGATTCCGCGCACAACCCGGCGGGCATGGCCGCCAGCATGGCGGCGCTGACCGAGGCGTTCGGGTTCGGCACCCTGGTGGCCGTGCTCGCGGTCAGCGCCGACAAGGACGTCGAGGGCATGCTGGCGGAGCTGGAGCCGGTTGCCGCCAGCCTGGTGGTGACCAGGAACGCCGCCTCCCGGTCGATGGACCCGGGCGAGCTGGAGCAGCTCGCCGCGGGAGTTTCGGCCCGGACCGGGTGGTCGCCGCGCCCCGGCTCGACGACGCCATCGAGGTGGCCACGGCGCTCGCCGACGAGGCATCCGGCGGCCTGGGTGGCACCGGCATCCTGATCACCGGGTCGACGACCACGGCGGGCGAGGCGCGGTTGCTGTTCGGTGCCGCGGGCGGGCAGGCCGGGGCAGGGCCGGGCGGGAGGCGTTACCGTGAGGCGGCTCTGCGCGACCGTCCTGGTCTTCGAGGTGGTGGTGATCTGGCTGGCCATCCCCGTCGCCATCACCATCGCGCACGCCAGGCCCGGGCCGGCGGCCGTGGTCGGCGGGGTGCTGGCCGTGGCCGCGCTGGTGATCGCCGCGCTGGTGGGCAGGCCCGGGCAGGGCTGGGCGCTGATCGGCGGGACCGTGCTGCAGGCCGCGGTGATCGCCACCGGGGTGGTGGTCCCGGTGATGTACGGTCTCGGCGCCATCTTCGGCGCGCTGTGGCTGACGGCCATCTGGCTCGGCCGCCGGTACCAGGTGCCGTAACGCCGCGGGCCGGGAAAGGTTTGCTCGTATATGGGGCATCCGCGCTGGCTACCGGCTCTCGGGCGGGAGTTTTGAGACGGTCTTGACCGGGTGGAAGGCGGCCCGTGGGGCGCCGGCGCCGGTAGGATTGACGCGGTAACCCGCAGCTTGTAATTCCCCGCATCCCGTGGCTGCCCTCGCACGTCAAAGCCCCCAACGAGGAGGAAGTACGTTGTCTGAACGCACCCTGGTCCTGATCAAGCCAGACGGCGTGCGCCGCGGCCTGTCCGGCGAGGTCCTGGCCAGGATCGAGCGCAAGGGGCTGCGCATCGTGGCCATGGACCTGCGGACCGTCGGCAAGGATCTGGCCGAGATTCACTACGCGGAGCACGAGGCGAAGCCGTTCTACGGGTCGCTGGTGGAATTCATCACCTCCGGGCCGCTGGTTGCCCTGGTGGCCGAGGGCCCGCGGGCGATCGAGGCGTTCCGCTCGCTGGCCGGGGCGACCGACCCGGTGAAGGCCGCACCGGGCACCATCCGCGGCGACTCATGCGTTGGAAGTGCAGGACAACATCGTCCACGGCTCGGATTCGCCTGACTCGGCCGAGCGGGAGATCAAGATCTTCTTCCCGGACCTTGTTTAGGTGGCCCGGCCCTGGTCGATGAAGGACTCATAGGCCGCGCTGCAGTCCCGCGGGCCACCAGGCGCGGCGCAAAATCACAGCTCACCCGGCATCATCCTGGTTGGGAAGGTCTCGTTCCACATGAGCAACGCGCTGGCGTTTCTGGGCCGTGACATGGCGGTCGACCTCGGCACCGCGAACACCCTGGTCTACGTGCGGGGCCGCGGGATCGTGCTCAACGAGCCGTCCGTCGTCGCCCTCAACACGAACAACGGCCAGATCGTCGCGGTGGGTGTGGAGGCCAAACGGATGATCGGCCGAACGCCGGGCAACATCGTGGCGGTCCGGCCGCTGAAGGACGGCGTCATCGCCGACTTCGACGTGACCGAGCGGATGCTGCGCTACTTCATCCAGAAGGTGCACAAGCGCAGTCACCTGGCCAAGCCACGGGTCGTGGTCGCGGTGCCGAGCGGCATCACCGGCGTGGAGCAGAGCGCGGTGAAGGAGGCGGGGCACCAGGCCGGTGCCCGCCGGGTGTACATCATCGAGGAGCCGATGGCCGCGGCCATCGGCGCCGGCCTGCCGGTGAACGAGCCGACCGGCAACATGGTGGTGGACATCGGCGGCGGCACCACCGAGGTCGCGGTGATCTCGCTCGGCGGCATCGTGACCTCGCAGTCGATCCGGATCGGCGGCGACGAGATGGACCAGGCGATCATCACCTTCGGCAAGAAGGAGTACTCGCTGATGCTCGGCGAGCGGACCGCCGAGGAGATCAAGATGGCGCTCGGCTCCGCGTACCCGTCCGCCGACGAGCCGAACGCCGAGATCCGGGGCAGGGACCTGGTCAGCGGCCTGCCCAAGACCATCGTGATCTCCGCCGAGGAGATCCGCCGCGCGATCGAGGAGCCGCTGGCGCTCATCGTGGACGCGGTGAAGACCACCCTGGACAAGTGCCCGCCCGAGCTGGCCGGCGACGTGATGGACCGTGGCATCGCGCTCACCGGCGGCGGCGCGCTGCTCCGCGGGCTCGACGAGCGGCTGCGTGAGGAGACGGGCATGCCGATTCACGTCGCCGACAACCCGCTCGATTCTGTGGTGCTCGGCACCGGCAAGTGCGTCGAGGACTTCGACACGCTCCGCCAGGTACTGGTGCCAGAGTCCAGGCGCTGACCCGCGGCCTTCGCGCGGGCAGCCAGGCAGCGAGCGCATGAACGAGGAGACCCGGTGCACGACACACGGCGGACCCGCCTGGTTCTCGCTGTGCTCCTCATCGCTGCCCTGGCCCTGATCACGGTCGACGCGCGGAACTCCGCCGCGGGGCCGGTGCGCGGCCTGCGCTCCCTCGGCGGCCTGCTCTTCGGGTCCGCGGAGAGCGTGGCCAGCGGGGTGACCCAGCCGGTGGCGGGCTTCCTGGACAACGTCGGCAACGCGGCACACGCGCAGGCCACCATCGGCTCGCTGCAGCGGCAGGTGGTCCAGCTCCGCGGCGAGCTGGACCAGGCCAGGCTCGGCAAGGCCGACGAGGCCCAGCTGCAGCAACTGCTCCAGCTTGCCGGGCGCGGCCGGTACCGGATCGTGGCGGCGAACGTGATCGCGGCGGGCCCGGCGTACGAGAACACCGTCACGATCAACGCCGGCAGCGCGGACGGGCTCAAGCCCGAGGAGACCGTGCTGAACGGCGCGGGCCTGGTGGGCACGGTGACCTCGGTGAGCAGCAACACCGCCACCGTGCTGCTCGACACCGACGCCGCCTCGACCGTGGGGGTGCGGATCGCCGGGACCGGGGAGATCGGGGCGGTGACCGGGCAGGGCCACAACCAGTCCGGCCCGGCCGCGCTGCGGCTGCAGGTGTTCGACGCCAGCGCCGTGCTGACGGCGGGGCAGCAACTGGTCACCTTCGGCTCGGCCGGCGGCCGGCCGTACGTGCCGGGGGTGCCGGTCGGCGTGATCACCCGGGTGGTCGTCAGTGCCACCGCGCTGACGAAGATCGCCTATGTCCGGCCGTTCGCCGCCGACGGCGCCCTGGGCGTCGTCGGCGTGGTGATAGTGCCGCCGCGGCACAACCCGCGGGACTCCGTGCTCCCGCCCAGGCCGCCGAGCCCGGCCCCGTCCCCGCGCCGGACCGGGGCCACGCCATCGCCGGGAGCCACCCCGGCGGCCGGGGCCACCCCGGGCACCGGCACCGCCGTGGCGGGCGGCTAGCATGCGCCGCGTCCTGCTGGCCACCGCGGCCATCCTGGCCGCGGTGGTGCTCCAGGTGACCGTGCTGAACAACGTGCCGTTCCCCGGTGGTTCCGGGCCCGACCTGGTCCTCGTCGTCGTGGTGGCGATGGCGCTGGCCGCCGGCCCGCGCGACGGGGCGATCATCGGCTTCGCCGCCGGGCTCGCCCTGGACATCGCCCCGCCGGCCAGCGGCCTGCTCGGGCAGAGCGCGCTGGTGTTCTGCCTGGCCGGGTACGGGTGCGGGCGGCTGCGCCTGGCCCTGGAGCGGTCCGCCTGGCTGCCACTGGCCGGCGTGGCGCTGGGGGCCGCGGCCGGTGAGGCGCTCTACGCCCTGACCGGGCTGATCTTCGGCGATCCCGACATCACCTGGCAGGCGGTGCGCCAGGTGCTTCCCGCGGCGGTGTTCTACGACCTGCTGCTCAGCCCGTTCGTGCTGTACGCGGTGGCGCTGCTCGGCGGGTACGCGCGGTGGGGGACCGACACCGCCCCGGCGGGCCTGCTCACCGGGCGGGACCTGGCCCCGGCGGGGGCGGGCCTGCTGTCCGGCGCGGTCCGCGACACCGGGACGGGCCGGTCGCCGCGGCTGCGGGCCGCCGCCGGGCACCGCACCGACGGCTGGATCGGCGGCCGGGACCAGGCCGGCCAGCGGGCCGGCCCGTGGGTGGACCGGCGCCGCCCGCTGCGGCTGCGGCTGCGCGGCGGGGTGGCCGGTTCCGCGGTGGCAGGCCAGGCGGGCAAGCCCGGGCCCGCGCGGCCGCTGGCCACGGTGCGGCTCCGGCTGGGCACCCCGCGGCGCCGGGACGGGGCGATCGTGGCCCGGCGGCACCTGGCCCCGTCCGGCGCGGCGTTCGAGAACGGGGCGCGGAACTGGAGCGGCCGGTCCGCGCGGCTGCGCGGCGGGGCACTGTCCGGCGGCCCGTCGGCGCTGGGCCAGGCACGGGGCCGCAAGCAGCGGGAGCCCCGGCTGAAGCTGGGCAGCAAGCGCCACCGGGACGGGGTCGGCAGGCGCCAGGTCCGGCCTCGGCGCGTGGCTGAGCAGGGCGGGGCGCCGGCGGCGGATGGGCCGCGGCTCGTTCGCCAGCGGTTCCGCGGTGCGCACCGGCGCCGCCGGGCGCCCGGCCGCCGCGCCGCGGTTCCGGGCCCGCAGCCGCAAGCCGCCCGCGGCACTGCGCACCGCCGCGCCGCGGTTCCGGCGACCGGGCACGCGGTGGAAACGGGCCAGCCGCGCGCTCACCGGCTCCCGGGGCGGCGCGGGCCTGCGGAAACCCAGATGGCGGCGAAGGCTCTCCGGACTCGGCAAGGGGGGATGGCGATGATTCCGGCGGCACGCCGGCGTCTGGTCGTGCTGTACGTCGTGGTGGCCGCGCTGCTGCTCTCGCTGGGCGGAAGGCTGTGGTACCTGCAGGTGATGACCGTCGGGAGCTACGCGAGCGCGGCCACCCAGGACCAGGTCAGAACGGTGATCGTGCCCCCCGTGCGCGGCCAGATCCTGGACGACGCGGGCCAGCCGCTGGTGGACAACCACACCTCCCTGGTCGTCTCGGTGAACCGGGCGCTGGTCTCGCAGCAGCCCGGCGGCGGGATCGGCGAACTGCACCGGCTGGCTCACGTGCTCGGCCTGAAGTACGCCCTGCTCCAGGAGAAGATCCGGCTGTGCACCGCCGGGGTGCCCCAGCCGTGCTGGCAGGGCTCCCCGTACCAGCCGATCCCGGTGGCGCAGCAGGTGCCCGCCGCGACGGCGCTGCAGATCATGGAGAACCAGTCCGACTACCCGGGGGTGACCGCGCAGGCCCAGCCGGTCACCCACTACGTGCAGCCGTACGCCACCGACGCCGCGCAGATGCTCGGCTACCTGCAGCCGATCACGCCGCAGGAGGTGAAGCAGCGGCACCTGCCGGTGACCGGCTTCTCCGGCGTGGACCTGGTCGGCCAGGCCGGCCTGGAGGAGCAGTACGACCGGCAGCTTCGCGGTGTCCCGGGCACCCAGACGCTGACCGTCAACGCGGCCGGCACGGTCACCGCGGTCCGCCACCAGGCCAGCCCCACGGCCGGGGACTCGCTGGTGACCAGCCTCAACTCCCAGCTCCAGATGGACACCTACAACGACCTGGGGCAGGCCATCCACAGCGCGCAGGCCGAGGGCAACACCGGCGCCACCACCGGCGCGGCCGTCGGTGATGACCACCACCGGCCGGGTGCTGGCCATGGCCAGCTACCCGACCTACGACCCGAGCATCTGGAACGGCGGCATCTCCGACCGGGAGTTCAAGGGCCTGTTCGGCACCGCGCACGGCGAGCCGATTCTCGACCGCGCCACTCAGGGCGAGTACGGCCCGGGGTCCACCTTCAAGGTCACCTCGGCCTCGGCCGCGGTCGCCGATGGGCTGTCCGCCGCGGGCCCGTATTCCTGCCCCGGCTCGGTGACGATCGCGGGTCACACCTTCAACAACTGGACGACCGCCAACCTCGGGCCGATGTCACTGCACACGGCCCTGGTCTGGTCCTGCGACACGGTGTTCTACCAGATCGCCTACCAGATGTACCTGCACGACAAGTACCGGGCGAACTTCGAGGTCAACTCGCACGCGCCCACCCAGAAGATGCAGAAGATGGAACTGGCGTTCGGGTTCGGCCACGACCCCGGCATCGACCTGCCCGAGCAGTCGGCCGGCACGATCCCCACCCGGCAGTGGCTCTACAGCTACTGGAAGCAGTACAAGCACTACTGGTGCAAGCACGGCAACGCCAACGGCAGCTACCTTCAGCAGGTCGCCTACGACAACTGCCGGACCGGCTACCAGTGGACCCCGGGCCAGGCCGCGATCGCCGCGATCGGGCAGGGCTACGTGAGCGTGACCCCGCTGCAACTGGCCAGGGCGTACGCGGCGATCGCCAACGGCGGCACCCTGTACAGCCCGCGGGTGGGCGAGGCGCTGCTCAGCCCCACCGGGAAGGTCGTCCAGCGGATCAAGCCCCCGGTGGTAGGGCATCTGCCGCTGCCGCACTGGTGGCTCAGCTACCTCACCAGCGCGCTGCAGGGGGTCGTCACCGGCGGCACCGCGGAGGGCGCCTTCGCCGGGTTCCCGCTGAACAAGGTGCCGATCGCGGCCAAGACCGGCACCGCCGAGATCTTCGGCGGCCAGGCCACCTCGGTGTTCGCCTCCTACGCGCCCGCCAACGATCCCAAGTACGTGGTCGTGGTGATGGTGCCCAAGTCGGGTGAGGGCGCGGACGTCTCCGCGCCGTGCGCCCGGCAGATCTGGGACTCGATCTACGGCCTGGGGGGCCACAAGGCGGTCTTCCCCGGCGGGCAGGCCCCGCGCAGGCTGCCCGGGATCTCCGCCAGCGGCGCGATCACCGCCCCGCCCGGCTACCAGGGGGCCCCCTGATGAGCTTCGGCCGTGGCCCCAGCCTGCGCGGGCTTGAGCCGGTGCGCCCGGCGATCGGCTTCCGCGGTGTCAAGACCGCCGTGCCCGCGCTGCGCTCGCCCAGCCTGTGGCGCCGGGCCGTGGCCCGGGACTCCACGCTGCGGCACGTGGACTGGATCCTGATCCTCGCCGTGCTCGCGCTGTCGCTGATCGGCACCCTGCTGGTCTGGTCGGCGACCGCGCCGGGGCTGTCCCAGGTGGGCGCCAACCCGCACGCCTACCTGGAGAAGCAGCTGCTCGTCGTGGTGATCGGGCTGGTCCTGATGGCCGGGGTGACCCTGGTCGACTACCGGATCCTGCGGATACTCGCACCGTTCGCCTATGCGGCGGGCCTCCTCGGGCTGCTCGCGGTGCTCAGCCCCCTCGGAACCACCATCAACGGCTCCCACTCCTGGATTCCGCTGCCCAGCGGGTTCCAGATCGAGCCCTCCGAATATGCCAAGATCGGCTTGATCATGATGATCGCGCTGGTCTTCGGCGCGGCGGGCGAACGGTCGCCGCGTCCGGGACTCCGGCCGCTGGCCCTGGCGCTGGCCTGCACCGTCCCGGTGATCGGCCTGGTGCTGGCCGAGCCGGACCTCGGCGTCGCGGTCGTCGTCGTGGCCATCAGCGGCGGCATGATCGCCCTGTCCGGCGTTGGCCTGCGCTGGCTGACCCTGCTCATCGGCGCCGGGGCGCTCGGCCTGCTCGCTGTGCTGAGACTGCACCTGCTCGCGGCCTACCAGGTGGCCCGGCTGACCTCGTTCCTGCACCCGGGCGCCGACACGTCGGGCAACAACTACCAGGCCTTCCAGGCGAAGATCGCGATCGGCTCCGGCGGGATGTTCGGGCAGGGCCTGTTCCACGGCCAGCTCACCGCGGGCAGCTTCCTCGGGTCCTACAGCTTCCAGGGCACCGACTTCATCTTCGCCGTGGCGGGCGAGGAACTCGGCTTCGTCGGCTGCGCCACGATCGTCGTGCTGCTGGGATTGGTGATCTTCCGCGCGGTGCGCATCGCGGCCCGCGCCGACGACGCGTTCGGGCTGCTGGTGGCCGCGGGGATCGCGATCTGGTTCGCGGTGCAGGCGTTCATCAACATCGGCATGACCATCGGGATCGCCCCGGTCACCGGGCTGCCGCTGCCGTTCGTGTCCTACGGCGGGTCGGCCCTGTTCGCCGACATGATCGCTGTCGGTGTGCTCCAGTCCATCCACCGCCGCCACCGGGTCTTCAGCTAGCGCGCGGCGGCGGCGCGGGCGGGCCTGCCGCCCCGGGCGGCGCCGCGCGTTCGCTGCGGGCTGACCACGGGGGGCGTAGCGCACCATGCCAGGGCGCGCATACTGAAAACATGAAGCCTTGGCGCGCGCTGGGCCGCGTGCTGGCCACCGGCACGGTGACGCTGCTGGTTGTCGTGCTGGCGCCGGCCGTCCTGCTGTTCGGTGAACTGGTGAACCGGCACTACCTGAGGGGCCTGCCGCCGGGCCGGGACCGGATCCTGGTGCGGCGCCGCGGGCTGCCCGGGCGCCGCGGGCACGCGGTGGCCCGGCGCGCCGGGCCCGGCCGGACCGCCTACGCGGTGGCCACCCGGAACCGCCGGGTGGCCCGCCGGGTGCTGGCCAACCCGCTGTGGATCGCGCTGACCGCCCCGGCCAGGTGGCTGCTGGACCGCGTCCGCCCCCGTGCGGGTGGCCGCCGCGGCCGGGGCGGGAACGGGCCGCCGGGCGCCGGGGTGCGCGAGCCCCGGCGGCCACTGCCCGACCTGCCCGCCGCGGCCATGGCGCTCCCCGAGCCGGGCCCGTTCGACTGATCAGCGGCGCGGCCCCGCTCTCCTGAGCACGGCCCGGGCCAGTGCCACCGCCGGCACCAGGCCGATCGCGGCCAGCAGTGCCAGCATCGTGGCGGTGCCGGCCAGGGCGTTTCCTGACTCCATGGCGTGCGGCCCGGCCCGCTGCGCCAGGGACAGGTACACGGTGCCGAACCCGGCGACCCCGATGACCTGGCTGAGCTGGGCGGCCGTGGTCACCAGGCCGCTGGCGTCGGCGGCCTGGGACAGCGGCACGCCGACCAGCGACTGGGTGAGCAGCGGGGGGATCGCGAGGCCCAGGCCCACCCCCGCGACGGCGAGCGCCAGCCACAGCAGCGGGCCGCCGGCGCCGCCGCCGCGCACCGCCACCGCGATCCCCAGGTAGGCAGCCGCGCACAGGACAAGCCCCGCCGGTGCCAGCACCGGGTGCGCCCGGGCGGGCAGCCGCCGCCAGAAATAGCCGACCAGGCCGAACATGCCCGCCAGGGGGATGTACGACAGGCCCGCCCGCAACGCACCTTGCCCCAGCCCGGCCTGCAGGTGCAGCGTGAACACGAACAGGAACCCGCCGTAGCCGGCCATCACGGCCGACAGCGTGCCGAGCCCGGCGGCCAGGCCGGGGGCGCCCAGAACGCCCAGGTTCAGCAGCGGGTCACCGCCCCGGGCCGCGACCGCCCGCTCGAAGACCGCGAACAACCCGGCGAGCAGCAGGCCCGCCGCGACGCAGCCCAGCGTCCAGGCCGGCCAGCCCAGTTCCCGCCCCAGTACCAGGGGCAGCACGATCAGGGACACGGCCGGTGCCGCGATCGCCAGGCCGCGCAGGTCCAGGCGGCGTGCGCCGGGGCCGGCGTGCCGCGCCCGGGGCGGGTCGGCGGGGACCACCCGGGGCACCAGCACCGCGAGCAGGACGCCGAGCGGGACGTTGATCAGGAAGACCGGCCGCCAGGTGGCGCCCAGCAGGTCCGCGCTGACCAGGACGCCGCCAAGGATGACCCCGGCCACCGCGCCGGTCGCCAGCACCACCCCCCACGCGGACAGCGCGGTGGCCCGCGCCGCGCCGGTGAACCGCATCTGGATGACGCTCATGATCTGCGGCACCAGGAGCGCCGCGGCCGCACCCTGCACGCACCGGCCGGCGATCAGCGCCAGGCTGTCCGGCGCGAGGCCGCAGGCCAGCGACGCGGCGGTGAACACCAGGACGCCGAGCAGGTACATCCGGCGGCGGCCGTAAAGGTCCCCCAGCCGGGCCCCGGTGATCAGCAGCATCGCGTAGGTGGCGGTGTACCCGCCGACCACCAGTTGCAGCGCGGCACCGGACGCGTGCAGTCCGGTCCCGATCGAGGGCAGCGCCACGTTCACGACGAACGCGTCGAGCAGGGCCATGAACTGCCCGCCGAGCAGCACGGCCAGCATCAGCCAGCGGCGCCCGCCCGGCCCGGCGGCGTCCCTGGCCGGCCGGGTGGCAATATCCAGCGTGGTCATTTCCAGTCTCCGTTTCCATGGGGTGTCGCCGGTACATACCTGGCCCGCGGGCCGGATTCATCGCGCCGGGCGCCGGACCGATGAATCCGCGTCCCGGGACAGGTAGGTATGGATAAGGCACGGGCGCCCCGCGGGTGCCCGTCCAGGTGACCGCGGGCCGGCGGCGGATGCCCGAGCATGCGATACGCAGGCCCCGGCCGGTCTCAGAAGGAGGCGCAGTGACGGTTTCCACAGATAAGGATTTCGCCCGCCAGGCGGAATCCGTTCCGGCGTGAGCTGCTGGCGCACTGCTACCGGATGCTGGGCTCCGTGCACGACGCCGAGGACCTGGTCCAGGAGACCCTGCTGCGGGCCTGGCGCGCGTCCGGACGGTTCGACAGCGAGCGGGCCTCGCTGCGCACCTGGCTGCATGCGATCGCGACCAACGCCTGCCTGACCGCGCTGGCGGGCCGCAGCCGCCGGCCGCTGCCGTCCGCGATCGGCGCACCGAGCGAGGACCCGGGGCAGCCGCTGGTCCGGACCGAGGTGCCGTGGCTTGAGCCGCTGCCCGACGCGATGGTCTGGGCGGATCGGGCCGACCCCGCCGCGATGGCGGTGTCCCGGGCGAGCCTGCGGCTGGCGTTCGTCGCCGCGCTGCAACTGCTGCCGCCGCGGCAGCGCGCCATCCTCATCCTGCGGGAGGTGCTGGAACTGCCGGCCGCGGAGGTCGCGGACATGCTGGCCACCACGCCCACGGCGGTGAACAGCGCGCTGCAGCGGGCCCGGGCGCGGCTCGACGGGGTGGCCGAGGACCAGATCGGCGAGCCCGCCGAGCCCGGCCTGCGGGCCACCGTCGACGCCTACGTCACGGCGTTCGAGAACGCCGACATCTCCGCGCTGACCAGGCTGCTCACGGAGGACGCGATTCTGGAGATGCCGCCGATGGCCGCCTGGTACGCGGGCCGGGAGATGTACGGCCGGTTCATCGCCCGGGTCTGGGCCATGCGCGGCACCGGCTGGCGCATGGTCCGCACCGCGGCCAACGGGCAGCCCGCGGTTGCCGCCTACATCCGCTCCGGCGACGGCGGGTATCAGCTGCACTCGCTGCAGGTGCTCACGGTCACCGGCGCGGGCATCAGCCGCAACGTGGTGTTCGCCGAACCCGGCGTGTTCGCTACGTTCGGCCTGGCGCCCCGCCTGGATGCGGCGGCCGGCTCCCGGTGAACAGTTCCCGCGGCTGACGGTCCTCCGCGGTCTCCTCGGTGACCGCCGCGGCACGGAAACCGGCCTCGCCCAGCAGCCGGAGCCAGGTGCCGCGGCCGAACAGGCCCAGCCGGTGCGTCTCGTGCACCGCCCGGACCGCACCGGCGGCGTCCCGGAGCAGGAACGCGTACTGCGTGAGGGTCCAGGTGTCGCCGGGGTCCGGGTCGTAGGCCCAGTCCAGGTACCGCGCCGCCCGGCCGCCGGGGCCGTCGCTGCCGCCGTAGCCGGTGCCCGGCTGGAAGTTCTCGGTGATGTTGTCCGGAACGAACACCGCGATGCCGCCGGGACGGCAGTGCGCGAACGCGGTCTCGATGACCAGCCGCAGGTCAGCCTCGGTGATCATGTAGTCCACCGCGTCATGGACGAACACCGCGTCGAAGTCGCGGCCCAGCCGGATCGTGCGCATGTCCGCCTGGACGTGATCGCAGCCGGGGTTCAGCCGCCGCGACACCGCCAGCATTCCTGCCGAGGCGTCCACCAGCGTCATGGTGAACGCCGGCGTCAGGTGGCTGGCGCAGTGCCCGCCACCGCTGCCCAGTTCCAGCACCTCGCGCACCGTCCGCCCGGCCTGGCGGAGCACCTGGGCGGCGAACCCGGCCTCCTCGGCGTACTCCTCCGGCGGGGAGATGAGCGGCCACCAGTCCGCCAGGTCGTGGTAGAGCTGATATCCCGGCTGGTCCGTGGCCATGCCACCATCCTTCACGATGAACGTCACGTTCATCGTCAGCCGGGCTGGCCTGGGTCCTCCTCCCGGAGGGCGCGGGCGGTGGCGGCCAGTTCCTCCGTGGCCCGCTGGTGCAGCGAACTGCCGAAGGTGATCCTGGCCACCCCGGTCGCCGCGAGTTCCGCCAGCGACGGGCCGCCCGGGTGGCACAGGGCGTTGACCGGGCCGCCGACGCCGGCGACGAGCCCGGGCAGCACGGTGACCGGGGCCAGGATGGGGTAGCAGCAGTCGGCCCCGGCCGCCAGGTACGCCCGGCCCCGCTCGGCGGCCTCGGTGGCCGCGTCACCGGCGCCGGCCGGCCGCGGCCGGACGAAGACGTCCACCCGGGCGTTGAGCACCAGGGCCTCGCCGGCCGCCGCGCGTACCGCCGCCAGGAAGTCGGCGTGGCGGCCCGGGTCGGCCAGGTCCCGGCTGACCGGGTCGGAGTCCTCCAGGTTGCAGCCGACGGCCCCGGCCTCGGCCAGCCGCCCGGCCAGTTCCGCCGGTGCCAGCCCGTACCCGGCCTCGATGTCGGCCGTCACCGGGACGTCCACGCAGCGGGCGATCCGGGCGATCGCCGCGAACATCTCCGCCGCCGGGGTGTGCTGGCCATCGGCGTAGCCCAGGGCGGCGGCGACCGCGCCGCTGGAGGTGGCCAGGGCGCCGAACCCAGCGCCGGCGAACACCTGTGCGCTCGCGCAGTCCCAGACGTTCGGCAGCACCAGTGGCTGCGGGCCGGCATGCGCCGCGCGGAACCGCCGGGCCGCGGTGGTCGGCGCGCTCACAGCTCGTACGTCCCGGGCACCCAGGTCCTGGTGCTGACCCCGACGGTGTTCCACGCGTTGATCGCGACCAGCAGGCTGACCAGCGCGGCGATCTCGTCCGGCGAGTACTCGCCGGCCACCTGCGCGTACGCCTTGGCCGGCACGTGATCGGTGGCCAGCAGGGTCACCGACTCGGTGAAGGCCAGCGCGGCCCGCTCCCTGGCGGTGAAGAACGGCGTCTCCCGCCAGGCGGGCAGCGCGTAGATCCGCTGCTCGGTCTCCCCCGCGGCGCGGGCGTCCTTGGTGTGCATGTCGATGCAGTAGGCGCACCCGTTGAGCTGCGAGGCGCGGATCCGGACCAGTTCGCGCAGCCGGTGGTCGAAGTTCACCTGGTCGAGTTGCTTCGTCGCGGCGTTGTCCAGGTGCGCGAGCGCCCTGGCGAACGCGGGTGCGTGGGCGTCGAAGTCCAGCCGGACGGGCACCTGCACGGTGGCGGCGGTCATGGTGAGCTCCCTCGCTCTTGATGTCCTGTGCTTGTGACTCCACACTAGGGAAGAATCAGCCCACAAGTGAGGTCCACTTTCGTGCCAGATTCTTGGGCCATTTCCAGTGTCGATCTGCACCTGGATCTGGCCGGCCCGCAGGTGCGGGCGGGCCTGGAGGCCGCGCTGCGCGAGGCCGTGCGGGGCGGCCGGCTGCTGCCCGGGACCCGGCTCCCGTCATCCCGGGCGCTCGCCACCGACCTGGGCATCGCCAGGAACACGGTCGCCGACTGCTACGCCCAGCTCGTCGCGGAGGGCTGGCTGGCGGCCCGGCAGGGATCGGGCACCTGGGTCGCCGAGCGCGCGCCGGCCCCGCCGCCCGTGGCCGGCGCCCCGCCCCGGGCCGCGGCCAGGCAGGCCCGCTACGACCTGCGCACCGGGGTTCCCGACGTGGCCGCGTTCCCCCGGCAGGCGTGGCTGGCCGCGAGCCGCAAGGCGCTGGCCGCGGCGCCTGCCCTGGCCCTCAGCTACACCGACCCGCGCGGCCTGCCGGAGCTGCGCACCGCGCTGGCCGGGTACCTGGCCCGGGCCCGCGGCGTCGCGGTCACGCCGGACCGCGTGGTGATCTGCGCGGGCTTCGCCCAGGGCCTGGAACTGCTGTGCGAGGCACTGCGCGCCCGGGGGGCGAGCACGCTGGCAGCCGAGGCGCTGGGATATGAGCGGCACTGGCGCATCGCGGAGAGGATCGGGCTGACCGTGACGGCGGTACCGGTGGATCAGCACGGCGCGGTGATCGGGGACCTCGACGGGGCGGACGCGCTGCTGCTCACCCCGACCCACCAGTTCCCGCTGGGCGTGCCGCTGGCGCCCGCCCGGCGCCGCCGGGCCGCCGACTGGGCCTCGTCGGCGGGGGCGGTGATCATCGAAGACGACTACGACGGCGAACTGCGCTACGACCGGCCCGCCGTGGGTGCGCTGCAGGCGCTCGCGCCCGAGCACGTCGTGTACGCCGGCACAGCCAGCAAGAGCCTCGCGCCCGGCCTGCGCCTGGGCTGGCTGGTGCTCCCGGCACGGCTGGTGGACGAGGTCGTGGCGGTCAAGGCCGCGGCCGGGCGGCTGAGTAGCAGCCTGGACCAGCTCACCCTGGCCGAATTCATCGCCTCGGGAGCCTATGACCGGCAGGTGCGCCGGGTGCGGCTGGCCTACCGGCGGCGCCGGGACCGGCTGGTGGCCGCGCTGCACGTGAGCGCGCCGCAGGTACGGGTCACCGGCATCGCGGCTGGCCTGCACGCCGTGCTCCGGCTGCCGCCGGGCCCCCGCGAGGACGCCCTGGTCGCCCGGGCCGCCGGGCACGGCCTGGCCATCGAAGGGCTCAGCGCCTACACCATGCCCGGTCACGACGGTGGCGGCCCGGCGCTTGTGGTCGGTTACGCCACGCCGCCGGGCCATGCCTACAGCACCGCGGTGGCCCGGCTCTGCGCGGTCCTCGCGCCCGGCTAGCGTGTACCAGCGGTAGTCCCGCCGCGCTGCCGGATTGTCCTGGATACCTGGCTGAGTACAGGAGGTGGCCGTGTCCGTGCCCGGGATCACGCTCGGCCTGCTCGCCGGGAAACAGGCCGGTGGGCACGCCGCGGAGCTACAGGCCCTGCACGCCGAGGTGTACGCCGAGCCGCCGTACCGGCGCGCCCGGCGACGCCGGGGAGTTCGCGGGCCGGTTCCTGGTGCAGCGGCGCCAGCCGGGCTTCGTGCTGGCCGAGGCCAGGCACGGCGGCTACCTGGTGGGGTACGCCTCCGGGATGCCGCTGCGCCCGTCGACGTCGTGGTGGCGGGAGCTGACCGCACCGCTGCCCGGCCAGCTCACCGCCGAGCATCCCGGCCGCACCTTCGTGCTGGCGGACCTATTGGTGCGCAGGTCCTGGCGACGGCAGGGGATCGGCCGGGCCCTGCACGACGTCATCCTCGCCGGCCGCACCGAGGAACGGGCGGCGCTTACGGTCCTGCCCGCGGCCGCCCCCGCGCAGCACGCGTTCCGGGCCTGGGGCTGGCGCAAGGTGGCCAGGACCCGGGTACCCGGCCCCGGCTCGCCCGTCGCTGACGTGCTCCTCATCACCCTCCTGGCTGACCGGCCCTTCGCTACCTAGCCGCGCTGGGACCGGCGTGCGAAGTCCAGCGCCTCGGTGGCCAGCGGCAGCCATGGCCGGGGCGAGTCCGGGTCCACGCTCAGCCATTCCCGCATCGGGGTGCCCTTGTTCGCGTCGAAGTGGACGCCCGCACCGGCCGCGACCAGCGCCTCGACCCGCTCGGCAGGCAGCTTCACCACCAGCCGGCCGCGGACGAACATGGCAAAGATCCTGTTCTGGAACCGCAGCGCCGAGCGGCCGAACCCGCTGCCGCCCCGCGGCGGGGTCACCCCATCGGTGCCGACGAGGTCGTCGACGAGGTCATGGAAGCGGTCGTCCGGGCTCGTGGTTTCGTCGTCCACCGCGCCAGGGTAGATCCCGCCGCCGACAAACCTGTCCCGGCATCCGGTGGCGGGTGCGCGTCAACCTTGCAGGTAGTCAAGATCATCTCTCGGGTGCTGCTGTCCGTTAGCCCTGAGGGGAAACAGGTGACTTCGTGACAGCAGGGTCCGTGACAGCAGGCCCCGCGGCAGCGGAGGCCGCGACATCCGATTCCGCCGGACGGAGGCCGTGGCCGGCAGCCCGGCCAGCGCGTCGCGGGCCTCGTCCTCAATGGGCGGGAACAGGTCGTCCAGGGCCAGCACGTGCCGGAGTGCCCGGGCGTAGGCGACGTCGTAGGCCTCGGCTTCCGGCACCGCGATATCCGGCACCACGCCGGTGCCTTGCCAGTTCGTGCCGGTGATCGGGTTGATCGACCGGGCGAACGGGATGCCGATGTGCACGGCGGGGCTGATGGGGAACCCGCGGGTCGGGTGGGCGCCGCCGCCGGTGGTCTCGCCGATCAGCTCGGCCCGGCCCAGGGCTTGCAAGGTGTAGCAGAAGTCCTCGCCGCCGGAGAACGTGTGGCTGCTGGTCAGCACGTAGACCGGACGGTCGATGTAGCGGGTCCCCGGCACGTACGGCAGGGCCCAGAATTGCCTGGTCTCGCCGGTATCGGCGTGGAAGATGTCGTTGAGGTGGGTCGGCTGTTCGGTGAACAGGTAGCTGCACCAGAACACCACGCCCTCCGGCGAGCCGCCGCCGTTGTGCCGCAGGTCGATGATGAGCGCGTAGGTCCCCGCCACCAGCTCCATCGCCGCGGAGATGGCCGGCCCCGCGTTGGCAGGGAG
This sequence comes from uncultured Actinomycetes bacterium, assembly GCA_963730235.1. Lineage (GTDB taxonomy): Bacteria > Actinomycetota > Actinomycetes > Streptosporangiales > Streptosporangiaceae > DASXKD01. The sequence continues at coordinate 179,869 of CAVSRH010000018.1, forward strand.
CGCTACCCGGCGCACGTCGAGGTAGCCGATGTTGCCGTCCAGCCGCTCGACCCGGTGGATGCCGAAGTTGTCCAGCCGCCCCATCTGGCGCATGGCCAGCCGCCTGGCCTCGTGATCCCTGGGTTCCGCCCCGTCGGGCCCGGGCCGGGGGCCCGGGCCGCCGCGGTCAGGTCCGGGACCGCCGCCGAGCCGCATTCTCAGGTGCTTGTCCCCGGTGATCTCCTGCAGGTGGCTGGTCACCAGTTCGGTGAGCGTGATCTCGTCCAGGTCGTCGTACTCGCCGGCCGCGAGCCTCGCCTCGACGGCAATGGCGGCCCGCTCGGCCAGCTCGGGAAACACGTAGTTTGCGCGCAGCAGGGACAAGGCCTTCGTCACGATCTCGCGCCCGGACATCTGCTCGCCGGCCAGCGATCCGTCGTCCGGCACCGTGAGCCGCGGCGTCGCGGCGCCCGGATCGTCGAAGGTGAACTCGAGCAGCCGGGCCGCGGGCAGCCGCAGGGAGAGCTCGCGCCTGAGTTCTTCCATCCCCGCCCGGTGGGTGTCCTGCCACGCGGCGAGGACCTGCTCGTAGTCCTCCGGCCGGCCCGGTGCCGGAATGAACACCCGTACCATCAGCTGTCCCGGACCGATCGCCGGGTCATCGCCGTGCTGCAGCAGCACGCCCCGCTGCACGGCACCTCCGGCGAACCGATCCTTCAGCTCGTGGTTGAGGACCCGTTCGATCTGATCTAGTTCCGCCCGTTCCACGGTGCCTCCATCCCTGTCATTGTCTCAACGTCCCCCCGCCCCGCGCGGGTTCCGGCGCAGGGCCCGCCGGGTCATCGGCGGACGGCTCCACCCGGCCACCGGCACCGCCTACGTCGCGGGCGGCGTGGACGCGGGATGCGTGGTGTCAGTGATCAGCGGGCAGACGGACACGGTTACCGGCACGGTCGCCCTGGGCGGCCCTGCCACCGGGTTCAACGCCGGCGGCATCGCGGTCGACGCGCATACGAACAGGATCTACGTCACGGGGCACACCTCGACCGGGGGCCAAGTCGTCGTCATCAGCGGCAGGACGGACGCGGTGACGGCCACCATCGCGGTAGGGAACTCGCCGGCCGCCATCGCCATACCGTCACCCGGACGATCCGGCTCGACGGGGCTCCTGCCGAGGTGGCGGTCAATCCGCGGAGCAACACCGCTCTACCTCGTCAACCGTGACGATTCCGGCGTGGAGGTGATCAAGGGCAGTACCGGCACCGAGCAGCGCCCCATCATCGTGGGCATCCCGGCGGGCATCGCCGTGAACGGCCAGGCCGGCATGATCTATATCTCCAACGTGATCAGCACGGGCGGCGTGGTGTCCGCGGTCGACGCGCGGACCAGGTCCGTGGCGGCCACGGTCCCGGTGGGCAACAACCCGTCGGGCGTAGCGGCCGACCCAAGGGCCGGTACCGTCTATGTCGCCAACTACATGGACGGCACGGTATCGGTGCTAGCCGCCTGACCCCGGCGCCCCGCTGGTGGTACCGGGCGTCAGGCGATCCCGCGCGAAGGAGCGTGACATGACGACAAAGGCCGCCTTTTCACCCGAGGAATGGAAGGTCGTGCTGGAGGGGCCGCCGACCGCGGGCATGATCGTGATCACCGCGGCGCGCGGCGGAATGTTCCGCGAGACGGTCGCGATGTCGAAGGCCTACACCGAAGCGCGCGCCGAGCACGGTGACAGCGAACTCCTGGACGAGGTCGTGGCAGCCAAACCCCAGATGGACCACACCAGATACCACTCTGCCGAGGAACTGCGGGACAACGGGCTCAGGCACCTGCGCGATGCGGTGGCGCTGGTGGATAGCAAGGCGACCACCCAGGAACGCGATGACTACCGGCGCTTCGTCCTCACCCTGGCCAACAAGGTGGCTGCCGCCCATAAGGAGGGAGGGCAAAGCGTGAGTCCCGCGGAGGCAGAAGCCATCCAGCAGATCACCGCGGCCCTCGGCACGGCTAGTTCCTGACCTAGATCCAGAACACAGAGCAGACGACGGCCGCCCCTGCGAGCTTGACATCCCGCTTGGCCCGTACACCGGCCCTCTCCGGCAACGGGCTGTCACTGACGACCGTTGGCCGATCCGGGACCTGATGGGCCGATTACTCGATGGACCGGCATCGGCCGCTGAACAGACGGCATCACCGTCAGTAACGAAAGAAATTAAGAGAACACGCACATTCCCGCCGCACCCGCCTACCGCCCCAGCCGTCATCCGTCGCGGGTGATGACGGCTGCGGCGGCGATCCGGATGATCGAGGTCATGGCCTCATCGCCGCCCGAGCCGTTCGATGTCGTGGTCGTCGGCGCAGGACCCGCCGGCGTCGTCGCGGCGCTGCGCGCGGCCCGCCTCGGGGCCAAGACGGCGCTGATCACCCGCGATCAGTTCGGGGGAATGGCCGCGAACGACGGGCCCGTGCCGGTGCGCACGCTCGCCCAGGCAGCGCGGCTGATCCGCGAGGCCAGGCAACTCCCTCTGTACGGGATCGTGGGCGGTGAACCGTCACTCGACTACGCCCGGCTGCTAGCGCGTGTCCGCGACGTGACCGAGGACGCCCGCCAGCACACGCTGCTGCGCGATGATCTGGAGCAGGCCGGGGTGAGGATTTATGAGCAGGCGGGCCCTGCCCGGTTCGGGGACGCCCACATAGTAGAAAGCGACAACGCGCCGCGGCTGCAGGCCGGCAAGGTCGTCATCTGCACCGGGGGGGTCTCGCGGCCGCTGGCGGTTCCCGGTTTCGGCTTGACCGCGACGCACAGCGACGCGTGGCACCTTTCCTCGGTGCCGCCGTCGCTGCTTGTGATCGGCGCCGGTGCGACCGGCGTGCAGGTAGCTTCGATCTTCAATGCGTTCGGCTCACACGTTTATCTCGTAGAGATCGCTCCCCGCATCCTGATGAGCGAGGACGAGGAGGTCTCCGCGGCAGTGCGTGCCGCCATGGCCGGTTCGGGTATCCAGATCGTCGAGGACGCTGGGCCGATTGACCGCTTCGAGCCCGCAGAGGCCGGCGTGCGGCTCATCCATTCGGCAGGCGGGCAGCAGAGCATCGACGCCACGCTCGCGGTGGTTGCGGCTGGATGGGTTGCTGCCACAGCCGGGCTGAACCTCGACCGGGCCGGCGTGCAGACGGACCCGCGCGGGTACGTCCAGGTGGACACGTACTTGCGCACGACCGTGCCTCATGTGTTCGCCGCCGGTGATGTCACCGGCCGGGCGATGGTTGTCCACGAGGCGGTCCGGCAGGGGCTGGTGGCCGCGACCAACGCCGTCCTCGGGCCAACCACGATCCTTCCTTCCCAGGTGAGCCCGATCGGCAGTTTCACCGACCCCGAGTACGCGTCGGCCGGGCTGACCGAAGCGGCCGCCCGGGAGACCCGTGACGTGGTCGTGGCGACGGTTCGCTTCGACTCGCTCCCGCGACCGATCATCGATGGCCGCCCGACCGGGTTCTGCAAGCTGATCGTCGACCGCGAGCTCCATGCGATTGTGGGCTGCCATGTCGTGGGAGAACGCGCGGTTGAGCTCGCCCAGCTGGCGGCGACAGCGATGGCTGCGGAAATGCCTGTCGAGCAGCTCGCACTGGTCCCATTCTCGTTTCCTACCTACGCCAACGCCCTGGGCCGGGCGGCGATCGTCGCCGCGGTCAAACTCGATCACACCGGGATGTGGGCGGTCGATCATCTCGGCGAGGCAGTGGAGGCCGGAGTTGCCTGAGTTCGCTGCGGGTGCTGCATCCAGCGGCCGGCTGCTATCGCGCGCCGAGTCAGGACAATGCCCTTATTGACAGGAGGAAGACCTTGGCAACCCCTTCGGCAGGAACGCACCGGCCGGGCGTGCGCGTTGGCTCCACGAGCGAGTTCAGCTTGTTCTTCCATGTCCGGCCGGGTCACGAGAATGATCTGCGCGAAGCGGTGCAGGCACTGCAGAACAGTCCGGGCTACCGGCCGGGGGACTATGAGTTGCCGATCGCGGTCATTCAGGAGGCGAGGTTCGTGCTGTTTGACAGTGACACGCGGTTGCTGTTCGCGACGAGCTTCGATGGCCCGTGGGATGCCTACATGGAAGACTTCGCGTCCAAGCCGATGCAGCTTTTCGACTCGATCTTCCGGCACGTGGAGGGCTACGAAGGTCTTCCGGACCTCGCCGCGGTGAAAGAGTTCATTCTGAGCGCTCAGGTCACCGCCGCGGCCTACGCCCGGAACTACCCCGGCACGGTGAAGGAGATCCGCAAGGCGCTACGGGTGAATGAGGCGTTCCAGCGGGTGCTCGACGATCCTGAGGCCGCGGAGGCGCTGGGGCACCCTGCGCTGCAGCCGCTGCTCGACCAGGCCGCGGAGCGATCGGACGGCCGCGAATACTACGAACCCGGTGGAGGCGGGCGATGTCGCATCACATCTCCGGGCCGCGAGCCGCGGCGCAGCCGATCGCAGACATCACTGACCTTTACGCATTCCCAAGTCCCGAGCATCCAGGCTGGCTGGTGCTAGTGCTGAACACGCTGCCGTTCGCGCCGCCGTCGGCGGTGTTCTCCGACGGGCTCATCTACCGCTTCCGGTTGCGGCCGCTTACCCCGAACACCAGGGAGGATGGGGCACCGTTCGTCGTGGACGGCAAAGAGATCGTGCTGGACTGCGTGTTCTCGGCCCCGGTGAGCGGACATCGTGCCAGCGGCCCAAGGCAAGAAGGCGCATGCTTGATGCCGACCGGCGAGACGATCTCGATGGCAGTGAACGATGAGAGCGGCGATCAAGCCCACGGCATTCGCGTGTTCGCCGGGCCGCGGTGGGATCCATTCATCATGGATGCGCCGGCGGCGCTGAAGACGATCGCCACGGGAAAGCTCGCGTTCACTGAGCCGGGCGCGATCTACCTCGACGGCAAGAACGTCCTCAGCCTGGTTGTCGAGATCGACTGCGCCCAGGTAACTGGGGGGCGCTGAGCTGTTCGGCGTCATCGCCGAAACCCTGACGCGTGGCAGCCTCAACGTCCGCCTCGAGCGCGCCGGCCGGCCCGAGGTGCCCAACCTCATGCTGGCGCCGAAGCAGTTCGACCCGGTGAACCGCGACCTTGAAATCCGCGATCTTTACAACATGGAGGACGCGTTCCACCTCAGCCCCGCCTACGAAAATGCGTACCGTGCCAGGCTGAACGCGAATCTCGCGTTCTGGGACGGCCTGGACGGTAAGACCGACTGGCCAGCTCGCGAAGATGGCGCGCACCCGCTGACCGAGTTCATGCTCGCGGACTTCCTCGTCGTCGACGTGACCAAGCCGTACGCGGAGCAGGGTTCGTTCCTGGAGATCGAGCTCGCCGCCCGGCGCGGGGAGGCTCACCGGACCTGCGGTGGCCGGGCGCTGAACGACGATGTCATGGACACGATCTTCACGCTGCTGGTGAACGCGGGGAACGGGCCTGTCATCCGCGATGGCGTCGACCAGGCGACGAGGCCCGCGTCGCGCGCGTTCCCCTACCTGGCGCCCCCGAATCCCGATCCCCCGAAGGCTCCCGAGCATGTGTAGCGACCGAACGTCCGCGGACACCGTGACGACCACGGCGAGCACCACTCTCGAACTCGATGACATTCAGTTCGGAATGCTGCACCAGCGGCCGGCCTCCTACGTCGGCACATACCTTCTGCTTCGCATCGACAACCGCGAGGCGGGCCGGAGGCTGGTCGGCCGTCTGATCCCGGTGATCGAGTCCGCCCGGTCCCCGTCCGATCCGGCCCAGAACGCATGGGTCTCGGTGGCGTTCACCTATCAAGGGCTGAAGGCGCTGGGCGTGCCCCAGGACTCCCTTGACAGCTTCGCGCCAGAGTTCCGGCAGGGTATGGCGGCACGCGCGGCAGAGCTTGGCGATATCGGCCCCAGCGCGCCCGGCCACTGGGAGAAACCGCTCGGAAGCCCCGACGTCCACGTAGCGCTGTCGGTGCTATCGCCCGATGCCGCGCGGCTGGAGAGCCTGCTCGAGCGGGCGCGCCGCGCGCACGCGGAACTGGCCGGTGTCGAGGTGATCTGGCGCCAGGACTGCTACCAGCTACCGACCGGACGGACGTCCTTGGGCTTCAAGGACGGAATCGGACAGCCGGCCGTGGAAGGGAGCGGAATCCCCGGCTCCAACCCGGACGAGCGGCCGATCAAGGCAGGCGAGTTCATCCTCGGCTACCCGGACGAGACCGGAAGTGTGGGGCCGATGCCGAGCCCCGAGATCCTCGGCCGCAACGGCACCTACCTGGCGTTCCGGAAACTCCATACCCGGGTGGCGGCCTACAGGCAGTATCTTCGCGCGAAGGCCGCCAGCCGCGAGGAGGAGGCACTGCTCGGCGCGAAGATGGTCGGCCGCTGGCAGAGCGGCGCCCCGCTCGCGCTCTGTCCCGAGCGAGACGATCCCGATCTCGGCGCGGACCCCGGCCGCAACAACCGCTTTGGTTACGGCGACGATGTGCGCGGTTTCAAATGTCCCGCCGGCGCGCATGCCCGGCGTGCGAACCCCCGGGACGCGCTCGATCACGAGATGAGCGTCGACGTCCGCCTCCACCGTGTGCTCCGGCGCGGCACGAGCTACGGCCCGATGCTGCCCGAAGGGGTCCTTGAGGACGACGGCGCGGACCGTGGCATTATCTTCGTCTTCGTCGGCGCTTACCCCAAGCGCCAGTTTGAGTTCGTCAAGACCCAGTGGCTGAACGACGGCATCTTTATCGGCGCGCCAGCCGAGAAAGATCCGCTCGCCGGGGCAAACGACGGATCTGGCACCTTCACCATCCCTCAGCGGCCGATCCGCCGGCGGCTGCAGAGCCTGCCGCCGTTCGTGATCACTCGTGGTGGGGAATACTGCTTCGCGCCGGGGCTCCGGGCGCTGCGCTGGCTAGCGGAGCCGGACACCCAGAACGGCTGAATAGGAAGGCAGGAGAACGTGGCAACGAGCCCGGCACGCACGGAGCGCTGGAAGGCACTCGATTTCGGCCCGCCGCCATCAGATCTCCAGGAGCCCGACCTGCCTGTGCTCGTCGAGTACACCCAGGACGAGCGCGTGGCGGTCATCACGCTGAACCGGCCGCACGCAGACAACGCCATCACCACGGCGATGGGGGCGCGCCTGACCGAGATCCTGGAGACGATCGCGGTTCGCCCTGCGGTCCGCGCCGTCATTCTCACCGGAGCCGGTCACCGGGCCTTCTCCGTCGGCAGCGACCTCCGGCAGCGCAAGAACATGACCAAAGAGGACTGGCTGCGGCAGCGCCAAGACTTTGATCGCACTCTTTACACCGTGCGCCAGCTACGGAAGCCGATCTTCACTGCCGTCAACGGGATTGCCTACGGGGGCGGCTGCGAACTCGCCCAGAGCACCGACTTCATCATCGCGTCCGACAACGCCACCTTCGGCCAGCCTGAAGCGATGCTCGGCCTCGCGGCCGGGGGTGGCTCGCCAGCACTGCTTCCGCGCCTGCTCCCCCCGGGGAAGGCCATGCAAATGCTGATGACCGGTGATCCGATCAGCGCGCAGGAAGCCTACCGGCTCGGCATGGTCAACGACCTCTACGCTCAAGACGAACTCCTCGGCGCCGCCCACCGGATCGCGGAGAAGATCGCCAGCAACTCACCGACCGCGGTACAGGCAGTCAAGCAGGCGGTTCGAATGGGCCAAGGCGAGCCGATCGAGCAAGCCATCGCGATCATGATGGAGGCGCACTGGCGCTCGGCCGTCCATCCCGATCGCGCCGAAGGCATCAGCGCGTTCAACGAAGACCGCGAGCCCACCTTCCAAGACCCAGACCACTGATTCGCCCCACGCAGGGCGCACCGACACAACTACAAGAAACCGAGCTGATCCGGCTGATCCACTCCTTACCTGATCCCCGGATCGGCCAGGTCACGGTCCTGGGCGCGGATGACTTCGCCAAAAGACCCGGCCATTCTTATGCGACGATGCTGATCGATATGGACACGCGCCGTGAGCAGCACATCATCGCCGATGTCGCGCTGGTCCAGTGGCAGTACTACCTGGCCACCGGCGACCGGGCCTGGGCAGACGACGGCCGCCCCTGCGAGCTTGACATCCCGCTTCGCCCGTATACCGGCCCTCTCCGGCAACGGGGCTGTCAGGTCACTGACGACCGTTGGCCGATCCGGCGCCTGATGGGCCGATTTCTCGATGGACCGGCCAGCCGGCAACCTTCCGGGCTGTGCGCACGCGGCCGCACCGCGGGCGCGAAGTGAGACAATCCGGACGTGGGCAGCGAGGAGGACATCCGGCTCCCACTGGTGCTGGGACCGGTGTCGAACGGCGAGTTCATGCCGGGCGTGGCCAGCGCGGCGGATATTGGCCTGGCCCGCGCGGTGATCGGCCGGGCGGCTAGGGCCGCGGATGCGGTGGGCATGGACCGCCGGTTGTTCCTGCAGACCGCCGGCGGCATGGCCGCGCTGCTGGCGACGGTGAACCTGGCGGCGTGCAGCGGCGGCCCGGTGGCAGGCCTTGGGGGCCGTTATCAGACGCCGCCGCCGGAGGAGCTGCACGGCTGTGAGGCAGCGCTGGGCAGCAGGGGCGAGTTCATTTTCGACGTGCATACCCATCACGTGATGCCGTCGCTGCCGTGGCGGCAGACCGCTCCTGATACGCTGAAGCTGGTGCTTGAGCTGGTGCCGGCCGACTGCACGGCCGCCAACCCGCTGACCTGCGTGGACCGGGCCGCCTACCTGCATGACATGTTCCTGGCCAGCGACACCACGATGGCGGTGCTGAGCGACCTGCCGAGCACGGACGCGGACAACGACCCGCTGCCGTTCAACGACGCGGACGAGACCTGGCAGCTGGCCGACTCGCTGACCCGCGGCGGGGCCAGCCGGCTGCTGCTGCAGAATGTGGTGACCCCGAACTTCGGCTCGCTGCCGGCCCGGCTGGAGGGCATGACCCAGACGGCGGCCACCCGGCGGCTGTCGGCGTTCAAGGTGTACACCGCCTGGGGGCCGGGCGGGCACGGCTACGACCTGGACGACCCGAAGGTGGGCCTGCCGGTGGTGCAGCACGCCCATGATCTGGGCGTCAACGTGCTCTGCGCGCACAAGGGGCTGCCGCTGCCGTACCTGAACCTGCAGACCGCGTGGAACCATCCCCGCGATGTGGTCGCGGTGTCCCGCCAGTTCCCCGGCATGCAGTTCGTGGTCTACCACTCGGCCTGGACCCCGTACCACACCGAGGGCCCGTACAACCCGGCTGACCCGGTCGGCGTGGACTCGCTGCTGACGGCGCTGGATAAGTACGACGTGCCGCCGAACAGCAACGTCTGGGCCGATGTGGCCGCCATGTGGCGGTATCTGCTGCCCCACCCGGTGCAGGCCGCGCACGCCCTGGGCAAGCTGCTGTCCCGGCTGGGCGAGGACCGGCTGCTGTGGGGCACCGACAGCGTCTGGTACGGGCCGCCGCAGACCCAGATCATGGCGTTCCGCGCGTTCCAGATCTCCGCCGAATTCCAGGAACGGTACGGCTACCCAGCGCTGACCGATGCCATCAAGGCCAAGGTACTCGGCCTGAACGCGGCCCGGCTGTGGGGCGTTGACCCAGACGCCACCCGGTGCGAGCTGATGGCCGACATGCTGGAGCGCGGCCGCCCGGTCGCGCGCGTGCTCGCCGCCGAGGGTGAGCTGCCCGCACCGTGGGTGCCCCGCGGTGCCGTCACCCGCGGCCAGGTGCTGCACTGGCTGGCGCACCAGCGAGGCCCATGGCTGCCCGCCTAGTAGTTCGAGATCCTGATGTCCCTTGGAGTACTCTCGCCCGCGCCGACCTGGCACTGACGGTCAGTCTGGTGCGCGCCGCCGAGGCCGCGATAGTCCGCACGACCACTTCGCCGCTGGCCAGCGGCCACCCGCGCGGGTCAGGCGAGGGTGGCGGTGCCCGCGCGGCTGGCCCGCCAGGCGGCCTCGGCCTCGCCGATCGGGGTGGACGCCGGGGCGCGCACGAACGGCCAGATCTCCTCGGCGATGGCCCGCCAGTTCGCGGTGGCGTTCAGCTCGCCGAGCAGCGCGAACAGGCCCAGGTTGATCCGCTGCAGGATCACATAGGAGCGGGGGACGGCCACATAGGCGGCGACCGGGCTGCGCAGGTCGAAGAAGCGGCGCACCACGGACGAGGCGTAGTCCGGCGTGATGGTCTGCGGCGCCGATTTGCGGACCAGCTGATAGAAGACGGCCATGTGGTCCACGATCAGCTCGGTGCTCAGCGGAGCGTCCGGGACCAGGAAGCCCGCCTCCTCCATGGCCCGCCGGAACGCCTCGGGGTCGTTCTCCACGCACAGGTTGCGGACCATATGGATGAGCGGTCCCAGCTCGACGTCGGTGAAGTGCTTGACCAGCCCATAGTCGAGGAACGTGACCTGCCCGTCGCCGTGGAACAGGTAGTTGCCTGGGTGCGGGTCGCCGTTGAACGCGTGTGCCTCGTACAGGCTGCGGAAGACGAACCGGTAGATGGTCTCGGCGGCCAGGTCGCGCTCCTGCTGGGACCAGGTGACCAGCTCGGCCCACCGGGCCCCGCCGGACAGCTCGCTGGTCACCACCCGCCGCGCGGACAGTTCGCCGACGATCCCTGGCACCCGGATCGTGGGATGCCCGGCGTAGTACGCCGCGAACTGCCGCTGGTTCTCCGCCTCCCTGCGGTAGTCGAGTTCCTCAAGGACCCGGTCCCGCAGCTCGGCGACCAGCGCGTCCACGTCCTGGCTCGGTGCGGTCACCTTGAGCATCCGGCGCAGCAGGGAGACGTTGTCGAGGTCGGCGGCCATGCTCTCGGCGATGCCCGGGTACTGCACCTTCACCGCCACCGCGCGCCCGTCATGGGCCATCGCGCGGTGCACCTGCCCGATCGACGCGGCGGCGATCGGCTCGGGATCCCAGCGGGCGAACGCCTGATCCGGCGGCAGGCCGAGCTCCTCGGTGACCACGCCGGCGGCCAGTTCCGGGCTCATCGGCGGCACGCTGTCCTGCAGCCGGGACAGCGTGCGCCGGACGGCGGGGGACAGGCCGTCGTCCACGTAGCTGGCCATCTGGCCCAGCTTCATCAGCACGCCCTTCATCGCGCCCAGCGTGACCGCGACGTCCTCGGCGGTCTGCAGGGCGAGATCGTTGCGCAGCCGCTGCCGGTTCTCGCCGGCGGCCGCGAACAGCCGCGGGGCGTTGCTGGCATAGCGCGCGCCGCCGCGTGCGGCCAGGCGCAGCGCGGCTGCCCCGCGCCGCAGCCGGAGCCGGCCGTGGCCCCGGTGCCCACGGCGGATCAGCAGCAGGGCGGTGGTCACACCGGCGGCGGCCACAGCCGCGGCGATGGCCTTCCTCATCCGCGCCGCGCGCCTGCCGCGTGTCACGCCTGCCGCGCGGCGCGCATCCGCAGCGTGATCCGCTGCCGGGCCTCGAGCACCCCGGGTTCGCCGAGGAACACCGCATCGAGGATCCCGAGTGCCTGCCGGATCTCGGTCTGCCGTGCCTCGGTCAGCGGCCGTGGCGCATACCCGTACATCTCCAGGGCCCAGGCCGGGAGCAAGGCCAGCACCCCGTCCCTGACGTCGGCCCAGATCTCCGCGACATCCTCGTCGAGGCCGGGCGGGTCGAGCACGTAGGTCATCGACTCCGCGGCCGCGGGCGTGCAGCGCAGTTCCTGGCGGGCGGAGGCCAGGTAGTCGCTCAGGCTGGCGAGGCTGGCGGGGGCCAGGCCGGTCGGTATGCCGACGAGTTCCGCCGCGGCGGCCATCTCCGCGACGTAGCGGTCCCCGTCGCCGGCTGACAGCGGGGTGCCGAACGACTCGGCCGCCACGATGCCCGAGTCCACCAGGGTCGCGTGCACCCACAGCAGCAGCGCAGGGTCGCTCGCGGCGTACTGGCGGCCGGTGATCGTGTCGGTCCCGGTGATGTGCTCGTGCACCCGGCGCACCCGGGCCGCGGCCCGCTGCGCGGCGGCGCGGTCGCCGAAGCTGATCGTGGCGAGGTAGCCGGACGTCGCGGCGAGCCTGCCCACCGGGTCCGAGCGCCAGTTGCTGTGCTGGTCCACGCCGGCCATCGCCAGCGGGTGCAGCGCCTGCAGCATCAGCGCCCGCAGCCCCGCCACCGTCCTGCCCAGGTCGCCAGCCACCCGCCAGGTGACACTGGCCGGGCCGAAGTACCCGTCGTCCGCCGGGTCCCCGGGCACCCCGGATACGTACGCCGCCGCCGAGCGCTCGACCAGCCCCGCGGCGGCCGCGTACGCCTCGGCCGTCATCGCCCCGCTCCCGTCCCGGCATCGCCGGCACCACTGAACCTCATACCAGTCAAACTACCCACCCGTAGCAGCGGCGGCCCCCGCGCCTCCCGCGCGGCGCCGCCTGGCGGCGGCCGGCGTCCCCCGGTTGCCCCATCCAGCCACGCGCTGCCTGCCCGGCCCCCGTGCCAGCTCCGGACCCCCATCCGCCTCTCGATTACCGCCCGTCCCGTGTCTCCCAGCGTTCGGGCCTGCTCCGGCAGATTTGGCGCTTTTGACCCGTTCCGCGCACGGAGTGGCCGTAACGCATAGCCTGCGCGGCCCCCCATTTCGGGGGTCTACCGCATATGCCTGTGCATGTGGATAATGGCGGCATGCGCGCACGATTTCTGGCGATAGGAGCGGCGGTTTGGACGGCCGCTAACGCCGGGATTTACTTCGTGGTGGTCAGTGCGCAGGGCAATACTCCGGCGTGGTGGTATGTGGCGGTGCTGGGGGCATCAACGCTGTTGTTCGCCCTGCCGCCGGCCGGTTGTGGCCGGCGCCCCTGCTGATCACCGGCGCGGTCCTGGTCACCTCGGCCGCCCTGACCGGGGTGATGTCTATCGGCATGCTGCTGGTGCCCGGTGTGCTTGCCGCCGTGGCGGCGCTGGGCCCCACCCGCCCCCAGCAGGCCGGGCGCCCTCGCGCGGGAATGCCCGCGGGCTGACATCCGCGTCGCGGCAACCCGCCAGGTTCTCCCGGCACCCGGCCGCCCATTGTCTCCGGCGCGGGACGCCTGCAATCGTTACGTCCGGCGCTGCAGCCCGCTCCCGCGACGGCGCAACTCCGGCGGCCCAGCAGGCCGGCCGTTCCTGACCGCGCCCTGTCCCGGGCAATGAGGCTCTCACCTGCGAATTCCTGGCGCCCGGGGCCTTCGGCTAACCGCGCAGGCCGGCGAACAGGTCATCCTCGGGCAGCGGCGCCCCGGTGGCGTCGCTGGCCCTGATGAAGCTTTCGTAGCCGAACGCGTCCTCGGCAATGTCCGCCGGGATTTTGCTGAACCACGATTGTTGGATCTGGCTGGAATGTGCGAACAACGCATCCCGCTTGCGGGGCAGCACCGGCCTGATGTCAATTGTCGTGGTGATGCGCGCCTCGGCCTCGGCCATCTGGGCGCGCATCTCCGGGGTGACATTACGCGGCCCGGGCACGTCCTCCCCGAGTTCGCGTAGCGCCGCCCAAATCTTTTGCCAGGAACTGGGGCGCATCGAGGTGAGGTAGAACTTGGCCGGGATGCCGGTGGCCTGCGCCGCCGCGGCGGCCGCGCGGGCCGCGTGCACGTGGTCGGGATGCTGGTAGGGGCCCTCGGGGTCGTAGCTGACCAGGACCTGCGGCCGGTACTGTTCCAGCAGTGCGCCGATCCGGCCGGACACCTCCGCGAGCGGGATGTTGCAGAACGCCTCCGGCCGGTCCTTGTAGTCCCAGTCCGGCATGCCTGAGTCGTGGTACCCCAGCGTCTCCAGGTCGCTGACCCCGAGGATCTTGGCCGCCTCGCGCAGTTCGGCCAGCCGCAACTCGGCCACCGTCTGCGCGTCATGACCGTCCTGGCCGGGCTTCACGCCGCCGGGCGCATCCCCGAACTCACCGTTCGTGCAGGTCACCACCACCGTGCGGAATCCCCTGCCCGGAGTAGGTGGCGAGCACGCCGCCGGTGCTGGACGCCTCGTCGTCCGGGTGCGCGTGCACGGCCATCAGCGTCAGTTCGTCTGCCATGGCACCAGCCTGCCCGATGCCGCGGGCCGGCGCGAAACCGGGCCCGGCTGCGAAGATGTGCGGGGAGGGAGCCGATGTCCGGGCCGGAAGACAGCCGCGCGGCGCTGGCCACCGCGCAGGAGCGGGCGCTGGCCCGGCTGGCCGCGCTGGAGCGCGACTTCGACGGCATCGTGGACGCGGCCCGCGGCGCCAGCACCGACGACGAGCACGACCCCGAGGGCGCGACGCTCGCGTTCGAGCGGCAGCACGTCGCCGCGCTGGCGGACGCGGCACGGCAGGACCTGGCCGAGATCCTGGCCGCCCTGGCCCGGCTGGCGGACGGCAGTTACGGCACCTGCCAGGCCTGTGGGCGGCCGATCGGCGCCGGGCGGCTCGCCGCCCGCCCGGCGGCGAGGACCTGCGTGGGCTGCGCGCGGCGTCGGTAAGCTGGGCGCATGGGCGGAGAATCGGTGTTCGCGCGGCTCGAACCGCTGCTCCCACTGGTCCGCAAGCCCATCCAGTACGTGGGCGGCGAGCTGAACTCGGTGGTCAAGGACTGGGCAGGCGCCAGCGTCCGGTGGGCGCTGATGTACCCGGACGCTTACGAGGTCGGCATACCGAACCAGGGCGTGCAGATCCTGTACGAGGTGCTGAACGAAAGGCCCGGGGTACTCGCGGAGCGCACCTACAGCGTGTGGCCGGACCTGGAGCACCTGATGCGCGAGCACGGGGTGCCGCAGTTCACCCTGGAGGCCCACCGCCCGGTCCGTGACTTCGACGTGTTCGGCATCAGCTTCGCCACCGAACTGGGCTACACGCAACCTGCTGACCGCGCTGGACCTGGCGGGCATCCCGCTGGCGGCCGCGGACCGGGACGAGCGCGATCCCATCGTGCTGGCCGGCGGGCACGCCGCGTTCAACCCCGAGCCGGTCGCCGAGTTCATCGACGGTGCCGTGCTGGGCGACGGCGAGCAGGCGGTCCTCGCGATCACCGGCGTGATCAGGGACTGGAAGCAGGCCGGCCGCCCCGGCGGCAGGGACGGCCTGCTGCTGCGGCTGGCGGGCGGGGCCGGGGTGTACGTCCCGCGCTTCTACGACGTGGACTACCTGCCCGACGGCCGGATCCGCCGGGTCGCGCCGAACCGGCCGGGCGTGCCGCACACCATCGCCAAGCACACCGTCATGGACCTGGACAACTGGGCCTACCCGCGCCGCCCGGTGGTGCCGGTGCACGAGTCGGTGCACGAGCGGTTCAGCGTCGAGATCTTCCGCGGCTGCACCCGCGGCTGCCGGTTCTGCCAGGCCGGCATGATCACCCGCCCGGTGCGCGAGCGGAGCATCACCACGATCGGCGCGATGGTCGAGCAGGGGGTGGCGGCCAGCGGTTTCGGCGAGGTCGGCCTGCTGTCGCTGTCCAGCGCCGACCACAGTGAGATCAACGAGATCGCGAAGGGCCTGGCGGACCGCTACGAGGGCGCCAACCTCGGGCTGTCCCTGCCGTCCACCAGGGTGGACGCGTTCAACGTCACGCTCGCCAACGAACTGGCCCGTGGCGGCCGCAGGTCCGGCCTCACCTTCGCCCCGGAGGGCGGGTCCGAGCGGATGCGCAAGGTGATCAACAAGATGGTCACCGAGGACGACCTGATCCGGACCGTCACCACCGCCTATGCGAGCGGCTGGCGCCAGGTCAAGCTCTACTTCATGTGCGGCCTGCCGACCGAGACCGACGAGGACGTGGCCGCCATCGCGGATCTCGCCCGAAAGGTCATCAAGGCCGGGCGGGACGCGAGTGGCCGGCGGGACATCCGGTGCACGGTGTCGATCGGGGCCTTCGTGCCCAAGCCGCACACCCCGTTCCAGTGGGCCGCCCAGGCGCCCCACGAGACGGTGGACGCCCGGCTGCGCAGCCTCGGCCGCGCGCTGCGCGCCGACCCCGGGTACGGGCGCGCGGTGGGGTACCGCTACCACGACGGGCGCCCGTCGATCATCGAGGGCCTGCTGTCCCGCGGCGACCGCCGGGTCGCCGCGGTGATCAGGGCGGCCTGGGCGGACGGCGCCCGGTTCGACGGGTGGAGCGAGCACTTCTCGTACGACCGCTGGGAGCGCAGCGCCCGCGAGGCGCTGGCTGGCGAGCCGGTGGACCTGGACTGGTACACCACCAGGGAGCGCGGGTACGACGAGGTGCTGCCGTGGGATCACCTCGACGCCGGGCTGGACCGGGACTGGCTGTGGCAGGACTGGCAGGACGCGACGGATGCCTCGGGCGCCCTGGAAGTCGATGACTGCCGCTGGACGCCGTGCTACGACTGCGGGGTCTGCCCGGCAATGGGCACCGAGACCCAGACCGGGCCCACCGGCGCGACGCTGCTCCCGCTGCCGACGGTGCCGGCCAGGACAGGAGCCTGAGCATGCCGGGCGAGCGGCCGCCGGGCACGGGCGCGCCCGCAGTGACCTGCCAGCTGATTGTCCGGTACGCTAAAAGAGGCAGGATGCGTTTCGCCAGCGCCAGGGATATCGCGCGTGCCGTTGAACGGGGAGTTCGCCGGGCAGGGCTGCCCATCGCTTATTCCGCCGGTTTCACGCCGCACCCGAAGATCTCCTACGCTGGCGCGGCTCCGACAGGTACATCGAGCGAGGCCGAGTTCTTGGAGCTCTCGCTCACGAGGGCGTGTGCCGTATCCGAGGTCCGGGAACGGCTTGACGCGGCCCTGCCAGACGGGATTGACGTGATCGAGGTGATGCAGGCCCCGCCCGCACTGGGCGCGCTTCCGCTGGAGGCGTCCCTGTGGGAGGTGGTCTTGCCCGGCGTGCCGCCGGCCGACGCTGCCCAGGCCGTGGGCGAGTTTCTGGCCTGCGACAGCCTCGAGGTCGAGCGCCTCACCAGCAAGGGGCCCCGGCGCGTGGATGCCCGCGCCGCAGTGATCACTATGGGGACCGACCGGTGTGCCGCCGAGGGCGGCGCTGCCGGGAATGCCATACTTCGAATGGTTGTTCGGCATGTCATACCTGCCGTCCGGCCTGACGACATCCTGGCCGCGCTCCGCCGCCTGGCCGCTCTTGCGCCGTCGTCACCACCGCTGGTGACCCGGCTGGCGCAGGGCGCGCTCAGTGCGGACGGTGTCGGCGCCGCTGCCGCAGCGAGCGGGCTCACTCTGCCCGCGGAGCTGCTGCAGCCGGATGCGGCACCGCAGCCGCAGCTGCGGAGCACGCCGGGAGGACCACAACTGGAGATAACGCGCACCGGTAGCACCGCCGAAACGGCAGGTGCTGCCCGGGATGTCGCGTGCGACCAGCTCCCGCGCGGAGCGGATGGCCCACTGGGGCCATCCGCGCCCGGGAGCTTGACGGGAGATAGCCCGGATGCTCGACAGCGAGCGACACGACACAGAGTCCAGCAGTGATGGGCCAGGCGCCAATGGCCCTTCTGGCCTGAGCGACGCGCCGGCCGGCGGCAGCGCCGCGCGCCCGGACCACCAGGCGGCGCACGGCCAAACCGGCCGCCGGATCAGCGCCGCCGGAACCCTCGGCGGCTGCCTCAGCTGCGGCTGCCCCGGCTGCGGCCGTCCCCGACGCGTCCGGGTCCGCCCCGGAAACCGCCGGTGACCAGGGCGAAGACGGCGCCGCCCGGCGCCCGGCCCGGCGCACCCGGCGTGCCACGGCCCGCACGGCTACCGCGCCCAGCGAGAACGGCGATGCGGGCGGCGCCCGATAAGGCCGGGCGCCCCCGGGCAGGCCCCGGCAGGCGGCCAGGCCGTGGCCGCTGGCAAGGCTCCGGCCGCTGGCAAGGCTCCGGCCGCCGGCAAGGCTCCGGCGCGGCAAGGCTCCGGCCGCTGGCAAGGTCCCGGCCGCCGGGACTCCGGGTGGCCCGGCGCCGTTCGCCGCCCCGTTCAGCAGCCCGACCTCGCCGTTCGGCAGCCCGGCCGCCACGGCCGCCCCGGACACCGGGCAGGCGCCCGTGCCGGCGCAGGCCGAGCCGCCGGGGGTGCCCGCGGCCACGTTCCAGCCGCCTCAGGTGATCTTCCAGGCGCCCGCGAAGGCGGCGCCCGCAGCCGATGCGGCCGCCCCGGCCCGCCCGGCGAAGGACGAGGCTGCCCATGACGACCAGGCAGAGCCCGGCGAGGGCGAGACCGACGCCGAGGGCTCAGCCCGCCGCCGTCGCCGGCGGGGATCCAGGTCACGCGGCCGCGGCGCCGACGGTGACGGCGGCCAGGACGCCGGCTCCGAAGGGACCCAGGCCAGCGAGGGAACGGGCACCGAGGCCGGCGGGCGCAAGGGCGCCGAGGGCGGGGCGCGCAAGGGCGCCGCACCGGCCGGTGGCCAGGACGCGGACCAGGACGCCGGTGAGCCCGACGACGACGATGGTCCCGGCGGCACCCGCAAGCGCCGCCGCAAGCGCCGCCGCGGCTCCGCGGCCGATTCGGACCAGGCCGCGCCGGACGACCCGCCGAACACCGTGGTGCACGTGCGGCCCGCCCGCTCGGGCGGCGACGATTCCAGCAACGAGGTCCAGGTCGTCCGCGGGTCCACCCGGCTGGAGGCCAAGCGGCAGCGGCGCAGGGAAGGCCGTGACTCCGGGCGGCGGCGCCCGCCGGTCATCACCGAGTCGGAGTTCCTGGCCCGCCGCGAGGCGGTGGACCGGGTCATGGTGGTCCGGCAGCGCGCCGAGCGGACCCAGATCGCGGTCCTCGAGGACAAGGTGCTGGTCGAGCACTACGTGGACCGGGGCGGCCACCAGTCCCTGGTCGGCAACGTCTACCTCGGCAAGGTGCAGAACGTGCTGCCCTCGATGGAGGCCGCCTTCGTCGACATCGGCAAGGGCCGCAACGCCGTCCTGTACGCGGGCGAGGTCAACTTCGACGCGAGCGGCCTGGAGGGCGAGTCCAAGCGCATCGAGCTGGCCCTCAGGTCCGGCCAGTCGGTGCTGGTCCAGGTGACCAAGGATCCGGTCGGGCACAAGGGCGCCCGGCTGACCAGCCAGGCCAGCCTGCCCGGGCGCTACCTGGTGTACGTGCCGAACGGGTCGATGATGGGCATCAGCCGCAAGCTGCCCGACACCGAGCGCACCCGGCTCAAGCAGATCCTCAAGCAGGTCATGCCGGAGAACGCCGGCGTCATCGTGCGCACCGCCGCCGAGGGGGCCTCGGAGGAGGAACTCGCCCACGACGTCAAGCGGCTGTCCGCGCAGTGGGAGAGCATCGAGCGGAAGGCCAAGTCGGCCAGCCCGCCTGAGCTGCTCTACAGCGAGCCCGACCTGACCATCCGGGTGGTCAGGGACATCTTCAACGAGGACTTCACCAAGCTGGTCGTCTCCGGCGACGAGGGCTGGGACCTGGTGGACGAGTACGTCCGCTACGTGGCACCGCACCTGGCCGACCGGCTTGAGCACTGGCAGAGCGACGAGGACGCGTTCGCGGCCTACCGGGTGGACGAGCACCTTGCCAGGGCGCTGGAGCGCAAGGTGTGGCTGCCCAGCGGCGGCTCGCTGGTCATCGACAACACCGAGGCGATGACCGTCGTCGACGTGAACACGGGGAAGTTCACCGGCCAGGGCGGCAACCTGGAGGAGACCGTCACCCGCAACAACCTGGAAGCCGCCGAGGAGATCGTGCGGCAACTGCGGCTGCGCGACGTGGGCGGCATCATTGTCATCGACTTCATCGACATGGTGCTGGAGAGCAACCGCGAACTGGTGCTGCGGCGGCTGCTCGAATGCCTGGCCAGGGACCGGACCAAGCACCAGGTGGCCGAGGTGACCTCGCTCGGGCTGGTGCAGATGACCCGCAAGCGGGTCGGTTCCGGGCTGCTCGAGGCGTTCTCCGAGACGTGCGAGTGCTGCAATGGGCGCGGCCTGATTATCTCCATGGACGGCGCCGAGCACAGCGGCCACCGCGGCCGGGCCGACGCCGCGCCCGCCAAGGACGGCAAGGCAGCCAGGGACGGAAAGGGCGGCAGGGACGGCAGGCGGCAGCGGCAGGGCAAGGCCGACAGGGACGGCCAGGCCGAGGACAAGCCCGCGGCCAGCAACACCGGCACCAGCACCGCCGGCACCAGCACCACTGGCACCGGCCGGCACCGGCGACGGCGGCAGCGCCATGCCCAGCGGCGGCGATGCCGTGGCCGGCGGCGACGCCACGGCCGCCGGGCCGGGTTCCGGGTACGGCGCCAGCCAGACCGGGGCCACGGCGTCCGCCGGGGCTGCCGAGTCGGCCGGGGCTGCCGAGGCGGCCGGGAACGGTGCCGAGGGAGCCGGGAACGGTGCCGCGGTGGGGCAGTCGCCCGGTGGCCGCCGCCGGCGGCGGGCCGCTACCCGGGAGCCGGGCCCGCCGGACGCGGCCGTGAGCGCCGACGGGCAGGCGGCGCCGGAGGCATCGGCGCCCGCTGGGGTCTGATAACCTGAAGCGCCAGCGCACAGGACGGTTCCAGGGCTGGGTTCCCGGGTGCCGGTGCAAGGCTGGCGAGCCCCTGTTCGTGTCTTGGTCCGCAGCCGCGGAACAGCGCGTTGGGCCCGTACAAGCAGAGAGAGAGTGCTTCGGTGTACGCGATCGTGCGCTGCGGTGGCAGGCAGGAGAAGGCGTCGGTGGACGACGTCCTCACCGTCGACACACTTGCCGGTGAGGTCGGCTCCAGCGTGACGCTGCAGGCCCTGCTCGTCGTCGATGATGGCAAGGTCATCAGCGATCCGGGCGAGCTCGGCCACTACCAGGTCACCGCGGAGATCATGGGTGAGGTAGCCGGACCCAAGATCAACATCATCCATTACAAGAACAAGACCGGCTACCGGCGACGGATGGGCCACCGCCAGCGCTACACCCAGGTGAAGATCACCGGGATCAGCGCCGAGCGGAAGGCCGCGGCGAGAAAGAAGAGGCTGACGATGGCACACAAGAAGGGCGCGTCATCGAGCCGTAACGGCCGGGACTCCTCCGCGCAGCGGCTGGGCGTCAAGCGGTTCGGCGGTCAGCAGGTCAACGCGGGCGAGATCATCGTGCGCCAGCGCGGCACCCACTTCCACCCCGGCCCGGGCGTCGGCCGTGGCAAGGACGACACCTTGTTCGCTCTGGTCACCGGCGCGGTCACGTTCGGCCGGGTGCGCAACCGCAGGGCCGTGAGCGTGATCGCGGAAGCGGGCCGCGCCGGCGGATTAGGTCCGCCGCCAGTTAACTGAGCCAGACTCCAGGGCGGACCGCTAGCCGGTCCGCCCTACTGTCGTGTGGCCAGCAGGGAAGGATAAAGCAGTGGCCGAGTTCGCCGATCACGTCACCGTCACAGTGAAGGCGGGCGACGGCGGGCACGGCTGCGCGTCGGTGCACCGGGAGAAGTTCAAGCCGCTCGGCGGCCCCGACGGCGGCAACGGCGGCCGGGGCGGCGACGTGATCTTCGAGGTGGACCCGAGCATGGCCACGCTGCTCGACCTGCACCGCCGGCCGGTCCGCCGCGCGGGCAACGGCAAGCAGGGCTCCGGCTCGCACCGCAGTGGCGCCAACGGGGCGGACCTGGTCGTCTCGGTCCCGGACGGGACCGAGGTCAAGACGGAGGACGGCGAGGTGCTCGCCGACCTGGTGGGCGCCCGGACCAGGTTCGTGGCCGCGCAGGGCGGCCGGGGCGGGCTGGGCAACGCGGCGCTCGCCTCCCCCCGGCGCCGGGCCCCGGGCTTCGCGCTGCGCGGTGAGCCGGGCACCGGGCAAACCCTGCTGCTCGAACTCAAGACGGTGGCCGACGCGGGCCTGGTGGGCTTCCCCAACGCGGGCAAGTCCTCGCTGATCTCGGCCATGTCCGCGGCCCGGCCGAAGATCGCGAACTACCCTTTCACCACGCTCACACCGCATCTGGGCATGGTCGAGGCGGGTGAGACCCAGTTCGTGGTGGCCGATGTGCCCGGGCTGATTCCCGGCGCCAGCAGCGGCAAGGGCCTCGGCCTGAACTTCCTGCGCCACGTGGAGCGCTGCGTGGTGCTGGTGCACGTGCTCGACTGCGCCGCGGGCCTGGCCGGGGAGCCTGGCCGGGACCCCGTCGCCGACCTGGACACGATCGAGGCGGAACTGGCCGCCTACGCCGAGGCCACCGGCGCCGACATGGCCGGGCGGCCCCGGATCGTCGCCCTCAACAAGATCGATGTCCCGGAGGCGCGGGAGGTGGCCGATCGGGCCCGCGAGGTGCTGGCGGCCCGTGGCCTGGAGGTCTGCGAGATCTCCGCGGCGACCCACGAGGGGGTGCGGGAGTTCGCGTTCGCCGTGGGCCGGGTGGTCGCCGCCGCCCGCGCGGCGCTGCCCCCGCAGGAGCCC
This sequence comes from uncultured Actinomycetes bacterium, assembly GCA_963730235.1. Lineage (GTDB taxonomy): Bacteria > Actinomycetota > Actinomycetes > Streptosporangiales > Streptosporangiaceae > DASXKD01. Next base: position 202,121 of record CAVSRH010000018.1, read on the forward strand.
ACCCGCCAGGTGATCAGGCCGCCCGCCGCGGGCGGGCCCGAGTTCGAGGTCGTCCGTACCGGGCAGAACAGCTTCGCCATCCGGGGGGACAAGCCGGCCCGGTGGGTGCGGCAGACCGACTTCAGCAACGCGGAGGCGGTCGGTTACCTGGGCGACAGGCTGGCCCGGATCGGCGTGGAGCAGGCACTGGCCGGGGCCGGGCGCCAGGCCGGCGCCGAGGTCGCGATCGGGGATGCGGATGACGCGGTCGTCTTCGACTGGGACCCGGACGTCCCGGCCGGTGCGCCGCACGGGTTCGGGCCGCGCGGCACCGACGAACGGCTGCCCTGGTGACCGTGGGCTCCACGGGGGAGTCCGGCCAGGACGATCGGGCCGACATCGCGGCCGCACGCCGGGTCGTGGTCAAGGTTGGCTCGTCCTCGCTTACCACAGCCGGCGGCGGGATCGACGAGAGCAGGATCGCGGCGCTGGCCGGGGTGCTCGCGGCCCGGGTGCACGCGGGTACCCAGGTCGTGCTGGTCTCCTCGGGGGCGATCGCGGCGGGCCTCGCGCCGCTGGGGCTGCCCCGCCGGCCCCGTGACCTGGCCACTCAGCAGGCCGCCGCGAGCGTCGGCCAGGGCCAGCTGGTCGCGGTGTACACGGCGGCGTTCGCCCGGCACCAGGTGCGCGCCGGGCAGATCCTGCTGACCGCGGACGATCTGATGCGCCGCGCGCACTACCGCAACGCCCAGCGGACCCTGGACCGGCTGCTCGAACTGGGCGTGCTGCCCGTGGTGAACGAGAACGACACGGTCGCCACCGACGAGATCAGGTTCGGTGACAACGACCGGCTGGCCGCCCTGGCCGCGCACGTGGTCCGGGCGGGCGCGCTGATCCTGCTGTCGGACGTGGACGGGCTCTACGACTTCGACCCCCGCCATCCCGGCGCGCGGCGGATCAGCCGGGTGGAACAGCGCGCCGACCTGGACGGCGTCACCCTCGGCCCGCCGGGCCGGCCGGACGCGCCCGGCGGGTCACCGGGGCAGGGCGGTGCGCGCCGGCCGGTGGGCACCGGGGGAATGGCCACCAAGGTGGACGCGGCCCTCATCGCGACCGAGGCGGGCATCGCCACGGTGGTGGCCCGGGCCGACCAGGCGGCGTCCGCCCTGGCCGGCGAGCCGGTCGGCACCTACTTCGCCCCGCACGACCGCCGCCCCGGCACCCGCCAGCTGTGGCTGGCGCACGCCGCCTCCGCCCGGGGCACGCTGCTGCTGGACGCGGGCGCGGTCCGGGCGGTCCTGGCGGGCCGCGCATCCCTGCTGCCCGCGGGGATCATCGGGGTCGAGGGCACCTTCGACGCGGGGGACCCGGTCGACCTGTCCGGCCCGGACGGCCAGGTGGTCGCGCGCGGGCTGGTCAACTACGACGCGGCCGAGATCCCGGCGCTGATGGGCCGGTCCACCCGGTGGCTCGCCGCCCGGAAAGGCCCCGGCTACGAACGTGAGGTCGTGCACCGCGACGACCTCGTGCTCCTCGCCCCCGCCCGCCACGCCCCGGCTTCATGATCATGGCGGTTTGGCTGCTGTAGCAACCAAACCGCCATGATCACGCAGAAGCGGCGGGGTCAGTCCGAGCCGGAGCCCCCCGACCCCGAATCCAGAGCCGCCGTTGCCGGTGCGGCCGCTGCCGAAGATCCCGCTGAAAATCGACGCACCCGCTCCGGCGGCGCTCTCCGCGAAGCCCTTCACCAGCCCCACGAACGGGTCCGAGGTCCGGTTCCACGAGTCCTGGTAGGACTTGGCCCCGGCCTTGATCTCGTCGGTCACCGAGACATGCGGGTCGTCCTCGCGGCGCGGGTAGTTGCCGGCCAGGATCGTCTCGTAGTCCTCCTCGGTCACCCACCGGTCCAGCTCGGCGAACCGCATCACGGCGAACGGGTGCGTGTTGCCCTGCAGTTGCAGCAGCTTGATGAGCCCTTCCCGGACATCGGGGACGGCGTCGTACTCGTGCGCCTGCTGCCGGAAGGCGTCTTGGCTCAGCTCGGCCATGCTGGCACCGCCGGCCAGCTTCATCAGCGTCCGCCGCGCCGCCGACGGGTCCTGCCCGGCCAGCACGCCCGCCCGGTCGCAGGACAGCTCGGACTTGCGGTACCACTCCTCCAGGCCCGCGATGATCACGCGCAGCCCGATGTAGCCGATGGCGAACCAGGCGAGCCGGGTGGCCAGCCGGGTCAGGTGGTAGAGCATGGTCCGGTACACGGCGTGGCCGGACAGCGCGTGCCCCAGCTCGTGCCCGATGGCGAACCGGAGCTCCTCCTGGTCGAGCAGGTCCACCAGGCCCGTGGTCATCACGATGAACGGCTTGTCCGAGCCGAGCGTCATCGCGTTGGGGATCGGGTCCTGGGAGATGAACAGCTCGGGCGCCTCGGGCAGGTCCAGGATCGAGGACCCGTCCAGCATCAGCTCGTACAGGTGCGGGAACTGCTCGGTCGAGGCCCGGACCGAGCTGGCCAGGAACAGCAGCCGCAGGCTCCGGTCGGAGAACAGGCTGGCGAGCCGTTTGAGCAGCACGTCGAAGCCGGTCAGTTTGCGCATCGCCACCAGCGCCGAGCGGTCGGCGGGATGCTCGTAGGCGCGCGATGAGATCCCGGGCAGGCGTACCCGGGCACGATCCGGCACGGTGGTCATACCCCGATGCTATGTGCCCGCCGGAGCGCCCGAGCAGGGGATCCAGGCCCACCGGGAGCGGGGGCCTAAGCCCCGTCCGGCACCCCGGGCCGTGGCAGGATGGCCGGAAGCCAGGCGGGGAAGGTGAGGCAGATGTTCGAGCCCAGCGCGGAGGCCATGCCCGCCGGGGAACTCGCCAGCCTGCAGGAGACGAGGCTGCGGGCCCTGGTGGGCAGGCTCCTGCGCACCGGCGGCATCCAGGGGGAGCGGCTGCGCGCGGCCGGGGTGACCGGCCCGGACGAGGTCGCTCTTCACGATCTGCCCCGGCTCCCCATGGTCGTCAAGGCGGACCTGTGGGCCGCCTATCCGTACGGCATGGTGGAAGTGCCGCTGGAAGACCTGGTCACCCTGCACGGTTCCAGCGGCACCGGCGGCCGGCCGACGCTGGTCGCCTACACCCGCGCGGACCTGGCGCTGTGGGCGCGGATGTGCGCGCGGGCGCTGGCGGCGGCGGGCGCGACGCGCGCCAGCACCGTCCACAACGCGTACGGATACGGCCTGTTCACCGGCGGGCTGGGCATCCACCAGGGCGCGATCGAGCTTGGCGCCACGGTCGTCCCGGTGTCCGGCGGCATGACCGCGCGGCAGGTCACGCTGATCCGCGACCTGCGCCCGGACATCCTGACCTGCACCCCGTCGTACGCGATCCGGCTGGGCGAGGCGCTGGCCGAGGCGGGCGCCGGGCCGGGGGAGGGGCTGAGCCTGAAGGCGGGCCTGTTCGGCGCCGAACCCTGGACCGGCCAGATGCGCGCCCGCATCGAGGAACTGCTCGGCCTGCGGGCCCTGGATATCTACGGCTTGTCCGAGGTGATCGGCCCCGGGGTGGCCGCCGAGTGCCTGGAGGCGGCCGACGGGCTGCACGTCAACGAGGACCACTTTCTGGTCGAGGCGGTGGACCCGGAGACCGGCGCGCCGGTGCCCGACGGTACCCCCGGCGAACTGGTGTTCAGCACCGTGACCCGGGAGGCGCTGCCGCTGCTGCGGTACCGGACCGGGGACATCTCGTCGTTGCGCCGCGGCACCTGTGCCTGCGGGCGGACCCTGGTGCGGATGAGCAAGGTCACCGGCCGCCGCGACGACATGCTGGTGCTGCGCGGCGTGAACGTCTACCCCAGCGAGGTGGAGCGGGTGCTGCTGGCCGCCCCGGCGCTCTGCCCCGACTACCTGCTGGTGGTCGATGAGCGGGAGGCCGCGGCGCGGCTGATCGTCTGTTGCGAATACAAAACGAACGCCTCGGGGCCCGTGCCGCCCGCCGCCGCGGCCGGGTCCGGGCCCGGCCAGGCGCCGGGAGCCGGGGAACTGGAGGCCCGGCTCCGCGCGGAACTCGGGGTCGGCGTCGCGGTCCGGGTGCTGCCCCCGGGCACGGTGCCGCGCAGCGAGGTGGGCAAGGCGGTCCGGGTGGTCCGGTGGCGGGACGGCGCCCCGCCGCTGCCCGGGCTGGATTAGCTGCTGCCCTGATCACGGCGGGTCGCTAAAGTCTGGGGATGGGAACTGGCGGCAAGGTCAGGATCGGCGTGATGGGCGGCACGTTCGACCCCATCCATCACGGCCACCTGGTCGCGGCCAGCGAGGTAGCGCACATCTTCGCCCTGGACGAAGTGGTTTTCGTGCCCACCGGCCAGCCCTGGCAGAAGCACGACAAGAAGGTGTCGGCCGCCGAGGACCGGTATCTGATGACGGTGATCGCCACCGCGTCGAACCCGCGGTTCTCGGTCAGCAGGCTGGACATCGACCGCCCGGGGCCCACATACACCATCGATACACTGCGTGACCTGCGCCGGGAGCGCGGCGAGGACACGGAGTTGTACTTCATCACCGGCGCCGACGCGCTGTCGCGGATGCTGTCCTGGCAGGACGTGGACGAGTTGTTCATGCTGGCACGCTTCGTCGGCTGCACCCGCCCCGGGCACCGGCTGACCGACCAGGGCCTGCCGGAGGACAGGGTGAGCCTGGTGGAGATCCCGGCGCTGGCGATCTCCTCGACCGGCTGCCGCCAGCGGGTCGCCGAGGGAGAGCCGATCTGGTACCTGGTGCCCGACGGCATCGTCCAGTACATCGCCAAGCGGCAGCTGTACCAGGATGGCAACGGCTGACCGGGAATCGGCGGTTTTATGGTGTTTCCACTGCGGTCGGCTGGGCGTAACTTCTGGGGGTGCAGCCCCCGGCCGGGGCGCCCAGGCCGGGCGGGGCGTGCGCGGCCGGGGCCGCGGGCCGCGGCCGCCGGCGAAACGCGGCACCGCCCGGGGAAGCCGCGTACCTGCCTTGGCGGGTTACCCTGAAAGGGCACCTGCACCCCCGCGGGCCGCGGCGATACCCGTTGTACGCACGCGGGCGCCGGGGAAGGCAGGAAGGACCGCCTGAGGAGGCCGAGCACCAAACGTGACAGCTACCGCCAGGGCCGTCGAGCTTGCCAGGATCGCGGCCGAGGCCGCAGCTGAGAAGCTCGCTGCGGACATCATCGCGTACGACGTCAGCGAGCAACTCGTCATCACGGACGTGTTCCTGCTTTGTTCGGCCGCGAACGACCGCCAGATACGCGCGGTCGTCGATGAGATCGAGGAGAAGCTGCGGCAGGCCGGTGCCCGGCCGGCGCGCAGGGAAGGTGAACGGGAGGGCCGCTGGGTGCTCCTGGACTACCTCGACATCGTGATCCACGTTCAGCATGCCGAGGAGCGCGTCTACTACGCGCTGGAACGGCTCTGGAAGGACTGCCCGCGGGTGCCACTGCCCGAGCCGGTAGGCGTGGCGCCCCGTGCGCCCGGGGCTGCCCCCAAGCCTGATCTGGGGAAAATCCAATAGCTGTCGTACGGGGGCAGGTCTGCTGCCGCCGTGCCGTTCGCCCTGCCTGAGAGCGGGGTGCAGCGGGGCTGACCGGCGGTGGGCGGTCGCCTGCGGTGGCTGCCCACGGTTTGCCCGTAGAGGAAGGATGGTGCCCGTGGTGGGCAATGACGCGGCGGGGCGCGCGTCGTCCGTTTCTGGTACGCGGAACGCTGATCACTCGGTCCGGCTGGTGCTATGGCGGCACGGGCAGACGCAGTGGAACGCGGAACGCCGGTTCCAGGGCCAGACCGACATCCCGCTCGACGACGTCGGGCAGCAGCAGGCCGAGCGTGCCGCCCGCCTGCTCGCAGCCCTGCAGCCGAGCGCGATATTCTCCTCCGATCTGATCCGGGCCACCGCTACGGCGGCACCGCTAGCCCGGCTGACCGGGCTGACGGTCACCCTGGACAAGGACCTGCGCGAGCGCTACGGCGGCCTCTGGGAGGGCCTCACCGACGCCGACATCCGTACGCGATACCCGGTAGAACATTCACAGTGGCGCCCGCCCGAGGGAGAATCCTCCGCGGCCGTCGCCGAACGGGCCGTCGCCGCAATGGAGCGGATCGCCGATAGCCTGACCCCCGGTGCCCTGGCGGTCGTGGTCAGCCACGGAGCGGCGTTGCGCCTGGGCGCCGCCCGGCTGATGGGCCTCCCCGAAGATCTCTGGGGCGCGGTCGGCCCGCTGGCGAACTGCGCCTGGTCCGTTCTCGGCCGCCGGCGTGGCCACTGGCGCCTCATCGAGCACAACGCCGGAACACTGCCCGAGCCGGTGCTCAGCGACGACCGCTGACCGCCCTAGATCTTGTACACTGGCGTGGCGCTGTCGGCGGGACCGGCACGGCGGCCGAGGGGCTATAGCTCAGTTGGTAGAGCGCTTGCATGGCATGCAAGAGGCCAGGGGTTCGAGTCC
>CAVSRH010000019.1:0-130812 GCA_963730235.1 uncultured Actinomycetes bacterium
AGCCTGAGGTCTTCGCCAGACTCGACCGTTTCACGGGTCGTTTGCTGGCTATCCCCGTCTAGCCCGAAGTTCCCCCTGATGAGCCTCTGATCGCCTGCGCGATGGTGCCGTGACCAGGTGAACTGTGCTCGCTGAGAGCAGGACATGTAGTCATGTATATCGTCATCGGTGACGAACAGCGTGTTGCACTGCTCATATACAGTATGAGCCGGTATCGTTGTCGTCATGTACGTGGCTAAGGTGCCGAACCGGGGGTCACCGCCCGCGGTGCTGCTGCGCGAAAGCTACCGCGAGGCGGGCAAGGTGAAGAACCGCACCCTGGCCAACTTGTCGTCCTGGCCCGAGGCGAAGGTCGAGGCGCTGGCGCGGGTGCTGAAAGGCCAGCTCGCGCCGGCCGCGGCCGTGGAGGGCACGTTCGAGATCAGCCGGAGCCTGCCGCACGGTCACGTCGCCGCCGTGCTGGGCACCGCGCGGGCGCTGGGCCTGGAAGAGCTGATCGACCCCGTGCCGTCGCGGCAGCGGGACCTGGTGACCGCGATGGCGGTCGCGCAGGTGATCGCGCCGGACTCCAAGCTGGCCATCGCCCGTGGGCTGCAGGCGGGACTGCCGCCAGCTCCTGGGCGAGTTCCTGCGTCTGGGCGGCTGTGACGAGGATGACCTGTATGCGGCGATGGACTGGCTCGCTGCCCGGCAGGAGAAGATCCAGGACGCGCTCGCGGCCAGGCACCTGGCCGGCGGGACCCTGGTTCTCTACGACGTGTCCTCCGCCGCGTTCGAGGGGCGGACCTGCCCGCTGGGCGCCATCGGGCACCCCAAAGACGGGGTCCGGGGGCGCCTGCAGATCGTCTACGGGCTGCTCACCAGCAAGGATGGCGTCCCGGTCGCTATCGAGGTGTTCAAGGGCAACACCGGCGACCCTGCGACTGTGGCCAGCCAGGTGGGCAAGGTAAGGACCGGTTCGGGATCACCAAGGTGGTGCTCGTCGGGGACGTGGCATGCTGACCGCAGCAAGGCTGCGCGAGGACGCCGGCCCCGCGGGCCTGGACTGGATCACCGCGTTGCGCGCCCCGCAGGTCAAGGCGCTGGTCCGCGATGGCGCGCTGCAACTGTCCCTCTTCGACCGGATGGACCTGGCCGAGATCGCCTCCCCGGACTATCCCGGTGAGCGGCTGGTGGCCTGCAAGAACCCGTTCCTGGAAGCCGAGCGGGCCCGCAAGCGCGAGAGCCTCCTCCAGGCCACCGAGGCTGACCTCGGAAGATCGCCGCGGCTGTCGCGCGGGAACGCCGGCCGCTGCGCGGCAAGGACAAGATCGTGCTGCGCGCCGACCGGGTGCTGCGCCGCCGCAAGGTCGCCAAGCACTTCACCACCAGCATCAGCTGACGACAGCTTCACCTACGCCCGCGACCAGGACTCCATCACCGCCGAAGCCGCCCTCGATGGCATCTACGTGCTGCGCACCAGCGTCGCAGCCAGCGGCCTGGACAGCGGCGAGGTGGTCGCCTCCTACAAGGCCCTCGCCCAGGTCGAGCGTGCTTTCCGGGCCTTCAACACCGACTTGGACATCCGGCCCATCCGCCATCGCACCGAAGGCGGGTCCGCGCCCACGTGTTCTTGCGGATGCTGTCGTACTACGTCACCTGGCACATGCACGACCGCCTCGCGCCGCTCCTGTTCACCGACGACGACAAGCCACCGCCCAGGCCGGCCCGCACAGCCCCGTCGCCCCCGCTGCCCGCTCCCCGCGGGCCCTGGCCAAAGCCGCTGCCAAGCGCACCCCGGGCGGCCTGCCGGTGCACAGCTTCCAGACCTGCTGGCCGACCTGGCCACCATCTGCCTCAACCAGATCCAGCCCGCCGACCCGGCCCTGCCCGCCTTCCGGCTCGTCACCACACCCACCCCGCTCCAGCGCCACGCCCTCGACCTGCTCGGCGTCAGCCACCGCCACGGATCGCGTAGTCAGAGACCTGCCCCGCACCACCCAGAAACCCCAGGTAAACGACATCCCCCGCACATCACCGGAGGGAACTTCGGTCTAGCCGCTGCGCTCAAGACGTCTTGCGGTCGAGGCGCTGCAGGAGATCGTGCGCGGCAAGCTCGATCTCCTTGTGCCGCCACTCGGCGGCCCGGTACTGACAGGCGATGATGCCCATCCGGTGCAGCCGCCGGAAGTCGCCATAGACGAACGCGTACCTGGCCTTGGTGTGATCGCTCGCACCGTCGGTGAGCCCGAGATGCCAGCGAGCGTACTCCTCCCAGGAATGCGACTTCAGGAAGGTGTTCTGCCGCTCCGCGTGAGGCTGGACCTTGCCCCAGTCGCTGTTGAGCACGTACTGCCCGGCATCGATGAGATGCTGTGCCCACGCCACGCCGTCCGGATTCACCGAGTACGAAGCCACCCGGGCATCCTGCCCGGATACCGGCCCGATACGCCTGTGGCTGGCGACCCGGTTCAGCGTGGCGGCGTGCCGCGCTTGCGCTGCGGCTCCTAGCCGTCGATGAGGGCCGCGGCGATCCTGGCGACGTGTTCCCAGGGCCGGCCGAACAACTGGCCCGCGCCGTGCGCGCGCTTGAAGTAGCGGTGCGCGTCGTGCTCCCAGGTGATGCCGATGGCGCCGTGCAGTTGGATCATCTGGCCCGCCGCCCGGGTCAGTGCCGCCGAGCAGTGCGCCTTCGCCGCTGCCGCGAGCATTTCCACCCTGGCCGAGCCCGCCGCGGCGTCCGCCCCGGCGCCGGCGGCGGCGAACGCCGCGGCATAGCACAGCGACCGCGCCGACTCCACCAGCACGTGCAGGTCGGCCATCCGGTGCTGGAGTGCCTGGAAGCTGCCGATGGGCCGGCCGAACTGCACCCGGGCCTTGGTGTAGTCGACGGTCAGCTCCAGCGCGCGCTGCGCTGCGCCCGCCTGCTCGGCAGCTAGCGCGATGCAGGCGAGGTCCCGGGCCCGGGCCAGTGCCCGGGTGCCTGCGCCGCGGCCGGCCCGCCGCGCTGGCACGCCGTCCAGCGCAACGACGGCCAGCCGCCGGGTGCTGTCCATGGTGGTCACCGCGCACCTGCTGGCACCGCGCTGCCGCGGGTCCACCTCGAACAGGCCGACCCCGTCCGGGGCGCGCGCCGCGGCCAGCAGCACCCCGGCGGTGTCGCCGTCGAGTACGTGGTGCGCCTCGCCGCTCAGCACCCAGGCGCCGGCCGCGGCGCGGTCCGCGCCCGGGCAGGCACTGAACGCGGGCCCGGCGGATCCCAGTGGCCGGCCTGGGCGCCCAGGCCAGCGCCGCGACGGTGCCGCCGCTGGCGATGCCGGGCAGCAGCCGCCGGCATGCCTCGTCGTCGCCGGAGGCCAGCAGGGCCTGCCCGGCCAGGACCGCCGACCCGAGCATCGGTGAGGGCGTCAGGCCACGGCCCAGTTCTTCCATCACGACGCAGGTTTCCACCGGCCCGGCACCTGCGCCGCCGTAGCGCTCCGGGATGGCCAGCCCGGCCACACCGATCTCACCGCACAGCCGCTGCCACAGCGACACGTCGTACCCGGGCCCGGGGTCGTCGCCCGCACCGGGTTCCCCGGCCGCACGAGGTTCCCTGGCCGGGCCGGGCGCCACGGCGCCCGGCGGCCGGTGCCGGGTCAGCAGCCCCCGGACCGCGTCGCGCAGGTCCCGCTGCTCGGTGGTCAGCTCCACGCGGGCTCCCCAGCGGCTGGGTCCTCAGTGGCCAGCTGCCCGGCGGCTGGCCGCGCGGGGGCTGGCTCCCGCTCGGTCTCCGGGCCACCCTCGGGCGCCGAGATCGCGGCCATCACCCGGGCCCGGTGCTCGGCCTGGCTGCCCCACGCCCCGGCCAGCGCCCGCACCTTCAGCAGCCACAGGTGCAGGTCGTGTTCCTCGGTGTAGCCGATCGCGCCGTGCACCTGGAGTGCCGCCCGTGCCGCATGGCGGGCCGCGTCCGTGCAGGCCACCTTCGCCGCCGACACGTCCCTGGCCGCGTTGCCGCGGCCGGCGTCGAGCGCGGCCGCCGCCGCATCCAGCAGCGGCCCGGCGAACTCCAGGCCGATCGCCACGTCCGCGAGGCGGTGCTTGACCGCCTGGAACGCCCCGACCGGCCGGCCGAACTGGGCCCGCTGCCCGGCATACCGCACGCTGGCCTCCAGCAGGGCACGGCCCGCGCCGAGCAGTTGCGCGGCGCAGGCCAGCGCGCCGGCATCCAGTGCCCTGCGCACCGCACCGGCCACGGCGGGACCGCGGGCCAGCACCTGGCCGCCGGTCACCGGCGACAGCGACCGGCCCGGGTCCACCGACCGGCACCGGGCGCCCGGTGCGGCGAGGCGTACCACGGCACCCTCGGCCAGCAGGACCAGCCCGGCGGCGTCCGCATCCACCGCCCACGGCAGCCACGGCGGCATGGCCGCCGTGGCGATCAGTTCCCCGGCCGCCAGCCCGGCCAGCCACCGAGCGGGCCAGGCTCCGGCGGCCGGGTCCCCGGCGGCCAGGTCTGCGCCCGTGGCGTCACCGGGCAGCGCGGCGAGCAGCACCGGAACGGCCGCGACCGACTCGGCCACCGGGCCGGGCACCGCGTGATGCCCGAGTTCCGCGCAGGCGACCGCGACGTCGGCGAAGCTCGCGCCGAGACCACCGTCACGCTCGGGCACCGCGAGCGCGGTGACCCCGAGCCCGGCCAGCGCCCGCCAGACGGCAAGCCCCGGGGCCCGGTCACCGGCGGCCCAGCACCGGGCGGCGGCGGGCACATCGGCATCGGCGAGCATGTCGTGCAGGGACGCGGCGAACTGCGCCTGCTCGCGGGACCGGGTCATCGGGGCAGCCCCAGCAACCGCTCGGCGATCACCGTGCGCTGGATCTCGTTCGTGCCCGCGTAGATCGGGCCGGCCAGGGAGAACAGGTACCCGTCCAGCCAGCGCCCGGCCAGCCCCGGAGCCACGCCCGGCTCCGGACCCGCGGCCGGCCCCGGGTCGCCGGGCAGCCCCGGATCCCCGCCGGGCCCGGGGGAGCCGGCCAGCTCGGCCAGCGGCCCGAGCAGGTCCAGCGCGGCTTCGTGCAGGGCAATGTCCAGTTCGGACCAGAACACCTTGCCCAGGCTGGACTCCGCACCCAGGCTGCCGCCCGCCGCCAGCCTGGCCGCGGTCGCGTGGGTGTGCAGCCGGTAGGCCCGGGCGCCGATCCACGCGTCCACGACCCGGTCCCGCAGCGCGGTGTCCGCCGGGTCGCCCGGCCTGCCGCCACAGTTCCACCAGGCGGGCCGCTGCCGCGGTGAACCGCCCCGGGCTGCGCAGCGACATGCCCCGCTCGTGGCTGGCCGTGCTCATCGCGATCCGCCAGCCGTCCCCTGGCTCGCCGATCACGTCGGCCGCGGGCACGAACACCTGGTCCAGGAAGATCTCCGCGAACCCGGTCCGGCCGCCGAGCTGGCGGATCGGCCGCACCGTCACCCCCTCGGCGCGCAGGTCGAACATCAGGTAGGTCAGGCCGCGGTGCCGCTGCGCGCCGGGCTCCGAGCGGAACAGGCCGAACGCCTTGTCCGCGAACGCCGCGCGGGAACTCCAGGTCTTCGTCCCCGACAGCAGCCAGCCCCCGTCGGCCGCCGTGGCGCTGGCCCGGATCGCGGCCAGGTCGCTGCCCGCGTCCGGTTCCGACCAGGCCTGCGCCCACACCTGCGCCGCGGCCGCCATCGGCGGCAGCACCCGGTCCCGCTGCTCCGCGGTGCCGTGCGCGAACAGGGTCGGCGCCAGCAGGAACAGCCCGTTCTGGCCGACGCGCACCGGCGCGGCGGCGGCGTAGTACTCCTCCTCGAACACCAGCCAGTCCAGCAGCGGGGCGTCCCGGCCACCGTAGGCGGCGGGCCACGACACCACCGACAGCCGCGCCGCGGCGAGCTCCCGCTCCCACTGCCGGTGCGCCGCGAACCCCTCGGCGGTGTCCACCGACGGCAGCGGCCGCGCGGGCACGTGCGCCCGCAGCCAGTCCCGCACCTCGGCCCGGAACTGGCCGGCTGGTTCGCCGGTCACCCGCCCGCCTGCCGGGCCGCACCATCCTTCATGCCACGGGCGTCCAGGCCGGCCAGCGAGTCACCCGAGGTCTCCGCGTTGTGCGCGTGCGCCAGGTGGTGCAGGCCGAACACCGCGTCCATGCCCGGCCGCATGCCCATCAGGTCCTCGCACTGGTTCACCGCGCGCTTGGCCAGGGCCAGCCCGAACGGCGGCATCGTGGCGATCTGCTCCGCCAGGCCGAACGTCTCCTCCGCCAGTGCGGCACGGGGCACGACCCGGTTCACCATGCCCAGCTCGTAGGCGCGCTGTGCGCCGAACCGCGCCCCGGTGAACAGCACCTCCTTGGCGAAGCGGGGCCCGAGCACCCACGGGTGCGCGAAGTACTCCACGCCCGGGATGCCCATCCGGACCACCGGGTCGGCGAAGAACGCGTCCTCGGCGGCGACGATCAGGTCGCAGCACCAGGCGAGCATCAGCCCGCCGGCGATGCACGCGCCCTGGATCATCGCGATGGCCGGCTTGGGCATCTCCCGCCAGCGCCGGCACATGCCGAGGTAGACCTCCATCTCCCGGGCGTACCGCGCGTCCGCGCCGGCCCGGCCCACGTGGTCCCACCACAGCACCGCCTGGCGGTCGAAGGAGGTGTCCACGTCGCGGCCCGGGGTGCCGATGTCGTGGCCCGCGCAGAAGTGCTCGCCCGCGCCGGCCAGCACGATGACCGCCACCTCCGGCGAGTTCACCGCCCGGGCGAACGCGGCGTCCAGCGCGTAGGTCATCGCCGAGTTCTGCGCGTTGCGGTACCGCGGCCGGTTCAGCGTCACCACGGCGACCGGCCCGCGCTCCATATAGCGGACCGGCCCCTCGCCGTCTGCGGCCTCGGTCATGTCGATTCCTCTCGCAGGGCGCGCTTGAGCGGCTTGCCGGCCGGGGTGCGGGGCAGCTCCGCACGGAACACGACAAGGCGCGGGACCTTGTAGCCGGCCAGCCGTTCCCGGCAGAACGCCAATACGGCCGCCTCGTCCAGGGCGAAGCCCGGCCGGGTGACCACGTACGCCTTGCCCACCTCGCCGAGCCGCGCGTCGGGCACCCCGATGACCACCGACTCGGCGACGCCGTCCAGCCGGGCCAGCACCTGCTCCACCTCGGCGGGGTAGACGTTGAAGCCGCCGCAGATGTACATGTCCTTGAGCCGGTCGGTGATCGTCAGGTACCCGTCGGCGTCGAGGCGGCCGATGTCGCCGGTGTGCAGCCAGCCGCCGGCATCGATGGCGGCCGCGGTCGCCTCGGGGTCGTCGGCGTAGCCGAGCATCAGGTTCGGCCCGCGCAGCAGGATCTCGCCCGGCTCGCCGGGCTTGGCCTCGTCGCAGTCCGCCCCGGCGATCCGCACCTCGAAGTCCGCCGTGGCCCGGCCCGAGGTGGCCGCCACGGTCCGCGGGTCGTCACCGGGCCGGCACATCGTCGCCACCACCGCCTCGGTCAGCCCGTAGGCGGTGAGCACGGCTTCGAAGCTCAGCTCGCGGCGCATCCGCTCGATCAGGGCGACCGGCACGGTCGCCGCGCCGGTGACCGCGAGCCGCAGGCTGGACAGGTCGTGCGCGGCACGGTCCGGGTGATCGAGGATCGTCTGGTAGATCGTGGGCGGGCCGGGCAGCACCGTGATCCGCTCGGACGCGACCAGCGACATGGCCCGCCCCGCGTCGTACACCAGTTGCGGCACCAGGGTCGCGCCGCTGACCAGGCAGGCCAGGATGCCCGGCCTTGTAGCCGAAGCTGTGGAAGAACGGGTTGACCACCAGGTAGCGGTCCGTGGCGGCCAGGCGGCCGCACTCGGCCCAGGCCCGGGCCACGGCCAGCGACTGCCGGTGCGCGGTCATCGCGCCCTTGCTCCGCCCGGTGGTGCCCGAGGTGAACAGGATGTCGCTCACGTCCCCGGGGCGCACCGCCGCGGCACGCCTTTCCGCCGCGCTGGCCGGGACCGCGTCGGCCCGGGCCAGCAGATCCGCCCAGCCGATCACCCCGGCGGCCGCGCCGTTCCCCGGGCCGGGTTCGGCGGCACCCGGCATCGGCACGCGGACCACGAGCCGCAGTTGCCCGGGCAGGGCCGGGCCGGCCACGGGGGAGCGTTCGGCCGCTGTGTCTTTCCGCGGCGGCGCCGCGCGCCACGCCGGCGGCATCAGCTTTCGCTGCGTTACGCAGGGCGTCCAGCCGGTCGGCCCCGAGGAACCGGTCGGCGACGATCAGTACGGACGCGCCGCTCCGGGCGATCACGTCGAGCGCCTCGGGCCCGGTGAACCGGGTGCTGACCGGGACCAGCGTGGCACCGGCGGACAGCGCGCCGAACGCGGCAAGCACCCAGTGATGCGTGTTCGGGGACCAGATCGCCACACGGTCCCCGGGGGCCACGCCCTCGGCCATCAGCGCCCGCGCGACAATGGTGCTCTGCTGATGAAGCTGGTGATAACTGATCCGCGGGCCCCCCGGCTCGGCGAGGGCGGGCCCGTCGCCGAACTTCCCCGCCGCAGCTGCCAGAGCGGCCGGGATGGTGAGGTCCACCAGGTGCCCTCCAACGAAGCAAGTGCTTGGTAGGCTGAGCCTACGCGCGGCGGGCAGTTGCTGGCCAGCCACGGAGCTCCCGCGGGCCTGCAACCCCCCCTGCGGGCCCGCGGGTCCGTCGCGGGGAGGCAAAGGTTGCACTCCAGCCCGCAGGATGAGCAGTTCCGGCGCGCTATCCGGGAATGGCTCGCCGCCAATCTCACCGGCCGTTTTGCCGCACTGCGTGATGCGGGCGGACCCGGGCGCGAGCATGAGGCGCATGCCGAGCGGGTGGCCTGGAACCAGCATCTGGCGGCCGCGGGGTGGACGTGCCTGCGCTGGCCGCCCGAGCACGGCGGCCGCGGTGCCACGCTGGCGCAGCAGGTCATCTTCTACGAGGAGTACGCGCGCAGCCGTGCCCCCGCGCGGGTCGGTTACCTGGGCGAGGAACTGCTCGGGCCGACGCTGATCGCGTTCGGCACGCCCGCGCAGCAGGCCCGGTTCCTCCCCCCTATCGCGGCGGTCGAGGAACTCTGGTGCCAGGGCTACTCCGAGCCGGGCGCCGGGTCTGACCTGGCCGCGGTGTCGACCACGGCCCGTCTCGACGGGAACGAGTGGGTGGTCACCGGGCAGAAGGTGTGGACGTCGCTGGCCGTGGAGGCGGACTGGTGTTTCGTGCTGGCCCGCACCGAGCCCGGGTCCAAGCGCGGCGCGGGCCTGTCCTACCTGCTGGTCCCGATGCGCCAGAAGGGGGTCACCGTCCGGCCGATCCGGCAGCTCACCGGTACCTCCGAGTTCAACGAGGTGTTCTTCGATGACGCCCGGACCCACGGCAGCCTGGTGGTCGGCGAGGCAGGCGACGGCTGGCGGGTGGCCCGCGCCACCCTCGCCATCGAGCGCGGCGCGGCCACGCTCGGCCAGCAGGTCGGGTTCGAACGCGAACTGGGCCGCCTGGTGGACCTGGCCAGGCAGACGGGGGCAGGGGAGGATCCGCTGATCCGCGACCGGATAGGGCGGGCCTGGATCGGCCTGGAGGCACTGCGCGCGCACGCGCTGCGCACGCTGGCTGCGGACCCCGCGGCGGGCCCGGGGACCGGGCCATCGGAGCTGAAGCTGCTGTGGTCGCGGTGGCACCAGGACCTCGGCGAACTGGCCATGGACGTGCTGGGCGCGCCGTCGATGGCCGCCCGGGGCGCGCCGTATGACCTCGACGACTGGCAGCGGCTGTTCCTGTTCAGCCGCGCCGACACGATCTACGGCGGATCGGACGAGATCCAGCGCACGATCATCGCGGAGCGGGCGCTCGGCCTGCCCCGCCAGGGCCGGGCATGACCACGCCGGGGATTCCGCCCGCGGCCCCGCCGCCCGGGCCGCCCGCCGGGCGGGACCTGCTCGCGGGCAAGGTCGTGGTCGTCACCGCCGCGGCCGGGACCGGTATCGGCTCGGCCGTGGTGCGCCGCTGCCTGGCCGAGGGTGCCCTGGTGGCCCTCAGCGACACCCACGAGCGGCGGCTCGCCGCGGCGCACGGCGAACTGGCCCACGACTTCGGCGCGCGCGTGTGGTCACAGGTGTGCGACGTGACCGTGGAGGAACAGGTCGGCGCGCTGATCGCCGGGGCGGTGCGGCGCTTCGGGCGGATCGACGTAGTTGTCAACAATGCGGGCCTGGGCGGCACCGGTTCGGTGCTGGAGATGACCGACGAGCAGTGGTCCCGGGTGCTCGACGTCACGCTGACCGGCACGTTCCGGTGCACCCGGGCCGCGCTGCGGCAGCTTGTCGCCCAGGGCCGTGGTGGTGCCGTGGTCAACAACGCCTCGGTGCTCGGCTGGCGGGCGCAGCCCGGCCAGGCGCACTACGCGGCGGCGAAGGCGGGGGTCATGGCGCTGACCCGGTGCGCGGCGCTGGACGTGGCGGCGTACGGGATCCGGGTCAACGCGGTGGCGCCGAGCCTGGCCGCGCACCCGTTCCTGGCCCGGGTGACCAGCGAGGAACTGCTCGCCGAACTGGCCAGCCGGGAGGCGTTCGGCCGCGCCGCGCAGCCGTGGGAGGTCGCGAGCGTCATCGCGTTCCTGGCCAGCGACTACGCCTCCTACCTGACCGGCGAGGTGATCTCGGTCAGCAGCCAGCACGCCTAGGCTCGGCGGATGAGTTCTCGCGTGCTGCTCCGGGGCGGGCTGGTCGCCGACGGCATCGGGACGACGGTGCGGCGGGCGGACGTGCTGATCGAGGGGCCCGTGATCGCCGCCGTCGGGAACGTGGCCGCGTCGCCGGGCGAGTGCGCGGTGATCGACCTGGCGGCGGGCAGCGTGGTGTGCCCCGGGTTCATCGACGCCCACGTGCACGCCGAGGGCCCGCTGCTGGTTTCCGGGCAGGTGCCGGCGCGCTGGCGCAGGGCGTGACGACCCTGGTCGTCGGCCAGGACGGCCAGTCGTGGATCGGGGCTGACGCCGGCGACGGTGCGGTACCTGAACCGGTACTTCGCGCCGGTCAACGGGGTGCTGGAACCGGTTCGGGACTTCGGCGTGGCCGGTTCCCGGGACGCGGTGGCCGGGCGGCTCGTGCAGAACGTGGCGGTGCTCGCCTCGCAGGGCACCATCCGGCACAACGTCGCCGGGATGGCTGCCGGGCCGCTGGGCCGAGGCAGCGCGGGCGGCGGCGCGGCGCCAGGTGGAGCACGCGCTGGCGGACGGGGCGGTCGGGCTGTCCAGCGGGCTCGACTACCTGCCGAGCCGGTTCGGGGGCGTCGCCGAGGTCGGCCGAGATCGCCCTGCCGCTGGCGCGAGCGGGCCGCCCGTACGTCTCGCATCTGCGGGGTTACGGCCCGGACGTCGCGGGCCGGGGTGGACGAACTGGTGGCGGTCGGGCGCGGCGCGGGGACCCGGGTGCACGCCAGTCACCTGTGGGGCCAGCCGGCCGCCATCCAGGCGGCGTTCACCGCCGCCGACGAGGCCGGGGTGGCGCTCACCTTCGACATGTACCCCTACCGCAGGTCCAGCACGATCCTGGCGCATACTGCTGCTCCCACCGGAGGTGCAGGCCGGCGGTCCCGGGCACACGCTCGCCGCGCTGGCCGATCCCCGGGCAGCGGGCGGCCCTGCTCGCCGGCGAGAAGCTCACCGAGGCATACCTGCGCAACGTCTACCTGGGATACCGTCCCCGCGGGCGCGCGGGGCTCGCCGGGCTCTCGGTGACCGACGGCGGCGGCACGTGACTGGCGGCCGCCGGGCGAGTGGGTGCTCGACCTGCTGGTCGGCGGCGGACCTCGGCGTCGGCGGTCACCTGCACCGGCCCGCCCTCACCGACGATGAGCTGGCCTGGCTCGGCTCCCACGACCGGCACTGCGCCGGATCGGACGGGATCTACCAGGGCCAGCACCCGCACCCGCGCGGGTATGGCGCGTTCGCCCGGCTCGCCGGGCACTACCTCAGTGCCGGGCCGGATCCCGGGTACCAGCGCCTGGCCCGGCACCTCGCCGCGAACGCCGCCGACGCCTACGGCCTGCGCGGCCGCGGCCGGATCGCCGCCGGGATGGCCGCGGACCTGTGCGTCATCGGCGCGGGCGGCCCGGTCGCCCGCGCCAGCTACGACCACCCGCGCGAACCGGCGACCGGCATCGACTAGGTGTTCGTGAACGGCGTCATCGCCTGGCCGCAGCCGCACGCCGCCGCGGGCAAGCGCCCCGGGCGGTTCGTCAGCTAGGCCATTGGAGCGCATTTGCAGGCGTCTCAGCCAGGCTGTAGCGTCGCGGGGGACCTTACGCAACCGGAAAGTGATCAACATAAAATCCGGCTATGACAATCAGAACCGAGAGCCGCATAAAGATCTCCAGCAGCGTCGGTGAGGTGTGGGCGTATCTCTGTGACGTCGGGCGCTGGCCGGAGTGGGCGCCAACGGTTCTCGAATGCCGGGTCCGCGGAGGGGGGCCGCTGCAGCCCGGCTCGTGGGTGGACCAGCGGGCGAAGGACCTGGGCGGACTCACGGCCGGAGCGAGGAAGTGACCGCTGTCGAGGCGCCCCGGCTCCGTGGCGTTCGCCGGGCGAATGGGTACGTCCGCGGCGCGCTGGGGAATGGAACTCGAGCCGGTGGACGATGGGCAGACCGACGCCACGATGTGGATTGAGGTCGACCTCGCAGGCATCATGCGCGCGGTCCCCGGCATCCTCAAGGGCAGCCTTCAGCGCGTAAGCAATCGCGAGATGGCGGCGATCAAGGCTGCGGTCGAGTCCGATGCGCGGGCAGGCGCGGAATCCTAGCTGGGGTGGCGCGCCGTGCTGCCGCGACGCTACCGAGATCGAGGGGCACACCGTGAGCCAGACCGACCGTACGCGAGAGCACCTGATCGAGACATACCGCAAGAAGGCGAAGCACTACGACCTCACCTCCCGGCTCTACCCGGTGCCCGGCTACCCCCAGCGGGGACAGCGCCTCCGGGCCGTGCAAGCGCTCGGCCTTCGCGCGGGCGACAGCGTGATCGACATCGCATGCGGCACGGGCCTGAACTTCCGGCTGCTTGAGGAAGTGATCGGTCCCGACGGCCGGATCGTCGGCGTCGATCTGACCGACGCGATGCTCGCCCAGGCCCAGGATCGGATAGCGGCGAACGGCTGGAGCAATGTCAGCCTCGTGCAAGCCGACGCGGCTGAATTCGACTTCCCGGCCGGGGTCGACGCGATCCTGTCCACGTACGCCCTGTCGCAGGTGCCCGAGTGCGCCGCGGTCATCGCCCACGGCGCCGCGGCCCTCTCCGCAGGCGGACGCTGGGCCGTGCTGGATCTCAAGGTTCCCGGCAACACGCCTGCGGTGGCTGACGCAGCTCGGCACCGCAACCGTGCGGCCTTTCGCCTCCATAGATGAGTGGAT
Organism: uncultured Actinomycetes bacterium; assembly: GCA_963730235.1. GTDB lineage: Bacteria > Actinomycetota > Actinomycetes > Streptosporangiales > Streptosporangiaceae > DASXKD01. The sequence continues at coordinate 13,380 of CAVSRH010000019.1, forward strand.
CATGCGCCGTCCGTGGGAGGCGATTCGCGCCGCCATGCAGGAAGAACTGGCCGATTTCTCCTGGACCGAGTTGTTCTTCGGAACCGCATTCCTCGCTGCCGGGGCCCGCGGGTAACTTGCGCTGAATGCCTGCCCGCGCGCTCTTTCATACCGCGCCGCGCTGCGTGGATATCAGGGAAGTGCCCACACCGCGGCCTGCGGCCGGTGAGGTCCTTGTCCGCACCTTGTGCTCTGGCATCAGTGGTGGCACCGAGCGGCTGGTGTACCGCGGCGAGGTCCCTGCCGACATGGCGCTGGACGACACGATCGACACACTGGGCGGTACCTTCTCCTATCCGTTCGCCTATGGGTATGCGTGCGTCGGCGAAGTGGCGGAGACAGGGCGGCTGGTTTTCGCCTTCCATCCGCACCAGGACGTATTCGCGGCCCGGGCTGGTGACCTGATTGCGCTGCCCGCCGTCGATCCCGCGTCCGCAACCTTGTTCCCGCTGGTCGAGACGGCGTTGCAGGTGACGCTCGATGCCGGGACCGGATATCGCGACCGGGTCATCGTGCTCGGCGCCGGCGTGCTGGGCCTGCTGACCACCCTGCTGCTGCAGCGTTCCGGGTGGCGGCCGCTGCTTGCCGAGCCGCAGGCGTGGCGCCGCGCCATGGCCAGCAGCCTCGGCGCCACCGCCGCAGCACCGGAGGAACTGGTGAAAGAGCAGGTTCCGCTGGTCATCGACGCCAGCGGGAACCCGGATGCGCCGGCGATGGCGCTGAACATGCTGGCCCACGAGGGAACCCTGTTGATCGCGTCGTGGTTCGGCACCAAACCAGTGGTGCTGCCGCTCGGCGGCGCCTTCCACCGGCGGCGTCTGATCATCCGCAGCAGTCAGGTTTCCACGGTGCCGGCCCGGCTGTCCGGGACCTGGACCCGGTCCCGGCGCCGCCGGGAGAGTGTTGAGCTGCTTGCCGAACTACCGTTGGCACAGCTGTGCACTCACGCCTTCGCCTTCGGCCACGCAGCCGAGGCGTTCCGAGCCGTGGACCAGGGGATACCCGGGTTGATGCATGCCGTTCTTGACTACGACAGGAGTGCTGCCGGTGACTTGTGAAGTCGGGCTGAGCCGAAGCGTCCGCGCATTCCACATCATGCCGGGACTGCCCGGGCCAGAGGGGCAACTGCATGATCATGACTACCGGATAGCGATCGTGGTGGATCGCGAACAGCTCGATGACCGGGGCATGGTCTGTGATCTTGATGTCCTGGAAGCGGCGCTGACCGAGCTGACCGGCCGGGTCGAAGGCCGCAACCTGGAGGAGATACGCCCAGCCGGGGCCGAGGCGGTCACGGTCGAGGTGTTCGCCCGCTGGGTGCACGACACCCTCTCGCCCGCCGTCGCCGCCGCAGGAGGCGAGACACTGGCAGTGCGGGTGTGGGAAACTCCCGTCGCGTTTGGCGGATACCACGCACGATGCTGACGCTCCGCCTGGGACGGCTGAACCGTTCTGCTGACATGCTCGTCTTGCTGTCATGGGAACAGTCGACACAACATTTTCGTCATCCTCGCGGGACAGCCATATGACACTGGGCTGGGATAACCCCACAGCAGATCCCACCACCACCATCCTGCTGCGGCACGGCGATACCCAACTGTCACCCGAACACCGCTTCAGCGGGCGGCGTGACCTCCCGCTCAGCGCCAACGGAACCCGGCAGGCCCAGGCCGCCGCCTGCCGTCTGGCCGCCGGTGCCCCGATCGATGCCGTGATCAGCTCGCCACTGCAGCGCGCTGTCGCCACCGCCGCCATCGCGGCCGGCGAACTGGGCCTGACCGCGGTCATCGATGATGATCTGCGCGAAACCGACTTCGGTGACTGGGATGGCTTCACCCTGGCAGAAATCCAGCAGCGATGGCCCGCAGCCGCGGCGGCCTGGCGACGCGACCCGCAGCAGGCACCGCCGGGCGGGGAGAGCTTCGCCGACACCGCACACCGGGCAAACCGTGCCTGTGACCGGCTGCTGCGGGACCACGGCGGCCAGACCGTCCTGGTGGTAAGTCACATAACCCCGATAAAGATCCTGCTGTGCCGGGCTCTCGGCGTCCCGCTGGGCACCCTTTACCGGCTGTATCTCGGCTCCGCCTGCATTAACGAGATCCAGTGGCACGGCAGCGGATTTGCCGCCGTCCATCGCGTCAACGACACCAGCCACCTTCCCTGACTCACTGTCGTTGGACTGGCGTCGGGGTGCGCGTACGGGCCGGCCGTCAATCGACATCCCGTAGTTCTTCGATGGCCAGCCGCAGCGCACGCAGCGCATAGTAGGCGCGGGACTTCACCATGCCGGGCGCGATCCCCAGGGCACGCGCAGCCTGCGCAACCGGGCTGCCGAGGAAGCAGCACTCCCGCAGCACATCCCGATGCTCCTGCGTCAGCCGGCCTAGCGCGGTGGCCACCAGATGGTGGTTCACGACCTGCTCGCCAGCGTTGCCGATGGGCTGGTTCACCGGCATCTGCTCCGTCCCGGATCGCGTGACCTGGCTCGCAACAGGAACCGATCGTACTGCGAATTGCGGTCACCGCGGTGGTTCGGGTGCTGCGGGTCCATGGGCCGACGCCGTCTGCGACGAGGGCGTGCTGAAGGCGTCGAGGAACCGGTTGCGGAAGGCGTCCATGAGCTCGCGCGGGGCGGATCGGCCGGGCAGCAGCCCGTCCTGCCAGTGCCAGGAAGCAATCTGCCGGAACACCGAAGGGTCGTGGGCGACGATCGAGATCGGTACCTCGTGGCTGGCCCCGGGGCCGGTGATAGGGCTGCCGGGCTGCTCGTCGCCGAGCACGATGAGGACGAGGTTCGGGTCGTGGAGCTCGGTGACCCATGAGATGAGGGTCTCCAGCGAGTACTGGATCGACCGGCCGAAGAACTGGCGCACGGTGCTGGCGTTGCGCCAGACCGTGGTCGCGGATTCGCTGCGCGCGGGCATGGAGTCGAATATCGAGCCGTTGCCGACCTTGTTCCAGGGCACCATGGTCGGCAACGGGGCCCAGGGCGTGTGCGAGGAGACCGTGTCGATCTCGGCCATCACGGGCTTGTGGCCCGGGGTGAGTTCGTTCCGCTGGAACTTGGCGTAGGTGTACTGGTCGGGCATCGAGGCGTAGCTGAAGTTCGGGCCGCGGTAGCCGACGTTGTACCGGTTGTACAGCTTGTCGAAGTGGTAGTACCGCGTGCCGGGCGGCCAGACGGGGTCGTCCTCGGGGCTGTCGCTCACGGTGCGCCAGCCGGCCTTGTCGAAGGCGTCGCTGAGGGTGAACCGGCGGCTGTTGACCAGGTCGGCATACCGCAGTTCGGTGTTGACCCACAGCCCCGACTGCAGGGTGGAGTGGGCGAGCTGGCTGATCCCGCCGAAGCCGGGGGAGGTGATCCAGGCGCTCCGCGTGGACCAGCCGGCGCGGGCCAGTGAGGCGGTGCTCCGGCGCAGGACGGCGTCGACGCCGCGGGAGAAACTCGTGCCCTGAACGGCGACCTGCCCGTAGCTTTCGACGAAGTCGATGATGACGTCCTTGCCGCGCAATCCGGTGAGCAGGTCCGAAGCGGGGACGCTGGCTTCAGGGTCGGAACGGTGCAGGGCCTGCTCGAAACGGCGCTGGTCGCGGAGTGCTGCCTGGGTGCTGCGCACCTGCGCTACGGTCAGCTCGGCGGCGCTGGTCGAGGCGACCGGGGATCCCTGGACGAGTTGCACTGACAGGCCCGCGCACAGCGCCCAGACCGCGGTGAGGGCGGCGAGTCCACCGGCCGCGTCGCGGCGATGCCGGGCTGCCACGGCGGTGATGTGAATCGTTGCCGCGGTGATGGCGCCGACGAGCAGGATGAGACCGAGCCAGATTGCGGCGAGCGCGATGTTTGTGCGCGTGGGGCCGATCGTGTCGCGTACCACGCCAATGGCCGGGGGGATGTCGAGCCAGCCGAACACCGGGTTGAACGCCCGCCCGATCTCCAGGTAGAACGCCATGTTGAGGATCTTGACGAGAGTAAGCAGGCCGAGCAGGATTCCAGCGACCGCGGCCACGATCCGTCGCGGCCAGGCCGGCAGCACCAGCGCGACGGCAACCAGGACCAGCCCCTCCACGGGGATGCGGGCAAAGGCGGCCGGTGTGAGCTGGAAGAGACGGTCTGGCGCGACGAGAACACCCCACACCAGCACGACCGAAAGCACGGTGATGGCCACCCGCAGCGCCCGGCGGCTGCGCGGGCCGGCGCCGGTCCGGTACAGCCAGATCACGTTGCGGCCGAACGACTCGGCCAGCAGCAGCAACGCGACGGCGACCGCGATCATCCCGGTGAGGCGGTCGACCACTCCGGATGCGGCGACGGTGAGCACGATGCCCTGGACCGCGGCCACGACCTTGCCCCAGTACCGGGGTGGCAACGGCGCGGCCAGCCATGGGATCAGCCAGCCCGCCACCAGCAGCGCGTAGCGGGCGGCGCCGATGGCCAGCACCCAGTCGCCGTAGTCCCGGGACACGACGATGCTGAGCAGCAGGATGAGGAACGCGTCGGCCTCGGCGTCGAGGCGCGCGCCCAGCGGGGTGGCGGTGCCGGTCCGGCGCGCCACCTGCCCGTCCACCGCGTCGAGGACCAGCGCGATGCTGGACAGGGTGACCAGCGCCGTGACCGCCAGCGGCCGCACGAACGAGTCGGCAACCAGGCCCGTGACCCCGGCGATCAGCAGCGCCCGGGTCAGGGTGACCCAGTCCGCCGGGTGTATCGCCGGCTGGTCGCTGCGCATGCGGGCGGTGACAAGCAGCGCGGTCGCCGCGGAACCGGTGGCCAGCCCGGCGATCCAGCCGGCGACACCGAGGCCAGCCGTGGCGGACACGACGCCGAGCAGGGCGGCCGTGGCGAGCAGCCCCAGGATCGCCGCGAGCCGGATCGTCGGCAGCGCGCCTTTGCCCGCGAGCCGAGTCGTAGGCGGCGCGCTTTCGTCCGCAGGCTGAATCGTACGCACCGCGCCTCCGTCTGCCAGCCATCTGCCCCGTCCCTGATGGGGACAACGGATCTGCGGTCACGCTGGTTCACCGCGGCCGGCCGCCGGCCCGTTACGCTACCGCAGCCGGACGGTTGAACTATGTACCCGGCCAGTCCGTGTACCCGGTGTGGCTGGCTTGTACTCAGTTCCGGCCGGGATCGCTCCGGCCGTCCGCCGTTTCGGCCCGTTGCTGCGCCTGGCCGCCGGCGTCACCGTGCTGTGGTTTCTCTGGCGGCAGCTGGGCGCAGCGCCGTTCAAGGACGGGCTGCGCGCGGTCACCTGGCCGGCGGTCGTGACCGCCGTCACGCTCACTGTCCTGACGACGGTGTGTTCGGCCTGGCGGTGGCGGGTCGTCGCCCGGGCACTCGGCGTCGACATTGGCCTGCCAGGCGCGGTCTGCGCCTACTACCGTTCCCTGTTCCTCAACTCCGTGCTCCCCGGCGGGGTTCTTGGCGACGTGAACCGGGCGGTCACGCACGGCCGGCGCGCTGGAGACGTGGCGCGGGGACTGCGCGCGGTGGGGTGGGAACGGCTGTGCGGTCAGGTCATCCAGGCCGTGGTGACCGTCGTCGTGCTGCTGACGCTGCCCTCGCCGGTCCGCCCCGCGCTGCCGTACGTTCTGGCGGGCGTCGCGGGCATAGCCGGGTGTGCTGCGCTGGTCGTGCGTGGCGCTGCTCGCCGCGGCCGGTCGCGGCTGGCCCGCGCCGCCCGGGCCGTTTCCGCTGACCTTCGTCACGGCCTGCTGGCCCCAGGCGTGTGGCCCCAGGTCACGCTGGCCTCGGTGCTGGTCGTCGCCGGGCACACGGCCACGTTCGTCATCGCGGCCCGGGTCGCCGGCAGCACCGCACCCCTGGGCGAACTGGTCGCGCTGCTGATGGTGGTCCAGACTGTAGTGGTGATCCCCCTGAGTATCGGCGGGTGGGGGCTGAGGGAAGGAGCCGCCGCCTGGGCCTTCGCCGCAGCCGGGCTCGGCGCGGCTACCGGGGTCACGGTCGCCACCCTCTATGCGGTACTCATGCTGGCCGCGGTTGCCCCGGGCGCGGGGCTGCTGCTGGGGGACGCCGTTCGCCGCCGTCGCGACCAGGGACAACCGGGCGAGTCGAGACGACCCGATCCGGCGCCGCGGGCGCTGGAGGCCGTTCGTGATTGACCGGCCGTACCCGGTGACCGGCCTCGGCACGCCGCTGACGAGGCGCCCGGCCTGGCGCGAGGCCGAACGGCTCGTCCCGTGACCGGGGCGGTCCAGGCGGCAGCGATCCGCCGGCGTATTCGCATCCCGCTGCGTTTCGCTGACGACTACTCAACCACTGCCACGGTCGTCAGCTTCACCGGCCTGACCGATGCGCAGCAGCACGTGGCCCTCGAACTCGGCCGGCCCGCCGCGGCCAGGCTGCCGCTGGTGCGCCTGCACAGTGAATGCCTCACCGGTGACGTGTTCGGCAGCCAGCGATGCGACTGCGGGCCGCAACTGCGCGAAGCGGTCGAGCGGATCACCAAGCACGGCGGGTACGTGCTGTATCTGCGCCAGGAGGGGCGCGGCATCGGACTGTATGACAAACTCGACGCCTACGCGCTGCAAGATCGCGGTCTGGATACGTACGACGCGAATCTCGCGCTCGGTCACCGGGCCGACGAGCGCGACTACACCAGCGCGGCCCAGATGCTGCACGCGCTCGGCGCCAACCGCATCGGGCTGCTGAGCAACAACCCGGACAAGGGCGCTCAGCTGGCCCGCCTGGGCATCACGATCGCCAGGCAGGTCCCCACCGCGCTGCACCTTACCGGGACCAACGCCGCCTACCTGGCCACCAAGGCCCGGCGCGGTGGGCATGATCTGCTTTCGCGGGGTCTTGACCGCGCCGCCGAGCCGCACCGGCACGCCGGCCAGGCACATCTCGGGATCGCGGACTGATGACAGACATCCGCGAGCACCCGCCGCCTGCCACCGCGCCAGCCGCGGCCGGCGCGCCCGCGATGGCAACCACCCGGCCGGGCCGCGTCGTCGGCCTGGACGGGATTCGGGGCCTGGCCGCCCTGTTCGTCGTGCTCAACCACATCTTCGAGCGCTCCTGGCTGGGCTACCGCGCCTATCATGCGCCGTTCTGGGCGGCCTGGATGCTCTACGGCCGGTTCGCGGTCATCGTGTTCATCGCGCTGTCCGGCTTCTCGCTGGGCCTCGGCCCGGCGCGCTCGGGGTGGCGGTTCAAGTCGATCGCGACGTACGCGCACCGGCGGGCCTGGCGCATTCTGCCGCCGTACTGGGCCGCGCTCGTTTTCAGTCTGGTGATGACCTGGTTCGTGCTCGCCCAGCCCGGCTGGCCGGTGCCCAACGGGAAGTCCGTCGCCGTGTACGGCTTGCTCGTGCAGGACGCCTTCGCCCAGGGCCACCACGCGGGGTTCTGGTCCGCGGGCAGCCCCAACCGGGCGTTCTGGTCGATCGCCATCGAGGCCCAGCTCTACATCCTGCTGCCGTTGCTGCTGCTGCTCGTCCGGCGGGTGAGCGCCCGCGCGATGGTGGGCCTGGTGGCCGCCATCGTCGTGACCGTCGGCCTGCTGGGGCCCCATGTCCCGCTGATGAACAGCGCCCTGGTCAAGTTCACCCCCGACCTCGCGGTACTGTTCGCCGTCGGCCTGCTGGCCGCCGGGATCGTCACCGCCAGCGAGCGCACCCGGTCCCGGCCCTGGGCCGGTTACGCGCTGGCCGCCGCGGTGCCGGTCATCGCGCTGATGGTGGTCAAGGGCGCCACGTGGTCGAATCTCAATCTGTTCTGGCTCGATCTGGCCTGGGCTCCAGCGATCGGCTGCCTCCTCGCCGCGATCGCCACCTCGCGCCCGCGGCCCGTCGTCCGTTTCCTTGACAGCCGCCTGCCGCGGAGCCTCGGCTCCTGCTCCTACAGCCTCTACCTGACGCACGTGCCGATCGTCATCGCTGTGTCGTACGGCCTGGTACTGGGCCGGGTCGCTACCGGGACGCCAACGTTCTTCGTGCTGGCCGCGATCCTGCTGCCCGTGACCGTGTGCTTCGCCCGTCTGTTCGCCGCTGTGTTCGAGCTTCCCTTCCAGCGGCACCGCGGGTGGACTCCGCTGCGACAGGCGATGTCGGCCCGGCTGCGGCAGCTGCGGCGAACAGGGCGGGCCGTCGTCGCCGGGCGCTGGCGGGGCGCTAGCCGGGCGAGCGGCCCACGAAATCAAGCTGATGGGCGATGTAGACCAGCTCGCCCGCGGCCAGTTGCCGGCCGCGCTCGGCCAGCCAGCCGGCCAGGTCCGCCGGTTCCACCCGGTCCTGGCGATTCCGCAGCGCGTTCTGGATCGTGTTAAGGATGCTGCGCAGGAAGTAAGCCTCATCGCCCGGGTAGTTCCCATCCGGGCCGGCGCTTACGACCCAGTCCGACGACCCCGCCGCCAGCGCGGGCGCCCCCGCGGCCCGCAGGTGGTGAAACAGGCGGCGGCCCGTTCGGCTTTCCCCGGCAGGCCGGCCGTAGCGAATGCGCTCATCCATGTCGCGGTGGTAGGCCTGCATGATCCGGTCGTCGTGGGGGTGGCCGGGCTCGAAGATGCTCTCGCCGTCGTAGTTGATCGTGAACCAGTAGACGCCGCCGGGGACCAGCAACCGCAACAATCCGGGCAGGACGGCCGGCACGTCCACCAGGTCCAGGACGGCGTTGGCGATCAGCACATCGGCCGGCGCCCCGTGACGCGGCCTCCAGGTAACTGCCGAGCTCGGCGTGCACCAGGCGCACCCGGAGATCACCCACCCGCAGCCCATCCGGCAGCAGGTCGCTGCGCAGGCCCCGCGCGGCCGCCCAATCGCGCAGCCACCGGCGAGAACAATCCAGCAGCTGCCGATCCGCATCCAGCAGGATGTACTCGCCGGCGCCGACCGCGCCCCAGTCCATCAGCCGGGCCACCATCGTCCCCAGGCCGGCGCCGACCTCCAGCACCTGCGGCGCACCCGCGGGCATCAGGCGGCACAGCTCGGCCAGCACATGCCGGTTAAGCGCCCGGTCATCCACGGTCGTCTTCGCGGCCAGGTAGCGGGCATAGTCGAAGGTCGTCGAGCGCTTCATCGAAGCAGGTCATTGCTTCTCGGCTACCATCGCGAACTTGCGCACCCGCCCGCTGCCGAGCCAGTCACTCCACAGCTGGTGGGCTGTGATCAGCTCGGCGGTGGCCTGCGTCCCGATCTGGCTCGGCGATCTGGGGTGAATCAGCTCGATAACAGCGAAGCAGCGCCGTCGCTATCGCGTGATGGGAGGAGCTGTACTCCTGCCGCCAGATCACGGTCAGCCCCGCCTCGCGCAGCATGCCCGTCAATTCCGCCAACTCGATGAGCCAGACTGTATCGGCGCCGGGCATCCGCGCCCGCTCCTGCTGGGTGAGCGGCCGGCCTTCCTCGACCGTGAAAGCGAAACGCCCGCCCGGCTCCAGCACGCGCTCCACCTCACCCACCAAGGCCTCCTTGTCGGGGAAGGCCAGCATCGTCTCCAGCAGGAGTACCACCTCGAAGCGGCCCTCGGGCAGCGGCGGGAGGTGAGCTTGCTCGAAGCGGCAGGGGAGATTCCCGGCCAGCTCCTGGGCGGTGGCCAGTGCGCTGGCGGAGTGATCGACACCCAGGTAGTGGCATCCCGACTCCGCCGTGATCATCCGGCCGGGGCCGGCCACCCCGCAGCACAGGTCGAGCACCGAGACGCCGGGGCCGACCCGGGCCTGGTGAGCCAGCGCCCGGATCTCGCCCGCCCGCATGAAGCTCTCCTGGCCTACATACTCGCCCGCGGGGTAGGCGGCCGCCCGGGCCCGCTCTAGCGCCGTCAAAAATGGTGCTCGTTGATCCTGTCTCACGTCAGATCCCGCATGGTGTCCGGCACGGCAAGCGGCTGCCACCCGGCCCGGCAGAGCTACCTGCCGTGCCGCGCCCCGTGTCGAGCGGACGCCGGTCGTCTCGGGTCGAACCGCGTCCACCGCTTCTACGTACCACCCTGTGTCAGGTATGACGGATCGGCGGCGGGTGTGGTTCAGCCCGGCCGCAGGGTGGAGGCTGGCTTGGTGCGGCAGGCGCTCTGGAGGGCCGGAACATCGTGCGGGTCCACGTAGTAGCCCCCGAGGGGTTCGACGATCCCGGCCAGCCTACCGGCGGCAACATCTATGACCGGCGCGTCTGCGCCGGACTGGCCGAGGCCGGATGGGATGTGCTGGTCACGACCGTCGCCGGGGCGTGGCCGGTACCCGGCCCGGGCGCCCGCGCCGACCTGGCCCGCATCGTTTCCGCCATCCCCGACGGTGAGACCGTCCTGATCGACGGGCTCATCGCCTCGCCGGCCGCCGCGCAGCTGCTGCCACACACCGGCCGGATACGAATGACAGTGCTGCTGCACATGCCACTGGCCACCGTCCTCGACACGCACCATGATGCCAGCGCGCAGCGCTCCGAACGGGTCGTGCTCCGCGCGGCCACCGGCGTGGTCGTTACCAGCGAATGGACCCGCCAGCAGGTACTGACCCGATACGCGATCCCGGCCCACCGGGTGCACGTCGCCCGGCCCGGCGTCGATCAGGTCGCTGCCCCGGCCCGGCCCGTCCGCGGCCACCTGATCTGCGTCGGAGTCCTCGGCCGCCACAAGGGGCAGGACGTCCTCGTCGAGGCGCTCGCCGACCTCGCTGAGCGGGACTGGCATTGCGTGCTGGCCGGACCGCTCGACCGCGACCCGGACTTCGTCGACCAATTGCAGACCCGTATCACGCGCCTCGGCTACGGCCACCGCGTCCGGCTCACCGGCGTCCTGACCGGCGCGGCGCTCAGCCACGCGTATACCACCGCCGACCTGCTCGTCGCGCCGTCCCGCTCGGAGACCTACGGCATGGCCGTCACCGAAGCGCTCGCCCACGGCCTGCCCGTCATAGCCGCCGCCGTCGGTGGGCTGCCCGAAGCGCTCGGCTCCACCGCCGATGGCACCCGCCCCGGCCAGCTGGTCCCTCCCGGCGATCCGGCTGCCCTCGCCGCCGCGCTCGGAGACTGGCTGGGTGACGAGCGCCACCGGCACCGGCTACGGGCCGCCGCACGACAGCGGCGGTCGACCCTGCGCGGCTGGGAACAGACCACACAAGAGATAGCGAACGCACTGACCGCCCATGGGTGCCGTAAGCCTGTGCCGCCCGCCTCCCAGCACGAGTTATCCAACCGGGCCCACGTTGCCGGCCGCGGTACTGGCCAGATGCGTGATTCCCGGCGGGGTCATTCCTGCGTTGCGGCGGCCGCCATCCGGTGCCACGTGGTGGCGAGCCACGACTGGTACCGCTTCGGGGTCATCCGCAGCGTCTCGCGCATGAGCAGGTACGTCTCGGCGTGCGCCAGCACGCTGGTGGTGTCCGCCAGCCATGTCAGGTCGCACCCGGCGGGGAGCATTCCGTCGTCGCGCGCCTGGGTCCAGAACGCGCGGACGGCGTCGCGCGTCGCGGCCCGCCCGGCATGCGCGGCGGCGGCCACCAGCGGCTCGGTCGGCTCGGCCTGGCGGGCCACCGCGATGACGTCGGCCACGGACGCCATGAGCCGTGCGCTGCCCCTGGCCACCGCCGCGATGCGCGCGTCCAGCGTTGGCGCCGTCATCGCGGTGCGATACCACTCGCGGCTCACCACGTCGACCGGTGCCAGGTCGCCGACGAGCGCGACGTCGACCACCCGGTTGAGCAACGCCGCCTTCGTGCCGAACCGGACATAGACGGTGCGGTGCGCGACCCCGGCCGCATCCGCGACGGCGGTGAGCGTGGTGGCCTGATAGCCGTCCCGGATGAACAGCTCGCGGGCGGCGCGCACGATGCGCTCCTCGTTCTCCAGGACGCGGGCGGCCGCAGGCACCGCAGCATCTCCGTCATACGATGCAGTATAACTGCAATCTTACAGTATAACTGCATCGACTTCAGGGGGCTCATGATGGCACCACAGTTGGACGGCATCCACCACGTCAAGCTGCCGGTCCGCGATCTCGCCCGGTCGCGCGCGTGGTACGAGTCGCGCCTCGGCTACCAGGCCACGGTCGAGTTCGTCGAGCAGGGCACGCTGATGGGCGTCGCGATGAGCCACCCGAACGGCGGCCCGGACTTCGCCCTGCGGCTCGACCCGGCGCAGGGCCGGCGCGGCGGCCGGGTTCGACTTCTTCGCCATCGGCGTCCCGTCGAAGGAAGCGATCGAGGACCTCGCGGCCCGGCTGACCTCGTTCGGCGAGCCACACGCCGGCGTGCACTTCGCGACGATCGGCTGGATTCTGCCGGAATTGCACGACCCGGATGGGCACAAGGTGCGTTTCTACACCACCGTGCACCACACCGAGCCACCGAGCGAGGGCACCGCGCGCATCGAGTACCCGCGCGAGACAGCCGAGGCGGCCGAGCGTGCGCCGCACGGCCACCGGGCCTGACGGCCGGAGACGAACGCCACGGCCGGGGCCGGGCCGCCCTCGGTCCATGGCCGTTGAGCAGCAGGCCGGCATCCCTCAGCCTGGCTCGGCGGCCGCCGAGCCGGTTACCTGGCTGGTCGCGGCGAGCGAGCCGAGCAGCGCGAGCGACCGGGCGGTCTCGGAGCCCGGCTCGGCGTGGTAGATCACCAGGAGCTGGCCGCCCGAGTCGCCGATGGCCAGCTTCTCGCGGCGCAGCTCCAGCATCCCGACCTGCGGATGGCGCATCCGGGTCGGCGCGCCCGCGAGCGCCTTGACGTCGTGCCGTGCCCAGAGCTGCCGGAACCGCTCGCTGGCCAGGGACAGCTCGCCGACGAGCTGCGCGATCCGCGGATCGTCGACGTCGGTGCCGATCGACGCGCGGAACGAGGCGACCATGCCGCCGGTCGCCTGCTCCCAGTCGGGGTGCAGGTCCCGCTCGTCGTGTCGAGGAACATCGACCGCAGGCGGTTGGCTCCCGGCCGGATGCTCGGTGACAGCGCGGTCGCGAGCCGGTTCGCGGCGAGCACGTCGAACATCCGGCTCTCGACGAACGCTGGCAGCTCGAGCGCGTCGAGCAGCTGCCGGATGCCCGCCGGCACGACCTCGCGCCGCGGCCGCCTCGGCGGCCGCGGGCCGGGCGGCGGACAGGCTCAGCAGGTACTGCGTGGCGGTCGCGATCGAGCCCGAACACGCGGGCCAGCGCCTCGAGCACCTGCGGCGACGGGTTGCGGTCGCGGCCCTGCTCGAGCCGCAGGTAGTAGTCGGCGCTGATGCCGGCGAGGGTCGCGACCTCCTCGCGGCGCAGGCCCGGCGTCCGCCGGACGCCCATGACGCGCAGCCCCGCGTCGGCGGGGTCCACCAGCTCGCGCCGCGCACGCAGGTACTCGCCGAGCGCGTTCGACCTGGTCACATGCTCATTGTACGCGGCTGCGCGGCGGCGCATCCTGGTCCCGCCGCTCCCAGGATGACCGGGGTGCTGGCTGCCCGGCCCGCGCGCCGAGGCATCGTGGATACCGGCGCGGCACCCGCCGCGAACAGGAAGGAAACCATGACATCCCACCAGCCTCCCCGGCGGCACCTACCGGGTCGCCGATCTCGGCTCACCCGGGTCGGCTACGGCGCCATGCAGCTCGCCGGCCCCGGCGTCTTCGGGCCGCCGAAGGACCGCGACGCCGCCATCGCCGTGCTGCGCACGGCGGTCGACCTCGGCATCAACCACATCGACACCGCCGACTTCTACGGGCCGTACGTCACCAACGAGATCATCCGCGAGGCGCTCGCGCCCTACCCCGACGACCTGCACATCGTCACCAAGGTCGGCGCGCCGCCGCGACGAGCGCGGCGGCTGGCTGCACGCCCGCACGCCCGCGGAGCTGCGCCAGCAGGTGCACGACAACCTGCGGCACCTCGGGCTCGACGTGCTCGACGTGGTGAACCTGCGCGTCGGCGGCGGTCGACGGCCATCCGGAGCCGGGCTCGATCGCCGAGCAGTTCGAGGCGCTGGCCGAGCTGCAGCAGCAGGGGCTGATCCGGCACCTCGGGCCTCAGCACCGTCACCGCCGAGCAGCTGGCCGAAGCGCAGTCGATCGCGCCGGTCGTCTGCGTGCAGAACCTCTACAACATCGCCCGCCGCGGCGACGACGACCTCGTCGACCTCACCGCACGGCAGGGCATCGCGTACGTGCCGTACTTCCCCCTCGGCGGCTTCTCGCCGCTGCAGTCCGACGCCCTGGAGGCGGTCGCCGACCGGCTCGGCGCGACCCCGATGGCCGTCGCGCTGGCCTGGCTGCTGCAGCGCTCGCCGAACATCCTGCTGATCCCCGGCACCTCCTCGGTGGCGCACCTGCGCGAGAACGTCGCCGGCGCCGCGCTCGAGCTGCCGGCCGACGCGGCCGCGGAGCTCGACGCGATCGGCCGCAGGCTTCCCGTGTGAGGGCGGCCCGAATGTCCGACCCTGCCGCTAGCGTCGCGGAGTGTGACCCGGGCTCGGGTGGCTGGACGGCCGGTCACGGAGAATAGCCAGGTCAGGGCGGCGGCCGGGATCGGACCAAAGGGAGTCACGATGGGGAACGCGGTAGTGCACTTTGAGATCGGCGGGCCGGATGACGCGCCGCTGGCCGTCTTCTACGGGGAACTGTTCGGCTGGAAGCTGCAGCCGTTCGGGGGCGGCGGTTACACGCTGATCGACACCAACGGCGGCGGGGGCATCAACGGCGGTATCGGCAGGAGCCAGACCGGTGAGCCGTGGTCCACGTTCTACGTCGAGGCCGGCGATCTCCAGGCGGTGCTGGACAAGGCCGAGTCGCTCGGCGCGAAGACGGTCATGCCGGTCACCGACTTCGGTGGCGCGGTGACGATCGCCATGTTCAACGATCCGGACGGGCTGCTGGTCGGGCTGGTGCAGGCCGCGGACCCGGCGCAGGGGGAGCAGCCGGGGCCGTCGGCCGGGACCGGTGAGCCGGTCGACTGGTTCGAGGTACTCGGCTCCGATGGCGCCCAGACTCAGCGGTTCTACGCGGACCTGTTCGGCTGGTCGGTCGGTGGTGCGGGCTACGCCATGGTGGACACCGGGGCAGGGCGCGGCATCCAGGGCGGCCTCGGCTCCAGCGACGACGCCCACTGGGCCACGATCTACGCGAGCGTCGGCGACGTGGAGCAGACACTGGCCAAGGCCGAGTCCCTCGGCGGCTCCCGGATCTACGGCCCGATGGCCGTGGACGACCACATGCAGACCGGTGCGTTCCGGGATCCGGCGGGGAACGTGTTCGGCGTCTACCACCATGGCGACCACTGACGGGCAGCTACATGTGACAACCCACGAGGCCGGCCCATTACCGGTCACTCTCTCGTGCTCCGAGCCCGGCGACCTCACCTCGCCGGCTGTGCCGTGTCGTGTTCTGTGGCTTGCTCGGATGGCTCAAAGCTCGCGTAGGCGACGAACCGGTTGCGGATCGCGCCGACCGGGCGGGAGGGGCCCAGGTCGCCGAGGTCGCGGCGCCGCAGTCCGGCCAGGCCGACCGTGCCGATCGTCAGCGCGATGGCGCAGAGCCAGAGCAGTGGCTCCGCCGATACCGTTCCGCCGGGCAGCTTAGGGATCTGGGTGAACGGCGAGATGTCCATCATCCAGGTGGGCCACTGCAGTGGTGGGCCGAACACCCCGATGACCCCTACCAGCGCCACGGCGGTCCACGCCAGAGCGGTGGACTCCCAGGGCAGCAGTCCGAACAGCATGACGGCCACCGCCGCTATCACCATCGTCGCGGGCAGCCGGGCTGCCGCGGCGCCGAGCAGTTGCGGCAGTTGGGTGCTCACAGACCCGGTGAGGATGCCGTAGCTCAGGCCGGTAGACAGCCCGGCCGCGGCGAGTAGCAGGCACCCACCGGCCACCGCGACGGAGATATGGCTGAGCGCCCACCGGATCCGCCCTGTTGGCGCGCTCAGTACGGGCTCGGCGAGGTTCCCCGTCTCCTCGGTTCGCAGCCGGAGTACCGCAGAGGTCGAGTACACGGCGGCGGCAAGACCTGCGATCAGCATGAGGGCGGACAGGTAGGCGTCGGTGACGGTGGCCTGGTAGCCGATGCTGAGGAGGTAACGTCTCAGCACGGCACTGCCGCCGATAATCGAGCCGAACCCGTTCGCGCCGGCGCCGAGCGCGGCGAACGCGAAGACGAACGCGGCCAGCCAGGCGGCCAGCACGGGCCGCTGCAGCCGCCACGCCAGGCCGAACGGACCGCGCAGCAGACCAGAGGCGGTCGCCCGTCCCGGCCGGTCGGGCAGCAGCCCCGCGCTGTGGTCACGCCAGGCCGCGAGCAGGAAGGCCGCTGCCACCAAGACGGCGGATGCCACCAGCGGCAGAGTGAGCACCCACCACCTCTCCCCACCTGCACCGAACGCGCGGGTGAGTTCCACCCAGCCCAGCGGCGAAATCCAGGACAGGTAGGACAGGCCGGCGGAACCGGAATCGCCGACCGCGCGCAGCACGAAGGCGGCACCGAGCGCGGCGATCGCGATGCCGCGGGCGCCCCGCGCGGTGACCGCCAGCTGCGCAGCGATGGCGGCCACGCCGCCGAATACCAGCCCGCACCCGCTGATGGAGAGCGCAAGCGCGGCAGAGCCGGCCACCGGCAGCTTCAGCGTAACTAGCCAGGGGAGCGTCAGCAGGGCCAGCGCCACGTTGGCTGTCGCGGCGGCCATGAGGGCCGCGGTGAGCGGCGCCTGCCGACCCACCGCGGCCGAGCCAACCAGCTCAAGCCGCCCGGCCTCCTCATCGGCCCGGGTGTGCCTGACCACGATGAAGATCGTCAGCAGCACCGCGAAAGCCGCCCCCCACACGCCCCACCGCGCGGCGAGGAAGGCACCGACCGACGTGCCGTCGAGCCGGCCCAGGAGGAATCGCAGTGCCGGGTTCGCGCTGGCTTTTGTTGCCACCGCAAGCCGGCTGGCGGCGGTCGGATACAGCACCTTGAGATCGCGGGCGGTGATGGCCAGCAGCGCAGCGATGCCAATGACGCACGCGGGCAGCACGACGCCATCGCGGCGGAAGGCGAGTTTGCTGAGCTGCCCGGTGCCAGCGAAGCCGGTCATCACTGGCTCCCGGCCGCGGACCGCTCCGGTGAATAGTGACGGAGGAAGAGTTCCTCAAGGGTCGGTGGCCGGCAGGTCAAGGACCGGATTCCGGCCTGGTGCAGGTGGCCGACCACCTCATCCAGGGCGGCGTGATCCACCCGGCAGCGCACCACGGTCCCGGTGACGGTCAGCTCGTGCACGCCTGGAATCCCGTCGAGCGCGGCCGGCGCGCGGAGCTCGGCCTCGACGGAGACCCTGGTCAGGTGCCGCATGTCCGCGAGCGTGCCGGTCTCAACCGTCTTGCCCTGGCGGATGATCGTCACCCGGTCCGACAGCGCCTCGGCCTCGGACAAGATGTGACTCGAGAGCAAGATCGTGCGGCCGTCGTGCTGTTCTTCGATCACGCAATCGCGGAAGGTGGCCTCCATCAGCGGATCCAGGCCCGCCGTCGGCTCGTCGAGCAGCAGCAATTCGGCCTCGCTGGCTAGCGCCGCAATGAGCGCGACCTTCTGCCGGTTGCCTCGGGAGTAGGCGCGAGCCCGCTTGGAGGTGTCGAGGTCGAACCGCTCGGTGAGCGCCTTCCGGCGGCTGGCGCTGATGCCGCCACGCAGTCCGCCGAGCAGATCGATGATCTCCCCGCCAGTCAGGCTCGGCCACAACGTCACATCGCCCGGAACATAGGCGAGCCGCCGGTGCAGCTCGACCGCGTCGCGCCACGGATCGGCGCCGAGGAGGCTGACCTCGCCGCCATCCTTTCGCAGCAGGCCGAGCAGGATGCGGATGGCAGTGGTCTTGCCGGCGCCATTCGGTCCGAGGAAGGCGTGCACCTCACCAACGCGAACCTCAAGATCGAGCCCGTCGAGCGCGCGCGCACTGCCATATCGCTTGGTCAGCCCCGCGGCCCGCAACGCCACATCGCTCATGGCTGCTCCTGCATTGACTTTGTACCGGAAAGCTTAGACTTTGTGTTGCAAAGTTAGCTTCCTTTGCAGGGCAAAGTCAAGGGCGTGTTCGGCGGCTGCCGCCACGGCGCGCACTGACGGGTTCGGCCAGCGCAACAGCAAGCCCGCGGCACGCGGCCCCGGCTACTCAGCCTTCACCGGGGCCGCTGGGCTGTGTGAGCATGAAGGCATGGCGGTCAGGAAGGCTCCGGCGATGCGCCGGACCGATGCACCGGTAGCGGCGTTCCTGGCCCAGGTCACCGATGAGCGACGGCGCGCGGACGCGCACCGGTTGTGTGCGCTGATGCAGGAGATCACCGGTGAACCGCCGGCGATGTGGGGGACCAGCATCGTTGGCTTCGGCAGCTACCACTACCGGTACGCCAGCGGCCACGAGGGGAACTCGGCGCTGGCCAGCTTCTCGCCTCGCAGCCAGCATCTGGCCATCTACCTGGTCGGCGAGTTCGAGGAGCGGTACCGGTCGGCGCTGGCCCGGCTGGGCCCGCACAAGACCGGAAAGGGCTGCCTGTACATCAAGCGGCTCGACGACGTGGACCAGGATGCGCTGCGCGAGTTGATCGACCGGTCCGTACGGGTACGCAAGGGCGCCGACCGGGCTTGCAGCTAGCCGCAGGCCGGCCGGCACGTGCCGGCCGGCCACTGCGGGCCGGAGCGGTCAGATGCGCTCGATGATGGTGGCGGTGGACATCGCGCCGCCGGCGCACATCGTGATCAGCGCGGTGGACGCGTCCCGCCGCTCCAGTTCGTGCAGGGCGGTGGTGAGCAAGCCGGGAGCCGGTGCTGCCCACCGGGTGGCCGAGCGCGATGGCGCCGCCGTTGACGTTGACCCGCTCCGGATCGGGTCTGTGCACGCTCTGCCAGGAGAGCACCACCGACGCGAACGCCTCGTTGACCTCGAACAGGTCGATGTCGCTGAGCTTCATGCCGCTGCGGTCGAGCACCCGCTCGGTCGCCGCGATGGGGCCGTCCAGGTGGTAGTAGGGCTCGGCGCCGACCAGGCACTGGGCGAGGATCCGGGCGCGCGGCGCCAGGCCGAGCGCCTTGGCCCGGGCCACATCCACCAGCAGCACCGCGGCCGCGCCGTCGGAGATCTGCGAGGAGGTTCCGGCCGTGTGCAGGCCGTCTTCCAGCACCGGCCGGAGCCGGGCCAGTGCCGCCATGCTGGTCTCGCGCAGGCCCTGGTCCCGATCCACGGTGCCGGTCTCGCCCGGTGGGCTGGTGCTCGGAATCCAGCACCGGGGCCTTGACCGGTACCACCTCCCGGTCGAACCGGCCCTGCGCCCAGGCGGCCTGGGCCAGCTGCTGCGACCGCAGGCCGAAGGCGTCGAGCGTCGGCCCGGGTCAGCCCGCGCCGCTTGGCGATCCGTTCCGCGGCGACGTACTGGTTCGGCAGGTCGATGTCCCAGGTGGGCGGGCGCGGGCGTGCCGCAGTCGGTGCCCCGGTTGGACCCCAGCGGCACCCGGCTCATCGCCTCGACCCCGCACGCGACGCCTACGTGAATGGCATCGGCCGCGATGAGCCCGGCGATCAGGTGCACGGCCTGCTGCGCCGAGCCGCACTGGGCGTCCAGGGTGAAGCAGCCGGTCTGCTGCGGCAGCCCGGCGTGCAGCCAGGCGGTCCTGGTGATGTTGCCCGCCTGCTCGCCCGCCTGGGTCACGCAGCCGCCCGCGACCTGCTCCACCACGCCCGGCTCGATGCCGGCCCGGTCCAGCAGCGCGGTCTGCGCGCAGCCGAGGATCTCGGCGGCGTGCAGGCCGGAAAGCACCCCGCCGCGCTTGCCGATCGGCGTGCGCACCGCCCCGGCGATGACCGCTGTTCCCACCGCAGCTCCTGAGGTCGTCAAGCCCGCATCCATACTAGAACACGTTCTGATTCCGCCGTGAGTAGCCATTTCCGCGGACGGGGTGGCATGGTTGAATCGACTAGAACGCGTTCCAGCGGAGGCACTCCGGAGGCAGCGATGGCCGGGCCGAGCATCCCCGAGGGCTTCGACTTCACCGACCCCGACCTCTACCTCCACCGGGTGCCCACCGGCGAGTTCGCCGAGCTTCGCCGCACCGCGCCGGTCTGGTGGAACTCGCAGCCGCGGGGCGCGTCCGGGTTCGACGACGAGGGGTACTGGGTCGTCACCAAGCACGCGGACGTGCTGGAGGTCTCCCGGGACAGCGAGCGCTACTCCAGCCAGAAGAAGACCGCGATCATCCGGCACGCCGCAGCAGGTCACCGAGGAGTCGCTGGAGATGCAGCGGCTGATCATGCTCAACCTCGACCCGCCGCTGCACACCAAGGTGCGGGGGATCGTGTCGCGCGGCTTCACGCCGAGGGCGATCGGCAGGCTGCGGGAAACCCTGACCGCCCGGGCCGCGACGATCGTGCAGACGGCCCTGGCCGAGGGCACCGGCGACTTCGTCACCGACGTGGCCGCGGAACTGCCGCTGCAGGCCATCGCCGACCTGCTCGGCATACCGCAGGACGACCGGGGCAAGATCTTCGCCTGGTCGAACGAGATGATCGGGTACGACGACCCGGAGTACGCCGGCGACAGCCAGGCCGCCGCGGCGGAACTCGTCGGCTACGCCATGGTCATGGCCGAGGACCGGCGCGCCTGCCCGCGCGACGACATCGTGACCAAGCTGGTCACCGCCGAACTGGACGGTGGCGAGCTGACCTCCGACGAGTTCGGCTTCTTCGTGATCCTGCTCGCCGTGGCCGGCAACGAGACCACCCGCAACGCGATCTCCCACGGGATGCTGGCCTTCCTGGACCACCCGGACCAGTGGGAGCTGTACCGGGCGCGGCGGCCGCTGACCGCGGTGGACGAGATCGTCCGCTGGGCCACCCCGGTGACGGTCTTCCAGCGCACCGCGCTGGCCGACACCACGCTGGGCGGCCAGCAGATCGAGGCGGGCCAGCGGGTCGGCCTGTTCTACCGGTCGGCCAACTTCGACGAGGACGTGTTCGACGCCGCGGAGCGGTTCGACATCCTGCGCGACCCCAACCCGCACCTGGGTTTCGGCGGTACCGGCACGCACTACTGCCTCGGCGTGAACCTGGCCCGGCTGGAGATCGAGCTGATCTTCAACGCGATCGCCGACGGCATGCCGGGCATCCGGCTGGCCGGGGAGGCGCAGCGGCTGCGCTCCGGCTGGCTCAACGGCATCAAGGCCCTGCCGGTCAGCTACCGCTGACCCTGATCACGCATGATGAGGCTGCTCGCCTGGCGGCGGTAGGGGCGCCGGGGCGCTCACTCGGGGGTGGCCGCGACCACCCACATGGAGAAGTACTGGGAACCGCCGCCGTAGGCGTGGCCCAGCGCGGTCCGCGCCCCGGCCACCTGGTGCTCGCCTGCCTTGCCCATCACCTGCAGCGCCGCCTCCGCGAAACGCAGCAGCCCGGAGGCGCCGATCGGGTTGGAGCAGAGCACCCCGCCGGACGGGTTGACCGGCAGCCGGCCGCCGATCGCCGTCTCGCCGGCCTCGGTGAGCCGCCAGCCCTCGCCGGGCGCGGCGAAGCCCAGGTTCTCCAGCCACATCGGCTCGAACCAGGAGAACGGCACGTAGATCTCGGCCACGTCGATCTCGTCAATGGGGCTGGTGATGCCGGCCTCGCGCCACAGCGCGGCGGCGCAGTCGGCCCCGGCCCGGGGATTGACGTGGTCCTTGCCGGAGAACATGGTCGGCTCGGTGCGCATCGCCGTGGCCCGGATCCACGCCACCGGACGGCCCGCGGCCTGGGTGGCCTGCGCTGCGTCGCGGTCACCGAGGATCACCGCGCACGCTCCGTCGGACGATGGGCACGTCTCGTCGTAGCGCACCGGATCCCAGAGCATGGGGGAGGAGCGGACCGATTCCAGCGTGATGTCGGCCTGCCGCAGGTGGGCATACGGGTTCAGGCTGCCGTTGCGCCGGTCCTTGACCGCGACCAGCGCGCCGACGTGCTCGGGCGCGCCGCTGCGCCGGATGTAGGCGCGGATGTGCGGGGCGAAGTACCCGCCCGCTCCGGCCAGCACCGGCATGCTGAACGGCGGCGTGATCGACAGCGCCCACATCGCGTTGGACTCGGACTGCTTCTCGAACGCGACCGCCAGCACCCGGCGGTGCAGCCCGGCCTGGATCAGGCTGGCCGCGACGTTCCCGGTCGCCCCGCCGACCGAGCCGGCCGTGTGCACCCGCAGCAGCGGCTTGCCGACCGCGCCGAGCGCGTCGGCCAGGTACAGCTCGGGCATCATCACGCCCTCGAACAGGTCGGGGGCCTTGCCGACGACGACGGCGTCGATGTCCGCGAGGCCGCAGCCGGCGTCGGCGAGGGCGCGGTCCACCGCCTCGCGGCACAGCCCGGCGATGGACACGTCGCGGCGCCGCGACCGGTGCTGTGTCTGGCCGACCCCGAGGACGGCCGCCTGCTGCTTCACGACCGTGCCTCCATGACGCAGACGAGGTTCTGCTGCAGCGCCGGGCCGCTGGTGGCGTGGCCGAGGGCCCGGTCCGCGCGGCCCGCGAAGATCTCCCGCGCCGCCATCCCGATCCGGGCCAGGCCCGCCGCGAACATCGGGTTGCCCGGCCAGCGCCCCGCCGGACGGGTTGACCCGCACGCCGTCACCCAGGCCCAGCGCCGTGCGCAGCAGGATCTCCTGGTGCGTGAACGGCGCGTGCAGCTCCGCGACCTCGGCCTGCCCGGCACCCGCCGCCCGGCCCGCGGCGGCGGCCGACGGCACCGTGGTCAGGTCGCGCTCGCCCAGCGCCGCGGCGTCGATCCGGTGCTCGAAACCGGTGATCCAGGCGGGCCGGGCGCACAGGTCCCTGGCCCGCTGCGCGGACGCCAGGATCGCCACGGCGGCGCCGTCGCCCACCGGCGCGCAGTCGTGCGCCCGGAGCGGGTCCGCGAGGTACGGCTCGGCCAGCAGGTCCGCGGCGCGCACCTCGCCGGACACCTGGGCCGCCGGGTTGGCCCGCGCCGCCGCCCGGCTGCGCGCCGCGACCTGCGCCATGTCCTTCTCGGTCCACAGCCCGGCGTCCAGGCCGGGCCGGGCCTGCAGCGCCGCGATGCTCACCGAGTCCGGCCACAGCGGCGCGACCAGGTACGGATCGAGCTGCAGGGCCAGCACCCGGCGCAGGTCCCCCGCGGACGACTTGCCGAAACCGTACGCCAGCGCGATGTCCGCCGCGCCGGTGAGGATCTTCACCCATGCCTCGTACAGCGCCCAGGCGCCGTCCATCTCCACGTGCGATTCCATGACCGGCGGGAACGCGCCGATCGCGTCCACCGCGGCGACGAACGAGAACGCCCGGCCGGCCAGGTAGTCCGAGGAGCCCGAGCACCAGAACCCGATGTCGGTCCTGGCCAGCCCGGTGCTCGCCAGCACCTCGTGGAAGATCGGCACGAGCATCTCCACGCCGCTGGTGGTGGTCTCGCCGCGGCGCACGCACGGGGACTGGGCGAAGCCGACGACCGCGACGTCAACCACGGGGCCGCCCCTCACAGGTGATGTGCATAGGACTCGTAGGGCGCATCGGGCTCCCCGGTCGGCCGGAAATGGTCGATGTTCTCCGCAGTCGTGCCCCACTGCTCGCGGGGCTTCCACACCGCCGCCACCCGCATCCCCATCCGGACCTCGCCCGGCTCGCAGCCCAGGACGAGGTGCTGGAACGGGATGTCCGCCCCGTCGAGCAGCACCGCCGCCGCCACGTACGGCGGCTGCACCCGCTGGCCCTGGAACGGCACGTTCGACCACGCAGAACGTGGTCACGGTGCCGGTGTGCGGCAGTTCGACCTCCTCGGCGGTCGGCACCCCGTCGGTGGGGCACGCCCCCCGGGGCGGGATGTAGACCTTGCCGCAGGCCGGGCAGCGCTGGCCCAGCAGCCGGCCCTCGGCCAGCCCGTGCAGGTAGGCGCTCTCCTCGCGGCGAGGTGGTGTGCTCGTAGTGCAGCCGCACCGGGGTGGTGACCATGGTCACCGGCTCCGCGGCCGGCGCCGCGGTCGCGGCGGCCGGCGCCGGCGGGGCCCGGCCACGGCTCGAAGCAGGCGATGTCGCGGATGTGCCCGGCGGGGCTGTCCGCCCAGCGGGCCCGCACCCGCATGCCGGTGCGCATCGCGGCCGCCGAGCCGGCGTCCACGGCGTGCAGCAGGGCGGTGTCGGCGCCGTCCAGCCGGATCAGCGCCCAGGCGAACGGGTGCTCCAGCGGCTGGCCGGCCACCGGCCGGCCCGCCCATGACCAGGTGGTCACGGTCCCCTCGGCGCCCACCTCCACCAGCTCGGCCGGCGGGTTGCCGGTCTGCGGGTCGTACTCGAACGGCGGCACGTGCACCCGGCCGTCGGCTCCCCGCGCGCCGAGGATGCGCCGCCGGCCAGCGCGGTCATGAACTGGCTCAGGGTCGGCCCGAGCGACCGGGTGTAGTCGAACCCGATCTCCAGCGGCGCACGCAGCGGCTCGGTCACGGACAGAAGTGAAACATGTTGCCTCTGGCACAGGCAATACATGCGCTACGAAGGCCCATCGATCGCTTGTCCCGCTCTAGAACGTGTTCTAGATTTAGCCAGGTGACAGCCATGGGCCTGTGGGGGATCGCCGCCAGCAACCCGGACGCGACCGCGGTGATCGCGCCTGACGGCGTCGTGGTGACCTACGCGGAACTGGCCCGCGAGGCGGACCGCTACGGGCGCGGCTTCCAGGCCCTGGGCCTGGCGCCCGGGGACGCGGTCGCGACGCTGCTGCCCAACGGGGTGACCGCGCTGGCCGCCTACTTCGCGGCCATCGAGACCGGGCTGTACATCGTGCCGGTCAACTGGCACCAGGTCGCCGCGGAGATCGCCTACATCCTCACCGACAGCGGGGCCGGTGCGTTTCTCGCCGACGAGCGGTTCGCCGGGGCGGCCCGTGAGGCGGCCGACCTGGCCGGGATCAAGAACCGGTTCGCGGCCGGCGCGGTGCCGGGCTTCGAGCCGGCCGCCCGGCTGGGGGACGACGGCACCGATACGCGGCCGTCCCCGCGCACGCACGGCGCGCCGATGCTGTACACCTCCGGCACCTCCGGCCGCCCCAAGGGCGTGCGCCGCCCGCTGACCGGGATGGACCCGGACGACACGGCGGGCATGGCCGCCTGGTTCTTCAGCCTGTTCGGCATCGCGCCGTTCGACGGGCACGTGCACCTGTGCGGCTCGCCGCTGTACCACACCGCGGTGCTCAACTTCGCGACGATCTCGCTGCAGCTCGGCCATCCCGTGGTGCTGATGGACCGCTGGGATCCGGAGGAGTCGCTGCGCCTGACGCAGGCGCACCGGGTGACCCACACGCACACCGTGCCGACCCAGTTCCGGCGGCTGCTCGCGCTGCCCGAACAGACCCGCGCCCGGTACGACACCAGTTCGCTGCGGGCGGTGATCCACAGTGCGGCGCCGTGCCCGGCCGAGGTCAAGCGGCGGATGATCGGCTGGCTGGGCCCGGTGGTGGTGGAGTACTACGCCGCGACCGAGGGCGGCGGCACGCTCATCACCGCCGAACAGTGGCTGCGCAAGCCGGGTTCGGTCGGCCTGCCGTGGAAGGGATCGGTGATCAAGGTGCTGGACCCGGCCGGCCACGAGGTGGCGGCCGGCGAGCAGGGCCTGGTCTACATGAAGATGGGCACGTCGAACTTCTCCTACCACCAGGACGAGGAGAAGACCCGGGCGGCGCGGGCCGGGGAGATGTTCACCGTCGGGGACATCGGCTACCTGGATGCCGACGGCTTCCTGTTCCTGCGCGACCGGGGCAGCGACGTGATCATCTCGGGCGGGGTGAACATCTACCCGGCCGAGATCGAGGCCGAACTGGCCTGCCACCCCGCCGTGGCGGACGTGGCCGTGTTCGGCATCCCGCACGACGACTGGGGCGAAGAGGTCAAGGCCGTGGTGGAACCGGTCCCGGACGCCGAGCCCGGCCCGGGGCTGACCGCCGAGCTGCTGGAGTTCCTGGCCGGCCGGGTGGCGAAGTTCAAGCTGCCGCGCACCATCGATTACGTCGCCGAACTGCCCCGCGACCCCAACGGCAAGCTCTACAAACGGCGGCTGCGCGACCCGTACTGGGCCGGCCGCGACCGCGCCATCTGACCGGCCCGCGGCCTGCCGGAATAGCGGCCGTGAAGGGAACGGACGGGTCAAGCTAACAACAGGGTGACCATGCCATCCGTTGAAGGATGTGACCCTTGACCGTGACTGCCAGGCTCACCGGCCCACCGGAGGCCGATGCCGCGGTGATCGAGCAGTCCTGGACCCAGCCGGAGCGGTTCGCCGCCATCTTCGAGCGCTACTTCGCGCCCGTGCACCAGTACCTGGCCCGGCGGGTCGGCGACAAGGCCGCCGACGATCTGGCCGCGGAGGTGTTCGTCGCCGCGTTCGCCCAGCGCCAGCGCTACGACCTGGCCAGGGACTGCGCCCGGCCGTGGCTCTACGGCATCGCCACCAACCTGGTCGGCACGCACCGGCGCCAGGAGCAGCGCCGCTACCGTGCGCTCGCCAAATCCGGCGACCGTGACACCTCGCCCAGCGACGAGGAGCAGGTCGCCGACCGGGTCGCCGCCGCTGCGGCCGGGCCGGCCCTGGCGGCGGCGCTGGCCGGGCTGGACGCCGGCGACCGGGACGTGCTGCTGCTCATAGCCCTGGCCGGACTGGACTACCAGGAGGTCGCCCAGGCGCTCGGCATCCCCTACGGCACGGTGTGCTCCCGGCTGAACCGTGCCCGCAGGCGGGTCCGCCAGGTGCTCGGTGACATCAACCCGGCTGGCGGCCAGGCAGGGGAACCGCAATGACCGCGCCGAACGAACCACGAAGGAACGATGACATGGACGAGCTGACCGCGGTCCGGCAACTGCTGGCCGAGCCGCCGCCCCCTGCCCCGGACATCGTGGCCGCCGCCCGGGCAAGCCTGGAGCGGGCCGGCCTGCACGCGGCGCCCGGCCGCGTGCCCGTGCACCTGAACGGCGGAGCGAGCCTGCCCGGCCTCGGTGAGCCGCCGCGGCGGCACCGCTGGCGGGCCTGGCTCGCACCGGTGGCCGCCGCCGTTGCGGTGACCACCGCGGTCGCCCTGTCGCTGGCCATCTCCGCCAAGGTCGGGGGCCGGCCGGGCCACGGGGGACACAAGCCGTCGGCGACAGCCGCGTCCCCGTTCGCCCAGGTACCTCGCTATCTCGTGGCCCTGCACGGGGGGCGTACCCTGCCGGACCAGGGACGGCGCGCCGTGGTCGCAGTCACCGCCAGCGGCGCGCTGCTGGGCAGCGTCGCCCCGCCCGCGCCTTATCAGGTGTTCACCTGGGTGGCGGCGGCCGGGAACGACCGGACCTTCGTCCTGGCCGCGCAGCGAGCGCAGCCGGTCGCCGGCGCGCGGGGCCTGCTCGAGGGGACCGGGCCGGCCAGGATCTACCGGCTGGAACTGCGCCGCTCCGGCCAGCCGGGCGCGCTGCAACGGCTGCGGATGCCTCCGGTCAGCGGCAACATCAACGGCTTCGCGCTGTCCCCCGACGGCAGCAAACTGGCGGTCTCCACGCGCAGGCCACCGGTGGCGGGGCCCGTGTGTCGGAGATCCAGGTATCCACCCTGGCCACCGGCGCACAGCGGAGCTGGACGTTCTCCGGCGCCGGCTGGGTTGGCCAGGACAAGCCCACCGCCCAGTCGCTGGTGTGGGCGGGCGACGACCGGACGCTGCTGTACGAACAATTCCTGGGAGAGGGCGGGGCCAAGGCCCAGATCCGCCTCCTCGACTCCGCCAAGCCAGGGGGCAGCCTCACCGCGGCCAGCACCCGGGTCCCATTCCCGAGCTGGCTGATCAGTGGCCGGGTCGAGGCCCTGAAACAGGCCTACGGGAACATGCTGCTCCTCCCCGCCGGCCGCGACATCGTCGCCGAGGAGAGCACCTTCAACTGGCAGGGCAAGCCGGGCCTCCCGCCCTCGGGGGGGTTCGCCAGGATCGTCCGCAGCCTGCTCCCGCCGCAGTGCCGGGGGACCGGCCGTCACATCGCCAAGAAGACCGCCTATTGCAGCAACCTCATGAAGCACATCCACCTTGCCAAGAGTTCCGCCCTGCGGCAGTACGACGCGCGGCTGCAGGCCGAGAGCAGCACGACCTTGGCGTTCACCGAGTTCTCGGTGGCCACGGCGAAGCCGGTGGCGGTGCTGGGCCAGCTGCAGGGCGAGGGCCAGGGCATCTCCTGGGCGGACGTGGCCTGGGTCAGCCCCACCGCCAAGGCGATGATCATCGACGGCGCATGGCCCAAGGCGGGCGGTGGCTGGCCGACATCCCAGGGCGCGCCCGTGCCGGTGGTCGGCGCCATGACCGGGGGCACCTTCACTCCCTTCCCCAAGCGGGTCCAGTCTCTGTTCATGGGCGGGCAGGCGACCTGGTAGTCGCGCGTGCCGTCGGCCCGCAGCCGCCCAGTCGCGGGGGCGCTGCGGGCCGGCGGCGTTCTGCCTGTTGACAGGGACCCACCGGCATCAGATGCTTCCCCCTAGCGTCTAGGTTTTCCTTCCGCATCGGCCAACCCCGCCGGCCCATTCGGCAAGGCAGCTCGACTGCTTTACCCGTTGATCAGGTGCCTTGGCTAGGAAGGCGATCTGCGATGACCGTTGGAAAGATCTCCATCATCTGCTGGACCATCTTCGTGGTGATGTCCGCGGCCTTCCTGCCGATTGGCGCCGCGATCTACGCCCTCAGCGGGTTGCCGCACGGCGCCGCGATCGCGCTCGCCATCGTGGTGGTGGGCCTCCTGTGGTGGGGCCCGTTCGTATACGCCATGTACCTGAGCCAGGTGGTGGTGCGGAACGGGGACCCGCGGCTGCTCAAGCGCGGCATCCGCGGCACCGCGGAGGTGCTGGCCCGCAAGCGCACCAACGAGGTCATCCAGCAGGGCGAGTTCGCCTGGGAGGCGCCGCGCGTCTACAAGTACCGGCTGCGGGTCACCATCCCCGGTACGGCGCCTTACGAGACCGACAGCCGCATCTGCGCCCCCGGCTACAGCGAAGGCTCCACGGTGACCGTCGCGGTCGCCCCGCACAACCACAAGCGGGTCACCATCGACCCCGGCCAGAGCGGCCACGCGGTCCAGCGGCCCGGGGCTGGCCACCGCGTCGTGGTCACCAGCACGTACACCGGCGGCGACGACAGCCTGGCGCAGGGCGCCTCCACGTCACCGGCCGCGGCGCACTTCGGGGAGCTGGAGAAGCTGGGGCAGTTGCACAGCCAGGGGATCCTGACCGATGAAGAGTTCGCCGCGGAGAAGGCGCGGCTGCTCGGCGAGTAAGGGTCTGGGTCGTTCCTGCCGTGATGGGGCGATGGTGCTCGGGTTGCAGGCTCGCGTGGAAAGCTGCCTGCGAGTGGTGCTCAGTTCGCAGGCTGCGCGGTCTGTGGTCGCGGAACGCAGGAGCCGCGGAACTCAGCGGTCGCGGAAGTCTGGGTTTGCGCTTTTCGGTGAAGGCGCGGGGGCCCTCTTTGGCGTCTTCGCTGCGGAAGACGGTCATGCCGAGCTGGGCTTCGATCTTGAAGGCGTCGGCCTCGGGGAGGCCCTCGGTCTCGCGGATGGTGCGCAGGATGGCGCGGACCGCGACCGGGCCGTTCGCGGCGATGGTCTTGGCGATTTCCATGGCCGTGGTGAGTGCCTGGCCGTCGGGGACGATGTGGCCGATCAGGCCGATCTGGAGGGCCTCGGCGGCGGTGATGTGGCGGCCGGTGAGCAGCAGGTCGGCGGCGATGGTGTAGGGGATCTGGCGGGGGAGCCGGACCGCGGAGCCGCCGAGGGGGAACAGGCCCCAGCGTGCTTCGGAGACGCCGAACCGGGCGCTCTCGCCGGCCACCCGGATGTCGGTGGCCTGGAGGATCTCGGTGCCGCCGGCGACGGCGGGGCCCTCGACGGCGGCGATCAAGGGTTTGGTCAGACGGCGGCCCTTGAGCAGTGGTTCGATCACCGACGGGTCGAAGGTCCCGGCGTTAGCCGTGTCACCGGGGTGTGCGCGGGTCATCGCTTTCAGGTCGGCCCCGGCGCAGAACGCGCCGCCTGCGCCGGTGAGGATGCAGACCCGGATGGCGGGGTCGTTGTCGACCTGGTTCCAGGCTTCGCGCAGCAGCGCGAGCATGGGCCCGCTGAGCGCGTTGCGTACCTGTGGGCGGTTCATCGTCACGACCAGGACGTGCCCCGCGCGCTCGATGAGCGCGTGCGGGGGCTCGGTATCCGGGGTGGTCATGACGGTGCCCGCTCCTCCCGCCTGTCCAGGGTTGCCCAAAACAGTAACACGTTCTAGTTTCATACCCATGGCCCGGAACTTCGCCGACCTCTTCGAGCATGCCGTCGATGTGTTCGGTGACCGGATTGCGCTGGTCAGCGGCGGCCGGCAGGTGACCTACCAGGAGTTCGAGGAGCGCGCCAACCGGCTTGCCCATTACCTTTCCGGGCTGGGCGTCCGGCCCGGTGACCACATCGGGATGTACGCGCACAACTCCATCGAGGCGGCCGAGACGATCATCGCGGCGTGCAAGATCCGCGCCGTCGCGGTCAACATCAACTACCGGTACACCGAGAACGAGTTGCAGTACATGTTCGCCGACGCCGACCTGGTGGCGCTGGTCTGCGACCGGCAGTACGCGCCGCTGGCCGCCGCCGCGGCGGCCGCGCGCGGGCTGCGCGGCACCGTGATGATCGAGGACGGCAGTGGCGCCGACGCCTGCGGCGCCACCGAGTATGGCGCGGCGCTCGCGGGCGGCTCGCCGGAGCGTGATTTCCCGCCGCGCTCCGCCGATGACGTCTATATCATCTATACCGGCGGGACCACCGGCTATCCGAAGGGCGTCATGTGGCGCCACGAGGACCTGTGGCGCACGCTCGCCGGCGGCATCGACTTCCTGACCGGGGTGGCGCTGGCCGACGAGTGGGAGCAGTCCCGCAAGGGCCTGGAATCCGGCGGGCTGGTCCGGCTCACCGCGGCGCCGCTGATCCACGGCGCCGCCCAGGTGGCCATGCTGGCGGCGCTGTTCTCCGGGGACACCGTGGTGCTGCCGCCGCGTTTCGACGCGCACGAGGTCTGGCGCGCGATCGAGCGGTACAAGGTCAACCTGATCCTGATCATCGGCGATGCGATGGGCCGGCCGCTGATCGAGGCCTACCACGAGGGCGGCTACGACGCCTCGTCGATGTTCGCCGTCTCTTCCAGCGGGGCGCTGTTCTCCCCGGTGGTCAAGGACGCCTTCGCCGCGGCGCTGCCGAACCTCGTCATCAGCGACGCGATCGGATCCACCGAGACCGGCTTCGCCGGCATCGGCGTGGTGACCGCGGGCGCGGAGCAGCGCGGCGGCCCGACCGTCGCGCCGGGGCCGGAGGTCATCGTGCTGGACGAGCAGGGCCGCGCCGCGCCGCCGGGCCAGGTCGGCCGGCTGGCCAGGGGCGGGCACGTGCCGCTCGGCTACTACAAGGACCCGGACCGGACCGCGACGATGCTGGCCGAGGTGGACGGGAAAAGGTACGCGGTGCCGGGGGACCTGGCCCGGCTGGAGGCCGACGGCACGGTGACCCTGCTCGGCCGCGGCAGCACCTGCGTGAACACCGGCGGGGAAAAGGTGTTCCCCGAGGAGGTCGAGGGCGCGCTGAAGTCCTGCCCCGACGTGTTCGACGCGCTCGTCATCGGCATTCCCGACGACCTGCTCGGGCAGCGGGTGGCGGCCCTTGTGCAACTGCGGGAGGGCCGCGCCGCCGACCTGCCCGCGATCGAGGCGCAGGTCCGGGGGCTGATCGCCGGGTACAAGGTGCCGCGCAGCATCTGGCTGGTCGGCGCCATCGGCCGGGGCCCGGCGGGCAAGCCCGACTACCACTGGGCGAACCGCCACGCCGCCAGCCACCCGGCGGACCTGGCACGACCGGCCCACCCTCACCCGGCTCGCTGAGGAGAACCGTGCGGACGTCGCTGTGCCCGCTGCTCGGGATCGAGCACCCCATCGTCGGCTTCTCCCCGTCCGAGCACGTGGCCGCCGCCATCAGCCGGGCGGGCGGGCTTGGCGTGCTGGGCTGCGTCCGCTTCAACGACCCGGCCGACCTGGACAAGGTCCTGGACTGGATGGACGCGAACACCGACGGCAAGCCCTACGGCGTGGACGTGGTGATGCCCGCCCGGGTGCCCGCCGAGGGCGCCCCGGTCGATCTCGGCTCGCTGATCCCGGAGGGACACCGGGAGTTCGTCGAAGACACCCTGCTCAAACTCGGCGTGCCGCCGCTGCCGGAGGACTCTCCAGCCGGCGACGGCGTCCTCGGCTGGCTGCACTCGGTGGCCCGCCAGCACGTAGAGGTGGCGCTGGCTCATCCCGCCCGGCTGATCGCCAACGCCCTCGGCCCGCCGCCACCGGATGTCATCTCCCGCGCACACGCGCAGGGGATGCTGGTGGCGGCGCTGGCCGGGAAGGCCGCGCACGCCCGTGACCACGTGGCC
This sequence comes from uncultured Actinomycetes bacterium, assembly GCA_963730235.1. GTDB lineage: Bacteria > Actinomycetota > Actinomycetes > Streptosporangiales > Streptosporangiaceae > DASXKD01. The sequence continues at coordinate 45,777 of CAVSRH010000019.1, forward strand.
GCCGGGGTGGACATCGTCGTGGCCCAGGGCTACGAAGCAGGCGGGCACACCGGCGAGATCGCCAGCATGGTGCTGATACCGGAGATCGTGGACGCGGTCGGCACGGACGCGCCGGTGCTCGCCGCCGGCGGCATCGGCTGCGGCCGCCAGATCGCCGCCGCGCTCGCCCTGGGCGCCGTCGGCGTCTGGATGGGCTCGGCCTGGCTGACCACCAGGGAGTACGCGCTGACCTCGGCCGCTCCCGCGCTGCGGGCGGCGCTGCTGGCCGCCACCTCGTCGGACACGGTGCGCTCGCGGATCTACAGCGGCAAGCCCGCACGACTGCTGCGCAACCGCTGGACGCGGGCCTGGACCGAACCCGGCGCCCCCGAGCCGCTGCCCATGCCGCTGCAGAACCTGCTGGTCAGCGAGGCCCACCAGCGGCTGATGCGCTCCGGCATGCCCGACGTGGTGCCCATGCCGGTGGGCCAGATCGTCGGCCGCATGAACGAAGTCCACCCGGTGGCCGAGGTCATGGCCGCCCTGGTAACCGAAACCACCGAAACGTTGGACCGCCTAGGCGGCCTGCACTGACCACCGCCCGGGTCAGCCGACTGCGCGGACAATTTCCGCCAGGGCCGCGATCGCATCGTCGATCGCTGTGTCTTTTATGCTGCCGAAGCCGACCAGGAGCGCTGGTTTCGATCGTTCGGGTTCGGGCTGAAGCTGCATCTCATAAAGGTCGCAGAGCTCGATGCCGCGGCGCGCGGCGGCTCTGAGGATGGCGGTGACGTCGGTGCCGGGCGGCAGCTCAAGCAGCACCTGCAGTCCCGTCTCCGAGCCACGCACGCGGCAAGTGGGCAGATGCCGTCGCAGCGCGGCGATCAGCGCGTCCCGCCGGGCGCGGTATCGCTGCCGGGAGGTGCGCAGGTGCCGGTCGTAGGCGCCGGATTGCATAAGCTGCACCAGCGCGAGCTGGTTCAGAGCGGGCGGAAGCAACTGGATCTCGTGCTCGGCCCGCACCTGCCGGACCCACCTTCGTGGCGCTACCACCCAGCCAATGCTGACCGCGGGACCCAGCACCTGGCTCATCGAGCCCATTAGCGCCACCCGGTCCTTGGCTGTTCCCTGCATCACGGGTGGCGCCTGGCGCTCGTAGCTGAACTCGGAGTGGTAGTCGTCCTCGATCACCAGGCCATCCGCCCGCCGTGCCCAGTCCAGCAGCGCTGAGCGGCGGTGCGGTGCTAGCGGGCAGCCGAGTGCTATCTGGCTTGCTGCGCCCACGCACACCGCGCGCAGCCCGGGATGGCTGTCCAGGGCGCCGACAACCAGGCCGTCATCGTCTACTGGCAGCGGCACCAGCTCCAGGCCTGCGGCCTGCGCGGCCTGCCACAGTCGCGGGGAGCCGGGATTTTCCATCCCGATCGCGGCGTGCCCGTCTGCCAGCAGCGCCCGGCAGAGCCGGGACATGCCCTGGCCGGCTCCCGAGAAGATCGAGATCGTGTCTGGCTCTGCCGAGGCACCCCGGCTCCGGTTCAGATGCTCGGCCAGTACGGTCCGCAACTCCGGCATGCCGCCCGGCTCCGAGTAGCCGAGCCGGTCGAACGGCGCCGTCTCCGCGGCAGCCTTGATCGCCTCCACCCATTGGCGACGCGGAAAGGCCCGCAGGTCAGGGTTGTAGGAGTACAGGTCAAACCCGGCCGGGGCCGGCGCGGCATGCGGTGTACGGGCCGGCGGGCCGGGGCGGCCCCGGGCTCATCGGCTGGGCCGGGTGCCCAGGTCACCCGGGTCGCCGAGCCGGTCTTCCCGGCCAGGTATCCCTCGGTGATGAGCTGCCCGTACGCCTCCGTGACGGCCCACCGCGAGACGCCCAGGCGGGCCGCCATCATCCGGCTGGGCGGCAATGCCACGCCCAGCGGGAGCCGGCCGTCCCTGATCGCCGCCCGGATGGCCGCGGCCACGCGCATGTACAGCGGCCCCGGCCTGACGGCGGACGGATCGAGCAGTGCCTCCCAGGCCAAATTGGTCTGTGTTCCTGCCATGTCATTGGATCGTAGCCGCACGCGAACCGCTCCTAGGGTCGTCAGCGTGTGCATCGCTTACCCGCAGGAGTTCGAGCAGCTATGACGGTTATATTGCTTGGCAGGCTCGTGACCCGGCCGCTGCGTGCCGCTGTCACTCGCCACGCTGGTGCCGGGCACCGCCGCAAGCGGCGCGAGCGCCGCAGCTATCACGATCCGTTCTTCGCCGATCCGGCCGTCGTGGAGGACGACTCGCGCCGGATGCGGGTCCGCTACGCGGAGCGGCAGGCAGCTCAGCGAGGCTACCGGCCGGGCTCGTAGGCTGTGCCGGCGTCCGTATTGGCCTAGTGCCCGGCCGGCCGCCAGAATCGGTGATGACGCGGGAGGCCTGAGATGAGGATCGCGACTACCGTCGGCTACTGGAGTTCCGGCCCGCCCGGCGACGCGCCGCAGTTGTTCGCCACGGCCGACGAGCTTCGCCTGGATCAGGTGTGGACCGCAGAAGCGTACGGCAGCGACGCTTGGACGCCGCTGGCATGGTGGGGTTCGCGGACCGCCCACGTGCACCTGGGGACCGCCATCTCGCAACTGTCGGCCCGGCCGCCGGCGACCCTGGCGATGGCGGCGATGACGATGGACCACCTGACCGGCGGCCGGGTCCTGCTCGGCGTCGGTACCAGCAACCCACAGGTGGTCGAGGGGTGGTACGGCCAGCCGTACCCGCGGCCGCTGGAGCGCACCAGGGAGTACGTGGAGATCCTGCGCGCGATCATCGCCCGCGACGAGCCGGTGGCCTATCAGGGCAAGCATTACCAGCTGCCGTATCCGGGCGGGACCGGGCTGGGCAAGCCGCTGCGGTCCATCCTGCATCCGTACCGCACCGAGATACCCATCTACCTGGGTGCGGAGGGCCCGAAGAACGTCGCCCTGGCCGCCGAGATCGCCGACGGCTGGAACACGATCTTCTTCTCGCCGAGCATGAACGGCTTCTACGCCGCCGCCCTCGCCGAGGGCTTCGCGCGCCCCGGCGCCCGGCACACCGCGGAGACTTTCGACGTGGTGGGCGGCCCGATGCGGATCATCGTGGACGACGACACCGAGCGGGCCGCCGACCTGCTCCGGCCCGCGCTGGCCCTGTACATCGGCGGCATGGGCGCCCGCGGCGTCAACTACCACCACGAGGTGTTCGCGCGGATGGGGTACGAGGGACAGGCCGCGGTCATCCAGGACCACTACCTTGCCGGGGACAAGCGCGCCGCGATCGCGGCCGTCCCCACGGCCATGGTCGAGGATGTCGCCCTGATCGGCCCCTGGGCCAAGATTTCCGACGAGATCCAGCGGTGGCAGCAGACCGTGCTCACCACGTTCTCCGTCAGCACCGACCTGCGGCACCTGGAGCGTGTCGTCGGCCTGCTGCGCCGCTGACCGGCCGTGCCGACCTGATCACCGGCCGGTAATCGTAGGGGCTCCGCGGTCACCGGGTTGTGGACGCAGGCCGGGGTTTGCCGGGAGCGACCGTGCGGGCCAGGATCCCCAGCGTGGCCCGCAGCGCGCTCTCTGGGATCACCGGGAAGATGGCGGCGTCCTTCCAGTCCTGCCCGGCCGCCGACCAGTCGTAGTAGGACGTCACGAGCGTGCCCTCCTCGATGGGCTCCAGCCGGTAGCCGTACACATGGCCGAGGTCCAGCTGGCCGTGCACGGTCCAGGCAATTTCCTGGTCCGGCTCGAACGTGACGATCTCGACGGTGACGTCGTAAAGCCCGAAGGGATAGTCGTTGAGCGCTTCCCGGTCCATGTGCACGACGAAGGTGTCTCCCACCTTGCCGGCGATGTCCCCGCTGGCCGCCATCAACATCCCGGAGCTGTCGATGGCCACGTGCCCCCGGGGATCGGTGAGCACGGCGAAGATCTCGCCCGCTGATGCGGCCACCGCCCGCTGCACCTCAAGCCGTTCTGGCATGCGCCGATTGTCGCACCCGGCCGAGGCGGCACCGACACCCCCACTAGCGGCCTGGGCCTGGTGCCAGCGGTTGAGCACGGCCGGGGCACGTTGAGGTGCCCCGGCCGGCTAGCCGCTGATCCGCTCGCGGCAGACCGGATCTACTGCCGTCCGGGCCGCTTCGGCGCGGCCTTCACCCCGTCGTAGGTGACCCCGGATGCGGTCTCGGCCATGGTGATGGTGACGGTGGCCGCGCCGTTCAGTACGTCGTTCTGGTCCTCCGCGCACAGGCCCACGTAGTAGTCGCCCTCGGACAGGTTGCCCACGTCACCGGACACGCTTTGGGTGAAGTACGACCCGGCGGCGGCCGCGAACTGCGGAATGACGTAGCTGACGTCGGTAACGGTCGACCCGTCGGCGGGCTGGTAGCAGATGCCGAGGACCTCGTCGATCTGGTTGCCGTCCGCCGAAGCCTCGTCCACGGTGGCGGTGACCTCGGCCGCTGTGCCGCTGTCAGCGAAAAACTGCTCCGGCGGCGCGCCGAGGAACGCGAAACTGCTGCCCGTGACCGGGGTGCCGCCGTCCGGCTCGTACTGCGTCATCGATAGGACGCCGCTCGGTCCCTGCGATCCAGTGGCTCCGGCCGGGCCCTGGGGGCCGGTCGCTCCGGTCGCCCCAGTGGCGCCCTTCGGCCCGGCTGGCCCGGCTGATCCCTGCGGCCCGGTGGCGCCCTTCGGCCCGGCTGGCCCGGTGGGCCCGGTCGCTCCGGTGGCGCCCTTCGGCCCGGCTGGTCCCTGGGCGCCCACGGTCACTTTGCTGTAGCCGGTGGGGCAGTTGCCGCTGGTGTTCTCCAGCGCCAGCTTCCCGCCGGAATTGGCACACGCTTGGTAGCCGCTGCTGGACGCCTCGGCCAGGCCCACACCGGTTGTCGTCGCGATGAGCGCACCCACCGCGGCAACGGCGAGCGCCCGCGACGTGCGCATACGAAATCTCATGGGGGTTCTCCTTGCTGCTGTGGCTGACGGCCGTATTTCCAACTGACCCAGGTCAGTGCCGGTGTTCGATGCGTCGAACGCTAGGAACGTGGGATCGGGGCGGTCGTCCGGCGGGCGGATGACCTTCGCTGGGCGCGTCATACCTACGGACTACGGGCTGGCGGGCCTGCGTAAGGCCAAGGAACTCGGTGCTGGTCGCGCAGCAGCGCCGCCGCCGCGGCGGCGAACCCGACGGCGGTCAGGCCCCAGGCGAGGCCGTCGAGCGCGTGGCCGGGCACGAAGATGTGGTGTATCAGTAAGCCACAGCGGCGCCTCTGTGCAGATACCGGTGTTAGACGTTGCCGGTGACCTGCATTCTGCGGGCGGCTGGCCATGCGCGTTCGGGGACCAGCTGCACTTCATCCAGGTCGACGTTGGCGGCACCACGCTCGAAAGGTGAATGAGCCATGGCGATCACTTCAGGCCGAAGACGCCGCGTCCCGCTTTGGGGGGCGATCGTCCTTGCGGGCACTGCCCTTGCCGGTCTGCTCTCAGCGGCTCCGGCCGGCGCCTGACCGCCACGCTGCCGCGCGCGGCCAGCGCGGCCGCATCCTTCGCGGTCAACGGCTTCTTCAACGGCGTGACGACCACTTCTGCCAGCGACGCCTGGGCGGTCGGCGGCAACAACGGCAGCACCTTGATCGCGCACTGGAACGGGACAGGCTGGAAGCAGGTGCCCAGCCCGAATCGTTCGGGTGCCAACGTCCTTGATGGCGTGGCGGCGACCTCCGCCAGCAACGCCTGGGCCGCCGGTCTGTACACCACCAGCGCCAGTCCCGGTGGCGAGCCGCTGATCGAACGGTGGAACGGCACCAAATGGCAGGTGGCGGCCACCCCGAGCTTCAGCGGCCTGACCAACATCCTTTACGGCGTGGCCGCCACCTCGGCCACCAACGCCTGGGCGGTCGGATACCTCACCAGCGGCTCGTCCAACAGCCAGTCGCTGATACTGCACTGGAACGGCAGCACCTGGACGCAGGTGCCCAGCCCGGACCCTTCCGCCCAGTACACCGTGCTATACGGTGTCGCCGCCATCTCCGCCACCAACGCCTGGGCGGTCGGGACCGCCGACTTCACCCCCCTGATCCTGCACTGGAACGGCACCAAGTGGCAGCAAGTGCCAAGCCCGGCCTCGCCAGGCGACGACGTGCTTTCCGGCGTGGCCGCCACCTCGGCCAGCAACGCTTGGGCGGTGGGATCCGACAGTGTGAATGGGACACTGTCTTTCCACTGGAACGGCACCACCTGGACACAGACCGCCGGCCCCAGTGCGTCCGCCGGCTCGTTCAGCGGCGTGGCCGCCGCCTCTGCCACCAGCGCCTGGGCGGTCGGGTTTACGGGCAACAGCACCCTGATCGCGCACTGGAACGGCACGGCCTGGAAGCAGATGCCCAGCCCGAACCCCACCAAGGAGAAAGTTCACGTCCTCAACGGCGTGGCCGCCGCCTCTGCCACCAACGCCTGGGCGGTCGGCTACAACTCAACCTTTAATGGCGGCGGCCAGCGGACCCTGATCGCGCACTGGAACGGCACCAGCTGGAAATAGCCCAAATCCGCATGGATGGGAGTGACTGAGCGGAGGGGATGGCAGGGGCCGTCCCGCCGGGAGGCGGTTAAGTGCTCGCTGAACTTGACCGAATCGGCCGGGTTGGGATTAGGCTCCGGCATGCACCATGAACTCGAATCGCTGGCCGCCCCTGCCGCGGTGGCCGTGGCGGCGGCGGCATTCGTGGCCGAGCGCGCCCGCGCTGCGGTTGCGGCCAGCGGCAGTTTCCACTTCGCAGTCAGCGGCGGGCACACGCCGTGGGCGATGTTCGCCGAATTGGCGTCGCAGCAGGTCCCCTGGGACGCGGTCATCATCTACCAGGTCGACGAGCGGGTCGCCCCACTCGATGACCCCGACCGGAACCTCGCTCACCTCACCAAGGCGCTGGGCTCAGCCCCGGCGCAGGTGCGGGCGATGCCGGTCGAGGGCAGCGATCTGGCGGCCGCGGCGGCGGATTATGCGGCGTCGCTGCCCACCCGCTTCGATCTCGTCCATCTGGGTCTTGGCCCGGACGGGCATACTGCGTCGCTCGTGCCCGGCGACCCGGTGCTGGCGGTCACCGACCGCCTGGTCGCCCTCACCCAGCCCTACCAGGGGCGGGTGCGGATGACACTGACCTACCCGGCGCTGGCGCGGGCCCGCCAGCTCCTCTGGCTGGTCACCGGTGCCGACAAGCAGGATGCCCTGGCTAAGCTCCTGGCCGGGGACACCACGATCCCGGCGGGCCGGGTCGAGGCCGCGGCGTCACTGGTGATCGCCGACCGCGCGGCCACCTGAGAACGGGTGCCGCCGCCGGAACGCGATCATCCGGGAATGGGTAGGCTGCCACCCGCGCCCAATGCGTCGTCACGGGAGGCAAGGTGGCTATCCGGTTGTTGCTCGCCGACGTCGACGGCACGCTGGTAACCCAGGACAAGGTCCTCACCGACCGGGCCATCGCCGCGGTGGAGAAACTGGGGCAGGCGGGGATACTGTTCGCGGTCACCAGCGGCCGGCCACCGCGCGGTATGTCGATGCTCATCGAGCCGCTTCACCTCACTACGCCCATCGCGGGTTTCAACGGTGGGGTGTTCGCCCGCCCCGACATGTCGGTGATCGAGCAAAGGGCAATCCCCGACGACCTCACGCCGTCGGTGATCGAGCTACTCGGCAGCCACGGGGTGGACGTATGGGTCTACCGCGGCGCGGACTGGTTCGTCCGGGACGCCCAGGCACCGCATGTGGCGCGTGAGGCCTGGACGGTCAAGTTCGGCCCAACTCCGGTCGCGAGCTTCACCTCGGTCTCCGATGGCGTGGCCAAGATCGTGGGGGTGAGCGACGACCACGACGCGGTCCAGCGGGCGGTGGACGCGGCACGCGAGCGCTTCGGCGACCACGTGTCGGCGGCAAGATCCCAGCCGTACTACGCCGACATCACCCATCCCGACGCCAACAAGGGTTACGTGGTCCGCTACCTGTCCAGGAGCTATGGGATCGGTTTCGAGGACATCGCCACGATCGGGGACCAGCCCAACGACGTGCTCATGTTCGCCCACGTAGGGCTCAGCATCGCCATGGGTAATGCGAGCCCTGAAGTCCAGCGGGCTGCCCGCCGGGTTACGGCCACCAACGAGGACGAAGGCTTCGCCAAAGCGGTGGAGCGGTACATCCTGCCATGAAATGACCGCACCCCCCGGCTGCCTGGTTACAGTCGGTTCATGCAAATGATCCGGGGAACTGGTGCGGCGGTCCGGAAGGCAGTGCTGATGGCGGGGGCCGGCCTGTGCCTGGGCTGCCTGCCCGCGGTCTTGGTTGGGGGCGCTGCGGCGGCTCAGGGCGCATCGGGCGGGACGGTCGCCCACTGGGGCCAGGGGCATCGCTCACCGGTTGCGGTAGACCTGCCCGGCCCGGTCGCCGAGGTGGGGACCTCCAACAGTGCCGCGTATGCGCTGCTGGCCAACGGGACCGTGTGGGCGTGGGGCTCGGGCTCCCAGGGTGAGCTGGGTGACGGCGGCACCGCGAGCTCGGCCACGCCGGTGCAGGTGAGGTTCCCAGCGGGGGTGCGGATCGCGTCGATACCGACCGATGCGATGCCATGGGACACCGCCTATGCGATCGACACTGCCGGGCACGTCTGGGGCTGGGGCGCCAACGCGGGCGGCGAACTGTGCCTGGGGAACGAGACGTCCTACAGCACCCCGGTACAGCTGCCCCTCTCCGGCGTGACGGCTGTGGCCGGCGCCGCCCAGCACACCACCTACGACGCCGGGGGGACCTTGTTCTCGTGCGGGGGGAACCACGTCGGCCAGCTCGGGGACGGCAGCACCACCTCCAGCCACGTCCCGGTCAAGGTGCACGGGCTGAGCGGCGGGTCGGTCACCGCGCTGGTGTCCGGCTTCAACAACGTGGGCGCGCTGCTGTCCAACGGGACGTATTACGACTGGGGCTGGAACAGCAAGGGGCAGCTGGGTGACGGGACCGCCGGCGGGTCCTCGGACGTGCCGGTCCAGGTGCAGCTCCCCGCGGCCGTGACCCAGGCCGCCCAGGGAGGCAACGACCCCCAGGACGGGCAGACCCTGGTCATGCTGTCCAACGGCAACATCTACGCGTGGGGCGCTAATGGCGCCGGCCAGCTTGGCACCGGAAACCTCGTATCGAAGTCGTCTCCGGTGCGGATCTTCCCACCGGCGGGCGTGACCTACCAGGCCCTGGCCAGCGGCGGCGACGCCTCGTATGCCGTGTCGACCACCGGGAATGTCTACGCCTGGGGCGGCAACCAGCACGGACAGCTCGGCGACGGGACCACAACGTCGTCCACGACCCCCGTCCTGGTCGAGTCCCACGCCACCTCGCTGATCTCCGCCACCTCCACCGACGTCGCGGTCAGCGTCCAGGGGTAAGGCCCGGGCCGGCCTGGCCGATCGCGGGCTGGGTTCAGCGGCCGAGGTAGGCGAGGACGGCGAGGACGCGGCGGTTGTCGTCGTCGGAGGGCTGCAGGCCGAGCTTAAGGAAGATAGACGAGGTGTGCTTGGCCACCGCCCGCTCGGTGATCACCATCCGCTGGGCGATCGCGGCGTTGGACCGTCCTTCGGCCATCAGCTCGAGCACCTCCCGCTCCCGCGGGCTGAGGCCGCCAAGCTCGCTGTCGCCGGCGTTGCGGGCCAGCAGCTTGGAGATGACTTCGGGGTCCATCGCGGTGCCTCCGGCGGCGACGCGGCGCAGTGCCTCGGCGAACTGGGCGCTGTCGAATACGCGGTCCTTGAGCAGGTAGCCGACCCCGCCGGAGCCGTCGGCCAGCAGTTCGCGCGCGTAGATCTGCTCGACGTACTGGGACAGCACGAGGACCGGCAGCCCGGGCACCCGGCGGCGGGCCTCCAGCGCGGCGCGCAGGCCCTCGTCGGTGAAGGTCGGCGGCAGCCTGACGTCCACGACGGTGGCGTCGGGGTGGTGCTCCGCGACCGCGTCCAGCAGCCCGGCCCCGGAGTCCACCGCCGCCGCGACCTCGAAGCCGTGCGCCTCGAGCATCCGGATGAGGCCGTCTCTCAGAAGGAACTGGTCTTCGGCGATGACAACTCGCATGGCAGCTCCAAGGTCGCCACGGTCGGCCCGCCGGGCGGGCTGCTCAGGGCGAGTATGCCGTCGAAGGCCGACAGCCGCCGCTCGATGCCGCGCAGGCCGGTCCCGCGTGCTGGGTCGGCGCCGCCCCGGCCGTCGTCGCCGACGTCGATTCTCAGCATGCCGCGCTCGTACCGGAGGTCGATCCACGCCTGGTGCGCGCCGGCGTGCTTGGACACGTTGGCCACCAGTTCGCTGATCGCGAAGTAGGCCGCCGACTCCACGGGCGCCGGGGGGCGGCCCTGCAGCTCGTTGGTGACCCGGATCTTCAGCGGGCTGTCCATGGCCAGCGCCCGGGCCGCCTCGGCGATGCCGCGGTCGGCGAGCACCGGGGGGTGTATCCCGCGGACCAGGTCGCGCAGCTCGGTGAGAGCCTTGGCCGACGCGTCGCGGGCCTCGAGCAGCAGGGCCCGGGCGGCGGCCGGGTTCTCGTCGATCACCTGTTCGGCGGCGCTGAGCGTCATGCCCATCGCCACCAGCCGGGCCTGGGCCCCGTCGTGCAGGTCCCGCTCGATCCGGCGGATCTCGGCGGCGCCGGTGTCTACCACCTCGGCGCGGCTCTCCGACAGGTGCGCCACCTGCCGTTGCAGCGTCGCCTGCTTGGTCGGCGCCAGCATGGACCGTGCCGACTGCCCGTACCAGCGCAGGAACAGCGGGGCGATCCACAGGCCGAGCGCGATGAACGCCAGCCCCAGCGGCAGGCACAGCAGTGCGGTGTACTCGTTGCTGACCCGGATGAACGCGTACCACTGGTTGCCGCCGGCGTGGACGATCGGGCTCCAGACGGCCGGCATCAGCACGCCGAATAGTCCCCAGCCGATGACCGTGATCGGAATGGCCGCCAGCACCCAGCAGGCCAGCGGGTCCACGGTCATCCACAGCAGATCCCGCCAGGTCGCGGGCTCGGTGACCAGCTGCCCGCTGGCCTGCCCGAACCGCCGCCACCTGCCAGCCCCGGGGTCGGGTTCGCGGTACGTCCGGTACGGGACGGGGATGGGCACGCCGCACCACTCGCCAGATAGCCGCCGGACGAGGTTGGCCAGCCGCCGGACGGCCAGCAGGGTCGGCGGGATCAACAGCAGCGGGTACACGAAGACCGCGAAGCTCAGCTCCAGGGCCAGCGCCACTATCAGCCCGGCCTCGGCCAGGGCCACACCTACCAGGGCCAGCCCGCGGGCCGAGGCAAGCAAGCTCCGGTAGCCACGCTGCCGGGACGTGATCGAGCCCCCCGTGCTTGGCGTAATGCCCGTCATCACCTTTAGTCCCTTCGCATCGCGTGCCGCCTACGGCCAGTGTGGCGGCCGGCGGGACGGGGCGCAGTGACGCTTGCACCCCAACCGGGGGGTGTATCTAGGTGTACCCGAACACGCCACTCAGCCGTATGTCACGCGGGCAGGTGGGCGCCTTAGCGTCGCTGACCGGGCCGGAAAACCGGCCGGGAGAGCGAACCACGGAGTTGGCTATGGCATACACACGCGCGGCATACGCAACTGGGTCACCGCGGCGCGGTCTCGCGGCCACGCTGGGCGGCTGGAGCGCGCGGCACCGCATGATCGCGATCGGAGCGTGGCTGCTGTTCGTTATAGGCGCGACATTGCTGGGCGGCGCCGCGGGCCGGATCGGCTTGCCCAATTACCGGCAGGGCGCCGGTGATTCCGCCCGGGCCGAGCAGATCCTCGCCAGCGCGCACATCGGCCAGCCCGCCACCGAGCTGGTGCTGCTGCGGAGCAGCGCCGCCACGGTGACCACGGCCTCGCCAGCCTTCCGGCATGCGGTGGGCCGGGCGCTGGCCGAAATCAACGGCACCGGCCTGGCCCGGGACGTCGGGAATCCCTACGCCGACCACCTCCTTTCCGCCAGTGGCCGGGATGCGCTGATCCGGTTCCAGCTGCGTGGCGCGGACTCACAGGTGAGCCGGGTGGTGGCCGCGGTCGCCCGGGCCCAAGCGGCCAGCCCAGGCTTCACGATGAACGAGACCGGCGACGCCAGCGCCCAGCAGGCGCTGAACAACACCATCGGCACGAACTTCGCGCGGGCGGAGTGGACCGCGGTGCCGCTCGCCATCGGGGTCCTGCTGGCCGTCTTCGGCGCGCTGGTGGCCGCGGTGCTGCCCGTGCTGTTCGCGCTCACCGCGTTCATCGGCGCCATCGGGCTGGCCGACCTGCTCAGCCACCTGGCCGGGATGAACAGCTACGCGAACTCGGTGATGCTGCTCATGGGCCTGGCCGTCGGCGTCGACTACTCGCTGTTCTACCTGTACCGGGTGCGCCAGGAGCGGGCGGCCGGCCGGGACCGGGCGGAAGCGCTCCAGGTCGCCGCCGCGACCTCGGGGCGCAGCGTGCTGGTCTCCGGGCTGATCGTGATGACCGGGATGGTGGGCATGCTGCTGTCCGGCATGGCCACGTTCGAGGGCCTGGGCCTCGCGGCCATGGTGGTCGTGTTCGCGGCGGTGCTCGGCTCGGTGACCGTGCTGCCCGCCGTGCTCTCGCTGCTCGGGGACCGGGTGGACCTGGGCCGGATTCCGCTGCCCGGGCGGCGGCGCGGCCGGGTGGCCGGGACGGATGGCGCGGTCGGCGGGCGAGCGTGGAACGCCGTCCTGCGCCGGGTGCTCGCCAGGCCGGCGATCTTCGCGGTGGCGTCCGCCGCCATTATGCTCGGGCTGGCCGCGCCCGCGCTGGGCATGCACACGCAGACGCTGAGCCTTGCCCAACTGCTGCCCTGGGACAGCCCGCAGGGGTCGGCCACGCGGCAGATCGCGGCCGCGTTCCCCGGTGGCGCGGCACCGGCCGAGATCGTTGTCAAAGCGCGGGACATCCAGGCGCCGCAGGCACGGCGGGCCATCGCGTCCTTCGAGACGGCCGCGCTGCACGCCGGGGCGCTGCACCGGCCGGTCCAGCTCACCGTCCACCGGGCCGCGAACGTGGCAGAGATCAGCGCGCCGCTGCCGGGCACCGGAAGCAACGCGGCGTCGGTGGCGGCGCTGACCGAGCTGCGCCAGCGGCTGATCCCGCGGACGCTCGGCCGGGCTCCCGGCACCCAGGCGCTGACCGACGGTCAGCTGGCCGCCTCGCTCGACTACAACGCCGCGCTGCGCAGCGCCGCTATCAGGGCGTTCGCCTTCGTGATGGCCGCGGCCTTCGTGCTGATGCTGGCAGCGCTCGGATCGGTAGTAATCGCCGCCACCTGCGTGCTGCTCGACCTGCTCTCGGTGGCCGCCGCCTACGGCGTCATGACCGCGATCTTCCAGCACGGCTGGGGGGCGGCGCTGGTAGGCACGCACGCGGTGGGCGCGATCGAGTCCTGGATCCCGCTGTTCCTGTTCGTGGTCCTGTTCGGCCTGTCCATGGACTACCACGTGTTCGTGGTGTCCCGGATCCGCGAGGCGCGGGATCGTGGCATGACCACGGCGCAGGCGGTGTCGTACGGCATTCGGTCCACGGCCGGCGTCGTGACCAGCGCGGCGGTCATCATGGTCGCGGTGTTCGCGGTCTTCGGCACGCTGTCCATGCAGGACTTCAAGCAGCTCGGGGTCGGCCTCGCGGCCGCCATCCTGCTGGACGCGACCTTGATCCGGGTGGTGCTCCTGCCGTCGGTGATGGCCCTGCTCGGTGACCGCAACTGGTACTTGCCGAGATGGCTGGCCTGGATGCCAGGGATCTCGCACCGCCCGGCAGGCCGGTCCGCTCCGGTCGGCCTGCCCAGCCCGGAACCCAGCCAGGCCTGGCCTAAGCACGCTGGCGCCAGGGGCTGACCGCGCGGAGGTGATCGCGGCGAGCCATCGCGGCACGGGCGGCAGGCCGGTCACGGAGACCGGCCGGCCGCCCGGCCGCGTCATTGGGCTGGTTCCTGGTGTTAGCCCGGGCTGACCTGGGTGAACCCGGCGGGGATCGCCGCTGCTGCGGTGATCAGGCGCAGGTTCGCCGCCGTGGCCGGGAACCACCGATAGTCGTTCCGTATGGCCTTGTCACTGGTCAGCGGCACGCCAGCCGCCGTGTCGATCTCCCGGACCGGCAGGTAGGTGGTGGGGCTGACCCACAGGTTGATCTGGCCGCCGGCCAGGTGTTCCGTCAGGTGGATGGTGGTCTGCCCGTCTACCGTGGCCCGCCCGGTCACGGTCACCTGTCCGGCTTTGACCTGGGCGCGCAGCTGGGCGGCCTGCCGCAGTGGTGTCTGGGGGAGCGGGCCCGGGGTTCGCGCGGAGGTGGCGGAGCCGAATGGGTAGGTGACTGTGCTCCAGGTCCGGCTGCGGTAGTTGACCGTGATCGAGACGGTCCGATGCGCGGTAACCGTCAGGAGGGAGCCGGTGACTGGCTGGCCAGTGGGGCTGAGTTCTTCGCTCCGGGAGGTGTTGCTCAGGCTGGTGCTCCAGGTCTCGTCGGTGACTGGCTTGCCGGTCTGGGAGTCTGGTGCGTGGCTGATGATGTTCAGGACGGCGGTGTTCGCGTTCAGGGCGACGTTCATGTGATTCACGACGTAGGCGGCGGTCTGCAGCTTCGGGCTGGCGGGGATTTTGGCGGCGGGTGGCAGGGTGTGCCGTGGGCCTGGCCCGCTCAGCCCGGCCAGGGTTGCGGCGGTGACGCCCACCACCACCACCACCACCGTGGCGGTCAGTGCGGTGACGGCGCGCCGGCGCCGGGCCGGGTGGGGCCCGGCTGGGGCGGTCAGGTGATCGAAATCGTCGAGGATGGCCGCCAGCAGGCGCTCCTCGAAACGGCTCTCGCGGGATATGCCGGTGTTCATTTGACGGCCTCTTTCAGGTGGGGATTCCGCATGGAGGTGACCGGTTCTTCCGGGCACTGGCCAGCGCTTGCCGCGGCCGCGGCGTCGATCGCCTTGTCCAGCGCCCGGCGAGCGCTGGACAACCGCATCCGGAACGCGGCGGGACTGATACCCAGGACGCGTGCGGCCTCAGTAGGGCGCAGACCCGCGGCGCTCACGAGCAGCAGAGCCTCGCGGGCGCGGGGCCTGAGCCGGCCGAGAGCGGCCAGGACAGCCTGACTGGATCGAGCGGCGTCAATACGCTCTTCCAGGCGGTCGATATCGCTCTGGTCGATCAGGCGGCGGCCCGCGATCCGGGCCATGGCGGCCGACTCACGGAACTTACGGCGCCGGGCGTTGGCGATCAGCCGGGCAGTGATCCCCAGCAGCCATGCTCCCGGCTCGCCCCGCTCCGGGTCGTAGGACCGGGCCGCGGTCAGGACCGTGACGAAGGTGGCGGCGACCAGGTCGGCCGCGTCGGCTGGCTGGCTGACCCGCTGGGCCGCGAATCCGACAACCCGGTCCACATGCCGGCGGTAGAAGACCTCGAACGCCGCTGGATCGCTGCTCAGGCGGCCCAGCAAGTCCTCGTCTGTCGGCTCGCCATCAATCGGGACGCTTTCCATACTTGTACTTGGTCGCCGGCGGGCCGGCGCAAGGAATCCCCTCCTGACGGGTACCAGCAGGCGTCCGCACGCCGGCCGGGATACGGTACGGCCGGGCCCACCGGGGTGTGGCTCACGCGCTGGCACGGCTCCTGCCGCGCAGGCCCGACGCGGCGGCAGTTCCTGCATACCCCAGACTGCCGGCCGGGCGCCACCACCCTCAGCCGGCGCTGGCCAGGGCGGCGCCGATACGGCGCAGCTGCATGGTCGCGCCGCCGAGGGTGAATTCGCCCTGTTTGGCGGCCAGGAAGTAGCGGTGCAGCGGGTAGTCCAGGTCGATGCCGACGCCGCCGTGCACATGGACCGCGGTGTGGGCGACCCGGTGGCCCGCATCGGCGGCCCAGAACTTCGCGGTGGCGATGGCCGTCTCCGACGGCTGCCCGGCCGCCAGCTGCCACGCGGCCTGCCACATGGTCAGCCGGATCGCCTCGACATCGATGTAGCCGTCGGCCAGCCGCTGCGCCACCGCCTGGAAGCCGCCGATCGGCTTGCCGAACTGGACCCGGTTCCGCGCGTACTCCGCGGTCATCTCCAGGGCCCGTTCCACCACGCCGAGTTGCCGCGCGCACAGCGCGACCGTGGCATGGGACAGCAGCCAGCCGGTGATCTCCCGGCCCGCCGCCGGGCTGCCGAGCACCTGGCCGGCGGGCACCAGGGCGCCGTCCAGCACGACCCGGCCCGCGGTGCCGCCGGTGATCCGCTGCGGCTCCACCGTGACACCGTCGCCGGCCGGGTCGACGCAGAACACGGTGACGCCGGGTGGCGTCGCCGCGGGCACCAGTATCAGCCCGGCCTGTGAGGCGGCGAACACCGTGGTCTTCACGCCGGTCAGCCGCCAGGCTTCACCCCCCGCCCGCCTCCCCATTCCCCCTTCACGCACAGGCTCGGCGGTGACCGACGGCGCCCGCGGGTCGTCGCCGTCCTCCTCGGCCAGCGCGGCGGCCAGGATGATCTCACCGCGCCCCGCGGCGGCGGCCTGCTGCTGCTGGCCGGGGGTGCCGAACCGGGCCAGGGCGCCGGCGCCGAGCACGATCGAGGCCAGGTACGGGACCGGGGCCACGGCGCGGCCGAGTTCGGTGAGCACGCAGCACTGCGCGAGCAGGCCGAGACCGGCCCCGCCGAGCGGCTCGGGCAGCACGGCGGACAGGATCCCGGCGCCCGCCAGGTCGGCCCACAGTGCCCGGTCGAACCCGTCGCCGGCCTCGACGGCCCGCAGCCGCTCGGGTGTCAGCCGATCGGTGAGGATCTTGCGGGCCAGGTCCGCGAGTTCGCGCTCGGCCTCGCTGTGGGTGAAGTCCATGAGTCGTAAGTTCCTCAGCGTCGGCCGATGGGAAGCCCTAGTGCCGCGGCGGCGATCAGGTCCCGCTGTACCTCGTTGGTGCCGCCGCCGAACGTGAGGATCAGCGCGGACCGGTGCATCCGCTCGATCCGGCCCGCCAGGACCGCACCCGCTGACCCGTCCCTGATGAGCGCGTTCGCGCCAAGCACCTCCATCAGCAGCCGGTACGCCTCGGTGGCGAACTCGGTGCCGAAGACCTTGGTCGCCGAGGCGCCCGCCATGCCCGGCCCGTCGCCTGCCTGCGCCGCGATCCGCCAGTTCATCAACTTGAGGAACTCGGCCTTGGCGTGCACCCGGGCCAGGTTGAGCTGCACCCACTCCGCGTCGATGACGCGCCCGCCACTGGCCAGCTTCGTGGCGCGGGCCCACTCGGTGACCTCACGGAGCGCGCCCAGCACCGGGGCCGACGAGGTGAGCGCGACCCGCTCATGGTTGAGCTGGTTGGTGATCAGCGGCCAGCCCTGGTTCTCCTCGCCCACCAGGGCGGTGACGGGCACCCGGACGTCGCTGTAGTACGTGGCACTGGTGGTGGTCCCGGCGACGGTGCGCACCGGCGTCCAGGAGAACCCGGCCGCGTCCGTGGGCACGATCAGGATGGACAGGCCCTTGTGCCGGGGGGCATCGGGGTCGGTGCGGCAGGCCAGCCACACGTAGTCCGCGTACTGGATCAGGCTGGTCCACATCTTCTGCCCGTTGACCACATACGAGTCCCCGCCCGCCTCCCCGTCCCCCTGCACTCGCACCGCGCGGGTGCGCAGCGAGGCCAGGTCGGTGCCTGCCTCGGGCTCGGAGTAACCGATCGAGAAGTGGATCTCGCCGGCCGCGATCCGGGGCAGGTAGTGCGCCTTCTGCTCCGCGGTGCCGAAACGCATGATCGTCGGGCCGACGGTGTGCAGGGTCAGGAACGGCACCGGCACCCCGGCGACCGCCGCCTCGTCGGTGAGGATGAGCTGGTCGATCGGCGACGCCCCGCGCCCGCCGTACTCCTCCGGCCAGCTCAGCACCAGCCAGCCGTCGCGGCCAAGCTGCCGGACGACCTCCCGGTAGGCCTCCCCGTTCCCGTACTCACCCTCGGCCGTGGTGAGCGCGGCCCGGCGTTCCGGCGTCATCAGGCGGGCGAAGTACGCGCGCAGTTCTTCGCGGAGCCGCTCCTGCCCGGGCGTGTAGGTCAGGTCCATCCGCCCTCCGGCGCGCAGGTATAAATAGAACGTGTTCTAGAAGCATAACCGAGGGGAGCCGGCGTGGCCGAGGCGTACCTGGTCGATGCCGTCCGGACCCCGGCCGGCCGCCGCGGCGGCGGCCTTGCCGGGGCGCACCCCGCCGATCTTGGCGCACACGTCATCCGGGCGTTGCTGGCCCGCGCCGGCGTGGACCCGCTGGCCGTCGATGACGTGGTGTTCGGCTGTGTGGACACCCTCGGCCCGCAGGCCGGCGACATCGCCAGGACCGCGTGGCTCGCGGCCGGGCTGCCCGAGACCGTGCCCGGCGTCACCGTGGACCGGCAGTGCGGATCGTCCCAGCAGGCCGTTCACTTCGCCGCCCAGGCGGTGCTCAGCGGCACCGCCGATCTGGTGGTGGCCGGTGGGGTGCAGAACATGAGCATGATCCCGATCGCGGCGGCGATGTCCGCCGGGCAGGCGTACGGGTTCGCCGACCCGTTCTCCGGGTCGGCGGGCTGGCGCGCGCGCTACGGCGAGCAGGAGATCTCGCAGTTCCGCGCCGCCGACCTGATCGCCGCCAAGTGGGGCCTCGGCCGCGCCGAGATGGAGGAGTTCGCGCTGGCCAGCCACCAGCGGGCCATCGCCGCGGCCCGCGCGGGACACTTCGCCGCCGAGATCGTGCCCTACGGCGAGGTGGCCGCGGACGAGTGTCCCCGGCAGGACACCTCGCTGGCGAAGATGGCCGCGCTGGCACCGCTGCGCGCGGACGGGCTGATCACCGCGGCGCTGTCCAGCCAGATCGCCGATGCCGCGGCAGCCCTGCTTGTTGCCTCGGAACGGGCCGTGCGCACGCACGGGCTGCGCCCGCTGGCCCGGCTCCATCACCTGTCCGCGCGCGGCGGCGACCCGGTGCTGATGCTCACCGCGCCGATCGCGGCGACCGCGCACGCGCTGGGCCGGGCCGGGATGACGCTCGGCCAGCTTGACCTCATCGAGATCAACGAGGCATTCGCCCCGGTCGTGCTGGCCTGGCAGCGAGAGACAGGCGCGGACCTGGCCAGGGTCAACGTCAGCGGCGGGGCGATCGCGCTCGGCCACCCGCTCGGCGCCACCGGGGCGCGGCTGCTCACCACCCTGCTGCACGCCCTGGTCCGGACCGGCGGCCGGTACGGCATGGTCACCATGTGCGAAGGCGGCGGCCAGGCCAACGTCACCATCCTCGAGCGCCTCGGCTCGATTTCGTGACCGAATACTGAGATCCTGGCTCTTATCACCAGGGCGGGGCCAGAGCCGGGCGAAACCCCGCACAGTTAACCGCCGCTGACCATGCTGTCCAGCAGGCGATGCCGGCGACCAGCCTTCTTCGAGAGCCAACGCGGGAACAGGAACCGAGATGGGCGCTACAGGTGAGCATGTGACCACGCGGTGGGACAAGCTGGGGGTTATCTTCCAGGGGGTTACGGCAGTCGCCGTCCCGATTTCCCTGATTGCATTGATTGTGGGCGTGTTTCAGTTCAAGTCGCAGCAGGAAATGAATGCGGCGCAGGCGCTGAACCAGCAGCGCCAGGTCACTCTGGATAATTATCTCAATGACATTTCTGCCCTCGTATTAGGCAAGGGCCTGTCTGGGGCAAAGCCCCAGCCTGCGGTCAAAGCGCTCGCCGTGGCGCGGACGGACACCGCGGTGCGGAATCTGGACGGTAGCCGCCGGGGAGTCCTCATCCGGTACCTCTGGGATGCGGGCCTCATCAGAGGGAAGTCGCCTGTGGTCTACCTGCATAAGGCAGACCTGGATGGAGCCGTCTTCAAGAATGCCTACCTCTATGACGCCAATCTGGGTACCGACTTCCTCGCCGGGGCCGACTTCTACGGTGCGGATATACATGGCGCCATCCTGAGCTGGGCCGACCTGAGCGGAGCCAACCTGACCAAGGCCAACCTGGGCTGCAATACCACCAACCAGTTCGATGTGTCGGTGGGGATATTGGCACGGGCTAGAAGTACCAACTGCACCGATCTGAAGCACGCGAACCTCAGTGACGCAAATCTTCAGAGTGCGGACCTGGTCGGCGCGAACCTGAGCCGGGCAAGCCTGGCCGGCTCGGACCTCAAGGGAGCACGATACAACGCGAATCGAATATCCCTTTTGCGCGTGGGAGGGATCACCACGGCCATACCGGCGACTCAATGGCCGCTGAATTTTAATCCGAGGGCCAAGGGCGCAATCTGTATCGATTGCTGAGGGGCACCGCCGGTTACGGCGGGCCAGCAGGCAGGTCCGGGCCGGCCAGTTCGCCCAGGCCGGACAGGATCTGCGTGGCGTCGGTCATGATCCGGGCGATCAGTTCAGCGCAGGACGGCAGGTCCCCGATCAGCCCGGCCACCTGGCCGGAGGGCATCAGGCCCGCCTCGGGGCGGCCGCCGGCCATCGCCGCCCGCAGCAGCACCGGGGTGTTCGCCGCCATCAGCACCTGGCCCCAGGTCAGCCCGGTGCCACGGCGCATCGCGCGGCCCTCGCGGAGCAGCGCCGGCCAGCCCAGCCCGGACGCCCGGCGGAACGCGTCGGCGCTGCGGACCGAACGGAGCACGCCGCTCACCCGGCCGGCCCGGTCGAGGCGGTCGGTCAGCGGCGTGCGCAGCAGCCGGTGCGCCACCCCGTCGGCCCTGGTGGTGACCACGGTCCCGGTGACATCACTGGCCAGGTAGGCCCGCTTCACCGCATCCGGCACCGGGCTTTCGCTGGTCAGCAGGAACCGGGTGCCCATGGCGATCCCGGCGGCGCCGTAGGCGAGCGCGGCGGCCAGGCCCCGGCCGTCGAAGAACCCGCCCGCCGCGATGACCGGGACCTCGACCGCGTCCACGACCTGCGGGACCAGCAGGCTGGTCGGCACCGCGCCGACGTGCCCCCCGCCCTCGGCGCCGGTGGCGATCACCGCGTCGATGCCCCAGGCCGCCACCTTCTCCGCGTGCCTGCGCGCACCGACCGAGGCGATGGTGACCACCCCGGCGTCCCGCAGCCTGCCGATGAAGTCCCGCGTCGGGGCCTGCGCGAACGAGGCGGCGGTCACCCGCTCCGCGATGATCAGCTCGACCTTTTCTCCGGCGTCGGCGGCGTCGGCGCGCAGGTTGACGCCGAAGGGCGCCCCGGTCCGTTCCCGCACATTCTTTATTGCGTTACGCAACTCCGTGGG
The DNA here is from genome assembly GCA_963730235.1 of uncultured Actinomycetes bacterium. GTDB lineage: Bacteria > Actinomycetota > Actinomycetes > Streptosporangiales > Streptosporangiaceae > DASXKD01. Next base: position 67,003 of record CAVSRH010000019.1, read on the forward strand.
GCTCATTGTCGCCGCGGCGAGGATGCCGAGCCCGCCCGCAGCAGAAACCGCCGACGTCAGGGTGGGCCCGGACACGTATCCCATCCCGGCCGCCACGATGGGGCAGGAGATGCCGAGCAGCTCGGTCAGCCGGGTCCGGATCAACCCGGCCCCCGGGGTACCGGGGCCGGCCGCGAGTCACGGCAGCTCCCGGTCGCGCAGCCCGCCCGGGTCCAGCCGGCCGCGGATCAGGGCCAGCTCGCCCGGTGCTGGGAGCCGGGTCACCGGGACCTCGCCGGAGACGGTCAGCGGGAACCCGGTGGCGGCGGCGACCTGGCCGGCCGATACGCCCGGGTGGACCGAACGGAGCCGCATGCTGTGGTCCGCGGTCGCGAAGTCCAGCACCGCCAGGTCGGTCACGACGACCCGCAGCTCGTGGAACCGGGCGCCGCCCGGGCCGAGCGCGGCGGCCCGGTCGTAGCCGATGCCGCAGACCATGTCGGCCCGCTCGGCGAAGACCCGCGGCGAATGCCGGGGCACCCAGTAACTGACCGGGTGGTTGATCGTGTTGCCCGGGGCGCCGCGCACGCCCAGCAGCTGGGCCTTCGGGCGGGCGTGGTCGCCGATGCAGGAGATGTTCTGGTTGCCGAACCGGTCGAGCTGCGCGGCGCCCATCATCACGTGCCGCAGCCCGGCGGCCAGCATCGTGAACACGGTGCGATAGGGCAGCCAGCCCTCGGCCACGCTGTCCGTGGTGCCCGGGGCGTCCGGGGCGCCCGGGGCGAGCAGCGTGGCCTCGCCGTCGGTGAGCAGCAGGCCCGGGGAGAAGGTGAGCTGCGCCAGCTTCGCGCCGAGCGTGGGGATCAGGCCCATCGGGCTGGCCAGGATGGCACCGTCGCCGCGCCACGCCTCCGCGCACGCGACCACGCAGACCTCCGCCCGCGTCACCGCCCCGGCGTCAGCCATCCCCGCCCCGGGATTCTGGGCATGAATGTGACAACGACGCCCCTCTAGGGGCCTGGTTGTCCCGTTCATGCCCCATGGGGGACCTCCGGGAGGGCGGCGGTTCGCTGGCGTTCGGTGAAGCGGTGGACGGCTGCCTGGTAGCCGGCCTCGCCGCCGTCGAGGAACTCGGCACGGAACCGCCGCCAGTCCGCGGGGTCCGCCGCGGCGGCAGCGTACGCGGCCTGGAATGCCTCGTCCCGGCCGTAGTCCGGCACGCAACTGGTGAAGTGCGCGCCGCCCGGGGCCTCGACCACCCCGTGCACCATGGCCCGGTTGACCAGCAGGCTCTGCGGCGGCCCTGACTTTGCCAGCTCCGCGGTCGGCAGGATCCGTTCGCAGGACAGGTAGGCCCGGCCGGCGGCCAGGCAGAACAGGTCGTCGAAGTACGGGTCGGGCCCCAGGTACTGGCCGTTGCCGCCCGCGTCGGCGCGGTTGAGGTGGATCAGCGCCGCGTCCAGCCGCAGCGCGGGCATGGCCAGGAGTTCCTCGCCGTCGGGGTAGGGGGAGCGCACCGTGCGCAGGCCCGGGTTCACCCGCGGCACGTCGGAGCCCAGGCCCGCCCGGATCGGCAGGAACGGCAGCCGGTGCGCGGCCGCGAGCAGGCCCCAGTGCAGCATGCCCTCGTCCAGTTCGGCCAGCTCGACGCTGCCCTCCTGGCGGCCGCGCCGGAAATGCGGCTCCAGCGGGATCGTGTCGAGCGAGACGAACCCGGTCACGACCCTGCGGACGTGGCCCCCGGCGATCAGCAGCCCGACGTCCGGCCCCCCGTAGGAGACGATCTCCAGGTCCTTGAGGCCGGACCGGAGGATGGCCCGGACCAGCGCCATCGGCTTGCGCCGCGATCCCCAGCCGCCGATCCCGATCGTCATGCCGGAGCGCAGTTCACCAGCCACGTCGTCGGGGGTCAGCACCGCCACGCGGTCACCGCTGCCCGTCGACGAATGCCTGCCGCGCCGCGTCGGACACACCGCTGAGGTTGAGCTCGAACGTGAATCCCTGCTCGTACCGGTAGGAGCGCTTGACGTCGACCGGGTCGATGCCGTTCAGCGACTGCTTGGCCAGCCGGATGACGGCCGGGTCCTTGGCGGCGATCTCGGCGGCGACGGCATGCGCGGCCTGCCGCAGTTCCGCGGGCGGCACCACCGCCAGCACGGTGCCGAAGCCGAGCAACTGCGCCGCGGTAGCCGTCCGGCAGGTGTACACCATGGTCCGCATCAACTGCTGGGGCACCAGCCGCGACAGGTGCGTCGCCGCGCCGAGGGCACCGCGGTCCACCTCGGGCAGGCCGAACGTGGCGCCGTCGGCCGCGATGACGATGTCGGCATTGCCGGCCAGGCCGACGCCTCCGCCGAGGCAGAAGCCGTGCACCGCGGCGATCACCGGAACGGGGCAGTCGTAGAGCGCGGCGAATGCGGCGAAGCATCCCCGGTTCGCCCCGAGCAGCGCCTCGTGCCCTGGAACCTGTTGCATTTCCTTGATGTCCACCCCGGCGCAGAAGCCGCGGCCCCCGGCGGCCAGGATGACGGCCCGGGTACCCGGATCGGCGCCCGCCGCGGTGACCGTCTCGGCCAGCTCGAACCAGCCCGCCACGGGCAGCGCGTTGACCGGGGGGTAGTCGATGACGACCTCGGCTATGCCGCCGCTGGCGCTTGCCTCGATGCCCATCGCCGCGTCCTCGCACGTTTCGCAGGAGGGCCGTTATGGCCGCTCAGCCTGCCCTGATGGTCCGTCACCCGGCCTAGCGTTTGCTTGGTGGCAAAGCCTAACATGTGCCCCATGCGCGCCACCGATTACGCGGGCCGGGGGGTGATCGTCACCGGGGGAACCCGGGGGATCGGGGCGGAGATCGCGCGGGCCTTCCTGCGGGCCGGGGCCGAGGTGGTGGTCTGCGGCCGGACCGAGCCCGGTGACGGCGTCCCGGCGGCCGGCGGCCGGGCCGCCAGGTTCACCCGCGCCGACGTCCGGGATCCGGACCAGGCCAGGAACCTGATAGGCGAAGCCGTGGAGCGGTTCGGCCGGCTGGACGTCGTGGTCAGCAACGCGGGCGGGTCACCGTCGGCCGCCGCGGCCACCGCGTCCCCGCGGTTCCACGCGAAGGTCATCGAACTGAACCTGATCGCGCCGTTCCACGTCGCGCAGGGCGCGAACGCGGTGATGCAGCGCCAGCCCGGGGGCGGGTCGATCATCATGATCGGCAGCGTGAGCGGGGTGCGGCCGTCACCGGGCACCGCCGCCTACGGCGCGGCCAAGGCGGGCCTGCATCACCTGGCGACCAGCCTCGCCGTCGAGTGGGCGCCGAAGGTCCGGGTCAACGTCGTGGTGCCCGGGCCGGTCGCGACGGAGACCGCCGCAGCCGCCCACTACGCGGACGTCGGCGGTACGGAGGCCGTCGCCGACACGGTGCCACTGGGCCGGCTGGCGACCCCGGGCGACGTCGCGGACGCCTGCCTGTTCCTGGCCTCCCCGCAAGCGGCCTACGTCAGCGGCGCGGCCCTGCTGCTGCACGGCGGCGGCGAGTGGCCCGCCTGGCAGTCCACGACGTAGCGGCCGCCCGGCGGGCCGCTGCCTAGCGACCCGGCCAGCCCCCGTTGTACGCTCGCAGCGACTAGAACGTGTTCTATTAGGAGCTGGGCCATGGTTGCATCCATCAAGCCGCATCGCGACGAGATCGGCCTTTCCGACGGCCTGCTGCTGATCGATGGCTCATGGGCCGCGGCCGAGTCCGGCGATAGCTGGAGCCACAGCCACCCGGCCACCGGCGAGGAGGTGGCCTCGTTCCCGATCGCCGGGCCGCGGGATGTCGACACCGCGGTCCGCGCGGCGCGCCGGGCGTTCGACGACGGGCCGTGGCCCCGGGCGCGTGCCGCCGAGCGGATCCGGGTGCTGCGCCGGATCGCCGGCCTGGTCCGCGAGCACGGCGACGAACTGCTCGCGCTGCAGGCACTGGACAACAGCGTGCCGCTGAGCTTCGGCACCGTCTACGGGATGTCGGCGGGCATGGTGGCCGACATCTTCGACCATCACGCCGGCTGGGTGGACAAGCTGGCCGGGGAGACGCTGCCGCCGTTCCAGGGCGGCGATCACCTGGTGATGACGCTGCGTGAGCCGGTCGGTGTGGTCGGCGCCATCATCCCGTGGAACGCGCCGCTGCTGCTGTTCGCGCAGAAGGCGGCGCCGGCCCTCGCGGCCGGCTGCACGATCGTGGCCAAGCCCTCGGAGTACGCGACGTTCGCGGTGCTGCGCCTGGCCGCGCTGATGCAGGAGGCGGGCCTGCCCGATGGGGTACTCAACATCGTCACCGGCCCCGGCGAGCCGACCGGCGACGCGCTGATCAACCACCCGATGGTGGACAAGCTGTCGTTCACCGGCAGCCGGGCCGTCGGCCGCAAGGTCATCGCGGCGTCGGCGGCCGGGTTCAAGCGGGTCAGCCTGGAACTGGGCGGCAAGAGCCCGGCGCTGGTGTTCGCCGACGCGGACGTGGGCTCCGCCGCCGCGCTCACCATGGGCACGGTCACCCTCGGCCTGGCCGGGCAGGTCTGCCTGGCGCAGACCCGGGCGCTGGTGCACCGGGACGCGGCCGACGAGTTCCTCGCCATGGCCGAGATGATCGGCGGGATGGTCAGCTACGGCAGCCCGTTCGACCCGGCGGTCACGTCGTCACCGCTGATCAATCCCCGGCAGGTGGACCGGGTGATGGGGCTGATCGCCGAGGGCCAGGCCGCCGGGGCGCGGCTGGTCTGCGGCGGCACCCGCGGCGAGGGTGACCTGGCCGCGGGCAACTTCGTGGCGCCGACCCTGTTCACCGACGTGTCCAATGACATGAGCATCGCCCGGGAGGAGATCTTCGGGCCGGTGCTGTCGGTGATCCCGTTCAGCGACGAGGACGAGGCGGTGCGGATCGCCAACGACACCGAGTACGGCCTGGCCGCCACCGTGTGGACCAGCGACCTCAAGCGGGCGATGCGGCTGACGAAGGCGCTGCGGGCGGGCACGATCGGCATCAACGGCTACACGCTGGAGCCGCACGCGGCATTCGGCGGCTACGGGCAGTCCGGCATGGGCCGGGAGGGCGGGCGCACCGCCATCGAGTCCTATACCGAGGTCAAGACCGTCATGCTGCCGTTCACCGACGAGATGATTTGACATCCTCCCCACCCGCAAGGGGTAGGGATTCCAGTCTCTCCGCTTGTCCACGTGGGTGGAGAGGCTGAGGTTCGCGGTTCACAGGCCCGGTACTCCGGAAGCCTCCCCGCGCAGTCGCGGCATGCCCTGCCGCGATGTTCCTAGCTGCATTGACGTCCGCATTGCTGGTATATGCGCAGGCCACACAGGAGAAGATCGCTTGGCTCTCGCGACTCGCTGCTGCGATGTGCCCGCACGCCGAGCATTGCTGGCTCGAGTAAGCAGGATTGACTCTGTGCACCCGGCCGGGTGCCTTATCTGTCAGGCGGCGGGCCAGCCGACCCCAGCTGGATGCGAGGATTTCCCGGTTCGACCCAGACTTCTGTCGTACATTCTTGCCGGATCTCCCGACAGTGCCCTTGGCCGACCGGGTCATACTCTTAATGTGCAAGTCTTCGATGCAAATGGTGTCGAATCGTCGCGCAAGGTTCGTGGATATTTTCTCATACCAGTCTTTGCGCATGTCTGACTGTCTGGCATACAGCCGCGCAATCTGGGCCTTGGTGCGTGTGCGACGGTCGGAGCCACGGGCCGCGCGGTGCAACTTCCGCTTGAGCAGCCGCATTCGCCGCTGCCTAGCAGGGCTAAGCCTTGGTGCCCGTAGGAGCTCGCCTGTAGATAGCGCGGCAGAGACTGCTACCCCAAGGTCTACACCCACGGTCTCGCCCGTACCAGGGCCGACGATCGGTGGCGGCATGATGGCCAGTGCGACGTGCCAGCGCCCCGCCCGATCGCAGGTCACACGGTACGACTTCACCTCGTCAGGGATCGCACGGGACAAACGAAGCCGTATCCAGCCCGCCTTGGGCACCCATATCACGCCGACCTTCCGGCTGAGCTGCCGGAGGTGCTGAGGCTTGACTGCAACGATCCGGAACCCATCATGCTGCCCAGCCTTGCGCCACGACGGCCGCCCATGGGTCCGGCTAAGGAAGCTAGCCTTCGCGTGAGCGAAGTCTCGCAAAGCCTGTTGCTGGACCATGACACTCCCGGCGGACAGCCAGCCGAACGCCGCTCTCGCATCAGACAGTTGGCGGCACTGTTCAGCAAGGCCGGGTGGGCTACCGCGCCCCCTGTGCCACCACGACTGTTGCTCGCAGGCGAGGTTCCATATGAACCGGGCATGTGAGCAGTGCTGCCGTAACGCTGCTTCCTGAATTGTCGTTGGCTCCAGCCTGTACCTGGACATGAATCGAACTTATCAGCGGCCACTGACATTTCTTGATGTAGGGGAACGTATTTGGGTCGCCGCTCGCGCTGTGGGCGTCCTGGCCGGCCGCGATGGCCGCCGCGGCGATCATGGGCCTGGGCTACGGCGTCTACCTGTCGGTGGATGCGGCCCTGGTCACCCAGGTGCTGCCTGAGGCGGCCGGGCGCAAGGACCTGGGCATCATCAACATCGCCAACTCCGGGCCGCAGGTGCTGGCCCCGGCGATCGCCGCACCCCTGGTCAGCCAGCTTGGCGGCTACCGGTCCCTGTACCTGTCGGTGGCCGTCATCACGGTGCTCGGCTCGGTCTTCGTCCAGCGGATCCGGGCGGTCCCCTGAGTGAGCTGCCGGGTTATGCTCGGAAATGCGTAGCTTTTGTGGAGGCGCCGGTGACGGAAGGCCCTTGGGATCCGATAACGGCGTGCCTGCGGACGCCCCATGCTCGCCTGCGTGCTTCCGACGCCGACCGTGAGCGGGTGATCGACACCCTCGCGACCGCGTTCGGGCAGGGCCGGCTGACCAAGGACGAGTTCTCCGTGCGTACGGGCGAGGCGCTCGCGTCGAGGACATATGGGGATCTGGCCGCGATCAGCTTCAGCATCCCGCCACGGCCGAGCGAAGCTCCGGCGCCGCGGACCGCCCGGGCGCAGAATCTGGATCGGATGGACCGCAAGACGCTCGCCTGGGCAATGTTCCTGCTGCTTATGCCGGCCACACTGGGAACCGCTTTCGCCACCCATTACATTTGGTTCTTCGTCATGTTCGTGGCCGCATTTGTCGGCGTGACGGTGACAGCGCAGCCTGACACCTGAGAACCTGATCGTGGTTCCGGGTGGGGGGTGGGGTGATGGCCAGGGTCTATGTGTCGTCCACCATTGTCGACCTGAAAGCCGAACGGCAGGCGGTCGTGGACTGGCTGGTGGCGGCGCAGCACCAGGTTGTCCACAGTTACCGGCCCAACAGCGAGACGGTGCGGGACAGCTGCCTGGAGGACGTGGACACCTGCGACCTGTATGTGCTGATCCTCGGGCACCGGTACGGGTTCCAGCCGCCGGACGGCAACCCGGAGGGGCTGTCGATCACCCAGCTGGAGTTCCGCCGGGCGGGCCAGTCCGGCAAACCGCGGATCGCGCTGCTGCGGACCAGCATTCCGGACGTCAGCCTCTCCGATGTTGACGATCCGGAGAAGGCGCCGCTGGTGCGCGCGTTCCGGGCCGAGGTTGCCCGGGAGGTGCGCCCGGCCGAGTTTCACGATGACGGCGGGTTAATCCAGGGGCTGAGCACCGGGGTCCAAGCCGAGCTGGACAGGCTCGGCACTGGGCAAGGTGATGACCGGGGTGGGGGCGCGGTGGTGGGGCTGGCCCTGCGGCCGCCGTTCCTGGCAGGCCGAGAGGAACTGCTGGCCGACTTGGATGCCCGCCTCGCCGGAGGCGCTGGGCCGGGGCCGCGAACGGCTGTGCTGTCCGGTCTGGGTGGTGCGGGAAAGACCAGCGTGGCGGTGGAGTACGCGCACCGGCACCTAGACCAAATGAGGGTGACCTGGCAGTTTGCGGCCGAGGACCCGGCCGTGCTGGCGGCCGGATTCACCGACCTGGCCGCTCAGCTCGGCGCCGCTGGAGGCGGGGATCCGGTGGCGGTGGTGCACTCGCTGCTGGCCGCCTATCCCGGCGAGTGGCTGCTGGTATTCGACAATGTCCCGGACCGCGCGTCGGTAGCGAGGTTCGTGCCGCCGGCCGGAGCGGGGCGGGTGCTGATCACCAGCCGCAATGCGCTGTGGCCGCCTCGGGACCTGGTAGAGGTGCCGGTCCTTGACACCGGCGTGGCCGCGGCGTTCCTGGCCGAGCGCACCGGCGACCTTGATGCTGAGGCGGGGGTGGGCGTGGCGGAGGCGGTGGGCGGCCTGCCGCTGGCGCTGGAACAGGCCGCCGCCTATGTCCAGGCCACCGGGGACAGCCTGGCCGGGTACCTGGCCGGGTTCCGCAAGCGCCGGGCGGACCTGCTGGCCCGCGGCGATCCGACCGGGTACCCCGGAACGGTGGCTACCACGTGGGCACTGGCGTTCACCCAGCTGGAGAAGTCCGCGCCCCAGGCGGTGAGCCTATTGCGGCTGCTGGCGTGCTGCGCCCCCGAAGCCGTCCCGCTGGGCCTGCTGCTGCAATCCGGGCCTGAGCTTGGTGCGGGTCTGAACCCGCAGGTGGCAGAGGTGCTGGTACCGCTGCTGACGGACGACCTAGCAGTCAAGGACGCGGTGGCGGCGTTGCGTCGGTATTCGCTGGCCCGCCCGGCCGGGGACGGGGCGGTGTCGGTGCACCGGCTGGTGCAGGCCGTAACCGCCGACCAGATGCCCGATGAGCTGCGTGAGGCATGGGAGCAGGCGACCGCTGCCGTGGTCGAGGCGGCCCTGCCCAGCGACCCGCAGCTGCCAGCGACCTGGCCGGTGTACGCGGCCCTCCTGCCGCACGCCCAGACGGCCCTGGCTCCCGATAGCGGCGGGATGGCGGATATCGCCTCCTATCTGGGGCGTAGCGGCAGCTATGTAGCCGCACGCGAACTCTGGCGAGGAATGCTGGAGGAACGGGCCCGGAGCCTCGGCTCCGAAGACCGAGGCACCTTGCTCGCTCGCGCCGAGGTCGCCTACTGGACTGGCATGGCTGGGGATGTGGCCGGGGCCCGTGACCAGTACGCCGCGCTGCTGCCCATCCGCGAGCGGGTATCCGGCCCCGAGCACCCAGAAACCCTCGCCACTCGCAGCAACCTCGCCCGGTGGACCGGGCGGGCTGGGGATGTGGCCGGTGCCCGGGACCAGTTCGCGGCGCTGCTGCCCATCGAGGAGCGAGTGTTGGGCGCCGAGCACCCGGACACCCTCATCGTCCGCGCCAACCTCGCCTACAACACCGGGCAAGCGGGGGATGCGGCTGGTGCCCGGGATCAGTTCGCGGCGCTGCTGCCGGTCCGCGAGCGGGTGTCCGGCGCGGAGCACCCGGAAACCCTGGCCGCCCGCGACAACCTCGCCCGGTGGACCGGGCGGGCTGGGGATGCGGCCGGTGCCCGGGACCAGTACGCCGCGCTGCTGCCGGTCCGCGAGCGGGTGTCCGGCGCCGAGCACCCGGACACCCTGACCGTCCGCGCCAACCTCGCCTCCTTCACCGGGCAGGCTGGGGATGCGGCGGGGGCCTTGCACCAGTTCGTGGCGCTGCTGCCGGTCCGCGAGCGGGTGTCCGGCGCGGAGCACCCGGAAACCCTGGCCGCCCGCGACAACCTCGCCCGGTGGACCGGGCGGGCTGGGGATGCGGCCGGTGCCCGGGACCAGTACACCGCGCTGCTGCCGGTCCGCGAGCGGGTGTCCGGCGCCGAGCACCCGGACACCCTGACCCTCCGCGCCAACCTCGCCTTCTTCATCGGGCAGGCGGGGGATGCGGCTGGGGCCCGTGACCAGTACGCCGTGCTGCTGCCCATCGAGGAGCGGGTGCTGGGCGCCGAGCACCCGGACACCCTGATCGACCGCCGCAATCTCGCCCACTGGACCCGGCTGGCGGCGGATGATCCCGAGTGACGGCTTGTAGCTACCGCGGGATCAGCTTGCTGTGGTCCCAGGAGATGATCCGGGCCTGGCTCCACGATGAAGCCGATCCGCTTGCGGGCGGATTGCGCGACGTAGTCCTCGACCGATTCGGCGGGCACCCCGGCCATCCCGGCGGCCACGCCGCGGCCGATCTCCAGGATGCCGTCCGGGTCCTCGACCAGCCGGGCCAGGCCCGACACCTGGACGCCGCGCAGCTCGAAGTAGTCCTCGCCGGTCTCCACCAGGCAGGTCACCCGGGGATCGCGGGCCAGGTTGCGCGCCTTCTGCGCGGCACGGTAGGTCCAGAACGCGATACGCCCGCCGAGCATGACGTAGAACATCGTCACCAGGTGCGGCGTCCCGTCGGGGTTGATCGTGGCGAGCTGGAGCTTGTGCGACCCGGCCAGCAGGGCCGCGACCTCGTCCGCCGTCATGGTGACCCGGTCGCGCTGCTTCACCCGCCGAAGCCTATGGTCTCGGTGGCCAGGGCGAGCGTGTCCTCGCAGGCGAAACCGGCCGGCGGTGCGGTGCCTGGCGTGCCCGCCGCGAACAGCGGGCCGAGCGCGTGGTGCACCGACTCCAGAGTCCACATGCCGTCGGCCGAGCCGTGCTCCGCGGCCAGCACCGTGGCCCGGATCCGGGGCGGCTCCATCACCGCGGCGACGCCGCCGTGCACCACGAACACCTCGCCGTTGATGCCCGCTCCGGCAGGGCCGGCCAGGTACACCACCAGCGGCGCGACGTGCTCGGGCGCCAGCGGGTCCACCGCGTCATCCGGTGCGGCGCCCATCAGGTCCACGGTCATCGCGGTGCGGGCCCGCGGGCAGATGGCGTTGGCACGCACCCCATACCTGGCGCAACTGCGGGCGGTGGTCACCGTCAGCGCGGCGATCCCGGCCTTGGCCGCGGCGTAGTTGGGCTGGCCGGCCGAGCCGAGCAGGAACGCCTCGGAGGAGGTGTTCACGATCCGGCCGTACACCGGGGCGCCGGCCTGCTTGCTCGCCTCCCGCCAGTGCGCGGTGGCGAACCGGGTGGTCACGAAGTGGCCCCGCAGGTGCACCCGGAGCACCAGATCCCACTCGTCCGCGGACATCGTGAAGACCATCCGGTCCCGGAGCACCCCGGCGTTGTTCACCAGGATGTCCAGGCTTCCGTAGCGGTCCAGGGCGGCCGTGACGAGTTGCTGGCCGGTGGCCCACTCTGCGACGTCCGCCGGCACGGCGACCGCCTCCCCGCCACCCGCCACGATCTCCGCCGCCACCGCGTGCACGTCCTCGGCCGCCAGATCGTTCAGCACGAGACGGGCGCCGGCCGCCGCGAGCGCTAGCGCCTCCGCCCGCCCCAGCCCGTTGCCCGCGCCGGTCACAATCGCCGTCCTGCCCGCCAGGCTCAGCGCATCGTCCATCGCGGAACGCTCCTTCGCTCAGTAGCCCGGCCCGGACAGGACGCCGCCGTCGGCGACGAACTCGCTGCCGGTCGAATAGGACGACTCATCGGAGGCCAGGTACGCCACCAGGGCCGAGATCTCAGCCGGCCTGGCGAACCGGGCCAGCGGCATCGCCTTGATGAAGGCGTCGGCGTCCGCGGGGTCGGCGGACGCGGCCTGGCCGAGGGTCATGCTGGTGAGCACCCCGCCAGGATGGACCGAGTTGACCCGGATGCCGAACTGGCCGAGTTCCTGGGCGGCGGACTTGGTCATGCCGCGGATCGCGAACTTGCTCGCGCTGTAGGCGGACAGGCCGGCGGCGCCGGTGAAGCCCTCGATCGAGGAGATGTTGATGATCGAGCCGCCGCCGAGGGCCTTCATCGGCCCGATCACCGCCTTCATGCCCAGCCAGCAGCCGACCGCGTTGACCTCCAGGACCCGCCGGAACTCGGCCAGCGGCATGTCGGCGATCCGGGCGAAGGCCAGCACGCCGGCGTTGTTGACCAGCACGTCGAGCTTGCCGAAGGTGTCCACCGCGGCGGCGACCGCCGCCGTCCAGCCTGCCTCGCTGGTCACGTCGTGGTGGATGTACCGGCAGGCCTTCCCGTCATGCTCGGCGGCCAGCGCGGCGCCCCTGTCGTCGAGCACGTCGCCGAAGACGACCTGTGCGCCCTCGGCCACGAAGCGGCGCACGTGCGACTTGCCCATGCCCCGGGCGCCCCCGGTGATCAGCGCGACCTTGCCGTCGAGCCGGCCCATGGTGCCTCCCGGACGCCCGTCGGTCAACCAAACGCTTGCTTGGTGCGAGGGTAACAGCCAGGCGCCCGGGCCGGGCGGGTGCCGATCAGGCGGGCGCCGTCGGGTCCGGCGGGCGGCGTCGGGCAGGTGCTGTCAGGCAGGCGCGCCGGTGGCGATCCCGTCGAACAGGATCCGCAGAAGTGCGTCGACGGCCTGGTCCTGGCTGTAGCCGCGGGTCCGCCGCCAGGCGGCGGGAATCCACAGCACGTCCTGGAGCAGCCGGTAGGTGAGCCTGGCGTCCAGGTCCGTGCGGAACAGGCCCGCCCGCTTGCCGAGTTCGAGTTGCCCGATCCAGATCCGCTCGATCTCCCGCAGCGCCTTGGGCAGGTAGGCGAACCGGGGCATGGCAGCGAAGTGGTTCCAGTCGTTCTGCAGCATGGTCAGGGCCGCCCGATGCTGCGACAGGGTGCGGGTTGTCGCTGCGCACGATCTGCTCCAGCGCCGCCCGCGGGTCCGCGGCACCGTCGACGGCGGTCCGGTAGTCCGCCAGCACCTCGTTGATGAAGCCAGACAAGATCTCGTCACCGATCGACTCCTTGGAGTCGAAGTGGTGATAGAGGCTGCCGGACAGGATCCCGGCGGCATCGGCGATCTCGCGCACGGTCGTCGCGCGATACCCCTTCTGCGCGAAGAGGTCCGCGGCGATCGCGACCATGTCGGCCCGGCGGCGCGATCGCAGTGCCCCGTTCACGCTGCCCGAGCCTGCGCCGTTGAGCTGAGTCTGGGCCTTCCTGGTAGTTGCCACGACGTCATTATCGCAGGACTGAGGCCTGCCTCCCTAACGCTTGCTCGGTTTGGCCGGGGTGCCGATCAGAGCGCAAAACTGGAACGTGTTCTACTATTGCCGCATACCATCCACCGCATTTGGGGGTTCATCGGCGATGATCAGCGCACGTGCCGCGTTGCTGTACGGACCCGGCCAGGACTACAAGATCGACACCATCGAGTTCGACGAGCCGGGCCCCGGCGAGGTAGTGGTCGAGATGCGGGCCTGCGGGCTGTGCCACTCCGACGAGCACGTGCGGACCGGTGACCTGCCGCTTCCGCATTACCCGGTGATCAACGGTCACGAGGGCGCCGGCGAGGTCTCCGTGGTTGGCGAGGGCGTGACGTCGGTGGCGCCGGGCGACCACGTCGCGATGGCGTTCATCCCCTCCTGCGGCTCGTGCGCGTCGTGCCTGGCCGGCCAGGCATTCCTGTGTGACCTGGGCATGAAGCTCTTCGACACCGGGATCATGACCGACGGGCGCGTGGCGCACCGGATCGGGAACGAGCCGGTAGCGCGGTTCTCGCAGCTCGGCGCCTTCGCGGAACGGCAGTTGCTGCCCGAGTCCTCAGTCGTCAAGGTGGCGCCAGACATCCCGTGGCCCGCGGTCGCGCTGGTCTCGTGCGGGGTCGCCACCGGATTCGGCTCGGCGGTCAACCGCGCGGGAGTCCGTCCCGGTGACACCGTCGCTGTCCTGGGCGTTGGCGGCGTCGGCATCAACGCGGTCCAGGGTGCGCGGGTGGCGGGAGCACGCCGCATCATCGCGGTCGACCCCGTGGAGTTCAAGCGCGAGCAGGCCCTGCGCTTCGGCGCCACCCACGTCTATCCCTCGCTCGACGATGCCATCGCCGGGGTCGGCGCACTGACCTGGGGCCAGATGTGCGACTCGGTCATCTGCACCTTCGGCGTGATGCGCGGCGACCTGCTCGAACCGGCGCTCACGCTGACGGCCAAGGGCGGCACCTGCGTCATCACATCGGTGGCGCCAATCGCCCAGGCGCAGGCCGATGTCAACCTATTCATGCTGGCCATGATGAACAAGGAGATCAAGGGCTGCCTCTACGGATCGGAGAGCCCCCGTACCCAGATACCCAGGCTGCTGAACCTCTACCGGGACGGCACCCTGAAGCTGGATGAGCTGATCACCGAGACATACTCGCTCGATCAGGTCAACCAGGGGTACGCGGACATCGATGCTGGGCGCGTCCTGCGCGGGGTCATCGTCTTCTGAGAAGGAGAGCCGGTCCCGCGGGCGGGCCCGCCCGCCCATAGGTGGAGGCATGGCATGATCCTGGATCTCTTCCGTGTCACCGGGCGGGTGGCCGTGGTGACCGGTGCGGGCCGCGGGCTGGGCGCGGCCGCTGCGGTGGCGCTGGCCCAGGCCGGGGCGGACGTGGTGATCAGCGCGCGCAGCGCGGACGAGCTGGCCTCGGTCGCCGCCCAGATCGAGGCGGCGGGCCGCCGCGCGGTTGTGGTCCCTGCCGACCTGAGCGACCTGGACGCGGCCGGGGCGCTCGCTGGTGCCGCCGTCGAGGCGTTCGGGCGGCTGGACATCGTGGTCAACAACGTCGGCGGCGCGATGCCCCGGCCGTTCCTGGCGACCAAGCCGCGGCACCTGGAGGCCGCGTTCCACTTCAACGTCGCGGTCACGCACGCGCTGACGCAGGCCGCGGTCCCGCACCTGCTCGCGGCGGCGGGGGAGGGGGTGCCGGCGAGCGCGGTGATCAACATCTCCTCCGCCGTGGGCCGGACCGCGGGCCGCGGTTACCTGGCCTACGGCACAGCCAAGGCGGCCGTGGCGCACTACACCCGGCTGGCCGCCGCTGACCTGGCCCCCCGGATCCGGGTCAATGCGATAGCCGTCGGTGCCGCCGCGACCTCGGCGCTGGACATCGTGGTCACCGACGACGGCCTGCGCGGGCAGGTGGAGCAGGCGACCCCGCTGCGCCGGATCGGCGACCCGGAAGAGGTCGCGGCCGCGGTGATCTTCCTCGCCTCGCCAGCCTCGGGTTATATCACCGGAAAGGTCCTGGAGGTGGACGGCGGTATTGATCGCCCCAATCTGGACCTTGGCATTCCCGACCTTTAACCCAACCCGAAGAAGTGCTGGGGGAAGCCACGGGCCGGGCCGCGGAGATCGCTTCGCGGCCCGGCCCCGGCCGGGCGCCGGTCAGACATCCCCGACGTCGATGAGCAGTTCCCGGCCGTCGGGCAGCATGACCCCGAGGGAGTAGATGATTCCTTCGGGCAGGTCCAGCTGGCCGAGTATTTCGATGTCGACGACCTCGGGGTGGGCGATCAGCAGGCGGCACAGCACGCTGCCGGCGTGATCGGCCGGGGCCGCCTTGCGCTTGGCGGCGTCATCCACAGACGTCATGCGGCCTTCGATCGCCGGGGGGCTGGCGGCAGAACTTCGCATCCGGACACATTTCTTAAGGTAACCCGGTGTTACCACAAGAGCCCGGAATGAGGTCCCCTGCCCCCGGCGTGGCGCGCAGCAATGACCCGTCTTGGTCCGGTAATGTCCTGGTATGCGAAGTTCGGGGATTCGCTTCAGGCACCCGTGGCCTATTCTTTGGCCACACGTGACGATTTAGGCTCATGAGTGTGAGCGAGCGCTGGGTTGTGCTACTTCACGGTCAACCAGGTTCGGGTGCGGACTGGCAGCAGGTCGCCAGCCGGCTGCCGGATGGGCTGGGCGTCCTGGCGCCGGACCGGCCGGGATACGGGACGAGCCCGCGGCCGGCCGGAGGCTTCACGGCCGGCGCTCGCGCGGTCGTGGCCGAACTGGATGCGCAGGGCATCGACCGTGCGGTGCTGGTGGGCCACTCCTACGGCGGCGGCGTCGCGCTGGCCACCGCTCAGCTGGCACCCGAGCGGGTCGAGGCCCTGGTCCTGCTGGCCAGCGTCGGCCCGGGCTGCCTGAACTGGGCGGACTGGGTGCTCGCCGCACCTGTCAGCGGAGAGTTCTCCTCGCTCGTGGCATGGCGGCTGACCCCCTGGTTCGCCGCGGCGGTGCTGGCCGCCGCGCGTCAGGTGCGCCGCCGGCCGGTAGGCCCGGATCAGGCCGTGAACTGGCAGGTCTGGGCCAACGCACGTCACGATCATGGGCTGTGGCGCAGCTTCCTCACCGAGCAGCGCGCGCTGGTCCGCGAACTGGGCGGCCTCACCGCCGCCCTGCCCGCGGTGGCGCAGCCGGTCCTGCTGGTCGCAGACCCGCACGACATGATCGTCCCGGTCCGGTCCACCCGGCGGCTCGCCGCGGCCCTGCCCGATACCCGGATCCAGATGCTGGACGGGCCCGGCCATCACCTGCCCTGTCGCGCGGCGCCGCAGATCGCCGCCGCGATCACCGGGTTCCTCGGCACGCTCGACAACCGCGGCGCGGCCGCCTGACCATCCTCGGCGGGGCTGCCGCATCGGCAGGCGGCCGGCTCGACCGCGGTGATCCCGGGATGGCAGGCCACCGCGATGCCGGCGTCCAGGTCCTGCAGCGAGTCCAGCAGGAAACCGAGCCGGCTGGCGTTCCCGCCCGCCGCGGCGAGGATCTGCGGGTCCCAGGCGAACAGCGGCACGACGGTACCGCCGCGGGCCGCCGCGGTGAGGGCCGGGTTGTCGGTGAGCCTGAGGTCCCGGGTGAACAGCATCACCGACACGGTCACGGCGCGGGCCTCTCCAGCAGGAGCTGGTGGACGTCGAGGTACCCGGCACGGAAACCGGCCTCGGAGTAGGCCAGGTACAGGTCCCACATGCGCTGGAACACCGGGCCGAAGCCGAGTTCAGACACCGCGTCCGCGGCGTCGGTGAACTGCCCGCGCCACTCGTGCAGGGTGCGCGCGTAGTGCGGCCCCATCGGGTAGCCGGCGGTGACGCGCAGACTGGTCCGGGCACGCAGCACGTCGGTGATCGCTTGCAGCGACGGGATCTGGCCGCCAGGGAAGATGTACTTGTCGATCCAGGTGTGGCCGCCCCGGGTGGCGAGCATCCGGTCGTGCGGCATGGTGATCGCCTGAAGCCCGGCGCGCCCGCCGGGGGCGAGCAGCCGGTCGATCGTGGTGAGGTAGGCGGGCCAGTACCGCTCGCCCACCGCCTCGATCATCTCCACGCTGACGATGACGTCGTAACGCCCGGTGGCCTCCCGGTAGTCGCGAAGCTGCACGTCCACCTGGCCGGCCAGCCCGGCCCGCGCGGCGCGCTGCCTGGCCGCGGCGCACTGGGACGGTGAGATCGTCAGCGTGGTCACCGTGGCCCCGCGCGCCGCGGCGCGCACCGCCAGCTCACCCCAGCCGGTGCCGATCTCCAGCACCGTGGTGCCCGGGCCGGTCCGGGTCCGGTCCAGCAGCGCGTCGATCTTGCGGCGCTGCGCGTCCGCGAGCGTGTCGCCGCGGGCGAACAGTGCGCTCGAATAGGTCATCGTCGGATCCAGGAACAGCGCGAACAGGTCGTCGGACAGGTCGTAGTGCCGTTGGATATTGCGGCGGGCGCCCTCGATGGTGGCCTCCTCCGCGGCCGGTTCCCGCGGGACGTACCAGCGGCGCAGCGCCTGCAGCGGCCGCGGCACGATGGTGGCCACCCGCTCGGCGAGCACGGTGAACAGGCCGACCAGGTCGGGGGAGACCCAGTCCCCGGCCATGTAGGCCTCGGCCAGCCCGGCCGTTCCGGAGCCGAGCCGCCGGTAGAAGGCGTCCTCGCGGAGGATCACCAGGGCCGGGCCGCCCGGGCCGCCGCCGGGCACGCTGCCGCCCGGCGCCTGGACCTGGATCGGCAGCCTGGCCATGACCCGGCGCAGCAGCGCCCGCGCCGCGTAGGCCCGGGCCAGCGCCGCGGGTCCGGCCGGCACCGGGGGAACGGCTGGCTGGCCGGGCGGCGCGGACTGGCCGGGCGGCGCGGGCGGCCGGGCGGTGCCCGGCACCAGCCGGGAGAACGTGGCCGCTGAGGTCATTGGACTCCTTCCTGGGGACGGTGCGCGGGCCGGGGGTGCACCGGCAGGCCGCGGGCCGCGATCCGGATGCCCTGCCAGCGGATGAGCGTGCTCACCTGCGCCGTGACCCACGGGTAGCGCAGGGCGCAGCCGAGCAGCCGCCATGGGGTGTAGTCGTGCCGCGTCCCGGTGACGGTGGCCGTCAGCAGCCGCCGGTCCCCGGCCGCGAGGGTGACGCTCAGCCGCAGCGCTTGCGCGGGCTCGGGCAGCCGCATCCGGTACCGGCCGGCCGGCGGCAGGAACGGCGAGACGTAGAAGTCCTTGCCGGCCCCGGCCCGGCCGCGGGCGTCCGTCCGGAGCAGGTAGGCGTGCCGTTCCCCGTAGGTGTTGTGCACCTCGGCGAGGACGGCGGCGAGGCTCCCGTCGGCCCGGTGGCACCAGTACACGGTGAGCGGGTTGAAGACATGGCCGAGTACCCGGGCGTGGCCGAGCATGAGCACCTGCCCGCCGCCCAGGTCGATGCCGTGGCGGGACAGGTAGGCGGCCACGTTCGCCCGGATCCCCGCCGCGGGGTCACCCAGGTGGTCGCGGGACCGGAACGAGGCCAGCGGCCGCAGCCACCGGGGCACCCGCGGCAGGTCGCCGGTGTCCACCAGCCACAGGTAGCTGCGGTAGCGGAAGGCGCGGCGGGCCGGTCCGTACCGGACATGGGTGATCCGGCACGGGTACAGCGCGGCGGCGGTCACCAGGTCACCCCCAGGGCGGCGGCGGCCCGGGCACCGGCCAGGCAGCCGTCCTCGTGGAACCCCCAGCCGTGGTACGCGCCCGCGTAGGCGAGCACGCGGCAGTTCAGGCCGGGCAGCCGGCGCTGGGCGGCGACGGACCTGGCGTCGTAGACGGGGTGGCTGTAGCTCATCCGCGCGAGCACCCGGTCCGGCCGCACCTGGCCGCCCCGGTTGAGCGTGACCAGGTACTGCTCCGGTTCGCCGAGCCCCTGCAGGCGGTTCAGGAAGTAGCTGACGTGCACGTCTTCGGCCGTGTCCGCGCACTCGCGCATCCGGTAGTTCCACGACGCCCGGGCTGCCGGTGCCCGGGGCAGCAGCCCGGCGTCGGTGTGCAGCACGGCGGAGCTTGCGGTGTAGCGGAACGAGCCGAGCACCTCCCGCTCGGCCACGGTGGGCCGGTCCAGCAGGCGCAGCGCCTGGTCCGGGTGGGTGGCGATGACGGCGGCGGCGAACCGCCGGGTGCCCAGGTGGTGATCGTGGACGGTCACGCCCGCGGGGTCCCTGGTGATGGCCCGGACCGGCACGCCGGCGTGGACCCTGGTGAGCTGCTTGGCGATCTGCTCCACGTAACACTGGGAGCCGCCGGTGACGGTCCGCCATCCGGGGGAGCGGGCAACGCGCAGCATGCCGTGGTGGTCGAGGAACTCGAACAGGTAGCGGGCCGGGTAGTCCAGCGCGGCCGCGGGCGGGCAGGACCAGACGGCCGCGACCAGCGGGATGGCGAAGTGGCTGACGAAGTAGCGCGGGTACCGGCCGCGGCGCAGGAACGCGCCGAGCGTGAGGTCCTCGCCGCCGGGCGTGGCGAGCAGCCGGCGTGCGTCCCGATAGAAGGCCGGGATTCGCGCGAGCATGGCCAGGTAGGCCGGCCGGGCCGCCGAGCCCAGTGCCGGGAACAGCCCGCGCGTGCCACGCGACCCGGCGTACTCCAGGCCACAGCCCGCGCAGCTCACCGACATGCTCATCTCCGTCTCGTGGGTGGCTACCCCGAGTTCGCCGAAGAGCCGGAGGAGGTTCGGGTAGGTGCGGGTGTTGTGCACCAGGAACCCGGTGTCCAGGGCCAGCAGGCGCCCGCCGGAGCTGGGGATGTCGTGGGTGTGGGCGTGACCCCCGAGCCGGTCGTCGGCCTCGTAGAGGGTCACGTCGTAGGCCCGCTGGAGCAGGTAGGCGGCGGTCAGGCCGGCCACGCCGGAGCCCACTACCGCCGCCTGAGGGCGGCCCGGCCGGCGCCCGGTACCGTCCATCCTGTCCGTCGTCATGCCCGGGGCCCGCCTCAGTGTCGAAGTCTGTGCTGCTAGAAACCAATACTAAATTACACTAAGATTCAAGTGACCGACAAACGCTGGAGCATGGATGGACTTGCGCGAGGCCGCCGGGACCCTGGGGGTGCATTACCAGACCGCGTATGCCTGGGTTCGCGAGGGCGTGCTGCCCGCCCGGAAGGTGGGCCGCGGCTACGAGATCAGCGAGGCCGACGCCCGCGCGCTCGCCGCCCGGCGCCGCCAGGGCGCGCAGCCGGCCAGGCCGATCCACGTCAGGGACTGGGCCGCCCAGTCCATGCGGCTGTATGAGGCGCTCGCCGCCGGGGACGAAACCCTGGCCCGGCAGCGCCTCGCCCGGCTCGCCGGCGGCGTGCCGCTGATCGACCTGTGCGCGCACGTCATCGGCCCGGCTCTGGGCCGGATCGGGGACGACTGGGCGTCCGGCCGGGTCTCGATCGCACAGGAGCACCGGGCCAGCGCCATCTGCGAGCGGCTGATCGCCGGGCACGCCCACCAGCCGGGCGGCCGGCCGCGGGGGATCGCGGTGGCCACCACCCCGCCCGGCGAACGGCACGGCCTGCCCGCGCTGATGGCGGCCGCATGCCTGCGCGAGGACCACTGGCTGGTGCATCACCTGGCGGCCGACCTGCCGGTGGCCGAGGTGACCAGGCTGGCCGGCCAGGTGGGGGCCGGGCTCGTGGTCCTGTCCAGCGCGACCACCGCCGCGGCCCGCCGCGCACGCGGCGCGGCGCGGGAGATCACCGATGCCCTGCCGGGCGTGACCGTGCTGACCGGCCGGCCCGGCGACAGCCTGTACGACCTGCGCGCGACGGCGGCCGGGCTGGCGCCGCCCGCCGGCGGCCCGGGCCAGTGACCGCGCGCTCCCGGCTCGGGTCCGCGGTGGATGTGCTGGCAGCCGCCAGCGTGATCGGTGGCTTCTCCCGGGCCGGGCTGGCCGCCCGGTCCCGGCTGCTGCCCGAGTTCACCGCCGCGGCGGCGCCCGCCGCCGGGCGGACCGTGCTGATCACCGGCGCCACGTCCGGCATCGGCTTCGCCGGCGCCATCGCGCTGGCCCGCGCGGGCGCGTCCGTCCATTTCCTGGCCCGCGACCCCGGCCGGGCGGAACGGGCACGGCGGCAGATCGCCGCGGCGTCGGGGAGCTCATCCGTCAGCTACGGGCTCGCCGATCTTGAAGACCTCGGCTCGGTGCGCACCTTCGGGCACGAATTCCGCGCCGCCTGGCCGCGGCTCGACATCCTGATTCATAACGCCGGGACCATCCATCGCGAGTACCGCACCGGCGAGGCGGGCACCGAGCTGACCTACGCCGGCCAGGTCGTGGCGCCGTTCCTGCTCACCGCGATGCTGGTACCGCGGCTGGCCGCGGCCGGCGCCGCCCGGGTCATCACGGTCTCCTCCGGCGGCATGTACACCCGGCGGCTGGACCTCGCGGCGCTGCCGCCGCCACCGGCCGGGTATCGCGGCGTCACCGCCTACGCGCAGGTCAAGCGGGCCCAGGTGGTGCTCAGCGCGGAGTGGGCCCGCCGGATGGCCGGCACCGGCGTGGCCTTTCACGCCATGCACCCCGGCTGGGTGGACACTCCGGGGATCGCCACCGCCCTGCCCTGGTTCCGCCGGGTCATGCGGCCGGTGCTGCGCACCCCGGAGCAGGGTGCCGACACCATCACCTGGCTCGCCACGGCGGACCCCACGCTGCTCGGCACCGGCGGTTTCTGGCACGACCGCCAGCGCCAGCCCGAGTACCTGCTGCCGCGGACGCGCGAGGACGCCAGCACGCGCGGGCAGCTGTGGGACCAGTGCTGCCGTGCGGCCGGGATCACCGCGGAGATTCCGTTCTGCAGCGAACGCAGCATGGGCGGGAACGGGCACTGAGGCGCGAACCGCCCGTTTGTGCCGGCCTGGTGCGGGTAGCTGGCGGTCTTCCGACCTGAAGGGGGCCCGCCCAGCGGTGCAGCACTTCATCAGCAGCTACGGGTACCTGGCGGTGTTCATCCTGATGCTCGCCGAGTCGGCGTGCATCCCGGTGCCGTCGGAGCTGACGATGCTGTTCGCCGGTGCCCTGGCCGCGGGCGCGGTGGCCGGCGCGCACCTCAACCTGGTGCTCGTGATCGCCACGGGCGTGGCCGGCAACCTGGCCGGGAGCTATATCGCCTGGGGTATCGGCGCCTATGGGGGCCGGGCGGCCTGGCATCGCTGGGGCCGCTACGTCCTGCTGCGCGACGACGACATCGACCGGGCGGAGCGGTGGTTCACCCGGCATGGCACCAAGGCGGTCTTCTTCGGGCGGCTGCTGCCCGTGGTGCGTACGTTCATTTCGCTGCCCGCGGGCCTGGCCCGGATGCCGGCGGCCCGGTTCGGCAGTTACACGGTCCTCGGCTGCATCCCCTGGACCGCGGCGCTGGCCTGGGCCGGATATGCGGTCGGCCGGAACTGGGGGAATGTGGCGAGCGCGCTGCACGGTCCCAGCTACGCGCTGGGCGGCCTCATCGTCGTGCTGGTGATCGCCGGGTTCGTCATGCTGTGGCGCCGCCGCCGGCGTGAGCGCACCGGGCCGGGCGGGCCGAGCGGAATCCGGCGGCGACGGCGAGCACCGTGCGCGGCCGGAGCGGGCCGGACTGCACCGGTGACAGGCTGGTCCTTTCGCGCACCTGGAGGCCGGCATGTGGCGTGCCATGTTCGTCGAGCAGATCCCGCTCACCGAGAAGATCCTGCGCACGGTACTGGTCTACGCACTGATCGCGCTGCTGTTCCGGGTCGCCGGCAAGCGCGGGATGGCCAATCTCAACACGTTCGACTTCGTGGTGATCTTCCTGCTGTCCAACGTGGTGCAGAACGCGGTCATCGGCAATGACACCTCGCTGACCGGCGGTGTCGTGGGCGCCGTGACGCTGGTCGCCGTCAACGCGGTCGTCAACCGGGTCATCGCGAGCAACAAGAGAGCGGCCCGGCTGTTCGACGGGAAGGCGACCACGGTGATCAGCGACGGGCACGTGGTGGACCGGGCGCTGCGCCGGCTGGGGCTGCGGCGCAGTGAGCTGGACCAGGCGGTGCGGCTGCAGAACGGGGACGACGTCAGCCAGGTACAGCGGGGCAGCCTGGAGCCGGGCGGCCAGCTGGTGCTCAGCCTCAAGCACGCCGATCAGGGTGCCACCAAAGCGGACATCGCCGAGGTCACCGCCCGGCTGAGCCGGATCGAAGAGCTGCTCGGAGCGGCCCGGTGAGCCGTGCCTGGCCGTGGCGGCGGGGCAGGCCGGGGCACGTGCGGCCGGGGCCTGGCCGGCCTGGGCAGGACCAGCCGGGGCAGGGGCGGGGGAGTGGCGCCGTGGCGCCGGAGGACCTGCTCGGCCGGCTGGACTCGCTGGTCGAGCCGGCGGCCGGGCCGGAGAACGCGGTGCTCACCGACGACACCCGCGGGGTGCGCTGGGCGGGCCCGCTGTTCACCCTGTTCGCGGTGATCATGGTGCCGTGGACGGTGTACATCGGCGAGTCGCTGCCGGAGCGGCAACTGTCCCCGCACTACGACGCGTCCTGGGCCGGGTTCGATGTGCTGTTGGTCCTGGCGCTCGCCGGCACGGGCTACTTCGCGCTGCGCCGGTCCCGGTACCTGGCCATGGCCGCGACGGCGACCGCGGTGCTGCTCGTGGTGGACGCCTGGTTCGACCTGATGACCACGCCGGAAGACCAGATCGTGCAGTCCATCCTGCTCGCCGCCGTGGTGGAACTGCCGCTCGCCGCGGTGTGCACCTGGCTCGCCCTGCACACCCAGGAACTCACCGAGCGCCGGATCGTGCTGCTGATGCGCCGCGACGGCGGGGCGCGACGGCTCCGGCCGCGCTAGCCGCTGCCGGCTGCCGCGCCGCTGTCGCCCGGGCCGCCCCCCTCACCGGTGGCCTCCGGGGCGGGCGGCACCCGCAGCACCACGCGGCCAGGCAGCGTGGTGATCATCAGCCGCGTGGTCCCGCCCATCACCTCGCCATCCAGTTGCCAGGGCTGCTCCCGGTCGGTGGTGATCGTCAGCCGCTGGAACTGCATCAAGGTCATCTGGCCGGGTGACTCGCGGCGCAGCAGCACCCGCGCGGCGAGCCGGAGCCAGCCGGCCCAGCCCCGCGCGGTCAGCGCCACGGCGTCCAGCGCGCCGTCGTCCGGCAGCGCGTCCGGCAGCAGCCGGATGCCGCCCTGCAGCCAGCCGACGTTGCCGACGATCACGGCGCTGGCCCGCAGCCGCAGCGGCGTCCCGCCGTCGGCCACCAGGCTCACCCGGACCGGCCGGTCCCGCAGGTGGCGCAGCGCGGACAGCACGTACGCGGCCCAGCCGAGCCGTTTCTTCAGCGATTCGCTGGACTCGCTCAGCATCTTCGCGTCGAACCCCAGCCCCGCCATGACCACGAACGTGTGCCCGTTGGCCGAGCCCGCGTCCAGCCGCCGGTCGGTTCCGGTGATCGCGGTGACCAGCGCCGCGCCAGGGTCGAGGGGCAGCCCGAGGTTGCGGGCGAGCAGGTTGCCGGTGCCGAGCGGCAGGATGCCCAGCGGGACGCCGCTGCCCGCGACGCCTTCCGCGCACGCCGTGACGGTGCCGTCGCCGCCGCAGGCCAGCACCAGGTCCGCCCCGGCCTGCACCGCCTGCGCCGCCTGGCCGGTGCCGGGGTCGTCGGGCGTGGTCTCGAACCAGAGCGGCTCGCCCCAGCCGTGCTGCGACATCGCCGAACAGACGGTGTCGCGCAGTGCGGCGATGTCGTCGTGCTTGGTGGGGTTGGCCACCACCGCGGCCCGGCGCGCACCTGGCGGGCGGGGCACGTCCGGCGGCATGGCGCGAGCATATCGCCGCGATCCCGGCGGCGCCGGGGCCGCTGGACGATCGAGCGCGCTCCCGCGACCACCTACCGGCGGAACCCGGCTCGGGTTGCGGCCGCGGCGGAGCTGAAGTACCCGGGTGGTTCGATGAAGCCCCACTCGTTGAAGGTCGACCCGTTGGTGACGGCGCGCCGGTAACCGAAACAGGCGAGGTAGAGCGTCCGGATATACATGACCGCCTCGAGCCGGTCGAGTTCGTCGTCGGTCGGCTCGACGTGCCGGCGGTAGGCGCTGACGGCAGCGTCGATGCGCTCCTGGTTCGGGCGGCGTGGGTTCCACGAACCCGTGCCCCACATCAGGTAAGCGAGGTCGGCGAGGCGCGGCCCGCGCCCGGACGCCTTCCAGTTGATCGCGACTGGCCCTTGTTCGGTCAAGACGGCGTGATCGGGGGCGTGGAGGAGATTTCCGTGCAGCAAGCCCTCCGGCAGGCCGTGACCGTCGTCAGCCGCGCGCACCTGGTCGCGGAGCTGCTCGAACCGGCCGCGCTCGGCGGCTGCGACCTTCGTGTCGACGGCGTCGAGAAACGACAGGGCGGCCAGCAGGTCCTGACGCGGGGTGCCCTCGCGGCTCGGGTCCTCACCACTCGCTCCACCCGGGCGGCCGACGGAATCGTCGTACGGCAGGGCGTGCAGCCGTCCGAGCAGCTCACCCATCATGGCGAACTTCGCGGCACGATCGGGGAGCGGAACGCCTTCGACGAACCGCGTCACGAGGACCGCGCTGCCATCGAAGTCAGACACCGCGTCATCGACCGCCAGGCGCTCCGCGGGAAAGTCGTGCCGCTCCAGGAATCTCAGGATCGCGGCGTCACCCTCGACGCCGGCACGCGGCCGAGCGGGGGGAAACGCGCGGGCGACCCATGGGCTGCCGTCATTGCGGTCGATGCGGAACACATAGCTCTTGTGCACACTCAGCTTCGCCGCCGTGACCGGGTCAATGCCGTAGCGATCCCGGAGATGAGCGAGGAGCCGCTCAGCAACGGGCTCGTGGTGCATGCGCGCACCGAGACCCTGGAGATCCGTCAGCGCTTCGGTGTAGCGCTGCCCGGTCTCCCCGGCGTGGCGCCGGACAACCTTCTTGAAGCTGGCGTCCTTCGTCATGGACAAGCCTCCCCTGGACACCCTCGTCCCCCAGCGACGCGGTGTTGGAAGATGGCCTGTGACATTGACGACCGAGAGGGCGAATCCCCTTCGCCAATGGAACCCGGCTGGGGCGGACGTTCCACAGCTCGGCGACCGGTCGCCGCCGTGAACGTATTTTCCTGAGGCGCTCGGTCTTCGTCAAGCGCTTCACCCGCGAGATGACACGGCGGGAAGTGCCAGCAGTGCTGACACGGCACTAGCGACCCTTTGGGTCGTAGACTTCGACAGTTGAGCTGAGTTTGTCAGGCTGCCGCAGGCAGCCTGGAGGGGGCGAGGCGTTCATCGATGTGGTGTTCGATTGTGTGGAGGGCGGCGCGGAGCTGGGGCGGTGACTGGGGCTGCCCGGCGGTGAACAGCGGGGCGAGGACCCGGTCGTGGACCTTGGTGTAGAAGATCGCGAAGGCCAGGCCGTCGGGGGTCAGGTCGTAGGTGTTGGCGTGGGGGCGGCGGGTGATCAGGCCGTTGCGGCGCAGCCGGGCCAGGTCGTAGGAGGCCTGGGCCATCGAGTAGGGGGCGCCGAGCAGTCCGGTCATCAGGGCGCGCAGGCTCCTGTTGGTGATGCCGGTGACGGCGCACAAGGTGACGGACAGGGCGCCGGCCAGGGCCTGGACCCGAGAGTCGCCAAAGCGCATGGCTGTAGCTCTCCGCCCGTCCGCGTCGAGGGACGGGTGCGCGATCCGCTCGAAGACTGGATTCGCAAGGACGCAGGCCTGGCCGGCACGTTCAGTCTGCAACAGCCGGGCGTTGACCGCACGGCCCGGGCCTGAAGCTCATCGAGGTTATGCAGGCGCCGCTGGCAGCCCAGGTCGCCCGGCGCGTTCACGACGGTCTCGATCCGCAGGGCGCGGCCGTCTTTGAGGTACTGCTTGATCCGGGAGTGCTTGTAGAAGGCGTTGATGGTGACCTCGGTGCCGCGGGTGATCACCTTGGTCTTGAACTCGCCTTCGGTGTTGGACCGGACCTGCCGGTCGAAGATGATCTCGAGGGTGTCCGGGCGGCCGAGGTCGAGGTTGTCGGTGACCAGGGCGTCGAAGAAGCCGCGGGCATAGCGGGGCTGGGTGAACACGATGGTGCGGGAGACCTCGACCTGGGCCATCGAGCAGTTCCCACCAGTAGCCGGCATCGCGGTCGGCTGGCGCCGAGCGGCAGCGGGAGCCGGTGCAGCCACCGCTGGAAGAACACCTCGATGGTGCCGGGCTGCAGCGCGTCGCAGATCCGCTGCAGCAAGGCGGGATCCTCGCAGGAGGCAAACCCGTTGGACAGCTCGGTGAAGCCCAGGCCCAGCTTGCGCGCTTGCTGCTTGGCCCACTCATGGCCGTTGACCCAGATCTTCACCGGCCAGGGGCAGTAGGTGCAGACCTTGATGAACGCCGGCCCAAACCCCGCATCCCACAGGTAGAAGTAAAACACCGTGACCCGGCGGTCCTTCTTACCGAAGGAGAACTGCGGGCACCTGCGCCGGGTCGGTGTCCCGCTTGCGGGCGATGAACACCCGCTGGGTCTCCTGCGCCACCCCGATCGCCGCGACCTGTGAGCGGCCGGTCCAGGCCGCGGCGTCCAGGTAGGGCGCGCATCACCTCGATGTTGCGGTCGGCGGCCTTCAGCGGCACCACCGGGATGTGGTTGGCCTCGGCGAACGAGGCGACCCGGCGGCGGAAGGCATCCCCGATCTGCTGCAGGCACGCCGGGGAGGGCACCGGGTAGCCGCGATGCTTCAGGAACTGGATGACCTGCCCGCCGACCTGCAACTGGCCCAGGTAGCCATGCAGGTAGAGCCGGTCCAGGCACTCCAGGTCCAGCGCCACGTGCCCGTCCAGCACGTCATTCACCGTGACCGGCACCGACCGCTGGAGCCGCGACGCCATGGCACCCTCCAGGACGTGGCCTACGAACGGAGGATGCGCCTGCCCGCACGGAAACGCCAGCGCGGAACCGGGAACCTCGGCGGTATCAGGCGGAGCCTGCCTGGGAGCCTGCTGAAAAAGGCTCGCAGGTCACGGCGTGTTTGCCGGCTTGGTGTTCGATGACCTGGGATAATCTTGTCATGCAGGGTTTCGAGCGGATGGACCGGCAGCTCACGGACGCTGCCGCGCTGGCCGGGCACCTGGTCCCGGCCGGCAGCATGTTCGCGTTCCTGGCCGTGCACCGGGCTGAGGTGTTCCCGGATGCGATTACGCGGACTTGTTCGCCCCGCCGGGGGTGGGCCGGCCGTCGATCCCGGCTACGCAGATGGCGGCGGTGCTGACGCTTGCAGGCGCTGCATGATTACTCGGACCGGGAGACCGCCGAGGCGGTCCGGTTCGATGTGCGGTGGAAGGTGGCGATCGGCGCGGCGCTGGACGATCCGAGGGTTTCGACCCGTCGTCGCTGGTGTACTGGCGGAAGAGGCTGGCCGGGTCGGAGCGGCCGCACCGGGTCAACGACGCGGTGCAGGACGATCGATCGAGCAGACCGGGATCTTGCGGGGCCGGCGACGCCGGGCGGTGGACTCGACGATCCTGGCGGACGCGGTGGCGACCCAGGACACCGTCACCCAGCTGGTCTCGGCGATCCGCCGGGTGGCCCGGGAGGTGCCCGGCGCCGCAGAGCAGATCGCGGCGGTGTGCACCGGGCATGATTACTCCCGGCCGGGCAAGCCGAAGATCGACTGGGACGACCCGGCCGCGAAGGAGGAGCTGGTCTCGGCCCTGGTGAACGACGCGAACGCGCTGGTGGCCGCGCTGGACGACGCTGAGCTGGATGAGCCGGCCGCGTCGGCGCTGGCGCTGCTGGCCCTGGTCGCCGGCCAGGACGTCGAGCCCGCGGAGGGCTCGGACGGCCGGGACGGGCGGTGGCGGATCGCCCGCAAGGTCGCCGAAGACCGGGTGATCTCAACCGTGGACCCCGAGGCCCGGCACACTCGCAAGTCCCCCGAGGCCCGCCGGGACGGGTACCGGGCGCATGTGGCCGCCGACCCGGAGACCGGGATCATCACCGATGAGAAGCTGACCGGGGCCGCCGGGACCGGGAACTCTGATGCGGCGGTCGCCGCGGAGTTCGTGGCGGCCGAGGCCGCCGGCGGTGACCGGAGGCCAGACGAGGCCAGCGGCCAGCCTGCCTGGTACGGCGATTCGGCCTACGGCACCGGGGACCTGCGCGCCGCTATCGCGGCGGCCGGGCACGAGGCGGTGATCAAGCCCTGGCCGCTGCTGCCCGCCGTCGCGGGCGGGTTCACCGCCGATGACTTCACCGCCGGCACAGCCGCCGGGACCGTGACCTGCCCGGCCGGGATCACCCGGCACGTCACCGCCAAGAACGCGGTCATCTTCGGGGCTGCCTGCCGCGGCTGCCCGCTGCGCCAGCGGTGCACCACCGCCAAGCACGGCCGCACGCTGCACCTGCACGAGCACGATGGCCTGCTGCGCGCCGCCCGTGCGGACTGGGCCGCCGGCACGGGGCTGCGCGAGGACTACATGGCGCACCGGCCCCGCGTCGAGCGGGCCATCGCCCAGGTCGCCACCTGGCGGGGACGCCGCCTCAAGCTCCGCTACCGCGGAACCAGCCAGGAACCACGCCTGGCTCAAGCGCCGCACCGCCGCGGTGAACCTGCGCAGCCTGCTCGGCCGCGGCCTGGCCCGCCACGACGGCGCCTGGGTCCTGGCCACCTGACCAGCGGCCCGGGACCCAGCCGCGGCCACGGCCAGCCCAGCGGGAAGGCCGGCCGCCGGCCCGCGGCCATCGACCCCGCGCGCCGCCAGATCGCCACCCGGCCAGCAGGGCCAGGCACAACCGGACGACAACATCATCACGCGCCACAGACGCTCACCGAAACGGCCCAATTCAGCAGGCTCCTAGCTGTGCGGTGCCTGCCCGTTCTGCGGCTGCGGTTCGTGCTGGGGTGGCGGATCCTCTGGCGGCGGCTCCGGGGGCGGCGGCATGGTCCGCAGCGAATGCTCGACCAGCGCGATCAGCACGTCCCTGCTGGAGCCGCGCTGGCGGGCGTCGCACATCACCACGGGTACCGGTTCGTCGAGGTCCACCGCCGACCTGACGTCCTCGGCCCGGTAGCGCGGTGCGTCATCGAAGCAGTTCACCGCGAGGACGAACGGGATCTGCCGGTTCTCGAAGAAGTCCACCGACGGGAAGCAGTCGGCCAGGCGCCGGGTGTCGGCGAGCACCACCGCGCCGATCGCGCCGCTGGCCAGTTCGTCCCACATGAACCAGAAGCGCTGCTGGCCGGGCGTGCCGAACAGGTACACGGTCAGGTCGTCGCGGATCGTGATGCGGCCGAAGTCCAGCGCCACTGTCGTGGTGCTCTTCCGCTCCACGCCGGCGAGGCTGTCCACCGGGGTGCCGGCCGCGCTCAGTGCCTCCTCGGTGGACAGCGGCCGGATCTCGCTGACCGAGCCCACCAGGGTTGTCTTGCCGACGCCGAAGCCCCCCGCGACGAGCACCTTCAGTGCCACGGGCAGGGCGCGCAGGTCGTCGGTCTGCTCAGAGGCGGCGAAGGCCATCCACGACCTCTTGGAGAATGCGCCGGTCCGGTGGCCGGGCCGGCGGTATCGGGTTGTGCACACGGATCAGCGCCCGCTCGCGCAGGTCGCCGAGGAGGATCCGGATGACACCCACCGGCAGGTCGAGGTCTGCCGCGAGATCGGCCACCGAGGTAGGCAGGCGGCAGATCCGAAGTAAGGCCAGATGCTCCGGGCCCAGGGTGAGCTCGGTGGCCGAGGCGTCCCGTACCGCCGAGATCATCGCGATCAGGTCGAGCCTGCCCCCGGCGGGGCGCGTCCGGCCACGGGTGAGCGCGTACGGCCGGACCACGGCCCCTGCTTCCTCGTCGAGCCAGCGGTCCCCGGCCGAATGCATGGCCGGCCTCACTCCTGCGCGCCCCCGGCCGGTACCGGCCGGGGTGTCACCGACAAGTGCTGGCCGACGCGTTTCACCAGGAGCGCCATCTCATAGGCGATCAGCCCGGCGTCCGCGCTGGCCGGGCTCAGCACGGCCAGGCAGCTGCCCTCTCCAGCGGCGGTCACGAACAGGAACGAGTTCTCCATCTCCACGATCGTCTGGCGGACGCTGCCGCCGCCGAAGTGGTGCCCGATGCCCCGCGCCAGGCTCTGGAAACCGGCGGCCGTGGCGGCCAGGTGCTCGGCATCCTCGCGGGTCAGGCCGGCCGAGGCGGCGGTGACCAGGCCATCACGCGACAGGATCACGGCCTTGTCTACCTGGGCGACCCGGGTGACCAGGTCGTCCAGGAGCCAGCTCAGCCCGTTGTCGAAACCCGGGCCGCGACGCCAGTCAGGCTGGTCCATGCGGTCCCCTGTCATCGGTCGGCGACTCCTGCTGATATGCCCCGTATGGGCTGGCTTCATCGTGTGTGGCGCCGGATTCTCCGGCCTGCGGCGCACCGAAGCCGGGCGGCTGGCTGGATGCGGGGTCGAACATGGACCTGCCCCGCTCCGAGCCATGCTGGATCGCGGACACGGTGGACCTGGCCTCTTCCGGTGAGCGTGGGTCGCCGTACCTGCCCGGGAGCGGAGGATAGGCCGGCGGGGCGTTCCTGAGCTGCGCCACCAGGCTGGCCTGGCGTACCCGCCTGGGCAGTACCGGCGGGGGGTCCCGTCCCAGCCCGGCGCGTCCGCAGCGGGCTGCGGCGGTTCGCTCCAGGCCGGCGATTCCATTCCGGTCCACGCACGGGACTCCGCATCGGCCTGGGTGGCGGGGTCCGGTGCCGCCATGGGCGGGTCCTGCGCCTCCGCCCAGGGCGGCACCCTGGCCGGTGACATCATCGGGGCGGGCGGGGCGGCGGCGGGCGGGGCGGCCTCGTAGGACGGGAGGGCGGGCTCGTGCCTGCCCGCTCCGGCGGCCTCGGCGAGCTCACCGGGCATGCCCTCATGGGTGAGGGTCAGCTCGATGTCCTCCTCCGGCGGGAAGCCGTGCTGTTCCCTGGGGCCGCGCATACCGGGTTCCGCTGGGCCGCGCTCCAGGGCCCTGGCCGGCTCCAGTTCGGTGAAGCCCTCGGCGGCCACGATGCTGTGCGGGATCAGCACGATAGCGGTGGTCCCGCCGTAGGGGTTGCGGCGCAGGGTGATCTGGATGTCGTGGCGCCGGGCGAGCTGCCCGGCGACCAGCAGGCCGAGCTGGTCGGTGTTGGCCGGATCGAACGGCAGCGGCTCGGCGAGCTGGTCGTTGGCCTCGGCGAGCTTGCCGTCGCTCATGCCGAGCCCGCGGTCCTCGATCTCGATGGCGAACCCGTGACCCACGACGCCACCCTGGATGACGACCGGCGTGTTCGGCGGGGAGTAGATGGTGGCGTTCTCGATCAGCTCGGCGATCATGTGGATCACGTCGCCCACCGCGGGCCCGGCCAGCCCGGTGTCGCCCGCGGAGATGACGCTGACCCGCGTGTAGTCCTCCACCTCGGCCACGGCCGCCCGGATGACGTCCACGAACGGGACCGGGTTCCGCCAGCCGCGCGCGGGCGACTGGCCGGACAGAATGATCAGGCTCTCGGCGTGCCGCCGCATCCGGGTGGTGAGGTGGTCCAGGCGGAACAGGTCCTCAAGTTCCTGCGGGTCCTCGGTCCGGCGCTCCATCGAATCGAGCAGCGCGAGCTGGCGGTGCAGCAGCGACTGGCTGCGCCTGGCCAGGTTGCGGAACACCTCACCGATGCCCTCGCGGAGCCGGGCCTGGCCCACGGCCGCCTCCACCGCGGTCCGCTGCACCTTGGCGAAGGCGTCCCGCACCTGGCCGATCTCCCTGGTCTTGACCGGGATGTCCAGCGAGTCGTCGTCGTCCATGCGGACGTTCACGCCGGTGGCAAGCTGGTCCACCATCCGGGGCAGCCTGTGGTCCGCCAGGTCCAGGGCGGAGCGGCGCAGGTCGGACAGCTCCCGCACCAGCCCCCGGCCGGCCAGCAGCGAGACGATGATGGAGATCACCACGGCCAGCAGGCCCAGGCCGCCGGACAGCAGCAGCCGCAGGTCGGTGATCCGCGCCTCGTGCTCGGCCTGCTGGTCAAGGGCGTTGGCCGCCTGCGTCCCGGCGTGCTCCAGGCCGAGCGAGACTCCCTGGACGGCGGCCCCCCAGTGGCCAGGCGGGACGGGGGGCGGCCAGCGCGGGTGGTGGCTGCCGATGACGGCGTTCTCCAGCGCGGTCAGCGCGGCGTAGCTGCCGGGACTGACGTCCCGCTGGTACACGGCCCGGTAGGTGGGGTCGAGTTCGGGCAGCGTCTGGTCGTAGAGCGTGGTCCGCGCCCCGACCAGCTCGGTGAACCGCTGCCGGTCGGCCACCGGGTACCGGCGCCCGGCCAGGTCGGAGACCACCAGCACGTTCTCCTGCTGGAGCAGTTCGCCCGACTTGGCGATCCGCTCCAGCGCCAGGGCCTGCGCGGCGATCGGCGTGCTGGTCTCGGTGAGGATCACCTGATTCAGCAACAGGTAGGAGTCGTTGATCAGCTTGTTGTACGTGGCCAGCGCCTGGTCCCGGCTGACCGACCGGGTGGCGATCGAGGCGTGCAGGCCGGTCAGGCCGGCGGCATCGTGCAGCAGGGTGGCGGACGCCTGGCGCACCGCCGGCGGGGCGTTGCTGAGAGTGCTGCCCGACGTCAGGGCGGCGTGCAGCGCGTCCGTCACGTGCGTGGTGACCGCTTCCTGGGCGCGCAGCTTCGCGAGATTGCCGGGGCTCGGCGCGGAAAGGTAGATCGCCGAGTACACCCGTTCGGTGTCGAGCTGGCCCAGGAAATTGCTCACCGGCTCGCTGGTGGCGCTCTTCAGGGCCCTGGCCCGCGCCAGATTCAGGGCGTCCTTGCCGGCGATGCCCGTCGTGAACAGATAGAGCCCGAAGAGGGAAAGCACCGGCACGAGTACCAGAAGTAAGATCCTCGCGCGCACCGAACTAATGTGCCAGCTCATCAGCCAAGCCCCCTCATCAGCCATCCCCCGGGTAAATCAACGACAGCGGCCCACGGGGTTTGCATTGCTCAGCCGCTGGGCGGCCATGCCATGCGGTGGTGCCAAGCGGTATTGCTGAGCAGCCTTGCCGACAGTGCCACCGGCAACGCCGTGACGTGGGATTATGACCCCGCTCACCGCATTGACGGGCCTTCGCCATGCAAGCCCCACGCAGAGCGTAACAGGACATCTGGCGTGCTCCGGGGGCAAACTCGTAATGATCACGCCCGGATGTTACTGGCGAGTCACATGTGTTTCCGGTGGTGAACTCGTGCGGTTTCCGGAGCCCGGCGGAGGTCATTCTCGCGTCACGACCGCTGCGCTGTGCCACGACTCATCCGCACCGTTAGCAGATTGAGTCACTTCCGGCTCAGGAGCCACAGCGGGTGCACTCCGGGCCGGGAGGAGATTGGGCATTGAAACGCGCTGGTGCGGGTCCCCGCTTTTATGGCGCATCAGGTTAATGGAAAGGGAGCCGGCCTGTCCGGCGAAGACGCTGGAATCCCGGGTGAATACTTTCGTGCGCGGCTGACCGGAACCATCGCCCGGGATGCCGCGATCCTCAATGATCATGACGTTCTGGCCTGCCCACAGTGATGTGACAACTCCGCAGCGCGGGTGTGGTCCCGGCAGCTTGCGGGGATTCGGCTGCCGGGACCCATGGGACAAGCGTGTGCGGTGTTCATTGCACTGACCTTGATGCGGACCTTGCATCCCTGGTCAGGGGCGCTGCGCGGCCCGGGTCACGCGGCGTTGCTGGCGCGTTCGCCGGGGGGCTGGCCCCGCTCGGCCTGCTCCGGCTCAGCCTGTTCCCCGGCGAGTTGCACCAGGCCGTACCGCTCGACGTGCTCGGGGTCGGCGAGGCTGATCGTCCGGAGGTTCTGCGCGGCAAGCCGCTCGTTGATCTCGTCCAGATGTTCCCGCACAAGCCGCTTTTCCGCATCGGTGGTCTTGCCCTTGTGCGGCTTGCCCGCATGCTCGAAGCTCGCGTAGTTGACCCGGTCCTCCCGGGCCGGGGCTGCCACGGAACGGGAGGCGCGCCTGGCCGGCCGGGCGGCGGCCAGGAGTTCGCTCATCGGCCGGTCGGTGGCCAGCTTGTCGAACTCCGTGGCGTCCAGCACCACCCGGCGGGGCCGGTCGTCGCCGGGCAGGTAGAGGTCGACGAGGGCCGCCTGGCCGCCCGCCTTCTCGATGCCCGAGGCCTCGCCGGTGAGCGCTTCGATCTCGACCGGGCCGTCGGGGAGATCTGGGTGTTCCTGGATCACGATGCGGGCCGGCGCCTCGTCGCCGGTGATGAGCTGGCCGCTGAGATCGCTGAACCGGACAGTCTTCTGGCCCACGGGATCGTCCCTCCTGGTCGCGGTGGCTGGTGCGGCAGCCCGGGGAAGCGGCTACCACGAGATGTGCAACGCGACGACTACGCTGCCGCACCGGGCCGCGACTGTCAAACATATGTTCGAGTTACGCCCACACGTGTCGGGGTGCTCGATGATTTTTTCGATCAACGCCGTGCGGCGGTCAGCGGGCTTCCTGCCAGGTGGTGCCGTTCCATTCCCACAGGGAGGTGAGATCGTTGTTGCGGTTGCTGCCGCCGAACATGACCAGCTGCTGCAGGGCCGGGTCGTAGGTCAAGGCGCCATAGGCCCGGCGGCCGGCACTGGAGGACAATGTCAGGGCGGCCCAGGTGCCATCGGTCCAACCCCAGGTTAGGCCGCTGAAGTTGGGAGCGGCATCGCCGCCGTACAGCACGAGTTGCTGGCTGGCCGGGTCGTAGGCGGCCTGCCAGCCGAAGCTGGCCGTGCCCGGCTGGTTCAGTGGCTGGAGCTGGGTCCAGGTGGTGCCGTCCCAGCTCCAGGTGTCCGAAAGCTGTTGGCCGTTGTAGCCGCCGTAGAGGATTGCCGTCTGGGTGGCCGGGTCGTAAACCAGCGCGTCGGTGTCCCGGGGTGGTGGCGAGGTGGCGGGGTGGAGCTGGGTCCAGGTCGTCCCGTTCCAGGCCCAGGTGTCGTTGTGGTAGTGCCCGTTGTAGCCGCCGAACAGGATGACCTCATTGCTGGCGGCGTCGTAGATCATGTCGGCGTTGTGCCGGGCCGGCGGCGAGGTGGCCGGGTGGAGCTGGGTCCAGGTGGTGCCGTCCCAGGTCCAGGTGTCCCCCAGGTAGCCGCCCTCGGTAAACGGATGGCTGCTACCGCCGAATAGCAGCAACTGGCTGGTCGCGGGGTCGTACACCATGGCCGCGCCGGTACGCGGCGACGGCGACGCCGTCGGCTGCTGCTTGGTCCAGGCGGTCCCGTCCCAGGTCCAGGTGCTGCCGATCACGTCATCCGCCCCCCTGATCCGGTAGCCCTGGTCGCCGCCGAACAGCACCACCTGGCCGGTCGCGGGGTCGTCCGCCCACGAATCCCACACCCGGCCGGCCGGACCCGGGGCCGGCGCTGTCTGGCCCGGTCGTGCCTGCCCCGGTCGTGCCTGGCCGGGTAGCGTGCGGAGCGCCGCGGCGGCCGGGGCAGCGGCCGTGGTGAGCGGCGCGAGCACGACGAATGCGGCGGCGAGGGCGAGGGCGGCCGGCCGCGATATGGTGCGCCCCGTTCTGAATTGCAGCTCATGGATGTTCATCTGGCGTCCTCCCGTGAGCAAGGATGTCTTCCGGTCTCGTTGCCGGGGCGGCGCTGGAGCGGGGGACCGGCGCAAGCGGGCACGCCGGTCACCGTGAGTACCGCGCTGTGTACTCCTATTCCCGAGACGCCCGATGCGGGTTGCTGGTTACCCGCTAACGTCGCCGGCGAGGGCACAACGGGAGGGAAAGGCGGACATGGCCGAACCCCAGGGCGTCCGGACGGGGGCCAACGCCGAGCAGGCCGCGGAGTGGGACGGCCCGGCGGGTGCGCACCGGACCAGGCACGCCGCGGTGTTTGACGCCGAGGCGCGGCCGCACAACGAGCGCTTCCGTGCGGCCGCAGGGATCACCTCGCGCGAGCACGTGCTGGATGTCGGCTGCGGCACCGGCCAGTCCACCCGGGACGCCGCCCGCGCCGCGGCCGACGGCAGCGCGCTGGGGATCGACCTGTCCGCGCAGATGCTGGAGCATGCCCGCCGGATCAGCCGCGAGGAAGGGCTGCGCAACGTCAGCTTCGAGCAGGCCGACGCCCAGGTGCACCGGTTCCCGGCCGCCGGTTTCGACGCGGCCATCAGCAAGTTCGGCTCGATGTTCTTCGCCGACCCGGTGGCCGCGTTCGGCAACATCGGGCAGGCAATGCGCCCCGGGGGACGGCTGGTGCTGATGGTCTGGCAGGCGCGGGAGCGCAACGAGTGGACGACCGCGATCCGCGAGGCCATCGCCGGCGGGGCGGCCATGCCGCCGCCGCCCGCTGGCGGCCCGTTCTCGCTCGCGGACCAGGCGGCCGCCGGCGGCGTCCTCGCGTCGGCCGGTTTCACCGGGGTCAGCTTCACCGACGTGCACGAGCCCGTCTACTACGGCCCGGACGCCACGGTGGCGCTCGACGTTGTCTCCGGCCTGCGCAGCACCAAGGACCTGCTTGCGGGCATGGACGCGGCGCAGGCCGGGGAAGCGCTCGACCGGCTGCGCACCGTCCTCGCCGCCCACCAGACCGGCGCGGGCGTGTTCTTCGACGCACGCACCTGGATCATCGCCGCCCGCCGCCCCTGACCAGATCCAACGCCGGGCCCGGGGCACCGCCTGGCCCAGGAGCCGCCTGGCCCAGGAGCCGCCCGGTCCTGGAGATCAGAGACGCCCGGATCACCGGATAGGTACCCGTGCCGCTGCCGGTGCGGCGCCACGGGATGGAGTCGCAGATTCGCCATTCTCGCGTCGGGCGCAGGCGGCGAGCTGGGTCAGGCAAGGTCGCGGCGCACGAGCCAGCGGGGCTTGCCGCCGCTTCGTCCGGCAGTCTGGCAGACACGGCTGAATCCGTGTGCCTCGAAGAGCGGGACGGTACCCACGTAGCCGCTGGTCTGGTCGACGCGCTCGCTGCCAGGGTCGACCGGGTAGCCTTCCAGCGCGGTGGCGCCCATCGCGTGCGCATGCCCGACGGCGCCCTCCAGCAGCTCGTGCATAAGACCGCGGCGCCGGAACCCGGGCCGTACCACGAAGCACACCACCGACCACGCAGCCTCGTCCTGGACGTGCGGGATTGTCCGGGAGTTGACCAGGGCACGGTAGGTGGACTTCGGCGCGGCCGAGCACCAGCCGGCCGCCTTGCCATCGACGTACGCCAGCACGCCTGGGCCCGGTTCGCTGGCGCACAGCGCGCGCATGTGCGCGATCCGGCCGGGCATGTCGAGGCTGGAATTGCGGTACGCCATACAGACGCATCCGCCTCCGCCTGGCTTGCGCGGCACCATAAACGAGGCGAAGTCATCCCATCGCCCGGTGGCCGGCAGCACCTGGACTCCCATGCGCCGAAGGATAGGCCAGCTGAGCGTGGGCCCCCGGTATCGGTGTCACGCGATCACCGGGGCGGTCCACGCCGCACGCAGGTCGTATTCGGTATACAGATGTGCCGTGTTGTTTGTTTCCGTTCAGGCCGTGTTTGCAATTGATTCTGGCAAACCCAAAGGTGCCGCTACATAGATAGTTGTACGTACTTATGTGCGCAGGAATTTACCCTGCGCTGGTGCTATAACGGCCCATCCCCGTGGTCAGTTCATGTGGTCATGCTCACACCGCTCACCGGCCCAGATGTTGAACCGAGCGGCCGGCGTGTGCCGTGCCCGGCAGGAGAGAACCGGCGGCCCGGAGACCGGTACAGGGGAGATCAATGACGCAGGAAATGGTGGCAAGCCGGACTAATTCGGCGCTGGCGGATGCGCGCGGCACGGCCCCCGAATTCGCGGTGCGGTTCGTCGGCGCGCTGCTGGCGGTGGCCATAGCGGCGGTACACGTGGCCGACCAAGGAGGTATTACGGCAATGGCGTCGCCGGCCTGGATCGGCTGGGGATACCGGCTCATCGAGGCCGGCGGCATCCTGACCGCGATGGTCCTGCTGCTGCCTGGCGCGGCCCGGCCGGGACCGGCGCGCCTCGGCCAGGTCAGGGCGCCGGGCCGCCGTCTGGGGCCCGCCTGGCTCGGCCCGGTCAGTTTCGGCTGGGTGGCAGGGGTGTTGCTCGGCGCCGGGCCGTTCCTCGGCTACATCGCCTCGCGCACCGTGGGCGTGCCCGGCGACCCCGGTGACGTCGGCAACTGGGGTTACTGGGTCGGCACCGTGTCGCTGCTGGTCGAGGCCGCGCTGGTGATGCTCAGCATCAGCATGCTGGTCGCCCGGCACCGCCGCTAATGCCCGCCCCGCCCGGGCTACTGGGACTGTCCGCGGCGGGCCCGGTACGCACCCGCAGTACCTGCGGGCCGCGGAAGGAGATGTTGGGGTGGAAGGTGAACTGCTGGCCCGCGGAGAGGCTCAGCCGGGGGTAGCGGCGGGCGAGTTCCTCCAGCGCCAGCCGGGTTTCCAGGCGGCCCAGGTTGGCGCCGAGGCAGTAATGCAGTCCGAGCCCGAACGCGAGATGCTGCCCGGCGTTGTGCCTGTCCAGGTCGAAGGCGTCCGGGTCGGAGAACACCGCCCCGTCCCGGCCCCCCGCGGCCAGCCACAGGAACAGCCTGGCGCCCTCGGGCAGGTCCACCCCGCCGATCGTGACGGGGCGCGTTGTCACGCGGCGCCACACCGGCACCGAGGGGTCGTAACGCAGCGTTTCCTCGACAGCGGCGGGGATGAGGTCCGGCTGCGCGGCGACGCGCGCCCAGCGGGCCGGGTCCTCCAGCAGCCGGCGCATGGTGTTGCCGATCAGGCCGGTGGTGGTCTCATGCCCGGCGAACGACAGCGAGAACAGGATGGAGGAGATCTCCTCGCGGGTGAGCCGGCCCGGGTCCTCGCGATGGATGGCCAGCAGGGCGGTGGTCAGGTCGTCGCCCGGCTGGCCGGCCCGCAGGTCCACCAGGTCGCGGAGGTACCGCCGGTACGCGGCCATGCTGGTGGCGATCTCCACCTGGTCGCCGGGTGCCGGGCGGCCCCAGCCGAGCGCCGCGCGGGACCCGCACCACAGCTTGAGCCGCGGGTAGTCCTCCTCGGGCACGCCCATCAGGGAAAACACGATGTTGGCGGGCAGCGGGAAGGCCAGCGCGGCGATCAGGTCGAACTCGCGCTGCCCGGCCACCGCGTCCAGCAGCCGCGCCGTGGTCGCCACGATCGCCGGGACCATCGCCTGGATCCTGGTCATGCTGAACGCGCGCGCGGCGGGCTTGCGCAGCCGGGCGTGTGCGGGCTCGTCCAGGCTGACCATGGACGGCTGCGGCCGGTGCCCGCCGGCCAGCAGGATCTCGGCCGCCTCCGGCACCAGCGGCACCAGCGGGGCCTGCGCCGCCGCGGCGGAGAACGTGGCCGGGTCCCGGAACACCTGCTCGATGTCGGCGTGCCGGGTGAGCACGTAGTAGCCGATCGACGGGGCATAGAACACCGGCGCCTCGCCCAGCGGCAGGCCCGCGAGCACCGCGTACGGGTCGGCGAGGAACTCGGGGCGAGCGGGTCGAAACCCTCGCGCACCGGACAGGCTGCCATGGTGCACCTCCGAAGGCCCTTGGCTGATCCGATTATCAGGCCATAGGCACGGCACCACCACCGGCTGCCCGGTGCTGGTGCCGTGCCGTGGCGGATCAGGAGCTAGCTGGTCACCCGCTCAAGTTCGGCCTCGTCCTGAGCCATGTCCGTGGCGGCGGCGTCCGGAGCCGTGGCCGGGCGCGGCCGGGGCGCGCGGAGCCCGGCCAGCGTGACCGCCAGGCCGAGGACTGCGACGCCGGTGATCACGCCGAGGGCGGGCCGGTAGGCGGCCAGCGTGACGCCGGCCGAGACCGCGTGGTCCGCGCCGCGGGCGTCGATCACCGCGGTGACCACGGCCAGCACGATCGCCCCGCCGAGCTGGAAGGAGGTCTGCAGGATGCCGGAGGCCAGGCCCTGCTCGTGGTCGGCGACCCCCGCGGTGGCCTGGACGTTCAGCGACGCGAAGCCGAGGCCGAACGCGGCACCGATGAGCAGCAGCGAGGGCAGGATCACCGCCGGGTAGTCCGGTGCCGGCCCGACCCTCAGGAACCACGCGTAACCCGCGGCCAGGCAGGCGAAGCCGACGGCGACAACCCGGGCCGGGCCGAACCGGTCCAGCACCTGGCCCATCCGCGGCGAGGCCGCCGCGACCAGCACCCCGG
The DNA here is from genome assembly GCA_963730235.1 of uncultured Actinomycetes bacterium. Taxonomy (GTDB): domain Bacteria; phylum Actinomycetota; class Actinomycetes; order Streptosporangiales; family Streptosporangiaceae; genus DASXKD01. The sequence goes on from CAVSRH010000019.1 coordinate 108,047, forward strand.
CCGGCAGGAATGCCAGCGCGGTGCCCAGCGCCGACCAGCCGGCCATGATCTGCAGGTACTGGGTGACCAGGAACTGGAACGAGACGTACGAGCCGAACAGCACCATGGCGCCGAGGTTCGCGCGGGTCAGTTCCCCGGACCGGAAGATGCCCAGCCGGACCAGGGGGTCGCGGCTGCGCCGCTCGACCGCGACGAACGCACCGAGCAGGGCGGCGGCGGCCGCGAAGCTGATCAGCGTCCGCGGCGATGTCCAGCCGGCCTGTGGTGCGCTGACCACCGCGTACACCAGCAGCAACATCCCCCCGGTCACGGTGGCCGCGCCGAGCAGGTCGAAGCCGCGGCGGGCGGGGGGAGCGGCGCCGTGGCGGGCGTGGTCCCGGGGGCCGGCCGTCTCCGGAGAGTCCGCGCGCGGGATCAGCCGCAGGCCCGCGATCAGGATCACCGCGGCCACCGGTGCGGGCAGCAGCAGCGTCCACCGCCAGTTGATCTCGGTGAGCAGCCCGGACAGCACCAGGCCGAGCGAGAAGCCACCGGCGCCGAACGCCGAGTAGATGCTCAGCGCGCGGTTCCTGGCGGGCCCTTCGGCGAACGTGGTGGTGATGATGGACAGCCCGGCCGGCGCGGTGAAGGCCGCGGCCATGCCCTTCACCAGGCGGGCGGCGATGAGCAGGCCGGGGTACCGGAACTCGTCGGCGAGTGGCGCGCGCTGGTGGCGAGCCACGCCGCGGTCACCGCGGCCCTCGAACATGACCTGGGCGAACGGCACGGGCTCGGGGTTACCGAGTTCGAGGTGCTGGAGCGGCTCGCCGAGGACCCAGGGCACAAGTTCCGGGTCCAGGAACTGGCCGAGTCGGTGTACCTGAGCCAGAGCGCGCTGTCCCGCCTGATCGGCCGGCTGGAACAGCACGGCCTGGTCGAGCGCTCGCTGTGCGACAACGACCGCCGCGGCATCTACGTCTGCCTCACCGAGGCCGGGCGGCGCCGTCACGCCGAGGCCCTCCCTACCCAGCGCGCGGTGCTGGCTGCCACACTGCAGGTCGGGCGCGCGACCGGGCACTGAGGACTGGGCGCCACGCGAGGGAGGCGACGGTGACGGGTTACCTGGACTACTCGGGCCGGGACGACGTGCTGGGCGGCGGCGCCCAGCGGATCCCGGTGGACACGCCGAAGGGCACCTATCAGGTGTGGGTGAAGCGGACCGGTAACAACCCGCGGCTCCGGGTGCTGCTGCTGCACGGCGGCCCAGGCTCCACGCACGAGTACCTGGAGGCCTGCGACAGCTTCCTGCCCGCGGCCGGAGTCGAGTACTACTACTACGACCAGCTCGGCTCGGGCTTCAGCGACCAGCCCGAGGAGCCGTCGCTGTGGGAGCTGGACCGGTTCGTCGACGAGGTGGAGCAGGTCCGGCCAGGCGCTGGGCCTGGACCGCGACAACTTCGTGCTCTACGGCCAGTCATGGGGCGGCATCCTCGGCCATGGAGTACGCCCTGGCGCACCAGGAGCACCTGCGGGCGCTGGTCATCTCCAACATGATGGCGAGCGTCCCGGCCTATAACGCCTACGCCGAGCAGGTGCTGATGCCGGAGATGGACCAGGCGGCGCTGGCCGAGATCAAGGCGCTGGAGGCGGCCGGCGAGATCGAGGACCCGCGGTACATGGAGCTGCTGGTCGAGCAGCACTACGTCCACCACGTGCTGCGCATGCCCCGAGGCGACTGGCCGGACCCGGTGCAGCGCGGCTTCGCGCACATCAACCCGGCGATCTACGTGTCCATGCAGGGGCCGAGCGAGCTCGGGATCAGCGCCGACGCCAAGCTGCGCACTGGGACCGGATCGCCGACCTGCTCTCGATCGACGGTGCCCACCCTGGTCATCGGCGCCCGCCACGACACGATGGACCCGGCGCACATGGAGGCGATGGCCGGCCGCTGCCGCAGGGCCGCTACCTGCACTGCCCGGACGGCAGCCACCTGGCCATGTACGACGACCAGGAGGTCTACTTCACCGGGCTGATCGAGTTCCTGCACGACGTGGCAAAGCAGCCCTAAGGCTCGGCCCGGCACCGGTTCAGCCACTCCCGGGCTTCCGCGGCCAGCGCGGCGGTACGGCTGGGGAAGTCCTGCCAGTCCGGCGGGATGGTAACCCGCGGGTCATCCAGCAGCGCGCTGTCGGCGAGGATTGGGGCCCCGGTCACCAGGGCGAGGTTGACCGCGTCACTGGGCCGCGCGTCGACCTCCTGGCGGCCACCGGGCCCGTCCAGGACGACGACCGCATAGAACACCTCGCCGGTCAGCCTGGTGATGCGCACCTCGCTGAGGCCGGACCCGCAGGCGGCGATCAGGCTCGCCGTGAGCTGGAAGGTCAGCGGGCGGGGTGTCTCCACCGCCTGCAGGCTCAGCGCGAGCACGGTGGCCTCGGCGGGCCCGACCCAGATCGGCAGGTGGCGCGGCCCGTCCCGCTCGTCAAGCATGATCACGTGCTTGCGGCTCAGCGGGTCGCTTCTCCTCGCTGCACCGGATGTCGGTGACCGATACCTGTACCCAGGTGGGCTGGCCGGTGGCAGTGGTCATGGCGGGCTCCTTAATGCGGGTGGCCGGGGTGCGGGTGAGGGGGGCGGCGGGGCTGGCGGGGCCGGCCGGGGCGGCGAGGCCGCGGAGTCGGCGACCAGGGGCCCCAGCGCCGGGGTGAGCGCGGCGCGGGCCTGGTGCAGCCGCGCCTTGACCGCGCCGACCGAGATGGCGAGCTCGGCGGCTACCTCACGGTGGGTGAGGCCCTGCAGGTAGAACAGCAGCACGGCGTCACGCTGGCCGTCGGCCAGGTGGGCCACCGCGGCCCTGACCGTGGCCGCCAGGTCGGCGAGTTCCGCGCGGTCATCGGGGCCGGGCTCGGCCGATGCCCGGTCCGGTGCCTGGTCGAGGGCGGCGGTCGGCCGCTCCGCGCTGAGCTGGCGCACCCAGCCGCGGGCCACGTTCAGCGTGATCCCGCAGAACCAGGCGCCGAACCTCGCCGGCGCCGGAGCCGGTCCAGGCCGACCAGCGCCGCGACTGCGGCTTCCTGCGCGGCGTCCCTGGCCAGGTCCGCCGTGCCCAGTACCCGTGCCGCGAGCGCCACGGCGGTGGCCCAGTGCCGGGTCACCAGAGCGGCGAACGCGTCCCTGTCGCCGCCCAGGGCGGCCTCGACCAGCAGGGCATCGGGGAGCGCACCGTGGTCCACACCTCATAGTGCCCCGCGGGGCGGCCAGGGTTAGCGCCGCCGGGCGGCAAGGTTGACCCGGCTGGGCGGGCCGGGTTAGCGCCGCCGGGCGGTCAGGTTGGCCCGGCTGGGGCGGGCCAGGGTTAGCGCCGCGGCGCGGCAGGTTCGCTCAGTCCGTCAGCGTGACCAGGTCGAGCTGCCCCAGCACGGCGCGGTCGCCGATCAGGTCGATCGCGGTGATCTTCCCGCCGGTGAGGGTGAAGCTGAACACCACCCGCGGCCGCCCGCCGGCCGCCCACATGGCACCGGTGACCCCGTTGATGAGTACCAGCCTGGCGGCCCTGGCCCGCCCGCAGAAGAAGGCGGATACCGCCTGCACGCCGCGGACCTCCGGTTCGGCGCCCATCGCCGCCGCGGCGTGGTCGGCGCGGAGCAGGACGTCCGGGTCCAGCGCCGCGACCAGGGCACCGAGGTCGCCGTTGCGCGACGCGGCGAGGAAGGCCTGCACGATCTCGCGGCGCCGGGTCAGGTCGGCGTCCGGGGTGGTGCCCGCGCCCTGGACCCGGCGGCGGGCGCGGCTGGCCAGCTGCCGGGTCGCGGCGGGGGAGCGCTCCACGATCGGCGCGATCTCCTCGAACGGCATGGCGAACATGTCGTGCAGCACGAACGCCAGCCGTTCGGCCGGGGTCAGCGTGTCCAGCACCACGAGCAGCGCCAGGCCCACCGAGTCGGCGAGCACCGCCTGATGCTCGGGCCCGGCGCCGTCCGCGCCGCCGGTGACCTCCTCGGGCAGCTGCGAGCCGACCGGGTCCTCGCGCCTGGTCTTGCGGGACTGCAGCATGTTCAGGCGACACCCGGGCCACCACGGTGGTCAGCCAGCCGCCGAGGTTCTCCACCTGGCTGGCGTCGGACCGGGCGAGCCGCAGCCAGGCCTCCTGGACGGCGTCGTCCGCGTCGGCGGGTGAGCCGAGAATCCGGTAGGCCACCGCTGCAGGTGGGTGCGGTGCTCCTCGAAGCGGTCCGCGAGCCAGTCGTGGGTTTCCATCGGTCACATTCCTCCGTCACAGGCTGTCATACCAATGACCGGCGAAACCTGGCCGGTGTGACCGCACAGCCGGATGCCCGCAGCCCAGCGGACGGCATCCGCTGATCCCCGCAAGGAGAGCCTCGTGCAAGCACGGATGAAGAACCCCGCGATGATCATTCCGGACGCGATGAAAGCCATCCAGGCGCTGAACGCGGCCACCACGCAGGGCGGCGTGCCGCCGGCGACGCTCGGCCTGGTGCACCTGCGCGCCAGCCAGATCAACGGCTGCAGCCTCTGCTGCCACTCCGGCTCACGCCACGCGAAGGCCTCCGGCGAGACCGACGAGCGGCTGTTCTCGGTGGCGGCCTGGCGGGAGGCGCCGTACTTCACCGACGCCGAGCGGGCCGCGCTGGCCCTGACCGAGGCGGTGACCCGGCTCAGCGACCGGGCGGACCCGGTGCCCGACGGCATCTGGGACGAGGCCGCCCGGCACTACGATGAGCGAGGCCTCGCGGCGCTGCTCCTCATGATCGCGACGACCAACGTCTTCAACCGCCTCAACGTGCCCACCCGCCAGCCGGCCGGTGCGTGGGGCTGACCGCGAACCGGCACTCAGGAGGCTGTACCGATGACTGCGCCCGCCCGGGCCCCGCAGCAGCGCAAGGCGGACACGCTGCGGCGGCTGGAGAACGACGCCGACGCGTGGGTGGCCACGGCCGATCCGGCAACCGGCACCCCCTACCTGGTGCCGCTTTCGTTCCGGTGGGACGGGGCGACGGTAGTGGTAGCCACGCCTGCCGCCAGCCGCACCGCCCGGAACCTGCGGGCCACCGGCAAGGTGCGGCTGGGCATCGGCCCCACCCGTGACCTGGTGCTGATCGAGGGGACCGTGCAGGCGGAAACCGCGGCCACCGAGATCTCCGCCGACATGGGCGACGCCTTCGCGGCGAAGTCCGGCTTCGACCCGCGCGAGCTGGACGGCTACGCCTACTTCGTGATCCGCCCGCAGCGGCTGCAGGCGTGGCGCGAGGAGAACGAGCTGGCCGGCCGGGACCTCATCCGCGGCGGGGACTGGGTCACGCCCTGACCCCGGCGCCGCGGCGCGGCCGCGCGCCAGCAGCGGGAGGCTGCTCAGCGCGATGCCGGCGAGGATGGCGGCGCCGCCGGCGAGCTGCCCGGGCCGGCCGGGTTGCCGAAGAACGACGATGCCCGCCACCGCGCCGACCAGCGGCTCGATGTTGAGGAAGGCCCCGGCGACCTCGGCGGCCACCCGGCTCTGCGCGTAGGCGAACAGGGTGAACGGCAGCAGGGTGCCGCCGGCCGCCAGGGCGGCCGTGGCCAGGACCGGCGCCCAGGCCGTGCGGGGCGGCGGGCATGCCCTCGGTCGACCGCCGAGAACGGCAGCGCGCCGAGGGCGGCGCCGAGGAACTGCACCGCGGTCACCGCGACCGGGTCGCGGCCGCGCAGCAGCCGGGCCTGCGCCACCGTGAACGTGGCCGAGAGCAGCAGCGACGCGAGGACCAGGCCGTCGCCCGGCGGCGCTGCGCCGCCGCCCCCGCCGCCGGCGACCAGGCCGACGCCGGCCAGCGACAGCGCGAAGCCCGCCCAGGCCACCGGGCGGGCCACGGCGCGCTGCCAGACCGCCGCGATGACCGCGACCAGGACCGGCGCGGCGCCGATCAGCAGGGCGGCGTGGGTGACGCTGGTCCGGGTGATCCCGGCGTTCTGCAGCACCACCGAACCCGCCGTAGCCGAGCGCGCCGGAGGCCAGCACGGCGGGCCGGAACGCGGCCCGGAGCTGGCGGCGGGCCGAGCGGCAGCAGGATCGCGGCGGCCAGGCCGAAGCGCACGAACGTGAGCCAGCCCGGCGGCAGCCAGTGCAGGGCCAGCTTGGACAGCGGCACGGTGGTGCCCCACAGCAGCCCGGCGGCTGATGAGGGCGGCGAGGCGCGCGGCGGTTGCGTGTTCATGCGTCCATGTTACGCTTTCGCATGCACAGAATTTGGCTAGTCGGGCAAGTTAGCTTAATAATCATGTGGTGATATGGCCGTTGAACTTGACGAAATTGACGTAAAGCTGCTGACTGCGCTGCAGGCCGACGCGGACCGCACGAACGTGGAGCTGGCCCGCCTGGTCGGGCTGTCCCCGGCGGCCACGCTGCACCGGGTCCGCCGGCTGAAGGAGTCGGGCGTCATCCGCATCATCAGCGCCCAGCTCGACCCGGCGGCGGCCGGGTTTCCCGCTGCAGCTGTACGTGACGGCCGCGCTCGGCCCGGCACGACCCGCGGGCTCGAGCCGCATCTTCGAGGACCAGGTCCGGGCGCTGCCGCAGATCATCGCGGCGGACAACGTGGCCGGCGAGATGGACTACCTGCTCACCGTCGTGGCCCGCGACGTCGCCGAACTGCAGGAGGTGCTGGCCAGCCTGTCCACCCGGGGCGGCCAGCGGCTGGTGACCTACCTGCGGCTGGAGGAGGTCAAGCCGCCGTCCCGGCTGCCGCTGGCCGCCACGATCCCCGCCGCCGGCGAGCCGCCCCGCCGGCGCCGCCGGGCGCCCGCCCGCTAGGGGCATGAACGTGACAACGAGGCCCTTCTAAGGGCATCAGATTCCCATTCATGCCCCCATCGCGGGTGGGCCCCGGTGTGCTGCCGGCGGTCAGTACCTGCGCTTGCAGGTGGACTTGATCGCGATGGGCACGGACTCGGTCTGCGTGGTGGTGCCGGCGCTGGCCCAGAAGGTGATGGTGAACGTCGAGTTCACCTTGAGGCCTGCCGGGATTGTCGTGACGGGGTAGGCCTCGGCAATGGTCTGCGGTCCTACGGCGAGGGGGCCCGTTCCGTTGCTCCAGCCTGGCGGTATGGGCCGAGGCAGGCGGTGGACCATACGTCGGTTGTCAGATTCTCGTCGAGGACGACGTCGCTATAGGAGCCGCCTGCCTGCAGGCCGGACGCACCGAACGTCAGCGGGGTGGACCAGGTCCCGTTCAGGTTGAGCTCGAGATATTCCGACCCGCCGCTGGTGGTGAAGCAGGCCGGATTGGCGGTGTACTGATCGGTGAGCTGCCAACTGGGGCTGGCGGTGGCTGAGGCTGCGGCGGCCGGGGTGGCCAGCGCCACCACGGTGAGGGCGGCAGGAGCCAGGAGGGCGGCTGCACGCCAGAGTCTGGATGTCATGGTGTTTTACTCCCTGGGCTTGGTTGGTCACGCTCAGCCGGATGGCGGGCGTCATCGTCCGGGCCAGGCCGGGAGGAGGCCGTGGGCCGAGATAGCGCAGACGGGCGCTACGAGATGGCCAGGGCCGCCGTCCCCTGGTCAGCCCCACGCCCGCCGGATCAGCCCGCACGGCACCCACGGGCACGGCCTGCCTAGGCCGTAAGGATTCCCCCCGCTCCACGTCAATGACACGGGCCGCGGCGAAAAACGGTTCAAGGCAGTGCCGCGCGACAGCACACGGCCGTGACACCCGGTGGATGCTGATGAACCCGCCGTGTGTGAGCATGGCTCGCGTGAGTGAGACCGTTCAGCTTGTCGAGCGGCGTGACGGGCCCTACGGCGAAGTGGCGCTGCGCCGCCGCGGAGAGTGCTTCGAGATCATCGCGAACGGGTGTTTCCTGATGGACTCCTCCGACGGACGCTCGGAGCGGCTCATGGTCAGCGCTGCGCTCGGCATGCTGGAGCAGCCGCACGGCGCGAGCCTGCTGATCGGCGGTCTCGGGGTGGGTTTCTCGCTGGCCGAGGCCTGCGCCGACCCGCGTCCCGGCCGGATCTGCGTGGTGGAGCGGGAACAGGCGGTCATCGGCTGGCACACCCGGGGCAGCGCACCGCTGCGGCGCTTCGCCGGCGCTGGGCACACCGATCCGCGCGCCCGCATCCTCCTGGATGACCTGCTGCGGTATGTGCACACCACCGACGAACGGTATGACGTGCTGTGCCTCGATATCGACAACGGTCCGGGCTGGACGGTGACGGACGGCAACCAGCGGCTCTACGCGGCCGCCGGGCTGGCCGCGGTCGAGCGGGTGCTGACCGACAGGGGAGTGCTGTCGGTATGGAGCGCCGCACCCGCACCGGCGTTCACACAGCGGCTGGCATCCCGGTTCGCCCGGGTGCAGACGCTGGAGGTTCCGGTGCTGCCAGGCCGCCGCGGCGAGCCGGATGTGGTGATCCTCGCCTCGCGCACATGACGCCCGGCTATGGCGGGGTCTACGACGACGCCGGGCGGGCGCTGGCCTCGTCGGCCGGGGGCGGGGCAGCCCCGGTGCCGGCCTGCAGGCGGCGGGTCACCACCAGCAGCGTCACGCCCGCCAGTGCCGTGATGGCGAACGCGACCGTGACGCCCAGGCGCAGGTCGCTCCCGGCGCTGGCCGCCACCGCCGCACCGCCCGCGCCGATGCCGAGCGCGGTGCCCAGCACGTCCGCCAGGTTCAGCGACGCGGACACCCGGCCCTCCTGGCCCGGCGGTGCCTTCCGCAGCATCATCAGCGAGATCGGCGCATAGGCCAGCCCCATGCCCAAGCCCGCCACGGTCCACGCGGCCACGGCGGACCAGGCCGGGATGGCGGGCTGCAGCGCCGCGGCCATGCCAGCGATGCCGATCATGACGATCCCCAGGCCGGTGCGGATCAGTCGGCGCCCGGTCCAGGTGTCGTTGAGCCGGGCCTGAATCCAGGCGCCCGCGGTCCAGGACAGCGTGGAGCCGGTAACGGCGAGTCCGGCGAACACCGGGCTGTGGTGGCGCACCGCGGTAACCGCCAGGGTCACGTACGCGTCGGCGCCGAAGAACGTGAACGTCAGCAGCCCCCGCGCCAGGATGACCGCGGGCAGCCCGGCGCGCGCGGTCAGCGTGCCGGGCGGCACCAGCCGGCGCAGCGCCGGCAGCCCGGTCACCGCGCCCGCCAGAATCAGCGCGCACCCCGCCAGCACGTCGCCGGAACCGGCCGCGAGGGTCAGCCCGGCCAGCAGCAGGGCTGCCCCGGCGGCGGTGCGCAGCGCGTCGATCAGCCGGGGCTGGTCCTCGGTGCCGGCGGCGTCGGGCCTGCCGAGGCGGACCAGCGCGGGCACGGCGATCGACGCGGCGATGGCCACCACCGGCAGCAGGCCGAGGAACACCCACCGCCAGCCGAACTCGCGCGCCACCACGGCGGCCACCGCCGGCCCGGCCAGGCCCGGCGCGACCCACGCGGTGGACAGCACCGCCATCATCCGGGGCCGCAGCGACCCGGGCAGGCAGCGGCCGATCGTGGCGTAAGCCACCGAGGGGATCGCGCCCGCGCCCATGCCCTGCAGCACCCTCCCCCCGACCACCACCCCCATCGTGGGGGCCAGGCCGGCGATGGCCAGCCCGGCGCCGAAGAACACCACCCCGGCCACGAACGGCAGCGCGGGCCCGCGGCGGTCCGCCTCCCGGCCGGCCAGCACGATGCCGACCACACTGCCGAGCATGAACCCGCTGAACACCCAGCCGTACAGGCGCACCCCACCCAGGTCGCGGGCGGCCACCGGCATCACGGTCACCACCGCCAGGGCCTCCGAGGCGACGAAGGTGATGGTCAGGACCAGGCCCGTGGTCAGCGCCCGCCGCTGCGGCGCCCACAGCCCGCCGTCCCGGCCTTCGCCCATCGCCGCGCCTCCCTCCGGCACCGTTGCCTCTTCGAGGGTACGAGTGCCGGTGGCCGGGGAACGAGCACTTATCCGCCCGGCCCGGGGCCGTTCAGCCGGGCGTGTGCCTTGCGGTTGCGCTTGTAGAGCCCCACGAACTCGCCGAACAGCCTGGTGTACAGGCCCGCCGTGGCCGGGTCCGGCCGGTAGCCTGCGGCCACGCTCACCCGGTCCGGTATGTCGTCGAAGGTGAGCTCGCCGAGCGCCACCGCGGCGAGCATCCCGGCCCCCCGGGCGTTCGCGTTCACCGGGTCGGCGACCTGCTCGATGGCCCGGCCGAGCACGTCGGCGAAGATCTGGCACCACAGCGCGGACCGCGCGCCGCCGCCGATGAACCGGATCGGCTCCAGCCGCCGTTTGGTGAACCGCTCCACCGCGGCCAGCAGCCATCGGGTGTTCAGCGCGACCCCCTCGAACACGGCGCGGACCAGGTCGTCGCGGGTCGTCGACAGGGACAGGTTGTGGAACCCGCCGCGCAGGAACCGGTCCTCCACCGGGGTGCGCTCGCCGTACAGCCAGGGGGTGAAGATCACCCCGCCGCTGCCGGGCGGCGCGCTGGCGGCCATCCGGTCGAACTCACGGTAGGCACCCGGCGGCGGGTCCCCGTCGAACAGCACCCGGTCGCGCAGGAACGTCAGTGCCGCCCCGGCGGTCTCCTGCTCGTCCGCGACGAAGTACCGGCCGGGTATCGCGGACGGCAGCGAGGCGATGTTGCGCAGCACGTCGGTGCGCTTGAACGGGACATGGCAGGTCAGCCAGGAGGACGTGCCGACGTACAGGTGGGCCTGGAAATCCCTGGTGGCCCCGGACCCGATCGCCGCCGAATGCAGGTCGGGCGTGCCGGCCACCACGGGCAGGCCGGCCGGGACGCCGAGCGCCGCCGCGGGCCCGGCCAGCAGCGGCCCCAGGATGTCGGTCGCGGCCACCAGGTCCGGCAGTTTCGCACCGTGCCACCCCGGCCCGCCGCAGCAGCCCCGGGTCGTAGCCGATCCGGTCCGGGTGGCGGTTGTCGGTGACCCAGTGCAGCGCGATCGAGTCGAAGGTCGCGGCCGCCCGGCCGGTGAGCCGCAGGTTCAGCCAGTCCTTCGGCTCCAGGAACAGGCTCGCGGCCCGGTAGGACTCCGGCTCGGCATGCTGCAGCCACAGGATGTGCGCGATCGGGTCCTTGCCGCTGTGCGAGGGGATCCCGGCCGGTGCTTGCGGAGCCAGCGGACCAGCTTGTCCGGGCCGTAGCCCTCGATGCGCACCGGCCCGCCGGTGATCCGCCGCACGTACGGCGCGCCGCGCGGAGTCCATCCAGATGATCGCGTTGCGGACCGGGCGGCCGTCGGCGCCCACCGGCACGGTGCCCGACCACTGCGCGGTGCAGCAGACCGCCACGACCGATCTTCCGGCGGGACCACGCCGCGGGCCATCAGCCGGGTGGATACCCGGGTGATCAGTTCCCACCAGCCCTCGGCGTCCTGCTCCGCGCCGCCACCGGGGAGCAGGGCGGCCTGGTGAGCCTCCTCTCCGCGGCGGCCACCTCACCGGCCACCGAGACCAGCGCCACCTTGAGCGCCGAGGTGCCCAGGTCGATCGCCAGGATGTGCCGCCCCACTCAGACCTCGAACGTGAGGTCGAGGTAGGCGCCGAGCATCGCGTGGACCGGTTCGGCGGGCAGCGACGCCGCCATGCCGTACACCGGGGCCATGACCGCTGCTCACGCCGGGGTTGGCCCGGACCTCCTCGACCGCTGCCCGCAGGTCGGCGAGGAACCGGTCGGCCACGCCCGGCAGGGTGTGCCGCAGCGTGATCGCGATGTGCACCGCCGCGGGCCGCTGCAGCCCGTTCAGGCTCCAGCCCCGGCCGGACATGTTCTCCATGACCTGGAACACGTCCACGCCCTCCTCGGTGGCGAACGCGATGACCCACAGCGGCTCGCCGAGTACCCGGACGCCCGGGATGGCCGCGATGCCGTCGCGGACCTTCGCACCGGTCTCCAGGATGCGCCGGGCCGCCTCGGTGTAGCCGCGCTCGCCGATCGAGACCATCGCCGCCCAGCAGGTGGCGGACAGTGCCCCGGGCCGGCTGCCGGCGAACGTGGGCGACAGGTACAGGCCACCGGGCCAGTCGACGGTCGTGTAGTACTGGAACTGCCTCAGTTCCCTGCCCCGGTACAGGACGACCGAGGAGCCCTTGGCCGCGTAGCCGTACTTGTGCGTGTCGGCGGACATCGACGTCACCCCGGGCAGCCGGAAGTCGAACGGCGGCACCGGATAGCCGAGCTTCTCCGCCCACGGCACGATGAACCCGCCGAGGCAGGCGTCCACGTGGCAGCCGGTGCCCCGCTCGGCGGCCAGCGCGGCGATCTGCGGTATCGGGTCGATCACGCCGTGCGGGAACGAGGGCGACGACCCGACCACGACCGCCGTCCGGTCGGTCACGGCGGCGGTCATGGCGGTCAGGTCGGCCCGGAACCCGTCGTCGACCGGCACCCGGATCAGCGGCATGTCGAAGTACCGCGCGGCCTTGTCGAACGCCGCGTGCGCGGTCACCGGCGCGACGATCTCCGGCTCGGCGATGCCCCGCCGGTCCCGGGCGAAGTCGCGGTAGGTCTTCATGGCGAGCAGGATGCTCTCGGTCCCCCCGGAGGAGACCGTGCCGACGACCGGGGCGGCGGGATCGGCGTGCCGCGCGCCGAGCATGCCCGCGGTCATCGAGACGATCTCCGCCTCGAACTTCGTGGCACTCGGCCACAGGTCGGGGTGCAGCGGGTTGCTCTGCGACTGGGCCGCGTACACCCGGTTGAGGAAGGCGACGTGCTCCGGGTCGCCGTGGTACACCGCGCCGGAGGCGAACCCGTCCCGCCAGCGTGACTCCTCGGCGGCCGGCGAGCCGCTCGATCAGCCCGGTCACCTCGGCCCGGGGCACGCCGGTCCTCCGGCAGCCTCGGGAACGAGGGCAACGTGCCCCGGTACGGCTTCAAGTGCCGTTCCAGGGCCGCCGGTCGGCTCGTCGGCCTCCACCGTCAGGGCCTCCCTTGCACCGAGGCGGGCAGCTTCGTGGACAGCACCAGCCCCGCCAGGCGGCCGGGCGAGCCCACCGACAGGACGCCGAGGGACAGGTATGGATCACCGATCACGCCCTGGACGATCAGCACCAGGACCACCCCGCCGAGGTTCCCGGCGAGCAGCAGGAAACCCACCGCCGCGCCCGCCCGTTCCGGCCCGGTGTGCAGCTCGGACCAGTCCAGCACCACCGGCAGGGCGGCCAGCAGCACGAACCCCTCGGCGAACAGGGCCACGGCGATGAAGCCCACCGGGTGCAGTACCGCGATCACCGCGAACGCCACGATGGTGACCCCCACGGTCACCTGCAGCAGCGCCCGGCGGCGGTCCCGGCGGGCCACCGCCTGCGGCACCACCGCCGCGCCCAGGATCCCGGCCACCGTCATGATCGCGATCAGGTAGCCGGCGGCGCCGCCCCTGCCGAAGTGGCCGAGGATCGTGTCGAGCCAGGTCGCGACCGCGTTGAACACGCCCATCCCGACGAACAGCAGCCCGGCCAGCACCCACAGGAACCGGTCGTGCCGCAGCCAGCGCAGCGACACCGCCACCGAGGGGTCCCCGCCGGAACGCCGCGGGGGTGCGGACCGCCGGCAGCACCCAGGCCGCCGCGACGACCGCCACGGCGGCCTGCACGGTCAGCAGCAGCCGCAGCCCGCCCGCGTCGAACAGCGGGCCGCCGCCGAGCACGGCCACCAGGATGCCGAGATACAGCGACACACTGGCCGCCGAGATCGCCGCGGTCCGCTCCGGCGCGGGGAAATACCGCGCGGCGACCTTGGTCATCGAGTTCAGCACCAGCGGCTGGCCGGCCGCCACCACGAACTGCCCGGCGAGCGCCCATCCGAACGAGTTGGGACCGGCCAGGCGGAGCAGGCCGCCACCGGCGGTGAGGATCGCCCCGGCCGACAGCGCCCGCTCGAACCGGGCGTCCAGCCAGCGGCCGCTGGGCAGCGCGAGCACCACGTACATCAGCGGGAAGATGGCGGCGAGATCCCCGGCCGCTCCCACCGAGACGCCCATCACCCGGTGCGCCTGGGTGGTGATCGGGGCGTAGGTCAGCCACAACAACTGGGTGCTGGCGGCGAGCAGGCCGTACCCGGCCAGGATCGCCCACCGGTTCATCCGCACCAACGTGACGGCTCGCGTGGCCAACGCCGCTCCGCTCTGCTCTCAAGGAGTCTGTCCGGCTCAACAGCCATCTTGGCCTGGGCGGGCCCGGGTGCGCTAACTTTGCCGCGGTGACGGTCGTCCGCAAGCTGGCGGTGCTCGGCGCCGGGACGGCCGGGGCCGGCCCCGGGCCGCGCCTTGCCCGCCGGGTGCTGCCGCTCGCCGCCACGGCCGTGCTGCTGATCGTCGGGATGCTCTCGACGATCTGGTTCGGCCCGGCCCTGGCCGGGAAGACCGCCTGGGCACTGCCCGACGACCTGTGGGGCACGCTGGCCGCCGCCGACCGGCTGCTGCACCTGCACCTGGGCGGGCTGTACACCCGGCCCACCGGCCTGATCACGCTGCCCGGCGCGGCGGTCATCCTGGTCCCGGTGGTGGCCGTGATCGACGCGGCGGGCATTCCGCTGGCCGCGCAGACCGCGCACAACCCGCAGCCGGCGGCGTGGCTGTTCGCCGGCCCCTACGTGATTGCCCTGTCGGCCGTGGCCCTGTTCGCCGCCGACGCCATCGCCGAGCATCTCGGCACGCCCTGGTCCCGGCGGGCCGTGCTCGCCGCCGCGGAGGCGACCGCCCTGTGGAGCGTCGCGGTGCGCTGGGGCCATCCCGAGGACGCCGTGGCGGTCGGGCTGTTCCTGTACGCCGTCCTGGCGCTGGCCGCCGGCCGGCCGCGCCTGGCCGCGTGGCTGACCGGGGCGGCCATCGTCATCCAGCCACTGGTGCTGCTCGCGCTGCCGGTCGTGGCGATGACCATGCCGCCGCGGCGGCTGCCGGGCTTCCTGGCCAGGGCGGCCGCACCCGCCGCCGTGGCATTGGGCGCCGCGGCCGCGGCCAACTGGGACGCGACCTATGCCGCGGTGACCAGCCAGCCCAACTTCCCGGCGATCAACCACCCCACCCCGTGGGCGTCGCTGTCCCCGCAACTGGGCAGCGGGGTGATCGCGGCCGGGCCGGCCAGGATTGTCGCGATCCTGGTGGCCTGCGGCTGCGCGGTGGCCGCCGGGCGCCGCTGGCGCGCGGCGCGCGGCGCTGAGTGGGACCCGGCGATACTGCGTGACGTGCTCTGGTGGGCCGCGTTCACGCTTGCGCTGCGCTGCGCGTTCGAGCCGGTGGTCGTGGCCTACTACCTGTGGCCCGCCATGGCGGTGGCGCTCCTGGTGGCCAGCGAAACCTGGTCCCGGCTGATACCGGCCGCGGTCGTCGCGACCGTGCTCACGTTCGTCTCCCAGGGCGCATGGCATGGCATCTGGGTCTGGTGGGCGCCGATGATGGTGCTCCTGGCGTGCACCCTCCTGTTCGCCCGGATTCCGCTGTCCGCCCTGCGCCCAGCGAGGGGCAACCCGGGCTAGCGGCGCACGTCTGGGCGTCGGCCTGCTGGGGTACCTTGATGGCGACAGGGGTGACGAAAGCCGAGAGAGCAGGAGATGCCGGGCATGGATCTTGGGCGGGGTGGCGGGGTGCGAACTAGCGGAGCGCTGAGCGCGGAGGAGATGGAACTGCTCCGCAAGGATTTCTCCGCGAACCCGGCATACCGGCTGGCGCAGAACGCGGTGACCCAGGTGGCCGTGGACGATGTGGCCATCAACCGGGAGATCGTCAACAGCACCGACCACTTCCTGTCCACGCTGCTGGACGACTGGAAGGTCACCAACCAGGAGCGCAGCGGCCGGTGCTGGCTGTTCGCCGGGCTCAACCTGCTGCGCGTGGGCGCGATGAAGAAGATGGGCCTGAAGGAGTTCGAGTTCTCCCAGAACTACGCCATGTTCTGGGACAAGATCGAGCGGGCCAACTACTTCCTCGAAGCGGTCATCGAGACGGCCGGCCGTGACCTGGACGACCGGACCGTGGGCTATCTCCTGGAGACACCGGCCGAGGACGGCGGCCAGTGGAACATGTTCGTGGCCATCGTCACCAAGCACGGCCTGGTGCCGAAGGCGTTCATGCCGGAGACGGACAGCTCGCGCAACACCGGCGCGATGAACTCGGCGCTGCGCAACCTGCTCCGCCAGGGTGCCAAGTCGGTGCGCGAGGCGTTCGCCGCCGGGGGGACCGAGGCGGCCCGGGCCGCCAAGACCGAAGTGCTCAAGGTGGTCCACCGGGTGCTCTGCATCCACCTCGGCACCCCGCCGGAGCGGTTCGACTGGCAGTGGACCGACAAGGACCGCGAGTTCCACCGGGACGGCGTGCTCACCCCCCGGGAGTTCGCGGAGCGGTACGTGGAACTGCCGCTGGATGAGTACGTCTGCCTGGTCCACGACCCGCGCCCGTCGAGCCCGGAGGGCCGGACGTTCACCGTGGAGTACCTCGGCAACGTGCTCGGCGCGCCGCCGGTCATCTACCTGAACGTCGCCATGCCGCTGATCAAGGCCATCGCCGCGCGGACCCTGCAGGACGGCGAGCCGGTCTGGTTCGGCTGTGACGTCGGCAAGATGATGAGCAGCGAGTACGGGATCTGGGACACCGCCCTGTACGACTACGCCGGGGTGTACGACACCGCCTTCACCCTCGGCAAGGCCGACCGGCTGCTGTACCACGAGACCCAGATGACCCACGCCATGCTGTTCACCGGCGTGGACGTGCTGGAGGGCGCCTCCCGCAAGTGGCGGGTGGAGAACAGCTGGGGTGCCGACAAGGGCAAGGACGGCTTCTACACGATGAACGACTCGTGGTTCGACGAGTACGTCTTCGAGATCGCGGCGCGCCGCTCCGCACTCCCCGCGGAACTCCAGGCGGCACTGGACGCCCCGCCGATCGTGCTGCCGGCCTGGGACCCGATGGGGGCACTCGCCGGGGGCTGATCCATGCGGACCAGGCTGCTCGCCCTGGCGGCGGCGCTGCCCCTGCTGGCCGGGGCACCGGCGGCCGCGGCCGCAGCCGCCACCACGCGCCCGGCTCCCGCAGCGGCCAGCGGGCCGTGCGGCACGCTGTCCCCGGCCCCGGCCTACACGCACGTGATCTGGATCTGGCTGGAGAACCACAGCCTCGACAAGATCATCGGCTCGGCCCAGGCGCCCTACCTCAACTCGCTGGCCACCGACTGCGGGCTCGCCACCAACTACCACAACATCACCCACAAGAGCCTGCCGAACTACGTCGGCGCCACCTCGGGCCTGGGTTACCAGGCGCTGGCGAGGTTCACCGGCGACTGCAGCCCGCTGCCCGGATGCACGACCACCGCGGCCAGCATCTTCGGCCAGGGCGAGACGTGGAAGGCCTACCAGGAGTCGATGCCGTCCAACTGCGACACCAAGAACTCCGGCGAGTACGCGGTGCACCACAACCCGGTGCCGTATTTCACCAAGCTGCCCGGTTGCGCCACCTCCGACGTGCCCTACACCGAACTGGCGCACGACCTGGCGGCCGGCACCCTGCCGGCGTTCTCGTTCATCACCCCGAACCTGCTCGACGACATGCACACCGGCACGATCGCCGAGGGCGACAAGTGGATGGCCGCCAACCTGCCCAAGATCCTGGACAGCGGCGAGTACACCGACGGCAGCACGGCCGTGTTCATCACCTGGGACGAGGGCCACGGTGGCACCCCCGGTGAGAAGTGCGCCACCAACAAGACCGACGACAGCTGCCACATCGCCACGATCGTGATCAGCCCCAGCACCAAGCCGGGCACCAGGTCGGCGACGCTGTTCAACCACTACTCGTTGCTGCGCACCGCCGAGGAACTGCTCGGGCTGCCGTTGCTGGGCAACGCCGCCGGCGCCGCCAGCATGGTCTCGGCGTTCGGCCTGTAGGGGGCCGGGAGGCACGGGCAGCGTAGCGCCCGTAAATGCGTTGCCTCGCAGGGGGCGGTCTGCTGTACTGCGGGCAGCCGCCGGCCAACCCCACAGGAGAGCAGCATGCGTGCAGCGTTCATGTCCATCCGGAAAGGAATTCACGCCCATGCGTAAGGACATGACGCTTTGTGAGAACGCTCAATTTGGGGATTCTGGCCCATGTTGACGCCGGCAAGACCAGCCTGACCGAACGGCTGCTCCATTCCGCCGGTGTCATCGACGAGATCGGCAGCGTCGATGCGGGCAGCACCCAGACCGATTCGCTGGCGCTGGAGCGCCAGCGCGGCATCACGATCAAATCCGCGGTGGCGTCGTTCGCCGTCGGCGACGTCACGGTCAACCTGATCGACACCCCCGGGCACCCGGACTTCATCGCCGAGGTGGAGCGGGTACTCGGCGTCCTGGACGGCACCGTGCTGGTGATCTCCGCGGTCGAGGGTGTGCAGGCGCAGACCCGGGTGCTGATGCGGGCGCTGCGGCGGCTGCGGATTCCCACGCTCATCTTCGTGAACAAGGCCGACCGGGCGGGCGCGCAGACCGGGCAGGTGCTGGCGGCGATCGCGGAGCGGCTCACCCCGGCGATCGCGGCGATGGGCACGGTGACCGGGCTGGGCACCGCGGACTGCGCGTTCCGGCCCTACGGAGCGGGCGACGCCGCGTGCACCGCGCGGCTGGCCGAACTGCTGGCCGAGCACGACGAGGCGCTGCTGGCCGACTACGTGCGCGACGAGACCGGGCTGTCCGGCCGGCGGCTGAGCCGGGCGCTGGCCGCCCAGGCCCGCCGTGGCCTGGTGCACCCGGTTTTCTTCGGCTCGGCGATCACCGGGGCCGGAGTCGGTGACCTGGCCGCCGGGCTCACCCGGTTCCTGCCCGCCGCCCGCGGCGACGCGTCCGGCCCGCTGTCGGGCACAGTGTTCAAGGTGGAGCGCGGCACGGCGGGCGAGAAGATCGCGTACGTCCGGATGTTCTCCGGCGCGCTGCGGGTGCGGGACCGGCTGCCGCCCGGCCGGGAGGGGGACCGGAAGATCACCGCGATCAGTGTCTTCGAGCGCGGCCCGGCGGTGCGGCGCGGGCAGGTCTGCGCCGGGCAGATCGGCAAGCTGTGGGGGCTGCGCGACGTGCGGATCGGCGACACGCTCGGCGTGCCGCCCTCGGGCCGGCCGCGGCACCGCTTCGCCCCGCCGACGCTGGAAACCGTGGTGACGCCGCGGCGGCCCGCGGACGCCGGCGCGCTGCACGCCGCGCTCAGCCAGCTCGCCGAGCAGGACCCGCTGATCGGCCTGCGCCGCGACGACGCCCGCGGCGAGCTGCTCCTGTCGCTGTACGGCGAGGTGCAGAAGGAGGTCATCCAGGCGACGCTGGCCGGCGAGTACGGCTGCGCGGCGGGCTTCAGCGCGTCCACGACGATCTGCATCGAGCGGCCGGCCGGGACCGGTGCGGCGTTCGAGATCATCGACACGCCGCCGAACCCGTTCCTGGCCACCGTCGGGCTGCGGATCGGCCCGGGGCCGGCGGACTCGGGGACGGCGTTCCGGCTGGAGGTCGAGCTGGGCTCGATGCCGTTCGCTTTCTTCAAGGCGGTCGAGGAGACCGTGACCGCGGCGCTGCGGCAGGGGCTGCACGGCTGGCAGGTCACCGATTGCGTGGTCACCATGACGCACTCCGGGTACTGGCCGCGGCAGAGCCACGCCCACGGGCACTTCGACAGGAGCATGTCGAGCACCGCGGGCGACTTCCGCAACCTCACCCCGATGGTCCTGATGGACGCGCTGAAGCAGGCCGGCACCCAGGTGCTTGAGCCGGTGCACCGGTTCCACCTGGAGATCCCGGCCGGCGCCTACGGGCCGGTGCTGCCGGTGCTGGCCCGGCTGCGCGCGGTCCCCGGCGCCCCGGTCATGCGCGGCTCGCTGTGCCTGCTGGACGGGGACATCCCGGCGGCGCAGGTCCGCGAGCTGGAGGAGCAGCTCCCCGGGCTGACCCGGGGCGAGGGCGTGCTTGAGGCCGCATTCGGTCATTACCAGCCGGTCCGCGGCGCCGTGCCGGCCCGGCGGCGGACCGACAGCAACCCGCTCAACCGCGAGGAATACCTGCTGCGCACGGCGCGGCGGGTGGGGGCCCGCTGACCCGGGGAATCGGGGAAGCGTCTCCCGCGGTTGACCCGGTCGATGGAACTGGCGCAGCAGGCGGGCGGCGGCCGGGGCGGCCCGGCGCCGGAACTGGCCGTACACGGGACCGGTCCCGGCGCGGTCACCCTCGGCGGCCTCACCGCGGGCGGCGCGGCGCTGCTGGTATTCGTGTCCGAGCACTGCCCCACCTCGGCGCTGGCGCTGCGCCGCCTCGGCCCGCTGTGCCCGGCCTGGGCCCGGGCGGGCCTGGCCGCGATCGCCATCTTCGAGGACCCGCTGGACGTGGCGATCCGCACCGCCCGCCGGCTGGGCTGGGCGGGCCAGGTCGCCGCCCAGGACCCGCCCTATCCGGCATCCCAGGCCTACGGGCTGGCCACGGTGCCCACCGCCGTGCTCGTCGGCCGCGGCGGCGGGATCGCGGGCACCGTGGCCGGCTGGGACCGGCAGGCGCTGGCCGCGCTGCTCGGCGAGGCGGGAGAGCTGCTCGGCACCGGCCTGGCGGTGCCACCCGATACCGAGCCGCGGAGCAAGCCGGGCTGTTCCTCGAAGGCCGCCATCGACCCGGAGCTGGTGGCGGCGATGTCCGCCGCGGACGACGGCGACGAGCTTGAGGAGATGTTCGAGCGCGGCTGGACCGACGGCCTGCCGGTGATCCCGCCCACCGCGGAGCGGGTCGAGGCGATGCTCGGCGGCCGGGACGGCGATGAGTCGCTGGGCCTGGTCGCGCCCGCGATGGGCGAGGCCACGCTGGCGCGGGTGGCCGCCTGCGCCGTGCTGGCCGGCTGCCTCCCGGCGTACTTCCCGGTGGTGGCGGCGGCCGCCCGCGCCGCGCTCGATCCCGCGTTCAACCTGCACGGCCAGGCGGTGACCACCCAGCCGGCCGGGCAGCTCATCGTGGTCAACGGCCCGGTGCGCGAACAGATCGGGCTGAACAGCGGCATGGGCGCGCTCGGCCCAGGGTTCCGGGCCAACCTCACCATCGGCCGGGCGCTGCGGCTGCTGGTCAGCCTGACCGGCGGGGCAATGCCCGGCGCGATGGACCGGGCCACTCTGGGGCAGATGGGCAAGCTCGGCTTCTGCGTCGCGGAGGACGAGGAGGGCAGCCCGTGGGAGCCGCTGCACGTGGAGCGCGGTTTCGCGGCGGGCCAGTCGGTGGTCACGGTCATCGGCAGCGACGCGCCGCTGTCCATCTCCGATCACCGCAGCCGCACCCCCGAGGACCTCGCCTACATCCTCGCCTGGGCGGCGGCCAGCGCCTGGAGCACGAACTGGTGGCCGCTGGAGGAGCCGTCGGTGTACGTGATCTGCCCGGAGCACGCGCAGATGTTCCGCGCCGCCGGGTGGACCAAGCAGCGGCTGCGGCAATTCATGTTCGATGCGGTACGCAGGCCCGCCAGTCAGTTGCGCCGCGGCGAGACGACCCCCGTGGTGCATGCCGCCGGCCCCGGTGCGCTGGTGCCCAAGTGGGCCTCGGCCGATGCCATCGTGCTGCTCGTGGCCGGTGGCGAGGCCGGACGTTACTCTGCTGTTCTCGGCCCGTGTACCGGCATGGGATCCCAGATCGTCTCCCGGGAGGTGGAATCGCGTGGCCGCTGACTACGTGAGCCCGTTCGACGAGCGAGTCAGGGCGGCGGAGCCGCTCGCGCCGCGCCCGCAGAGCGTGGCCGGGCACCGCGTGGTGCTGCTCGACATCAGGAAGAACCGCGGCGCGGAGTTCCTCGACCGGGTGGAGACGCTGCTGGTCGCGGCCGGTGCGGTGACCGCGCGGGTGACGAAGGAGATCTTCTCCAAGCCCGCGGCGCTGGGCCTGATCGACGAGATCGCCAGCGGCGGCGGGCTGGTCGTGGAGGCCCTCGCCGATTGAGGCTCGTGTACGTCGTGCAGTTTGTGCGACCTCGTTCACCTGGAGCGCCGGGGAATCCCCGCCGTTGGCATCGCCACGGCGCCGTTCGCCGACGAAGCCGTCGCCCAGGCACGGCTGCTCGGCATGCCCGGCGCCCGGGTTGTCTACGTCCCGCACCCGGTCCAGTTGCTGTCCCACGATGAGCTGGCCGGGCGGGCCGACGCCGTGTTCGGTGACGTGCTGGCCGCGCTGACCTCGGGGCCGGAGGCCGGATGAGACGCCCATGGCCAGGGACACGCCTCCCCAAGCGCCGGCGCGGGAGGCAATGAGATGAGCGGCCTCGACGTCACCGTGCGCGGCATCACGCTGCCGCCCGAGGAGCTGTCCTGGCGGTTCTCCCGGTCTGCTGGGCCCGGCGGGCAGTCGGTGAACACTTCCGACAGCCGGGTCGAGCTGTCCTTCGACCTGGAGAGTTCCGCCGCGCTGCCGCCGGTCTACCGTGACCGTGCGCTCCGGGCTCTAGCGGGCCGGCTTGCCGACGGCGTGCTGACCGTGACCGCGTCCGAGACCAGGTCCCAGCTGCGCAACCGGGAGGCCGCGGCGGAACGCATGTCCGCGCTGCTCACCCAGGCGACCGCCGCGCCGCCGCGGCCGCGGCGCCCCACCAAGCCCAGCCGCGCCGCCCGCGAAAGGCGACTTGCCGACAAACGCCGCGCATCGCAGATCAAGCGCCTGCGCGGCAACCGCGGGCCGGGATTCACCGAGTAACCAGCGTCGGCTGATCCCGCCCTCTGGCCGCGCACCCGTCTTGCCCTTCGCCGCCCGCAAGGGTCTGCACGCCCATCCCACCGCAACCGATGCCCCGGCATCCCAGTTCTCTTGGGGTTGATTGTGATGGTTGCGCCAACCATCACAT
>CAVSRH010000020.1:0-48360 GCA_963730235.1 uncultured Actinomycetes bacterium
GGGCGTGCGGTGAGGTGGCTGGGTCGTGTTGCCCGGTGCGACGGCCGGGTCCGTCTGAGGGCGGACCGCACTGCCTGACGCGGGACGTGGGTTCGCTGTTGACGGGCTCGTGCTCCTCGATGCCGATGCCTGCATGCCGGATCCCGGCACCGCTGTGCCCGCCGCCTGGGTATGGCTGGCCGGAGCGGTCTCATGGGAGCTGGACGCGGCTGCAGGGCCGGTCTGTACTCCGGGGATGCTGCTTCCCCCCGGAGACATCGCCGCTGCAAGGGCGCCACTCGTGGCTGTCGGCCGGGCGTCGTACGCGTGGCCAACGTGTCCGCCTTGACCACGGTGCGGGATGCCCGGGATCGCCGCGCTGCCTGTTGTTCCCGTCCGGATGGCTGCTGGGGCCGGGCCCATGGCCGCCTGGTCTGCGTCCGCCGGCCTCGGGGCCGCCCGGCCTTGGGCCGGCACGCGGGCAAGGCTCGGGCCGCCGCGGTGCGGCCCGCGCGGCTGGTGAGCAGTCACGGGGGGCTGCGCCTGGCCACCGTGCGCCAGGGCGGCGCCTGGCGTAGCGGCGCCCGGCACGGCCGCGCCCGGCACGGCGGCGGCCGATACGGCGGGCTGCGAGGCGTAGGCGCCCGGCACTGCGGAGTGGGGCGTGGCAGCGCCCGGCACGGCGGCGCCCGGCACCGGGGCGGCGCCCGGCACCGTGGCGGACTGGGGAACGGCGGCGTGCAGCGCAGCGGCGCGCGGCGCGGAAGGGTGCGGAGTGGCGATGTGTGGAGTGGCGGGCTGGTGCGGGCCAGTATGCGGCACGCCCGGGATCGCCGCATCCGGGGACCCGCTGGCCAGGCCCGTGGCGTGTCCCGATCCCGAACCGGCTGACAAGTCCGCGACGGCTGGCTGGCCCGGCTGGTGGGCCGGGTGTGCTAGGGGACCCGGCCTGGCCGAGCGGCCCGGGTACGGCATGGTTGCCGGGTGGGTCGCCGGGTCGGAATGCGCCGAACGTGCCTGGTCGATCGCCGGGACAGGGTGGGGTGGGTGCGCCGGGTTCGGCGCGGCGCTGGGGTCTGGCGAGGCCGGAGGCTGACCGGGGCTGGGGGAGAGCTGACGGGGGACCGGCCCGGGCGGCAGCGGCGACTGCGCCGGGTGCGGCCGGCCGCCGGCGTGATGCGGGCGGACCGGGTGAGCGGGCCGGGGGGTACGCCGCGGCTGGGAACCGGGCCGCCAGGCATGGCCGTGCGATTGCGCGCGCTGCGGTCGGCTTTCGCCGCTGTGCGCCGTGCCACCTGCGCTGCCGGCAACAGCGCCGATGTTCGAGCCGGACGCGGTCGAGCCAGACGCGGTCGAGCCAGACGCGGTCGAGCCGGAGGCAGTTGCGCCGCCGTGCGCGGCGGTGCGGTCATAGCGGTACAGGTCATAGTGCTTCATTAGCTCAATGAGCTTCGTCCCGTACGCCGGGTCGGTGGCGTACACCCCGGTCAGTGCGTGCGCGAACGCGTTCGGGTTCTGCTTCTCCGACATCGCGAAGGTGTAGTCGCCGCTGCGCGCCAGGAGCTTGGCATGGGCGTCGATGCTCTGCGCGGCGTCGTGATAGATGCGGAACGAGGCGGCGATGTTCACAAGCTGGCCGTTGATGTACTCCTGCGTCGGCAGCTCATCGCTACCCGCCGGACCGGTGCCCTTGATCCCGAACAGGTTGTGGTCGTTGGTCGCCAGAACGCTCTGGCCCCAGCCGGACTCGTCGATCGCCTGGGCGATGGTGACGGAAGCAGGCACGCCGTACTTGACCTGGGTCGCCATGGCACCACGTGCGACCTCGTTGATGAAGGTCTGCTGCGCCGCCGTGCCCGGCGCCGCCGCACTATCCGGCGCTAGGTCGTGCCGGTGATACGGCGCGAGTGCGGCGGCATCGCCCTGATGGTGCCGGTGCGGGGCCTTGAACAGCCCAGGAATCTGCGCCTCTCCGGGCCGCACGTGCCGGGACGCCGCACGCCGCAGCCCGGTAGCGGGTACCTGCGCGGTCGCCGCCTGACCGCGCCCGTCGCGATGCCGCCGCCCAGCGTCCCGCCGCGGCTGCCGGCCGGTGCGGGAGGCCAGGATGCGGGGCAGGTGCGAGTGCCGCGGTTGCGAAACAACATGAGCGGCCTGCTCGGCGCGGGGCGCGGGTACCACGCCTGAGCCGGGGTCGGAAGGTGCGGCGGGCTGAGCGCCCTGGGCCGGCAGGGCGCGCGACTGCGACGCGTACCGCGAGCGGGGGACGGTCCGCGGTGCGGCGATGGCGTGTGGCGCGAATTCGGGCTGCTGCGTCGTGGCGTCGGCCGTGGTGACCGGCTCCGCGGTGGCCCCGGGCTGAGCGCCGGACCCGGTGCCGGTGGCCGCTCCAGGGCCGGCGCCGCCGGCAGATCCTGAGTCGGCGCCGGAGCCGCCGCGGGTCGCGGCGCGGCCACCGGTCGCAGCACCGCCACGGCTCGCGGCGCCGCCACCGGTTCCGGCGCGGCCACGGGTCGCGCCTCCACGGGTCGCAGCCCCGCCATGGGTCGCAGCCCCGCCATGGGTCGCAGGCCCGCCATGGGTCGCACCTCCACGGGCCGGGGCCCGGCCACTAGCGACGGCCTGGCTGCTGGCCGCAGCCCGGCCGGCCGTCGGGGCCGGGCCAGCTGTCGGCGGGCCAGACGACATGCCGACCCCGTTGTCCACAAACCCGGCCACGCCCTGGTCGCGGAGCGGGCCGGGGTACTCGTGCGCGTTGACTGACAGGTCGGGCCCCGAGTCGCCGCCGATCGTGTGCAGCACCCCGCCGGCGTACTGGGTGACGACCTCCACGTGCCCGTCGAACAGCACCCAGTCGCCGGGCTGTGGGGTGTAGCCGTCGCCAAGTGCGTGCCACCGGCCGTGCGTGCGCGCGTCTTGCAGCACCGAGACCACGGCAGGCGACGCCGGATTCGGATCGACCCGGCCGTCTGCCCACGAATGCACCGGCCACGGGTAGGACGTGCCGCCGGTTACCCAGCTCTGCAGCCCGGCCATGTGCGAGCCCAGTTCCAGCATCAGGCTGGCGAAGGCCGCACACGAGGGCCCGTGATCGGCGCCGTCGGTGCTGGCGTGCCGCCAGATCAGCGCCTCCATCTCGGCGGGACTGCGGGTCTGCGCCAAATGCAGGAAATGGCGGGCGGTGTGCACGATCGCTGCCCGGAGCATCGCGTCGCGGCCGGGTGCGGGCGCGGCCGCGTGCTCAAGTGCGACGAGCTTGATCGGCAGGCTGGCCGGCGATGTCAGGTCGGCCGGTGCGCTCGGCACGAAGGAAAGCCCCGTCACGACACCGCCCGCACCGAGGGTGATCAGTGCGGTCGCCTGCTGCCACTGTGGCCTGGCCGCGGGGGACAACGTGAACACCTCCATGCCGGTGACGGGGTTTGGTGCGGATTGGCCGGGCGCGCCGAGCGCCTAGCCGGCGAGTTTCGAGGCCTGCAGGGAGCGGAGTATGGCCCGGACCCGCGGGTCTGCCGGGTTCTTCGAGTTCTGGAAAAGCACCGCGGCATCGTGGGCCGCGCTGGGTGGCGCGCCCACCACCCACTTCTGGAACACGTCCGATACCAGGTTGGCCTGCCCGGCCGCGCTGCTGATCGGCTTGGCGCACCGGTCGGGGAAGCCGTTCCGCGCGGTCACCGCGGCCGACCCGGTGTAGCGCGCGCAGTTGGCCGTGATGCTTTCCAGGCCGGCCTGGACCACCGGCTTCCCGTTCGCGGCGGTCAGGGTCGCCCCGCCGATGATGTTGTTGATGGCGCGGGCCGCCACCGCGAGGCTGTCGATGGGGTTGCCCGGGTCGTAGGGGTGATGCAGGTTCAGCGACCATGCCACCTCGCCGCCCTGTGCCGGGGTGATCGGTTCGAGGCCCTGCCGACCGGTCTTGATCGACGCGTAGTCCGGGTTGTTGCCGCTGGTCAGTAGCGAGAAGACCCAGAGGATCTGCCGGGTGCCCCTGGCACAGGCGAAGTTGATCTGGCTCGGCTCGGAACTCACATCGGGGTTCTGGCAGGCGACCGCGATCTCACGCTGCACCCTGGCGACGCTGGCCGGCCAGGACAGCCTGGGCCGGGACATGGCCAGCACCAGCACGGTGACCAGGGCGGCAACGGTCGCGGCGGCCAGCGCGGCCAGCACCAGCCCGCGGGCCCGGTGACGGCGCTTGGCGCGCGGCCGGCCGTGGTTGACGAGATCCGCGGTGCGCGCCTCGGGGGAGTGCGCCGGACCGCCGGACCTGGGCTCGGCGGGCTCGCGGGCCGGCTCCCGCACGGCCGGGGTGGCGCCGCTCTGGTCCGGCTCGTCCGGGGCCCAGCGGAAGGCCTCCTGGCGCGCGTCGGCCGCGGGTTCGGGGAGGAGTGACGTCTGCGCCATCTCGTTCTCAAGAGACTCGTGAGCATCCCACAACTGACGCTCGAACTCGGCGGCCTTGCGCTTGAGCTCGGCGAGGTGCTGGCTGCCCATGCGGAGGATGTGATCGGGGTAGGTGCTCACTGACTCACCTCTGGCGTGTGTCCTGTGCCAGGCGCGGCCACCCTTGGGGTGATCGCGGAATGGCCCGCAGCGTGCGGCCGACCGTCGGCGTGGCCGTCATGGACGCCCGGCAGCCCGGCGGGGCTCATGCCCCGCCCGCGCCCCTGTTTCGCCGGGCATCCCGCACCAGCCACGGATTGACTGTGCGGACGGTCATGCCGGAGGATCCCGCCATCGGCCGGTGCGGCGGCACCGGGCCGTGACGTGGTACGCCACGTGGGGACGCCCGGCCGGGTATCGGCCGGCCGAATCTCCTGTGGGGGCGCGGCCTGAACCATGCCTGTTATTAGAACACATGTACGACCGGCATGTGAAGTGGAAACTTGATGCGAACACATGTTCGAAACGCCTCTCCACCGTACGCTCGAAGTCTGACAAAACAGCCGGAGCTGGTCGGCGGTCCGCTGGCGGCCGTGGGAGGCGGTATGCCCGGGGCGGGGAACGGCAGGCCTGGGGCCGGGGAACGGTAGGCCTGGGGCGGGAACGGTAGGCCTGGGACGGAGGAACGGCCGTCCGGCGGTTCACCTGGTCGCGGGCAGAACTCCGCGACCAGGTGGCCCACCGGCCGACCGGGGGGCTGGGCCCGTGCCTATGGGTGGCGGGGCCGGCCGGGCCTCGTCAACGCTCGGAGGAAGACAACGGAGGGCTGGTACGGCTCCATGGCATCGCCTACCGCTTGCTCGGCCTTGGTGGCGAAAGCGGCGGCGCGTTCGGGGCCGATGGCGTCCAGCCAGCTAGCGAAGGTGGCGTGGCCGAGGCGATAGCGGACTAGCTGGTGAGGCTCGGTGAGGCCGACATCCACCGATCGCTGCTCCGCGCGCACCTGGGCCAAACCGGCCGCGCGGGCAGCGGCCGCCATCGCGGTTGCCGTGCCCAGGATCGGGGCTGCCGCCAGCTTCATTTCCCGGTACCACGTGGGCGGGGTCCAGCCGGCCGCTGCCGCGGCCGCGTCGATCAGGTCCCGCGGCGTGCTGTGGCTGTCGTTGGCGAAGACTGCGGCCAGTACGGCGCCGCCGGGGCGGGTGACCCGGGCCAGTTCGGCGAGGCCGGTCGCCGGATCGGTCAGGTGATTCAGCACGAAGGCGGCGACGGAGTCGTCGACGGAGTTGGCTGGCAGGGGCAGGCGGCGGATGTCGGCGACGGCGCAGGGCGGGCGGGTTGCGGCCTGCCAGGTGAGCATGGCCGGGGACAGGTCTGTCGCGAGGACGTGGGCGCCACGGCTCCGTAGCGCAGCGGTGGCCGCGCCGGTGCCGGCGCCCGCGTCCAGCACGGTGTGGCCGGTCAGCCGGTGCGGGCTGCTGGCGATCAGCGCAGCGGCGATGGGCCGGTAGACGAGCTCGGCGCCGAGCGCCCAGCGCGGGCCGGACCGGGCATAGTGATCCGCGGCCATGCGCTCATCCGCCGGATGCGATGCCGCACCGTTCCGCGGCACGGATGACCCGGTCCTGCCACCAGTGGAGTTCGGCCGCGTCGCCGAGCGCCTTCTCCCAGCCGAACGTGGCCATGATGCCGATGAGGCACAGGTCGAGCTGCCGGTCCCACCACGGGTCGGTGGTGATGCCGGCTGCCTCCAGCGCGGAGCGGAACCGGTCGATCGCCGCTTCCTTCGGTTCGGGGAGCCGGGCCCGGTTGAGGGCCAGGTACCAGCACAGATCCCAGCAGGCCGGCCCGGCTCCGGGGTACGCCCAGTCGAGCAGGATCGTGCGGCCGTCCGGGTGGCTGCCCAGGTTGCCCATCTTCCAGTCGCCCTGCAGGAACGTGCGTGGCGTCCGGCCGAGCGGGGCGGTGACCACCTCGGGCCGCTCGTGCACCAGGCGCGCCAGGTCCCAGAGCGGCGCGGACAGCCCCGGCAGCAGCCGCCATCCTTCGGCAGCCGCGGCGACCGGGCCGGGCACGTCGGCCGCGGTGAGCTCGGCGGCGATGTTATCCGGGGCGAAGAACCGCAGCCGCTGCGCCATCGTGCTCAGGCCGATGTCATCGCCCCAGCCCCAGAACGCCGCGGCCAGTGCGGCCATGTGCGCCAGGAAGGCCGCGTGCTGGGCCCGCGGCACTGTGGCGTCGCCGGGCGGTACCAGGCAGCCACCGACGTCGCGCATCAGCATGCTGAGGACGGCCTCGTCGCCGGTGCCCGCCACCTCCATCGCCACGACGGTGTGGTCGATGCACGCGGGGGCCTTGTCCATGATCCCCGCCCGCCACACCAAATACGGGCGGTGCACGTGGTCACCGGTGGCGCGCATGATCCAGTCGGTGGCCGGGCTGAGCCGCTTCAGGAAATAGGCCTGCCCGTCGGCCTCGATCCGCTGGTAGTCCGCGCCGGCCCGGGCATCGGCGGGACGGACGGTTTCGAGTGCCGTCGCTCGGGCGAGCACCGCGGAGACGGGCCCGGTGCTCATCGCGGTCACCGCGCCGGCCGAGGATCGCCAGGAAGCGTTCCTGGGCGGTCGCGCCCGCCGGGACGGCCACCTCGGCGCCGAGCGCGCCCGCGGTCCGGAACGCCGCGGCCTGCGGCTCGATCACCTCGACGCAGGCGCGCATCAGGACGGGATCGAGCGCCGCGTCCTGACCGGTGGCCACGGCCAGGTCCCAGCCATGGACGAAGACGTCGAGGAACCGGTGCCCGGCGTAGACCGACCCGGGCACCGGCCCGTAAGACACGGCACATGGCGCGTCCATGGCGCCAGGCCTGCCGAAGACCGCGGCCGCGGCGTCCGCCGAGGAGGCATAGGCCGCGGCCGGGTCGCTGCCGAGCATGTCGCCGTCAAGGCGTGCTCCGACGGCTTCGATGGTTCCCCCGGCGCCAAGTTCCGCTGCCCAGAGGTTGCCGGCGACCAGGTGATTGAGCAGCGCGTGCACGTCCCAGCCGGTGCAGGGCGTACCCGCCTGCCACTGGTCGGGCTTGATCCCGGCGACGACGCGGCCGGTGTGGTCCAGCGCCTGCGCGTGAAGTTCGGCGATGTCAGACATGGCGCCCCCGCCCGTGGACGATCCCTCAGGTATTCTACCTACTGATAGGTCAAATACTTACCTACTAATAGGTCAGTGGTCAAGAGCTGAAGGACAGATCCATGACGGCCAGCGGCGGGCGTGCCAGCGCCAGTGGGACGGAGCGGCGTCAGCAGCCCGGCAGCGCGAGCGGGCGCGGCGCCACCAGGCGGCATGGCAGCACGGCGGCGCCGTCGCCGTCCACGGCAGGACGGGTCCTTGACACTGCCGAACGGCTGGTCCAGGTGCGCGGATTCAACGGGTTCAGCTACGCCGACATCGCCGCGGAACTGCAGATCACCAAGGCCTCGCTGCACTATCACTTCGCCACCAAGGCCGACCTGGGCGAGGCGCTGATCAACCGCTACGCGGCACGGTTCCTGCAGGCCCTCGCGGAGGTCGACAGCGGCGGCGCGGCGGCGCCCGCCAAGCTTGCCGCCTACGCGCAGCTGTACGCCGACGTGCTGAGTGAGCAGAAGATGTGCCTGTGCGGCATGCTGGCGGCCGAGTACCCGACCCTGCCCTCCCCGATGCAGGCCGCGGTGCTCGGGTTCTTCGATGAGAACGAGGCCTGGCTCGCGGCGGTCCTGGAGCAGGGCCGCGCGGAGGGCACCCTGGCCTTCGCCGCGCCAGCCACGGACACCGCCCGGGTGATCGTCAGCGGCCTGGAGGGCGCCATGCTGGTGGCCAGGCCCTACGGCGACACCGCGCGGTTCGAGGTCGCCGCCGCGAGCCTGCTCGCCAGCCTCACCACCACCGGCAGTCAGCACCGGGAGCCGCGGTAGCCCCCGGCGGGCGTGAGCGCAGGCGCCATCCGGCGGCGAAGCATCCAGGGACTCAGGCGGAGCCGATGACTCCGGGCTGCCGGAATCGTTCTACTGTCTATGTCCATGGCTGAACCTGAGAACGCAGCGGACCTCGGCCCGGCGGCGCGCCGGCTCGCCGGCCTGGTGGCCCACGTCAAGGACGACGACCTGGGCCGGCCGACCCCGTGCCCGGCCTATTCCCTCGGTGACCTGGTGGACCACGTCGGCGGCGTCGCGCTCGCCTTCACCGCCGCGGCGCGCAAGGAGCGTAGCGCCTACACGGATGTGCCCTCGCCCGGCGACGCGTCGCGCCTCGGCGCCGACTGGCGCGAGCGGATCCCCGGCGACCTCATGGCCCTGTCCGACGCCTGGGCGGAATCCGGCGGCCTGGGCGGGGATGACCCGCATCGCCGGGGACGACACCCCGGCCGGGGTGGTCGCCCTTGTGCTGGCCGACGAACTGGCCGTGCACGGCTGGGACGTGGCCCGCGCGACCGGGCAGCCGTACGCCTGCGAGCCCGACATCCTGGCGGCCGCGCTGAGCTTCCTGCAGATGTTCGCCAGCGAAGACGCGCCCGCGGGCCCGGAGGTCGGGTTCGGCCCGGCCACGTTCCTGCTGGACGAGGCGCCGCTGCTGGACCGCGTCGTTGCCATGGCCGGCCGCGACCCCGGGTGGTCCCCGGCCTGAAGCGGAGCACCCCAGGCAAAGGGGCGCGGCGGGCAACCTGCCCGCCGCGCCCCGTCGCGCGTTAACCGCTGGTTAGTGGCTGCCGCCTACGGCCGCCACCAGTTCCGGCACGAACTGCGCCGCGTCGATGGTGCCGACGCCGCTGGCCAGGTCGTAGCCGTTCACCGCGTCCCAGCCGCGCACGGTGTGCTCGCTGCCGGCCTGCGGGAAGGTCACCGTGTTGGTGCCACCGGTGACGTCCACGATGCCCGCGTCGTGCGCCGACTCCATCTGGTACAGCGCCGGGTTGATCAGGCCAAGACCGTGCCCGGCCACCTGGTCGGCGATCGCGATGATGCCGGAGAACTCCGGCGAAGCCTCGCTGGTGCCACCGATCAGGTAGTAGCCCGCCTTGCCCTGCGCCGCCGCTGCGTCGAGGTACACGAGCGCCGCGCCGTCCACGGCCGCGCTCATCGAGATGTCCGGAACGCCGCGCCAGTTACCCACCGCGCTGGACACGCTGTCCTGGTAGGACGGGCGGGGGAACACGCTCGACGGGCCGCCGGTGCCCGCGGCCGGGGAGCCGAACAGGTTGGTGTCGTTCCACACCGTGGCCGGCTCGAACGCGTTACCACTGGCGTCCAGGTGCAGCTGGGTGCCGCCCACTGCCGTCACCAGCGGGTCGGTGGCCGGCCAGGCCGCCGTGCGGTGCAGGAAGAACGTGTTCGCGAAGCCCTGCGGGGTGAGCGTCTTGGGGCCGGTGGCCCCGCCGTCGCCGCTGCTGGCCAGGACGGTGACGCCGTTCTTGGCCGCGTTCACGTAGGCGCTGCGCAGGTTCATGATCGACTGTGCGCTCGGGAAGCCCGACTCGGGAGCGCCGAAGCTCTGCGTGATCACCGTGCCGAGGTGGTGGTTGATCACGTAGTTCTCGGCCTTGATGATCGGCGGCATGCCGCCGGTGCCCAGAGTTTCCGGCACCGGGGTCTCCACCAGCAGGATGTTCGCCCCCGGTGCGATCGCGTGGGAGTACTCGACGTCCAGCGACGTCTCCTGCGCCCAGCCGACCATCTGCGGGCGCTTCGTCGGGTTGTACGACGGCACCTTGCCGACCGGACGGATGATGTTGAAGCTGGGCGGCGCCGGGAGGCCGAACCCCTTGTCGAAGTTGGCCAGTTCGCCCTTGATGTTCTGGAAGCCGAAGGAGTCGACGATGACGATCGTCTCGCCCGAGCCGTTGTCGCCCGCCTGGTACAGCGGGGCCAGGTCGTATGCCTGCTGGAACTGGGCCGGCGAGTAGCAGGCGATGTCCAGCGCCGCCTCACACTGCGCCGTCGTCGGGGGTGTCGAGAAGGCATGGCTCAGCATGCGCGCCAGCGGCACCGCCGATGGCAGGGATTGTGCGGCCGGGGCCGCCGTGAGCGCGGTAGCCCCGGCCAGCCCGAGGGCCGAGGTTACCGTCAGCGCCGAGCCCGCGAACAGGCTGGCAATGCGTCGTTGCATGTCGCTCCCAAGGAGGATTTGCGGCACCCTGTGGGGTGCCGCGCTGACACAATGGGCTGTTTCCTTGACCACCCTGGAGGACGTTCCGGGGTGTTGGCAAGCAAATCGCCCGATTCAGCTAACGTGCACCTGACCTGGACCTTGCCCTCGGTTGGCGTTCGCGTACATTGCATCACGGACATAGTGGGCCAATCCGGCCTCGATTTCGTCGTAGGCGGCGATGTACCGGTCGTCAGCGGTGTAGATGTCGGCCAGCCCGCGGTGCGCCTCATAACCGCAGTCGTAGAACCAGCGCGAGATGTGCTGTCGGTGCGCCTCGGCCAGGTCCATCGCGACCGTTCCGGTGGCCGGCTCGCCCGCGCGCAGTGCCGTGGCGAACCCGTTGATGCTGGCGTCGGACTCGGCCTTGATCGCGATCCAGTCGTCCTTGGTGTAGGCCGCGGTGCGCCGCTGCGACTGCTGCCAGGCGTTCGTGCCGCCCCAGCGCTGCTCGGCCTCCTCGGTGTACTCCGCCAGCTTGTCGGTGCCGAAGATCTCGAACTGCTCCTCCGGCGTGAGTGACATGCCCATCTTCCTGGCCTCCATCTCCTGTTCGATCGCGGCCAGCAATGCCTGGTCGCGGGCGCGCCGCTGGCGCAGCAACCGGTGCTGCCTGCGCAGGTGGTCGTCGGTCCCGGCGGACGCGTCGGCGAGGATCTCCGCGATCTCCTCCAGCCCGAACTCCAGCTCCCGGTAGAACAGGATCTGGCGCAGCCGGTGCAGGTCGGGCTCCGAGTACAGCCGGTAGCCGGCCTCGCTGCGGGCGCCGGGCGTGAGCAGCCCGATGGCGTCGTAGTGGTGCAGCGTCCGCACCGAGACGTGCGCCAGGCGGGCCACCGCACCGACCGTGTAACCGTTCACGGCACCACTGTGCAGCCTGACGTTACGTCAGGGTCAAGTGCGTCAGCGCACCGCGCAAACGCGGCCTTACGCCTCGCCGGCGAGCCACCGGATCAGGTTCGGCCACAGCACGCGGTAGCCCGGCCAGTCCATGAACTCCGGCGGCGCCCAGTGCGGGGCGCAGTCCGAGGTGAACACCGCGCTGCGGCCGTGGCCGTACCGGGTGCAGGCCACCAGCGGGTCGCCGCCGCAGCTCACCACGACCTCGGCGCCGTCCCGCGGCGAGACCCGGTTGTAGCCGAGCACGGCCGGCCAGGGCACCGGGACGCCGCGCAGCACCGGGTGGCCGGTGGCCACCGGCTCCGGCACCACGCCCTGCGGGCACTCGGCCCGGTCGTCCACGGCGCTGATGACCACCGGCAGCGCGTCCTCGACCGGCGTGCCGTGGTAGCGCGCCTTGCCCTCGATGCCGGCGAAGGACAGGTATCCGCCGATCATCAGCAGCCCCCCGCCGCCGCGCACGTACTCGGCCACCGCGGCGAGCCTGTCCGGTGCGGGCCGGGACTGCTCGAACGTCTGCGGGGCCAGCAGGATGCTGTTGGCCCCGATGTCGCTGAGGATGACCGCCTGGTAGCCGGCCAGCTCGGCGGCCGACCCGGGGAACTGCCCGGGCACGAGATGCCCGGGCAGGTAGTCCACGTCCACGTCCGCGCCCGCGAGAGCGGCGCGCAGGTGGCCGGCGCCTTCAACGTAGGAACTTGTACTAAACGAATCGACCCCCTTGACGTGCACGCTGTGGGTGACCCAGCTTTCGCCGCAAAGCAGTACCCGCATCAGGTGGCCTCGCTCTCCTGGGGCAGCAGGGGGGACTGGGGGGCGGTGGGCGCGGCGGACCGTGGTCCCGCAGGCGCAGGCGGACCGGAAGCAGCGGGCGCCGCGTGCGCCGGGGGCCCGGCCGACTCCCGGACGATCAGTTCCACGGGCAGGACCTCGGTCCGCGCCTGCTTCGCCGTCCCGGCCAGCCGTTCGAACAGCATCGCTACGCCCATCTGGGCGAGGCGCTCGACCGGTGACCTGATGGTGGTCAGCCGCGGCCGCACGTACTGGCTGAACCTGATGTCGTCGAAGCCCACGATCGACAGGTCCTCGGGCACCCGGATGCCATGCGTCTCCGCGGCGGACAGCATGCCGAGCGCGATGTAGTCGCTGGCCACGAACGCCGCGGTGGGCGGCTCGGGCCCGGCGAGCAGCCGGGGCAGTGCGCTCGCGCCGAACTGCTCGGTGAAGTGCCCCGGCAGGCTGAGCTGGCGGTCCGGGTCGATGCCGCCCATGACCAGTGCGTCGCGGTAGCCGCGCCGCCGCTCGGCCACCGAGCCGAGTTCGGTCGGGCCGGACACGAAGGCGATCCGGCGGTGCCCGAGTGCCACCAGATAGCTCGCCGCCTGGTACCCGCCCGCGTAGTCGTCCATCACCACGCTGTGCACCTCGGGCAGGCCCGCGATCGGCTCGTCCACCACGACCACGGGCAGCCCGCCGTGGATCGCCGCGGCCAGCCGCACGTTGGACCGGAACGAGCCGAGGTAGAGCATCCCGTCGATGGCACCGGACGCGAGCAGGTCGATATAACTCGACTCCTTCACCGCCTGGCTGCGCGTCGAGCAGAGCAGCACCATCAGGCCGCGCCGCTCCACCTCCTCGACCACGTGGTCGGCGATCGTGCCGAAGTACGGGTTGCTGATATCGGGCACGACGAAGCCGATGGCCCCGGAGCGGCCCCTGGCCAGATTCTTCGCGTGGACGTTGGGCACGTAGCCGAGGCTGGCCACTGCGTCCAGCACCCGGGCCGCGGTGGCCGGGGTGACCTGGAGCTGGCCATTGAGGTAACGGGACACCGTCGAGGCGGCCACGCCGGCCGTCCTGGCCACGTCCTGGATCGTCGCCATCTACGGCTCCAGGGCCACGCGGCTTAGCAAATTGCGCGGCCGGTTGCGTCCAGCGGTCCGCTGCGTCATGAGCCGAGAGTACCTCGCCGCCACGAGCCAGACAGCACTGCCTAGCCAGGTAGTGGGGCATGCCGTGGCGTCGGCTGGCAGGCACGGCCGGCGTAACGCAAAAATCTTGGCTATTGACGGCATGTTCAGCAGATTCGTAATATTGCGAAACCGATTGCGTAACCGTACGGAACCATATCGGCCCCCTGTCAGGGAGGTTCCCGTGACCGCCGAAACGGCCAGCACCGCCACGCCCCCCGCCCGGCTCCGGCGCAACGTCCTCGACCTCCCGCAGGTGGTCTTCCAGGGCATCACGCACATCGCGCCGTCGATCAACATCGTCTTCACGTTCCCGATCATCGCCCTCAAGGCCGGCCCGGCCATGCCGATCTCGTTCCTGCTGACGACGATCGTCTGCTACTTCATCGGCAACACGGTCTCCCAGTTCTCCCAGTACATGCCGTCCAGCGGCGGCTACTACTCGTTCGCCACCAGGGGGCTGGGTGACCGTAGCGGCTTCATGACGACGTGGAGCTACCTGATCTACGACATCATCGGCCCGGCCGGCGCCATCGGGTTCCTCGGCTACCTGATCTCGACCACGATTCAGGACGCCTTCAGCGTGGACATCCCGTGGTGGATCTTCGCGCTGGCGACCTTCGGCATCGTGTGGGTGCTGACCCATTTCGGCATCAAGCTGTCCATGCGCACCACTGTCATCTTCGGCGCGATCGAGATGCTCATCATGCTCGCGCTGGCGCTCACCTTCCTGGTCAACCCGGGCCACGGGTCCTCTTACACGGCGCCGCTGCAGCCGAGCCTCGCGCCGCACGGCTTCGGCGGGGTCCTGGCCGGGATGGTGTTCTCGGTGCTGGCGCTGAGCGGCTTCGAGGCGCCCGCGCCGCTCGCCCAGGAGACCCGCAAGCCGGGCAAGTTCATCGGCCGCGCGGTGATGGTCTCGCTGTTCGCCATCGGCGGCTTCTACATCTTCACGTCCTACGCCAGCGCCATCGGCTGGGGCACCGGCAACATGGCCGCGTTCGCGTCCAACGCCAACCCGTACTACCTCCTCGGCCACGCACTGTGGGGCGCCGGCTGGTGGTTCGTCGTCATCGCGCTCATCAACAGCGCCATCGGCGTCGGGCTGGCCTGCACGAACGCGGCGTCCCGGGTGATGTACACGATGGGGCAGGCGGGCACGCTGCCGGCCCGGTTCGGCCGGATCCACCCCGTGCACCACACCCCGACGTTCGCCATCGCCTTCCAGCAGATGTCCGGCATCGTGGCGATCCTCCTGGTCGGCCTGCTGCTCCAGCCCGCGGACATCTTCGGCTTCCTGGGCACCATCGCCACGCTCGCTGTGATCGTCCTCTACGTGATGGCGAACCTGGCGCTGACGGCCTATATCCGCCGGGAGCACCCCGGGGACTTCAACATCTGGCGGCACGGGGTGCTGCCGTGGATCGGCACGCTGGCCCTGCTGCCGGTGCTGTTCGTGACCGTCTACCCGGTCCCGGCCTGGCCGTACAACATCACGCCGTACGTGTTCATCGCCGCGCTGATCGTCGGCTTCGGCTACATGCTGTGGCGGGAGTCGCGCAACCCCGGCGCGCTGCGCCGCGGCGCGACCGTGCTGGTCGGCCAGCGCAGCGACGCCGAGGGTGACGTCGACTGGGACGCGCCCGCGCCCCCCTCAGGCCCGGCGCCCCAGGGCGGCGCGTGACCGGGGCGGCCCGGGTCGAGCTTGCCGAGATCGGGGTACCCGATTTCGGGCTGCCGTCCACCGAGCCGTCCGTGCCGACAGCGACTTACCAGGCGCGCCTGGCCGCGGCGGGCCGCGCGGCGGCCGAAGCCGGGCTGGACGCCCTGCTCGTCTACGCCGACCGGGAGCACTTCGCCAACCTGTCCTACCTGACCCGCTACGACCCCAGGTTCGAGGAGGCGCTGCTGATCCTCGTGCCGGGCCGGGCGCCGGTCCTGCTCGTCGGCAACGAGGGCGTCGCCTACGCGGCGGTCGTGCCGCCCGGGGTCGAGGTGGTCCGATACCAGAGCTTCAGCCTGGTCAACCAGCCCAGGGCCGACAGCAGGCCGCTGGGCAGCCTGCTGGCCGAGGCCGGCGTGGGCAGCGCCGGGGCCGGTCGCGAGGCAGGAGCCGGCTCCGGCGCCAAGCGCGTGGGCATCGCGGGCTGGAAGTACTTCGGCCCCGACGACGAGCCGGGGGCGGCGGACTGGATCGAGGCACCCGCCTACCTGGTGAGCGTGCTGCGGGCGCTGGGCTGCGAGCCGGTGAACGCGTCCGCGATCTTCGTCCGCCCCGGCTCCGGGCTGCGGCTGAGCAACGACATCGACCAGATCGCGTGTTTCGAGTTCGCGGCGGCGCATGGCTCCGCGGCCATGCGCCGGATGCTCCTCGCGGTGCGGCCGGGCATGACCGAGTTCGACGCGTTCGCCGAGTTCCGGCCGATCGGGCTGCCGTTCTCCTACCATCCGATGGTGCTGTCCGGCGAGCGCGCCGCGCTCGGGCTGGCCAGCTCGTCCGGGCGGCGGCTGCGCCGTGGCGACCCGATGAGCGCGGCCCTCGGGTACTGGGGCAGCAACATCGCCCGCGGCGGCTTCCTGGCCGCCGCTGCCGGTGACCTCCCCGCCGGGGTGCGCGACTACGTCGGCAAGCTGGTCGCGCCCTACTTCGCATGCGCCTGCGACTGGTACGAGACGGTCGGCATCGGCGTCACCGGCGGCGAGCTGTTCGACCTGGCCCGCCGGCACCTCGGCGACCCGTTCTTCGGTGTGCGGCTCAATCCGGGGCACTTCATCCACCTCGACGAGTGGCCAAGCTCGCCGGTGTGGGCCGGGTCAGACGTGGTGCTCAGCTCGGGGATGACGCTGCAGCTGGATATCATCCCGGCGACCGGCACGGCGTACCACACCACGAACATCGAGGACGGCGTGGCGCTGGCCGACGATGCGGCCCGCGCCGAGCTGGCGGGCCGCTACCCGGAGGCGTGGGCCCGGATCGGCCGCCGCCGCGAGTTCATGGCGGCCCAGCTCGGCATCCGGCTCAGGCCGGAGGTGCTGCCGCTGTCGAACCTGGCGGGCTACCTTCCGCCGTACTGGCTGGCGCCTGACCTGGCAATGCGCCGGGCGTAGCCGCGCCGGATGCCGCCGCGAGCACCTCCTCGGCGCGGTGACAGGCCGCAAGGCGGCCCGGCCCGACCGGCCGCAGCACCGGGACCTCGGCACGGCACCGGTCCACCGCCAGCGGGCACCGCGGGTGGAACACGCAGCCAGATGGGGGATGCGCCGCGTCCGGCGGCTCGCCGGGCAGGATGACCCTGGCCGCCGCTGGCGCTGCCCAGTTCCGGCACGGCCGAGCGCAGCGCCCGGGTGTAGGGGTGCGCCGGGCGGGCGAGCAGCGCACCGGTCGGCCCGCTCTCCGCCACCCGGCCCAGGTACAGCACGGCGGTCTGCTCGCACAGTTCGCTGACGATGGCGAGGTTGTGGGTGATCAGCAGGTAGGCCAGGTCACGCTGCGCCGCGCAGCCGCCCGACCAGGGCCAGGATGGCCGCCTGCGCCCGCACGTCGAGCGCGCTCGTCGGCTCGTCCAGCACCAGCAGCCGCGGCCGCACCGACAGCGCCCGGGCGATGGACGACCCGCTGGCGCTGCCCGCCGGAGAGCTGGTGCGGGTACCGGCCGGCGAACGCCGGGTCGAGGCCCACCTCGGCCAGCAGGGCGCGGGCCTGCTCCGCCGCCGCCCGCCGGCCCGCCATCCGGTGCGCGACCAGTCCCTCGGCGATGGTGCGTGCCGATCCGCATCCGCGGGTCGAGGACTTCGTCCGGGTCCTGGAAGACGATCTGCGCGGCCCGCCGGTAGTCCTGCAGCGCCTGCCCGCGCAGCCCCGCGATGTCGGTCCCGTCGAAACGGATCGTCCCGCCGGCCGTGTGCACCAGGCGCAGCGCCGCCCGGCCTATGGTCGTCTTGCCCGAACCGCTCTCCCCGACCAGCCCGAGGCCGCACGGCCCGCGGGCAGCCGCAGGCTCACCCCGTCGACCGCCCGGACCGGGCCGAACCGGACGGCCAGGTCGCTGATGTCCAGCAGCGCGGCGGCGGTCACGGGGTGCCCTCCGCCCCGATCACCGGGCACCGCGGCGAGCAGGTCCGCGGTGTACGGGTCGGCCGGGGCGCGACAGGACCTGCGCCGGCCGGGCCCTGCTCGACGATCCGGCCCTGCCGCATGATCGCCACCCGGTCGCACAGCTCGGCGACGACGGCCAGGTCGTGGCTGATGAACAGGACCGACATGCCCTCCCGGTCACGCAGGTCGCGGAGCAGCTCCAGCACCTCGGCCTGCACGGTCACGTCCAGCGCGCTGGTCGGCTCGTCGGCCAGCAGCACCTCGGCGCGCAGCGCGAGCGCGATGCGCGATCGCGACCCGCTGCAGCTGCCCGCCGGACAGCTGCGACGGGTA
Source organism: uncultured Actinomycetes bacterium (assembly GCA_963730235.1). GTDB lineage: Bacteria > Actinomycetota > Actinomycetes > Streptosporangiales > Streptosporangiaceae > DASXKD01. The sequence continues at coordinate 17,839 of CAVSRH010000020.1, forward strand.
CCGGTCCAGCAGCCCCGGGGACAGCAGCACCTGGCGCATTGCCCGGCTGGCCGACTCGGCCGCCTCGCTCTTGGTCATGCCGTGCAGCCGCAGCGCGCCGTGCACGATGCGGCCGACCCGGAACACCGGGCTGAACGCCATGGCCGGGCTCTGGAAGATGGCCGCGATCCGGCGCCCGCGCACCTCCCGCAGCTCGCGCTGGGACAGGCCGGTCAGCTCGGCGCCGTCCAGCGTGATGCTGCCGCGGACGGTGGCGCCGACGGTGTGCGCCAGGCCGAGCACGGCGAGCGTCGTCATCGACTTGCCCGAGCCGCTCTCCCCGGCCAGCCCGACGATCTCGCCCGCGCCGACGCGCAGCTCATCGACGTCGACGACCCGCCGGGTCGCCGAAGCTGACCTGCAGGTCCGGTGATCGCCGAGCCTCATCGGCAGGAACGTCCGTCTCGGGTCGAGCAGGTCGCGCAGGCCGTCGCCGAGCAGGGTGAAGGCGAACGCGGTGACCAGGATCGCCAGGCCGGGGAACGTGACCACCCACCAGGCGGTGGTGAAGTAGTTCTGGCCCTCGGCCACCATCAGCCCCCAGTCGGGCGTCGGGTCCTGGGCGCCGAGGCCGAGGAACGACAGCGCCGACGCGGTGAGGATCACCCCGCCGAAGTCCAGCGACACCTGCACGATCAGCGGCGTGATCGAGTTGGGCAGGATGTGCCGCAGCAGGATCCGGCTGCGACGGGATGCCCAGCGCCCGGCAGGCCTCGACGTACGGCCGTCCGGCGACCGAGGCGGCCTGGCCGCGGATCAGCCTGGTGTACCAGGGCCACCAGGTGACGGAGATCGCGATGATCGAGGCTGGTCAGGCTGGGCGGCAGCACCGCGGCCAGGGCCAGCGCGAGCAGCAGCGGCGGGAACGCGAGGAAGATGTCGGTGACCCGCATGATCACCTCGTCCAGCCAGCCGCCGAAGTAGCCGGCCGCCGCGCCGAGCGGGATGCCGATCACGCACGACGATCAGCAGCACGAAGACGGCGATCACGGGCGAGACCCGGGCTCCGAAGATCACCCGGGACAGGACGTCCCGGCCCACGTTGTCGGTCCCGAACCAGTGCCTGGCCGACGGCGGGCGCAGCACCGCGAACGGGTGGGTGGCCGAGCCCGCGTCGGCCGGGTACGGCGCGAGCAGCGGGGCGAGCAGCGCCACGAGCACGACCAGCAGCGACAGTACCGCGCCCGACGCACGAGCAGCGGGTTGGCGCGCAGCCCGCGGCGCAGCGCCGCGCCGCGCGGCACGGTGGCGTCCTGCGCGGGCAGCGGTGCGGGTGCCTCGATCATCGCAGCCGGATCCGCGGGTCGATCGCGGCCTGGACGACGTCCACGACCAGGTTGGCGGCCACGTACACCAGCGCGATGAACAGGGTGACGCCCAGGATGGCGGGCGTGTCGAGGGTCTGGATCGACGCCGTCGCGTACTCGCCGAGGCCGGGCCAGTCGAAGATCGCCTCGACCAGGAACGTGTTGACCAGCGAGTAGCCGAACACCAGCGCCAGCGCCGCGGCCACCGGGTTCCACGCCAGCTTCATGGCGAACCGGCCGTACACCGCCCGCTCCGGCGAAACCGAGCGCGCGGACCATCTGCACGTGGGTGTCGCCGATCGTGTCGAGCACCTGGGCCCGGATCATCCGGGTGAGCAGCCCGGCCGGGTAGGCGGCGACGACCAGTGCGGGCAGCAGCAGGTGGCCCAGGATGCTGCCGAACATCGGCCAGTTGCCGGTGAGCGGCGCGTCGATCAGCCCGAAGCCGGTCACATTCGCTCAGCGGGTGGCTGAAAAGCAGGCCGGGAGAGAACTCGCCGGCCGGGGGCAGCAGGTGCAGGTGATCGGAGAGAACGAGCTGGAGGATGAGCGCCAGCCAGAAGATCGGCATCGACACGCCGAGGATCGAGCCGGCCCGGATGGTGTGGTCGGAGGCCCGGCCCGGCCAGCGCGCGGAGATCAGGCCGAGCGGCAGCGCGACCAGCAGCGCGATGATCAGCGCGGCGGTGACCAGCTCTATCGAGGCGGGGGCGGCCTGCCCGATGTCGGACAGCACCGGCCGGTGGGTGTGGATCGACACGCCCCAGTTGCCGGTGAGGATGCCGCCGAAGTAGGAGACGAGCTGGACGGCGGGCGGCCGGTCCAGCCCGAGGTATCGGCGGGCCGCGGCGATCTGGGCCGCCGAGGCGTGCGGCCCGGCCCATGTCGCCGCCGGGTCACCCGGGACGACCCGGGCGATCACGAACGTCAGGACGACGACGCCCGCGACCACCAGGATCGCCGTAGCGACCCGGCGTGCGACATAGACGATCAACTGCCGGTGGGCCTGAGGTTGTAGGCAAAGACCACGTTCGCGTAGGCCGGGTTGACGTGGAACCCGGTGAACGAGGTGCGCATCGCGTACTGGTAGTTGACGTTGTACAGGGCGGTGACCGGAGCCTGCTGGAGCGTCTCGGCCTGCATGGTCTGGTAGAGCTGCGCCCCGGCGGTCTTGCTGGTCGCGACCACCGACTCCACCCGGTTGATCTGGGCGTCCAGCGTCGGGTTGGAGTAGTAGGACAGGTTGAAGTAGGGCTGCTTCTGGGTCTGCAGCAGGTTGGTGAACCAGGTGTACGGGTCGGCGTAGTCCGGCCACCAGTACTCAAGGAAGATGCTCTGGTGGCTGGCCGCGTTGGCGGACTTGGCCTTGGCCCACTGCGTCGGCCAGGCCAGCGACTGGGTGCTCAGGTTGATGTTCAGCTTCGCCAGGTCCGACTTGATCAGCTCCGCGACGACCTGCTCGTTCGAGTCGCCCGAGGTGTAGGTGAGCGACAGGTTCAGCGGCTTCTTGCCCGGCCCGTACCCGGCCTGGTGCAGCAGCTGCGCCGCCTTCGTGGGGTCGTAGGTGTAGTTCGGCAGGTCGGTGGAGTGGCCGAGCAGCCCGGCCGGGACCAGGCCGCTGGAGGCCGACGCCGCGCCCTGCAGCGCCGCGATGATCCCGGGGTAGTCGATGGCGTACAGGATGGCCTGCCGCACCGGCAGGCTCAGCGTCTTCGCGTTGAGCTGCGCGAGCAGATTCTGCCAGGACGGTGCGGCCACCGTGCGGATACCGGGGCTGCCCTGGAACGACTTCCAGATGCTGGGGCTGATCTGCTCCACGAAGTCGACCGCGCCCGAGCGCAGCAGCTGGGCGGCCGTGGTGTCCGCGGTCACCACCCGGAACACGACCTTCTGGTAGTGCGTGCCGCGCCAGCCGCCCCAGTAGCCGGGGAAGGCCTTGAGGATGACCTCGAACTCCTGGCCCTTGTTCCAGGTCTGCAGCTCGTAGGGGCCGGTGCCCGCGTCGTGCGGGGTGTTCAGCCACTTGGTCAGGCTGCCGCCGGGGCCCGCCGCCTGGGTGTCATAGATGTAGGCCGAATAGGACGCCGACGCTTCCAGGTCGAGCGGCGCGGGGTACTTCAGGTGGAAGACGAGGGTGTACTGGCTGGGGGTGTCGATCGTGCTCACCGCGCCCCACACGTAGGCCGCACCACCGCCGAGCTTGATCGTGCGCAGGATGGCCGCCTTGGCCGCCTGCGCGGTCATCAGCCGGCCGGTGTGGAAGTGCACGCCGTGCCGCAGCTGGAACGTCCAGGTCTTGCCGCCGTCAGCGGAGGACCAGCTCGTGGCCAGCAGCGGTTCGACCCGGTGCGCCGTCGCGTCGTAGCGGGTCAGCGTCTCGTACATCTGGCTCATCGCGATGATGCCGTCGGAGTACTCCGTCGCCGGATCCCAGCCGTCGTCCATGACTGTGGCGGTCGTGTCGTAGGTGAACACCTGGCTGGCGGCCCGCTGCGGAGCCGACGAGCTCGACCCGCCGCCGCAGGCGGCAAGCAACAGCGCGAGAGCACAGCCGGACGCGATCGGCACGGCGCGGTGGGGCTTCATTGTTGCCTCCGTGGTCCTTACAGTGACTCGGCCGCTTGCTCGGTGGCCCCGGCCAGCCGTGCCTGCCGGGACAGGTTCGCCCCGATTTGGTGTTCCGGCAACCCGCCGAGCGCGCCTGCGGCCTTGGCGCGCACCCGGATGGCCGGATTGGTGAGGTAAGCCAGCGGGATTTCCTCCAGCTCGACGATCTGCACCGTGCTGGGGTCGGCGCCCGCCGCGACCGCGCGCTCGCGCGCCTCATCGCGCGCCTCGTCGAGGACCGCCTGCCGGCCAGCCTCCCCGACGTGGAAGATCCGGTCCACCTGGCCGCTGACCGAGGCAATGGCGGCACCCACGGCGTTGGCGGCGTCGAAGTGCTCGGGCCGGATGACCTCGCTGATCCCGGGAAGGCGGTCGGGGATGAGGATGCTGCCGCCGCCCACGGCGATCAGCGCGCGGTCCTCCTTCGACGTCTTCACCCGGTCGATCGCCTCGGCGAGCATGACGTCGGCGCGGGCCAGCGCGTCCAGGAGCATCCGCCGGTAGCGCCCGGTGCGCGCGGCGTCGCCCAGGTCCGCGCGGCCCGCCGCGACCGCGCTGTCGGTCAGTGTCGGCATGGTCCCGCCGAAGACAAGGGCCTGCTGGGTGAGCAGATAGCCGACGCTGCGCGGGCCGAGCCGGACCCCGCCGGGATCCTGGGTGACCACCGTGCCGCCGCCGAGCGCGATGGTGACCAGGTCGGGCATCCGGAAGTTGGTCCGGATGCCACCAATCTCCACTCCCTGGGAGGACTCCCGCGGGAAGCCGTTGACCAGCACGCCGACGTCGGTGGACGTGCCGCCGACGTCGATCACCAGCGAGTCGGAGCTCCCGGTGAGGAACGCGGCCCCGCGGACGCTGTTGGCCGGCCCGCTGCCGATGGTGAGAACGGGGTACCGCAGCGCATGGTCGAGGCCCATCAGGGTGCCATCGTTCTGCGCGAAGAACCTGGTCGGCTGCAGTTGGTGCGCGGCGAGCGCGGCCCGCATCGCTTCGGCCACGTCGCGGGCGACCCCGGCCAGCGCCCCGTTGAGTATGGTGGCGTTCTCCCGCTCCAGCAGGCCGATCGAGCCGATCTCGTGGCTGAGCGAGACATGGATCTCGCCGAGTTCCCGCTTGACGATATCGGCCGCCAGCAGTTCGTGCCGCGGCGAGACCGGGGCGAACACGCTGGTGATGACGATGCCCTGGGCGGCGCCGCCGACCTCCCCGAGAAACCGGGCGATGGCGTCGGTGTCCAGGGGGGACAGGTCCCGGCCGTCGAACTCGACACCGCCGTCCACGATCGTCGCCCCGACCGAGATCGTGTCGGTGAGGTCGCGTGGCCAGCCGAACATCGGCCTGACGCTGTGGGTGGCGGGGCCGCCAATTCTGATCACCGCCACCCGGCGCAGGTTCCGGCGCTCCAGCACCGCGTTGGTCGCGTGGGTGGTGCCCAGCATGACGTGGCTGATCCGCCGCGGGTCCGCCCCCGGCGCGTGCAGCACGGTGTCGATCGCCCTGGTGATTCCGCCGGTGATGTCGGGCGTGCACGCCACCTTGGCCTTGGCGACGATCCGGTCGGCGGAGTCCATGATCACCGCGTCGGTGTTGGTGCCGCCGACGTCGATGCCGAGGCGGTATTCAGGCACGGGCATCGGCGAGCTCCTCCACGGGCAGGTAGTCGAAGTCATAGCCGAACGCCCGCGGCCCGGCCACGGCGATCCCGCGCTCGGTCCGCCAGACCGGATCGCAGCCGAAGGCGATCACCGTCACCCGCTGGCCGTACCTCATCACCTCGGTGGCGATCGCGTCGGCGGTCTCGCTGTCCAGCACCGTAGATCAGGTCGGGCACCGAGGCGAGCACGCGCCCGCGCTCCAGCGCCACCAGGTTCTCGTTCTGCAACTCCAGCCGGATCAGCCGGCCCGCGTCCTCGCCGAGGCCCTCGATCACCACGCTGCCGCGGACGAACCCACTGGTGGTCTGCCGCTCGACGTCCAGCACCTTGCCGGCGACCAGCTGGAACGCGCGCATCTCCGCGATCAGGGCGGCCACCGGGCTGCCCGCCGCGGCCGCGAGCGCCTCACCGATCCTGATTGCCTTCGAGACCGAGCCGCGTATCGTCGCGGTGCGCGCCTGCGCCGCGGACAGCGAGAACTCCGCCGACGATGCCGACCCGCCGAACTCCACCGCGGCCGCCCGTTCCAGGCGCTCCATCCAGTCGCCGGAGATCGTGCGGAACACCACCAGGTTGCCACGTTCGTCGGTCATCACCGCCGGGCTCGCCGGGATACCGGCCAGATGCATGGTGACCTGCGGGACCTCGGGGAACGCGCGGCCGATCCCGTCGGCGTCCACCACCGGCAGCCCGATCCGCGCGGCCCAGGTGATGGGCAGCAGGCCGTTCCCGCCGCCGATCTCGGTGGCCATCAGCGCCGCCACCCGCCGCCCGGTCATGAACTCCAGATGCTCCAGGAGCCGTATTCCCTCGTCCCCGTTCTCGAACTTCTCCAGGGTGACCGTGGTGGCACCGATCCCGGCGCACGGCATGATCAGCGCATCATCGGGCAGCTCATCCAGATCGACCAGGGGGACCGGCCCGAAGTCCTCGGTTGCCTGCAGCGCCTGCAGCAGTGTCACGTGCGCATCGCCCCCGCCACCTGCGCCGAGCATGGCGCAGCCCCGCGACAGGGCACGCAATGAGTCGGGGTCGAGCAACCTTTTCATGATCAGTCGCCGGCCTTCAGGTCGTTGCACTGGCAAGCCCCTCCACCGGCAGGTAGTCGAAGTCGTAGCCGAACGCGCGGGGGCCGGTGGCGGCGATGCCCTTCTCGGTCCGCCATACCGGAGCACACGGGAACGCGATGACCGTGACCCGCTGCCCGTAGCGGATCCGCTCGGTCGCGATGGCGTCGGCGGTCTCGCTGTCCAGCACCGTGATCAGGTCAGGCACGCAGGCGAGTACCCGGCCGCGCTCCAGTGCCACGAGGTTCTCGTTCTGCAATTCAAGCCTGATGAGCCGCCCCGCGTCCGCGCCGAGGCCCGTCGACCACCACGCTGCCCCGCACCCAGCCGCCCCCGGTCTTCCGCTCGACATCGGATATCTTGCCGCTGACCAGGTGGAATGCTCCTATCTCCGCGATCAGTGCGGCCACCGGGTCAGCCGCGGCCGATTCGATCGCCGCACCGATCCTGATCGCCAGCGAGACCGAGCCGCGTATCGTCGCGGTGCGCGCCTGCGCCGCGGTCAGCGTGAACTCCGTGGAGGACGCGGCACCGCCGAACTCGACCGCGGCCGCCCGCTCCAGCCGCTCCATCCACTGGCCGGAGATCGTCCGGAACACGATGAGGTTGCCGCGTTCGTCGGTCATCACCGCCGGGCTCGGCGAGATGCCCGCCAGTTGCATGGTGACCTGCGGTACCTCGGGAAAGGCGCGGCCCATGCCGTCGGCGTCCACGATGGGCAGGTCGCATGGCCGCGGCCCAGGCGATGGGCAGCACGCCGTTTCCGCCGCCGATCTCGCCGGCCATGAGCGCGGCCACCTGGCGCCCGGTCAGGAATTCCAGCTCCTCCCTGAGCCGCGCACCCTCGTTGCCGTTCTCGATCTTCTCGATTGTCACCGTCGGGGCGCCAATGCCGCCACACGGCATGATCAGCGCGTCGTCGGGCAGTTCGTCCAGGTCGACCAGGGGGACCGGGCCGTAGTCCTCGGTCGCCTGCAGCGCCTGCAGCAGGGTGATATGGGTATCGCCGCCGCCGCCTGCGCCGAGCACCGCACAGCCGCGGGCCAGGGCGCGCAGCGAGTCAGGGTCGAGCAGTCTGTTCATGGTCAGGTGTTCGTTCGCACGCGTACAAACGTTTTTGGTGTGCTCCCATGATTCCCGAAGCTGGTTAGCAGACGCCACAGTCTGCAGATCACTGTCTGGCGCCATTTTCGGGTACACCAGCCCTGAACGGCCCCCCAATCACGGCACGCGGCCGAAAGATCAGCGGACGACCTCCGCACTGATGATCTGCTCACGAAGGGTCGTCAGGTCCTTGCCGCGGACCACCTTCGGCGGGCTCGACCTCGGACGGCGCGCGTAAAGCAGGCCGGCGACTCCCCGCCAGACATGCCAGTGCGGGAACTCCGGGGCGTACGGCCACCAGTCCGGGGTCTCCTCAACGGCCGTGGCGCCCGAGGCGCTGTCACACTCCATTGCTCTCCCTGAAGCTGGGTTTGACGTGCGCAGCTCACTCGCTGCCGGGGCTACGCGGGTGTAACGTCAGGCTCGCAGCCGGCGGGTCCCCGCCGGGAATGGGCAGATTGCACCACGATCGTGACTCAGGTGTGCGGTCCGCATAAGGTGGGCCTCCTGACGCCGTAAAAGGTGGCAGTCCCGATGCCCTCCATTGATGAGATCCTCGCCAGTTCCCCGCTGGCTGGGCTGCGGCGGGTCAGCCCCAGCGGCGGTGATCGCCAGGTTGCCCTGGTCCGGCTCGCCGAGAGCTTCACCGACCTGGACCAGGCCCCGGCGGAGAGCCTGGTCGTCCTGTCCAGGTTCGCGTCGGCCGAGGTCAGCGACTATCGCCTGGACATGGCGCTGCGCTGGGGAGCCATGCACCGGGTGGCCGCCGTCGCGGCGTTCTCGGCCGAGCCGTGGCAGCCCACCGTGACGGCGAAGGACATCGCCGCCCGGGCGGACATCGCGCTGATCTCCATCCCCGCGGAACTGGAGCTTGCCGCGCTGGTGCAGGCGATCATGCGCGAGATCGGCGGCGGCGCCGAGCGTGCGCTCGGCCGGGCTCAGCAGGGGCTGGAGGCGGTGCTGGCGGCCGAGTCGGCAGGCGGCGGCCTTGACGGCCTTCGGGTAGCGGTCAGCGAGGCGCTCGGCACGCCGATCGAGTTCCGCCCCTGGACGGGCGACGGCTTCTCCGGTGCCGCCGCCAGCGAGGCTGCCGCCGGTATGCCGCGAACGGCGGTGCCGGGCTCCGGCGGGCCCGGCGCACGGTCAGGCGGCCCTACGGCGGCCGAGGTCATCGCGCCTGTCGTGGTGGGGGAGACGCCGATCGGGTATTTCGTCGCGCCGGATGCGCACGGCGACTTCGGCGTCGGCGTCCGGCTCGTCCTGTACACCGCGGCGCTCGCCGCCGGCCGGCTACTCGACCTGGCCAGGCGGGCTCAGCGAGATGCCGGTCAGGTCCCGCAGCGAGCTGCTGGCCGAATTGCTGATGTCGGATGCCGCGATCAACGAGGACCTGCTCGAACGCGCCCGGCAGCTCGCGATACCCAGTGACCGGCTGGCATGTCGCCGTCCGGATCGAGGCGGACGACCTGGAGGAGTCCGGGCAGGACGAGGTGCACCGGTTCGAACTGCTCGAAGCGGCGGGCAGGCCGCGCTGCAGGCCGCGGCCGCGACGGGCGGCACCTGGTACCTGTCCCGGATCGCCCGGGCGATCGTGCTGGTCCGGGTCACCACCTCCAACCCTGGCCCGCAGGCGGGAGCCAGGGCGGCCCGGTCGGCCGGAGCGTGGCGCTGCAGCGCCATCAGCGGCAGGCTGCCGTCGCTGCGGTTCCGGGCCGGGGTCGGCGCGCCGCACGAGGGCCCGACGGGGCTGCGCGCCTCGGCCGCCGAGGCGCGGGGTGCGCTGCTCGCCGCGCGGGCGGCGCTCAAACCGGCCGGCGTGGCCGCGCACGACGCGGTGGGCGTCCGGCGGATGCTCATGGAGTGGTACGCGTCCGACACCGCGCGGGCCTCGGTGCGCGACCAGCTCGCGCCGCTGGAGAAGCTCGGCCCGGCCCGCGCCGACACGGCGATCCGGACCCTCGCCGCGTACCTGGACGAGCAGGGGTCGATCATCAGGACCGCGCAGAAGCTGCACCTGCACCGCAACGCGGTGGCTAACCGGCTGCGCGGCATAACGGAGTTGCTGGATATCGATCTCGACGATCCGGATCAGCGGCTCGCCCTGCAGCTCGCATGTCGCGCCCGGTTGCTGGAGTAGCGGCGCCGTCGGCTGGGCTGGCGCGCTGCCGGTGGCGTCGGTGAGCCCTGGCAGCTCCAGAGCTGCCCAGACGGCCTTTTCGCCGGTGCCGAGGATCGTCCATCCCCAGGCAACGGCCAGCGCGCCCACGATCTGCAGGCCATGGCCAGACTCGGCCTCCGGGTCGCTGGCCGACAGGGTCGGCGGCGTACCCGTCTGGTCGGTGACCACGCAGATCAGCCGGCTGGCCTGAAGGACCAGCTCAGCTCGACGCGCCCGTTCTCACCCGCACCTGCGGCGCCCTCCTCGGCGGTGGGGGTTCCGTGCCGTATCGCGTTGGTGACCAGCTCGGATGCGATGACGACAGCGTCGTCGATCAGCGCGTCCAGGTGCCACCTGCGCAGCGTGGCAACGGTGAACTCACGGGCGGCTCTGGCGGACTCCGGCACGGGTGCCAGCCCGATGCGGCGTCGCTGCCCGGCTCCGGGCAGCGTGGGGTTCGCCGCCTGCATGGTGCCGTAGCGATCGCCTGCGGCCTGGGCGGAGGCCGCCTGACGTCCCTGGTACATGGATCAACCACCGAGCCTGAGGTTGGGCGCGTCCGCCACCGGTCAGCGCATCAGCTACGATGCCACCTCGGATGTGCAGATGCAAGTGCAGTTGCACATGAGGAGCGGACTCGCGACCTGACCCGTGCAACGGGGCCCGGGGAGTGCCCGTTCAAGTCGCAGTCGGCGGAAACAGACCCCGTGGGCTGGCGTCGGTTGCAGAAAGAGATGAACAGTGGATCTGATGTCTAGCCCCATGCTGTCCACACAGTTGCTGCGCGCACAGCGCGGGCCGCAAATGGCGAAAAAGCCGTCACAGCAATCCCAGTGGTAACTGCGTGGAAATGGCCAGGCTCCCGCGGTGAGCAGGTGGCGGTGCGCGACTCCCAGCGCCCCGACGGGCCTGCCTTGCTGATCTTCACCCGCGCCGAGTGGGCGTTGTTCCTGCCGGCGTGCGGAGGGCGCCTCGAGTTCGCCTGACCAGGCGACCGCCTGCCAGCGGCGTCCGGCCGGCCTGGCGCGATGCCCGGATGACCTGCAATGGTTTGCAGTCATCTGGCGGTGAGATGTTCCCTGAATCCGGTTATGGCGCACGCTCGCGCCGCGTGGGAGACTTCCGGGGTCGGACGTTGGCGGGAGGGCACATGGTCAGAGCAGCCGAACCGGTCGGCGGCCAGGACCGGGGCGATGATCGTCCCTGCTGACGGGGGGGCCTACAGTTCTGCGGATTCTGCTCGGTGCACAGCTTCGGCGGCTTCGTGAGGCGAGACGGATCACCCTGGAAGATGCCGGGAAGAGTGATCCGTGCGTCCCATTCGAAGATCAGCCGGCTGGAAACCGGCCGGGTGGGCTTCAAGGACCGCGACATCAGCCGATCTGCTGACGCTCTATGGCGTGACAGATGAAGAGGAGCGCGAGACATTGCGGTCGCTCGCCCGGCGGGCGAACGCGCCGGGATGGTGGCACGACTACTCCGACGTGCTGCCGTCCTGGTTCGAGGCATACGTCGGCCTGGAGGAGGTCGCCACCCAGATCCGTGAATACGAGGTCCAGTTCGTTCCGGGCCTGCTGCAGACCGAGGACTACGCGCGTGCCGTGACGCTGCTCGGCCACGACGCGGCATCGGCCAGGGAGAACGAGCGGCGGGTCCGGCTGCGCATGCAGCGCCAGGCTTTGCTCGACAGGGAGGAGCCGCCGAATTGTGGGCGGTGGTCGACGAGGCGGTGCTGCGGCGGCCGGCCGGGAGCCCGGCCACCATGCGCGGCCAGCTCAAGCACCTCGCGGACATGGCGCTGCACCCGAACGTGACCATCCAGGTCATCCCGTTCCAGGCCGGTGGTCATTCCGCGGCCGGCGGGTCGTTCAGCATCCTGCGGTTCGCCGAGCCGGACCTGCCCGACGTCGTCTACCTCGAACAGCTCACCAGCGCGCTCTACCTGGACAAGCCGGACGCGGTGGACAGCTACCTGAGGGTCATGGAGCGGATCTGCATGGAGGCCGCGACCCCGGCCGCCAGCGCCGAGATCATCGCTAACCTGCTCGAAGCCTGACCCCGGGCCCAGCGCCGTCGCCCGGTGCCCGGGTGCGGCAGAGTCGGCGACGGCATTCGCGCTGGTTCTCGCGGGCGCCGGTTCTCGTGCGCGCTAGTTCTTGCGGGCGACCCCGGCCCATATCGCCGCGGGAAAGCCCGCGTCGGAGCCGGCCGGTGGCCGCCAATCTGATACCAGCACCAGACCGGGCGCGACGAGTTCGAGGCCGCCGAAGAACCGCGCGACCGCCGCGCGAACCCGTGCGCAAAGCGATCTTCTCCGCCATGATCCGTTAAGGCGCCGCGCCATCTTCGCCGTGGCCGCATGCCGATATCTTTCGCCGGATGGGAGAGGGCAAGATAGCTGCCGGGCGGCATCGGCGCGATGAGCGTCGCCACGATTTTGCACGGGTCGTCCTCGTCGTCGACGTGGTGCAGGATCGCCACAGCATCACGGCGACGGGGCGGCGGAAGTCCAGCAGCCCCGCGGCCGGGCCCAGAATCTGCTCCGGGTCCCGCAGGTCGGCCTCCGCATACGCGGTGGCGCCGTCGGGATGGCTGGCCAGCAGTGCGCGGGCGTGCGAGAGGATGAGGGGTCGTTGTCCACGTAGACGATCCGGGAGCCGGGCGCCACGAGCTGGGCGACCTCATGGGTGTTGTTTCCGGTGGGGATGCCCGTGCCGATGTCCAGAAACTGCCGGATTCCGGCCTCGCCGGCCAGGAGCCGGACCGTGCGGGCGAGGAACCGCGGTTCGCCGTGCCGACGGCACGATATCGGGGAAGGCCCGGATGGCCTGGTCGGCCGCTGCACGGTCGGCGGCGAAGTTGTCCTTGCCGCCGAGCCAGTAGTCATAGACCCGGGCGAAGTGGGCCACGCTGGTGTCGAACAGCAGCGGTTCGCCGTTGCCCGCGCCGTTCTCGTGCTCCCATGCGACTGCCAATATGCCGACCTGCCATTCGTGAGGCTCAGCGTACCTGCGCCCGGCCGCCGTTGCACCGGCCACGGCGTACCGCGGCCCCGGGCTCCGCTAGCGGCCGGCGCAGGCGGCCACCGCGGCGACGCTGCGGTCGATGTCGGTCTCGGTGGTGTTCCAGGCACTGACGCTGACCCGCATCGCCGGGCGGCCCTGCCAGACGGTCGGCCCGCACCAGCAGGTGCCCTCGTCCTGGACGGCGGCGATGATGGCGCCGGTCCGCGCCGGGTCGCCGAAGTCCACGATGACCTGGTTCAGCACGACGTCGTTGGCCACGGTCGTACCCGGCGCCGCGTATTCCGTCGGCGAAACGGCGGGCCAGCCGGCAGGTCCGGTCGACCAGGTCGGCCACGCCGTCACTGCCGAGGGTCGCGAGCACTGCCCACACCTCCGCGCCCCGGGCCCGCTGCGAGGACTGCGGGGTGACGTGCATGGGCTCCGGGCGGCGTCCTCTGGCAGGTAGGCGGCGGCCGCCTCCATCGCCGAACGCAGCGCCCGCGGATCGGCGACCAGGGCGATCCCGCAGTCGTAGGTCGTGTTCAGCCACTTGTGCGCGTCGGTCGCCCAGGAATCGGCGCCCGCGACACCCGCGACCTGGCCGGCGACGCCGGGGGCGGCCGCGGCCCACAGCCCGAAGGCGCCGTCCACGTGCACCCAGGCGCCGTGTTCGTGCGCCCAGTCGATCAGCGGGGCGAACGGGTCGCTGGCCCCGCTGTTGACGTTGCCGGCCTGCAGGCAGACCACCGCGGGGCCGGTGATGGCGGGCAGGCCGCGCGGCTCGATCCGGCCCTGGCCGTCGGCGGGCAGCAGCGAGGGCCCGGTCCCGGCCAAGGCCCACCAGGCCGAGCGCCTTGCGCACGGTCGTGTGCGCCTGCGCCCCGGCCACGACGGTGACCGGCGGGGCGCCGACGAGGCCCTGGCCCGCCGCGTCCCAGCCGTGCGCGGTGAGGACAGCGTCCCTGGCCGCGGCCAGACAGGTCGCGTTCGCCATGGTGGCGCCGGTGACGAAACCCCCGCCGGTGCCGTCGGGCAGCCCGAGCAATTCGGTGACCCAGCGCAGCGCCACCCGGTTCAGCACCGACGCGGTCGGCGACATCACCGGGAGGGCGGCGTTCTGGTCCCAGGCCGCGGTCAGCCAGGCCGCGGCCTGCGCGATCGGGAGTGCCCCGCCGGTGACGAAGCCGAAGTAGCGTGGCCCGCCGCTGGCGACGGTGCCCGGCGAGCCGTACTCGTCGAGCAGGCCGAGCACCGCGCCGGCGTCCAGGCCCGCCCCGGGCAGGGCGAAGTCCAGCCGGTCCAGCGCCGCCACGGCCCCGGGAAGGGGCGCCACCGGCCGGTCGGCCAGCCCGCCGAGGTAGGCCAGCGCCCGCGAAGATGCATCCCGCAGCAGCGCGGGCCCGGCCAGTTCCGCCGAAACCTCGTCACCCACGGCCGCACCCCAACGCAGTCAGCGCCTCTCCGCCACGAACGTGCCCCAGCCGACGCGGCTCTCTACAAGCCCTTCCCGTTGCAACTGCATCAGCGCCTTGCGAACGGTACCGGGCGCCAGGTCGTACTCTTGCGCCAGCGAAACCACCGACGGAATGCGGTCGCCCGGCCGGAGTTCGTCGCCCTCGATCCGGCTGCGCAGGATGCTTGCTAGCTGCTCCCACGGTGGCATCGACGACGAGCGATTGATCATGAGTAGACGATAGTTACCCTCACCTTACCTCAGCGATACATGATTTACCATGATGCACCATGACACAATCGGGGTATGACGCCGCAGGAGGAGCACGAGGAGCGCGAGCGGGGCAGCGAATTGGTGCGGCTGACCGACCGGTGGGGGGAGTGGTACCGGATCTGGTTCGGCCACGGGATGTGGTGGGCGTCGCGGGACGGAGACAAACTGTCCGGCGACTCCCCGGCCGCGCTGGAAACGATGCTCTGCGACCACATGGCCCTGCGCCGGGAACGCGCGGGTAGCCACAGCGCCGGATGATCGCCCGGGCCGGACGATCACGCCAGTGCCGCCTCTCAAGCCTTCCTAAAGGTGGCCTGCCGTCGTCACACTGGGAATATGTACGACTTCGACGTATTGGTGATCGGCTCGGGGCCCGGCGGCCAGAAGGCCGCGATCGCCGCGGCGAAGCTGGGCCGCCGGGTGGCGATAATCGAGCGCAAGGACATGATCGGCGGGGTGTGCCTGAACACGGGCACGATCCCGTCCAAGACCCTGCGCGAGGCGGTCCTGTACCTCACCGGCCTGGACCAGCGGGAGATGTACGGGCAGAGCTACCGGGTCAAGGACGACATCACCATCGCCGACCTGGCGGCCCGCACCCAGCACGTGGTGGGCCGCGAGATCGACGTGGTACGCAGCCAGCTGGCCCGGAACCGGATCACCATGCTCACCGGCACCGGGTACTTCACCGACCCGCACACGGTGGAGATCGACGACGGCGAGGGCCGGACCCGCCGGGCCACGGCCGACAAGATCGTGATCGCCACCGGCACCCGCCCGGCCCGGCCCGCCACCGTCGACTTCGACGAGCGCACGGTGATCGACTCGGACGGGATCGTCCACCTGCAGACCGTGCCGCGGTCGATGGTCGTCGCGGGCGCCGGCGTGATCGGCATCGAGTACGTGTCCATGTTCGCGGCCCTGGGCACCAAGGTCACCGTGGTCGAGCAGCGCGACCGGATGCTGGAGTTCTGCGACATCGAGGTCGTCGAGGCGCTGAAGTACCACCTGCGCGACCTGGCGGTCACCTTCCGGTTCGGCGAGACCGTGGCCTCGGTGGAGGCCAGGCCCGAGGGTGCCATCGCCGTCCTGCACAGCGGGAAGAAGATCCTCGCCGACACGGTCCTGTACTCGGCCGGCCGCCAGGGCGCGAGCGACGAACTGCACCTGGACGCGGCCGGCCTGTCCGCCGACGAGCGCGGCCGGATCGTGGTGGACGAGTTCTTCCGCACCGAAGTGCCGCACATCTACGCGGTCGGCGACATCATCGGCTTCCCGGCCCTCGCCGCCACCTCCATGGAGCAGGGCAGGCTGGCCGCGCACCACGCGTGCGGCGAGCCGATCCACGAGATAGGCAAAGACCAGCCGATCGGCATCTACAGCATCCCGGAGATCAGTTTCATCGGGCGCACCGAGGAAGAGCTCACCAAGGACAACGTGCCGTTCGAGGTGGGCGTGTCGCGGTACCGGGAACTGGCCCGCGGCCAGATCATCGGTGACTCCTACGGGGTGCTCAAGCTGCTCGTCTCGCTGGACGACCGCACGCTGCTCGGCGTGCACGTGTTCGGTACCGGCGCGACCGAGCTCGTGCACATCGGCCAGGCCGTGATGGGCTGCGGCGGCACCGTGGACTACCTGGTCGACGCCGTGTTCAACTACCCGACGCTGGCCGAGTCGTACAAGGTCGCCGCGCTGGACGCGACCAACAAGATGCGCGAGATAGCCCGGATGTCCTGACCCACCGCCTGCCACCCCGGGCTTCAGGGCGCGCCGCCCCTCAAAGCACGGGCACCAAACTTCCATTCATCTCGCCGGTTCAGGCGTTCAGGGCGGCGGCGATCGCGGTGCCCAGCGCCCTGGCCACCGGCGGCGGGAACGCGTTGCCGACCTGCCGGTAGGCGGCGGTCTTCCGGCCGGTGATCGTCCAGTCGGCGGGGAAGCCCTGCAGCCGGGCCACCATGGCGACGGTCAGCTTCGGCGGCGTGTCCGCCGGGAAGTCCGGCCCGGGTACCTCGTCGGCGATGCCAAGCCCGTTCACACCCATCGCGGCCCAGGCCGCCCGGGCCCGGGTCGGGCCCAGGTCCGGGCCGCCGTGCTTCTTGCTGCCGCCGACGATGGTGGGCGCGATGCCGGCGGCCCGCCGCGCCCAGGCGGCCGCCCCCGGCCAGCCGTGCGAGGCCATCAGGTCACCCAGGGCCTCGCCGACGGTGGGCGGGGGCACGGCCCGCGGCTCCGGCCAGCGGAACCACCGCGCCCACGGTGGCCGCATCGCGACGAGCACGAACCGCGGCCGCAACTGGGGGACCCCGTGATCGCTGGCGTGCACCAGGTCCCACCAGGTGTCATAGCCCAGTGCCCGGAGCCGGCCGAGCACCTGGGCCCGGTAGCCCTCGAACCTGCGCGTGCCCAGCCCGCGGACGTTCTCCAGCAGCACCGCGCGCGGGCCGATCTCCTCGATCAGCCGCAGCGCCTGCGGGAACAGGTCCCGCTCGTCGTCGGAGCCGAGTTGCTTTCCGGCGATCGAGAACGGCGGGCAGGGCACCCCGCCCGCGAACAGGTCCACCCCGGCGAAGGCGCGCCCGTCCACGTTGGCCACGTCGCCCTCGATGACCTTCCACTGCCTGTTGTAGCGGAGTGTCCCGCAGGCGTCGGCGTCCAGTTCGACGACGGCCTCATGGCCGAATCCGGCCTGTTCCAGGCCTAGTGCCTGGCCACCTGCCCCGGCGCAGATCTCCAGGGAGGTAAGCCCAGGGACGTCAGCATGCGCCACGGGCCCTCCAGGAAAGCCAACATGCCCCACGATCCCTCCCGCGCCCGTCTTCTGGCTGATTCTGCCCGCACCCCCGGACAGCCGGCGGCGGAACACGCCAGCGGAAGAACACGGCGGTGTCCCCGGCGGACCATGCCGGTGTCCTCACTGGGACGCGAGGGTTTCCGCGAGGGCCTCATAGCTGAGCACCCGGCGCTGCCTGGTCACCTCCCGCCAGGCGTCCCGCTGTTCGGCGTTCGCGTGCTCGGCGATGCTCGCCTCCATCGCGTCGTAGGCGATGTGGTACACGGCATCGACCTCGCCGGTGCCCCGGGCGATGGACGCCAGCCGGCTCGGCAGCGGCTCGGCGGTCACGGTCACCAGGTGTGGCTGCCGGCCGCGCCGGTGCCTGATCATCTGCAGGCACTCGTGCCTGATGTTCTGCACCCGGTCCGAGCGGATGGTCCACTTGCAGGAGATCGCCGCGTGCAGCGGCGGCAGGCCCGAGCCGGTGCGGACCCCGGCCAGGCCCACCGTGACGTCCGGCTTGATCAGGTAGTCCATACCGAGCGAGATCCGCAGTTGCGGGCTGGCCCGGACGAGCGCGTCCACCTCCTTGAGGTGCGCGTACTGGTCGAAACCGGTGATCAGCTTGCTCCGGCCGATCAGCCAGTCCCGGCCGGTGCGGTAACCGGGCAGGACGTCGCGTAGCTGATCACAGACCGCCTGCTCGAGCGGCCCGCCAGGGTCCTTGGGCACCGCCGAGATCACATCGCGTGGACACGCCCAGCGAGTCGAGTACCCCGGCGGCGATGCGGATGGATTCGGCGCTGTCCACGTCGGCCGCGTTTGGCACTAATGTCCACCCGAGCCGGTTCTTGCCGCTTTCCTTCCAGCCGGCCAGGGCCGTCGCGAACGGTGCGTTCATTCCTGGCCAGGCGGGTCGGGCTTGCGGGCACGGCTGGGCGCGACCCGAGACAGTTCGCCGGGCTGCTTGGGGTAGACCGGCGGCCACGGCGCGTCGGGCAGCCCGGCCTCCTGGTCGCGGGCGGCCAGTTCGAGCAGCGGCGCCAGGTCCTGCGGGTCGTCGTTCATCGGCTGCCAAGGGTCGCCGGCCGACGCCAGCCTGGCCGGCAGCGAGGCGATGGTGCACTGGTCCGGGTGGATGTCGTCGATCTCCTCCCAGGCCAGCGGCGTGGACACCTGCGCGCCCGGGCGGGCGCGCACCGACCACGCGCCGAACACCGTCTTGTGCGGGGCGTTCTGGTTGAAATCGATGAACACCCGGGAACCGCGCTCCTCCTTCCACCACGCGGCCGTCATCAGGTCCGGCCTGCGGCGTTCCAGTTCCCGGGCCAGCGCCACGGCGGCGGCGCGCACCTGGTAGGAATCCCAGTGCGGCTGGAGCCGGGCGTAGACATGCACGCCCCGGTTGCCGGTGGTCTTGGGGTAGGCGGTGATGCCCAGCTCGGTGAGCAGCCCGTGCACCTCGTGCGCGGCCTGCCTGATGTGGCTGAACTGCACACCCGGGGAGGGGTCCAGGTCGATCCGCAGCTCGTCGGCGTGCTCCGGGTCATCGGCCAGGTACGGCCAGACGTGGAAGCCCAGGCAGCCCAGGTTCACCGCCCACAGCACGTGCTCGATGTCCGCGGCGACCAGGGCCTGCGAGGTGGTGCCGTTCGGGGTGGACACGATCGTGGTCTGCAGCCACTCCGGGGCGTTCTTCGGCACCCGCTTCTGGAAGAACGACGGCCCCGACGCGCCGTCCGGGAACCGCTGCAGCAGCACCGGGCGGCCGCCCATCGTGCGCAGCAGCGGCCCGGCCACGCGCAGGTAGTGCTCGGCCAGGTCACCCTTGGTCTCGCCCCGTTCGGCGAAGAACACCTTGTCCGCATGAGTGATCAGCTCATGTGGCATCGTGCTCACCTCCCCGGTCACGATCATGTCATCCCGGGGCCTGCACGCGGCCGGCTGGGCGATCTAGCATCGAGACCATGGAGCCTGGCGGTCACACGGCGATCGTGACCGGAGCCAACCACGGCATTGGTGCGGCGGTCGCGGCGGCGCTCGCCGCGCGTGGCTGCGCGGTGCTGTGCACGTTCCTGCGGGTGGACGACCCGCCCGCCCCGGGCCTTCCGCCGGCTTACCGGGACAACCGGGCCAGCGGCGGCCACGCGGTGGCCGACCGGATCCGGGCTAGGGGAGGACGGGCGCTGGCCATGGAGGCCAACCTGGCCGACCCGTTGACGGCGGCCGTGCTGTTCGACGCGGCCGAGGAGCACCTGGGCCCGGTGGACATCCTGGTGAACAACGCGTCCGGCTGGGTGGCAGACACCTTCCAGCCCGCCTACACCGACGGGTTCGGCCGGCCGGTCCAGCCGGTGAACCCCGGCACGTGGCTGCAGCAGTTCAGCGTGGACGCGATGGCCGCGGGCCTGCTGATCGCCGAATTCGCCCGGCGGCACATCGCCCGCGGCGCGACCTGGGGCCGGATCATCGGCCTCACCTCCGGCGGGGACATCGGGTTCCCCGGGGAGGTCTCCTACGGCGCGGCCAAAGCGGCGCAGGACAGTTACACGATGTCGGCGGCCATCGAGCTGGCGGACCACGGGGTCACCGCGAACATGGTCCACCCGCCGGTCACCGACACCGGCTGGGTCAACGACGCGGTCCGCAAGCTGGTCGCCGACAGCCCGGCCATGATCCACATCGCCAGCCCGGACGAGGTCGCCGAGGTGATCGCCTACCTGGCCTCGGACGCCGCCGCCCTGATCACCGCGAACGTGATCACCCTGCGTTAGGCCCGTCCGCGGGGCAGGCCGGATCGCGTGGGTGATCGCGTGGGTGATCGCGTGTGGTGACCCGGCCGCCCCCCAGCCAGGATCAAGGCAACGGCACGCCGGCAGACAGGCGTGACCCCAATGCCAGGGCTACATCCAGGGGAGAAATCATGAGATACGGCAGATCCGCCATCATCACCGCGATCGCCGCCGTCGCTTCGGGGGGAGCGCTCGCGCTCGCGTCGGTGGGGCCGGCGGCAGCGGTGGACAACGTGACCGGCACCGGGACGACCACCTGCAGCGCCGGCTACGCGGGCACCTTCACCTTTTCCCCGGCGCTCAAGACCGGGGGGACATCGACCAGTGAAGAGGTGGTAGTCCAGCTCAACTTCACCGGGTGCAGCGGCGGCTTGCCGGTGCCAACCTCGGGACGCTACGTGGCGAAGGGCGTCGTGACCGGGGCCGGCGCGAACAACTGCGCGAACTGGTTCGCGCCAGCGGTCGGCATCACTCCCGGCATCGCATCGAGGACCTTCAACGCTGCCCCGCTGGATGGTGACGTCGCCTGGTCCCCGACCAACATCAACCAATCGAACGTGCGGTTCGGCAACATGCGGATCAGGACCGGAACGGGAGCAACCAACTACCTGACCTTCAAACTGCCGATCCCGGCCGGAAGCGGCGTGGTGACCGGTTCCTACGCGCCGACGTCCCAGCTCACCCTCCGGGTCACGCCGGCGCAGACGTACGCGGCACTGTCCAGTATGTGCACTACGGGTGTTCCGGCCGTGAAGATCGTCCCGACATCCCCGGCGGGAATCTCGACCGGAACCTGGTAACCCGCCGGATCCAGCGGCCGGCGCGCGCCCCCGGGCGCGTCCCGGCCGCTTTCCGATCCCGGTTACCCACCGCCGGCGAAGGATGGGCGGAACGGGAATGTGCGGCGGGCCCGGGGGTGTTGCGGGCGGTGTGGCAACTGTCGTGATCGCCGCCGCGTATGGCGGCCCCGAGGTCCTGTCCGTCATCGAGGAACCGGGCCGGGACCCCGGGCCCGGCGAGGTCCGGATCGAGGTCCGGGCGGCAGGGATCAACCCGGTGGATGCCAAGTCCTACAGCGGGGCGTTCGGCACCGACTCGGCCAGGCTGCCGATCCGGCTCGGCGCCGAGGCCGCCGGGGTCGTCACCGCGGTGGGGCCCGATGCGGCCGGCCCGGCGGGGCCGGTCCAGGCCGGCGACGAGGTCATCGTCTTCCGCGCCCCGGGCGCCTACGCCGCCGAACTGGTGGTGCCGGCCCAGGCGGTGATCCCCAAGCCGGGCCTGCTGGACTGGCCGCAGGCCGCGGGGCTGATGCTGACCGGGGTGACCGCGTGGCACCTGCTCGAAGCGACCGCCGTGGGTGCGGGGGATACCGTGCTCGTGCACGGCGGCAGTGGCGGGGTGGGCCTGCTGGCCGTCCAGCTTGCCGTCATCCGCGGGGCGAAGGTCGTGGCCACGGCGAGCCCCGCGCGGCATGAACTGCTCCGGGACCTCGGCGCCATCCCGGTGGCTTACGGCCCGGGCCTGGCGGACCGGGTGGCTGTCGTGGCCCCAGGCGGGATCGACGCCGCCCTGGACCTGGTCGGTACCGACGAGGCCTGGGATGTCTCCATGGCCCTGGTCCCGGACAAGGCCCGGGTGGGCACGATCGTGGCGTTCGCGCGGGGGCTGCAGGCCGGGATCAAGGTCCTCGGCGGCGCACCCGGCGCGGATCCCGGCACCGAGATCCGGGAACGCGCGCGCCTGGAACTGGCCAGGCTCGCTCAGGAGGGGAAGCTGAAGGTACTGGTCTCGCAGACCTTCCCGCTGGCCGAGGCCGCCGCCGCGCACCGCGCCATCCTGGACGGCCACACGACAGGCAAGATCGCCCTGATCCCCTGACGTGCCCCGGCGATCCCCGACGCCTGACCATCGGGTGGAGCACCGAGCTATGACGGTCCGCGTCCCGGGCCGCCTATTGCCGGTTAGCCCATTGCCTTCCCACGGCGCGGCGGCGAATCCACCAGGCGCAGACGCTGGCGAGGATGGCACTGAGGCCTAGGTAGATCCCCGTCTCGTACCACTGGAGAGGCCAGTAGCGGCTGGCTGGCTGGTAGGTGATGACCTGCCGGAGGTGCAGTCCGCCGATGTACGCTGCGCACGATCCCGGTCCCGATTCCGGTGCGCTGGACGTGCAGGCCTTGGTCGCGGGCAGGGTGGCCGCTGATCGGCCGTTCGGCGTGATGACCTGGCAAGCTGCCGTGCTGGCTCCGGGCTGGGAGCCGCAATCCGCTGGTGGCGAGAGAATCCAGGCGCCCGGCATGCTCACCGGGCTGGGCACGAAGAACAGGTAGTGATTGGAAGGGCCCGTAGAACCCGTAGCTGTTGCGGTCGTGGCGCTCACTGGCCTTGTGGTCTGCTCGGGTGCGATCAGGTGCGGCATGACCCATAGCGGCATAGCCACCTGGACGGCTGCGAATATGACCAGGGTGATGGCCATGGCGGGAATGGCGCGGCGGATGAGCATTCCGGCGGTGACGCCGAGCAGGAACACGAAGGCGGCGTAACCGACCGGGGTGATGTCCCGCTGCCCGAACGTTGCCCAGGGGTCCATGCTGGCCGTGTCGAGCGGGCTGGCCCACCAGGTCACCATCAGGCTGAGCAGGCCGGCGACCGCGATGCTGCAGAGCCCGATGACGCTGGCCTTGACGGCTAGCCAGCGGCCCCTGGTCACGCCTTGGGTCCACGCCAGCCGGAATGAGCCGGTCTCGAACTCGCGGGCGACGAGCGGCGCTCCCCAGAATGCGCCGAGGAGACCGGTTACGGCCAACACGGCGAGGCCGAGGAAGCCGGCGACGTTCTGCGCGGTGGCCTGCTGCTGCAGGAAGTCACGGGCCAGCGCGCCGCAGCTGGCGTGACAAGCGGGGATGCCGCTGACGGCATACTGGTGTGCCAGGTGCATGCCGGTCAGCGCCAGCGCGATGGCGGCCATCGCCAGGGCGCCGGATACGATCGCTGCCTGTGGCCGGAACTGCAGCCAGGTGAATCTGATCATGAGAGCACTGCCCGTACCGGGCGGTCGGCGGGCCTGACTTCGCTGCCGCGGGCCAGATAGGCCAGCACAAGGTCCTCCAGGCTGACTTGCTTGACCATCCAGGCCGGGTCCAGGATCGGTTCGCTGGTTCTTACCAGCAGTGTGCTCTGCTTGCCGGTGTGGCTGGCCTCGATGACTTCCTGGTCGGCTGGCAGGGCGCGGGGATCGCGGCGCGGACCCGATAGCCGGTGATGCGAGGCCAGCAACTCCTCGACGGCACCGGTCAGCTGAACCTTCGAGGCGACCAGCACGATCAGGTAATCGCACACCCGCTCCAGGTCGGCGACCAGGTGTGAGGACAGCACCACGCTCACCTTGTGCCGCGCGACCGCCTCCATGAGGCTCCGCAGGAACTCGCGCCTGGCCAGCGGGTCCAGGCTGGCGACCGGCTCGTCGAGAATCAGCACGTCGGGCCGCTTGGCGATGGCGATGGTCAGTGCCAGCTGCGCCCGCTGGCCGCCAGACAGCGACCCTGCGCGCCTGCCCGGATCGAAGCCGAGCTGCTCGACTCGCTGCGCCGCAAGGCCGCTGTCCCAGTTCGGGTTCAGGTAAGCGCCCATCCGCAGGTGCTTCGCCACGGTGAGCCCGGTATAGATAGGCGTGTCCTGGGCAACGAAGCCGACCTTCGCCAGCTGCGCTGGATCGCTGGCCGGACGCCCGCCGAGCACCTTGATCGTGCCGGCCGACGGTGCCAGCAACCCGGCAGCCAGGTGAAGCAGCGTGGTCTTGCCCGCGCCGTTTGGCCCCACCAGCCCCACGATCTTCCCAGCCGGGATCGTCATCGTGCAATCGCGCAGCGCCCAGTGCCGCCCGAATCGCCTGCCGAGGCTGGCGGTCTCCAGCACGGCGGTCATGCCACGCCCTCCGCGAAACAGTTGCGGAACGCCGTCCGGTAGATCGCCTCAATGTCGTCGGGCCCGAGCCCGGCCGAGCGCGCCAGCCGCAGCCATTCGGTCATGGAGGTCAGGAACCGCTCCTGAGCCCCCCGATCGCTGCCGGGCATCGACCTGATCACGAACGTCCCCTGTCCGGAGCGCGCTCGGACCAGGCCCTCGCGCTCCAGGTCCCGGTAGGCCTTCAGCACCGTGTTCGGGTTGATGGCCAGCTTGGCGACGACCTGCTGCGCGGTTGGCAGCTGATCGCCAGGCTCGAGCAGGCCCAGTCGCAAAGCATCGTGGACCTGCTGGACCAGCTGCAGATAGGTGGCTACGCCGGAGGCGGTGTCGAGCTGGAACTCGATCATCATGACCCTACTTCCACTAACTACTTAGTGGAATCAGGTTATTCGTGATCGCCAGCAGCCGCAAGTGCAGCATCCGCAAGATCGATGTGGACGGTCGGTGCGGCGGGCCGCAGGCCGTCCTCTGTCATGTCGCGGCTGGCGGCGACGGTCAGCCGGCTACGGCACGGACCGGCTACGGGCCGCGGGACGGGTGGAGGGCCGCCCCGGGCTGGGCGAGCGGGCGGGCTGGGCGAGCGGCCGGGCGGGCGAACCGGCCGGGGATGTCATAGCGAGGTGGGCACTCCTGGGCCATTTTGTGGTGGTTTGGTGTCAGAGTGGCTCGCGTGCCGTTTCCGGATTGCATGGTTGCGGGGATGTGGAGGCCCGGGCGGCGGCCGTAACGTCTCGTCATGCCAGTGCGGCCGCGCCGTTCGGAAGTGGCCGCGCAACGGGTGGCCAGGGCGCAGGCCCGGATTGGAGCGGATCATGGGGGTCCGGGCTCTGCGCCTGGTCGCCGCCGGTGCGGCGCTGGCGATGACGTTCGCGGTCGCGGCCGGGCCGGCCGTCCCCGCCGAGGCATCCTCCGGCGAGGTGGTGATCGCCGTGACCACCGGATCCGGGCTGCAGGCGGGCGAGCAGGCCAACGACTCGCCGTGGCGGATCGAGACGGTGGCCACCGGGCTCTACGGCCAGCCGTCGGTGGCTATCGAGAGCAACGGCAATATCGTGATCGCGGCGGTCTTCCTGACCGGCAGTTACCGTGGCACGCTCTACTACTTCTGGCAGGCACCCGGCAGCACGGTGTGGCACCGCCAGCAGGTCTCGGCGAAGGCCGCCGTCGCCCCACTGGTGCCGCCATCGATCGCCGCGCAGCACATCAACCCGGGCGCGGCGGCCGACACCGTGATCGTCGCCCAGAACGCCACCGGAACCGGGTCGACGTACTACTGGCAGCAGATCGGCACCGCGCCGTGGCACACCGAGGCGATACCCACGGTCAACGGCACCGCGACGGCGCCCTACGTCAGCGTGGACTCGCAGAACACCTCGGTGGTCTCGTTCGCCACGCCCAAGGGGTTCGGCCTGGACCGGCAGGCGTACGGATCGGCCACCTGGGAGACGGTGCAGGAGGTGTACCCGGGCGGGGCCAGGCAGGGCGTCGAAGCCGCCGACGAGAACGACGGCCGGATCGTGGTCTCGGCCACGACGCCCGTCTCCGACCAGCTCAACTTCTACTGGAACAGCACCGGGAAGGTGAGTGGCTGGGCCGGGCAGAACCTGCCCTGGCAGGCCGACGACCAGTCCGCGTTGGCGGTGAACGGCACGGAGCACAACGTCACGATCGCCGCCTACGACCCGAGCTTTTCCTCGGGGGAGTGCATCAGCACCTACACCCAGGCCGACGGGTCGTCGTCCTGGCACCGGCAGGCCTACATCACCTGCCCGGGCTGGGGGGACAATGCCGACGTGGCGATCGCCGCGCAGTCCTCCGGCGGCCTGGTGATGACCTCGATCGACAGCAGCGACGTGGTCGACTTCTACGCGGCGGCGCCGGGCGGCAGCACCTGGAGTGTCACGCGGATCACCGGCATCTCGTTCCCGATGGACACGCCCGCGATCGCCGCCAACTGAGCGCCCGGCCCGGCCACGTGGCCGCGGGTGACAGCGGCATGGCCTTGTAGCCGGGTTAATAGTAAGGATACTGTCCTAACAAACTTCGGGCCCCGGCAGCCGCGCCCCGAACCGTGCCTGCCGCCGCTTGACGCTCCCAGGCAGGAGGAACCGATCCGCATGAAGCGCATCCCGCTCCGCCCGCGAACGGCCCTGGCCCTCGGGCTGTGCGTGCCGCTCACCCTCGCGCTCGGCGCCGGCGCGGCCGCGGCGGCCGCCCGCTCCGCGCCTGCCGCGCACATCGTGGTCAGCCACTCGCAGAACCTGATACCGCGGCACGTCTACGCGCCCTACTTCGAGACCTGGACCAGGGCCAACATCCCGGCCACCGCCCGCAAGTCCGGTGCCCATTACCTGACCCTCGCCTTCCTCCAGACCCCTAAGAAGGGCTCCTGCACGGTGGCCTGGGACGGCAGCCCGCGGCAGGTGGTCAAGCCCGGCGGGCGTTATGTCCACCAGGTCCGCGAGCTGCGCGCCATGGGCGGGGACGTGGTGCCGTCGTTCGGCGGGTTCAGCGCCGACCAGGGCGGCACCGAGATCGCCGACTCCTGCACCAGCGTGCCGAAGATCGCCAAGGCCTACGAGAACGTGGTGACCACCTACGGGGTGACCCGCCTCGACATGGACGTCGAGGCCAATTCACTGAACAACAAGGCGGGCATCGAACGGCGCAGCGAGGCAATCGCGCTACTGCAGCAGTGGGCCGCCCGGACACACCGCACCGTGCAGATCGTGTTCACCATCGGCGTCGAGCCGTGGGGCCTGCCCAGTAACTGCTTCAACGTGATCAAGAGCGCGGCCGCGCACGGCGTGCGGTTCACCGTGAACATCATGGCCTTCGACTACTACATCAAGCAGAGCCAGACCGGCATCGAGATGGGCAAGGCGGCCGTCAAGGCGCTGAACGGCACGCACGCGCAACTCGCGCAGCTGTACCCGCAGCTCAGCGCGCGCAGGCTCTGGTCTATAGAGGGCATAACGATCCTCCCGGGGATCGACGACTACCCGAAGAAGACCGAGGTCACCTACCTGCCTGACGCACGGGCGATTGCCAGCTTCGCGCAGTCCCACGGGATGCCGGAGCTTTCCATCTGGGCGATCCAGCGGGACAACGGCGGCTGCCCGGGCAGCATCGACAGCAACTCCTGCTCCGGGATCAAGCAGCCCACCTGGGCGTTCAGCCACGTGTTCGACGGCTTCACCGGCTAGCAAGGCCGGGCGCGGACGCGGCGCGAGCCGCGCCCGCGCCCGGACCTAGAGCGTGAACGAGGTACCTGGCACCGCGCTCATGGACGACCCCGGCTGCGGATCGGCCAGCGACCGGATCGCCGTCGTGCTGTAGTACAGCAGGAACGCGGCCACGACGCCGAGTAGCCCGAAGGTGGTCCAGCGGCCGGCCATGCTGGCGTCGGAGAAGTACGCGAGTACCCCGGCTATCCCGAGCTGGGCGCCGATAGCGAACTCGGTCAGCAGCGCCGCCACGATGACCAGCCGCATCGAGGCACCCAGCGTGTTGGCGGGCGCCGGCACGGTGAGATGTCTGGTGTGCCGGAGCACGTAGGCCTTGCGGCGCGGGGCCATCATGGCAAGACCGGCGGGCAGTTCCACGTCGGCCTGGCCAGCCATCGTGATCTTCGCGCCGGACGGTGCGGTGAGGAATACCGGGCACGGCAGCGGTATGTCGGCCGGCCCGGGCTTGTCCCCCGAATCTGCCTGCCCGCCGCGGTGGCCGCCCCGTGCGAGCATGCTGGCCAGCAGGCCGCGTTCCGCCTGCGGGGGCTTGTGAGCTGGTGCCACACTGCTCGCTGCCAGCGTGGTCAGGTTCCCCTCACTGAAGATCTTCATGGCGGTCTCCCCCCCGACCAGCAGGTCCAGGCCACCGGGCACCGTGATCAGGCTGCCAGCGAGGATGTCGATCCTGCTGCCCGGCGGTGCCTGAATGGTGGCGCCGTCCTTGGCCTGGATCGGCCACTGGCCCGGGTCGTCACCGGCACCCAGGGCCGCGCCGCCGGGCAGCGTGATCGTCGCACCTGCCGGGGCCGTCACCAGAACCGTCTGCCACGCCGGGACGGTGATCGCCGGGTTCTGGCCGGTCAGCGTGATCGAGCACTCGCCAAGGATCCTGATCTTCGCGTCCTTGGGGACATCGCCATCGTGGGTCAGCGACACCTTGGCGCCGGCCCGCAGCTTCGCCGCCCTGCCCACCAGCGATGCCCTGGGCGTGATGGGCGCCGTAAACGTAGCCACGGCGCCGGCGGGCAGCCTGACCTGGGTTCTCGCCGGAAGATCCGGCCCCCCCGGCGCTCCGGGCGGGCCATCGGCGATGGTGGCCTGCTGCCCGCTGCGATCCATGCCCAGCGGAACGGCTCGCCTGGCGACAGCACCGCCGTCTGCGCGAGCTCGACCTTGGTGTCCGTGCCGAGCGGAGAATGGGCCCGGATCTTGTTCGCCAAGGCCTGATCCGGTTCATCGCAAACCGGCGCGATCACCGTGCCGGCGGCGAGCGTGGCGGTTGGCTGCGGGTCCCCGCCCGGTTCCGCGTCCTGGGCCGGCTCGGGTGCAAACGAGAAGGGCCTGCCGTCCGTCACCATGGCGAAGGTCTTCCGCCGCAGCTTGATCGTGGTGTGCTCGCCGAGCGTCCCGAGACCGTGCTCGGTGCCCTTCCGCCAGGTGACCGGCACAGCCTCGGCCAGGGTCACCTCGCAGTCCGTGAGCAGCTCCACCCGGGGCCCGATGGTCGTGTCCAGGGTCGGCCCGGGAAACCGCGCGGTCCACCGGGCATACAGGATGGCGAACACCAGCGGCACCGCCGCGATGAGACCAGCCGCGATCATGTTCACGAACGCGAACCGGTCCAGCGCGATACCCGGGAAGATGGTGCTGGCGGCCCCGGTGGTGGTCAGGAGCGTGGCCACAATGGCTGTGACGGTGGAGATGTTGGTGGCCCAGCTGTCGTTGATGGTCCAGGCCCCGGACGCCATCACCGTCCACCGCCAGAACTCGCCGTTCCAGCCGATCTTGCCCGCCGTGGTGCGCCACGGCCGCACCACGGCGCCCACCCGGTCGTAGACCTTGACGAAGATCATGGCGAAGCCGAGGAGCACGATCAGCATCCCCGCGCCGACGCCGGCGGGCACCGCGAAGTAGAGGCTCATGCCTGACGGGCCGGCTCGAACGAGGCAGGGACCGAGGAAACGGCCCGGCCCGGCGCGCGGAGCACCAGAGCGGCGCTTACCGGGATCTTCGCCTGCCTACGGAATGTCAGGGTTATCCGCCGGCAGTACGGAGTCTGCGTGGGTGCGCCCTTGCGCTCGATCGGCGTAAAGGGACCGTCCCGTGCGCTGGTCTGCAGGGCGAATTCAGACCGGATCGGGCATTTTTCGCCGACGGGGCTGTTGAGCAGGAGCGTTGTCTGCCATTGGCTGGAGTCCACCTGACTGAGCACGACGCTGGACCCTGCGATCGAAGCCGCCGCTGGCGGGAGTGGGTTGCCGCCGTGCTGGGCGCCGCCCAGCAGCGCGGCGGCCAGTAATGGCGTGGCCCCCCACAGATTCATGCTGACCCCCCCGGGTCGTGCGGTGCTCTTGCAATCGAGCGTTTCTCCAAGGGGAGAGTCCCAGCGGGGTGCCGCTCGCGTCAAGCGCCGGTGACCGAACGTAGCTGGTTTTGCCGTCCGGGCACCCGGCCCCGGGTCAGCGGCTGGCCCGGGCCCGGCGCTGGGCGGCGGCCAGCGTGCCGAGCAAGGCCGCGGCGAGCAGAGCGTAAGGCACAAAATCAGAGGTGGCCTGGGCCAGCGCGCCGCTCAGCCCTGCCGCGACCGCCTGCCCGCTCGCCCAGGCCAGGTTGGCCAGGCCGAAGGCGAGCCCCTGGTGCAGGCCCAGCCGGTCCGCCCCGGCCGACAGCAGCGCGGTGGCCGGCGCGAACAGCGCGCCATAGCTGGGCAGCCCGGCGATAAGCAGCGCCACCAGCAGGTATTCCGAGGGCACCACCGGCGTCAGCAGGCTGATCACCACCGCGGCCGCCAGCGCGATCCGGATCGGCAGCAGCGCGCCCCGGCGGTCCGAGAGCCGGCCGGCCAGTGGGGAGATGCCCGACTCGATGGCCGCGGCGGCGAGGAACGTCCCGCCGATCACCGTGGCCGTGGCGCCGAGCTGGCTCAGCCGCAGCGGCGCGAGCACGTCCATCACGCCGAACGACAGGCCGGGCAGAAAGGTCAGCCACATGCCCGCGCCGACCTGCCGGTCCCGGAACGCGGGCCAGGCCGCGCGCAGCGGCTGCGGCGGCACGGCGGGCGGAGCCGCCACGGCGAAGGACACCAGCATC
>CAVSRH010000021.1:0-18594 GCA_963730235.1 uncultured Actinomycetes bacterium
CACAAAAGGCCACACGCAGTGGAGACTTTCCTGTATCAGGGAGTTCGTTGACCCAATCATCAAAGGACAGCCGGTCCCGCCCATTCGATGACCAGGCATTGGAACCGGCCAGCGAGATCGAGATCTTCGGATTATACGCCACCGCCCAGCGACCAAACCCCCATGATCATCGCCGGGAGGCGCGTGCGGCTCACCCGGCGCCGGGGCTGGCGGGCCATCGTTCGGCTAGATTCCCTCGCCGGTCCGTTCCAGAAGCCGCAGTGAGCCTTCCACGGCTACCTCCGCGAACGCGCCGGAAGCCAGCGCCCGCAGGTAGATGTGGTAGGGCGGCCGCCCGCCGTCGGCCGGATCGGGGAAGACGTCGTGGATCGCGAGCGCGCCGCCGCGGGCCACATGCGGCGCCCAGCCCTCGTAGTCGGCCTGGGCGGCCGCTTCGGTAGGCCGCCGTCGATGAACAGCATCCCCAGCGGAGCCCGCCACAGCCGCGCCACGTCCGCCGACCGGCCCACGATCGCGATCACGTCGCCGTCAGGCCCAGGCCGGCCAGGGCGGCACGGAAATGCGGCAAGGTGTCCAGCCGGCCCGTCGCCGGATCGACCAGGGCCGGGTCGTGGTACTCCCAGCCTGGCTGGTTCTCCTCCGAGCCGTGATGGTGGTCCACCGTGATGACGGCCTGGCCCGTCTGCCTGCGCACGCCAGGTAGATCGTGGACTTGCCGCAATAGGTGCCGACCTCAAGCACAGGGCCGGTGGGGGCATAGGTAGCCGCCGCCCGGTACAGCGCCAGGCCCTCGGCGGGCGGCATGAAGCCGCGCGCCGCCTCCGCCGCGCGGCGCAACTCCTCAGGCATGGCGGGCAGCCCGCTGGGCATGACGCGGCTATCGGTCATGGTCTGATCCTGCCCTGCCGCCGCCCTCGTGCGGGCGCAGACCCTGACGGAGGAGAATGCCGCCATGAGAGTGACCGTCGACCGCGACCTGTGCGAGGCCAACGGCGTGTGCGCCGGCCTGGTGCCGGAGGTCTTCCGCCTCGATGACGACGACGAACTGCACATCACCGACGGCGAGGTGCCGCCGGAACTGGCGGCACAGGTCCGGCATGCCGTGCAGTCATGCCCGAAGACGGCGCTGCGGCTGAGCGAGTGAGCCGGCGTAGTAATGGGCGTAAGCCGGAGGGGTGATCCGTTAAGAGACGACGTTCTCCTGCTGTGATGTACGGGCTTGGTGTCCCAGCACAGGAAGGAGAACGTCTCGGTGAGTAAGGGTAGCGGGGTCTCGCGGGGGGACAGGCGGCGGAACGCGCGGCTGGCTGGGCTGCGATGGCTGGTTCCGCTGGAGAACGCGATCGTGGGGATTGATCTTGCCGAGGACAATCAGGCCCTTGTGGTGGCTGATCATGATTCGAAGGTGCTGGCGCGGCGGGCGCCGCGGTGCAAGGCCTGGCAGCTGGGTGAGGCGCTGGACTGGGCGGTGGCCAGGGCGCGGGCGCGGGGGTTTGCGTCGGTGACGGTGGCGTGTGAGCCGACCGGGTCGCGGTGGATGCATGTGCAGCAGGCGTGTGCGGAGCGGGGCCTGAACTTCGTCTGCGTGCAGACGCTGGTCACCCATAGCGCGCGGGAGGCGGAGGACTACACGCGCGGCAAGTCCGACCCCAAGGATGCGGTGCTGATCGCCCGGCTGGCGGCTGAGCTGCGGTGTTACCGGCCGGAGGAGATCGAGGAGGATTGGGCAACGCTGCGGTACCTGGGGCAGCGCCGCGACGCGCTGGTGACGGGGGCGGCCGCGTGCCGGCAGCAGATCACCGACCGGCTGGCGCTGGCCTGGCCTGCGGTGCTGGGCGCGGCCGCGGCGCCGCTGGATTCGGTAGACGTTC
This sequence comes from uncultured Actinomycetes bacterium, assembly GCA_963730235.1. Taxonomy (GTDB): domain Bacteria; phylum Actinomycetota; class Actinomycetes; order Streptosporangiales; family Streptosporangiaceae; genus DASXKD01. The sequence continues at coordinate 1,872 of CAVSRH010000021.1, forward strand.
CTGGCTTGCCTGCAGGTGGTGGCCGACCGTTGTGACGGGGACCCGGGCACGCTGCGCCGCTATGACCTGGCCCAGTTCACCCGGTGCGTGCGGCAGGTACTGCCGGGCTGGGGCGGGCAGCGGATCTGCCGCCGGATCATGGCCGGCGTCCACGCCGCGCTGGGTGATCACAGCGGCGCGGTCCCGGCCCGCCGGCGGGGCGCGCTGACGCTGGCCGGGCACGTGCTGGCGGACCTGCGGCGGGCCCGCACGCTGCTGATCACGGTGGAAGCGGAGATGGTCGCGCAGCTGCACGTGCTGGGCATCGCTGACGTGCTGGCCTCGATCGACGGGCTGTCGCTGGAAGTCGCGGCGTGCATCCTGGCCGAGACCGGTCGACCCGGCCCGGCTCGGCTCCTCGCGGGCGCTGGTCGAGCACGGCCGGATAGCCCCGTGCGAGAACTCCTCGGGAAACTCCACTGGCCAGGCCAAGATCTCCCGGCGCGGCCGCCCGGTGCTGCGCAAGGCCGCCTGGCGCGCCAGGCTGGGCGATGATCCACGGCGCCAACCCGGTGCTGGCCGCCAAATACGCCCACCTCACCAGCCGCCCTGCCAGCCAGCTGACCAAGGGCCAGGCCCACGTTGCCTGCATGGCCGCGCTGTTGCGCTGGATCTACAGCGTCATCACCAGCCGCACCGCCTGGGACCGGCGGGTCGCCGCCGGGACCATCGGCCACCCCACGCCGATGGCCGCATAACCGGCCCGCCCGCCGCAGCGCGGGCCGGCCCGAAGACCACCGCCAGATCCCCCGGGGCGGGGCGAGCCCGCATGCGCGTAGAGGGCCACCTCGCGGCTAACCCCAGGCAGCCCCGCCCCGGTGGCCGCGGCCTCCTCAGCAGCTCGCTTGCACGATGTCGGGACACCAAGCCCGCTTGAACTACGTAGAGCGAGGAGCCCGCGTGCACACCACGGCCGGGTCCGCTGGCAGGCGATGATCAAACCAGCAGGGCCGGCGCCAGCCTGCCCACGCCCTTGGCCCTCCGCCAGCAGGCACGCTAACCAGCAAAAACACAGACCCGGGCGGCGCAAATGCCCGCACCAGCAGCCCCAAAAAACAGGCAATCACGCCCTTGACACAACGCCTCTTACGATGGTTAGCCGCCGGGCTGCTGCAGTTCGATGCGGTTGCCGGCCGGGTCGTAGAGGAAGACTGGCGCCCGGTGCCGACCGGGGCCGGGTCGGTGACGCGCAGGCCGCGCCCGCGCAGTTCGGCGACCGCGCCGTCCAGGTCGGTGACGGCCAGCGCGAAGTGCTGGCCCCGGTCCGGCGGCACGTCCGCCTTGATGAGGTGCACCTGCTGGGGGCCGGCGTCCAGCCAGGCCCCGTCGAAGCTGAAGTCGGGCCGGTCGGCGCGCTCGGTCAGGCCCAGGATGCCGACGTAGAACTCCATGGCCGCGGGCACATCGCGGACGTTGATCGAAACATGGTGAAGCCCGGCAGGTCGCATGCCCCCAGTCTGCGTCATAGGCCGCGCCGCGAGCTAGGGCCCTACCGCCCGTCCGGGCGGACCGCCTCCAGCCGGGCCAGCGCCTCCGCCAGTACCTCCTGCTTCTTGCAGAACGCGAACCGGACCTGGGACTGGCGCCGCCTCGACGTTGTCGTAGAACACCGAGCTTGGGATGGCCACGACGCCGGCGCGGTGCGGCAGTTCCTGGCAGAACCGCACGCCGTCGGCGTAGCCGAGCGGGCGCACGTCGGTGGTGATGAAGAAGGTCCCCGCGGGCCGGTACACCTCGAACCCGGCCGCGGCGAGGCCGTCGCAGAAGAAGTCCCGCTTGGGCCGCAGGTCACCGGCCACGGCGGCGTAGTAGCCGTCGGGCAGCGCGAGCGCCTGGGCGATCGCGTACTGGAACGGCCCGCTGGACACGTAGGTCAGGAACTGCTTGACGGTGCGGACCGCGGTCACATCTCCGGGCTCCCGGTCACCCAGCCGACCTTCCAGCCGGTGAACGAGAAGGTCTTGGCCGCGGAACTGATGGTGACCGTGCGCCCGGCCATGCCGGGCAGCGACGCGATGGGCAGGTGTGTGCCGTCGAACACCATGTGCTCGTACACCTCGTCGGAGATGACCAGCAGGTCGCGCTCGCAGGCAAGCTCGGCGATCCGGGCCAGTTCGTCCGGGGTGAACACCACGCCGGTCGGGTTGTGCGGGGTGTTCAGCAGGATCAGCCCGGGTGCGCGGGGTGATCGCCGCGGCCAGCGCGTCGAGGTCCGGCCGGAAGTCCGGCGGCCGGAGCGTGACCGGCACCCGGATACCGCCCGCCATGGCCACCGACGCCGCGTAGGAGTCGTAGTACGGCTCGAACGCGATGGCCTCGTCGCCCGTATCCATAAGCGCGAGCAGCGCCGCCGCGATGGCCTCGGTCGCGCCGGCGGTGACCAGCACCTGGGTGTCCGGGTCCAGGTCGAAGCCGTAGAAGCGCTTCTGGTGCGCGGCGATAGCCTGGCGCAGCTCGGGGATGCCCGCGCCGGGCGGGTACTGGTTGCCCCGGCCGGCGATGATCGCGTCCGCCGCGGCCTGCGCGATCTCGCGCGGGCCGTCGACGTCGGGGAAGCCCTGGCCCAGGTTGACCGCCCCGGTGGTGACGGCCAGCGCCGACATCTCGGCGAAGATCGTGGTTCCCATCCCGGCGAGCCGGGGGTTCAGCAGTGGTCGGTTCACCCGGCCATGACATCATGCCGCTGCCTGCCCCGTGACCGTGACGTACGCTGCGGGCATGCGCGTCGCCTTGTGCCAGTTGCCCGTCAGCCCGGATCCCGCGGTCAACCTGGGCAGGGTGCGGGAGGCCCTGGCCGATGCCGCGGGCCGCGGCGCCGACCTTGCCGTGTTCCCCGAGGCCACCCTGGCCCGGTTCGGCAGTGACCTGCGCGCCCTCGCCGAGCCGCTGGACGGCCCGTTCGGCAGCGGCCTGGCGCAGGCCGCACGGGCCAACGGGATCGCGCTGGTGGCGGGGGTCTTCGAGCCCGCTCCCGGCGGGCGCGTGTACAACACGGCGGTGGCCTACGACGCCACGGGCACCAGGGTCGCCGCGTACCGGAAGATCCACCTGTTCGACGCGCTGGGCGAACGGGAGTCCGCCATGGTCGCTCCCGGCGCCGAGCCGGTGGTCATCGACCTGGCCGGGGTCCGGGTCGGCATCATGACCTGTTACGACGTGCGGTTCCCCGAGCTTGCCAGGGCGCTGGCGGTCCGGGGTGCCGAGCTGATCGTGATCCCCGCCGCGTGGGCCGCCGGGCTGTTCAAGGAGGAGCACTGGGTGACCCTGGTGCGCGCCCGCGCGATCGAGAACACGGTCTGGGTGGCGGCGGCGTGCCAGGTGCCCGACCATTCCGCGCCGCCCACCCGCGCCCCGACCGGGGTCGGCCGCAGCATGATGACCGACCCGATGGGCACGGTCCGCGCCGACCTCGGGCCGTTCCCTGGTATCGCGGTGGCCGACCTGGACAGCGCGCTGACCAAGCAGGTCCGGGCCGTACTGCCGAGCCTGGAGCACCGCCGCGACGACATCTTCGGCCCGGCGGCCGGCTGACCCGGCCGGCGGCTCCGGCTGGCCGCCGATTGCGGCTGGCTGGCGGGGGGCGCGCGCCGCGCGGGATCAGCGGTACCGGGCGTGCCAGAGGACCGGGTGCTCCGCTGCGGTGCTCGCGGCGAACCCGGCACCGGTCAGCGTCCCGTCCCCGGCGGTCACGGCATTGAGTTGCGGAACGAAGGCCCGGCCAGGCCCGCCGCCCGCAGGCACGCCGTCCCGCCAGGTCAGCCCATCGGCAGACCACCAGACGAGCATGACCTGGCCCGCCTGCTGACCGGCCTGGCCCACCGTGACCCGCCCGGCGCGGCCGGCCACGACGAACCCATGGCCCGCCGTGGTCAGCGCGGTCACCACGGTCGGGCGCGGTGGCGCGGGCAGCACCGAATCCCGCCAGGTGCGGCCACCGTCGGCCGAGACGGCGGTGAACGGCCTCCCGCTCGCGGGCGCCTGCCCGGCCCGCCACGCATAACCCGCGGCGAGCACCCGGCCTCCCGCCGCGGTGACGTTGGTCAGCGCGGCGCCGGCCGTCCCGGCCGGGAGTGGCACCGCGCTGAACCGCCAGGCTGATCCGTTCCGCGAGGTCCATGCCGCGGGGACGGTCCCCGCCGAGCCCACCGCCACGAAGCCGGGCCCGGCCGCGGTCACCGCGAGTACCCGGTGGCTCCCCGCGGCGCCGGCCGGTGAGTAGCCGTCCGAGGCCAGCGGGGCACGGGCCCACGTGCTGAGGTTCTTCGAGTACCAGGCGACCGGGGCCGGCGCGGTGGCGGCGCTGCCGGGAACCGCGGCACTGCCGACCACCACATAGCCGCCCTGGCCGGCCGCCGCCTGGACCAGGCTGGCCCCGGGTGCGGCGAGCGGGCTCTGGCCGAACGCCGGGGTCCAGGAGGTTCCGGTCGCCGATGTCAAGATCACTGGCTGCTGGCGGGCCGGTGCCGCGGCGGCCGGTGCCGCGGCCTGGCCGATCGCCAGCCAGCCCTGGGCGCCGTGCACCACGCTGGTCAGCGCGCCGCTCCGCCATGCCCCCGGCAGCAGCACGTCCGCGGGCGCCCACCGGCCGGCCGAGGCCAGCCACAGGGCCGGGGAACCGCCGGAGGCACCGGCGGCGACCAGCGTGTGGCCGCCGGTGGCCAGGCCGTTGACCGTCGCGTCCGGGGTGGCGCCCGCGGCCAGGACCGCCTGGCCGACCTGCTGGCGGCCGGTACCGGGACCGGTGAGGAGCAGGTGCGGGCGCATGCCCGCCGCCCCGGTTCCGGACTGGCCGTTCCCGGCCACCACCACGGTGCCGCCGGGCCCGGCGGTGAGGCCGGCCACCCCGGTGCCCGGGTCGGGGATCCGCTGCCAGCCGCGGCCACGCGCGCTGAAGAACGCCACCTGGGATGCGTGGATGGTGGCGGCGACCACGAAGCCGTGGCTGCCGCCGGACACCGTGGTGACCTGGAGCGAGGTTCGCCGCAGCGGGGTCAGCTTGCCGGCGTAGCGCCAGCGGGACCCCTGGGCGGACTGATAGGTCACCGCGTCCTGGCGCCCGGCCGCGCGGCCGGGGCGGACCGCGACGAAGCCGGTCCCGCCGGCGGCCAGGCCCGCCAGCCCGGCGGTCGCGCCGTGGCCGCCCGGCAGCGTCACCGGCTTCCAGGTCACGCCGCCGTTCGTGCTCCGCCAGAGGCTCGCTTCCGGCCGGCGGCCCTGTCCCGCGGCCCCGCTCACCGGGCCACCGGCCACGACGACCCCGTTCTGGCCGGCCGCCCAGCGCAGCGCCGTCGCGTGACCACCGTGGGCGGTGAGCCCGAGCCCCGGCCCGCTGCTGCGCTCCCAGGCCCGCCCGGCGGGCCACGTCCACACCACGGGGCCGGGCTCGGTGCCGGTGTTCTGGCCGACGGCCAGGAAGCCACTGCCGGTGGCGGCCAGGCCGAGCACCGTGTCCCCGGGCACCGTGGGAAGGCCGGGCGCCTGCTGCCAGATCCTGCCGTCGGGTGAGGTCCAGGCCGTGTGCTGGCCGAGCGCCAGCCAGGTGCCGCCGCTGCGGGCGATGAGGCCCGGCGCGGTCGCCGCCCCGGGCCCGGCTGCCGTGCCGGGCACGGCGGGTGCCGGGCCTGTCGTGAGGCCCGGACCGGCCGGTCCGCCGGGGGGAGCCGCGGCGCTGGCCCCGGTGCTGGTCCCGCTGGCGCCGCCCGGGCCGGGGCCCGCCAGGGCCGCCCGGGACCAGGTGTGGCCGCCGTCGGTGGACAGCAGGAACAGCGGCAGCGGTCCGGGCTGGCTGGGCGCCGCGCCGATGGCGACGACGGTCTTGCCCGCCGCGGCTATCCCGGTCAGCGATGCCTGCAGAGTGGTGGCCCCGGCCGCCGGGCCGGCCAGCGCCGCGTCGGCCGCCGTAACCGGCGGGATCGGGGTGACCAGGGTGAACTCCGGCTGGGCCGGACCGCCGCCGGACCGGGCGATGCCGATGCCGGCCAGCGCCCCGGCGACAAGGACGACCACCGCGACGGCCAGGACGATGCCCCGCCTGCCCCGCCACGCCCCACCGGCACGGCCCTGCCCGGGGGTGGTCTTCCGGCCCTGCCCGGGGCCGGTCTTGCTGTCCCGGCCGGGGCCGGTGCTCGCATCCCGGCCGGGGCCGGTCTTTCCCCGGGCCTTCTTCTCCCGCGCGGGACCGGTCTTTCCCCGGCCCGCCTTCTTCCGCCCCGGGCCGGCCTTCCGGTCCGGGGTGGTTGTCCCGGTACCGGCGGCACCGTCCCCGCGGCCTGTCCCAGCCACCGCCGGGCCCGTGCCCGCCGCAACCCCGGTGCCCGCACCCGCCGCGGCTCCCGCGGCACCGCCGCCGCCTTCGGCCGTGCTGCCCGCGTCGGCGACGCGGGCACCCGCGCCGGCGTGGTCCGCAATGCCCGTGCCCGCGGCCGTGCTGGCTCCGGCGTGACCTGCTGCGGCCGCGCCGGCGGCCTTGCTGGCACCGGGCTCAGCCGCCAGCCGGCCTGCCTCGGCCGCCGCACCCGCCGCTGCCAGGCCAGCCACGGAACCGGGCGCGGCCGGCCCCGGCCCTGCTGCGGATGCTCGGACTCCGGGTACTCGGACTGCGGGTGCGCCGGCCCAGGGCCTGGGCCGGCGCCGCCGTCCTGGGCGGGCGGGGAGTGCCGTCGGCGGAGAGGACCGGAATGGGCTCGGTACGCGGGTCCTCGGTGGCGGCCGTGCCTACGGACCGCGCCCCGGTGCTGGCCGGCCCCAGCCAGTCGATGCCAGCCTCCTGCCAGGCGGCCGCCGACTGCTGCCACACCGAGACCGACTGCCCGGGCACCGGCTGCCCAGGCACCGGCTGATCAGGTACCGGCTGACCGGGGGCTGGCTGAGCCGTCGCTGCCTGGGCCGGCACCCTCCCGGCCTGTGTCGGCGCGTCCTCGGGCGCGGCCACCGGGCCCGGTATCCAGAGTCCGTCCTCGTCGAACGACAGGTCCGGCACGTAGTCATCCGGATCACCGGCCATGTCCGCGATCCCGCCCGGATAACCCCGCACGGCAGGAGCGAAGGCCACCACGCGCGGCACGCGCCCCGGCGGTACGAACAGGGCGGTGCCTCCCCCGCCCGGCCCGCCGTGCGCGCTCACAAGCGCCCCGCGGCGAGGCGGATCCGGTGTGAACTCCGTGAACACACGGTCAAGGGGGAGTCGGCCACGCCCGTGATGCTAGCGGTGTAACGGGCTATACCTGGGGCGATCCGGCAGTGTGCGGAGGTGTCGTATCTGTTCCGGCTCAGAGCGGGGTGCCCCGCGCCGTGCCGAGCAATGCGCTGCGAAAGCGCTCCATCTCGGCGTCGCTGACGCGCTCAAGAAACCGGCGCATCGTTAATTCCTCGTCGCCCCCGGAACGGAGGACCTCCGTCATCACCCGCGCATCGTGCTCTTCGCGCTGCTCGACGGGCCAGTAACGCCAGGCGCGGCCATGCTTGACCCGCTGGAGCACGCCCTTGCGGTACAGGATGTCCATCACCGTCATGACTGTCGTGTAAGCGACCGGGCGGTCGTACCGCATGCGCTCCCGGACCTCGCGCACCATGCACGGGCTCTCGGCAGCCCACATCACATCCATGATGGCCATCTCAAGTTCACCGAACTCGCGCACTTGGCGGCACCTCCGTTTATCCATGTAAGCACGGAAGATGCCTTGTCAAGAGAGCCCGAACCGGTGCAGGGAGAGGATTGCGTCACCCTGGTATGAGTTTGTTCGCCCGGGCCGCAGAACTTCCCCCGCCGCGGCCCGCCGATGCCACGCCCGGCCCGCGAGGAGCCGCCGGCCAGCGGCACGCCGGCCCGGGCCGGCGTGAAGTGGATCTCACCCCGGCCGGGGAGGCTCCGGCGACCGGTAGCCTAGGACACGCCCTGATGGGGGCGGCAACACCACCAGTCACACGTCGGAAGAGGGCGATGTCCGCCGTGCCTCCGGAGTCGCCGCGGGCATCCGCGGATCCCAGCGAGCACACGACCGAGCTTTCCGGGCAGGAATCTCAGGCCGGCAACCCCGGCACGGATTTCGGGCCGAACGAATGGCTCGTCGATGAGTTGTACCAGCGCTACCTGGCCGATCCCTCGTCGGTGGCCATGGAGTGGTGGAACTTCTTCGCCGATTACCAGCCTCCGCCGGGGAGCCCGGCTCCGTCGGCCGCGGCGCGGGCGGTCCAGCCCGCGCCAGCCGCACCGGTGACGCCCGCGCCCGCGCAGGCCGCGCCGCAGGGTGCCGCGCCGCGAACGGCCGCCCCGGCGCCAGCCTCCGCCCCCGCACCAGCCTCCGCCGCCGCACCAGCCGCGGCGCCCGCACCGGCCGCGGCGCCCGCCCGGCCGGCCCAGCCGGCGCCGGACGGCCAGCCTGCCCAGCAGCCAGCCGGCCCGGCTGCGGCACAGGAGACCGTGGTGCGGTTGCGCGGCGCCGCCGCGCGGACCGCGGAGAACATGGTGGCGAGCCTCGGCGTCCCCACGGCGACGAGCGTGCGGTCCATCCCGGCCAAGCTGCTGGCCGACAACCGGATCGTGATCAACAACCACCTGGCCCGAGGCCGGGGCGGCAAGGTCTCGTTCACCCACCTCATCGGTTTTGCCGTGGTGCAGGCGCTGCGCGCGACGCCGGCGATGAACCATTCCTTCGTCCTGGTGGACGGAAAGCCTGGTGTGGCCACGCCGGAGCACGTCAACCTGGGCCTGGCCATCGACGTGACGGTGCGCGACGGATCACGGCAGCTGCTGGTGCCCAGCATCAAGGCGGCGGAGGCCATGGACTTCCGCCAGTTCTGGATGGCCTACGAGGACATCGTCCGCCGGGCCAGGACCGGCAAGCTGACCATTGACGACTACGCGGGCACCACGATCACGCTGACCAACCCGGGCACGATCGGTACCGAGCACTCCGTCCCCCGGCTGATGGCCGGGCAGGGCTGCATCGTCGGCGTGGGGGCGATGGAGTACCCCGCCGAATACCTGGGCGCGTCCGAGGAGACGCTGGCCCGCCTGGCGGTCAGCAAGACCGTGGCGCTGACCTCCACCTACGATCACCGGATCATCCAGGGTGCGCAGTCGGGTGAGTTCCTGCGCCGGATGCAGCAACTGCTGCTCGGCGAGGACGACTTCTACGACGCCGTCTTCAAGGCGCTGCACATCCCCTACGAACCCGTGCGCTGGGTGCGCGACATCGCGGCCCTGCACGATGAGGACGTCACCAAGCCGGCCCGGGTGCTCGAACTCATCCACGCCTACCGGGTCCGCGGCCACCTCATGGCGGACACCGACCCGCTGGAGTACAAACAGCGCAAGCACCCCGACCTGGACATCAATGAGCACGGCCTGACGCTGTGGGACCTGGAACGTGAGTTCCCCACCGGGGGCTTCGGCGGCAAGCCGCTGATGAAGCTCCGGGAGATCCTCGGCGTGCTGCGCGACTCCTACTGCCGCACGGTCGGCGTGGAGTACATGCACATCCAGAACCCGGAGGAGCGCGCCTGGCTGCAGGAGCGGATCGAGCGCCCGCACGGCCGGCCCAGCCACGACGAGCAGCAGCACATCCTGTCCCGGCTGAACGTGGCCGAGGCCTTCGAGATGTTCCTGCAGACCAAGTTCGTCGGCCAGCGCCGGTTCTCCCTGGAGGGCGCCGAGTCGCTGATCCCGCTGCTCGACGCGGTGCTCACCGAGGCCGCTCGTGCCTCGCTGGACGAGGCCGTGATCGGCATGGCGCATCGCGGCAGGCTGAACGTGCTGGCGAACATCGTGGGGAAGTCCTACGGCCAGATCTTCGGCGAGTTCGAGGGCAACCTGGACCCGCGGACCACCCACGGATCCGGCGACGTCAAGTACCACCTCGGCGCCGAGGGCGTGTTCAACGCCACCGACGGCCCGTCCATCGCCACCTCACTTGTTGCCAATCCCAGCCATTTGGAGGCGGTTGACCCGGTTGCGGAAGGGGTGGTCCGGGCCAAGCAGGACGTGCTCGACATGGGCGAGCCCGGGTTCACCGTGCTCGCGCTGCTCGTCCACGGCGACGCGGCGTTCGCGGGCCAGGGCGTCGTGGCCGAGACCCTGAACCTGTCCCAGCTCCGCGGGTACCGCACCGGCGGCACCGTGCACATCGTGGTCAACAACCAGGTCGGTTTCACCACCCCGCCGCAGTATTCGCGGTCCAGCGTGTACAGCACGGACGTCGCGCGGATGATCCAGGCGCCGATCTTCCACGTCAACGGCGACGACCCCGAGGCGGTCGTCCGGGTGGGCAGGCTGGCATTCGCCTACCGCCAGGCGTTCGGCAAGGACGTGGTCATCGACATGATCTGCTACCGGCGCCGCGGGCACAACGAGGCGGACAACCCGTCCTTCACCCAGCCGCTGATGTACGACCTCATCGACGCCAAGCGGTCCACGCGCAAGCTCTACACCGAGGCCCTGATCGGCCGCGGCGACATCACCATGGAAGAGGCCGAGCAGGCGCTGCGTCACTACCAGCAGCAACTGGAGCGCGCCTTCACCGAGACCCGGGAGGCCGCGAACCACCCCGCCGAGCAGGGCGCGGTCCTCCGGCCGGCCCCCACCGAGGTGGAGGCGATCGACCACGGTGCCACGCCCACCGCGATCACCGACGAGGCCATCAAGCAGATCATCGACAGCCAGCTCAGCCTGCCCGACGGCTTCACCGTCCATCCGCGGCTGCTGCCACTGCTGCAGCGCCGCGCCGCGATGGTGGCCGACGATGCGATCGACTGGGCCACCGGTGAGCTGCTGGCCTTCGGCGCGGTGCTGATGGATGGCCACACGGTGCGGCTCGTCGGCCAGGACACCCGCCGCGGCACATTCGGCCAGCGGCACGCCGTCATCGTCGACCGGCACACCGCGCAGGAGTACACCCCGCTGCGCCGGTTCAACTCGGCCAGCGCGAAGTTCCACGTCTACGACTCGCTGCTGTCGGAGTTCGCGGCGGTGGGCTTCGAATACGGGTACTCGGTGGCCCGCCCAGAGGCCCTGGTCGCCTGGGAGGCGCAGTTCGGTGACTTCGTCGACGGTGCACAGACGATCGTGGACGAGTTCATCAGCTCCGGTGAGCAGAAGTGGGGCCAGCGCTCCAGCGTGGTGCTGCTGCTGCCGCACGGGTACGAGGGCCAGGGCCCGGACCATTCCTCGGCCAGGGTGGAGCGGTTCCTGAGCCTCTGCGCGCAGGACAACATGACGGTGGCCGTGCCGACCACGCCGGCCAACTACTTCCACCTGCTCCGCTGGCAGGCGCTGTCCGGCCGGCGCAAGCCGCTGATCGTCTTCACGCCCAAGTCGATGCTCCGGCTGAAGTCGGCCACATCCGCCGCCGCCGAGTTCACCAGGGGATCGTTCCTCCCGGTGATCGGCGACCCCCGGCCGGCCGACCCGGCGGGCGTGCGCACCGTGGTGCTCTGCGCCGGCAAGATCTACTACGACCTGGCCGGCAAGCTGGCCGCTGAAGGCCGCGGCGACCTCGCACTGATCCGGGTGGAGCGGCTCTATCCGCTGCCGCTCGGGGAGATACTCGCCGAGCTGGACCGGTACCCGGCGGAGGTCGAGATCACCTGGGTACAGGAGGAGCCGGCGAACATGGGTGCCTGGCCGACCATGTCGCTCTGGCTGCCCGGGCTGCTGGAACGGAAGGTCCGGGTGGTCGCGCCGCCGGCCAGTTCGGCACCGGCCCTGGGCTCGTCCGTCGCGCATGCGGCCGACCACAAGCTGGTCATCGAGCGCGCACTGGGCCAGGCCTAGCGCATGTACTTCACCGACCGGGGTATCGAGGAGCTTGCCGAGCGGCGGGGCAGCGAGCAGATCAGCCTCGGCTGGCTTGCCGAGCGGCTGCGGGAATTCGTCGATTCCTCGCCCGAGTTCGAGGCGCCCATCGACCGGCTCGCGACCTGGCTCGCCCGGCTCGACGAGGACGAAGACTGACGCACAGCCGTCCGGCACGGGCATGGTAGGCACACCCGGGGTGGGTACCCCGTCACCCGCTCAACTCGCGATGCATCTTGACTTTCAGTAAACGCGACATATCGTGTTAGAGTCGGGTTGCTTGAACGCAGAAGTAGTTGCCCGCAGTGGTTTGACGCGGAGAGGGGACGGCCATGAGCCCGGTGTTCCGCCACGGCAGGCTTCGCCTCTACCTGCTCAAGCTGCTGGACGAGGCACCACGGCACGGTTACGAGGTCATCAGGCTGCTTCAGGACCGGTTCATGGGCATCTATGCGCCCTCGCCCGGGACGATCTATCCGCGGCTCGCCAGGCTTGAGGAAGAGGGCCTGGTCACCCACGACGAGGCCGACGGCAGGAAGGTCTACCGCATCACCGAGAAGGGCCGGGAGGAACTGCACGCCCGGCTCGACGACCTCACCGAGCTTGAGGAAGAGATCAGCGCCTCGGTCCGCGACATCGCCCGCGAGGTCACCGAGGACGTCAGGGAGACCGTGCGGACCCTGCGTGAGGAACTGTCCTGGGCGGCGCGGGACCTCCACACCAGGGCGCACCAGCCACCCGGCGCCGGTCCCGGCGGAGCGGCCAGGCAGGCCGGGACCGACGAGACGCACACCCGGACCGGTGCGGCGCGGGCCCGCGAAGCGGCGGCCGGGGAACAGGCCGCGCGGGCACGGGAAGCGGCCGCCGCGGAACAGGTGGCGCGGGAAGCCGGGGACCGGGCCCGCCGGGACGCGGCGCAGCCCGGGGAGCAGCCGCAGGACGCGGCAAGCCCGGGACGGACGCCGGACGGTGCCGGGGATGAGTGGGCGCGGGCCGCGGCGGAGACGCGGGCCGCCGAAGACGCACCGCGCGACCGGGAGCAGGCCGGTTCCGCAGCCACGGAGGACCGCGCAGGCGCCACGGGCGACCGCGCAGGCGCCACGGGCGACGCGCACACGGAGGACCGCGCAGGCGCGACGCGCGACCGGACAGGCGCCACGGAGGACCGCGCAGGCGCCACGGGCGACCGCGCGGGCGCGACGGGCGGCCGGGAGCGGGACCGGTACGAGGAGCCGAGCGGCACATCCGGCCGCCGCGGCGAGCGCGAGTGGGGCGAGTGGGCAGGCTGGACGGGCTGGGGTGGCTGGCCGGGGGCGGCCGGGCACCACGGCTGGGCCGACCCGGACGCCTACCGCGACCTGGAACGGCTGGCCAAGCAGTTCAGCCGGGAGTTGCGCTCGGCCGCCTGGCACGCCCAGGCGGTCAGCGAGGAGGCGCTGCGCGACCTGCGTGGAATCCTGGACGAGACGATCGACCGGATCAAGGACGAGGTCTTCAAGGGCAAGGCCCCGGGCCAGCCCGGCGACCCGGACGACAGCCCGCCGCCGGCAACCTAACCCGGCCCATCGCGCCCGCCCGCGAGCGACCGTTCCCCGAAACATCACGTGCGCTCGCGGCCATGGCGCTTTGGCTGCTCCGCAGGCACCGCGCATCATGATGGCGGTGCCGCCGAGCCCGCGTCAGGGGTCGTTGCGCTTGCCGGTGCGGGTGTGACAGTTGTTGCGGCGGCTGCCCGGTGGCGTTTGTGGTTGGTGGCGCACCACCCACATTCTTCGCAGGACGATGTAACAACGGGCTGTTGGCTGGGGCATGCACTGTCCTCAGGGAGGCACACCAGATGAGTTCCGCTGCCAGACTCCTGCCGGATATCGAGCGCCGACGACTGCGGGCGCTGGTCAGAGCGGATGCGGTCACAGCCGCCCCACTGCATGCGGACGACTACTGGCTCATCACCCCGAACGGCTCGGAGATGACCAAGGACGATTACCTCGGTGCGATCGCCTCGGGGCAACTGAGATACCAGGTGTTCGAGCCTGTTTCCGAGATGGCGGTACTGGGCGACGCGGCGATCGTGGTCGTGCGTTACCGGGCTCGCATCAGCTTCGATGACGGACCGGGCATCACCTGCTGGCACACCGACTGCTACCGGCTTCGAGAGGAGACCTGGGAGGTCGTCTGGTCCCAGGCCACGGCGATCACGGCCTAGCCCCGTTTTCCGCACGTGGGTGATCGTCAGCGGAGTTGGCGTGGGTCGATGCCGAGCAGGTCGAGGAGCCGCAGCTGGAGGGGTGTGGGCTGGGGGATGATGGGCGGGTCCTGGCCGGTGCCGGGGATGATTTTCATGGTGGCGAGCGCGTCGAGGATCAGCCGTCCGGTGGGGATGGCGGGCCGTCCGGCGTACAGGCCTTCGATCCTGGTCTGGCCCTGCTCGGCGAGGGCTTGCCTGACCTGGCGCTCGATCAGGCAGAAGATGAGCAGGGCCAGGCAGATGACGGTGACCAGGGCGGCGATGCGCCGGTTGCTCTTCAGGAACAGGGCGGCGACGGCGAGGGGTCCCTTGAACGCGGAGTAGCGGCGCTCGACTGCTTCCTGGCCTTTGTAGAGGATCAGGACCCGGGCGGCGTCGGCTTCGGCGGCGGGCAGGTTGGTGAGCAGCGCGTACCAGCCGTCGGTGGCGGCCTCGGCGTCGATCGCCTGCTGGTCGAAGTTCCAGGTCAGGGTCGGCTTCCCGGTGTCGGGATCGGTTCCGGCCCGGGCATGCAGGCAGGCGCTGACCCGCCGCTGGCTGGCGATGACCGCGATCCGGGCCTCGACCTTGCCGGTGTCGGGGTAGTGCCGTGAGCCCAGGCCGCGCTCCAGCCGTTCCAGGTCATCGCGGGCGCGCTCGAGCTTCAGCGCCCGGGCCTTGCCCGCGGCATCTGCCCGGGCCGAGGAGTGCACGAATACCCGCCGCAGTGCCAGCACCGGGTCGCTCTTGCGGGGCCCGGCCAGGCTCATGGTGTCTTCGATCACGTGCCATGTCCCGCGCTGGCCGGCGGGCTTGCCCTGGTCTCGCTGGGCGAGGTAGCCGACCTCGGTGGCCGCGTCCAGGGTCAGGCCGGCCAGTTGCGCGGCCGGGACGTAGGTCCTGGACGCCGGTGCCACGAAGGTCACTCCGTCACTATCCATAGCGGCCAGGTTCGCGTACGAGATCAGCTTGGAGTCCCCGACGATCAGCAGCCTGCGCTGGGTGGCCATCTCCTGCAGGGCCTTCATCACCGGGATGACCTGGCCGACCTCCCCGGCACCGCCGTCAAAGGCCCGGTGAAACACCGGGATGCCGCCATCACCGCTGACCGCGATCCCCGTCTGCACCTGCTTCAGGTCCGGGCGGCGGTCCTTGGGATGACCGAACCTGGGAGCGGCGAACCCTTCCTCGTTCTGCGCGTACTGGCCGTGCACCGAGACCGAGGTCATGTCCCAGTGCAGCCGGGTCACATCGATCCCGAACGCCGCGATCGCCGCGACCCCGACCGACCCGGCGATCTGGTCCAGATGCGGAGCGACCGCATCCAGCGCCCGCCCGATCCGGTCATCATTGAGCAGCCCGGGCTCGACGCCGAGCGCCTCGCCCACGGCCCAGTCCCTGGCCCACGCCTGGACGTGCACTAACGGCGACGGCGAGGTCAGCCGGTTGGCCACCAGCGCCTCGATCACCTGCCCGTGCGTGAGTCCGGCCAAGTCACGCACCGGGCATGCGTCATCGATGATGTCGCGGATCTTCAGCCGCGTGGAGAAGCCGGCCACCACCGGCAGCGCCCCGAGCAGCTTCTCCACCGACAACGACCCGAACTGCGCATCTTGTCTCACACGCCAGCAGGCTGCCGCCCCGGCCGCCCTCAGCCAACCCGCCACACCGCCGAAGCCCTAAAGATCCACACGTGCGGAAAACGGGCCTAGCGGGCCAGGCGCCGTGGGCCGGGCTTTGCGTGGTGGTGCCTAGCGACCCTTTGGGTCGGTGAGTCGACAGTTCAGCTGAGATTGTCAGGGTGCCGCAGGCAGCCTTGATTGGGCGACGCGTTCATCGATGTGGTGTTCGATGGTGTGGAGTGCGGCGCGGAGCTGGGGCGGGGACTGGGGCTGCCCGGCGGTGAACAGCGGGGCGAGGAATTTGGTCGTGGACCTTGGTGTAGAAGATCGCGAAGGCCAGGCCGTCGGGGGTCAGGTCGTAGGTGTTGGCGTGGGGGCGGCGGGTGATCAGGCCGTTGCGGCGCAGCCGGGCCAGGCGTAGGAGGCCTGGACCATCGTGTAGGGGGCGCTGAGCAGTCCGGTCATCAGGGCGCGCAGGCTCCTGTTGGTGATGCCGGTGACGGCGCACAAGGTGACGGCGAGGGCGCCGCCAGGGCCTGGACCCGAGAGTCGCCAAATCGCATGGCTGTAGCTCTCCGCCCCGCCGCATCGACGGTGGGGTGCGGCCGCTCGAAGACTGGATTCGCAAGGACGCAGCCCTGGCCTGCACGTTCAGTGTGCAGCAGCCGGGCGTTGACGGCACGTGCCCGGGCCTGGAGTTCATCGAGGTTGTGCAGGCGCCGCTGGCAGCCGAGGTCGCGGGGGCGTTCACCACGGACTCGATGCGCAGGGCGCGGCCGTTTTTCAGGTATTGCTTGATCCGTCAGTGCTTGTAGAAGGCGTCGATGGTGACCTCGGTGCCGCGGGTGATCACGTTGGTTTGAAGCTGGATTCGGTGGTGGAGCGGACCTGCCGGTCGAAGATGATCTCGAGAGTGTTCCGGGCGGCCGAGGTAGAGGTTGTCGGTGACTAGGGCGTCGAAGAAGCTGCGGGCATGGCGGGGCTGGGAGAAGACGATGGTGCGGGAGACCTCAGCAAGGTGATGTTTATAACTTGCTTCGACTT
>CAVSRH010000022.1:0-114534 GCA_963730235.1 uncultured Actinomycetes bacterium
ATGCCGAGTTGACGAGGCTTCTGCGCGAGCATCTCGGCAAGTTCGGCACGGCCCCGGATGGCCGTCTCTTCGGCGGTGTCCGGGGCGGCGAACTGCCGACCATCACCTACTGGCGCGCCTGGGTCAAGGCACGCCAGGCGGCCCTGACCGCGGCCGAGCAAGCCTCACCGCTCGCGCGGCGCCCGTACGACCTTCGGCATGCCTGCTTGTCCACGTGGCTGAAGGGCGGCGTCTACCCGACCCAGGTGGCGGAGTGGGCCGGGCATAGCATGGATGTGCTGCTGCGGATCTACGCCAAGTGCGTCGTGGGCCAGGACGAGCTCGCCAAGCGGCGGATCAGCGAAGCGCTGCGCCAGGAGTGATCATGGGTACTGTACGCCTCTGCGATCCTGGATTCTTGGCACGTATTTGGCACAGCGACCTGCATTTCGCCGCCCACGGCTGCGCACAGCCGCACACGCGACCGATAGGCAAGATCACGAAGGTTGCATATTCTCGCAGGTCACAGGCTCTAACCTGCAACTTTGGAGCGTGGGGCGGCTGGGACTCGAACCCAGGACCGGCGGATTATGAGTCCGCTGCTCTGACCGGCTGAGCTACCGCCCCGTAAGAAGCTACTACTGACCTGCGATTTCGTTGACCTCCTGCCCTGAGTGGACCCATGCTCAGCGCTCATAGACCCTTTGGATTTCCGAAGCGCGTAATGCTGTTATCCGCCCTGATGCCGTCCTGGAAGCTGGCGCTTGACGCCGCCGGCAAGTCACCCAAGACGATCAGCTCCTGCCAGTACTCCGCGAAGCGACTCGAAGCCTACCTGACCACCAAGGGGCTTCCACTGGAACCCGAAGGCATCCGCAGCTTCCTGGCCGACAGGGCGGGAGGGCAACTCGCCAGCGGCGGCTGCGAATCACTACCGCAACCTCCGCGTCCACTTCCACTGGCCGGGCCGCCGAGGGCCGACCGCAGGCCAGCACGGATCACCAAGAATGGTCAGAACCAGGACCAGAACTCACCCGAGCAGCCGCACGATGCCTGGGGGTGGGCAAGACCTGTACCAGGCCCGCCCGGGCTTGTCCAGGGCTACGTTTCGCTGACCACGAACGCTCCGTCGCCGCCCGCGGTGGTCCCGCCCGCGCTGCACTCGCCTGCCGAGGCGCACGACACCGAGGCGATTCCCGCATCCCCGCCCTGGTTGAGGGCCGCGATGCCGGGCACCTCGATGGCCGTGTGCCAGGTGCCGTTGACCTGGCTGACCACGAGCGCCTGGGTTTGGCGGGAGCTGTCTGCGTAGGTCCCGCCCGCGCTGCAGTTGCCCGCCGACGCGCACGACACCGAGGCGATTTCCGCGAAGTCGCCCTGGTTGAGGGCCGCGGTGCCGGGCACCTCAATGGCCGTGTGCCAGGTGCCGTTGACCTCACCGACCACGAACGCCTGGAAGTGGCCGGAGCTGTCTCGGTAGGACCCGCCCGCGCTGCAGTTGCCCGCCGACGCGCACGACAGCGGGTTGATGGTGGCGTTCCCGCCCTGGTTGAGGGCCGCGGTGCCGGGCACCTCGATCGCCGTGTGCCAGGTGCCGTTGACCTCGCTGGCCACGAACACCTGCGAGCGGAAGGAATGGTCCCTGTAGATCCCGCCCGCGCCGCAGTTCCCCGCCGAGCCGCACGACACCGAGTCGATGTTGGCGTTCCCGTGGTTGAGGGCCGCAGTGCCGGGCACCTCGATCGCCTTGCCCCAGCTGCCGTTGACCTCGCTGGCCACGAACACCTGTTCGTGGCCGGAGCTATCCGTGTAGAACCCGCCCGCGCCGCAGTTGCCCGCCGAGACGCACGACACCGAGTCGATTCGCGCATCCCCGCCCTGGTTGAGGGCCGCGGTGCCGGGCGCTTCGATGGCCCTACCCCAGGCGCCGTTGACCTCGCTGACCACGAACGCCTGGATGCTGGCGGAGCTGTTTGCGTAGGTCCCGCCCGCGCTGCAGTTGCCCGCCGACGCGCACGACACCGAGTCGATGACGGCGAACCCGCCCTGGTTGAGGGCTGCGGTGCCGGGCACCTCGATCGCCTTGCCCCAGGTGCCGTTGATCTGGCTGACCACGAACGCCTGCCGACCGGAGCTGGCTGCGTAGTCCCCGCCCGCGCTGCAGTTGCCCGCCGACGCGCACGACAACGAGGTGATTTCCACGAACCCGCCCTGGTTGAGGGCCGCGGTGCCGGGCACCTCGATCGCCTTGCCCCAGGTGCCGTTGACCTGGCTGACCACGAACGCCTGCCGGCCTGAGCTGTTTAGGTAGGTCCCGCCCGCGCCGCAGTTCCCCGCCGACCCGCACGACACCGAGGTGAGCGTTGCCGCCCCTGACGGGCTGAGGGCCATCATGCCGGGCACCTCGATAGCCTTGCCCCAGGCGTGCCCGCTCAGCGAAGCCGCCGAAGCACCCGTGCTGGCCGACGCGCTGCCGCTGGCCAGTGACGCCGTCCCCAAAGCGGCGACTATGGCGATCGCCCACGCGCGGCTGTCCATAACCCACCCGCCTCCTGTCGCTGGGCCCGGCCATTCACCCCCGCCAACGGCGGTAGCCCCGCCAGCTTAGATTGCGGGTCCTGGCCAGTCCAGATAGGGCTGGCTTACCCCCGCCTCGCTGACACGCCCTGCTTTCCCCAGTCGTCCTCACAGGCGCCGAATCCAGGTGAGCGGACTTCCGGGCCGGCGCAGCCGATCGCGTGCGACGCGACCGCAAATGGGTGCGCGTTGCGCCCGCAGATGGACGTGCGGGCGTGCTTCTGGGTCCGCGAGCGCACGACGTCGACCCCATCCTCGGGCATGGCATACTAGCGGCCCGCCCCCGATAGCAATCGACGTTCAGGCGACCTTCGAACGGAGAAATTTAGAGCGTCGGATTTCTCGCACAGCGCTCCGGATTGACGTGCGTTTTCGCAGGTCAGCACAGCGTTGAGGCCGGAAGTATTATGAGTCCGCTGCTCTAACCGGCTGAGCTACCGCCCCGTAGATTCACTATCTGACCTGCGGTTTCGTTGACCTCCTGCGCTTAGCGGACGCATGCTCAGCGCTCATAGACCTTCTGGGCGCATGATGCTGTTATCCGCCCTGTTGCCGTCCTGGAAGCTGGGGTTCCACGCCGCCGGCAAGTCACGCAAGACGATCAGCTCCTACCTGGGACTCCGCGAAGCGACTCGAAGCCTACCTGACCACCGAGGGGCTTCCAGTGGAACCCGAAGGCATCCGTGCCTTGCTGGTCGCTGAATGTATTCCTTGACCAGCGACGACTGAGGGGAGGCTCAAGGCGACGGCCTCCTCGCGAACTGAACCCTCGGCGGCCACACTGGGTCCATGGAATACGTCGGCCGGGTGCCCGCCCCGCCGCTCGACCGGTTCATCGACGACATCTACTGCCTGACCGGGGTGCCGCGCCACCGCCGGATGAACGTCCCGCCGATGCCCTCGGCACACCTGTTCGTCAACCTGGGCGGGTCGGTCCGCCTGTGGGATTCCGGCCCTTCGGTGCCGCCGACCGTGTTCACCGATGGGTGGTTCATGGGTGTCTGGACCAGGCGTTTCCTGTTTGAGTACCCCACCCGGGTCCGGCTCGTTGGGGTGCACTTCAAGCCTTGGGGGATTTCGCCGTTCGCCGGCGTGCCGGCGGCTGAGCTGCGGGACCGGTGGGTGCCGGCCGACGCCGTCTGGCAACGTTCTTTGGATCGGATTCGCAACCAGGTCGGCGACATCGCATCGGCCTCCGAGATACTGCGGGTATTGGAGGAGGAGCTGCGATCGCGACTTGCCGGGGTACCGTCGCGCGGTCTTGACCTGGTCCAGCGCACAGGCGGGCGGTTGGAGACTTCCCACGGCGCGGTCCCGGTCGGTGCGCTGGTCGATTCCGCCGGGGTGAGTGGCAATCACCTGGCCACGCAGTTCAAGTCTCATGTCGGGGTCACCCCGAAGCGGTTGGCGCGGATCTACCGCTTTGCACAACTGATCCTGTCCGTAGACGCCCTGCGTCCGGTCGACTGGCCGGAGCTCGCCCACACGGCGGGATACTTCGACCAGGCCCACTTCAGCAGGGAATTCAAGGACTTCACCGGCCACACCCCGACGGAATACCTGGCCCTGCGGCGCCGATTCCCCGCCGAGCAGGGATTCCCGCCGGACAGCGGCCCGATGCCCGCTGATTGATTTTTTACAAGCCCAGTCGCCTCCAGGGGCGGCAAGATCGGGGGCGACTGCGCACGGAGACTTCGAGGAGAACCTGTTGGGCACGGTATTCATGCATAACGTGGTGTCGGTGGACGGCTTCATCGCCGACAAAAATGACAACGTCGGGCCACTCCACGATTGGTACTTCAGCGGGGACACCCCGATCACCGAAGGCGGCGGCCGCCAGCAGTTCGATCATTCGGGAGCTGGAAGCGCCTTCAAGGTCTCAAGGGCATCGGCGGAGTACGTCCGGCCGATGTGGGAGGCAATCGGCACAATCGTGATGGGCCGCCACTTGTTCGACCTGGTGAACGGCTGGGAGGGTCACCCGCCCACGGGCGACCACGTGGTCGTGGTGTCCCACCGGCCCAAGCCCGGGGGCTGGCACCCCGAGGCGTCGTACCATTTCGTCGATGGCGTGACGGCTGCGATCGACAAGGCCCAGGAGCTCGCCGGGGAGCGAACCGTCGCTGTGAACGCTGGCGAAGTGGGCGGCCAGATCCTCGCGGCCGGTCTGGTGGACGAGGTGGCGATGGACATGGTGCCGGTGGTGTTCGGGTCAGGCAAACGCTACTTCGGCAGCATCGATGGGCAGCATCTACTGGAGGATCCCCACGTGGTCATCCAGGGCGACCGGGTGCTACACCTGAGGTTCAAGGTACGCCGCTAGAGCCCGATGGCCGTCCGTGAGTGCGGAAGGGATCGTCGTGACCGAGCACAGGTCGAAGGCGCCTGTATGCGATGAGCCTCGCCGATGGGGTGTGGACGCTCACGCGGGGATCAGCCGACTTCACGCCCCTGGACTTCCGGCAGCGCTTCACTGGCACCTTCAGCGACGACGGGAACACCATCAGCGGCGCCTGGCAGAAGGGCCTGGGCGGCGCCGGCTGGGAGCACGACTTCGCCCTTACCTACCGCCGGGCCAGCTGACATGAGCGCCGCCTGCCCCGCCGCGCAGACCGTATCGGGGATCATCGAAGCCAGCCGCTACCTCGTCCTGGCCACCGCCGACACGGCGGGACGGCCGTGGAGTTCACCGGTCTACTTCGCGCACATCGGCTTCGCCGAATTCTTCTGGGTCTCCCCACCCGACGCCACACATTCCCGCAACATCGCGGTGCGACCTGAGGTGGGCATCGTGATCTTCGACTCGCAGGCAGCCATCGACGCCGGGCAAGGCGTGTACATGTCCGCCGCCGCGAAACTGCTCGAGGACGACGAGACCGCCCGGGGGATCGAGGCATTCTCCCGCCGTTCACTCGCCCACGGTGGCGGGGAATGGACGAGTGAGGATGTCCGGCCCGGCGCCGGGCTGCGGCTCTACCAGGCCACCGCAGACTCGCACTGGATCCTTGCCAAGGACGGTCGGCCCGACCATCGCATTCCCGTGCCGCTCACTGACCCTGGGCCAGGGGATGCACGAACGTAGGAAATTTAGAGCGTCGGATTTGCTGCACAGCGCTCCACCCTGACGTACGTTTTCGCAGGTCAGCACAGCGTTCAGGCCGCCCGTATTATGAGTCCGCTGCTCTAACCGGCTGAGCTACCGCCCCGCCCGTGCACCTTATCTCAGGGCACGACACCCCGCGTGAGCCCTCAGCGCACGCTCATCTGGACCGCCATCGCGTGTTCGACCAGCGCGATGAGGGTCGCCTTGGTGGACGCCCTGCTGCGGGCGTCGCACTCCACGATGGGAACGCTCGGGTTTACCGACAGGGCTTCCTGGACGTCGGTCAGGGTATGCGGGAACTTGCCGTGGAACCCGTTGATGCCCACGATGAACGGCAGCCCGGCGGTCTCGAAGTAGTCCACCGCCGGGAAGGAGTCGGCGAGCCGCCGGGTGTCGACGAGGACCACGGCACCGATCGCGCCCTGGATGAGGTCATCCCACATGAACCAGAAACGGTGCTGCCCGGGGGTGCCGAACAGGTAGAGGATCAGGCCCGCATCGAGGGTGACCCGGCCGAAGTCCATCGCGACCGTCGTCGTGGTCTTGTCCGGCACGTGCGAGAGGTCATCCACCCCAGCGCTCGCGGCGGTCATCACCGCCTCGGTGGTGAGCGGGGTGATTTCCGAGACCGACCCGACGAAAGTGGTCTTGCCCACGCCGAAGCCGCCGGCGACGACGATCTTGACAGAAGTCATCGCCGCCTCCCCCGCGTTGCCTCGGAGAGGGGGTCTAGAGCTTGCGAAGTCCACTGAGCACCCTTTCGAGCAGGTTCAGGTCCGGGCGACCCTGCGCGTGATCCAGCTGATGTACCCTGACCAGTCCTTCCACCGCCATGTCGGCGATGAGCACCCTGGCCACGCCCAACGGCATTCTGAGCACGGCAGATATTTCGGCTACGGAGCGCCAATCCCGGCAAAAGCCCAGGATTGCCTGACACTCCGGGCTGAGGACCGATAGGTCGCGGGCCTCATAATGTGATGCAGCCACCATCGCTTCGATTTGAAGCTGGTACCGCGGCTTGGTCCGTCCTCCGGTCACCGCATAGGGCCGGACCAGGGAACTCCCCGGGGTGTCCGTCCCGCCCGAGCGTTTACCGTTCAGGAACCCGTGCCGTCCGCCAGCTTGCGGCCAGTCATCCCGGCCGGGCCCGGACATCAACCTCTCCAGTCGTCACTGCCTGCCATCCTCCGACCGAAACGCACCGCGCATATCCGGGGTGAGCGCGCGCCCCACCCGCTCCACGAGCAGCGTCATCTCATAGGCCACCAAGCCCATGTCGCAATCCGCCGAGGCGAGCACAGCCAGGCTCGACCCGTCGCTGATCGCCATCACAAGCAGCAATCCGCGCTGCATCTCCACGACTGTCTGGGTGACTGGGCCACCCTCGAACACTCGCGCAGCACCTTGTGTCAGGCTGGTCAGCCCTGATGTCACGGCTGCCAGTTGGTCCACCCGGTCCGCTGGGAACCCGTTCGAGAACGCCAGCGGCAAACCATCGGCCGACACGACGATCGCATGGGCAACGGACGGGACCCGCTCCACGAAATTCGTGATCAGCCAGTTCAGGTCCTGGACCGGACGAGCTAGCGGGCTCACACCCACTCCTCTCTGCGTGGTCTCAGCGTGACCACCTCCTCCGACATCGCGGGGTTGTCATGCCAAGACGGCATCGCATAACGCGTCGTATAACGCGCCCGATAACGCATCGCTGCCACCACCATCACTCGGGCCATCGTCGTCTTGCGAGGCGGCCCGCGCCTCACGAACGCCACGCTGGAAGTTAGCGAGGCGCTCCCTCGTCTGCGACGCCGACCGGGACGGGGCCGGCGCGGCGGGAGCGGTTCCGCCGCCCACGCCCCCAGGTACAAGGTTCGCCTTGGGCACGCGCTTGGGCAGGCCCACGGCGGTCGTACCGCCAGAGACCGGCGCGTGCGCCACTTCCGCGGCTTCCCAGCCCGCGTCCGCCGGTGAAGTCCAGTCGCTGGTTGTGGTACTGACGGCCCCGGTCCCAGCTCTGGCGGGGTGGTCCGTACCGTGCCTGCCACGGCGGAACCAGTCGGACTCCACGGACTCGAATATAGGCAGCCTGTTCTCCTCTCCCAGGCTCGCTGGCGGCGGCACTATCACCCCGTGCTGCGCCGTCTGGCTGACATCGCTGTGGAACGAAGACCCGCCGAGGCCGCCGAGAGGGCCATCCTGGGCGCCGTCCCCTCCCATTGCCGAGCCGAACGAGGGCAGCGGCCCGGACTGGAGGCTGCTCGGCGGGTCCACCGTGGCGCTGATGGCCGGGCCGCCCGCGTCGTAGCTGCCCGTCGTCTCCGGCACTTGGAGGGAGCCGCCGTCCGCGTCCAGTGCGGCGAATGCCGCGGTGTCGCCGAGGTCGGGCCGCAACGGCGTGAACCTGGGGGTCCGGGAGGCGTTGACGGCCTGCATCGCGGCCGTGCGGTCCTCGGGCTGGCCGGGCTCGGGCCAATCGGCGAGCCTGGAGGTGCTGGTGGGTGCGGCCGCGGTGCCCGGTGTGGCCTCGAAGCGGCGCAGGCCCGGTGGGGTGGCAGCGGTCTCGTGGGCGATCACCTCATCAGGCAGCCACACCAGCGCGGTCAGCCCACCCATCGACGCCTGCCGCAACCGCACCCGGATCCCATGCCGCGCCGCCAGCCGCGCCACCACAAACAACCCCATCCGCCGCGACACCGCCACATCCACCACCGGCGGATTATCCAGCCGCCAGTTCGCATGAGCCATCTCCTCCGCGCCCATGCCCACACCCTGATCAGTGATATCCAGCAACACCCCGCCACTATTCAGCAAATGCCCCGACACCGCCACCGGCGTCTCCGCCGCACTAAACGACGTCGCGTTCTCCACCAACTCCGCCAAAAGATGCACCACATCGTTGACCGCCTGCCCCCGCACCGCGATCCCCGGCTGCACATTCAAGCTCACCCGCTCATACTGCTCAATCTCCGACACCGCAGCCCGCAGCACATCCACCAAACCCACCGACTGCGTCCACCGCCGCGACACCTCATGCCCCGCCAGCACCAGCAAGTTCTCCGAGTTACGCCGCATCCGCGTCGCCAGATGATCCATCTGGAACAAGTTCGCCAGCCGCTCGCTAGTCCTGCTCCCCCTGCTCCAAATCATCAATCAGCCGGATCTGCCGCTCCACCAGCGACTGCGACCGCCGCGACAAGTTCACAAACATCGCATTCACGTTCCCACGCAACGCCGCCTCATTCGACGCCAGCCGCACCGCCTCCCGGTGCACCTGATCAAACGCCCGCGCCACCTCACCAATCTCATCCGTCGAATCCACCTCAATCGGCGCCACCTCCAACGGCGCCCCCGCACCCTCCCCCTCACTCATCCGCCGCACCGTCTCCGGCAACCGCATCCCCGCAACCTCCAGCGCCCCCGCCCGCAACCGCCGCAACGGCCGCACCATCGACCGGGCGACCACGACGGTGAAGAACAGAGCCAGGGCCAGGACGAAGAGGATCACCACGCCGGTGATGATGGCGGTAGTGACCGCCTCGTTCCGCAGCGACGACGCGCGCGCGGTGATCTGGTTGACCAGGCTCCGCTCGACCGCACCCATCTGGAAGCTGATGATGTGTGTCTCCGCGCCGTACCAGTCGTCGGCGTGAGTCGCGTCGCCGACCAGGCTGCCGCTGCTGTTCTGCTGGTTGATCGCCTGCGACTTTTCGTTCGGCGCCAGGTAGGCGTTGGGCCCGGTCCCGGTGCTGTTCCACAGCTGGCGCTGGGCCGCGGTGGCGGTCAGGTTGAACTCGCCCAGGTTCGCGGCCTGGTCCGCCTCGGCGTTGGTCAGGTCGCTCAGCGCCTCGGTGGTGAGGCTGTGCTGGATCAGCGCCGCGGTGAGGATCGCGCGCTGCTCGGACGCGTCCTCCTTCATGTGCGAGACCAGTCCGAGCACCCGGACACTCTGCGCCAGCGTGGCGTCGCTGGCGCCCTGGCCGGTCGCGTCCTCCAGGACCAGCAGGTCGTCGATCAGGCCCGTGTACTTGCGCACCACGTCCAGGGCGGGCAGGTGGGTTCCGGTGGCCGCGGCCCGCAGTTCGCCGAGCAGGTTCAGCTCGGACAGCGCGGTGGTCGCCTCCTGCTGGGTCTGCGCCGGGAACGAGCCGCCGACGTTCTCGAGCTGCGCCCGGACCTGGGTCACCGCCTGGTTGGTCTGCGCCTGATAGCCCGTGACCACGCCGTACGCCACGCCCTTGCCGGCCGACTTCGGCGCGGACCGGCCGCCGGCGTTGCCCAGCGCGATGTAGTAGACGGTCTGGTCCCGCTCGTCCTCCAGCCGCTGGGCCAGCACGGTGATGTCGGAACTCAGCGTGGTCAGCTGCAGCACCCGCTGGTAGGCCAGGGCGCTCTGCACCGAGGAGGCGATGCGGATGCCACCGAGCGCCACAGCGGTCAGGGTCGGGATGGTGATCAGCAGCAGCAGCCGCGAGCGGACTCGCCAGTTCTTCAGCGCACGCCTGGGTGCAGGCCGTGCCTGGGATACCTCGGCGTGTCCGGCACCGTTACCGTCGGCCTGGCCCTCAGGCCTGCCGAGGCCGCCACCGGGCGCCTCCGCCCCGTCCCGGCCGAAGGCCGAGCCGTTCCCCGCCTGGTCGCCAACGGCCACGGGGGCAGCGGGGGCGATGTTTCTGCTACGGGACCGCACGCGTCATGACCTCTCGACTGGATGCCATGGCGAGCCCGCTGGCGGGAGGGCCAACGGCAGAACCGACATAGCAGACCCCTTCCGCGGCGACGTTTTGGGCGGGCTCAGCTCACAGGGCGACTAGGGGCTAACCCTAACCGCCGAAACGGCTATCGGACAGCAATTCCCGCATCACTGGATGACTTTGATCTAACGGACGTTTACCGAGCACACGCTGCAAGTAGGGTACTCTCTGGCGCTACGGTCCGGGTTCCGAAGTGTCCGCAGAAGTCCTATCTTCCCGCCAAGGAGAGTCATGAGGCACGTCTCTGCCCCTGACCAGGCCCGCTGGGGCGGCCGGGCGGGGCGCCCAGGACGCCGCGCAGCGGGCGTGGCGGCTGCGGTGGCCGGCCTGATTCTGGTGACCGGGTGCCACGTCCCCGGGTTCTCGTCTTCGAACGCGGCCGGGCCCACCGCGTCCGGCACCGTTACCGTCGTCGCATCTCCTCAGGTTGCCGACGCGCCCCTTTACATTGGCTTGAAGGACGGGCTGTTCAGCCAGGCCGGCCTGACGGTGCATGTCGTTTCCGCCGCCACGGTGCCGCAGGAGGTGGCCGCGCTCCGCGACGGCCATGCGGATGTCGCCTTCGGCGACTACGCGGACATGTTCTACGCCCAGGAGCAAAGCCCTTCGCCGGATCTGCTCGCGCTCGCCGACGGCTATGACGCCGGGCCGAACGTGATGGAGGTCCTGACGCTGCCCAACTCGCCCATCACGACGCCGGCGAAGCTGCAGGACAGGACGATCGGCACGGACCAGCAGCAGGCGATGCCGACCACGAACAAGAAGACCGGCAAGTTCCAGCCCTACAGCATGGACACCGTGGCCACCTTCTCGGTGCTGGGCAGCGACAACGTGGAGCCGACCAAGATTCACTGGGATCCCATGCCGACCAGCGGCCTGATCCCCGCCCTGCAGCAGCACCGGGTGAGCGCGATCCTGGCGACCGAGCCGACCATTTACGAGGCGGAGAGCCAGCTCGGCGCGGTGCCGGTGCTCGACTCCTGCACCGGGGCGACCGCGAACCTGCCGCTCGACGGCTACTTCACCACTAGCTCCTATGCCACCAAGAACGCCAGCGTGGTGGCCGCCTTCCGGGCCGCGCTGGACAAGGCGCAGTCCCAGGCGGCCATGGCCGCACCGCTGCAGACGGCCCTGACCCACAGCGCGGGCCTGAACGCCCGGGCGGCTGCCATGGTAACCCTCGGCACCTACCCCACCACGCTGTCGGCGTCGAACCTACAGCGCGTGGCCGACCTGATGTTCACCTTCGGCTCGCTGCCCGAGCCGATGACCGTGTCGTCGATGGTGGCGAAGCCGACCGGGTCCTGACCGGGCCCCGGCCCAGCCGGGACCCGGTCAGCGGATCGCGTTGAGGCCAAGTTCGCGCGCGATGATCATCCGCTGCACCTCCGAGGTGCCCTCGCCGATCTCCAGCACCTTGGCGTCGCGGTAGAACCTGGCCACCGGGTACTCGTTCATGTACCCGTAGCCGCCGAAGATCTGGGTGGCGTCCCGCGCGTTGTCCATGGCCGCGTTCGACGCGATCAGCTTCGCGATCGCCGCCTGCTTCTTGGCCGGTTCACCGGCCGACAGCCGCGCGGCGGCGTCGTACCAGGCAAGCCGGGCCGAGTGCGCGCGCGCCTCCATGTCCGCCAGCTTGAACTGGATCGCCTGGAAGTGCCCCAGGTGATGGCCGAACGCCTCGCGGTCGG
This sequence comes from uncultured Actinomycetes bacterium, assembly GCA_963730235.1. Lineage (GTDB taxonomy): Bacteria > Actinomycetota > Actinomycetes > Streptosporangiales > Streptosporangiaceae > DASXKD01. The sequence continues at coordinate 12,102 of CAVSRH010000022.1, forward strand.
CCACGTGCCGCAGGCATTCGGCCACGCACCCGGCGGCCAGGCCGGTGGACAGTGCCGCGATGGCGACCCGCCCCTCGTCCAGGATCTGCAGGAACTGGGCGTATCCGCGGCCCCGCTCGCCCAGCAGGTGACCGGCCGGGACCCGGCAGGCGTCGAAGGCCAGTTCCCTGGTGTCCGACGCCGACCAGCCGACCTTGGAGTACTTGCCGCCCACGGTGAAGCCCGCGGTGCCCGCGGGCACGATGATCGCCGAGATCTCGCGGCGGCCCTGGTCACCGGCCTGCTCGCCGGTGCGGGCGAGCACGGTCACCAGCGAGGTGATCGACGTGCCCGCGTTGGTGATGAACGCCTTGGAGCCGTCGATGACCCACTCCCCGGCCTCCAGCCGCGCGGTGGTCCGCATCCCGCCGGGAATGTCAGACCCGCCGCCCGGCTCGGTCAGCCCGAAGGCGGCCAGCCGCTCCCCCGCGCACAGATCCGGCAGCCACCGGCGGCGCTGCTCCTCGCTGCCGAACCGGTACAGCGGCATGGCGCCGAGCGCCACGCCCGCCTCCAGTGTGATCGCCACCGAGGAATCGACCCTGGCCAGTTCCTCCAGGGCGAGGCAGAGGGCGAACAGATCGCCGCCCATCCCGCCATACTCCTCGGGGAACGGCAGCCCGAACAGCCCGAGCTTGCCCATCCTGGCCACGATGTCGTAGGGGAACTCGCACCGCTCGTAGTAGTCGCCGATCACCGGGGCAACAACCTCGCGGGCGAACTCGGCGACGGTCCCGCGGAGTTCCTCGTGCTCGTCGCTGAGCTGGTAGCCGATCATGGGTCTCCTTGCAGGGTCGCTGCGAGCCCACCAGCCCTGCCGCGGGAAGCTTCCGGTAGGAGGCCCCCATTCACCTGGCCGGTGTGTCTGTGATGCTACTTGGAAGGCCGCCGGGCACTGTCGTGCCGCCTGCCGCGTTACGCTCTGGTGGACACCTGGTCCAGACCACTGCCCCGCGGTTCCGGAGGACGCCTTGGCGACACTGACCTGTCCTGGCTGCGCCGCCACCGTCAGCCACGACGACCTGATCTGCTTCACCTGCGGCACGAACCTGCCCCGGCGCAGCGCGGCGGAGGAGGAAACCACGCCGCCCACGGTCATGCAGGAGTACCTGCGCCCCGACGGCAGTGCGGCGTCCGGCGTGCCCACCCCCGCCACCGGGCCCATCTCCCCGGTGGTGCTGCGGCTGGCCTTCCCGGCGGGCAACGTCGACGTGCCCGCTGGCACGTCGCTGGTACTTGGGCGGGATCCCGGCGAGTCCCTGGTGGCGGCGGCCTTCGCCAGCTACGAAAATGTGTCGAGGCGGCACGCCACGATCACGGTCAGTGACACTGGGCATGCGACGGTCCGGGACGAGTACTCCACGAACGGCACGTTCGTCAACGGCGACCGGGTGCTGCCGGGCACCGACGTGCGGATCACCGACGGCGACCGGGTGCGGCTGGGCGCGGACGTCACCGCCGAGGTCACCCTGCCCGGACGGCAGGGCTTCAGCACCAACGGCCACCACAGCTCCAGCTGAGCCCTGGGCCCGCTCCGCTGGGCGAGCAGCGCACAAATAGCCGTATTTCGTCGCGTCCGGGTCTGGCCCGGCCCCGTACTGCCGTGAGAACATCCCGGCAGTGATCGTTTGGGACCGTCCAAGGAGGCGGCAGTGGCGACAGCGGCGCAGACAGACCCCGGCACCGGGCTGCGGCGGAATGCGATTGGCCTGCGTGAGGTCCTGTTCCAGAGCATCACCGACATGGCCCCCGGAGCGGCCATCGCCGCGTCCATCCCCGCCGGGGTGGCGTTCGCGGGCGGTTCCCTGCCGCTGGCGGTGATCTTCGCCCTGGTCGCGTGCCTCTTCTGCGCGTGGTCCATCGGCCTGCTCGCCAGGGAGATGCCCGCGGCGGGCTCACTGGCCACCTACGCGGCCCGGGGCATCCACCCGTCCGTGGGCTTCCTCGTGGCCTGGGCGTACGTGCTCGTCGGCTGGATGATCCCGCCCCTGGTCCTGCTCCAGCTCGGGTTCACCGTGGACGGCACGCTCCATTCGGAGATCAGCGGTTACACCGCGAACCTGTGGTGGGTCTGGTCGATTATCGGCGCGCTCATCATCCTCGCGGCCGGTTACTACGGCATCAGGACCTCGGCCAGGCTCGGCACCGTCCTCGGCGTGTTCGAGATCGGCGTCTTCCTGGTGCTGGCCATCTTCCTGGTGGTGCACGCGGGCAGCCACAACACCCTGTCGGTCTTCACGACCAAATACACCACGACGGGATTCCATGGCATCAGCGGGGTGATCGCCGGGTCGGTCTTCACGATCCTTGCGTTCGGCGGCTTCGAGGGGGCCGCGCCACTGGCCGAGGAGACCAGGAACCCGCGCCGCACGATCCAGCGCGCGGTGCTGCTTTCCACGGTGCTGATCGGCGCGCTGTACGTGTTCACCACCTACGCCATTGACGTCGCCTTCGGCCCTGCGGCGTTCCACAACTTCACCACCGGAGCCACCAGCGCCTCGTGGGTCGGGATTGCCCGCTCCCTCTACGGCATCTTCTGGTTCTTCGTCTTCCTGGCGATCGTCAACTCGACCATCGCGAACGCCAACGCCGGGGTGAACGTGTCCAGCCGGACCGCTTACGCCATGGGCCGGATCAAGGCTTTCCCCGCATTCCTGGCGCAGATCAATGCGAGGCACCGCTCCCCGGTCAACGCCATCCTGGTCGCGTTCGTGGTCACAATCGCGATCACGCTCGGGCTGGGCCTCAAGTACACCGCGCCGGTCGCGTTCGCGATGACCGGCACCGGCATCGTCATCCTGCTCGTGGCGATCTACATCCTGATGAACGTGGCCTGCATCGGATACTTCTGGCGCAGGCGCACCGGCTTCAACTGGCTGTCCCACCTGATCATCCCGCTGCTTGGCGTCATCGTCTTCGTGCCCGCCTGGCTGAGCGCGGCCGGCATTCCGGCGTTCCACTTCATCACCCCCCTGACGACGCCGTACTCCTACATGGGGCCGGCCGTGTCCGTGTGGATGGTCATCGGGCTGATCTACCTGATCTTCCTCTACGCACGCCACAAGCAGCGGGTCACCGAGGTCGGCCTGGTGCACCTGGACCTGGAGGGTTCCGAGGAATGACCGATCCCGAAGTAATCAAGTTCCGGCCGGATCCCAGCCAGTACGCCTGGACGTTCGGCGGCGCGGCTCCGGTCGCCCGGGTCAAGCCACCGGTGATCCTGGAGGTGTTCACCGAGGACTGCTTCGCCGGCAAGGTCCGCAGCGAGACCGACCTGGTCTCGCAGGTCTGCGAGTTCCCCTACCTGAACCCGCAGACCGGCCCGTTCTACATCGAGGGCGCGGAGCCCGGCGACACGCTCGCGGTGCACTTCATCTCGATCGAGCTCGCGCGCGACTGGGGAGCGTCCACCACGGTCCCGTTCTTCGGCGCGCTCACCGGCACCCACGCCACCGCGCTGCTGCACGAGCCGCTGCCCGAGCTGATCTGGATGTGGCACTTCGACCGCGGCGCGGGCACCTGCCGGTTCACCGCCCGGCACAGCGACTTCGCGGTGGACCTGCCGCTGAACCCGATGCACGGCACCGTGGGCGTCGCGCCGGCCAACCTGGAGGTGCGCAGCGCCCTGGTCCCCGACGCGTTCGGCGGCAACATGGACACCCCGGAGATGCGCGCCGGGGTGACCTGCTATCTCGGCGTCAACGTGGCGGGCGCGCTGTTCTCCCTCGGCGACGGCCACGCACGGCAGGGCGAGGGTGAGACCTGCGGGGTGGCCGTGGAGACGGCGATGAACACCGTGCTGGCGGTAGACCTGGTCAAGGGCAGGCCGTGCGCGTGGCCGCGGCTGGAGTCGGCCTCGCACATCATGTCGGCGGGGTCGGCCAGGCCGCTGGAGGACGCGTTCCGCATCGCGCAGCTCGACCTGGTGCAGTGGCTGGGGTCGGACTACGGCCTCGACCCGCTGGATGCCTACCAGCTCGTCACCCAGGCGGTTGAGTCGCCGCTGGCCAATGTCTGCGACCCGAACTACACCAGCGTGGCCAAGATCGCCAAGGACTACCTGCCCGCGGCGGGGCCGATGAACGGGGCGCACGCCAGGCTCGCCGCGATCGCGGACTCCTACCTGGGCACCTGAACCTGCCAGCCCCGGGGCCCTGGACCCCGCTGGCTCAGGCCCGCTCGCTGTCCAGGGCGGCCATCTGCGGCTCGTCGTAACGGTCCCCCGCCACGGCACCGGCGGGCACGGCCGCCTCGATGGCCGCGAGATCGCCGGGGCCCAGGTCGAGATCCAGCGCGGCCAGCGCCTCGGCCAGCCGGTCCCGCCGCTTGGTGCCGATCAGCGGGATGATGTCGTCGCCCTGCGCGCACACCCAGGCGATGGCGAGCTGGGCGGCGGTCGCGCCGCGCTCGGCCGCCTGTGCATCGAGTGCGGCCACCAGGGCCAGGTTGCGCTCCAGGTTCCCCGCCCGGAACCGGGGGAACCGGCCGCGCGAGTCACCGGGCCCGGACGGCCTCGCGGTCGCCGGGTTCAGCAGGCCGCGGGACAGCACGCCGTAGGCGGTCACGCCGATACCCAGCTCGCGCACCGTGGGCAGGATCGCTTCCTCGATCCCCCGGCTGAGCAACGAGTACTCGATCTGCAGCCCGGTCACCGGGCGGGCCTGGTGGGCGCGGCGGATCGTCTGGGCGCCCATCTCCGACAGGCCGAGGTAGCGAACGTACCCGGCGTCGATCATCTCCCCGATCGCGCCGACGGTGTCCTCGATCGGCACGTCCGGGTCCAGCCGGGCCGGCTGGTACAGGTCGACGTAATCGGTGCCCAGCCGGCGCAGCGAATAGGCCAGCGAGGACTTCACCGCCGCAGGGGCGCTGCTGAAGCTGAGGAACGCGCCGCCCGGGTCCCGGCGCGCCCCGAACTTCACCTGGATGAAGACGCTGTCCCTGGGCACGCCCTGCAGTGCCCGGCCGAGCAGCATCTCGTTGTGGCCCATGCCGTAGAAGTCGCCGGTGTCCAGGAGGGTCACCCCGGCGTCCAGCGCCGCCCGGATGGTGGCGATGCTCTCGGTTTCGTCCGCCGGCCCGTAGACCGAGGACATCCCCATGAGGCCCAGGCCTGCCCGGGAGACAACCGGCCCGCCTGGCCCCAGCGTCGTCATCCGCACGGTGTGCTCCCTCACTTCCACACGTTGGTGATGGGCCTGGCGCTGGCGGCGTGCCCGAGCGGGCGCAGGCCGTACAGGTTCTCGATGGTGCGCAGCACGCTGTAGTGCGTGATCGGCTCGCCGTACCGGCCGGGCCTGACGTTCTCGCCGTAGAAGATCGTCGGGATCAGGTTGCCCGGGGCGTCGTCGTTCTCGTCGAAGTCCACGATCAGCAGGCTGTGATGGGTCATCGCCCAGGCCGCGTACGGGCCGAGATGCGCCTGCACCCACGCGTTCCCGGTGGCCGTCGAGCAGTTGTGCATGTCGTTGCACAGGTTGGGGATCACGAACGAGACCGTGGGCAGCGCGGCGAAGCTCCGCGCCGGGAAGGCCGTGAACGGCTTGCTCACCGACGGGGGGACCGTGCTGAAGTTGGTCCACGGCACGTGCCGGCGGGCGTAGATGGTCCCGACGTTGCATGTCTCCGAGCCGGTGGCGGGCAGGTCTTCGGCGTAGCCGGTGAAGGTGTATCCCGCGGCGAGCAGCTCGGAGGCGAGGTTGGGCCCGGTGAAGTGCTGTGGGCAGTTGTCGCCGGTGACCCCTTGCGTGCTGCCGGAGAACAGGGCCAGGTAGTTCGGCTGGCTGGGGTGGGTGATCGCCCGGGAATCGGTGAAGAGCGCGCCGCCGCTGGCCAGCTGGTTCAGGAAGGGGGCCGAGCGCTTGCCGATCACCTGGTTGTAGTTGTGGTTCTCCAGCATCACGACGAGCGTGTGTGCCGGCGCCCCTGCGGGCGGCACCCGGCCGTGCGGCGAGGGGGATGGTCGGGCGGCGGCGGAGGCCGAATGCTCCGCTGCCGGGTGGTGAGCGGCCGGAGAGCTGCAGCCCGCAATCAGGGCGGCCACCGCGCATGCCGCGGCCGCGTTGCGGGCAGCCCTCATCGCCCGGCGGCCATCACTGGCCCGCCCGGCGGGACGCGGCGCCGCTGACCACATAAGTGGGGCAGCGTAGCAGCGTCAGGCCGCACACTCCCGGCAAATCGCCTGGCCGTCCCGGTCCTCAGCGAGCTGGCTGCGGTGGTGCACCAGGAAGCAGCGCGAGCAGGTGAACTCATCTGCCCGGCGAGGAATCACCCGGATGGCCAGTTCCTCGTCGGACAGGTCAGCACCTGGCAGTTCCAGTGACTCGGCAACGTCGTCTGGATCGATGTCAATCGTGGACGACGACTTGTCGAGCCGACGAGCCTGGAGCTCCTGCAGACTGTCCTCGGTCAGCTCATCGTCTGTTTTGCGCGGGCTGTCATAGTCCGTTGCCATGTGGGTCCTACACCCCCTCCATCGTTATGCGCCTTGCGTGTAACGCTTGGCGCCCCGCAGTTGTGCCCGATTCCGGCGGGGAATTCTGTCACGTCGCGTGACCGGGCACACGTAGGCGGCGGTTCCGGCAGATCGTGTTGCGCCTCCGCTGCCTCCTGCGGCCGGATAACCACCGGGAAACGCCCCGCGACCTGCGGCCAAAGCCCGCGGAACGCTGCGCGGCCGTTCGCCCGATCATCAAGTTCCCCCGATGGCGGGAGTTGAAGCCCGGCGACTGCGTAGGGTACAAACCGCTTACCACCCAAACACCTGCAAACTAGCCTCGACCCCACCGCCCCGCCCCGCCCTAGACGGGAAGACGCAGGATGCCCAACGTCACCCCCCTGCGGCCCGGCGATCCCCGTCGCGTCGGCCGCTACCGGCTAACGGGCCGGGTGGACGACTTCGCCGGGGAGGACATGGCGCGGCAGGACGTCTTCCTGGCCCAGCGGGTGGACGGCGAGGCGGTGCTGGCCGCCTTTCCCGGTACCGGCCGGACGGGCGACGCGGCGGCCAGGGACCGGTTCGTCGCTGAGGCCAGGGTCGCGCGCAACATACCCCCGTTCTGCGTGGCCCGCATCCTCGACGCCGGTGTCGAGGGCAGTCAGCCCTTCCTGATCACCGAGTTCGTCCCCGGGCCGTCGCTGGCCGGGGTGGTCGAGTCCGAGGGCCCGCTGCCCGGCCCTGAGGTCCGGGCGCTGGCGGTCGGCTGCGCCACCGGGATCGCCTCGATCCACCAGGCCGGGCTCGTGCACGGGCAGTTCGGGCCGGACATGGTGCTGCTCGGCCGGGACGGTCCCCGGGTGGTTCACTTCAGCACCACCCCGCCCTACGGCGCCGCGACCCCCGCCGCCGACGTCCTGGCCTGGGCGCAGGTGGTGGCGTTCGCGGCCGCCGGGCGTCCGGCGGCCACCGCCGCGGACCTGGCGGCGCTCCCGGATGAACTGCGCCCGGTGGTCGCCGACTGCCTGAGCCCCGACCCGATGGCGCGCCCGCACGCCCGCGCGCTGCTGACCGAGTTGCTGAGCGGGGCGGACCTGTCCGCCGGGCTGCTCGTCGCGGGCGCCCGCCGCAGCCGGGTAGCCGCCCGCGCCCCGGCACCGGTCCCCCAGGTTCCCGGGGAGGAGCAGCCGTCCCGCGGCGGCCGGTCCCGCGCGGCCCTCTGGGGCGCCGGGTGCCTGGCCTGCATCCTGGCGATCGTGGCCGCGGTGGTCTTCATCACCGGACGGCATCCGGGGGCGGGCACCCCCGCGCCGGTGCCGGACACCGCCGCCGACGGCACGCTCGCGGCGACGCTTCACATCCCCCGGCAGCTCAACGGGACCTGGTCCGGCACCATCCACCAGACCAACCCGGCGCTCAGCGTGGCCGTACGGCTGATGCTGCCCGGCGGGAGCAGGAACGGCACCCTCGCCTACCCGCAGATCGGGTGCTCCGGCCGGCTCGCCCTCGTCTCGGCCGGGCATCCCGTGCTGATCTTCCGGCTGACCATCACCTCGGGGCGGAGCAACTGCGTTGGCGGAGTGGTCAAGCTGGCCGTCCGTGGCGGCAGCAGGATGACGTTCACCTTCGTGCGCCCCGGCGGCAGCAACCCGGCCGGCACGCTGACCCGCCAGAGCTAGCGCGCCCGGGAGGTTCTAGGCCGTGGGGCTTGCCCCCGGGAGGCGGAGTGCTCCCCCGGGCTAGCACTACCCCCGCTCGGCGTCCAGGCTGGCCAGCAGGTCGCTGAGCTGCCCGAACAGCGTCGGCTCGGCCGCGATCGCCATGCTGGAGCTGACCGGGCGGCCGCCAAGCCCGCCCAGCACCGCCCCGGCCTCGGTGGCGACAAGCCCGCCCGCCGCGTAGTCCCAGTAGTTCACCCCGCGCTCGTAGTAGGCGTCCACCCGGCCGGCCGCCAGCGAGCAGAGGTCCACGGCACACGAGCCACCGCGCCGGATGTCCCGCACCCGCGGCAGCACGGCGCCCACGACCTCGCCCTGCACCACGCGCCGCGGCACCGCATAGCCGAACCCGGTGGACACCAGCGCCTGGTCCAGCGGCACCCCGGTGTTGCAGCGCAGCGCGACCCGCGGGGCCGCCCCGGCGCGCAGCCACGCGCCCCCGCCGAGCGTGGCGGTGAACACCTCGCCGTGGGCGGGCGCGGTCACCACGCCGGCCACCACCGTGCCGTCCACTTCCGCCGCGATGCTGACCGACCAGTCGGCCAGGCCGTACAGGTAGTTCACGGTGCCGTCCAGCGGGTCCACGACCCAGCGCACCTGGCCGGCGCCCGCCTCCCCCGTGGCACCGCCCTCCTCGCCGAGGATCGCATCCCCCGGCCTGGCGGCGAGCAGCCGGGCCCTGATCAGTTCCTCCGCGTCCCGGTCCATATCGGTGACCACATCGGTGGGGCTCGACTTGGTATCGGCCACCTCCGGGCGGCCCGCGGGCCCGGCCGGCCGCCCGGCCGCCAGCATGGCCGCCGCCTCCTGGGCCGCGTCCATCGCCAGGGCGAGCAGTTCGGCGGGATCCGGCCCGGTCACCGGCCCGCCCCGGGCCCCGGTGCGGGGCGGGCGGCGGCCAGCCGGGCAGCAATCGTTCTGGCAAAAGTCAGGGCCAGGGGGCAGGGAGCCGAGCGCCGGCACCCGCGCCTGGCCGGCTCGCGGCGCTCGGTCACCAGCTCCGTGACCATGGAGACGAAGCGGGGGTGGGTGCCGGGGGTGGCGGCTCTGGCCATCGGCAGGCCGAGCCGGCGCGCGAGCTGTGCCGCCTCGGTGTCCAGGTCGAACAGGATCTCGATGTGGTCGGAGACGAAGCCGACCGGGATGACCACCACGGCCGGGGCATCCTGCGCGGCCAGTTCGGTGAGCTGGTCGCCGATGTCGGGCCCGAGCCACGGCACCGAGGGCGGCCCGCTGCGGCTCTGGTAGGCCAGCCGCCAGTGCCGTTCGCGTCCCTCCATCCCGGCCAGCTGGCCGGCGACCAGCCGCGCCGCCTCCGCCAGCTGTGCCGGGTACAGGCCGCCGGCCGGCCCGCTGGCCGCCGCCATCGCCTCGGGCACGCTGTGCGCCGTGAAGACAAGCCACGCATCGATCCGCTACGCCGGCCGGGAGCTGGCCGATTGCCGCACGCGCAGCCTCGGTCAAGGGGCCGATGAAACCAGGGTGGTTGAAGAAATGGCGGATCTTGTCGATGCGCGGTGCGCCGGGGCCGGCCTGCGCGCGGGCGTCCTCGATGTCGCCGAGGTACTGCCGGCAGCTGGAGTAGGACCCGTAGGCCGGAGGTGACGAACGCGATCGCGTGCCGGACGCCGTCGGCGGCCATCTGGGCGACAGTGTCGGCCAGGAAAGGGTGCCAGTTCCGGTTCCCCCAGTACAGCGGCAGGTCGAGCCCGGCCGCCGCGAAGTCCTTGCCGATCGCGCCGAGCAGGTCGCGGCACTGCTGGTTGATCGGGCTGACCCCGCCGAACAGGTCGTAGTGGCGGGCCACCGCGGCGAGCCGCTCACTGGCACGCCGCGGCCCCTGGTGACGTTCTCCAGGAACGGCATCACGTCGGCCGGGCCCTCCGGCCCGCCGAAGGAGACGAGCAGGAACGCGTCGTAGTCCGGCATGCTCCCATCCAACCAGGACCGGCCGGGCGTCCCGGCCGCGCCACCGGGGTCCGGGGCCGCCCCCCGGGCCAGCCGGCCAAGGCCCCGTGACGAAGGAACGGGGCCTTAGGCCACCGGGGGGTCCGGGGGTCGCTCCCCCGGGCCAGCACAGCTGCGTCAGCCGTAGGCCTGCTGCTGGTACTCGTTGGCCAGCGCGAGGACCTCGGTCACGTACCAGTCGGCGTGGTTGTAGGCGAAGATCGCGCCGGGCAGGCCCGCCGCGGTCGCGCCGCCGGCCGCGCACAGGTACCTGGCGGCGGACGGCACCGCGTCGAACGGGTCCATAGATGTTCGGCGGCGCGGGCTCGCCGAACGCCGTGATCCCCCACTCGGCCCAGGTGGACGGCAGGAACTGCATCGGGCCGAGCGCGCCCGCGGTGGACGGGCCCGTTGTTCGGTTCGGTCGCCGCTCTCGATCTGGCCGATGGCCGCGAGGACGGTCCACGGCAGCCCCGGGCAGTACTGCGCCGCGGACTCCTGGAACAGCTGGATGTAGCTGGTGGGCTTGCCGGCCGGGACCTGGCCGCTGGTAGCCACCGGCGGCGGTGCGTGCAGCGGGCGCAGCCTGATCAGCGATGCGGTGGCGCCCCGAGCGCGGCGCGGACCTCATGCTTGAGCTTGGTGATGCTCAGGCCGGGCGCGCTGATCAGCGCGGCGACGTGGTGGATCAGCCCGAGCCTGGCCGAGACGTGGTCGCTGACCACCATGTCGATGCCCGCGACGCCGAGCTGCGCGGCCCCGGCGTACCTGAGGCTGACGGTGCTGGCGCCGGTGAGCGAGTAGCTGGCGCCCTTGTGCAGGCCCAGCTGGCGCCGTGGCGGACGTGGCGGCACGAAGCCGCCGGAGTCCAGCGCGGTCCACAGCTGCTGGTTGGACGCCGTCTTCAGCGGGGTCCACGAGCGGAACTGCTGGGGGTTCACGCCGATCACGTTGACCCTGGTGCCGCCGCATGGTGACCGCGGCCCCGTCCAGCGCGAGCGTCTGCCTGACCCCGTGGATCGTCGCCGATCCGGGCCAGGCTGGCTCGCTGACCCGCCGGCTCGATCACGGCGAGGTCGGGCAGGATGATCTGGTGGAACGCCGCGGCGGTCTGGACCGTGCCCGCCGCTCGTGCTGGCACCGGTGTCGCTGGCGGGCGGGCCCGGAATGTAGTGCAGCAGGCCGCCGACCATCGCGATGGCCAGCGCGCCGTAGGCCGTCGCGCCCCGCCACGCGGGGCTGCCGACGGCAGCCGGGTGTGGCGTACCGCGCCACCAGAGGCGACCCATAGCGTTGTCCACCATAACCGGGGCCAGGTCATCTATGAAGGGGGCGCACCCTACTTTCGGGTAAAAGACCTGATCAAGGCATAAGCAAGTAAACCGATAGGGAACATCCTGGTTACATCGTGGTGCGCCGAAGCGGGTCAAGACCACCGCCGGGGCGCCCGCACGTTACGCTGATCAGTGATGGGTCGGGAAGCTTGGCCTGGGGCTGTGCCGGGGGAGGCGAGCAAGCAGCCCCGGTAAGCCGCCGCCACCACCGCCTCCCGGGGCCAAGCCGAGCCAGCCGGCCGCGCCGCCCGTCGCTCGGCGGTGGCGGCCCGCCCAGGACCGTGAGCTGCGCGCACAGGGCCGCCAGACGGTGCGCAACCTGCTGGAGGCGGGCCTCGCCGAGTTCGACGAGCGCGGGTTCCAGGCCGTCCGGGTGGACGACATCGTCCGCCGCGCGCAGATCTCGCACGGGACCTTCTACCTGTACTTCTCCAACAAGGAAGATCTGTTCAAGGCCCTGCTCCGGGACGCGCTGGACGACATGGGCCTGGTCACCGACGAGTTCCCGGTGGTGACCCGCAACGAGGCCGGGCGGGTGGCGCTGCAGCCGCTGGGTGCACGAGTTCTGCGAGGTCTACGCCGCGCACGCGGCGGTGATCAGGACCCTCAGCCAGGCCGAGATCGTCAGCGAGGAGGTCTGGGGCGACGGGCTGAAGCTGCTGTTCCGGCTCGCCGAGGCGATGACCCAGGGCATGACCGCCGCCACGGGCGCGGCCGAGCACGCCGAACTGACCGCGGTGGCCTGCCTGATGATGCTGGAGCGGGTGAACTACCTGCTGAGCGTGGAGGTCAAGCTGCCGCGCGAGGAGATGGGGAGCGCATCGCCGCGATCATGTTCGCGGCGTTCGAGCCCCCTCCACCCGCGGGAGTAGCCGCCCAGCGCGCACTCCTCGTCACCGCGCGCCGAGGGCGTCCCGGGCGGCCGCACATCGTGAACCCGGAACAGCCGGGCGCCCTCCCACGCGCACACGGCCAGCGCCGCGAGCGTGCCCTCGGCCCGCTCTGGCCCGGCAGGCCGAGGGTCTCCCCCACGAAGTCCTTGTTCGAGACCGCGGCCAGCACCGGCCACCCGGTGGCGACCAGGTCGGCCGTCCGCCGGGTCAGCTGCAGCGAATGCCAGGTGTTCTTGCCGAAGTCATGCGCCGGGTCGATGACGATCCGGTCGGCGCGCACCCCCGCGGCCACGGCCCGCTCGGCCTGCCGCGGTGACGCGGCGCGCATCTCGGCGACCACGTCGGCGTAGGCGGGCCGGTGCGGCCGGGTCCGCGGCGCCAGCCCCCCCGCGTGGGAGCAGACCAGCCCGGCGCCGTGCGACGCGGCGACCTGCACCAGCGCCGGGTCGGCGCCGCCCCAGGGATCGTTCAGCAGGTCGGCGCCCGGCCCGGGCGACCGCCTCGCCCACCGGGCCCGCCAGGTGTCCACGCTGATGACCGACCCGGGATGCCGGGCGCGGACGGCGGCCACCAGGCCGGCCACCCGGCGGATCTCCTCCGCCGCGCTCACCTCGTCCCCCGGGCCCGCCTTCACCCCGCCGATGTCCAGGATGTCGGCCCCGTCGGCGACCGCGCGGTCCGCCGCCGCCAGCGCCGCGCCGAGCTCGTAGGTGGCTCCATGGTCGAAGAAAGAATCCGGCGTCCGGTTGATCACCGCCATGATGCCGAACGACCCTGGCGGCCACTCCCGCTGCCCGGCAGCGCCGCGGCGGGCGGCGGCCGGGGCGGGCGCTCGTTGGTCACCGAACAGGATAGGGCGGCCCGCGCCCGTTGCCGGGCCCCCGGCCGCGTCGGGCAGAATCGGTCGCGTGCGATTCCTTTCCGGCCGGGCCGCGCCGTGCACGACCTGACCTACAGCGACGTGTTCCTGGTGCCGTCCGCTGTCATCCGTGGCGTCCCGGCTGGACGTGGACCTGGCCACCGCGACGGCAGCGGCGCCACGATCCCGGTGGTGGTGGCCAACATGACGGCGGTGTCGGGCCGCCGGATGGCCGAGACCGTGGCCCGCCGCGGCGGCATGGCCATCCTCCCGCAGGACATCCCGATGGACGTGGTGGCCGAGCGTGGTGTCCTGGGTGAAGAGCCGCGACCTGGTCCACGACACCGCGATCACCCTGGGCCCGGCCGACACCACCGGCCAGGCGCTCAGCCTGCTGCCCAAGCGCGCGCACGGCGCGGTCGTGGTGGTCGAGGACGGCCGCCCGGCCGGGGTGGTCACCGAGGCGGACTGCCAGGGCGTGGACCGGTTCACCCAGCTCCGCCAGGTCATGTCCACCGACCTGCTCACGCTGCCGGCCGGGATCGACCCGCGAGCAGGCGTTCGGCCTGCTGCACGAGGGCAGGCACCGGCTGGCCCCGGTGGTGGACGCCGACCGGGCCGCTGGTCGGCATCCTGACCCGGACCGGCGCACTGCGCGCGACGCTCTACCGGCCGGCCACCGACGCGGCGGGGCAGGCTGCGGATCGGGGCCGCGGTCGGCATCAACGGCGACGTCGCCGGCAAGGCCAGGCGGCGCTGGCGCGGGCCGGGGTGGACATCCTGGTCGTGGACACCGCGCACGGCCACCAGGAGCAAGATGATCAGCGCGCTCCGGGCGGTCCGCGCGGCATCGGCCCGGCGGTGCCGGTCGCGGCGGGCAACGTGGTCACCGCCGAGGGCGTCACCGACCTGGTCGGGGCCGGGGCGGACATCGTCAAGGTCGGCGTGGGGCCGGGCGCGATGTGCACCACCCGGATGATGACCGGGGTGGGCCGGCCGCAGTTCAGCGCGGTCCTGGAGTGCGCGCGCGAGGCCCGCGAGCTGGGCGCGCACGTCTGGGCGGACGGCGGCGTCCGGCATCCGCGGGACGTCGCGCTGGCGCTGGCCGCCGGCGCGGCCAACGTCATGATCGGCTCGTGGTTCGCCGGCACCTACGAGTCGCCGGGGGACCCGTTCCGCGACGCCGACGGCCGGCTGTACAAGGAGAGCTTCGGCATGGCCTCGGCCCGGGCGGTGCGGCTGCGCTCGGCCGACCGACTCGCCGTTCGACCGGGCCCGCAAGGAACTGTTCGAGGAGGGCATCTCCACGGCCCGGATGTACCTGGACCCGCAGCGTCCCGGGGTGGAGGACCTGATCGACCAGATCACCGCCGGCCTGCGCAGCGCCTGCACCTACGCGGGCGCCAGCGACCTCGCCGAGCTGCACGAGCGGGCGGTGGTCGGGGTGCAGAGCGCGGCGGGCTACAGCGAGGGCATGCCGCTGCCGACCAGCTGGTAGGCCCCTGGCCGACCGTCAGTATGCCTGGCAGGCGGTCAGTGTGCCTGGCCGGCCAGGGCGTGGCAGGCCTGGCCGAAGCTGCCGGACGAGCCGGATCGCAGCGCACCGCTCGCGGTACCGGTGTTCCCGGCGGAGGCCTTCGCCCTGATCGCCCCGGCCGGGGTGAAGACCTGGTGAACGAGCCACCGGTGTCGGTGATCGGCAGCACGGCCCCGTGCCAGGTGCCGTGGAAGGCGACCGTCCAGCCGCTGGGCAGCGACTTCGGCGTGCCGCCGGTCAGGTCGATGTCGGTACGCGAGCCGTTGGTGCTGTACCAGCCGTGCACGGCCCCGGTCAGCTTGAAGGTGTAGTGCTGGCCGCCCTGGGTGCACAGCTGGGCGGTGCCGGTTAGCGTGTCGCAGCCGGTGAAACTGCATCCGCCGTGGCCGTGGTTGTTGAGGAGCCCGCCGCGCAGGTGGGTGTACAGCAGGTAGCGCCCGCCGTTGCTGGCCTGGACCGGGCCGTAGCCGTCCCACTCGCCGAACGGGCTGAACTTGCCGCCGATGTGGAACGCCCACGGCGAGGGCAGCACGTAGAGGCCGAATAGCACGACAACCACGATGAGGAGCAGCCGGAGCCCGAGATGGCGCCTGCGGGGCGGGGGCTGGGGCGCGGACTTACGACTGCCCCACATGGCTGCCTCCCCCGCGCCGGTCCCTGGTACGCTCCGCCGCACGGATCAGCCGACCCTAGCCGAGTCCGGTGCCGCATGCCAGGACCGAGCATGGATAATTCCTGGCAAAGCTGACCCGGAGGAGCGACCCTCCGGGCCCCGGCGGCCTGCGGCCCCCGCGACTTCCTCGCGGGGGCCTCAGCCGCCCAACGAGGACAGGAGCCGCCCCATGTCCGTGCTCAGCGCCCTCACCGAGGCGATGCGCAGCGCCACGGTGGAGGTCGTCGACCTCACCGCGCCGCTGTCGGCGTCGACGCCGGTGATCAAGCTGCCGGAGCCGTTCGGCAACACCGTGACGTTCGCCCTGCATGAGATCAGCCGCTACGACGACCGCGGGCCGGCCTGGTACTGGAACGACATCACCACCGGCGAGCACACCGGCACCCACTTCGACGCGCCGGTGCACTGGGTGACCGGGCGGGACGGCGAGGACGTGTCGCAGGTGCCGGCGGCCAGGCTGATCGCGCCCGCGGTGGTGCTCGACTTCAGCGCCCAGGCGGCCGCGGACCCGGACTTCCTGCTGGAGGTGGACCACATCAAGGAGTGGGAGGGCGCCGAACGGCGCGCTGCCCGAGGGCGGCTGGCTGCTCTACCGTACCGGCTGGGACGCCCGCTCGGACGACCAGCAGCGGTTCCTGAACGCGAACGAGACGGGCCCGCACACGCCCGGGGTCTCGGTGGCGTGCGCCCGGTGGCTGGCCGAGGAGGCCCCGGTGATCGGGCATCGGGGTGGAGACCGTCGGCACCGATGCCGGGCGCCGCGCACTCGTTCGACCCGCCGTTCCCGTGCCACTCGGCGCTGCTCGGCGCGGGCAAGTACGGGCTCACCCAGCTGCAGAACCTGGCGGCCCTGCCCCGCCGCAGGGCATGGTGCTGATCGTCGCCCCGCTGCCGATCACCGGCGGCTCCGGCAGCCCGTGCCGGGCGCTGGCCCTGGTTGAACGGTCCGGAGACTGGCCGTCACCGATGCTGGTCAGCGAGGCGGTCGGGAGGACGCTGGCCGGCGCTCGGCGCCGCCACCGTGTTCGGCGTGGTGGGCAGCGGCAACTTCCACGTGACCAACGCCCTGGTCGCCCACGGCGCCCGGTTCGTCGCCGCCCGGCACGAGAGCGGCGCGGCGTGCATGGCCGACGCCTGGGCCCGTGGCACGGGGCGGACCGGGGTCCTGCTGCGTGCACCAGGGCCCGGGGCTGACCAACGCGATGACCGGCATCACCGAGGCGGCCAAGAGCCGCACGCCGCTGCTGGTGCTCGCCGCGGACGTGGCGAGGCGCGGCGGTGCGGTCCAACTTCCGCATCGACGTGGCGGCGCTGGCCGCCTCGGTCGGTGCGGTGGCGGACCGGCTGCACTCCCCCGGCTCGGCCGCCGCCGACGCGGCCCGCGCCTACCGGACCGCCCAGCGGCAGCGGCGCACCGTGGTGCTCGCGATGCCGCTGGACGTGCAGGCGGCGCAGTGCGAGCCGCCGGTGATCCCGCCGGTGCCGCCGCTGGACCGCCCGCGTGCCCGCGCCGGAGGCGGTGGCCGAGGCTGGCCGCCGCGCTGACCGGCGCGCAGCGGCCGGTGTTCATCGGCGGGCCGGGGCGCCCGGGTGGCGGGCGCCCGGGCCGGCCTGGAGGAGCTCGCCGACGCCTGCGGCGCGCTGCTCGCCACCTCGGCGGCGGCCAAGGGCCTGTTCCGCGGCAGCCCGTGGGACCTGGAGGTGAGCGGCGGCTTCGCCTCGCCGCTGGCGGCCGAGCTGATCGGCGCGCGCCGACCTGATCGTCGGCTGGGGCTGCTCGCTGAACATGTGGACGATGCGCCACGGGCGGCTGATCGGGCCCGGTACGCTGGTCGCGCAGGTGGACGACGAGGCGCAGCGCTCGGCGCGCACCGGCCGGTGGACCTCGGCGGTGCTCGGCGATGCGGCCCAGACGTGCCGCGGCCGCGCTGGCCGCGCTCGGCCTGGGCACGGCCCGGGCCGGGTACCGGTCCGCCGAGCTGCGGGCCCGGATCGCCGCGCGGGGGCCGCTGGCGCGACGTGCCCTACCCCGACGAGCGGAGCGGCCCGGGCCGGACGGCGGCGGATCGACCCGCGCACGCTGACGATCGCGCTGGACGACCTGCTGCCCGCGGAACGGATGGTCGCCGTCGACTCGGGCAACTTCATGGGCTACCCGAGCATGTTCCTGTCCGTGCCGGACGAGCAGGCGTTCTGCTTCACCCAGGCGTACCAGTCGGTCGGGCTCGGCCTGGCCTCGGCGATCGGCGCCGCGCTCGCCCAGCCGGACCGGCTGCCGGTGGCCGCGCTCGGCGACGGCGGGGCGCTGATGGGGATCAGCGAGCTGGAGACCGTGGTCCGGCTGCGGCTGCCGATGGTGATCGTGGTCTACGACGACGAGGCATACGGCGCCGAGGTGCACCACTTCGGGCCGGACGGGCACCCGCTGGGCACTGTCCAGTTCCCGCCGGTGGACATCGCCGCCATCGGCCGCGGTTTCGGCTGCGCCGGGGTGACCGTGCGCGGCCCGCAGGACCTGGGGCCGGTACGCGACTGGCTGGCCGGGCCGCGCGATCGGCCGCTGGTGATCGACGCGAAGGTCACCTCCGGCCGCGGCTCGTGGTGGCTGGAAGAGGCGTTCCGCGGCCACTGACCCCCCAGCCGGGGCCTCGCTCAGGTCCACACCCGGACCGATGGGTCACCCTTGCTCACCAGCCTGAGCCGCTCGACCGCCACGCCGGACTCGGCGGCGGCGAGCATGCCGCCGCGTGGGCCGAAGGCCAGGCAACTGATGCTGACAAAGGTGCCGGAAGTCCGCTGTGGCGCGAGGACTGCCAGTTGCTTGCCGGTGGCCACGTCCCACAGCAGGACCGCGCCTCCCTGGCTGGTCGCGAGTACGTTTCCGTCGGGGCTGAACTCTGCCATGACGGAAACTGTGTCGATCCGATGCCGCAGCATGCCGGTAACGGCGTCACGCAACTCCACGCCTGTCAGCATCTGGCCCTCAGAGACGGCAAGCAGGTTCCCATCGGGACTGAAGCCCTGGAGGGTTGGCCCTCCCTGGACGGTTAGCCCTTTCAGGGGGATTGGCTCGCCCTGGATGGTTCGAAACTCCGGCGTGCTCGGCGATCCGGAGCGCATCTGGAACGCTGCCTGCTGCTCGCCGGTCGCCGGATTCCACAATCGCACGGTGCTGTCGTCGCTCGTGCTGGCCAGCGCTCGCAGGCCGGGAGAAAACATCACCGAGGAGTACGGCTGCTGCGTACTGCCTCCGCTCACGGCCCTTTTCACCGCTTCGATGGCCTTGGCGCGGGGCCTGCGGAGCCGTACCAGGCCCCGCCGCCTCCCGCTGGCCGGGTCGTACCAGTACACCGTCCCGTCCAAACCGGCGACCGCCAACTGGCGCCCATCGGGACTGAAGCCTGCCGTGGTGGCAAAGCCAGGCAACCGAATCTCGCGCTGTGACCGGCCGGTGGCCGGGTCCCACAACCACAGCTGGCGGAACATGACGCCACTGGTGGCAAGCTGGCGCCCATCAGGGCCGAACGCGATCCACCTGTTGCTGAGGAAGATCGGCGGGTCAGCATCGACCGTGGGGTCGGTGTCGATCTTCAGGGTGCGCAGGTGCTGGCCGGTCAGCGGGTCCCGCAGCAGCACGGCGGCGTCCGCGCTCCCGGTGCCGATGGCGAGCGTCCTGCCGTCGGGGCTAAATGCCAATGAGTTGATTGTGGGGGCAGGCACGGCGAAGGCCGGGAGATGTCGCGAGGGGATGTGCGGGTCCGTGGCTGCCCCGGACCCTGGCGAGGGGATCCGGGCCGCGCGCCGCGCCTTCTGGTCGGCCGCGGGCGCCTTTGGGCCGGCCGCGGGCGCCTTTGGGCCTGCCGCGGACCTTAGCGGGCGGGTCCCGGGCTTCCGCTCGGGGGGCAGCGCCGCCCCTGAACCGCCCGCGGCCTTGCCCGGCGTAGCCCGGCGCCTGCGCTCGCGCTCTTGGGCCGTGCCCGGACTGGCCGCGGTCTTCACCTGGCCGGCCTCGGCTCCGCTCTGGCCCGTCCCGGATTCCGGCGGCAGCACCCTGCGGCATGCCGGCGGCGCGGCCGGGGTCCAGCAGGGCGCGGGCCGCGGCGGCGACCTGAGGGATGTCGTTGCCGGCGACCTCGCGGAGCTGCTCCCGGGCGACGAGCTCCCGGCGGGATCGCCGCTGTCCAGCCACGCGCCCAGCTCACCGACCGCCGCGATCCTGATGCGGGGCAGCGGGCTGTCCAGCGCGGCACGCAGCGACTCGGGCAGCTCCGGACGGTCAACGACCTGTCCGGCGGGGCTGCGGGCAAGCACGATCTTGCCCTCAGCGCCGTAGGTCCAGAGCTGCGGGGTCTGGGCACCGCCGACCGCCTGCACCTGGTCGAAGGTGTAGGCGTACGCCTCGTCCACGGTGATGCGCCCGTCGTGGTCGATATCCGCCGCCCCGGTGCGCAACCCGTCTACCAGGGCGGATGTGAAAACCGATCCCGTAGCGGCCGCAGTGTCGCCCTCGTATGCGGATTCGGTGGCGGCGGAGGCGGTCAGCACGATCCGGCCGTGTCCGTTGCTTTTGAGCCGGCCTTTCAGGTCGAGATCGTCGTCGCCTTTAGCATTGGCGAACGCGCCGCTGAAGCAGGAATCCAGGATGAGAATCTGGCTCCGGGCGCGGCAGTGCTCCAGCTGATCCCGGACCCACGCAGACTCAACACCGGTCGCCCCGAGCCGGTCCTTACGGGTGTCCTTGGCCGCGAAGAACAGCCGGCGGCGGTCATCCAGCACACCATGGCAGGACAGGTACACCAGCAGCAGGTCGCCCGTGCCCCGGTCGGCAAGGAAATCCTCGACGGCCAGCAGTATCGCCCGGGCCGGCTTGTTGATCACCGAGGTGACCGTGAATCCCCCGATCTCCGGGTCGGCGAGGACCTTCGTCAGGATCGCGGCGTCCCGGGCCTGGCGCGCGCAACCGGTGCAGCTCGGGGTCGTTGTATGTCGTCGTGGCCACCACCAGGGCATGTCGCGGCCCCGGCGGCAGCTCAGGCGCGGGTATCGAGCTGAGCGAGAAAGGCATCGATGAGGTCCTGCTGCTGTTGCGCGGTGGCGGCACCGAGTTTCAGTGTCGGCCCCTCGCCGCCCATGGAGATCTCCACCGTCCGCTGGTTGCGGGCGGCCCAGGAGCGTACTCCGTTGAGTACGGCCCGCACGCCATCGAGGGTCCCGAACTGGGCCACCAGCCAGCCCGCGACCTGCCCGATCCCCTTGGCTCCCGGCGGCACCTCATCCGGGGACAGCGGCACGACGGACGCCACGTCGTATTCCAGCAACTCGGCGCGGAGCCGGTCGCCGAGGTCTGCCAGTTCCTCCGCGTCGCTGTCCTGGACGGGCAGCACGTGCAGGATCAGCCGGTTCATGTCTGCCATCCCCACCACCGATACTTGCCGGGCCCGGTGCACCGGCAGGCGGGCCGCGGCCGGGCCATAGTCACAAGACCGTGCGGCTCAATCGCTGCATGCATAATCCCGCTAAACCGGCGCTGATGGAAACCACCAGCGCTTGCGCGCAGATAGTGCCCGAACTGCTCGCGGTGTCCTGCCCGGCGGCGGCCAGCTGCATGGCGGCCACCGTGCTGCGCGTGACCGAGCACTGGAACGGCGCCGCCTGGGCGGTCGAGCACCTGGCGAGCCCGGCGCCGTCGGTCACCGGCTTCGAGATGCCGGCGGTCTCGTGCGCCGCCGCCACCGACTGCACGGGTTTCGGCGCCTACACCGCGAACCGCACCTGCGCCGGGGTGGCCGAGGTCTGGAACGGCAGTTCCTGGGCCGTCCAGTCCACCGTGCCCGGCGGCTGCGGCCGCAGCCCCTGCCGCAACGCGGCGAACAACTGCAGCCTGGCCAGCATCTCGTGCCCCACGACCAGCAGTTGCATGGCGGTGGGCCACGATGTCGCCGAGTTCTGGAACGGCAGCACGTGGGCCAGCGAGCCGTTGGCCAGCCCGGGCGGCGGCCGCACGCCCGCCCTGGCCGCGGTCTCGTGCACCGCGGCGGACGACTGCACCGCCGTAGGCCTGGCGGGCAATCCCGCCAGCACCACAACCCTGGCCGAACTGTGGAACGGCACAAGCTGGGCCATCCAGCCGACGCCGAACCCGGCCGGCCAGCAGTCCGCCGCGCTGGCCGGGGTGTCATGCCGGTCGGCGGCCAACTGCACCGCGGTCGGCTCCGCCACCACCGCCACCGACATCAGCAGCACCCTGGCCGAGCGCTGGAACGGCACAAGCTGGGCCATCCAGCCGACGCCGAACCCGGCCGGCGCCACCCTGACCGTGCTCGACGGGGTCTCCTGCCCGGCGGCGGCCCACTGCACCGCCACCGGCCAGAACTTCGCCGGGACGGGCACTACCACCCTCGCCGAAGCCCGCTGACCCCGGCCGCGTAACGGCGCGGCGTCAGAGCAGGAACCGGGTGCCGACAGTGTTGGGCACGAACGCCTCGCCGAACCGGGCGCCCAGCGCATGCTGGGCCCGCCAGCCGGTGCAGTGCGCGGGGACGACCACGCTCGGCGCCAGGGCGGCCAGGTCATCGAGGACCCGCGGGATCAGCGGCTCGAACAGCGGCCCGTTCAGGTGGAACCCGCCGAGCACCGCATAGACGGGGCGGTCACGGGTGAGGCGGCGGGCGTACCGGCAGATGTTCACCACGCCCGCGTGCCCGCACCCGGTGATCACCAGGAGGCCCTTGTCCCTGACATCGACGATCAGCGCCTGGTCGTCGAGCACCAGCGGATCCGGCTCCCAGCGCCCGCCGAGCCAGGCCTGCTGAGGCGGGAAACCCGGGCTCGTAGCCGGTGGTGCGCGGTACCTCACCGGTCACCAGGATCGACCGGTGGAACAGGAAACTGGGGTGGCCCTCCTCGATCACGTCGAACCCGGCGCCGGTGAGCGCGCCGCGGCTGGTGGTGGGGATCTCCGGTGATCCCGGCCGGGGATTTCCACCCGGCGGCGGCGCCAGAAGTGCGGGTGGATGAGGACCGGCAGGTTCACCGTGCCGCCGAGCCGCCGGATCAGGCCGTCGAGACCGGTGGTGTGGTCGAAGTGCCCGTGGCTGCAGACGATCGCCTCGATCGAGCGCGGGGTCGATATCGAGGCGGCGCATGTTCTCCACGACGCCGTCCGGGCTGGTTCCGGCGTCGAACAGCAGCTGGTGATGCATGCCGTTTTTGGTCACCGTGACCAGCATCGAGAACCCGTGCTCGGCCAGCAGCGGGTCGGGCGCGTCGCCATCCTCCATGATGGCCGTGGGCCGCGGGCCGTGAGCTCCGGCGGCCGGCGGGCCGGGCCCTGGTCTGGCATGAAGATGTCGGTGACGTTGTCCATCAGCGTCGTCACCGTGACCGCGTCCACCGGTTCGAGGTCGAACACGACGCCGGGATCGAAGTCGTGCAGGACCTGCGGCCGTGCGGGAAGCACATGCGCAGCGGGCGTCTGGTCGGTGCACATGGCGCCTCCTCGCGATGCCGGGGCCTCGCCCGGCGTCAAGGCACGATTGTGACGGTCCGGGTCTCGGTGTAGAAGTCCCTGGCGGCCAGGCCCTGCTCCCTGGGACCGTAACTGGACTGTTTCGCGCCGCCGAACGGGGCGTGGTAATCCACCCCCGAGGTGGGCGCGTTGACCCGGACCATGCCAGCGTCGAACTGGTCCGTCAGCCGCAGCGCCCGGCCGAGGTCCTGGGTGAACAGCGCGGTGACCAGCCCGTACCTGACGTCGTTGGCGATCCGCACGGCCGCCTCCGCGCTGTCCGCCGCGCAGCAGCGCCGCCACCGGGGCGAACACCTCCTCGGTGGCCAGCGGCCCGGCCGGTGCGTCCAGCTCGACCAGCGTCGGCGCCAGATAGAAGCCGGGCGCGTCGAGCGCCGTGCCGCCGGTGACCACCGTGCCGCCGGACGCGGCGACCGCGGCCAGCGCCGAATCCCTGGCCCGCTCGCTGATCACCGGTCCGACGAGCGGTGCCGTCCTGGCGCGGGTCGAGCACGCCGAGCGCGGCGACGGCGGCCGCGAGCTGATCACGGAACTCTGGCGTAGACCGCGTCCTCCACGATGATCCGGCTGGTCGCGGTGCACTTCTGCCCGGCGTAGCCCATCGCCGCGTAGGCGATCGCGGTGGCGGCCCGGTCCAGGTCGGCGTCGGCGAGCACGACCGACGGCGTTCTGCCCGCCCATCTCGGCCTGGACCCGGCCGCCGCGGCCGGCCGACCCGGGCCACCACGTCCCGCCCGGCGGGCACGAGACCCGGTGAACGACACCGCCGCCACGTCAGGGTGGTCGGCCAGCGCGCGCCCGGTCGCACCGGCGCCGAGGACGACACCGAACACGTCCGCGGGCAGGTGCGCGCCGACGATCTCCGCCAGCAGGAGCGCCACGGCGGCGACTCCTCCGAGGGCTTCAGCACGGTCGCATTGCCGTATGCCAGGCTCGGTGCCGCCTTCCACAGCGGGATGGCCACCGGGAAGTTCCACGGTGTCACCAGGCCGGTGACCCCGACCGGGCGGTGCCTGGCCATCAGCAGGGCGCCCGGGCTGGCCGCGGGCAGGGTGTCCCCGTCGGGGAGCAGCGCGGCCTGGGCGTAGTAACGGAGGATGGCGACGCCGCGGGCGACCTCGCCGCGCCGCCTCCGAGCGCGGCTTGCCGACCTCCCTGATGACCAGGTCGGTCACCTCGGCGGCCCGCTGCTCCAGCGCGCCGGCCGCGGCGGACAGCGCCGCCGGCCCGGCCGGCGCGGGTGTGCCCGCCCAGCCGCGCGCCGCGGTGGCCGCGCGGCCGACCGCCGCCGCGACCTCGGCGTCGCCGGCCTGCTGCCACTCGCCGATGACGTCGGCGGGGTCGTGCGGGTTGCGCTCGTGATCGTCATAGTCCTCCTCCGGCGGGCCGATCGTCAGCATCACCTTGCCACGCGGGCTCGCCGGGCCGCGCAGGGCATCGAGGGCGAGCGCCCAGTCCGTCAGCGGGAACCGGTGCGTGACCAGGAAGTCCAGGCCGCAGCCGCCCGGAGTTGAGCAGCGCGACCACGTCCCGCCAGGCCGACGAGGTGTAGGCGAAACTGCCCAGGATGGTCAGGTCGTTGTTGACCACGTCGTCGACGGGCAGCGCCGCGGTGTCGCCATGCGGCGGCAGCCCGATCAGCAGCACGGAGCCGCCGCGCCGGGCCGCCGCCAGCGCGGTCGCGCACCGCGCCGGTGCTGCCCGCCGCCTCGATCACCAGGTCGTAGCCGGTGCCCGCCGCCCGCGGCGAGGTCTCGAACCTGGCCGCGCCGGCCGCGGCGGCCAGCCCGGCCTGGCCGTCCCGGCTGGCCGAGCATGACGATCTCGCCGGGCGACCACAGGCCGAGCAGCGGTACCGCGAGCAGCGCCACCGTGCCGTCTCCGATGACCAGCGCCCGGCAGCCGGGCGCGACCGCGCTGCCCGGCCAGCGCGCGGTAGACCACCGCGGCGGGCTCGACCAGCACGGCGTCCTCGGCGCTGACACCGGGCGCGATGGCGTGCACCAGCGGGGCCGGCACGGCGCCAGGTAACCGGCGGCCGCGCCGTCGCGGGTGAAGCCGAGCTCGTCGTAGGTGTCGCAGAGGTTCGTGTCCCCGGCGCGCGCAGCGGGCGCAGTGCCCGCACGCGCACGATGCCCTCGGCGACCACCCGGGCGCCCGGCGCCAGCCCGGCCGTCAGCGCTGACCACGATGCCGGACCACTCGTGCCCGAGCGCCAGCGGGTACCGGGTGTAGGCGGGATCGATCTGTGCCGGCGATGATTTCCAGGTCGGTGCCGCACAGGCCGACCACGTCCGGCCGGACGAGCACCTCGCCCGGGCCCGGCACCGGTGCGTCCCGTTCCTCCAGCGCCACGTCACCGGGCGCCCGCACCACCAGCGCGGGCCTCCGATCGGCACTCACGTAACCCTCGCCCCTCCCGCCACGTCCCGCGTTCGTGATCATGGCGTTTTGGCTGCTATAACGACCAAAACGTCATGATCACGAACGCTTTCCGCTGCGATCACATCGCCATTTCTGCGTAACGGCTGCCGCCCAGCGACTCGGAGACCCGGTCGGCGCCCCGCCGTACCGCCTGGCCCAGTTCCTTCACCCGCCAGGCGGGCAGGTCCCCCTTGATGCCGGTCACGCTGACCGCCCCGCCGCAGCCGCCGTCATGCCCGAAGAACGCGGCGCCCACGCAGAAGATGCCCTCGGCGTCTTCCTCGTCGTCCACCGCGAACCCGTCGCTGCGCACCGCGGCCAGGTTGTCCAGCAGCGTGCCGACGTCGGTGATGGTGTGCGTGGTTCTGGGCCGCAGGCCGGTGCCGGCGCACACCTGGCGGACCGCCGCCTCGTCCATGGCCGCGAGGATCGCCTTGCCCGCCGCCGAGGCGTGCGGCACCTCGCGCTGGCCGAGCGGCGTGTGGAACCTGACCGTGCCCGGGCCGTCGACCCGGTCGATGAACACCGGGTACCCGCCGTCGTTGACCGCGGCCCGCGCGGTCATCTTGGTTGCCCGGACAGTCGTCGATCAGCGGGCGGCACAGGTCGCGCAGCGGGAGCTGCTGGCCGGCCATGTCCCCCAGCCTGATCAGCGCCGTGCCGAGCGCGTAGCCGCGGCCGTGCGTGGCCTCGCGCAGGTACCCGAAGGCGGACAGGGTGCGGGCCAGGGCCAGCGCCGTGCTCTTGGAGGTGCCCAGTTCCCGGGCCAGGTCGCTGAGCGAGCACCCCTCGGCCGGGCCCTCCGCCACGTCTCGACCAGCCGCAACGCGCGGGCCACGCTGCGCACCGTGTACCGGCCCGCGACCGAGTCCACGGAGGCCGGTACGTCACCGGTGACCAAGGCCGGCCTTTCGTTCGGAATTACCAACCAAGCCAGCTTCTTTCGCCTCGTTGATCAAGGTTGACACGGTCTGAGCTGGATGATTGCATGTCATGGTGATTCTATATCACAGAACATCGTTCGGTACTACCGAACGAAGCGCCGGCCCCTACTCGCTGTCCGCCGGCGCTGGCTCTAACGACACCGGATGCTGCCCGCCAGCGGGCAGCTTCGCTATGGCCGCGGTGCTAGCCCGGGGGGGCGACCCCCCGGAACCCCCCGATGGCCTGCGTCCTCTCCAGTCCGGGACGAGCCGGAGCGTGCTGCGGGCGCGGGCGGCGCGGGAGCGGGTGCTGCCCTGGCTGGCCGAGCGGGCGACTCCGGGGACTGGTCCTGACGGGGCCGGGGCCGGTGTCGTGGCTGACCGGCGGCCTGCCGCCGCCGGTGGACCGGACGGCCGCCGACGGACCTGGTCTGGGCGGTGGTCTCCGGCTGACGTCCGCGGCGCTGATCACCACGAAGGTGGAGGCGGACCGGATCGCGCGAGGAATACCGGCCGGGCGACCACGGCTTCGCCGAGCTTGTGGCCGTGCCCTGGTACGACCCGGGCGCGTTCGTCCGGGCGGCCGCGGACATCGCCGGCGCGCCCGCGGCGCGCGCTGGCCTGCGACGGGCACCCGGCGTTCGGCCAGGACTGCTCGGACGACCTCGATCGAACTCCGGCTCGCGCTGTCCGCGGCCGAGCAGCGACGACCTGCGCGACCTCGGCCGCCGACGCCGCCGCGGCCTGCAAGACAGCGCTGGTCCGCTGGCGGCCGGGCGAGCGCGACCTCGACATCCAGGCGCGCTGCGCCGCGGGGCTCGAAGCCGCGCGGCGCGGACACGCCGGTCCTGATCGTCGGCGGCGACGACCGGGTCCGGCGGTACCGCCACCCGATGGCGGCCGGCGCGCCGGTGCGGCGCCTCGTGATGGCGGTGGTGGTCGCCGGCGCGGCGGGCTGCACGTCGCGGCCACCCGGTTCGCCAGCGCGGGGCCGCTGACCCGCGCGCTACGCGGTCGCTGCGCCGCCGGGTGCTCGCCGGATCGAGGCGGCCGTCCTGGCCGCATCCCTGCCCGGCGCACAGCTACGGGGACGCGCTCGGCGCGCTGGACCAGGGTACGCGGCCGAGGGCGCGCCCGGCGGCTGGGCCGGGCACTACCAGGGCGGGCCGATCGGCTACGCCCAGCGCGAGTTCGAGATCGCCCCGGGCCAGGGCGGTTCCCGCTGGTACCGGCGAGCCGGTCGCAGCCGGGTCACGCGGTCGCGTGGAACCCGAGCCTGCCCGGGCGGCGCGAAGGCCGAGGACACCTACCTGGTGAGGCCGGCGGCTGGAGCGCGTCACCTACGGGCGCCGGGCTGGCCGGCCGAGCGACGACGGCCGGCATCCGCCGCGCCCCGCTGTTCTGGAGGTGCGTCAGATGACGCACGGACGCCGGTGCGGACGTGCTCAGCGCGGCGCGGGCAGTGCAGCGCGCGGCGTGACGCCGGTACCCGTGCCTCCCAGCGGGCAGCCGGTTCCCCGACGGCGCGCACTTCCGGATCGAGATCCCGAGCTGCGAGGGGCCGGAGGTGCTGCGCGCCGTCGTCGACGAGGCGGCGGCGCGAGGCATCACGGTCAACCGGGTCTCCCAGGGCAGCGGCGCGATGCTGCTCTCCGAGGCCGAGCTGGACGAGATGGCCGCGCATCGGCGCCGACCACGGCATCGAGGTCTCGCTGTTCGTCGGCCCGCGGGAGGAGTGGGACATCGGCGCGCGTCGCCGCAGTCCGGCGAGGGGCCGTCCCTGGCCGGCGCGCTGCGCGGCACGCGCCAGCTGCGGTACGCCGTCGACGACATGCTGCGCGGCGGTCGAGCACGGGCATCCGGGGCTTCCTGGTCGCCGACACCGGCCTGCTGGAGCTGCTCAGCCGAGATGCAGCGGGGCGGGCGAGCTCCCCGCGCGGATCGTGTGGAAGGTGTCGGCCGTGCTCGCGCCCGTCCAACCCGCTGACCGTCCGCCTGCTGGAGCAGCTCGGCGCCTCGACCATCAACGTGCCGTCCGACCTGACCCTGGGCCAGCTCGCCGAGATGCGCGCGGCCAGCCACGCTGCCGATCGACCTGTACGTGGAGGCGCCCGGACGGCATGGGCGGCGTGGTCCGCGGCCAGGAGGCGGCCGACCTGGTCGCGGTGGCCGCGCCGATGTACGTCAAGTTCGGGCTGCGCAACTCCCGGCCGCTGTACCCCAGCGGGCTGCACCTGGTCGGACGAGGCGAGCCTGATCGCCCGGGAGAAGGTTCGCCGCGCCGCCGTCGCGCTGGAGTGGATGGCGCGCAGCGGCCTCGGCCTGGTCCAGTCCGGCCCGGCGGCGGCCGGGCCTCGGCGTCCCGGAGCCGACTCACATGAGCAGCGGCCTGCGCAGCAGCGCCTGGCTGGCCGGCGACGACGAGGTCGCGCTGGCCCACCGGGTCGCGCTGCGCTCCTCGGGGCTGACGGTGGGCCGACGGCGGGCGGCCGGTGATCGGCATCGCCAACTCCGGCCAGCGAGCTGAACCCCTGCAACCTGCCGCTGCGCGCGCTGGCCGGCGCGGTCCGCCGCGGCATCGAGGACAGCGGGCGGCATCCCGGCGCGAGTTCGGCGACCATCTCGCTCGGCGAGGACCTGATGAAGCCGACCGCGATGCTGTACCGCAACCTGCTGGCGATCGAGATCGAGGAGATGATCCGCGCTAACCCGCTCGACGGCATCGTCCTGCTGGCCAACTGCGACAAGTCGCGTGCCCGGCGCGCTCATGGGCGCGATCAGCGCGGACATCCCGACGGTGCTGGTCACCGGCGGCGCCCGCGAGCCCGCCGCCTTCCGCGGCCAGCGGATCGGCACGGGCACCGCGCTGTGGCGGCTGTGGGACGAGCGCCGGGCCGGGCCGGCTCGACGACGCCGGCTGGCGGGAGCTGGAGCATGCCTGGCCTGCGGCCCGGGCGCGTGCAACACCATGGGCACGGCGTCGACGATGGCGCGTGATGGCCGAGGTGCTCGGGCTGATGGTGCCCGGGTCGGCGTCGATCCCGGCGGGGGATCCGGCGGCCGGACAGCGGCGCGAGCAGGCGGGCCGGTACGCGGTCGCGCGGTGCGGCAAGGACCTGGCGCCCGCGGTCGTGCTGTCACCCGCGACGCGTTCGGCAACGCGATCGGCGTGCTGCACGCGGTCGGCGGCTCGACCAACGCGGTCATCCACCTGGCCGCGATCGCCGGGCCGGGCCGGCGTGCCGTTCCCCCTCGACGACATCGGCCGGCTCGGCGCCGACGTGCCCGTGCTGGCCGACGTCGAGCCGTCCGGGCCGGCCTGATGCAGGACTTCCACGCGGCCGGCGGGCGTGCCCGCCCTGCTGCGCGAGCTGGCCGCCGCTGCTGGACCCGGCGCCGGTGACCGTCACCGGCGCAGAGCCTCGGCGAGATCATCGCCGCCGCCCCGGCCCCGAAGCGACGGCGGCGCGATCAGGCGCCGCGGTCGACCCGCTGCGGACGGCGGCGCGTTCGCCGTCGTGCGCGGCTCGCTGGCGCCGGACGGCGCGGTGATCAAGACCTCAGCGCCGCCACGCCCGGAACTGCTGCGCCACCGCGGGCCCGCCGTCGTGTTCCGCGGCTACGACGACATGCTGCCGCCGGATCGACGACCCGGGCCTGCCGGTCACGCCCGGACAGCGTGCTGGTGCTGGCCGGCTGCGGCCCGGTCGGCGTCCCCGGCATGCCGGAATGGGGCATGATCCCGATCCCGGCCAAGCTGGCCGCGGCGGGCGTGACGGACATGGTCCGGGTGACCGACGCCCGGATGAGCGGCACCAGCTTCGGCACGGTGCGTCCTGCACGCCGCCCCGGAGGCGGCCATCGGCGGCCCGCTGGCGCTGGTCGGGGACGGCGACCTCATCGCGCTGGACGTGGCCGCGGGCACGCTCGACTGCGAGGTGCCCGCCGGCGGAGACTGTCGCCGGCGGGCGGCGGCATGGGCACCGCCGGACTCGCCGCACCTGCGCGGCTGGCCGGCCCTGTACCGCGAGCACGTCACTGCAGGCGCCCGACGGCTGCGACCTGGACTTCCTCCGGGCGCCCACACCGGCACACCGCCGGTTCGTCGAACCAGTGGTCGGGCCGGTCATGACCAATGCCGGCAAGACAGCAGAAGGGAGTACAGCCGTGAGGCGATGGACGACTGGCGGCGGGCGTGGCCGCGCGGCCGCTGCTCGCCGCAGCCTGCGGCAGCAGCGCCAGCAGCGGCGGCTCGGGCTCGACGTCGAGCCCGGTCACGCTGACGATCTGGCAGAACTATGGCACCGAGCAGAACGCGACGGCGCTGCAGAACCTGGCCAAGGCCTTCGAGAAGCTGCACCCGAACATCACGATCAAGGTGGTCAGCCAGCCTGCCGACAACTACTTCGCCCTGCTTCAGGCCGCGGCCATCTCCAAGAACGGCCCCGACCTCGCGGTGATGTGGACCGGCTGTTCACCCTGCAGTACAAGTGCTACCTGACCAACCTGAAGGGCCTGGTCCCGGCGTCCGACCTCAGCAGGATCGACCCGGACGCGCTGAAGTGGACCTCTGACGAGCTTCAACGCCGCCAACGGCCCGTACGTGATCCCGCTGGAGAACCAGTTCTACATCGGCTTCTACAACAAGGCCGACTTCGCCAAGGCGGGCGTCAAGTCGGTGCCGACCGACTGGTCCAGCTGTACGCCGCCTGCACGAAGCTGAAGGCGGCCGGCTACACCCCGATGGTCTACGGCAACGGCGGCCAGCCGCTCGGCGCCGAGTTCTACCCCTGGTACGACATGAGCTACATGATGATCGGCCAGTACTCGGTGTCGCAGTGGCAGGAGCCTGTACAGCGGCGCGATCCCGTGGACCTCCGCGGCGAACAGCGGCCCAGCTGACCAACTGGGCCAAGCTGCACAGCGAGGGCTGCACCAACTCCGACGTGCTCACCAACACCAACAACCTCGGCCAGTTCGAGTCCGGCAAGGCGGCGATGATGGTCGACGGCACCTGGGACACCCAGAAGTTCACCAGCGCGCTCGGCACCAAGGTCGCGGCGTTCGTGCCGCCGTTCTCCAACACCCCGATCAAGGGCGTCGTGGACTTCGCCGGTGACGGCCTCTCGATGACGAACTACTCGCAGCACCCGCACGCAGGCGCCGCAGTTCCTGAGTTCATGACCACCCCGCAGGCCGCCGCAGATCATCAACGCGGCCGGCCTGATCCCGGCCATCAACGGCACCTCGACCACCAACCCGGTCAACCAGCAGATGCTGAACTTCGTCAGCAAGGACCACATGACCGCGTACCCGATGCTCGACAACGTGGTCCAGGGCGAACGTCGTCAACACCGGCAGCAAGGTCCTGCCCTCGGTGCTGAACGGCAGCGATGTCGCTCAGCTCGGCGCTGTCCAGGCCATGCAGACCACGCTGGGCCAGCTGCCCGCCAACGAGCGGGGCACCAGCTACCCGTAAGCCCGAGACTCACCCAGGCTGAGCACCCTCGAGCCGCGCAGTCCGAGGCCGCCGGCCGAGCTCCGACGCCCGGCCGCGGCCGACCCGCCCAGGTCGCGGCAGCCGCGCGTCGGCCCGCGCGCCGCCGCCGGCGCGCGGGCATCCTGCTGTCGCTGCCGGCCGATCGCGTGGTCGTCGCCCTGCTCGGGCATCCCGATCGGGCAGGCCGTCTACTACTCGATGACCAAGTGGAACGGCTCACCGCGACCTGGATCGGCCCGAGCGCCTACTCCACGGCGCTTCAGCGACCCGACGTTCTGGCGGGTGCTGGAGAACAACGCGCTGCTGCTGCTGGCGATCCCGTTCGCGATCGGCATCCCGCTGGGCATCGCGGTCCTGCTGCACGAGCACGTCCGCGGCTGGCGGTTCTTCCGCTCGGTGTACTTCCTGCCGACGGCGATCTCCTGGGTCGTCATCGGCATGGTCGCGGTGCAGTTCTTCGCGCGACCAGGGGCTGCTGAACCAGCCTGCTGGCCGACGTCGGGCTCGGCTCCATCCAGACCGACCTGCTGGCCGGGCAGCGCAGGCGCTGGTGGCGCTGGCGATCACGTTCATCTGGTCGATGGTCGGCACCAACACGATCATCTTCCTGACCGGGATGGCGACGCTGGACCCGACGCTGATCGAGGCGGCCAGGGTCGACGGGCTGAGCCGGTGGCAGATCTTCTGCCGGGTCACGCTGCCGCTGCTCCGGCGTTTCATCCTGTTCTCCTTCGTGATCACGGTGATCAGCGCGTTCTCCGCGCTGTTCAGCCTGATCTTCGTGATGACCGGCGGCGGGCCCGGCTTCGGCACCACCACGCTGGAGTTCTTCGTCTACCAGAACGCGTTCTCGCCAGGGCAAGTTCGGCACCGGCGCCCTGTACGGGATCATCCTGTTCGTCATCATGGCCGTCGTCGGGCTGGTCCAGCTCCGGCTGATCAGGCGGAGGACGGTGAGGGCTGGTGACCGCGGCGACCCGTGACCGCGCCGCAGGAGCCCCGGCCGCCCGGCCGCGAAGGCCAGGCGCCGGTTCCGCGCCGGCACGCTGTTCGCGATCATGTGCGTGATCGCCGTGGTGATGCTCTACCCGTTCTTCTACATGCTCGACAACGCGTTCCGTAACCAGTCGCAGTTCGACCGGCAGGGCGGGCACTCCACGGTGAGCTGGGGCCAGCTGTTCACCGAGCTGCCGGTCTGGCGGGAGCTGCTCAACTCCACGCTCGTCTGCGCGGTCTCGATCTGATCATCCTCGCGGTGTCCACCACGGCCGGGTTCGCGTTCGCCAAGCTGCGCTACCGCGGCAGCGGGCTGGTGTTCCTGCTGCGTCGTCGCCGCGCTGATGGTGCCGCTGCAGTCGATCATCATCCCGGAGTACGTGAACCTCGGCGAAGCTGCACCTGATCAACACCTACCTCGGCGCGATCCTGGTCTACGCCGCGCTCGGCACGCCGTTCGCCACGTTCCTGATGGCCACCTACTACCGGGGCATCTCCGACGAGCTGATCGAGGCCGCGGTGATGGACGGCCTCGGTTACGAGCGCACGTTCCTGCGCATCGCGCTGCCGCTGTCGCTGCCGGCCCTGGCGACGGTGACGGTGCTGCAGTTCATCCAGATCTGGGATGACCTGCTGGTCGGGCTGCTGTTCCTGCAGAACCCGAGCAGCGCACGATCACGGTCGGCCTGGCCGCGCTGTCGGCGGGCCGGACCACCAGCATCCCGGTGCTGATGGCCGGGTCGCTCGATCAGCGCGCTCCCGGCGATCATCGTGTTCCTGATCTTCCAGCGGCACCTGATCAAGGGCCTGACCCTGGGGATGGGCAAATGACGGCAAGACCTGGCCTGAGCTGGGAGGTCGCCGTCGCGGCGGGCGCCGAACTCGGCGAGCGCCCGTTCTGGGACGCCGGCCGGGCCAGCCTGATGTGGGTGGACATCAGCGCCGGGCACCTGCACGAGCACCGCCCGGGCGGCGGCGACGAGATCGTGCTCGACCTGGCTGGTGTCGCGCTCGGCGCCGCGGCCCCGCGCCGCGGCGGGGGGTACGTGCTGGCCACGGCCGACGGCTTCCGGCTGACCGGCGCGGCCGGCGGCGGGCGAGGACGGCAGCCGGGGCGGGGGCTACGCCCCCCGGGGATGGCCGCCGATACCCATTTCAACGACGGTGCGTGCGACCCCGCCGGGCGGTTCTGGGCCGGCACGGTGACCGGCGACGTGCGGCCGGGCGCGGGGGCGCTGTACCGGCTTGACCCCGACGGGACCGTCACCAGGTCCTCGATGGCGTCACCGAGTCCAACGGGCTGGGCTGGAGCCCGGACGGCGGCACGTTCTACTACATCGACTCGGGCGAGCCGGAGCCACGGGTCCGGGCGTTCGGCTTCGAGGCGGCCAGCGGGGAACTGGGGCGCGCCCGTGACCTGGCCCGCTTCCGCCGGCGGCGGCCCGGTGCCCGACGGCCTGGTGGTGGACGCCGAGGGAACGCCTGTGGGTCGCCATCTGGGGCGCCGGCCAGGTGCACCGGTACGCACCGGACGGTGAGCTGCTGACGGTGCTGCCGGTCCCCGCGTCCCAGCCGACCTGCCCGGCGTTCGGCGGCCCCGGCCTGGACGAGCTGTACCTGACCACGGCCTGGCAGGGCATGACCGGTGCGCAGCGGGCCGCCGAGCCCCTGGCCGGCCACGTGCTGCGGGCCATCCCGGGGGCCCGGGGCCACCCCGCCCTGGCGTTTGGCGGCTAAATGACAGCAAGTGCAGTGCTGACCCTGACCCCACCGCCCCGCCCAAGTGGCCCGGGAGCGGGCAGCGAAGCGCCGCAGCAGCCTGCGCGGCGGACAGTGAGGAGCCTCGATGGCGGCGATCGTGCTGGACGGCATCACCAAGCAGTTCCCCGACGGGACCACGGCGGTGCGCGGGCTCGACCTGGCCATCGCCGACGGTGAGCTGATGGTGCTGGTCGGCCCGTCCGGGTGCGGCAAGACCACGGCGCTGCGCATGGTGGCCGGGCTGGAGGAGGTCACCGGCGGGACCATCCTGATCGACGGCCAGCCGGTGAACGACACCGAGCCCCGGGACCGCGACATCGCCATGGTGTTCCAGAGCTACGCGCTCTACCCGCACCTGTCGGTGTACGACAACATGGCGTTCAGCCTGAAGTACCGCAGGACCCCGAAGGCCGAGATCCGGCGCCGGGTGCAGGAGGCCGCGCGCATCCTGGAACTGGAGCCGCTGCTGGCCCGCAAGCCGCGGCAGCTGTCCGGCGGGCAGCGCCAGCGGGTGGCGATGGGCCGGGCCATCGTCCGCCAGCCGCGCGCCTTCCTGATGGACGAGCCGCTGTCCAACCTGGACGCCAAGCTGCGGGTGCAGATGCGCGCGGAGATCGCCCGGCTGCAGCGCTCGCTCGGGGTGACCACGATCTATGTCACGCACGACCAGACCGAGGCGATGACCCTGGGCAGCCGCGTGGCCGTGCTGCAGCACGGGGTGCTCCAGCAGGTCGCGCCGCCGCAGGAGCTGTACAAGCGGCCGGCCAACCTGTTCGTGGCCGCGTTCATCGGCTCGCCGGCGATGAATCTGCTGGAGGCCACGGTGGAGCGTGGCGACGCCGGCCCGCAGGTGTGCTTCGGCACGCACCGGCTCACCGTTGGCGAGCGGGCATTGCGCGAGCACCCGGGACTTGAGGGCTACCTGGGCCGCAAGGTCGTCCTCGGCATCCGGCCCGAGCACCTGGAGGACGCCACCCTGGTGCCGGACGCCGCGCCCGGGTCGGTCCTCGACGTGCAGGTCGAACTGCGCGAGGAGCTTGGGTCGGAAGTTGATGTGCATTGCCGGGTCGGGGTGGAGCCACTGCATCCCGTGGCGGACGGCGGGGAACCGGAGGACCCGGAGGCGGCGGAGGAGGAGATCCAGCCGCTGTCCGCGGCGATCGTCGCGCGGATGGACCCGCGGACCACGCTGACCGAGAGCCAGGCCGCCAAGGTGCACGTGGACCTGGCCGCGCTGCACTTCTTCGATCCGGACACCGGGGAGAGCCTGCGGGCGGCCACGGCCTCGTAACGGAGGAACCAGGCCGCAGGCCATTAGGCGGCGCCGGCCCGTTCCTCCTGCGAGTCGCCGCCACCCGTGGAGGCCCGGCCTGCCGTCGTCTGGTCGGCCCAGGCGGCGATGCGGTCCACCAGGGCGTCGTCCGAGCCGGACTCGGCGTGCCCGAACCCGGGGACCAGCCACAGTTCCTTGGGCTCGCGCGCGGCCCGGTAGAGCTGGTGGGCGTGCTCGACCGGGAAGTACGGGTCCTTGTCGCCGTGCACCACCAGCAATGGGATCGGCGCGATCCGGGCGGCCGCCTCCGCGGGCGGCATCGGGACCGGGTTCCACCGCCCGCTGCTGATCCTGGTGTTCAGCCACACCCTGGTGATCACTCGGCCGAGGCGGTGCTCCACCGCCCAGTGCACCCGGCGCATCGGGTACGTGCCCCGGTAGTACCAGCGGCCGGGCCCGCTCACCGACACCGCGGCGTCGACCCCGCCGACCAGGCCCGCATACCTGACCACGATCGAGGCCCCCATCGAGAAGCCGACCACGACGATCCGCCGGTAGCCCAGTTCCCGCGCGTACCCGACGGCGACGGCCAGGTCCCTGGTCTCCCGGTCGCCCATCGTGGACCGCCCGCCCGACCTGCCGTGGCCGCGGAAGTCGAACGCGATCACGCCCGCCGTGCGGTTCAGCCGCCTGGCGACCCGCCACACCGCCCCGTGCTGCCAGGACAGGGTGAAGCCGTGCGCGAGCACGATCGCCAGGTCGGTGTCCCTGGGAAGGTGCATCGCCTCGATCGGCACGCCATCTTCGGTCACCAGCGTCCTGGTCTTGAGTACGGGTTGGGTCATATCCCCATTGTGCGCGACCGGGTGCCCTACCGGCCCGGGGTCACCGCGCGCACCTGGCTGTGAGAGCCTTCACCGGGCGGCACCGGCGGGCTGGCCTGGCGGCCCGCAGACCCGAGAGCGGAGGCGATCACCGTGCAGATCGGTGTGCAGATTCCAGACTTCACCTTCCCCGGCGGACCGGCGCGGCTGGGCGCCGACCTGGCCGCGGTGGGCCGGGCGGCCGACGAGGCCGGTTTTGACTTCATCGCCGTGATGGACCACTTCTTCCAGATCGGGGTGATCGGGCCACCGGAGCGGGAGATGCTCGAGGCCTACTCCACGCTGGCTTACCTGGCCGCGGTGACGTCGCGGGCGAAGCTGCTGACCCTGGTGACCGGCACCGTGTACCGGCACCCGGGAATCCTCGCCAAGACCGTGACCACGCTGGACGTGCTGTCCGGCGGGCGGGCCTGGCTCGGCATCGGCGCCGCGTGGAACGATGAGGAGTCCCGCGGGCTTGGCATCCCGTTCCCGCCGGTGGCCGAGCGGTTCGAGCGGCTGGAGGAGACGCTGCAGATCTGCCTGCAGATGTGGCGCGGCGACGAGACCCCGTACCAGGGCAAGCACTACCAGCTGGAGCGGCCGCTGAACTCGCCGCAGGCGCTGTCCAAGCCGCACCCGCCGATCATGATCGGCGGCAGCGGCGAGCGGAAGACGCTGCGGTTCGTCGCCAGGTACGCCCAGGCGTGCAACCTGTTCCCCGGCCCCGAGCTTGCGCACAAGCTCGACGTGCTGCGGGCGCACTGCGACGCCGAGGGCCGCGACTACGACGAGATCACCAAGACCTGCTACTTCATCTTCGACCCCGGGGAGAAGGGCGAGAAGACCGCCGAGATGGTGGACCAGCTCGGCAACCTGGCCCAGATGGGCTTCCATGCGGCCATCGGCGCGGTCGCCAACGTCTGGGAGGTCACCCCGCTGGAGATCATCGGCAGCCAGGTGATCCCCCAGGTCGCCAGCCTGTAGCTACGCACGGCCCGCGGCGAGCTGGAGCGCGCCCTTGACCGCGCTGATCAGCGTGAGGACGGCCGAGTTCTGCGCGAGCGGCGCCGTGGGGTTCGCGGCCAGCACGCTGGCCACGTAGGTCTGGCCGGTGCGGGTCGTGGCCAGGTAGTTGAGCGTGAGCACGCCCGGCTCCGAGCCGCCCTTGAACCAGACCGGCCGCCACCGGCTGGGATCCAGGTTCATGCCGCCGGCGTTGCGCGCCAGGATGCCCGCGAGCGGGGCCAGCTTCGGCTGCCGGGCCAGCATGGCGAGCGAGGCGAACACATGGCACATGTCGGCCGGCGAGGCGAACCATTCGAGCGAGCCGGTGTCGCGGGGCTCGGTCCAGGGGGCCGCGGACAGCGCGCTCAGCGGGACCCGGTCGACGGTGCCGGACAGCAGCGCCTGCCGCCCGGCGGCATCGAGGGCCAGGTAGCGGCTGGCCAGCTTCGGCCAGCCGTCGAGCTTGAGGACGAACAGTTCCCTCGTGGTGAGGAACGGCACGTCCAGGGCGGGGTCGGCCATTCCCGTCGCCCGGGTCGCGGCCTCGACCGCGGGCCGGCCGAGCAGGGCCATCAGCATGTTCGCGGCGGTGTTGTCGCTGATCGAGATCATGCCAGCCGCCACCTGCCGCACGCTGACCCTGGTGCCGTCGGGGTCGTCCTGGAGGGTCCCGGAGGGCAGGCTCTTGACCTGGCTGGTGACGGTGAGCGGCTGATCCCAGCTCACTGTGCCCGCCGCGACGGCGCGGGCCAGGGCGTCGAGCACGTAGAGCTTGAAGGCCGAGCCCAGCGGGGCGGGCGTGGTCGCGCCGATCGCGTGGACCGGCCGGCAGGTGTTCCCGTTGACCGCGGCGACCAGGAAGTGCACCTGCGGTGCCACCGAGCGGATCATGCGGTCCACGCCGGACCAGGCTGTCGGCACCGGCGGCGCCTTCGGACGTGCTGGCCGGCCGCAGCAGCAGGCCGCTGATCAGGCCGCG
Organism: uncultured Actinomycetes bacterium; assembly: GCA_963730235.1. GTDB lineage: Bacteria > Actinomycetota > Actinomycetes > Streptosporangiales > Streptosporangiaceae > DASXKD01. Next base: position 50,793 of record CAVSRH010000022.1, read on the forward strand.
GGCGTCGGTGGCCATGCTCACGGCCAGCCTGGACCCGCCGTTCGCGGTGACCACGAACACGAGGGTGCCGGGCGTGCTCTGCGTGATCGAGTCGAGCCGCAGGCTCCGCACCTGCGTGAAGACGCTGTTCAGCCGGGCCGCCGGGGCCAGCGCGAGGAACCTGGCGTCGAAGTGGGCGTTGATCGCGGCGGCCGGGAGCGGCGCGTGCGGCACCGCACCGAGCAGCCAGCGGGCCTGCCGGCCAACGGGGGTGCCGGGCAAGCTCGCCGTGGAACTCGGCGCGGCGGGGCTCGCGGCCGGCTTCGGCGGCGAATCGCAGGCGGCGCCCAGCGTGCAGGCGGCGGCCACGGCGATGGCCGTGGCGGCCCCGGCACGCAGGCGCCCGGTCGTGCTGGCTGAGGCGTTGCCGTTCATGTGAGCCCGCCTGGGGGTGAGGTTGCCGGTTCTCATTTCTGGGGCGGGCGGATGAACAGGCCGATGACCTTGCCGTTGCGGTCGAAGGTGACCTGGCCCGTCCGCTCGCCTGCTTCGAAGTACAGCGGGATGTCCACCGCGGCGCCCATGCTCACCGGGTAGGCGAGCGGCTCGCCCATCCGCTCGAAGTCGCCGACCATGCTGACCGTCTGCGCGTACGCGTCGGCGATCCGCCCGGCGTCCACGTGCTCAAGCATCTGCGGGGTGAAATCCCTCGTCGCCGCCTCCCAGCGGCCTTCGACGACGTTGGCGAACAGGTCGATGGCCCGCTCCGCCGTGCCCCGCGGCACGGCCCTGAGCATGGGCTTGCCGGTCCGCGGATCGACCGGCCGGCCGAATCGCTGGAATGCGGCCTGCCTGGTCGTGTCGAGGACATCGCCGATTTCCCTCCAGCTGTGCCCGGCCGCCCGGGCACGGTCGACGGCTTCCTGCAGGGCCGCGTTGGTGGCGGCGGACAGGTCGCTGGCCGCCGACACCGCGGCCAGCGGGGAGCCGGTGCCCGAGCCGGTGAGCTCGGCCGCCAGCCGCCGGGCGGCGTCGCCGACCCTGACGGCCACCGGGCCCGCTTCACTGGGCGTCTTAGCTACGCCGTCAACATATTCCTGACGCTTGAGGCCTGTCAAGCTAGGCTTTACATCGGCCGATGCGCCGGGACCGTCCGCCTCGCGGGCGCGGCGCGCGGCGCTCCGGCATGTGGCGTCACAGTAACGCCTCCGCCTGCCTTTTCCGTGCTGGGGAGGCAACGGCCGCCCACATGACTCACAGGCCACAGGCTCGCCGACATCCGCCATCACATCCACCCCGCCCTTATTCCGTGCCGCTCAACCACGCCCAGCAGTCTAAAACGTGCCGGGCCGTCTTGGCACGAAAATGTGGACTCTGCAGGCGCGCTAGTGCTGCTTGCGGGCGTAGAGGTGCACCGCGAGCGGGGCGAAGACCGCCAGCAGGATGCCGGACCAGAGCAGCACCGCCAGTTCGGGATGCTGCATCGGCCAGGCGTGCACCAGAGCCGACGGATTGGGGTTCCCGAACAGCTGGCGGCACGCGGCGGCGACCGCGCTGAACGGGTTCCAGTCGGCGATCACCTGCAGCCAGGCCGGCATCCCCTGGGTGGGGACGAAGGCGTTGGAGATGAACGTGAACGGGATGAACAGGATGAACCCCAGCTGCTGTGCCGCTTCCACGCTGCGCAGCACCATGCCCAGGCAGACACCGGCCCAGGTGAACGCGTAGCCGAACAGCAGGGCCAGGCCGAAGGCCGCCAGGGCGTCGCCCGGGCTGGAGTGGATCCGCCAGCCGACAGCCAGCCCGGCCACCGCGATCACCAGCGCTCCGATCACCTGGGTCAGCAGGTCCGCGGTGGTCCGGCGGCCAGCACGGCGGCGCGCGACATCGGCAGCGAGCGGAACCTGTCGATGATCCCCTCCTTCATGTCCGCGACCAGCGCGACCGCGGTGCCCGGCGCGCTGCCGGCGATGCCCATGCCGAACATGCCCCCGATCAGGTACTCGTGGTAGCTGCCGCCGCCGGGGAGCCCGATGGCGCCGCCGAACACGTACGCGAACAGCATCACGAACATCAGCGGCTGGACGGTCACGTCCATCAGCGTCTCCGGTTCCCGCACGATCCTGGCCAGGCTGCGCCAGGTCAGCACGAGCGAGTCACTGACCGCCCAGCGCAGCCTGCGCCAGCGGGACCCGGCGGGCCGGGGCCGTGGGCCGGCGGCCTGGTGGGCCTGACTGGCGGGGCAAGTGTGGTGCTGGTCATGCTGCTTCACCTCCGTGTGCGGCTGCGTGCCCGGTCGCCGCTCCGCCGGCCCCGTGGCCGGTGAGCGTGAGGAAGACGTCGTCCAGGGACGGGCGGCGCACCGTGATGCCGGTGACACCGATCCCGGCCAGGTCCATGGCCCTGACCACGTCGGTGGTGATCCCGTCCCGCGCGGGCACCTGGGCGGCCAGCTCACGGCCGCCGGCACCCACGGTGACCGGCCCGGTGGCGCGGGCCGACAGCACCGCCACGGCCGCCGCGGTGTCGGCTCCGGGAGCCAGCGCCAGGAGGAGGCGGTCCTCCCCCGCCTTCGCCTTGAGCTCGTCCGGGCTGCCCGCCGCGATCACCGCACCGCCGTCGATGACGGCGATCTGGCTGGCCAGCCGGTCGGCCTCCTCCAGGTACTGCGTGGTGAGCAGCAGCGTGGTGCCGCCGGTGGCCAGGTCGCGGATGATGTCCCACATGACCGCCCGGCTGGCCGGGTCCAGGCCGGTGGTCGGCTCGTCGAGGAACAGCACCTCGGGCCGCCCGATCAGGCTGGCGGCCAGATCCAGGCGGCGCCGCATGCCACCCGAGTAGGTCTTGACCGCCCGGCTGGCCGCCTCGGTGAGGCCGAACTGGCCGAGCAGCTCATCGGCGCGGCGCCAGGCCTCCGCCCGGCTCAGCCGGGACAGCCGCCCGACCATCACGAGGTTGGCCCGCCCGGTCAGTGAGTTGTCCAGCGCGGCGTACTGGCCGGTGAGGCCGATCCGCCGGCGCACCTCGGCCGCCTCGGCGACCACGTCGGCGCCCAGCACCCGGGCGTGGCCGGAATCCGGGCGCAGCAGCGTGGCGAGCACCCGCACGGCGGTGGTCTTGCCCGCCCCGTTCGGCCCGAGCACCCCGAGGATGCCGCCCTGGGGCACCCACAGGTCCAGGCCGCTCAGCGCCACGGTGGCGCCGAACCTCTTGACCAGCGCCTCTGCCTCGATCGCGGGAATCTCAGCCATGGTTCCTGCTCCTCACCTTCTCGTACGCTGTACGTTGCCGTGTGCCGTACGATAACAGTACGATGTACGAGAAGGCAAACAGAGGTGCCGTGGCGAGTAGGTTTCAGTCACTGGGCGAGGGCGCGGCGCCGTACCGCGCGGAGATGGCCCGTCCTGGCCGGGAGGTGTCAGCGGTGGAACGGGAGGACGAGGATTTCTGGGCGCCGTTCCTGGCCTACCGCCCCGGTGACCGCCGGGCGGAGCGCCTCAGGGCACATGCCCGCGAGGACGACAGGCGCGGACAGCGGCACCCGCCGCGCCGGGCGGCCGCACTGTCGCGGGACGAGATCGTGCGCACCGCGATCGGGGTGGCCGACGCCGCGGGCGCCGACGCCGTCAGCATGCGGCGGATCGCCCGCGAACTGGGCTCCGGGACCATGTCGCTGTACTGGCACGTCGCGTCCAAGGACGAACTGCTCGACCTGATGATCGACGCCATCACCGGGGAGGCGGAGGCACCGGCGCCGTCCGGGGACTGGCGCGCCGACCTGCGCGCGCTGGCCTGTGCCACCAGGGACACGCTGCACCGGCACCAGTGGGCGGTGAGCTTCATGGGCGGCCGGCCGCCCACCGGGCCCAAGACGCTGCGCAACATGGAACGCGCGATGGGCGCACTCGACGGCCTGGGCCTTGACAAGGTGACCGCGATGACCATCCTCATGGCGGTGAGCACCTACGTGCTCGGCGCCGTGCTGCGCGAGATGCAGGAGGTCAACGGGGAGCGCTATATGACCGAGCAGTTCGCGCACGTGTCGGACGAGGAGAAGCAGGCGGTCATCCGCGACTTCACCGAGCGCATCCGCGAGTCCGGGCACTTCCCGCGGATGGTCGCGATGATCAGCGAGGGGATCGACCCGGACTCGGCGGAGACCAGGGACGAGCGGTTCGAGTTCGGCCTGGACTGCCTGCTCGACGGCATCGCCACCCGCCTGCCCACCCAGGCCCCACAGACCTGAGCGGGGACACCGCCCGGCGGACTGCCCTCGGTGGCGGGAGCAGGCCGCCGGGCGGAGCTGGCCCTTGCCTACTCGGTCTGCCTCACCGTCCCGGCGGGATGTGCCGCCTTCCCGCCGGGCAGCGCGTGCGCGGGGCCGTCGGCGACGGCGCCGACGCGGACCAGTTCCTCCGTCGGGTATGCCTCCTCGCCGTGCACCGCCACGTCACCGATCTCCAGGTCCTCGTCGGGTATCCGCAGCTTCATGAACAGCCCGATGCCCCTGAGGATGAGGAAGGTGACCAGCGCGTCCCAGACGATGATGGTCAGCGCGGCCCCGGCCTGGACCAGCAGCTGGTGCGGGTGCCCGTAGAACAGGCCCGCGGTGGTGACGTCGGGCGACTTGCCGACGCCCAGGTAGACGATCATCTTCGGATCGGCGAGCAGGCCGACCAGCAGGCCGCCGAACAGCCCGGCGATGCCGTGCGTGTACACCACGCCCAGCGCGTCGTCCACCTTGCTGAACGGCCGCACCTTGGACAGGTAGTTCCAGGCGAACCAGACGATGACCGAGTCGGCGAAGCCGATGATGATCGCACCGACGCCGTTCACGTACCCGGCGGCCGGCGTGATGCCGACCAGGCCGCAGATCATGCCGTTGATGCCGCCGAGGAAGGTCGCCTTCTTCCCCGGGCCGCCGATCATGTCCATGACGATCCAGGTCATCATGGCCACGGCGGTGGCGAGGTTGGTGTTGACGACGGCCGCGGTCGCGTCGGCGCCGGCGAAGTAGGGGTCACCGCCGTTGAACCCGTTCCAGCCGAGCCACAGGATGCCCGCGCCCACCGAGACGAACAGCAGGTTGTTGGGCACCCCGTGCTCGCGGTCCCGCTTGAGCCTGGGCCCGACCACGGCCGCCGCGACGAAGCCGGAGACGCCCGCGGCCAGGTGGATGACGTAACCGCCGCTGAAGTCCAGCGCGCCGTGCGCGGCCCACCAGCCGCCGCCCCACAGCAGGAACGCGTTCACCGCGTAGGCGAAGGTGATCCACAGCGGCACGAAGATCAGCCAGACCTTGAAGCTGATCCGCCCGATCACGCTGCCGATGAACAGGATCGGGGTGATCGCGGCGAACACGAACTGGAAGTAGACCAGCGACCCCTGCGGGAACCTGAATTTCGGCATCAGGCCGTTCAGCAGCCGGGATGCTCGCCTGTGCCTGCTCGGCCGCGGCGCCCACCACCGTCTGCGGCCTGCCGAGGAACGTGCCGATCCACGGCGACCCGAACCCCATCCGGAAGGCCCACAGGACCCAGACGATGAGGACGAGGCAGAACGTGCTGAACACCATCAGCATCGTGTTCACGGCCCATTTGCGCTGCACGAGGCCGCCGTACAGCACGGCAAGGGCGGGGATGCTCATGAGCCCGACCAGGGTCGCGGCCGTCATCTGCCACGCGTTGTCACCCGAGCTCAGCCACGCTGCGTAGGGATTCACTGCTGCCTTCCTCCAAGCTCAGGCCTGCCGGCCACTTCGGTGTTCGTCAGGAACATCTCTTGTTTCCCATGGCCGGATTTCGGACGCGTTTCCCGGCCGTTACGCCGGGAGGAACGGTCCTGCTGCCCGTGCAGGTGATGATTTCGGCGATGTTTCGGGCAGTCCTTAACCGGCGCGTGCTGGTGACCGAATCTGCTCACCCAGGGGAGCCTTCGCCCCATACGGGCGGCCATGTCACGTTCACATAACGGTGGCGCACAGGTCTTGAGGCAGCGGCCGGGTCCGTCGTACGCTCGGCGCAACTCGGCTGGTAAGCGCTTACCCGAGTTCAGATATTGCCAGCGCTCTCACGGAGCGCTCTTTTCTGGGCCATCGCGGTAAGCGCTTACCAGACCCGCAGGCTACTGCCTCGGCAGTCGCCGGCCTTCCTGGCCGGCGGACATGAAGGAGTGCACCGTGGACGAGATCGTCCCTGACGCCGTACGGGGAGACACCCCGCACGACGGGGGTGTCCCGGTGGCTCCCGGCGCGGTGCCCGGGTACGGCGCCGATGGCACCGAGCACGGCACGGCGACCATCTACGACGTGGCACGGGTCGCGGGTGTGTCCATCGCCTCGGTGTCCCGCGTGCTCAACGGCCGGCGCAACCCACTGCCCGACACCAGGGAGCGGGTCGAGCGGGCCGTGGCGGAGCTTGGCTTCATCCCCGACGGCGCAGCCAGGGCCCTGAGCGCCCGGCTCAAGGAGGTCGTCGGGGTGGTGATCCGCCGCCCCGAGGTCACCGTGTCCGCCGATGGCATCTTCGAGGACGAGGAGACCAGCCTGCAGTTCCCCGACCTGATCAACCGGGGCATCGAGGTGGCCGCCCAGCAGCGCGACTTCAACCTGCTGGTCAGCTCGGTCGGGCTGGGGCACGACGACACCCGCCGGATCTTCGCGCTGGCCGGTAAGAGCGACGGGCTCATCCTGCACGACCGGGTGCTCGATCAGGACCAGGTCGGCCGGCGCGGCCATCAGGTGCCGGTGGTGACCCTGGCGGGCGTGCCGACGCCGGGCACGGTGAACGTGAGCAGCGACAACCGGGCCGGGATGGCCGAACTGGCCAGGCACCTGATCCGCGATCACGGCTACCGTACGCTCGCCTACCTCGGCGGGCACCCGGACAGCCCGGACAATCTGGCCCGGCACGCCGCCCTCGCCGAGCAGGTCACCGCCGACGGCGCGCGGTTCGTGAGCGGCCCGGCGTGGCAGGGGAACTACACCGCGGCCGGTGGCGCCCGGGTGATCGAGAACCTGCTGGCGTCCGGCGGCCCGCTGCCCCAGGCGATCGCGTGCGCGAACGACCAGGCCGCGCTCGGCGTGATCTACGCGCTGGTGCGGCACGGCATCGAGGTGCCCGGCCGGGTCGCCGTCACCGGGTTCGACGACATCCCCGTGGCACGCCACCTGCACCCCCAGCTCACCACCGTCCGCCAGCCCATCACCGACCTGGGCGCGATCGCGTTCGAGACGTTGTACTCGATGATCACCGACGGCGGCGGGCTCAGGGCCGACGTCATCCTGCCCACCCGGCTGGTCCGCAGGGAAAGCTGCGGCTGCCCGCCGCAGCCCTACGTCCAAAGCGCGGCCCTTCTGGCCCCCCAGCAAGCCACGCAGCCCGCCCCGCGGCGAGCCTGAGGAGGCGGCCCCCGATGCGCGTGCTCACCCGCAGGATCGTGTTCTACGTGCTCACCGCGCTCGTCGCGATCACGGTGGACTTCCTCATCCCGCGGCTGATGCCGGGCAACCCGGTGGAGGCGCTCCTCGCCCGGCTGCAGAGCCAGGTCACCACGGGGACCATCAAGTCCCTGGAAGCACAGTTCGGCCTGAACACCAAGGAAGGGCTGTGGGGCCAGTACATGCACTACCTGGCCAACATTCTGCATGGCAACCTGGGCATCTCCACCGGCTACTACCCCTCCACCGTCGCCAGCGTCATCCGCGGCGGGCTGCCCTGGACGCTGGGCCTGGTCGGGCATCGCCACCGTGATCAGCTTCATCCTCGGCACGGCGCTCGGGGCCCTGGTCGCCTGGCGGCGCGGCAGCTGGCTGGACAACATGCTGCCCGCCATGACGTTCTTCCAGGCGGCGCCGTACTTCTTCATCGCGTTCCTGGCGCTGGACCTGTTCGCCACCAGGCTCGGCTGGTTCCCCACCGGCCAGGCCTACAGCCTGGGCACCTTCCCCGCGTGGAACCTGTCCTACGCCGGTGACGTGCTCCGCCACGCCGTCCTGCCCGCGCTGACCATCGTGGTGTGCTCGGCGGCCGGCTGGATCGTCGGCATGCGCAACGTGATGGTCACCACCATGGATGAGGACTACGTCCTCGTCGCGCACGCGAAGGGGCTCGCACAGGCGGCGGGTGGTCTGGTACGCCGCGCGCAACGCCATCCTCCCCAGCATCTCCGGGTTCTCGCTGGCCATCGGCTTCGTGGTGTCCGGAGCCCTGCTCACCGAGATCGTGTTCAGCTACCCAGGGCTCGGCTGGATCCTGCTCCAGGCGGTGGACAACCGGGACTACCCGCTGCTGCAAGGCATCTTCCTGATCATCACCTTCACGGTCCTGGCCGCGAACCTGGCGGCGGACTTCGTGTACGTGCTGCTCGACCCCCGCACCCGGCAGGAGGCATGAGCATGTCAGCCAGCACCGGCACCGGCATCGCCACCAGCACCGGCATCGGCGCCGATGTGCCCGCCGCGCCAGGCGCCGGCCTGCCGCCGGCCGGCCCGGCCGTCCGGGCGCGGCGGCTCACCCTGCCCAGGTCGCCGAAGATTGTGGCGGGCGCCGGGATGCTCGTGGTGTTCGTGGTCTTCGCCGTGATCGGCCCGTGGATCGCCCCGTACGATCCGTCGGCGAGCGTGTCGACCACCAACGGGGTGCCGCAGCCGCCGTCGGCGGCGCACTGGCTCGGTACCACCCAGGTGCAGCAGGACGTGTTCTCCCAGCTGCTGACCGGCGGCCGGAGCACCATCCTGGTCGCCTTCCTGGCCGGTGCCGTCGCGACCGTCTTGGCCGTGCTGATCGGGGTGACCGCCGGCTTACCTCGGCGGGCTCGCCGACGACCTGCTCTCGATGCTGGCCAACATCTTCCTGGTGCTGCCGGCGCTGCCGCTGCTGATCGTGATCTTCGGCTTCCTGCCCAGCTCCGGCGGTGGCAACGACCTGCTGATCGGGCTGATCATCGCCGCTGACCGGCTGGGCCTGGGGCGCCCGGGTGCTGCGCGCGCAGACCCTGTCGCTGCGCAACCGGGACTACGTGATCTCCGCCCGGGTCATCGGCGAACGCGGCTGGCGGATCATCGGCTTCGAGATCCTGCCCAACCTGATGCCGATCGTCGCGTCCTCGTTCCTGTTCACCGTGCTGTACGGCGTCGGCACCTACACCGCCATGGCGTTCCTCGGCCTGGTGAACCCGGAGCACTGGAGCTGGGGCGGCATGCTGTTCTGGGCGCAGGGCCAGCAGGCTGAGGTCAGCGGCTGGTGGTGGTGGTACCTGCCGCCGGGCCTCGCGGTCGCCTTCCTGGGCACCGCGCTGGCGCTGCTCAACTTCGGCATCGACGAGTTCATCAACCCCCGGCTGCGGGTCGCGGGCCTGACCCGGCGCCGGGCCAAGCGGCGGGTGCCCCGTCGGCGCCGCGCCGCGCTGCACTCGGGCTGACACCGGTGATCCGGCGCGGTGCACGCCGCCCCGGCCGGTGACGCGCGGCCGCGCCGGTGAGGGGGGCCAGCGATGACCGCCGCCCTCCGCGAGCCGCTGCTGGAGATCGAGGGGCCTGTGCGTCGACTACGGCTTCGGCGCCGACGCCGTGCACGCCGTGGCCGGCGCTGACCTGGCGCTGCACGCCGGCGAGGTGCTCGGCCTGGCCGGGGAGAGCGGCAGCGGCAAGTCCACGCTGGCCTACGCGGCGATCCGGCTGCTGCGCGCGCCCGGCGTGATCACCGGCGGCGAGGTGCGCTACCACCCGGCGCCGCGGCCAGCACCGTCGACCTGCTCGCCGCCGACGCGAGGAGCAGCTGCGGGAGCTGCGCTGGTCCCACATCGCGGTGGTGCTGCAGAGCGCGATGAACGCGCTCAACCCGGTCCTGCCGATCGGGGCGCAGCTCATCGACGTGCTCCGGGCGCACCGGCCGGGGATGACCCGGGCGGCGGAGCAGGCGCGGGCGGCCGAGCTGCTGGCCATGGTCGGCATCGCCGCCGACCGGCTGGCCAGCTACCCGCACGAGCTGTCCGGCGGGATGCGCCAGCGGGTGATGATCGCCATGGCGCTGGCCCTGGAGCCGCGCATCGTCATCATGGACGAGCCGACCACCGCCCTCGACGTGGTCACCCAGCGGGAGATCCTCGAGGAGCTGATGGCGCTGCGTGAGCGGCTCGGGTTCGCCGTCCTGTTCATCACCCACGACCTGTCGCTGCTGGTCGAGGTGGCGGACTCCATCGCGGTCATGTACGCGGGCCGGCTGGTGGAGCGGGCCAGCGCGCGGGGCCTGTTCCGCGCTCCCCGCCACCCCTACAGCCTGGGCCTGCTCAGCTCGTTCCCGCCGCTGCACGGCCCGCACCGGCACATGACCGGGATCGCCGGCTCGCCGCCGGACCTGCGGGCGCTGCCGGCCGGCTGCGCGTTCCACCCGCGGTGCGGGTACGCGATGGAGCGCTGCCTTACCGACGTCCCGCCGCTGCTGTCGCTGGCCGGCCCGGGCACCGGCAGGCCGCCTGCTGGCTGCAGGACGGCAGCGGGCCCGCGCCGCCCGAACTTGCGGCGGCCGGGCCGGAGCCGGGCCAGGAGCAGCCCTCCGCCGGGGCCGCCGCGACCGCTTCCCGGCCCGCCGCGACCGCTTTCCGCCCCGCCGCTTCCCGGCCCGCGGCGCCCCTGCCCGACGCGTCCCTTCCCGATGCGCCCCTGCCCGCCGCCGACCTCGGGAGCCAGCGGTGACCGGGCCCGGCCTGGCCGCAGACGCGGCGGCCGCTCCCCCGCTGCTGGAAGCCCGCGGCCTGACCAAGCACTTCGCCGTGTACCGGCGGGCCCGCGCGGGGCGTCGCGGCGCGGTGGTCCACGCCGTGGAGCAGGTCTCGGTGGCGCTGCCCGGCGGCGGCATCACCGCCGTGGTCGGCGAGAGCGGCTCCGGCAAGTCCACGCTCGCCCGCATGCTGGCCCGGCTGATCGCGCCCACGTCCGGCGAACTGCTGCTGGACGGGCACGCCGCTGCGGGCGTCCGGGCGGCGACGCGCCGGGATTACGCCCGCGAGGTGCAACTGGTCTTGCAGGACCCGTTCTCCTCGCTCAACCCCATGCACGACGTCCGCTACCACCTGGCCCGGCCGCTGCTGGTGCACCGGCATGGCGCGCCGCGGCGCCGGACCTGGACGTGCCGTCGCCGACCTGCTGGAGCGGGTCGCGCTCACCCCGCCGGGGCGTTCCTGGCCAAGTACCCGCACGAGCTGTCCGGGGGGCAGCGGCAGCGGGTCGCGATCGCCCGGGCGCTGGCGGTCCGGCCCCGGGTCCTGCTGGCCGACGAGCCGGTCTCCATGCTCGACGTGTCGATCCGGCTCGGCGTGCTCAACCTGCTGGCGGGCCTGCGCGACAAGGAGCGGCTGGCCATCCTGTACATCACCCACGACATCGCCTCGGCCCGCTACCTGGCCGACGACATCGTGGTGATGTACGCGGGCCAGGTGGTGGAGACGGGCCCGGCGGCCACGGTGACCGACGAGCCCGCGCACCCCTACACCCAGCCCTGCTGCTGCGCGCGGCGCCCGACCCCGACCGGGCCGAGCCGCCGGCGCATCGCGGGCCGCGGCGCGCCGCCGAGCCTGGTCACGCCGCCCGGCGGCTGCCGCTTCCACCCGCGCTGCCCGCACGCCATGGCCGTCTGCGCGCAGCGCACGCCGCCCGGCCTTCGATGTCTCCGCAGGTCACCGAAGCGCCTGCTGGCTGCACGCGGCCGGTCTGGCCGAGGCCGAGTCCCGCCCGCTCCCCGGGCAGCCCGACGGCCTGCTCCCTTCGCCCTCCGCCCCAGCCCACGGAAAGGAGCCGTGATGCACCGGGACACCGGCTAACCGGAGCCCGCCCATGGCGCTCCGCATCCCCCCCGGCGGCGGGCAGCCGAAGGCAGGTGCCCGGCCAACCCGGTCCGCCCCCACTGATAACTGACCCCGACACGGTCGCCACAACAAGGCCGGCGAGAGCCGGCCGGGCACAACGGAGTTTAAGCAATGATACGAACGGTTCTGAAGGGCGCTGGCCGCGGTAAGCGTCCTGGCTCTGGGGGTCGCCGCCTGCGGCGGCTCGACCTCCTCCAGCAGCAACTCTGGCAAGAAAGCAGCCACGACCGGCAAGACGCTGGTCATCGAGAGCGCCCCGCTCGCCCCCATGACCGACAACTTCAACCCCCTGTCGTCCACGTCCACCGGGTTCGTCACCACTCGGACGCGCTCTACAACGAGCCGCTGTACATCTTCAACAACGTCAAGCCCACCGAGGCGCCCATCCCGATGCTCGCCTCCGGCCAGCCGACCTGGTCGAACGGTGGCAAGACCCTCACCATCCCGGTCCGCGCCGGGGTGAAGTGGAACGACGGCAAGCCGTTCTCGGCCAGCGACGTCGCGTTCACGTTCAACATGATCAAGGCGCACCCGGCGCTCTACACCTCGGGTGCCCCGACCGTCACGAGCGCCACGGCCACCAGCGCGACCTCCGTCACGCTCAACTTCGCCAGCCCGCAGTGCGCGAACCTGTTCCTCATCGGGCAGGTCTACATCGAGCCCCAGCACATCTGGTCCACGGTCGGGCAACCCGGTCACCTACGCCGACCCCAGCCCGGTCGGGACCGGCCCCTACATGCTCGACAAGTTCTCCCCGCAGGGCTACACGCTCAAGATCAACCCGCTGTTCCGGGACAAGAGCGTCGCTGCACGTGCCAGAGATCGACTTCCCGTCCTACAACAACAACGCCAACCTGGTCCCGCCGATCGCGAGCGGGCAAATCGACTGGGCCGGCAACTACGTCGCCGACATCGCGGGCAACTACCTGTCCAAGAGCCCGGACAACCACACCTGGCTGTCCGGCGCGCCGTACTTCAGCGACAACAACGTGGTGTCGATGTTCCTGAACACCACCAAGGCCCCGCTGAACGACCCGGCGGTACGGCAGGCGATCAGCTACGGCGATCAACAGGCAGCAGCTCTCCGTCCAAGGTGAGACCGGCTACGAGCCGCCGGTCTCGTCGACGAGCGGCCTGATGCTCCCGGTGGACAACAGCTTCCTCGACCCGTCGCTGGCCAACAACCTGCCGGTCGCCGGGTACGCGGCGAAGGTGAGCTCGATCCTCACGGCCGACGGCTGGTCCAAGTCCGGCGGCAAGTGGACGAAGAACGGGAAGACGATCAGCTTCACGATCTCCGACCCGGTCCCCTACAGCGACTACTACACCGACGACCAGCTGATCGCTCGCCAGCTCAACGCGCTGGGCTTCAACGTCAAGGTGGACGGCATCGGCAACCCGACCGTGTGGGCCGGCGACGTCGCGAACGGCACCTTCGACGCCACGCATCCACTGGTCCAACCAGGGCCCGAACCCGTTCGTGTTCCTCGACGAGTGGATGGACAGCACGCTGAGCGCCCCGATCGGCAAGCCGGCCGGCGGCGACTTCGGCCGGTTCAGCAACCCGGCCGCGCAGGCGGCGATCAACCAGTTCTCCAGCTCCCCCAGCGCCAGCCGTCCAGGCGCAGGCGATCACCAAGCTGGAGCAGGTCATGACCACCCAGGTGCCGGTGGTCCCGCTGCTCTACGGCGGTGCCTGGGCGAGTACTCGACCCGCGAACTACACCGGGTGGCCGACGGCCAGCAACCCCTACATGGTGCCCGGCGCCGAACACCCCTCTACCTGGAGTACACCCGTGCTTCAGCTGAAGCCGAAGTCCTAACCAGATGACAACTCAGATGTACCGGGGAGCGCAGCCAGCTGGCTGCGCTCCCCCTTGATGACAAGGTCACGCTGCTGACCGGTGCGGACAGCTGGCGGATCCCCGGCTGCGACGCCCTCGGGCTGCGCCCGATGGTCACCTCGGACGGGCCGTCCGGGGTGCGCGGCACGACGCTGGACGAGAGCAACCCCTCCAGCTGCCTGCCCTGCCCGTCCGCACTCGGCGCCACCTGGGATCCCGGAACTGGTCCGCGAGCTGGCCGCGGCCCTCGGCGCGGAGGCGCGGAGCAAGGGCGTGGACATCCTGCTGGCCCCGACGATCAACCTGATGCGCACCCCGCTCGCCGGGCGGGGCTTCGAGTGCTTCGCCGAGGACCCGGAGCTGACCGCGCGGATCGCGGTCGCGTACGTGACCGGCGTCCAGTCGGCCGGCGTCGCGGCCACGGTGAAGCACTACGTCGGCAACGACTCGGAGACCGAGCGGTGGACCTACGACGCGCGCATCGCCGAGCAGGTCCTGCGTGAGCTGTACCTGGTCCCGTTCGAGGCCTGCGTCCGGGAGGCCGGCGCCGCCGTGGTCATGGCGGCGTACAACCGTGGTCAACGGCGAGCAGGATGACCGAGCACGCCACGCTGCTGCGATCGGTGCTCAAGGGCGAGTGGGGCTTCGCCGGCGTGGTCACCTCGGACTGGGACGCCACCCGCAGCACGGTGCCGACCGCCGTGGGCGGGCTGGACCTGGCCATGCCCGGGCCGAACAGGTACTGGGGCCAGGCACTGGCCGACGCGGTCCGGGCCGGGCAGGTGCCCGAGGAGGTGGTGGACGACAAGCTGGCCAGGCTGCTCGCGGTGGCCCGGCGGGTGGGCGCGCTCAGCGACGCCGCAGCCGGGGCAGCCGCCGGCAACGGCGGCGGCCAGCCCGCCGCGGCACCGGCCCTGGTGCCGGCCGTGCTGCTGCGCAAGGCGGTGACCGCCTCGCTCGTGCTGCTGCACAACGACGGGCGGCGCTGCCGCTGGCGGCGGACGGCATCCGCCGCGTCGCGGTGATCGGCCCGAACGCGCGTCCGCCCGGTGATCCAGGGCGGCGGCAGCGCACGGGTCATCCCGGCGTCCGCCCCGGCGCCCGTCCAGGCCGCTGCGGCGGCGTTGGCGGCAGCGAGGTCACGGTGACCGCGGCACCGGGCTGCTGGACCTGGCAGGGCGTGCCCGGAACCGCCGCGCGGCTCGGTCACCGACCCGGACACCGGCGAGCCCGGGCGTGCGGCTGGAGTTCAGCACCCCGGCGGCCAGGTGTTCGCCAGCGAGCACCGCGCCGCGACCGCGCTCGCCTGGTGGGACGGGCTCCCGCCGGCGTGGGCTGGGGCGAGCAGCGGCGTGATCACGCTGCGCGCCGCGTTCCGGCCGCGGCCGCCGGCCTGTACCTGCTCGGCGCCGCGGGCGTGGGCCGGCTGAGATCACCGTGGACGGCGCCGTCGCCGCACAGGGCGAGACCCCGGTCCCGGCCGACCCGGTCGAGACCATGACCCGGCCCGGCGAGATCCGGGCGCAGGTCGCGCTGACCCGGCGGGCAGGAGACCGGGGTCGAGGTGGAGTTCCGCCCGGCCGCCGACTGCCAGGGACCGGTGGCGCTGCGGCTGGGCATCACACCCGTCGGCGGACGAGCGAGACGCTGATGGCCGAGGCGGCCGCGGCCGCCGCGGCGCGGACGTGGCCATCGTGATGGTCGGCTCGGCGGAGACTCGGAGAGCGAGGGCTACGACCGGGACACCCTGGCGCTGCCCGGCCGGCAGGACGAACTGGTCCGCCGGGTCGCCGCCGCCTGCCCGCGGACGATCGTGGTGGTGAACGCCGGGCATGCCGGTGCTCATGCCCTGGGCCGAGCAGGTCGCGCGCGGTGCTCTACGCCTGGCTGCCCGGCCAGGCCATCGGCGAGGCGCTCGCGGACGTGCTGCTCGGCCGGGCCGAGCCGGGCGGCAGGCTCCCGGTCACCCTGCCCGCGGCCGAGGCCGACTGCCCGGTGCTGCACGCGCCAGCCACGGGACGGCCGCCTCGACTACGACGAGGGGCTGCTCATCGGGTACCGCGGCTACGACGCGGCGGGCGACCGCGCCGCTGTTCCCGTTCGGTCACGGCCTGGGCTACACGAGCTGGGACTACGAGTCGCTCAGCGGCCCGGCGCGGGCGCTGGCCCCGGGCACGGACGCGCTACTGCGGGTCCGCGTCCGCAACACCGGGACCGCGGCCGGCCGTGGAGGTCGTCCAGGCGTACGTGGCGGTGCGCCGGGGAACGCGGGCGGCCGGTGCGGGTACTCGGGGCCTTCGGCAGCGCCGCGGCGGCGCCCCGGCGAGGCAGCCGAGGTCACGCTGCGGGTGCCGGCCCGGATGTTCGCCGTGTTCGACGAGGAGGCCGGCCGGTGGTCCTGGCCGCCGGGTGAGTTCACCGTGCAGGCCGGGCGCTCCTCACGGGACCTGCGGGTGTCGGTCACCTGCGGTCCGGGTGACGCCGCCGGGCGGGCCGTCACTCCGACGGCGCGACCAGCTCGACCTCATAACCGTCCCTGTCCTCCAGGTAGGCCGCGTAGTGGTCAAGGCCGCCCGCGTGCGGGTGGCGGTCGCTGAACAGCAGCCGCCACCCGTGCTGCGGCGCTTCCTCGGTGAGCTTGTCCACCTCTTCCCGTCGAGGCGACATGGAAGGCCAGATGGTTCATTCCGGGGCGGCACCGGTCGTGACGGCCGGCCACCCGGTCGGGCGATGCTCCAGGACGATGTAGATCGCACCCGCCCGCCAGCTCTGCCCCTCGGGCCACTGGATGAACGGCTGGTAGCCCAGCTCGATCAGTAGCCATCCCCAGCTGGCCTCGGCTCTGGTCAGGTTGGGCACCCAGAGCTCAATGTGATGGATCATCCCCGTGCCAGCATGCTCCACCGAGCCAGAATGCCAGGTTAAGCCGCCGGACGGGACCGTTCAGTGGACAAGACGGGGCAATTAGCCGGCCAGTTCGGCGACGGCGGCCAGCAGCCGGTCCACATCGGAGCGTCGTTGTAGTGCACCAGCCCGGCGCGGACCGCGCTGCCAGCGTCCCTGATGCCGAGCGCGCCGGTCAGTTCCCAGGCGTAGTTGTGGCCGTTCCAGACGTTGATCCTGCCGCGCGGCCAGGTGCTCGGCGACCTGCTGCGGGGTGTGGCCGGCGACGGTGAAGTACGCGGTAGCGGTGCGGTTGCGCGCCTTGCCGTACAGGTGTCACGTGCGGCATGGCGTCCAGCCCGGCTAGCAGCATGCGCGAACAGGTCGCTGCTCGTAGCCGGTGCGACGGCGGCCATCGAGGCGAGCACCCGCTCGCGCCGCGGTGCCGGCCGCCGCGGCGTCCAGCGCCGGCCAGGTGGTGCACGGCCGCGGTCACGCCGGCCAGGTCGCGAACGCCGGGGTGCCGTACTCGAACCGGTCAGGGCACCTAGTCCGGCGACGGGACCAGCTTGTCCGGGTGCAGCGGCTCCAGCAGCCCGGGTCGGCGATGACCGCGCCGATGTGCGGGCCGGACCACTTGTAGGCGCTGGTCGCGTAGAAGTCGGCGCCGAGCGCGGCCACGTCCACCGGGCCGTGCGGGGTGGCGTGCACCCCGTCCACGTAGCTGAGCGCGCCCGCGGCGCGGGCCTTCGCGGTGATCGCGGCGACGTCGGGGCGGGTGCCGATGACGTTGCTGGCCGCGGTCACCGCGACCAGCCGGGTACGGTCGCCGATCAGCGCGGCGTACTGACCGGCGGGCAGCTCCGCCGGTGGACGTGTCCACCTCCGCCCAGCGGATCTCCGCGCCGGCCGCCCGGCCGCCTGGACCCAGGGCCGCACGTTCGCGTCATGGTCCAGCCGGGACACGACGACTTCGTCGCCCGGGCGCCAGTCCCTGGCCAGCGCGCCGGCGAGCCGGTAGGTCAGCGTGGTCATGTTCGGCCCGAGGATCACGCCGCTCGGGCCCGCCGCCGACAGGTCGGCGACCGCCCGGCGGCACTCGGCCGTGATCTCGTCGGAGCGCGCGCTGGCCGGGAACGCGCCGCCGGCGTTGCCAAGCCCGGGCCGGTGCGCCTGGCTGATCGCGTCGATCACTGCGGCGGGCACCTGAGTGCCCGCCGCGCCGTCCAGGTAGGCGTAACCGTCGGCGAGCGCCGGGTAGCTGGCCCGGACACGCGCTGACGTCAAACTGCATGTTGACCTGTCATCCCCTCCGCACCCTGCGCAGGCGCGCGAGCCGACGCCCGTAAGCCCCGGGGCGTCCCAGCTCGGCCGAGCGGCCGGAGGCCGCCAGCAGCAGCATGCCAGGGGTCGATGTGCCGGGCGGACAGGCCTCCGCCGGCCGGGCCGGCTGCAGCGGAAGGTGCGGCATGCCGCGCCGCCAGCAATGCAGCACGGCGGCCAGCAGTTCCGGGCTGGCCGGCTGGTAGTCCTGCCCAGCGAGGCGGCCAGGTCCCAGGCGTGCAGGTGCCACTCGGCGCAGGCGGCCCCGGCCATGCCGCCCACCGTCACCACGGTGTCGCCGGACTGGTGGTGCGGCAGGTCCCAGACCGCGGGCAGCGCGGCCGGCGTAGGCGCGCGCCGGCGCGGCGAACGCGGCGATGTGCTCGGGCCGGCGCATCGGGCAGCGCCGCAAGCTCGGCGGCGTTCTGCCTGGCCAGCTTGCGGGCCAGGCTCTCCGGCTGCGCGCCGCGGGCCATCAGCCGCGCGTGCCGGCTGACAGCGGCGCGTCGTCGAGGTACTCGTGGTAGTCGTCGGCGACGCAGCGCAGGTGCCCGGCCAGGTCGGCGGCACGCCACTCCGGGCAGGCGTCTGGGCGCGCCCAGGTCTCATCGGTGAACTGGTCGGCCAGCTCGCAGATGACGGTCACGCCGGAGTGGTACGCGGCGAGCGCCGGGCCAGGTGCCCAATCGGTCATGGACTGCCCCGGAACGGGTGCTCCATTCCCGGCCACGCCCCACGGGCCGGGCTAGCCAGCGTGCCAGAGTCGCGGGCGCTCCGCCACCCCGTCGCAGGCACGGTTTCCCTGCGAAACAGTCCGTAGTACCGCGATACGGGTGCTAACCGGGCAGGTCCCGGCGCCGCGCCCGCCCGGTAGCGGCAAAAATCAGATGACATAGCGTGCATCCCGGCGGTTAGCGTCACGGTAATGCCCCCCGAGCACGCCGCTGCCGACGCGCGTGCCCATTCCCCGGCGACGCCGATGGTGGCGCTGTGGCGGCTCCGCAGCTACCTGCGGCCCTATTTGTGGCGGCTCATCGGAATGCTGGTGGCCGCGTGCGCCTCGGTCGCCACCGCCCTGGTGATCCCGCTGCTGACCAAGGCCCTGATCGACAGCGCGATCCAGACCGGCGACCGCAGGCTGCTGCTGCCCATCGGCCTCGCCGCGACCGGACTTGGCATCGCGCAGGCAGCGCTGAACTTCACCCGGCGCTGGGTCCAGGCCAGCGCCGTTACCGGCATGGAACAGGCCATGCGCCGCGACCTGTACGCACACCTGCAGCGGCTGGACGTCGCCTTCCACGACGAGTGGCAGTCCGGCCAGCTGCTGTCCCGTGCCACCACCGACCTGTCGGCGATCCGGCGGTTCGCCGGGTTCGGCACGGTCTTCCTGATCACCAACGTGGTCACGTTCGTCGCGGTGGTCGCCCTGCTGATCCACCTCAACTGGTGGCTGGGCCTGATCACTGGCGGGATCTTCCTGCCGGTCGGCCTGGTGTGCGCCGGTTCGAGCGGCGCTACCGGGTGCTGTCCCGGCAGGCCCAGGACCAGCAGGGCGACCTGGCCACCTACGTGGAGGAGGCGGCCACCGGGATCGCGGTGCTCAAGGCGCTCGGCCGCCGCGGCGCAGGCGCAGGCCACGCACGGCGCGCAGGCGTCGCTGGTCTACCGGACCCAGCTCGACAAGGCCCGGCTGCGCGGCGCGTTCTGGGCCACGCTCGACCTCATCCCGAACGCGGTCATCGGGCTGATGTGCTGCTCGGCGCCATCGCGACCAGCCAGGCATGCGCTGACGCTCGGCGGCCTGGTCGCGTTCATCACGCTCACCCTGGAACTGGTCTGGCCGATCGAGGCGATGGGCTACATCCTGGCGAGCGGCCAGGAGGCCGCCACGGCGGCGCAGCGGGTGTTCGAGATCTTCGACACCCCGCCCGCCGTCGCCGCCAGCCGGCGGCGGAGGCCCGACGGAGGTTGGCGCGGCCAGGCCGCCGCGACGAAGTCGCGGGGCCGCCGCAGGCCATCGGGGCGGCTCCGGGGGGTCGCTCCCGGGCCAGCGCAGCGCCAGCACGCTCCGTTTCGATCGGGTGGAGTTCCGCTACCCGGGCACGGAGCGCCCGGTGCTGCGCGGGGTCACGCTGGAGCTGGAGCCGGGCCAGACCCTGGCCCTGGCCGGCGCGACCGGGTCCGGCAAGACCACGCTGCTGCAGCTGGTGCCGCGGCTGGCCGACCCCACCGCCGGGTCGATCACCCTGAACGGCACCGACATCCGCGACCTGCCGCTGCCGCTGCTGCGCACGCTGATCGGCAGCGGATTCGAGGACCCCACCCTGTTCTCGGTGAGCGTGCGGGAGAACGTCACCTTCGGGGCGCCGGACGCCACCGACGAGCAGATCGAGCGGGCACTGGCGGTCGCCCACGCCGGCTTCGTCGCCCGGCTGCCCTGGGGCCTGGACACCAGGATCGGCGAGCAGGGCATGGCGCTGTCCGGCGGCCAGCGGCAACGGCTGGCCCTGGCCAGGGCGATCCTTGCCCGGCCGCCGGTGCTCGTCCTCGACGACCCGCTGTCCGCGCTGGACGTGCGCACCGAGGAGAAGGTGACCGCGGCCCTGCGGGACGCGCTCGCCGGGACGACCGCGCTGCTTGTCGC
The DNA here is from genome assembly GCA_963730235.1 of uncultured Actinomycetes bacterium. Taxonomy (GTDB): domain Bacteria; phylum Actinomycetota; class Actinomycetes; order Streptosporangiales; family Streptosporangiaceae; genus DASXKD01. The sequence continues at coordinate 71,328 of CAVSRH010000022.1, forward strand.
GCACCGCCCGTCCACGGTGCTGCTCGCCGACCGGGTGGCGCTGCTCGCCGGCGGCAGGATCGCCGCGGTGGGCAGCCACGCGGAACTGCTCGCCACCGAGCCCCGTTACGCCGACCTGATGGGCGACGCGCCCCCCGACGAGCAGGACGAGTCCGAGCAGGACGAGTCGGAGCAGGCGGTGGCCCGGTGACCGCCCAGCCGTGGCGCGGGGTGGCCGCCGAGAACGCCGAGGAGGTCACCGGCAAGCTGTCCGCGCTGTTGCGCAGGCGGGCCCGGCGGCTGCTCACCGCGCTGCTGCGGCCCTACCGGCGCCAGGTGACCTGGGCGCTGGTGCTCATCGTCATCGGCAACGTGGCGGCCCTGGCCGGGCCCTGGCTGGTCGGGGTGGCCATCGACCGTGGCATACCGCCGCTGGTGCACGGCCGCGACGTGGGCCCGCTGGCCACCATCATGGCCGCGTTCTTCGTGGCGGTCGCGGTGCAGGCCGTGGCCACCCGGGCGTTCATCCTGCAGATCGGCCGGTTCGGCGAGGGCGTGGTCAGGGAACTGCGCCGCCTGCTGTTCGCGCATTTCCAGCGGCTGCCGGTGGCATTCCACGAGCGGTACACCTCGGGGCGGGTCATCTCCCGGCAGACCTCGGACATCGACTCGATCTCCGACCTGTTCGAGGAGGGCCTGGATTCGCTGGTGTCCGCGATCTTCTCGCTGCTGCTGGTGGGCGTGGGCATGCTGCTGCTGGACTGGCCACTGGGCCTGGTGGTGCTGGCCGGGTTCGGCCCGCTGGTGGTGCTCACCCTGTGGTTCCGCCGGGAGTCGGCGACCGCCTACCGCAGCAGCAGGGAGGCGATCGCCGATGTGATCGTCGCCTTCGTGGAGACGTTCGGCGGCATCCGCGCGGTGCAGGCATTCCGCCGGGAAAGCCGCAACGAAGAGATCTTTTCGACGCTGAACGGACGCAACGCCGCGGCCACCCTGCGGTCGATGCGGCTGATCGCGGTGTACTCGCCGGGGATCACCCTGGTCGGCAACCTGGCCACCGGCGCCGTGCTGCTGTACGGGGGGCTGCGCGTGGCGGACGGCGACATCAAGGTGGGCGTGCTTGCCACATTCCTGCTCTACCTGCAGCGCTTCTTCGACCCGCTGCAGGACCTGTCGCAGTTCTACAACACGTTCCAGTCCGCGGGAGCCGCCCTGGAGAAGATCTCCGGGGTGCTCGACGAGCCCCTCGGGGTGCCCGATCCTGAGGTTCCCGCGGAACTGCCGCGCCGCCGCGGGGGCGGCCGGGAACTGTGGCTGCGCTCGGTGCGCTTCGGCTACCGCGAGGCGATCGTCCTGCCGGGGATGGACCTGCGGATCCCGGCCGGGCAGACCGTGGCGCTGGTCGGCGAGACCGGCGCGGGGAAGACGACGGTGGCGCGGCTGGTGGCCAGGTTCTACGACCCCGGGCAGGGCAGCGTGCTGCTCGATGGCGTCGATCTGCGGGAGCTGCCGCCGGAGCGGCTGCGGTCCGAGGTGGTGCTGGTCACCCAGGAGAACTTCCTGTTCACCGGGTCGATCGCGGACAACATCGAGCTGGGCAAGCCGGGCGCCAGCCGGGCGGCGATCACCGCGGCCGCGAGGGCGATCGGCGCCGATGCCTTCATCACCGCCCTGCCCGGCGGCTACGACGCCGAGGTCGGCAAGCGCGGCGGCCGGCTGTCCGCGGGCCAGCGCCAGCTGATCTCGTTCGCGCGGGTGTTCCTGGCCGCACCGGCCGTGCTTGTCCTCGACGAGGCCACCTCGCTGCTGGACCTGCCCGGCGAGCGGGCCGTGCAGGACGCGCTGCGGACGATCCTGGCCGGGCGCACCGCGCTCATCATCGCGCACCGGCTGTCCACCGTGGCGATCGCCGACCGGGTGCTGGTGATGAGCGGGGGCGAGATCGTCGAGGACGGGCCGCCGGATCTGCTGCTGGCGGGCAGCGGCCGGTACTCTGCCCTGCATGCCAGCTGGCAGTCCAGCCTCGCGTAGCGATTCGCCTGCGGGAGAAGGGTTTTGCCGGGCCGTGGCGGTGGCCGCGGTGGGATCATGAGACCAGGAGATGGTATGGCGACAGACCCGGCCCAGACCCGCCGTGGCCTTGCCGGCCGCTGGCCACGGCAGGTGGCCAGGCCGCGCCGCCCCGTTCATGTGGCGCTCCTCGTCCTGGTCTGTGCCGGGCTCGCGGTCTTCGCCTGGGTGGACGCGGCCGCGGCACCGTTCAGCCGCGGGGCCCTGGCCGGGGTGCTCATCCCCGGGGCGGTGCTGGGGGCCATCGCCTTGGGCAGGCCGCCGGAGCGCATCCCGCCGCCCGACCGGCTGGACATCATCGGCATGTCGTACTGGATGATCTGCCTCGCGGCGTTCTTCGAGTGGGAGGCGTCCGCCTGGCGCGACAACTCCTGGCCCTGGCATCCGTCCTTCACCAACCTCATCGATCCGCTGCTCGCCCCGCACCTGGTCAAGAGCGCCGCCATCCTGGTCTGGCTGCTGGCCGGCTGGGCCCTGGTGAGGCGGTGAGCATGCCCCCCATTCCCACCCGCGCCATCACCATCGCCGGGTTCGCGCTGGCGGTCGTGGCCATGATCGTGCTGGAGATCCTGGCCCGGCGGCCTAGGTCCCCGATCCCGACGGTCGGCCAGTGGCTCGGTTACCTGATGCGGGCGAAGATCGGCCGGGTGCTGGTGCTGGCCGGCTGGTGGTGGCTCGGCTGGCACTACTTCGCCCGGTAGCTCTGCTGGCCCCCCCGCTGCCTCCATCGCCAACCGGGCCGTAGCCTGCCCGGCGTGCCCGTTCTGGGTGGGTGCTCCGGGTGCCTTAAGCTGGCGGTGTGATGGGAAAGCGTAAGCCTGTCAGCCCGGAGGCGGCAGCCAAGCACGACGCCGACGTTGCGCTGGCGCACCGGTTCGATGACCTGTTCGCCGACGCGCAATCGGCCGAGCAGGCCCTGCGGGAAGCCCAGGCCGACGGCGCCAGCCTGGAGGACCTGCACCGGGCCGGCAAGCGCCTCGACAGCGCCCTGACCGACGTCATGCGGGCCGCGTTCGCCACGCAGCGGGCCGAGATCGGGCCGCAGGGCTACGACGACCGGATCTACCGGCGCAAGGCCATGGCCACGGGGCCGGTCCGGGCCTGGACGATGGAGGCGGAGCGGCTGCTCACGCTGCGGGAGAGCCACCGGCTGACCGGGATCGTCCGGCTGCCACCACGCCCAGCCGGGCCGCCGGAGACGCCGGCGAACTCGCCCGGGACCCTACGACAAGCTGTAGCGGGCTGATCACGAAACGTGACCTTTGGCCCGTCCGAATGGCTCTACAGTCACACCGGGCACACCGGGAACACTGAAGGTGACAGATCCACGAGAGCCCACTTGACCAGGAGGCACAGCCATGTGCCCACACGCGCCGCAGTGCCCGGACGCACACGCCACCGACCGTGAGGCCGCACGCGCGGTCTCCAGCCACCCGGAGCAGGGCTGGACGCTGCTCTGCAACGGCATCGTGATCTTCGAGGACACCGGCGAACTGCTCCCTGGCGGCGAGATCATCGAGCCGCACCGGACCGCCGCCCTCCGCTAAGCGCCTGAGCCAGGCCTCAGCCCGGCCCCGGCCCGGAGACGAACGAACCGGGCCGCAGGCCACCGGGGGTTTCCGGGCCATCTGGGCCCTGGGGGTGTCCCCCGGAAGGCGGAGTGCTCCCCCCGGCCAGCAGCGCCAGCCAGGAGCCGACCACACGGCGGATCGCGCCACCCTGGCCCCTGAGTGCGTGAGTCGCACCGGGCAGCACCACCACCCGGATCGCACCGGCCGCCTCCGGAACCCCGAACGGGTCGGCGGCCCCATTGACCACCAGTACCTCCGTGCCCGCCTCCGCCAGTTCGGCTGCCCGGGACCGCTCCGGCCGGCCGGGCGGATGCAGCGGGAAGGCCAGGGCCAGCACGGCGCGGGCACCCGCCGCCCCGGCCGTGCGGCAGGCCACCCTGGCCCCGTTGCTCCGGCCGCCCTGGATCAGCGGCACCCCGGGATAGCGCCGCCGCAGCTTGACGATGATCTCCAGCCAGGCCTCGTCCTGCCGGGCCGCGGAGCCGGGCGCACGGGCACCGCGCACCCGGTAGGGCTGCAGCACCCTGGCCACCGCGGCACCAAGGTCCAGCCCGGCCTGGCGCGCCGCGAGCAGGTCGGCGCTGTCCGTCCCGCCGCCCGCCCCGTGCGTCAGTACCAGCAGGAACGGCGGAATCCGCAGCGGCGTCGAGTTCGGCCCTGGCGGGACCCGCGCCGGTAGAGATCTTCACGCCGCGCAGCGTACCCATCCCTGCACGCCACCATCCCGCCCCGCCCCAGGCCAGCGGCCGAGCGTGGCGCCGCCGCACGGGCCACGGCTGCCGTGGCCCCGGGCCGGCGGTTGAGCGCGATGGCCCTGCGCAATAGTGTGCCGGTCATGGCCGGAAACTGGCCCGCGTGCTCCTTCGAGAACTGGCGGGCGACCTGCGACACACTGCACGCGCACACCCAGGTGCTGGGCAAGCTCGCGGCCCGGCTCGCCCCGCCCGAGCCGCAATTGCAGCATGCGGCGCTGCGCCTGACCGCACGGGGCTGGGAGACCGCGCCGCTGCCCGCGCCGGACGGCTCCGGCGTGGTGACCGTGCTGCTCGACCTGCGCGTGCACGAGGCCGTCGTGGAGCACAGCGCCGGTTTTGCCGAGCGCATCCCGCTCACCCCGGACCGGGCGGTCGGGGACGTTACCCGCGATGTGCTGGCGGCGGTCCGCGCGGTGGCCGGCGAGGTGCGGATCGACCCGACGCCACAGGAGGTCGGCTGGAGCGTGCCGCTCGACGCCGACACCGACCACGCTGCCTATGACCCCGCCCAGGTGAGCGACTACTTCGCCGCGGCGACCAGGGCCGCCATGGTGCTCGCCGCGTTCCGCGCGCCGTACCGGGGCCGCGCCACCCCCGTCAACGCCTGGTGGGGCTCCTTCGACCTCGCGGTCAGCCTGTTCTCCGGCCAGCCGGCCGACCCGCCCTCGGCCGGCTTCATCATGCGCAACGCCATGGACTCCCAGGAGGTCGCCGTGGGCTGGTGGCCCGGGGACCCGCGTTATCCCCGGGCGGCGTTCTACGCCTACGCGCACCCGGCCCCGGAAGACTTCCCCGGCAAGACCGTGGCCCCGCCGGCCGCACGCTGGGACGGGGCCCTCGCGGAGTACGTTCTGGACTGGGACGACGTGCGCGTGGCCGCGGACCCGCTCGCCACCGCACTGGAGTTCACCCGGTCGGTGTTCCGGCACGCGTGCGCGGTCTGCGAGTGGGATCCGGCGCTGGCCTCCAGCGCCGATTCGATCCCGCCACCCGTTAGCCTGATCTGCGTATTTACCCGTTACGCTGGCCGCGGAAGCCTCCGGCCCGCCCGCTAGGGCCGACGTAGCGGCCCCAAAAGGAAGCGGATGCCCATGAGCGACACGCAAGCTCTCACCGGTGAGCGCGCCGACCTGCTGGAATCGCTGGCGAGGACCCGCCACTTCCTCCGGCACACGACCCGCGACCTGACCGACGAGCAGGCCGCGCAGCGGACCACCGCGAGCGAGCTGTCCCTGGGCGGCCTGATCAAGCACGTGACGCTGACCGAGCGGCAGTGGATCCGGTTCATCCAGGAAGGACCGTCGGCGATGGCCTGGGACCAGTCGAGCATGGGCGACTGGCTGTCGGCGTTCCGCATGGTGCCCGGGGATACCCTGGCCGGCCTGCTGGCGGAGTACGCCAGGGCCGCCGAGGAGACCACCGCGCTCGTGGCCGGGCTGACCGGCCTCAACGCCGCCCAGCCACTGCCCGAGGCTCCCTGGTTCCCGCCGGGGGCCCGCTGGTCGGCACGGCGGGTGCTGCTGCACGTGATCGCCGAGACGGCCCAGCACGCCGGTCACGCCGACATCATCAGGGAGTCCCTGGACGGCGCCAAGTCGATGGGCTGACCGGAGCGGGGCCCGCGGGCGGAGCAACGGCTGCGCGGAGAGCGTAGCGGGCAAGACGGCGCCGGCCAGCGCATGCCTAGAGCTGGCCTACGTCGGTGACCCGGAGCACCGCCGTGCCTGCCGCGTCCGAGGCGGCCAGGTCGACCTCGGCGCTGATGCCCCAGTCGTGGTCCCCGGCCGGGTCGTCGAGGATCTGCCGCACCGACCAGCGGCCGGGCTGCTCGTCGATGATCAGCAGCGCGGGGCCGCGGGCGTCGGCACCGGTGCCGATCTCGTCGTGGTCGGCGAAGTAAGGGTCGAGGGCGTCCGCCCATGCCCCGGCGTCCCAGCCAGCCTCGCCGTCCAGCTCGCCCAGGTCCGCGTACCGCTCCAGGGCGGCCAGCTCGACCCGGCGGAACAGTGCGTTGCGGACCAGCACGCGGAAGGCCCGCCGGTTGCCGGTCACCGGCGGCGGCCGGTCGTCCAGCGGAGCCAGCTGCCCCGGCGCCGGGCTGCGCAGCCGCTCCCACTCGTCGATCAGGCTGGAGTCGGTCTGCCGGACCAGCTCCCCCAGCCACTCGATCAGGTCGGAGAGCTCCTCGGTCCTGGCCTCCTCCGGGACGGTCTGCCGCAGCGCCTTGTAGGCGCTGGCCAGGTACCGGAGCACGATCCCCTCGGAACGGGCCAGCCCGTAGAAACCGACGTATTCGGTGAAGGTCATCGCCCGCTCGTACATGTCCCTGGCCACGGACTTGGGCGACAGCTCGTGGTCGGCGACCCAGGGGTGGCCCCGCCGGTACATCTCGTATGCGGCGCCCAGCAGGTCGGCGAGCGGCTTGTCGTAGCTGACCCCATCGAGCAGCTCCATCCGCTCCTCGTACTCGATGCCGTCCGCCTTCATCTGCGCCACGGCCTCGCCGCGCGCCTTGAACTGCTGCGCCGCCAGCAGCTCACGCGGGTCATCCAGGGTGGCCTCGATGACCGACACCACGTCCAGCGGGTACCCGGGTGAGTCCCGGTCCAGCAGCCCGATGGCGGCCAGCGCCAGCGGCGACAGCGGCTGGTTCAGCGCGAAGTCGTCCTGCAGGTCCACGGTCAGCCGCCAGCGGCGGCCCAGTTCGTCCGGCGTCGCGAGCCGCTCCACCACGCCGCCGGCCAGCAGCGCGCGGTAGATGGCGAACGCGCGCCGGATGTGGCGGCGCTGCGCGGCGGGCGGCTCGTCGTTGTCGGTGAGCAGGTGCCGCATGGCCGCGAACGCGTCCCCCGGCCGGCCGATGACGCCAAGCAGCATGGCGTGACTGACCACGAAGCTGGACTGCAGCGGCTCGGGGTCGGCCGCGACCAGCCGCTCGAACGTCGGCCTGCCCCAGGAGACGAACCGGTCCGGTGGCTTCTTCCGCACCACCTTGCGGCGCTTCTTCGGGTCGTCGCCGGCCTTGGCCAGCGCCCGCTCGTTCTCCACGACATGCTCGGGGGCCTGCACCACCACGGCACCGGACGAGTCGAAGCCGGCCCGCCCCGCCCGCCCGGCGATCTGGTGGAACTCGCGCGCCTGCAGCACCCGGGCCCTGGTCCCGTCGTACTTGGACAGCGCGGTGAACAGCACCGTGCGGATCGGCACGTTGATGCCGACGCCGAGGGTGTCCGTGCCGCAGATGACCTTGAGCAGGCCCGCCTGGGTGAGCGTCTCCACGAGCCGGCGGTACCGGGGCAGCATGCCCGCGTGGTGCACGCCGATGCCGTGGCGGACCAGCCGCGACAGCGTCTTGCCGAAGCCCGCGGTGAACCTGAAGTCGCCGATCAGGTCGGCGATCGCGTCCTTCTCCGCGCGGGTGCACACGTTGATGCTCATCAGCGCCTGCGCCTGCTCCACCGCGGCGGCCCTGGTGAAGTGCACCACGTAGACCGGGGCCTGGCCGGTTTGCAGCAGTTCGGTGAGGGTCTCGTGCAGCGGGGTGAGCACGTAGGAGTAGACCAGCGGCACCGGCCGTTCCACGGAGCTGACGACCGCGGCGGCCGGCCGGTGCGCCGGGTCAGGTCCCGCTGGAACCGGCTGACGTCGCCGAGCGTGGCCGACATCAGCACGAACTGCGCCTGCGGCAGCTCGATCAGCGGCACCTGCCAGGCCCAGCCCCTGGCCGGCTCGGCGTAGAAATGGAACTCGTCCATCACCACCTGGCCCACGTCGGCCGCCGCGCCCTCGCGCAGCGCGATGCTGGCCAGCACCTCCGCCGTGCAGCAGATCACCGGTGCCGTGGCGTTGACGCTGGCGTCGCCGGTCATCATCCCGACGCTCGCGGGCCCGAAGATGTCGCACAGGGCGAAGAACTTCTCCGACACCAGCGCCTTGATCGGCGCGGTGTAGAAGCTGCGCACGCCCTGGGCCAGGGCGGCGAAGTGCGCGCCCGTGGCGATCAGGCTCTTCCCGGATCCGGTCGGCGTGCTCACGATCACATGGGCACCGGAGACGATCTCGATCAGGGCCTCCTCCTGGTGCGGGTACAGGGTGAAGCCCTGCTCCCCCGCCCAGGCGGCGAAGGCGTCGAACACCGAGTCGGGGCCGGCCTGTGCCGGAAGCTGGTCGATGAGCGTCATGGTCCTTCCATCGTGCCTGCAGTGGGCTGGCTGCCTGCCGCCGGGTGTCGATTCCGGCGGCCGCTATTCGTAAACAACAAGACGAGCCGGTATGGTCCCGGCCCAGACGAAGGGAGCGCAGCATGAAGCAGTACCTGCTCGCCGTGTACAGCGCCGAGGCGGCCGGGGAGGACGCCCCGCCAGCCGCGGAGATGCGAGCGGGCCTATCAGGCGGTCGATGCCTTCAACAGCGAGGTGCAGGCGGCCGGCGCCTGGGTGTTCGCCGGGGGCCTGCACCCGTCGTCCACCGCCACGGTCGTCCGGGCCCAGGGCGGCCAGGTGGTCACCACCGACGGGCCGTACGCGGAGACCAAGGAGCAGATCGGCGGCTTCTGGGTGATCAGGGCCGCCGACCTGGACGCGGCCTTGGACTGGGCGGCCAAGGGCTCGGCCGCCAGCGGCTGGCCGGTGGAGGTCCGCCCGTTCCAGGAGGAGCCTGAGTAGGCGTGCCCGGAGCAGTGCAGCGGGACAGTGAAGATGGACCGGGGCGGCGGTTGGGGGGTGGGGCCGCCCTGGAGCGCGCGTACCGGGAGAGCTACGGGCGCGCCCTCGCGACACTGGTCCGCGTCTTCGGCGACATCGGCCTGGCCGAGGATGCGGTGGCCGAAGCCTTCGCCGTGGCCGCGCAGCGATGGCCCGAGACCGGGGTGCCGCCGAACCCCGGCGGCTGGATCGTCACCACGGCCCGCAACAAGGCCCTGGACCGGCTGCGGCGCGAGTCGTCCCGGCACGGCCGCGAGGCCGAGTCGGCCCGCATGCTCGCCGATGCCGGGCCATCGGAGGAGGCAGGGCCCGTGCCCGATGACCGCTTGCGGCTGATGTTCACCTGCTGCCACCCGGCGCTCGCGGCCGAGGCCCAGCTCGCCCTGACGCTGCGGCTCATCGCCGGGCTGCAGACTCCCGAGATCGCCCGCGCATTCCTGGTGCCCGAGGCGACGGTGGCACAGCGGCTGGTCCGGGCCAAGCGGAAGATCCGCGACGCGGGCATCCCGTACCGGGTGCCCGGGGACGCGGAACTGCCCGACCGGCTCCCGTTCGTGCTGGCGGTCATCTACCTGGTCTTCAACGAGGGGTACACCGCCTCGGCCGGCGCCGACCTGATCCGCGGCGAGCTGTGCGACGAGGCGATCCGCCTGGCCCGGCTGCTGGCCGGGCTGATGCCCGATGAGCCCGAGGCGGTGGGGCTGCTGGCGCTGCTGCTGCTGACCGGTGCCCGGCGCCCGGCCCGCACCGGCCCCGGCGGCGCCCTGGTGCCGCTGGCCGGCCAGGACCGGGCCCGGTGGGACCGGGCCATGATCGCCGAAGGCCAGCGCCTGGTCCGGGCTTGCCTGCGGCGCAACCAGCCCGGTCCCTACCAGATCCAGGCCGCGATCGGCGCCGTGCACAGCGATGCCGCCGTCGCGGCGGACACCGACTGGGGGCAGATCCTCGCGCTGTATGACCAGCTCATGGTGGTGGCCCCGACGCCCGTGGTAGCCCTGAACCGGACCGTGGCGCTCGCCGAGGTGCACGGCCCGGCCGCCGCGCTCGGCGAACTCGGCCGGCTCAGCCTGGACGGCTACCACCTGTTCCACGCGACCCGCGCTGACCTGCTGCGCAGGCTCGGCAGGCGGGAGGAGGCCGCGGCCGCTTACGAGGCGGCCATCGCGGGCGCCGCCAACGGGGCGGAGCGCTCGTTCCTCCGGGAGCGCCGGGACAGCCTCTGAACACCGCCGCCTTCGTGCTGAACCCGGCCCGGGTCCGCGGCGCGGCCCGGGTCGCCGCCCGCTGCGCCGCGGCCGCGCAGACCGCCGGCTGGGACGGGGTGCTGCTGGAAACCACCGCCGGCGACCCCGGCACGGAACTGGCCCGCCAGGCGGTCGGCGCGGGCGCCCGGCTGGTCTTCGCCGTCGGCGGTGACGGCACCGTCCGGGCGTGCGCGGCGGCCCTGGCCGGCACGATGGTCCCGCTGGCGATCGTGCCGCGGGGCACCGCCAACCTGGCCGCGCGCGCCCTGGGCATCCCGGCCAGGCTGGATGCCGCCCTGGCGTGCGGGTTCGGCGGGCACGAGCGGCGCATCGACCTCGCGACGGCGGACGGGATCATCTTCGCCGCCATGGCCGGGCTCGGCACCGACGCGGCGGTGGTCGGCGCGACGCCCCCCAGGCTCAAGACCACCGCCGGGTGGCTTGCCTACGCCGCGGCGGGCGCCTGGCACGCCCACGGCCGGCCCGCGGCCTTCGCCATCAGCCTCGACGGCACGCCGCTGGAGATCAGCGCCCGCTCGGTGGTGGTCGGCAACGCCGGCCTGCTGCCCGGCGGCTTCACGCTGCTGCCGGGCGCCCGCCTCGACGACGGCCAGCTGGACGTCGGCATCCTGGCGCCGTCCTCGCCGCTGGGCTGGGGCGTCGTGGGATACCGGGTGCTGACCGCCAGCCGCCGGGACGACCGGAGGCTCGCCCGGTACCGGGCCCGCCGGGTCGAGATCCACGCCGACCGGGAGCTGCCGCGCCAGGTCGACGGCGAGCTGATCGAGCCCGGGCGGGCGCTGACCGTGGCGGTGCTGCCCGCGGCGCTGCTGGTCCGGGTGCCCGGCCCGGCGCCGGTCAGGGTCGCGGGACCGGCGCTGGCCGGGCTGCCGGGCCCGGCCTGAGCGCGTGCCCTCCGGGGCGGCTGGCCGCGGGTTAGGATTCCCCGGAAGGGGACGGCGGTGGCGAAAGATGCCCATCCGGGGAGCCGGCGCGCCGGCCGATGGCGCGCTGGGCAGGGACGCTGAGCTGGGCGAGATCGGGGCCTGGCTGGCGGCCGGCAGCGGCCCGGCCGGGCCGCACCTCGTCCTGGTCATCGAGGGCGAACCGGGGATCGGCAAGACCACGCTGTGGACCGAGGCCACCGGCCGGGCCCGCGGCACCGGCTGGCACGTGCTGTCCTGCCGGCCGGCCGCCTCCGACGCTGGGCTGCCCCACGTCGGCCTGGCCGACCTGCTGCGCAGCGTCCCCGATGACGCCTTCGCCCGGCTCCCGGCCCCGCAGCGCCGCGCGCTTGGCGTGGCCCTGCTGCGCGAGGAGGCCGGCGGCATCGACCTCGATCCCCGCGCCGTCGGCACCGGCCTGACCGCCCTGCTCCGGCTGATCGCCGGCGAGGGGCCGCTGATGCTCGCCGTGGACGACGCGCAGTGGCTGGACCCGCCTCGGCCAGGGCCCTGGCCTTCGCGCTGCGGCGCCTCGACGACCGGGAACTCCGGCTGGTGGCGGCGGTCCGCACCGGGGGGCCCGCCGGCCAGCGGGCCGGCGGGTTCACCGCGGTCGAGTCGGCGCTGGACCGTCAGCTGATCACCCGCATCGAGGTCGGGCCGCTCAGCGTGGCCGCGATCCACCAGATGTTCGCCCGCACGCTCGGCACCTCGTTCGCCCGGCCGGTGCTGGTCCGGATCCACCGGGCCGCGGGCGGCAACCCGTTCTACGCGCTGGAGATCGGCCGGGAGATGCAGCGCGCCGGGTGCCGCCGCCGAGCCAGCCGCTGCCCATACCCGGCGATCACCGCGACCTGGCCCTGCTGCGGCTGAAGCGGCTGCCCCGGGCCACCCGCGACGTACTGGCCCGGGTCGCCGCGATGGCCCGGCCGTCCACAGCCGACCTGGAGCTGGACGCGCTGGCGCCCGCGGAGGTGGCGGGCATCGTCCGGGTGCACCCCGGTGGCCGGGCCGAATTCAGCCATCCGCTGTTCGCGTCGGCCGTGTACTCCTCGCTCCCGGAGGCCAGCCGCCGCAGGCTGCACCGCGATCTCGCGGAGCGGGCCACCAGCCCGGAAGAACGGGGCCCGCCATCTGGCCCTGGCGGCCGACGGGCCCGACGAGGCCACCGCGGCAGCCCTGGACGAGGCGGCCGCCGCGGCGGCGGCGCACGGTGCCGCGGACGTGGCCGTGGAGCTGACCGAACTGGCCCGGAACCTGACCCCGCCCGGCGACACCGCCACCCTGGTCCGCCGGGAGACCGAACTCGCCGAACGGCGCTACTTCGCCGGCGACCCGACGGGCGCACGCCACGAGCTGGAACGTTCCCTGGCCTCGCTGCCCGCGGGCGAGGACCGGGCCCGGGTGCTGCTCGAACTGGGCAGCCTGCTGTGGGTGCAGGGTGAGTCGGAGCAGGGCCAGGCCTTGATGTCCCAGGCGCTCGGCGAGTCCGCCACGCCCGCACTGCGGGCCCGCGTCCATTCCCGGATCGCCGCGCAGTCCGACGACGCTGACCTCGCCGTGGCACACGGCCAGGCGGCGCTGGCGCTGCTGGCCGAGGACGACGATCCGCTGCTGTACTGCTTCGCCCTGCACAACCTGGCCCTGTTCAAGCTGTACTCGGGCCGCGGGGCGGACCACGCGGCGGTCGAGAAGGGCATGGAACTGCAGCGGGACGTGGCTGCCTGGGAGATGAGTACCGTCCCGGCGTTCTGGGCGCGGAACTTCGACGACTTCGGCACCGCCAGGCAACGGTTCGAGGACATGCTCCGGGCGTTCCGGGTGCAGGGCGACGAGGCGACGGTCAGCGGTGTGCTCACCCATCTGGCCCGGCTGGAGGTCATGACCGGGCGGATGGACCGGGCCCGGCTGCTGGCGGCCGAGGCGCTGGACCTCGCCGAGCAGACCGAGCAGGAAACCTACCTGCACATGGCCCTCTGCGCCAAGGGCCACTTGTGCGCCCAGGCGGGTGAGCTGGCCGAGGCCAGGGCGGCGTGCCAGGGGATACTGGACCGGCTCAGCACGCACCCGGACGTCATTCTGGAAGGCATGGCAGTGCCGTGCTCGGCCTGGTGGAGCTGTCGGCAGGGAACCTCGCCGAGGCCGACCGGCAGCTTGCCCGGGCGGACGAGATCGAGGAATGGGCGCACAACCGGGAGCCCGCCACCAACCGGTTCCACGGCGACCATGCCGAGGCGGTGATCGGGCTCGGCGACCTCGACCGCGCCGAGGTGCTCGTGCGGCGCATGGAACAGCGGGCGGAGGCGCTGCCCCGGCCGTGGATCCTGGCGGTCTCGGCCCGGTCCCGCGGGCTGCTCAGCGCCGCTGCGGGCGATCTCGGCCAGGCCATGGCCGACTACCAGCGCGCGCTGGTAGCGCACGAGACCCTGGACATGCCTGCCGAGCTCGGCCGCACCCTGCTCGCCCTGGGCCGCCTGCACCGCCGCCGCAACGAGCGCCAGCGTGCCCAGGAATGCCTGGGCCGGGCCGCCGCGGTGTTCGACGCGGCCGGGGCGCCGGGGTGGGCGGCAGTGGCCCGCGAGGAACTCGGCCGGGCCCAGGGCCGCCGGGGCAGCGCCGGCAGGCTCACCCCCACCGAGCTGCAGGTGGCCGAGCTGGCCGTGGCCGGGCTGCGGAACTCCGAGATCGCCGCGCGGATGTTCCTGTCCGGTAAGACCGTCGAGGCCAACCTGTCCCGGATCTACCGCAAGCTCGGCGTCCGTTCCCGTACCGAACTCGCCGCGAGGATGCCCGCGCCGGGCACGGCCGCAGGCCCGTGATTTCGGCGGGCAGCCAGGGCTATCCACCGCCCGGCTTGGGTAGGTATGGTGCCAGCACGCCTACGGTTCCCCCTCGCCCGGCCCGGATGTGGTCTGTGCTTGCCATTGCCACGCTCGTCACCTGGCTCATCGCCGGCGCCGCCGGGATCTACATGTTCGGCACCTGGCTCTCCCACGGCGGCCCCGGCCACCAGCGCGCCCGCAGCGACGGGCTCCCCCCGGTGGTGATCTTCACCCATCTCGGCTTCGGCGCGCTCGGCTTCGCGGCGTGGGCCAGTTACGTGGTGACCGGCTCGGACTGGCTGGCGTGGACGGCGGTGGGGCTACTGATGCCCGGCATCGGGCTCGGCATCTGCACCGTGACCCTCTGGGCGCCGTACCCCGCCCCGCCCGCGCGTGGCACACCGGTCACCGGCGACGCGGGCCCGGGGGGCGCCGGGCCGGTCAGCGGGATGCTCGCCGCACTGCCGGAGAACGCGATCGGCGGCAGGCTCACCGACGAGGGACTCGCCAGGGCCCTCTCCAGCGAGGCGCAGACCAGCAGGTTCATCAACGAGGCGCTAGCCGGTCTTCCCGCGCAGCAGGCGCCCGCGCGCAGGTCACGGCGGCACCTCGAACCGCTGATCCCGGTCGGCCACGGCATAGCCGCCGTGGCCACCTTCGTGCTCGCGGTGACCACCGCTATCAGCGCGCGCTGACGTAGGTAACAGCCTCGCTACACGAGATAAAAGAGACCTGAGGGCCATCCCGGGGGGCCGGGCCATCAGGCCGGCTATCGTCGCGGCCGTGGAGCAGGTGGAGGTGGCGATCGTCGGGGCCGGCCTGCTCGGATCTGCGACCGCCCGCGCGCTGGCCGCGCGCGGGGTGCCGGTCGTGCTGTTCGAGCAGTTCACCCTGGGACATGCCCGTGGGTCCTCGCACGGTGCCACGCGGATCTTCCGGCACTCCTACCCCGATCCGTATTACGTCGAGATGGCGGTGCGCGCGAGCGAGACGTGGGCACGGCTGGCCGCGGACGCGGGCGAGGAACTGCTGGTGCGGACCGGCGGCCTGGACGCGGGCCCGGGCGCCGTGGACTGCGCCAAGGCACTGGCCGAATGCGGCGTGGCGCATACCTGGCTCACCGACGCGCAGATCCGGGACCGGTTTCCGGGCATCGGGGCCCGTGCCGGCGAGCGAATGCTGTTCCAGCCGGACTCCGGCGTGTCCCTGGCCGGGCGCACGGTCGCGGCGCTGCAGCGACTCGCCCAACGCGACGGTGCCGCGATCCGCGCAGGGACTCCGGTGCTCGGCATCGATGCCGGCCGGGATCAGGTGCTGCTGCATACAGCGGCGGGCGAGATCACCGCGCGGGCGGCAGTGATCACGGCCGGGCCCTGGGCGCAGGGCGTCCTGGCCGGGGCACTCCCCCAGGCCCCGCGGCTGACGGCCACCGTGCAGCAGGTGCGGTACTTCGCGCCGCGGGACCCGGCCACCGCATGGCCGACGCTGATTGAATGGTCGCCGTCCGGGCTGCTGTGGTATGCGGTGCCGGCCGTCGGCGGCGCTCCCGGGGTGAAGGTCGCCGCCCATATCCCCGGCCGCCCGGTGGACCCCATGGACGGCCCGTTCACCGAGATCGACCCGGCGCTGGAAGCGGAGGCGGCGGACTACGTGCGTGACCGCCTGCCGGGCCTGGAGCCGGCCGGGCTGGCCGCGGAGACCTGTCTGTACACGATGACCGCAGACGAGGATTTCGTGCTCGACCGGGCCGGGCCACTGGTGGTTGGCGGCGGCTGCTCCGGGCATGCCTTCAAGTTCGGGCCGCTGCTCGGCGAGTTCCTGGCCGACCTCGCCCTCGGCCAGGACATCCCGGTCCCCCGGGAGCGGTTCGCGCTGCGGCGCCCGTCCCTGGCCGCGTCCTGACCACGGCCGCCCGCCTCGTTCGTCGTTGTCACACCGACGACATTCTGGTGTGCGCTACGGCGTTATCGCGATGGCGGCTGGCCCGCGGCCGACCTTGATTGGTTTCTCCGTCGTGTTGGTGGCCGTCTGGAGCGGGGTGACGGTGCCCGAGTAGTTATTGGCGACATAGGCGGTCTTGCCGTCTGCGGTGATCGCGATGGCGTCGGGCCCGCGCCCCACCTTGATCGGCTTGCCGGGCCGATTGGTTGCGGTGCTGATCGGGGTCACGGTTCCCGAGTCAGCGTTGGCCACATAGGCCGTCTTGCCGTCCGGGGTGATCGCGATCGCGGTGGGCTCCTCACCGACGTTGATGGGCTTGACCGGCCGGTTAGTGGCTGCTGATCGGGGTGACCGTGTGCGAGCCGTGGTTGAGCACGTAGGCGGTCTTGCCGTTGGGGGTGATCGCGATCGCCGTGGGAATCCTGCCGACCTTTATGGGCTTGCCGGGCTGGTTGTCCGTCGTGCTGATGGGGGTGACAGTTCCGGAGAACTCGTTGACAACGTAGACGGTCTTGCCGTCCGGGGTGATCGCGATGGCGACCGGGCGGTACCCCACTTTGATCGGCGTGCCGGGCCGGTTGTCCGCTGTGCTGATCGGCGTGACCGTTCCCGAGAGATAGCCGTCGCTGACCACGTAGGCGGTCGTGCCGTCCGGGGTGACCGCCATGGCGTCGGGGATCTCGGCGACCTTGACCGGCTTTCCAGCCGCGCCGGTGGCGGCCTGAAAGGGCACCACGGTGTTGCCATCACCGGTATAGGCAGTCTTTCCGTCCGGGGTGATGGCGACCGGGCCAGCCACGAGCCCGATGTGGACCGGCTTGCTGGCGGTGCTGGTGGCCGTGCGGATCGCGGTGACCGTCCCCGGGTCGCCACCGACCACAAAGGCCGTGGTGCCGTTGGGGGTGATCGCGATCGCGCACGGCCAGCGCCCGACCTTGACCGGTGTGGCCGTCCGGGCCTCACCCCTGATCACGGTCACGGTGTCTGAGTTGCAGTTAGCCACGTAAACCGTAACCGGCTCTGCACGCCTGGACGCGCCGCTAGCGACCGGCACGCCACAAGCCACGCTGCCCATGCCAACGGCGATCACCAGTAGCGTCACGCTCACGGCGGCGGCGGAAGGTCTGATCAAAGTCCCTCCTTGCGGCCGATCATTTAGTGGACACCATCCGGGCACCCGGCAGGCCATCCGACCCCGCCGGTTATCACCAAAACGCCACCTGCCACATCATGGACCACGGCGTGCCGCCGCGACAGGCCCACGTCACGGCTGTAAACGGGCATTGCTCATCGCAAGAACAGAGCGCGGCCGAGCCAGAATCACAGGTTTGCAGTCCACCCGATGACCAAGCGTCGGCCCTGGTCAGAGACGGCTGGATTGTCCCATTCTTCACGGCACACTCTTCTGTCGCCGATGGCAAACACCTGCGAACGGCAACCCGGTGCGGCACTGTCAGCAGGGGTTACGTCAGGCCGCGACTGTGACGGCCAGCAACTGCGGTGTACCGACCTCTTCGGGAACTGGCTGACCGTCAGCTCGCAGGCCGGCAATGTGCACCTCGATCGCCTCGACGGCGCGCTCCCGGCATTCCTCGATGGTGCGGCCACGGGTGAAGCACCCTGGGAGCGCCGGAACGACGACGAAGAAACCGCCGTCCTCCTCAGGCTCCACCACGATCGTGTAGGTGCTCATCACTTCATCCTGTCACAGCACAGCGCGGAGCTCATCGGCGGTGATACCTGCCTGATTCAAGATCGACCGAAGTAAGCCCGGCCCGAGCGTCTCGCCGGCATGGAGGGGAACCGTCACACGGCCGCCCCCGTCTGGCCGCTTGAGTTGAGCGTGAGATCCCCTCTGAACCACGACCACCCAGCCCAGTTTGCCGAGCGCTCGGATCACCTCCCGGCCGGTGATCCGAGGCAGTGGTGGCATGGTCCCCAACCTAGGCATCTCCTCTGACAGCCCGGCGGCTGCTGTCCGATCGAGACCGTCACAAATCGGTCGTCCATTCGATCATCAGGCGCCGGGCCTGGTCAGGCGGGACGGTGTTGGCCCCTTCTTCGTAACACCTTCTCTTGGTGGCGCAGTTGCAACGATGATGCGAATGGGCGCGCTCCAAGATCTCTCAGCCGCGCACGCCGCCGGGGTTTCCCGCGAGATAACGCTCCAGCAACTCCCGGATGAGCTGCGAGACGCTCTTTCCTTCACGCCTGGCCTGCTGTTCGGCGGCGTCACGGAGTTCGGGCGGCACCCGCGCCGAGACCTGAGGAGAATGCTTGCCCAGCCCGGTCAGCGACGGGCGCCCGGCGGCCCGGCGGGTATCCCGAACGATCTCCGTGGCGATGTCATCGGTGAGCCGGGTCCCATCGGCAAGCCGGACATCCTCGTGGGCCAGATCCACATCGGGCCCGATCGGGGTGTCCCGGGCGATGTGCGGCGGCTGGTTCCTAGACATCGCGGTTCCCCTTCCGCAGGCTCGACGGCATGGCATGGATGACCAGCAGGTAGGGGCGCTGCCCCCGCTGTGGCCCGATTTCGACGGCGATCACCTCTCACTCCCTGCCCCGCTCATCCGCACCGGTGTAGATCCATGCCTGATTCCCCTGCGTGGTGGCCGTCCCGGCGGGGATCACGGTGCTCATGACGTAACGCACCGAGGCCCGGCCGATACGGTGCTTGCGCGCCGCCTGGGTGAACCGGATCTCCAGCATCGCTCTATTATGGGTGACACAATCCTGCCGGGAGGTATTCCCGCCAGCCCCGCCATCGAACCGTTATCCTGCCGAACGGTCACATGTGGTGGCCCGCTCCATGATCAGGCATCCGTCCTGTTCAGGCGCAGCGGGATTGCCTTTCCTCGTGCCGCCTTCTGCGCGCGGGTGGTCAGAACCACCCGGCGCACCCGGGCGCGCTGAGCCATGCCGCAGCCCACGGGTCATCTTGGTGGGGCCGGGACCGGCGGCTGCGTGCTGCCGCCACCACGCGGGAGGCGGCGTCGTCTGGGTGGGTGAGGGCACCGCTGGCCTGAGGCGGGCCGCCGTGGAGCAGCAATGATCGTGATGCTGGGCGCCCGGTGCCCGGTGCCCGCTGTGGGCCGCTGGCCTGTCCGCCGCCATCGTGGCCGGTGTGACCAGGTGCACCCATGCCGCTGTCATCAGCGGGCCGGGTACCGGGCCGTCCGCACCGGGCACCGGCACGGTGACGGCCGGCGCTGCTGCGGCGCCGCCGGTGAGGACCGCCGCGGGCAGTGCCGCTGGGGTGCCGGGGTGCCGGGGCAGCCGGCTGAGGGTCACGATGATCTACGGCGGTGCCGCGGCCGGGACCGTGTCGGGGGTGCTCGGCTTTGCCAACACCGGCAGGGAACCGTGCCGGCTGGCTGGCTGGCCGGCCGTGGTGGCCGCTGGCCCCGCGGGCCGGGCACGGGCACGGCGCACGCTGACCGTCTTCGCGGCGGGGACGTTCGCCGCGCCGCCACTGGTGGTGCTGCGGCCGGGCGCACGCGCGGTGGCCGTCTTTGCTTCCCATGATCAGCCAGTGCTGCCGCTGGCCCGGTGCAGCCGGCCACCCGCCGGCTGCTCAGTCACTGCGCCGGGCAGCGCCCACGCCCGCGTCGTCCCCCGGCACGGGCCCCCGGCTACCCCCGCGGGCTCGTGCCCGCGTGCACCCCGCTGCAGGTGTCACCCGGTGGTCCCCTTCTCAGCGGTGCCCTACCTGGCGCAGCATGGCATGTCAGGCTGGCAGCGGCGGCGCGGACAGCATCACCGTGCCCGCACCGGCTGACGAACGCGCTGACCCGGGCAGCCCGGCTCCTACAGGCTGGCGGTCCACTCGACGATCAAGCGCCGACCCTGGTCAGAAGGTGGCCGGGTTGTACCTTTCTTCGCAACACCTTCTATGAGGATCGCGACGCCAACAGGACCCGCTCCTCGTCAGGGGTGGCCGCGTGGATCGGTTAGTGCGCCAGGTCATGGAGCGGTACTACCGCTGTGACCTCAACCGCTCCGCAGTCAGGCAGATAGACGTGCTCGAAAAGATGCGCCGACAGCGTCCCATGCCCTGACCCCGTGGGCGGGGTGGCCCGCAGCCACCGGAAACCGGGGCACCGGGTGGCCCGGGGATTAAGGGACACATCGCCTGCGTCAACAACCGCGTATGCCGAAGCACCAGGCTTGAGCCGCAGGACTGGCAGCGGCGGCACATATTGCCAGGCTCCCAACGAGGTGCCGTGCATCGCGCGGGCTGCCCTGACAGTCTTGCCGGTGGCGGTGACCGCGATCACTGTTGGCCAGCCGTGCAGCTCGCAGAGGGCAGGCCCTTCGTTGGCAAACCGCAGGTATCCGCCTTCGTTGCCCAGAGTGGCCCAGGCGGTATGGATCATCGTGATCTTAAGCTGAGCGGTGGCGCAGGCCGGGGCAGGCGTCATGGGCGGGGAGGGGGTCGGCATCGGCCAGCGCCCGAGTTTCTGCCACGTTTGGTCTATTAGCCGCCCAGTGTTGGCATTCAGGAAAGTCCAGCTGAGGCACCGGGCTCCTAGCGGAACGGCGCCGGGGAGTGTAGATAGGCACCCGGATGGCCAGCTATAACCGTAGGCCAGATCTCCATGCGCGGTGTAGGCCGTAACGCCATCAGGCTGCGGCCCGATCGGCAGCGTTAGCAGGCCAAGCCGCGCCCTGACGCCCGAAGGTATGGTGGTGACGCTTGAACCGTGCCGGGCGGCATACCGTGCCCACGCCTGCGGGGCAGTCAGCTTGGGCGCGGCGGATGCGGGCGCTGGCGCGAACGTCTCCCTGACCTCCGGATCGATCGTAATCACGGTGCGGGCCCGCGGCTCTCCGGCCGTTGACCCCTGCCTATCGGCAGGGCGCGCTGTCCCGCAGCCCACGACAGCTATCAAGGCCACGCCGATGCCAAAGGCACCGCGCCAAATCCGGCTCACACTGTTTGGACGTACCGCGCGAGGCACCGGTTGCGGCAGGCGCGCCTCGTTCTTAACCAGCGGGCTACGGCCGTGCCCATGGCCGGGCCAGTAACCGGCAAACCACCGGCCTCCGCGGTCACTCGCCGCCAAGTACCAGCCCGATCCCCGGGCTGATGCAGGTCGTAGCCGGCGCAGGCGCAGCCTTCCAGACTGGGCTGGGCTCACCCTGGTGGCAGCGGCGCATGCCTCAGCCACCGCTAAGGCGCTCCGCCGGAAAGACAGCCGACCGCAGGCTGTCCTTGCCGAGGGGTGGGTGGCTGGGGGGGCGGTTTGTGGGCGAGCGTTGACGGTCCGTGCGCCTGCCAGGCCTGGCAGCCGAAACGCTCTAGCCTTGATCACTGGGGCCAACAGTGGCGCCCCCGGCCCGTTCTTGACAGGCGGGCCGTGCACGGCTTGCCGCAGCCATCGCCTGGCCCGGCTTCCGCGTTGCTGCCCCAGCAGGAGAGGTACGGTGTCAGAAGCTGGCGCCCTCTGTCCGCGGACGTTCAGCTTGATGATGGCGGCGTCATCGCGGGTGAGGACGTAGGCGCGTGGAAAGGCCCCGCCGGGTGGGTTCCGGCGGGGCCTTGGTGTGCGTGGTGGCGGCTTGGTGGTCAGTCTGCGGTGACTTCGGTGGCGGCGGTGCGGGCGCTGGATTCGTCGACGATGGCCTTGCGGTCGGCGTAGGCGGCGATGAGGGCCTGGATGGCCAGGTTGTTGACGGCTCTGGGCAGGCCGCGGCTGGTGGCATGGATCAAGGTGATGGCGTCGTCGCTGAACAGCGGGCCGGACCGGCCGGCGAGCTTGAGGTGGTGGCTGATGTAGCTGGCGGTCTCCTCGCCGGTCATGCCGGGCATGGTGTAGCGGACGGCGATGCGCTGGTCGAGGGCGGCGAGGATGCCGAGCTTGATCCGCCGCCGCAGGGTGGGCTGGCCGATGAGCAGGCAGGCCAGCGGGCAGGCGGCGTCGAGATCGTGGTTGGTGAGCATGCGGACGGCCTCAAGCTGAGCGGGTTCGAGCATGTGGGCCTCGTCGATGGCCAGGACGGGGACGCGGCCGCGTTCGGCGTGCTCGCGGGCGAGCAGGTCCATCGCCTGGGGGGTCAGAGTGGCGTGATGGGTCTTGGGCACGCCGCCGAGCGCGGCCACGATGGCGTGGTTGATCCCCCGGACGCCGACCGAGGGGTTGCCCAGGTAGATCAGGGTGTGACGGGAAGGGTCCAGGCTGGCAAGGGCGGCGCGGAGGGCCACGGTCTTGCCTGCGCCGACTTCCCCGGTGATGACGCCGAGGGCGTGCTCGCTGATGCACCAGGTGATCCGGGCGGCGGCCTCGGCGTGGGCGCCGTGGCGGTGCAGCATGCCGGGCGCCAGGTCCCGGCGGAACGGCATCTTGGTGAACCCGTAGTGGGCCTGGAGTTTCTCGATGGTCACTGGTTCTCCTGGGCGAGGGCGTCGTCGATGGTCATCTGGCCGGGCAACTGGGCGGGACCTGCCGGGCCGGGGGGCGGGTCGCTGAGGCCGGCGAAGCTGATGGCGGCGCCGGCCAGGCGGGTGTCGTGGGCGGCGTCGAGCAGCCCGATGTAGTCGATGCCGGTCGGCCGGGCGGGCGGGGCAGGCTGCTCGGGCCGGGCCTTGGGGTGGGCGTGGCGGCCGATGACGTGCGGGATGGCCTGCCCGGCTGGGCTGCCCTGCCAGCGCACCTCGATGCCAGTCAGGTCGAACGGGTCGAAGACCAGCTCGACCCTGCGGCCGGCCAGCGAGGGATCGACCTGGTAGGAGTTCCCGTGCAGCGACACGACGGCCGTCTTGCGGACGGTGCGGTGCTCGCTCCACAAGAACGCCTCGTGCAGCTGGGCGGGGCCCGGCAGCGGCGGCGAAGTCCCGGCCCATCCGTCAGCCCACCGCTGGAGCGGGGCCTGCCCGGTCTCGGAGTGCACCCGGCGGTGGTAGACGGTTTCCGCCCACGCGGTGAACAGCCGGTTCAGCTCGCCGATGCTGGTCACGTGCCGCAGGCCGGCCTCGCCGGGATCGCCGGTGATCTCGACCAGGAACTGCTCCCGGACAGTGAGAAACAGGCGCTCTATCTTTCCCCGCCCTTGCGGCCGTCCGGGGGTGGAGTGGGTGAGCTTGACGCCCAGCACCGCGCAGGCCCGCAGCAGCCACGCATCGACGAACGCGGACCCGTTGTCGACGTAGATCCGCTCGGGGACGCCGCGGCTGGCCAGGGCGGGCCGCAGCGCGGCGGCGAGCCGGACGGTGTCCTCGGCGTGACCGAACCGGTGCCCGGTGATCAGCCGCGAGTGATCGTCGATGAACGCAAACAAATACGTCTTGCGGCCGCCGATGACGGGCCCATGCAGGGCATCCCCGGTCCACATCTCGTTGGGGCGGGCTGCTTCGAACCGGCCGAACACCGGCGGCGGGCTGCCGTCGGGGCGGGTGAGAAGTTCCAGACGGGCGAAATGGCGCTGCAGGGTCCGCTCCGACGGCGACCACCCAGCGCTGGTGCGCAGGATCCGCGCGATCTGCGCGGCGGTGCGGGCTGGGTTCTCCCGTTTCAGCGCCACGGCCAGGTGCAGCACCTCGGCCGGGGTCCGCGGGGTGACCTGGCGGGACGGCGGGGCCAGCGCGTCGAACCCGCCGGACCGCCAGGCCCGGATCCACCGGTCAAGGCTGGGCCGCGACACCCTGACCCGCTCGCCGAACGGCCCGGCATGCTCACCGGCGGCCAGCTCGCGGACCATCCGCCCCCGCTGCCGGGTACTCAGCCCGGGATCGGCCGCCTCCCGGATCAGTGAGTACCGGAACAGCGCGACAGCCCGCGCCCGGCTGGCCCGCCGGGCCTCTTCATCATCTGCAGCAGTCATCGGCAATCTCCAGAACAAGGCACAAGGGAGTTGATCTTGCTCCGGACACCTTCCCTGCCGGGCAGGCCGCCTGCCTAGAACGGGCTCGTGTTGATCCACTCCGTAGTGAAGCCCGGTGCCAGCAGGGCGCCCGCACTGACCGAACTCGCCAGCTCACCCGGCGACAGGCTGACCAGCCGCCCCGCCCAGCGGCGCCCTGCCGCCGCAGCAGCCGCAGTGACAGCGGCCACCGCGTCCGCGACCGCAGAGCCCCCGGGCGGCAGCGGCGGCGGATCCGCGTCCAGCGCGCACAACCACACCGTGAACACCCCGCGGACCAGCTCAGCCCGCGAGGCGAACCGGGCCAGCCAGTCCCGCACCGTCGACTCCGGCCTGCCCACCAGCCGCGCGACCGGCCGGTGCCCCAGCCCCGAGGCCTTGCCCGCCAGCGCCGCCCAGATCACCGCCACCCCATCCGCCCGCCGCAGCAGGCAGCTCACCGGCAGCAGCACATGCGTGACCCCGCAGCCCGCGCACCGCGACCGCCGCGGACGCAGCCGCCAGCCGATCCCCTGCTCACCCCGGATCACCCGGGGGCGGGCATGCCCCCACCCCGCCGCCGGCCCCGGCACCCCGGACAGCGCAGCCGCCCCACCGCCAGACGCCGCTCGACCACACGCACATCACCGTCTACCGTGACCATCGGTGCCTCCGCGCACCCCGCGCGGCCCTCCCGCTACCTCGGCCAAGAGAAAGACGGGAGGGCCGCTGCCAACCCGGACCTGATCACGGTGGCGTCGCACACGAAAAAGGACAACCCAGCCGGGTTGCCCTTCCAGCCATCCTCACCACCAACGGCGCCCGGCAGCCCCTACGTCCTCACCGGAAACGCCGCGGGACACCCTCTATCGATATCGCAGGTCTGTGGTCCACTCGATGGTCAGGCTTCCCCGCTGGTCAGAGATGGCAGGGTTGTCCCTTTCCTCACGACACCTTCTCTTGTGATCGGAAGGGCCAACCACCGCGAAGCGTCGCTACCGGACGATGAGGTTGAGGCCCTCGTGTTCGCCGAAATCCTCGAAGTCCTTGATGTTGAGGGTCGCAAGCGGCAAGCCGTAGGTCAGCGCGCATGCGGCAATCCACGTGTCATTCGCCAGGCCTGGCCCGCCCTCGCCGGATCGCGGCCGCCGAGATCCGCCCCCACGTTCGGGCAACGTCCTCGCTGTAGGGAAGGACGATCACACCGTCGAGCCAAGCCTCCAGGGCATCGCGGTTGCGCCGGCCCCACTGCCG
Source organism: uncultured Actinomycetes bacterium (assembly GCA_963730235.1). GTDB lineage: Bacteria > Actinomycetota > Actinomycetes > Streptosporangiales > Streptosporangiaceae > DASXKD01. The sequence goes on from CAVSRH010000022.1 coordinate 96,453, forward strand.
CAGCTCCGCCCACTGAGTCAGCTCCCCGACCGTGACAAACGTCACGCACGGCTGCTTACCGACCAGTCGCGCCAGCACCTGCGGCGGAAAAGCCGGCGCTTGAGGCTCAGCGACGAAATATCGGTATCGAGGACGACGCGATCCACGGACGATCAGGCGAGGTCTGCGTGACGCATCGTGGCGACGTGAGCGAGAAAGGCGTCCAGCTCCTCGTCAGTATCGAAGACACCCTCTTGCGCCAGATCATCGGCAGTCCCGATCGCGCGCACACCCTTGCGCCGTGCTTGCTCATCGATCGACTCGACGCCGCGGTCCGGCGGGACTGCGGCGTAGTCCGCCCTGTTCGTGGTCACCGTCACCCCCGGTCACTGGGTCTCTTCCAGTATCACACTCCACACCGACAAGACAGCCGCTCCTTGCGAGCCGGGCTCCCGGCGCCGGCGCCGCAGCCGGGGTGGCCGGGTTGTCACAGGCCGACAGTCCACTCGATAACCAGCCGCCGGCCCTGGTCAGAGGCGGCCGGATTGTCCCATTCTTCGGGACACCCTCTGCCGTGCGGAGAGTGACAAGGGACCGTGCCATGACACGGGTCACGCCGGTCCATGACACCTCAGGCGGTCTGCCAGTTATTGCCATTCAGTGGTGGTTCCGTGGTGGATCCGTGGTGGTCACGGATGCCGCCGCGCCGTCGCGAGAGCATGCTGACATCAGCGCGATCACCCCAGGCAAGCAGGGAAGGACATATCTGATGACTAATCGCCGCCTGGCTGGGCATAGCCGCAATAACCGTCACCTCCGCAGCACTCGCGATCCTTGGCGTCGGCGGAGGCGCGCTGGCGAGCAACGTTGCCGCCCCCGGCCAGATCAAGGCCTGCTACAAGACCGGCGCCACGCTGCCGCCACTCACCCATATCGCCACCTCGGGCAAGTGCCCGGCCGGCAATTCGGCCCTGATCTGGAACAAGGTCGGCCCGGCCGGCCCGCCGGGGCCCGCCGGCGTCTCGGCCGGAACCTCGGGAACCTCCGGCACGTCTGTCGTCCTGAACCAGGCGCAGGTCCTGGTGCCGGTGCTGTCCGCCGCCGCGGCGCCGGCCAGCGGCACCTACTACGTCAACGCCAGCGTGATGCTGGTCGTCGCCCAAAGTGACACCGTGACCTGCATCCTCGCCGTCAACGGCGCCACCACAGGGCCCTTCGCCACCGTCGGCCCGGTCGCCAACCAGACCTACGAGACCATCCCGCTGAGCGAGGCCCTCAGCCTGCAGGCCGGGCAAGCGCCAGAGGTCGAGTGCACGGGTTACACCGCAAACTCCAGCACCTCCTTCTACGACGGCGGCATAACCTCCGTCCTGATCAACAGCGCGACCGGCAACTCGGCGGCCCATGCGAATGCCTCCCACCACGCGCTTCCGCCGCGCTTCTAGCGCCCAGCCCAATCGCCCCGCAACCGGCTGATCCCAGCCAGCCAGCTACGGCAGACCAAGGCGCCCCCCGGCCAACCATGGCCGGGGGCGCCTGTCCGCCGGGCGGTGAGGACAATGAGGTGCGGCTGAGTCCGGATCGCGCCTGCTTGCCCGGTCCCGACTCCCTCTGGGCGGATGGGCGGGCCACTGTCACGAACGGCCGTGGTTCCTCTCGCCGAGTCTCACTCGTCGCCTCCCGGGACCCTGAAAGCCGCAGGAAGGCGTGGGGAGACGCCGCTACGGAGCGCGGCAGCCACTAGTGATCCGAACGGAAGATGGGCCAGCCAACTTCGGTCACGAGGTGCTGGTCGTCGCTAGCTTGGAGTGGGTCGCGCAGATAGTACTCGCGCAGCGGTCCGTCGATTCCGATCTCGTAGCGTGCGGCATAGGTTCCGAGTTCGCCGTATGTGAGGTCGATATTGTGCAGGGGGCCGCGGTGGGTGGCGACCGCCAGCTCGGCGCCGGGCACTGTGAACGGCGTCACCCGGCCGATCGGGCGGACGGCCCCGTCGACCGGGATGAACACAATCGCCTCACCGCGCTCGTGCTGGAAAAGCTCGCTGGCGAACAGGCCGCCGCTGGGGCCGGTGCGGCTCAGGTGCTGCGCGGCGACGATGCCGTGAAGTTCGCCGAGCGCGCCGCGCCACCAGCTGAGCACGTCCTTCTGGTCCACGGTCTCACGGATCCGATCGCTGACTGCTCGGCGACGGTGCGGTGCTCCACCTCGGGTCCCTGATCCGGCCTCTGGAGGAGATCGCGCAGCGACTCGACGGCGGCCTGGGCCTGCAGGAGCCGGTTCTCCAAGCGGACCAGGTGCGCGCTAATGAGGTGATTCCGCGCTTGGACGTTCTCCGCAGCCAGCACGGCCTTCACGTCTGCGACGGGCATGTCCAGGCCACGCAGCCGGCGGATCACTTGCGCGGTAGGCACCTGGTCCAGGGAGTAGTAGCGGTAGCCGGTGTGTTCGTCCACATCGGCCGGTTCGAGCAGGCCCGCCTCGTGGTAGTGCCGGAGCGTCTTCACGCTGATGTGAGTTATGCGCGAAAACGTGCCGACGGTCAGTCCTGATCTCATCTGCTCCAGTGTCAACCCTCCCCCTGCCGGAGGGTCCAGCCCGCTTCTGGTCCTTGACTCTCCCGCACTGGCAGGTCCCAGCCTGAGTGGCGGACCGAAACCAGTGAAGGGAACCGTGCATGAGTACCAATGATCTGGCCAGCCGGGCTGCCCGCCGTCGTCGCCGCCCACATCGCCGCAGTGAACGCCTTCGACGTCGATGCCATGATGGCGACCTTCTCCGGCGATGCTCTGGTCAACGATGCCCGCCGCGAGTTCTGGGGATCGGCGTCGATCCGCGCGTGGGCGGAGCACGAGATAGCAGGAGACAAGGTCACGATGGACGTCACCGAGGTCATCGCCCACCACGGGCAGACCATCGTGCGCGCGCGCTACGACGGCGAGTACGACAAGACAAGCCTGCCGGACGAGCTGATCATGACCAGCTACATCACCGTGCACGAGGGCAGGATCACCACGCTCATCATTGTCCGCACCATGCCAGCCCCTTACTGACCGGGAGCCCCAGCCTGGCGGGCCCGGCGCCGCGGCAGGCGCCTGCCCACTACCTGGCCCGGCCGGTCAGGACTTCGTGAACACGTCCGCGCCGAACGGCTTGACCTGGGGCATCGCCGCGTCGCCAAGGTGCGACAGGCCGAAGATGTCCTCGATCGTGCGCAGCATCGAGTAGTGGTTGTAATCGACGGTGCTGACCGTGCCCGGCTTGATGAACGGGGACAGCAGCACGCGCGCCGACGCGGCCGCCGCCCGGCCCGCTCATGCCGGGCTCGGGCGCGTTCGGGTGCGACGGCGACTTGCCCGGGGTCTCGCCGCAGCAGGCCTGGCTGGTGCTGCCCTCATCGAAGGTGATCATGATGAGGCCGTCCTTGTAGGCGGGCGAGTGCATGATCTCCGGGATCCAGATGCTGCAGGAACCCGTTGATCTCGGTGAGCCCGCCCGGGTCGCCGTCGGCGCAGGGCGCGTCGTGGCCGTCCATGCACAGGTTCGGCGAGAGCCAGGAGAAGTTCGGCGTGGTGGACGCCTTGGACAGGTCCTTCAGCAGCGGCTGGAACGACAGGATGTGCGCATCGCAGTAGGCCTGGTTGCCGATGACCGACTCGAAGTACATGAAGCCCTCGTGCCGGTCGGCGAACTGGTCGGCGGCGGTGGCGCCCTCGGTGTCGTCGGGCTTGCCCACCATCGGGTGGCCGCAGGCCGGGCCCTGCTTGGTCATCGTGGTGCGGTCCCGGGCCGGCTGGTTGCCCATGTCCTGGAGGTAGGCCTTCCAGGTCCAGTGGGCGGCCGACAGCTGGTTGCCCAGGGTCGGGATCGACGCCGGGTAGACGCACCCGTTGCCGACCAGCTGGCCGAACGGCTTCTCGATCACGTTGGCAGGCCTGAACCGGGTCCACACCCCGCAGTCGTTCTGCGTGGCGTGGTCCGGGGCCTGCCCGCTGATCTGGGCGACGTAGTTGTCGAGGCTGTCATGGCCGACCGCGAAGTAGTTCTTCAGCAGCGCGCCCTCGGACCGCAGGACCACCGCCAGGTACGGGTCGGCCGCCGTGTCGCCGAAGCTCTGGCTGAGACCCTCATTCTCCAGTTCGATGACCCAGACGTGCTTGATCGGGGGCAGCTGGAACGGCTGGGGCGTGGTGCCCGCGGTCGCCATTCCCGCCCAGGCCAGCGAGACCGGGAGCACGGCCGCGGTGGCGGTGGCCACCAGCCGTCCCCGATGGCGCAGCAGATGCCGGATGTGCGCACTCGTTCCTCCTCACGAGAGCGCCGTCCCGGCAGGACTGCGAAGCGTTCCGGCGGGGACGGCACGGGCAGTCGCGAGCAGGCTCGCAGGGGCCGCTGAACAACTCATGACACCCGCGTAGCGGTGGGCACACACCAGGCGAAACGGTTCACGCCGCGCGGTGGTGGATCAACCGGGCGCGCCGGGCCGGTCACGCCGCGCGGTGCCGGACCAGCCAGATGGTCGCGGCGCCGAGCAGCAGGGCCAGGGCCAGCAGCCAGCCGCCCTCGATGAGCTGGAAGTGCCAGAACCGGCTCTCCGGCTGGTAGCTGATCCACTCGGTGTAACCGCCCCGCGCCAGCCGGGCCTGCAGCGCGCTCGACGTGGCGGTGGCACCCTTCAGCGGGAACAGCAGCGCGTGCAGCGCCGACATGTTGACCGGCCCCCCGTGGGGCCCGGTCCAGCGAACCTGGATCCAGGCGCGGGCCGGCACGGTGGCCGCCCCGTGGCCGATGGCCTTCACGGTGATCGCGGCCTGGTAACGCCAGCGCAGGTACGTCGCGGTGGCGATGGCGAGCCCGGCCCAGGCCGCCATGGCCGCCGCCATGGCCGGCACGGTCCGCCGGATCACCACGCCGGCGAACACGGCGAGGGCGAAGGCGATCAGCGCCCAGGCCGGGTAGACGATCCCGGTCAGCGCGAAGACGTTCGGCCCCATCAGGCTCCAGCCCTGCGCGAAGAACGGCGCGACCCACCAGGAGAGCGTCAGGCTGGTGGCCCCCGCGGCAACGGTCACCACCGCGGCGACCAGCACCAGCTTGGCGATCGCCCACCGGGTCCGCCCGGTCCCCTGGGTCCAGGCGAACCGGAACGTCCCGGTCTCCAGCTCCCTGGCCAGCAGCGGCGCCCCGGTGAACACACCCACGAACAGCGGCACGATCTGCATGAGGACGAGCCCGTCGTTGCGCCAGACGTCGTAGTCGTCGTTGAACAGCCCCACCGCCGCGGCGCACCGGGCGGCGGTGACCGGGTGGCAGGCGTCGACGCCGAGGCTGCTCAGCGCCGAGCGCATGTGCAGCCCGGTGACCAGCATGTAGCCGATCATCAGGGCGAGCACGCCGCAGGCGCCGGCGAGCGCGGCCCGGTGCTGCCGCCAGGTGACCCAGCCCATGCCGAACCGGGGCGCCGGGCCCAGCGAGGCGGCCGGGTGTGCGGTGGTGGCCATCGAAGCACTCCCCTCGTTCTCAGCCGGCCTTGGCGCGGACCAGCCAGACGGTGCCCGCGAACAGGATCAGGGACAGCGCGAGCAGCCAGCCACCCTCGATGAACTGGAAGTGCCAGTACCTGCTCACCGGCTGGTAGAGCCACCACTGCGTGTAATGGTGGGTAGAGAGGTAGGCCGTCGCCGCGTTCGGGTTCTTCGAGTTCTGCACGGATGCCGGTGCGTGCGCCACCACGTTGCGGATCGTCTGCTGGCTCACCGGCTTGCCGTTCGGGCCGGTGTACCACTGGGCCCACGACCAGTTGTTGGCGAAGCTGCCGGTGTTGGCCTTGGCGCTCCCGGCGACCAGCGGCGCCTGGTAGTGCTTGCGCAGAAACATGAACGTCGCGAAGAAGAGCCCCGTCCAGGCGGCCAGCGCGGCGACCATAGCGGGCACCGTGCGCCTGATCAGCGCCCCGGCAGCCACGCCGAGCGCGAAAGCCAGCAGGGTCCACGCCGCGAAGTCGACCCCGCGCAGGTTGAACAGTTGCGGCGCGAGCGCGCCATCCAGGCCTTGGGCGAACCACGGCTGGAAGTACCAGGTGAACAGTAGGCTGAACGCTTCGGCCGCCACGGTGACTGTGACGGCGAGCAGCGCCAGCTTGGCGATCACCCAGCGCGCCCGCCCGCACCCCTGGGTCCAGGCGAACCGGAACGTCCCGGTCTCCAGCTCCCGGGCCAGCACCGGCCCGCCGACGAACACCCCGACGAGCACCGGTATCACCTGCAGGAAGCCGGTCATGGTCTGCGCGGTGGGGTAGTAGTCGCTCGTGACCAGGTTCCTGGTCAACTCGCAGGCCGCGGACCCGGCCGGGTGGCAGGACGTCACGCTGGCGTAGCCGCTGTGGATCTTCAGGCTCATGATCAGCAGATACAGGCCGAGGCCGCCGAGCAGCACGGCCACTCCGGCCAGCGCCATCCGGTGCTGCCGCCAGGTGACCCAGACGAGCCTGGTCCACGGCACCGGGCCCGGCCGGACGGCCTGCCGTGCGGACGCGGCGACGGCGGTCATGCCGGGATTCCGCTGTCCTGGGTTGCCCGTGGTCTGGGCCCGGGCAGCGCGGCGGCGCCCGGCTCGCGCAGGTAGGCCAGGACGAGCTCCTCCAGCCCCACCGGGTGGGCTTCCCAGCCGGACGGCGCCGACTCCGCCGCCCCGTTGTTCCTGACCAGCAGGTGTGCCACGGTTCCGGCGCGGTGCGCGTAGACCACCGCCAGCCGTTCAGCCACATTGTCGGCTGCCGCCGCCGGGCCGGTCAGCGTGCTGTGCTCGGCCAGCAGTCCCTCTACCTCCCCGGCCACCTGCACCTTGCCGTGGGAGAGCACGACCAGGTAGTCGGCCATCCGCTCCAGGTCGGCGATCACGTGCGAGGACAGCACCACCGACAGCCCGTCCTCAGCCACCGCCGCCATGAGCGAGGCCATGAAGTCGTGCCGGGCCAGCGGGTCGAGGCTGGACAGCGGCTCGTCCAGGACCAGCAGCCGGGGCCGCCGGGCCACCGCGACGGTGAGCGCGAGCTGGGCCTGCTGGCCGCCGGACAGCTTGCCGACCTTGCGGTTCAGCGGGATGCCCAGTTCCTTCAGCCGGGTCTCGGCACGCTGCTGGTCCCAGCTCCGGTTCAGGTTCCGGGTCAGGTGCAGCATGTCGGCCACGGACAGGTTCTTGTACAGCGGCGCGTCCTGGGCCACGAACGCGATCTGGTTCAGGGCGGCCGGTGACCCGGCGGGCTCGCTGCCCAGCACCGTGATCCGGCCGGTGGTCGGCGTGGTCAGGCCGACCGACATGTGCAGCAACGTGGTCTTGCCCGCGCCGTTCGGGCCGACCAGCGCCACGACGTAACCGGCCGGGATCGCCAGCGCGGCATCCTTCAGCGCCCAGGTCCGCCCGTAGCGCTTGCCGAGCCCGGAGGTCTCGATGACGTTCATGCCACTCCCTCCGAGGTGCCTGCCTGACCGCGGCCGCCGTCACGAGCGCCAGGCACCGGGGCCGCGCCGCGACGGTCACGGCGCTGCTGTTCCGGGGGGACGGCCCCCGGCTCCCCCCGAAGTCCCGCACCGCGCTGGTGAACAGCGCGACCATCCCTCCCTCGTCCAGCCCGGCGGCGTCGGCGCTGCGCAGCCAGGCCAGCAGGGTCTTGCGCAACGCGGTCAGCTCGGGCAGCCCGACGGTGCCCGGAGTGCCCTGCACGAACGTGCCCTGCCCCGGCCGGCCGGCCGCCAGCCCCCGGTGCTCCAGTTCGCGGTAGGCCTTCAGCACCGTGTTCGGGTTGATGGCGAGCGAGCCGACGACCTCTTTGACCGTGGGCAGCCGGTCCCCCTGACCCAGGTAACCGAGCCGGAGCGCGTGCTCGACCTGCTGCACGAGCTGCAGGTAGGTCGGCACGCCGGTGGCGCTGTCCAGCCGGAACACGATGGGCGAGGCCGACCCGCGCTCCCCCGGCCCGGCGGGCTCGATCTGTTTATCTATAGTCATAGGTGAATGATATGAGGACCGGCGCCACTGTCAAGCGCGGCTACACTGCCGCAGGTGGTAGCCAGGTTCGACAGCATCCGTACCGAGCGCCTGCTGATGCGGCGCTGGCGGGACGCCGACCGCGGCCCGTTCGCGGCGATGAACGCCGACCCGGAGGTCATGCGCTACTTCCCGGCCCCCCTCGACCGCGCGGCCAGCGACGGCTACATCGACCGGATGGAAGCCCTGTTCCAGCGCCAGGGGTTCGGGCTGTGGGCGCTGGAGGAGACGGCGACCGGCCGGTTCCTCGGGTTCACCGGGCTGAACCCGATGCCACCGGGCGTGCCGGGCGAGGGTGGCATGGAGGTGGGCTGGCGACTGGCCGCGCACGCCTGGCACCAGGGGTTCGCCACCGAGGCAGCCACCGCCGCGGTCGGCGTGGGTTTCAGCGGGGCCGGCCTGGCCGAGATCTGGTCCATCGCGACCGTCGGCAACGAGCCGTCCCAGGCCGTGATGCGGCGGCTCGGCATGACGCTGTACGGGTACTTCGACCACCCGAGGATCGAGCCCGGCCATCCGCTGCGCCCGCATGTGGCCTACCGGCTGGGCCGCCCGGCGACATAATGAGAACGTTTGCGGCAAATGCTGGCCGGCCTGTCCGGTCCGCAATAGTGTCGGATCATGAGCGAAACGTTGCCGTTGTTCCCGCTCGGCACGGTGCTCTTTCCCGGCCTGCTGCTGCCGCTGCACATCTTCGAGGAGCGCTACCGGCAGCTCGTCCGTGACCTGACGGCAGGGCCGGAACCGCGGCGGTTCGGCGTGATCGGGATCCGCCAGGGCCGCGAGACGGGCGTGGACGGGATCCAGGCGCTGCACGAGATCGGCTGCACCGCGACGCTGCGCCAGGTCAAGGAGCTTGAGGACGGCCGGTACGACATCGTCACGGTCGGCGCGGACCGGTTCCGGCTGGTGAGCGTGGACGACTCCAGGCCCTACCTGCAGGGGGAGGTGGAGCTGCTCACCGAGGAGACCGGCGAGCAGACCGCGGCGGGCCAGGCGGTGCGGCTGGTCAGGGACGGTTTCCGCGCGTACCTGAGCGCGCTGGCCGAGCGCGGCGTCACCCAGATCAGCGCTCCCGAACTGCCTACCGACCCGGTCACGCTGTCCTACCTGGTCGGCGCCTCGATGATCATCGACCTGAGCGACCGGCAGGCGCTGCTGGCCGAGCCCGACGCGCTGCACCGGCTGGCCGCCGAGCGCACGCTGCTGTCCCGCGAGCTGACCATGCTGCGCACCCTCACCGCCACGCCGGCCCCGGACCTGAGGAACTCCCCCTACAGTTCCAACTGAGTGGCTCCTATCGAGACGTGCCGGCCCTGGCCTGGCCGCCCGGCGCTGCGCGACGATGGGGCCAGGCCCCTACGGCAGAGGAATCCGATGATCTTCATCACCGCCAAGTTCCAGGTTCTGCCCGAGCACGCCGACGCCTGGCCGCAGATCTCCGCCGGGTTCACCGAGGCGACCCGCGCCGAGCCGGGCTGCCTGTGGTTCGACTGGTCCAGGAGCCTGGCGGACCCGGCCGAGTATGTGCTGGTCGAGGCGTTCCGCGACGGTGACGCCGGGGCCGCGCACGTCCAGTCCGAGCACTTCAGGACCGCCCAGCGGACGCTGCCGCCCTTCCTCGCGCGGACCCCGAAGATCGTCAACATGACCCTGCCGCAGGACGACTGGTCGCTGCTCGGCGAGATGGCGGTGCCCGAGGGCCGCTGAGAACCGGGGACGGCCGGGCGCACGCTGGCCGGGGGTGATTGTCTGGACCTGGCAGCGATGCGGAAGGGGCTTACATGATGGCCGGCACTACGCGCCAGGGACCGGTGCTGATCACCGGCTGCTCGTCGGGGATCGGCCGCGCGGCGGCGCTGCGCCTGCACCAGGCGGGCCTCACCGTGTACGCGACGGCCAGGCAGCCCAGCGCCCTCACCGGGCTGAGCGACCGCGGCCTGCGCACGCTGGCGCTGGATGTCACGGACGAGGAGTCCATGACGCAGGCCGTGGCGGCCGTGGAGGCCGACGCGGGAGCGGTCGGCGTGCTGATCAACAACGCGGGTTACGGGCTCTACGGGCCCGTCGAGCAGCAGCCGATGGCCGAGATCCGGCGCCAGTTCGAGACCAACTTCTTCGGCCTGGTCCGGCTGACCCAGCTGGTCCTGCCCGGGATGCGCCGCCAGGGCCGGGGCCGGATCCTGAACGTCTCCTCGATGGGCGGCCGGGTCACCCTGCCGGGCGGGGCCTTCTACCACGCCTCGAAGTACGCGGTCGAAGCGCTCAGTGACGCGCTGCGGATGGAGGTCGCCCAGTTCGGCATCGACGTCGTGCTGATCGAGCCGGGACCGGTGAAGACGCCGTGGAACGACGTGGCCGCCGCCTCGCTGTCGACCGCCGGGCCGCGGGCCGCGGCGGCACCGGCCGCGGGCCCCGATGGCGCGCCGCCCGGCCCGCCGGCCGCGGGCGGCGATCCGTACCTGGCCTACAAGGCCGCGGTCGGCGCCTCGTTCGGCCGGACCCAGGCCGGCCTGATGGGGCGCCTCGGCTCCACGCCGGACGACATCGCCAGGGTCATCACCCAGGCGGTCACGACGCGGCGGCCGCGGCCCCGGTACCTGATCAACCCGGTGGCCAAGAGCCTCGTGGCGATGAACCGGGTCCTCCCGGCGCGCGCCTACGACTCGCTCCTCCGCCGCCAGTACGGCCTCCCCGGCTGACCCGCCCGGCAACCTGGCCCGCCGGACGGCTACCGCGGCGGCGCCGCCGTGGCGAGAATGGTGCCCGTGGGAATGCGCATCCAGCAGGCCGGGGCGGCCACGGCGCCGGTGGTAGTGCTGCTGCACGGCTCGGGGCGGGCGGGGCGCATGTGGGGCCCGGCGCTGGCGGGCCTGTCCGGCGAGTGGCATGTCCTCGCCCCGGACCTGCCGGGTTTCGGCCGGTCCGCGGGGCCGTTCACGGTCGCGGGCGCTGCCCAGGCGGTGGGCGACATGATCGCGGTGCAGACCGCGCCGGTGCACCTGTGCGGCCTGTCGCTGGGCGGGGTGGTCGCGATACGCGTCGCCGCGCAACTCGGCTCCCAGGTGGCCAGCCTGATGGTCACCGGCACCCCGGTCGCGCCAGCCCGTGACCTGCCCGCGGCGCTGCGCCGGTTCCGGCGGCTGCCGGGCCCGCTGCTGCCGTTGTTCTCCGATATCGGCGGGCGCCGGGAGTGGCTGCGGATGCTCGGCGAACTGGAACACACCGACCTGCGCGGCTACCTGCCGCAGGTCACCGCCCGCGCGCTGGTCGTCTGCGGCTCCCGCGACTGGCGCGCCATGCCGGCCGCCTGCGAGCTGGCCGGCGGCCTGCCCGGCGGGCAGCTCTGGATCGCGCCGCACCAGGGGCACAGCTGGCCGTCCACCGCACCCGAACTGTTCCACAAGGTCCTCACGGGCTTCATCGGCGCGGCGGCCGCACCCGGCGACCTGGCCGGTGCCGGGCGCGCCTGATGCCCACGTACCTCATGGCGCCGGTCAGTCCGCGCCGGGCAGGAGCCGCGGCTCGATCCGCTCCTCGCGCGCCGTGTCACCGTCGCGGGTGACCCGGTAGGTGCCCTTGCCCTTGACCTCGCTGAGCGTCTCGGCCAGCTCCGTGCCGCGGTACAGCAGGCCGGTCCCGTCGTCGGTGGCGTAGCCGCCGGGCAGCGTCCCGTCGGCGATCAGGCCCTGGTAGAGGGGCCGGCGCTGCGCCTCGGAGTCGTAGTGCACCCCGTTGGAGTACGGCAGCAGGCCCAGGCCGTTGGTCACCGGCCGCAGGTCCGGCCCGAACGAGTCCGTGGTACCCCCGACGTGCCAGCAGATGGAGCCCGCGGAGACCCCGGCGAGCACCACGCCGGCCTCCCACGCCAGGCGGAAACTCTGGTCCAGGCCGTGCAGCCGCCACAGCGCGAGCAGGTTCGCCACGCTGCCCCCGCCGACCCAGACCACGTCCTGCCCCAGCAGCATCGCGGTCATGTCGCCGCTGCTGGGCATGGCGAACAGGCTCAGGTGGGTCACCTCGATGCCCTGCGCCCGGCCCGCGTCGCTGAGCCAGGCCTGGAACCAGCGCTGGTCGCCGCCGGCGGTGCCGACATGGCACAGCCGGGGTACCCGGCCGGTGACGCCCGACAGTTCGATGGCATGCAGCACCAGGGGGCTGAACTCGACTTCGGTCCGGCGGCCGCGGCGCAGGCCGCCGGAGGTGGCGAGGATCGTGGGAGCATCGGCGGGCATGACAGCAAAGCCTATGTGAGCCCGCCGCGGCGTCACGAAAGCAGCCGGTCCCAGGTGACCGTCTGCTCCAGGAACTCGGGGAACTTGCGCCGCGCCTGGCGGGCGCGGGATTCGATGTGCTCGCGCATCCGCGTCGCGGCGCCGCCGGCGTCGTGCCGCGCGATCGCCGCGTAGATCTGCTCGTGGGCGCGCAGGATGGCGGCCCGGCGGTCGCTGGGGTCGTCGATCCCGATCACCGTGCCGTCGAGGATGCCGAGTACCGCGTCCACGATGTAAGCGAACAGGACGTTGCCGGACGACCAGGCGAGCACCTCGTGGAAGCGCTTGTTGCTGTCCCCGAACGCCTCCCCGTCGCCGTTGCTCTCGCGCATCCGGGCGATACTCGCGGCCAGCTCGGCAAGGTCGTTCGCGCCGATGCGCTCGGCGGCGAGGCCGCTCAGCACCGGTTCCAGTGCCGCGCGGGCCTCCACGAGCATCCGGTACGGCGCCTGGTTGAGCTGCAGCAGCAGTTGCAGGGTGCCGGCCAGGTGGGCGGCCGCCGGGTTCATCAGGATGGGCCCGCCGCCGGGCCCTGGCTTGAGCGCGATGACGCCCTGGAATTCCAGCAGCCGCAGCGCCTCGCGCAGCGTCCCGCGGCCGGTCCCGTAGGTCTGCAGCATCGCCCGCTCCGGCGGGAGCAGGTCCCCGGGCCGCAGTCCCCCGCGCCCGATGTCGCGCACGATGCGCTGCGCCACCAGCATCGCGGCCTTCGGCGGGCGGCTGCCGGTTACCGGGGAGCCACGGGGGTCCGGCGCGGAACCGGGCCGCTGCGAAGCCGCCACCGTACCTCCCGGAACGGCATCTGGGCCTGGTGAAGATGCGCCCCGCTCATCGCGCCTTCAACGTTATGAAACATGATCATTGATTAGGGCACGGAAAGCAATCGTGCGGCGCCCCCAGGCGAGACGGTGACCGGCGGCGCGGCCGTACGCGGCGGCCGGCGCTCAGACGAAGATCCGCCGGGTGACCACACCAAGGCCGAGATCGTGGCCGTCCCAGAGCGCGAACCGCTCTCCCGTGCCGAGATAGTCGCTCGCATCGTCGCCCAGCACCACGAACGTCACGCTGATGCCCGAGTTCCTGGCGCCGGCGTCATCCCTGGTGACCAGCGAACTGAACAGCTTGCTCGCGTGCGTCTCGCGGTGCTCGGCCTTGATCACCATCCGGGACGTGCCCGCCGGCAGCGCCACCGTTGGCGCACCGGCACCTGGCAGCAGCCTGATCAGGGCCTGGTACTTGTATCGCTTCATCTCACCACCTGTGCTGTCTCGCCACTGCACGGCGCCGGCAGTGGTGCCGTGACTCCGGGCGCCGGGGCCCGCGCCATGACTCCGGGCTCCGCCCGGCCCGCGCGGCGGCCGGCCCGCGCCGCGCTGGCCATGGCGAAGGCGGTCAGTGCCCACGCGGCCGCGGCGGGCCACACCGCCGCCGCGCCGACGTGGTGCAGCAGCGGCAGCTTCGCGACGGCACCCAGCGTCAGGCCGGCCGTCGCGTACATGCCGAGCGGGAAGACGAACACCCAGCCGCCCGTGCCGTACCGCAGCCGCAGTGGGCGCGGCAGCCGGGCGGCGCTGGCCGCGGCCAGGACCGGGACCAGGCAGGAAGCGAGAACCCAGGCGGCGACACCGCCCCCGGTGACCACCGGGCGGGCCGCGGGGAACGCGGCGCCAGCCAGTGGCGCGGTCCGTGCCGCCGCGAAGGCGCTGATCGAGGCGGCGCCCATGGCCACCCAGTACGGTGCGGTGGCGTGCTGCGGGCGCAGCCCGGCCCGCACCAGCCTGGCCGCCACCAGGACCATGATCGCCAGGTACAGCGCCAGCCCGGCCGACCACGCCGCGATGGCCGCCGCCGCCGCGGGCCGGGCGCCGAGCATCCCGCCCGCGTGCAGGAACGCCGCGGCGATGGCCAGCGACTGGGTGCCGACGGCCCACAGGTACCAGGTGCCGTTCACCGCGGTGACCGGCCGCCCGGCCCTGGACCAGCCGCCGAGGAGGGCCACCGCCCAGCAGGTCAGTGCCAGCCACAGCACCAGCGCCGCACCGGCCAGCGCCGCGGCCGCGAGCCGCGCGGTGGCGGCATGCTGGCCCATCCCGGTGAGCCCGCTGCCCAGCACGGCGCAGGCGGCGACCGCGGCGAACGCCGTGAAGATCCGCTGCGGCCGGCCCAGTTCCGCGGCCAGGGCGGCCGGCTGCCGCACGGCCCGCCAGCCCACCGCGACCGCGATCACGGTGAAGCACACCGCCGCGGCGCCGAGCAGTGCCCGGGCCGGGCCGGGCCAGCCCGCCAGCCGCAGCGCCCCCGAGACGATCCCGGTCGCCATGACCATCGCGAACCAGGCCGGGCTCCGCGCCGCGCGCCACCCCTGCGGCGGCGCCGGCCGTCTGCGTCACCGGGCCGCGGCGCTGCGTACCTGCCTCGTGTTGCCAAGCTATATCGCGAGACGATACTCTCCGCTGCAGGAACTCACCACGGCAGCGTTGGGCCATAACTTATATCGTAACACGATATAAGTCACCGGCCCGGCGTCCTGCGCCGGTGAGGCCCATGCCAGCCGGCCTAGCCCTCTGGATGGCATCCGCGGCGGGGCACCCGGCGGCGACCGGGCGCCCCGCCGTTCCATGCCCGCCCCGTTCCATGCCCCGCCCCGTGCCGGTGCCCCGAGCGCCATCGGGCCCACGCCGGCCGGGGCGGCCCCGCGGTACGCCGCCCTGACCTGCCCGCGGCCCGGCCGCACTGGACCTCGCGCGGCCGCAGCACGCAGAATCGGTGCCAGTGGCGGCAGGTGCGGCCGGTGCCGACAGCGGTGCCGGCGCCGGGAAGGCGGTGGCATGAGCGGACTCAAGGCTGAGGTCGACCCGGCCGAGGTGGGCCTGGACGCCGGGCGGCTGCAGCGGATCGACCGGCACTTCGCCCGGTACGTGGACGACGGCCGCCTGCCCGGCTGGCTGGTCGCGGTGAGCCGCCGCGGCCGCCTGGCGCACGTGTCCTGGTACGGGTCGCGCGACATCGAGGCCGGGCTGCCGGTGGGGCCGGACACGCTGTGGCGCATCTACTCGATGACCAAGCCCGTCACCTCGGTCGCCGCGATGATGCTCTACGAGGAGGGCGCCTTCGAGCTCAGCGACCCGGTCAGCGCGTTCATCCCCGCCTTCGCCGGCGTCCGCGTCTACACCGGCGGGTCCGACCAGCGGCCGGTCACGGTCCCGGCCGCCGAACCGGTGCGGATCTGGCACCTGCTCACCCACACCGCCGGGCTGACCTACGGGTTCCTCCGGGTGCACCCGGTGGACGCGGTGTACCGGGGCGCCGGGTTCGAATGGTCGGTGCCCGCGGGCATGGACCTGGCCCAGGCATGCGAGGCGTGGGCGGGCTTCCCGCTGCTGTTCGAGCCGGGCGCGGAATGGAACTACTCGGTCGCGTCCGACGTCCTCGGCCGGGTGGTCGAGGTCATCTCCGGGCAGCGCCTTGGCGAGTTCTTCCGTACCAGGATCCTCGGCCCGCTCGGCATGACCGACACGGCCTTTCACGTCGACGACGACAGCGCCGGGCGGCTCGCCGCGCTGTACATGCCCGCCGCGGGCGGCAAGACCGCCCGGCTGGACACCCTGGGCCGGGTGGCGCACGGGCAGGCCCGGATCCACCTCGGCGGCGCCGGCCTGCTCTCGACGGCGGGCGACTACCACCGCTTCCTGCACATGCTGCTGGACACCCCGGGCAGCCCGGCGGGCGAACTGGACGGCGCCCGGCTGCTCAGTTCCCGCACCGTCGGCTACATGGGCCGCAACCACCTGCCCGGGGGCCTGGACCTGGAGACCTTCGGCCTGCCGCTGTACGCGGAATCCCCGTTCGCCGGGGTGGGTTTCGGCCTCGGCTTCGGCGTGGTCCTCGATCCGGTGCTCAGCCGGGTGGTGTGCTCCGAAGGCGAGCTGACCTGGGGCGGCGCGGCGAGCACCACGTTCTGGCTGGACCGGCGCGAGGAACTGGCCGTGTCGTTCTACACCCAGCTGCTGCCGTCCAGCACCTACCGGATCCGGCCGCAGCTCCGCCAGCTCGTCTACCAGGCGCTGACCGGCTGACCTCCGCCGGGCGGCACCGGTTTATTGTGCATTACGACGGATCGGGGGAATCTGATGCCGAAGATCGTCGTAGTCGGTGGTGGCCTCATCGGGATGGCTGCCGGGATGATGCTGGCCCAGGACGGCTGCGAGGTCACCGTCCTGGAGCGGGACAACGAGGCGGTGCCCGGCTCGCCGGGGGACGCCTGGCAGGACTGGGATCGCCGCGGTATCGCGCAGTTCCGGCAGCCGCATTTCCTGCAAGCGGGCGGGAGCCACGTGCTGGCCGCCGCGCTGCCCGAGGTGACGCAGGCGCTGCGGGACTCCGACGCGACGCGGTTCGACCTGATGGCCATGCTGCCCCCGTTCATCGAGGACCGGGCGCCACAGCCGGGTGACGAGCGGTTCGTCACCACGACCGCCCGGCGGCCGGTGATCGAGTACGCGGTCGCCAGCACCGCGCAGCGCCACGTGGGCATCCGCCGCGGCGTCACCGTCAGCGGACTGCTCACCGGCGTTCCCGCCACCCGCGGCGTGCCGCACGTGACCGGCGTGCGCACGTCCGGCGGCGAAGAACTGGCCTGCGACCTGGTCATCGACGCGATGGGCCGGCGCAGCGAACTGCCCCGCTGGCTGGCGGCGCTGGGTGCCAGGCCGCTCGCCGAGGAGGCGGAGGACTCCGGGTTCACCTACTACACGCGCTACTTCCGGTCGCCGTCGGGTGAGACCCCGGCGTTCATCACCGGCCTGCTGACGCCGTTCGACTCCTTCTCGCTGCTGACGCTCCCTGGCGATGCCGGGACCTGGTCGGTGACCGTGTACATCTCCTCTCGCGACCAGGCGCTGAAGGACGTGCGGCACAAGGACAACTGGACCGGCGTCGTCGCCGCCTGCCCGCTGCACGCGCACCTGCTGGACGGCGAGCCGGTCAGCGAGGTCCTCGCGATGAGCGGCATCGTGGACCGGAGCCGGCGCCTCGTGGTGGGCGGCACCCCGGTGGTCACCGGGATTCCTTCCCGTCGGTGACGCGCTGTGCTGCACGAACCCGTCCCTGGGCCGGGGCATGACGATGGGGTTCATGCACGCCGCGGGCACCGCCGAGGTGGTCAGGGAACACCTGGGCGATCCGCTCGCGCTCGCCGCCGCACACGACCGGATGAGCCAGGACCGGATCATCCCCTGGTACCGGCAGACGGTCGAACTGGACCGGGAGCGCAAGCGGCAGATCGACGCATCCATCGCGGGCGCCGCCGCGGCGCCGGAGGCCGCGCCGCCCGGTCACGACGGCGGGGACGCACCCGGATTGGCGCAGATCCAGGCCGGCATGCTGTACGACGCCGACGTGTTCCGCGCCTTCCTGGAGATCATCTCGCTGCTCGCACTGCCCGCGGAGATCATGGCCAGGCCGGGCTTCGCCGAGCGGCTCGCCAAGTCCGTGGCGGGCCGCGAGGCCTTCGTGATCCCTGGCCCATCCCGCGCGGAGCTGTTGAGCTCGCTGGCCTGACCGGTTCGGCGGCCCGGCAGGCCCCAGCCTGCCGGTTCGGTGAGACGCCCGCTCTGCTTTGCTTGACGCGTGGAGGCCGCAGGGGTGAAGACCGCGTTCGTGCTCGGGGGCGGCGGGGTGCTCGGCGCCTACGAGGTGGGCATGCTCCGCGCGCTGTCCGAGGCCCGGCATCGCCCCGGACGTCGTCGTGGGCACATCCGTGGGGGCCATCAACGGCGTGTTCC
>CAVSRH010000023.1:0-164968 GCA_963730235.1 uncultured Actinomycetes bacterium
AGCGACCCTTATTCGGTAGTGCATTCCCGACAGTTGAGCTGAGTTTGTCAGGCTGCCGCGGGCAGCCTCGCGTCGGCGAGTCGCTGATCGATGTGCTGGTCGATGGTCTGGAGTGCGGCGCGGAGCTGGGGCGGGGCCTGCGGCTGCCCGGCGGTGAACAGCGGGAGCGAGGATCCGGTCGTGGACCTTGGTGTAGAAGATCGCGAAGGCCAGGCCGTCGGGGGTGAGGTCGTAGGTGTTGGCGTGGGGCCGGCGGGTGATCAGGCCGTTGCGGCACAGCCGGGCTAGGTCGTAGGAGGCCTGGACCATCGTGTAGGGGGCGCTCGAGCAGTCCGGTCATCAGGGCGCGCAGGCTCCTGTTGGTGATGCCGGTGACGGCGCACAAGGTGACGGCGAGGCGCCCCGGCCAGGGCCTGGACCCGAGAGTCGCCAAATCGCATGGCTGTAGCTCTCCGCCCCGCCGCATCGACGGTGGGGTGCGCGATCCGCTCGAAGACTGGATTCGCAAGGACGCAGCCCTGGCCGGCACGTTCAGTGTGCAGCAGCCGGGCGTTGACGGCACGTGCCCGGGCCTGGAGTTCATCGAGGTTGTGCAGGCGCCGCTGGCAGCCGAGGTCGCCGGGGGCGTTCACCACGGTCTCGATGCGCAGGGCGCGGCCGTTTTTCAGGTACTGCTTGATCCGTGAGTGCTTGTAGAAGGCGTTGATGGTGACCTCGGAATTGCCCGACGGGTGATCACCTTGGTTTTGAACTCGGATTCGGTGGTGGAGCGGACCTGCCGGTCGAAGATGATCTCGAGAGTGTCCGGGCGGCCAAGGTCGAGGTTGTCGGTGACTAGGGCGTCGAAGAAGCTGCGGGCATGGCGGGGCTGGGAGAAGACGATGGTGCGGGAGACCTCGACCTGGGCCATGGAGCATTCCCACCAGTACCCGGCATCCCTCGTGGGGGGAGCCAAGCGGGAGCGGGAGCCGGTGCAGCCACCCTGGAAGAACACGTTGATCGTGCCGGGTTTCAGCGCTATCGCGGATTCCCGCTGGAGCAAGGCCGGGTCTTCGGTGGAGGCGAACCCGTTGGATAGCTCGGTGAAACCCAGGCCCAGCTTGCGGGCCTGCTGCTTGGCCCACTCATGCCCGTTGACCCAGATCTTCACCGGCCAGGGGCAATACGTGCAGACCTTGATGAACGCCGGCCCAAACCCGGCGTCCCACAGGTAGAAGTAGAACACCGTGACCCGCCGGTCCTTCTTATCGAAAGAGAACTGCGGGCACCTCGCCGGGTTCGGTGTCCCGCTTGCGGGCCAAAAAACACCCGCTGGGTCTCCTGCGCCACCCCGATCGCCGCGACCTGTGAGCGGCCCGTCTGGTAAGCCCGGTCCAGGTAGGGGCGGCATCACCTCGATGTTGCGGTCGGCGGCCTTCAGCGGCACCACCGGAATGTGATTAGCCTCCGCGAACGAGGCGAGCCGGCGGCGGGAGGCGGCCCCGATCTGCTGCAGGCACGCCGGCGAGGGCACCGGGTAGCCGCGATGCCTCAGGAACTGGATGACCTGCCCGCCAACCTGCAACTGCCCCAGGTAGCCATGCAAGTAGAGGCGGTCCAGGCACTCCAGGTCCAGCGCGACGTGCCCGTCCCAGCACGTCATTGACCGTGACCGGCACCGACCGCCGCAGCCGGGACGCCGTCAGCACCCTCCAGAACGCAGGCTACGAACGGAGGATGCGCCTGCCAGCGCGGAAACGCCACACGGAACCAGGAACCTCGGCGGTATCAGGCGGAGCCTGCCTGGGCGTACGCGACAGAAGCGGGAGCGCGGACACCGCGCAAACAGCAAACAGCAACCGTCAATCGCGGGGGTCCGGGGGGCTCGGCCCCCCGGGCAGCACTCTAGGCGCGGTCCACGGCGAAGCCGATCGAAGATCGGCGAGCACCGTTAGGCCGTCGCGGCTACACCGGCACCATGTCGCGTGATGTCGCGGATGCGACGGGCCACGTCGTCGAAGCCGGGGGTGCGGCCGGTAGGCAGCTTGATCGGTCGAGAACCGGCTCGGGCCCGTCGCCCAGCTTGGCCCCGTCGCCCAGCTCGGGCCAGCGGAAGGTTCGGCCGCGAGGCTCAGGCTAGCGCGGCCGGGACGGGCCACGGCGTGGAAGACCGCGCGCCACCGGCAGGTGCGGCACCGGCGTCCCTGGAACGCGCAGCGACCGCTCCCTGGTGCCGGACAGGACCGGCTCGCTCTGCAGCTCAGCCAGCGCGAAGTTGTCGGACACTTCCCGGAAGACCTGTGACAGCGGGGTTCCCAGCGCACCGCAGATCGCCGCGAGCAGCTCGGAGGAGGCTTCCTTCTGGCCGCGCTCGACCTCGGACAGATAGCCCAGCGACACTCGGGCCGAAGCGGACACCTCGCGGAGGGTACGACCCTGGCGCAGGCGCAGCCGCCGCAGCGCGTCACCGAGCAAGTGACGAAGCAGGACCATGTCGCGCTCCCTTCGCGAGAGACTCTGACATTCCCCACCGTACCTGGCCCCACCGACACTCGGGGAGAGCAGGCAGAGCCATGTTCGCTGATGACGTAACGCTGTAATCAGGGACTTCTTCCCATAGCTGCTCCCACAGCAGTCCAGGGCCGCTCGACAGTGTCCCGCCGGATCTCGTCCCGGCCGCCGGCCAGGGCCAGGCTCCGGGTCGCGGACGCCGTCCCGCGCTGGCCGCGATGTGCACCGTGCCGGGCGGCATGCCGTCGACCGGGTCCGGGCCGGCCACGCCCGTGGTCGCCACGCCGAACGTGGCGCCGAGCCGGTCGCGGGCGCCGGCCGCCATCGCGGCGGCCACATCGGGGTGCACCGGGGCCGTGCCTGGCCAGCAGGCCGCGGGGACGCCGAGGAGCGCCGCCTTCAGTTCGGTGGCGTAGGCGACGATGCCGCCGCGGAACACCGCCGAGGCGCCGGGGATGGCGGTGATGGCCGCGCCCGAGCAGGCCGCCGGTGAGCGACTCGGCGGCCGCGACCGTCTGGCCCCGCCGCGTGAGCACGGCCACGATCCGGGCCGCCAGGTCGTCCGGTGGATGCACCGACCATCATGGCCTGCCGCGGCACCGGGCGCCCGGGCGTCATGGCGCCTGACGGACCTGGCCCGGAGAGCGGACGCCGGCGCAGCCGCACGGCCCGCACCACGTAGTCGCCGCCGGTGACCAGGGTGACCAGCCACCGCGGCGGCCATGACCACCGCGCGCAGCCACAGCGGGCAGCCCGCGGCAGCATGTACAGCGAGATCGCCAGCACCTGCAGCAGGGTCTTGAGCTTGCCGCCGCGGCTGGCCGCGATCACGCCGTGCCGGATGACCCAGAACCGCAGCCCGGTGATGCCGACCTCGCGGACGAGGATCACCACGGTCACCCACCACGACAGCCCGCCGAGGCACGACAGGGTCATCAGCGCCGCGCCGGTGAGCGCCTTGTCCGCGATCGGGTCGGCGATCTTGCCGAAGTCGGTGATCAGGCCGCGGCTGCGGGCGATCCGCCCGTCGAGCAGGTCGGTGACCGAGGCCACGCGCGAACGACGACGAACGCCGCCATCCGCCAGCCGCGTGCCGCCGCCGGCCAGCAGGCAGGCGACGAAGACCGGGACCAGCAGCAGGCGCACCACGGTCAGCGCGTTGGCCAGGTTGACGCAGGCCCGGCGGGCGGCACCGCCGGCGCGGCCGACTCGTGCAGTCGGCTCAGGCGCCGTAGTACCGCGCACCGCCGGACTGGTCACCCGTTCCGCCGGGTCCGGCGCGCGCGCCGGCCCGCTCACCGCATCCTCGCACTGGCCCGCGCCCCGGCCGCGGCGCTGACGCGGGCCTCGGCCACCAGGTCCACCCCCTCGACGCGACCACGCGGCGCTGACGATGTCACCGACGCCAGGGCCGCCGGTCGACCGCACGGTCGTCGACGCCGTCCACCTCGGGCGCCTGGTGGGCGGCCCGGCCCTCGATAGCGGCCGTCGCCGAGCGGCTCCTCGATCAGCACCTCGACGGTCTCGCCGACGCCGCTCGGCGGCGCGCTGGGCCATGAGCTCCTCGGCCAGGTCGGACAGATCGTCGGCCCGCGCGCGCGATCTCGCGCCGGGTCGAGCTTGCCCGTCAGGCAGGCGGCCTCGGTGCCGTCCTCGTCGGAGTAGCCGAAGATGCCGATGGCGTCCAGCCGGGCCTCGGTCAGGAACCGCTCCAGCTCGGCGACGTCCTGCCTCGGTCTCGCCGGGGAAGCCGACGATGAAGTTGGACCGGGCGCCGGCCTCCGGGCGCCGCTCCCTGATCTGGCTCGAGCAGCTCGCAGGAACCGGTCGCGGTCGCCGAACCGGCGCATCGCGCCGCAGCACCGGCCCGCTGGCGTGCTGGAACGACAGGTCGAAGTAGGGCGCGACGCCGGGGGTCGAGGTCATCACGTCGATCAGTCCCGGGCGCAGCTCGGCGGGCTGCAGGTAGCTGACCCGGACCCGGGCGATGCCGTCGACCGCGGCCAGCTCCGGCAGCAGCTCCTCGAGCAGCCGCAGGTTGCCCAGGTCCTTGCCGTAGGACGTGGAGTTCTCGCTGACCAGCAGCAGCTCGCGGACGCCCTGGCTCGGCCAGCCACTCGCGCCTCGGCGAGCACGTCGTCCGGCGGCGCGGGACAGGAACGCGCCGCGGAACGCCGGGATCGCGCAGAACGAGCAGCGCCGGTCGCAGCCGGAAGCGATCTTGAGCGGGGCCGACCGGCCCGCCGTCGAGCCGGCGGCGCAGCACCCGCGGCCCGGACGCCGGGGCGACGCCGGCGGGCAGGTCGGCGGCACCTCGGCAGCCGCGGGCCGTGCGCCGGGCATGCCGGACCGCCGGCCGCCCCGGCGCCGCTCCGCCGGGGCGATGCGGCAGCAGCCGCCGGCGGTCCCGCGGCGGTGTGCGGGCCGCGCGCTCGCCCGGCCAGCACCGCGTCCAGCCGGGCGCCGATGTCGGCGTAGTCGTCGAAGCTCGAGCACCTCGCGCCTCGGGCAGCGCCTCGGCGAGCTCGCGAGCCGTACCGCTCGGCCAGGCAGCCGGCGGCCACCACCTTGGCGCCGCCGGCCGCGGTCGCGTCCAGCAGCTCGTCGATCGACTCCTTCTTGGCCGCCTCGATGAAGCCGCAGGTGTTGACGAGCACGACGGCGGCTTCGTCGCCGTCGTCGGTCAGCGTCCAGCCGGCGGCCTCGAGCCGGCCGGCGAGCTCCTCGGAGTCGACCTCGTTGCGCGCGCAGCCAAGGGTGACCAGGCGACGGTGCGCCGTCCCGGCACGGGCTGCATGACTCGAAGGCACACCGGCAGACTACGGTAACGCGCCCGTGCGCTGCCGGACCGACGGCGCGCTGGCCCGCGGCCCCTGGCGCGGCACCGGGCGCCTGCTCGGCTAGCCCGTGCGGCTGGGGCAGCCTCGGCCGGGCCGAAGTTGAGCGTCACCGGCTGGCCGAGGTGCCCGGGATGGCCCAGGTTCTTGCCGTTGACGGTGAGCACGATCCCGCCGGGGTTGCCGATCTGCATGGCCACCGCGTGCTTGAAGCGCCAGGTCCTGGTGCTGCCCGCTGAGCACGTAGACCTGGAACAGGAACTGGCCGTCCGGCCGGTGAACTGCGACCCAGCAGTCCTGGGCGGCGGTCAGCCGGATCACCAGGCGGCGGTGGGTGCGCCGCGGCCGCGGTCGGCGGACGGGCTTCGCGTCGGCGCGGCGACTGGGACGCCTTGGGATGCGTCGGCCCTGCGAGGCCGCGGCCGGCCGGGAGCGGGAGCCGTGATCGACGAGCCGGTACACCCCGTAGCCGAGCACCACGGCGAGGACGAGCGACCATCACCACGCTCCAGTTCGCGGAGCGCCGTTCCTTCAGCCGGATCGGGGTCGAGGGCTCGAAGACGTCGGCGGCGGTGATCGCGTGCGGCGCGCCATGGATCGCGTCGTACTCGCGAATCAGCTCGTCCGGATCGAGGCCGACCACCCGCGCGATGCTGCTGATGTGCCCCCGGGCGTAGAAGTCGCCGCCGCAGCCGAGAAGTCGCCGCGCTCGATGCCCCGGATGATCGTCTCCCTGATGCAGGTCTGCTGACTGACCTGCGCAATGGTGAGACCGGCCTGGCGGCGCGCCTGCGCCAGGGCATCACCAACGCTCACGCGGCGCCTCCACTGATTCGCTGAACGACTGCCGGGCCGCCGGGGGACGCGGCGCAGTGGCCGAATGCGGTGCGCTCCTGCGGTACGGGAACAGTCACCAAGTGTAGACATGCCCGGGATCAAGGGCGTGGACACCCGGGCCCGGGTCAGTCGTCGGCCACGCCACGCAAGGATGCCAGCAACACCGGGCAGATCGTCCGGCAGCACCAGCACATCCCTGGCCTTGGAGCCCTCGCTGGGCCCGACGATCCCCCGGCTCTCCAGCAGGTCCATCAGCCGCCGGCCTTGGCGAAGCCGACCCGCAGCTTGCGCTGCAGCATCGAGGTGGAGCCGAACTGGGTGCTGACCACGAGTTCCGCGGCCTGGACAGCAGGTCCTCGAGGTCGTCGCCGATGTCGGCGTCGACCTCGCGGGCCTTGCCCTCGGGCACGGCGACGTCCTCGCGGTAGTCCGGCTGGCCCTGCTTGTGGCAGTGCGCGACGATCGCCCGGATCTCCTTCTCGGTGACGAAGGCGTTCTGCAGCCGCAGCGGCTTGCTCGCCCCCATCGGCAGGAACAGCGAGTCGCCCTGGCCGATGAGCTTCTCCGCGCCGGGCTGGTCCAGGATGACCCGGCTGTCGGTGGCGCTCGCGGCGGCGAACGCCAGCCGGGACGGCACGTTGGCCTTGATCAGCCCGGTCACCACGTCCACGCGTCGGCCGCTGGGTGGCGAGCACCAGGTGGATGCCGGCCGCCCGGGCGAGCTGGGTGATCCGGACGACGGCGTCTTCCACGTCGCGGGGCGCGATCATCATCAGGTCGGCCAGCTCGTCCACGATCACCAGCAGGTACGGGTACGGCAGGTAGGTGCGCTCGCTGCCCGGCGGCGGGGTCGAGCTTGCCCGCGCGGACCGCCTTGTTGAAGTCGTCGATGTGCCGGAACCCGGACGCGGCCAGGTCGTCGTAGCGCCGGTCCATCTCCCCGACGACCCAGCTCAGCGCCTCGGCGGCCTTCTTCGGGCTGGTGATGATCGGCGTGATCAGGTGCGGGATGCCCTGGTAGATGGCCAGCTCGACGCGCTTGGGGTCGATCAGGATCATCCGCACGTCGTCCGGCGTGGCCCGCAGCAGGATCGAGGTGATCAGCCCGTTCACGCATGTCGAATTGTGTGTGGGGATGCATGACCGGCTGGCCAGATACATCCGGCTGGGGCTGCTGACCGCAATGCAGCGGACTGGCACCGAGTCGATCGGGCGCACATCAACGATGTACCGTCGCCGCGCGGTGCTGCCTGGGTTGGCGAAGCCCTGCCGTGCCAGTTTCCGGCTTAGCCGGAACACCGGCTCATGCGGGGTGAAACCAACCGTGTAGGCAGTGGACGTGCTCTCAAAGCGGCCGTTACAGCGCTTGGTCCTAAGCGTCGCTTTGTATCCGAGGCCAAGCACCAACTCCAAGACTCCATAGGCAAGGTCCCGGTTGGTGGCCGTGAACTCGACCGTTCCGCGGGGGTTGCAGTAGCCGTCCGTGTCGAGCAGCCCGGCGAGCAAGGCACGGCGCTGCGTGACGGATGCGCGCAGATACTGCTCCGGAACGTGCTTGGGTTCAGGTATCTCGTTGTCGGCACACGTGAACCCGGCGGTCATCGTGCCCCCGTCGCCGAGCCAGCAGCCGAACGTGTACGGAGCCACCGGCAGGTCCCGCTCCGGGTAATGCAGCGGCCCACACAGCTCGATCGAATGATTGAACCGCCCCCAACGGCGAAGCGATGCTGCGATCTGGGCGGTCGTGACCGGCTCGGCATCGGCCGGGCGAAGCCGGCTTGCCCCAGCGGGCACGGTGATGCGTTCCACGAGTGCCTTGTAGAGGAGCTGACGGGAGTACGCCGGCGCCCAGAACCCGACCTCGCGGCCCGCTCGGCGGTACGTCGGCCGGATAACACGCCCCTCCTTGGGAAGGGACATGGCGGCCCGGTAGACCGCATTGCGGAATTGGTCGCCAACGTCGGCTATGACCTCAGCGGTGCCGACGAGCCGGTCTGGCTCGCGGAGAAGCCCCGCTGCCCGCTCGGCAACCTGGGCGACATCCGTGGCGGGCCAGTACGGAGCACCGTGCGGTGGCCGGGCACGCTGCTGACGTCCTGCCGCCGTGTCGGTCCGCCACAGGTGCTCTGCGTCCGCCACGATCACGGTGCCGTCGGAGAACTCGACCTCGTAGCACGGCCGCCCATGCATGACGGGGGTTGCCCCGGTCACCAGGCAGGGCTCGCCGTTCTCGTCGAAGACCCGGTCGCCCACCTGGACTTCACCCATGGTCGTCCAGCCGGACGGGGTGGGGATAGGGGTGTCGAGGGCAAGCGCCTTGCCCGCGCCAGTGGCGCCGGCAATCAAGAATATGAGGCATCTTCGCGAGGTTGGCGATGACCGTGGCGCCTTCGACGTCCTTGCCCAGGCCGACCACCATCGGGTGGTGGTCGGACAGCGCGACCGGCGAGCGGAGCACGTCGCCCAGGCTGACGATCTCGCGGTCGGCGTTGGGGATCTCCACCCCGATCGCGGACTTGCCGGGGATCGGCGACACGATCCGCACGTCCGCGCTTTTCACCGCATACGCGATGTTCCTGGTGAGCTGGGTGACCCGCTCCACCTTGACGGCCGGGCCCAGGGTGATCTCGTACCTGGTCACCGTCGGCCCGCGGGTGAACCCGGTCACCGCCGCGTCCACGTCGAACTGGTCGAGCACCTCGGTCAGGGCCCGCACCACCACGTCGTTGACCCCGGTCCGCTCCTTGGGCGCGGTACCCGGCTTCAGCAGCGCGGCGGGCGGCAGCGTGTAGCTGGCATCGCTGGCCCCGGCGAGCGTGAGCTGCTCGGCCTTGACCGGCCCCAGGTGCTCCACCGCCTGCCCCGGTTTGCGGCCGGTCGCCGACGGCCCGAATCCCAGCGCTTCGAGCAGGCCCTCGTCGTCCCCGGCACTCTCCAGTTCGGCGGCGGATGAGCCCACGGCCCGGGACGGTTCCTCCAGCACCGGGCCCTTGCCCCGCGGCCCGCCGGAACCCGCTGCGCCGACGGTGCCGCCCAGGATCGGGGTGTCGTATGGCTTGATGTGGTCGCCCGCCTCGATGGCGGCGGGCCGTTTGCGCCCGGCGCGGCCGGACGGGGCGGTCTTGTCCCCCGCCTCGCCCTCAGCCGGGATGCCGCGCAGCCCGGCGAGGCGTTCCGGCACCCGGTGCAGCGGGGTGCCGGTGATCACCAGCAGGCCGAACCCGCAGACCAGCGCAAGCAGCGGGGCCGCGACCCAGGGGGTGACCGCCGCGACCAGCGGGGCCGATGCGAAGAAGCCGATGAAGCCCCCGGCCGCCTTGATCGCCCCGGAGCCGTCGGCCGGCGACGGGGTGCCGTGCGCGATGTGCACCAGGCCGAGCACGCCCACGGTCAGCGCCAGCCCGCCGATGACGATCCGCCCGGTCTCCGCGTTCCGGTCCGGGTGCCGCAGGTAACGCCAGGCGAGCAGGGCGAGCAGGATCGGCAGCAGCCACGCCATCGAGCCGAACCCGCCGCGGACCACGTCCGTCATCAGCGTGCCGGCGACATTGTGCATGTGCCACCAGGTGGTGGCGGCGACGATCACGGCCGCGCCGAGGAAGGTGAGGCCGATGCCGTCCCTGCGGTGCATCGGGTCCAGGTCGGCGGCGCTGCGGCCCAGTCCGCGCGCGGCGAAGCCGGCCCCGTGGGCGACCACCATCCACACGCGCGGCGATGGCGCGGGCGAGCCACCCGAACAGGATCAGGAACGGGTCGGTCGCGGGCTGCGGCCGCCGCGACCGGCCTTTCCTGCCGCGCTGGTACCCGCCCCGGCCCTTCGGCGGCCTGCCTTTGCCCCGGCCGGGTGCCCGGGCGTTGCTGCTGGCCCGGGAGCGCGGCGAGGTGCCCGCGGGCCGTGACCGGGTGGCCGTACGGCCCTGCGGGCGTGCGCCGCCCTGCGACACACCGCCCTTTGACCCACCAGTCTTGGGGACACGGGTCGCCATGATGACCACGGTAGCCAGTACTCCCCTATCCGGGCGAAAGACACGCCGTGTGTCTCGCGCCCGGCTTAACCGCCTCCGCCCGGAACCCGGTGACCGGTCAGACGTCCACCACCACCGGGATGATCATGGGACGGCGCCGGTAGTTCTCGTTCACCCACCGGCCGACGGTCCGCCGGGCGAGCTGGCCGAGCTGGCGGGAGTCGCTGATGCCATCGGCCGCGGCGGCCGCCAGCGCCTCCTCGATCCGGGGGATCACCGCGCCGAACGCCGCGTCGTCGATCCCCGAGCCCCTGGCGTGGATCTCCGGCGGGGCGGCCAGCTTGCCCGTGGTGTTGTCGACCACCACGACGATCGAGACGAATCCCTCGTCACCGAGGATGCGCCGGTCCTTCAGCGAGGTCTCCGTCACCTCGCCGACCGACAGGCCGTCCACGTACACATAGCCGCACGGGACCGCGCCGGAGATCGCGGCCTTGCCGTCCACCAGGTCGACGACCATGCCGTTCTCGGCGATCACGATGTTGTCCTCGGCCACCCCGGTCAGCGACGCCAGCCGGGCATGCGCGCGCAGGTGCCGCCACTCCCCGTGCACCGGCATGAAGTTGCGCGGGCGCACCAGGTTCAGCACGTAGAGCAGCTCGCCCGCGGACGCGTGCCCGGAGACGTGCACCATCGCGTTGCCCCGGTGCACGACCTCGGCCCCCCACCGGGTCAGCGCGTTGATCACCCGGTAGACGGCGGTCTCGTTGCCCGGGATCAGCGAGGAGGCCAGGATCACCGTGTCGCCCTCGGCCACCCGGATCGGGTGGTCGCGGCCGGCCATCCGGGACAGCGCCGACATCGGCTCGCCCTGCGACCCGGTGGAGATCAGCACGATCCGGTCGGGCGGCAGCTCCTCGGCCTCCTTGAGGTCCACCATGAGGCCGCCGGGCACCCCGGGATGTGCAGGTAGCCCAGGTCGCGGGCGACGCCCATGTTGCGCACCATGGACCGGCCCGACGAACGCCACCTTGCGCCCGTGCGTCGCGCGCGGTGTCGAGAACCTGCTGCACGCGGTGCACGTGGCTGGCGAAGCAGGCCACGATGATCCGCTGCTTGCGCGGCGGCGAAGATGTCGGCCAGCACCGGGGCGATGTCGCGCTCGCGGCGTCACGATCCCGGGCACCTCGGCGTTGGTGGAGTCCGCCATCAGCAGGTCCACGCCCTCGCTGCCGAGCCGGGCGAACCCGCCGAGGTCGGTGAGCCGGCCGTCCAGCGGAAGCTGGTCCATCTTGAAGTCGCCGGTGTGCAGGACCATGCCCGCCCGGGTGCGGATGGCGACCGCGAGCGCGTCCGGGATCGAGTGGTTCACCGCGAAGAACTCGCAGTCGAACGGGCCGAACGACTGCCGTGCGCCCGTCGCCGACCTCGACGGTCTGCGGCGTGATCCGGTGCTCGGCGAGCTTGCCGCCGATCAGGCCGAGGGTCAGCTTGGAGCCGATCAGCGGGATGTCCGCGCGCTCCCGCAGC
Source organism: uncultured Actinomycetes bacterium (assembly GCA_963730235.1). Taxonomy (GTDB): domain Bacteria; phylum Actinomycetota; class Actinomycetes; order Streptosporangiales; family Streptosporangiaceae; genus DASXKD01. The sequence continues at coordinate 11,660 of CAVSRH010000023.1, forward strand.
AGGTAGGGGATGCGCGCCGATGTGGTCCTCGTGGGCGTGGGTGATCACGACGGCCTCGATGAGGTCGTACCGGCCTTCCAGGCTGGTGAAGTCGGGCAGGATCAGGTCCACGCCGGGCTGGTCGGGCTCGGGGAACAGCACGCCGCAGTCGACGATCAGCAGGCGGCCCGGCGTGCTCGAACACCGTCATGTTGCGGCCGATCTCACCGAGGCCGCCGAGCCCGACGATGCGCAGGCCGTTCCTGGGCAGCGGGGCGGGCGGCCGAGTCGGGATGCGGGTGGCTCGGCGGCCCCTGCTGCCCGGCGGCTGCGGGTGCTCATGCCACGGTCCCCGGCAGCTTCACGCCGCCTGCGACCAGGTCGGTGCGCAGCTGCTCGATCTGGGCTGGCGTGGCGTCGACGAGCGGCAGGCCGGGTGATCCCGCCGGGCAGCCCCAGCAGGCGCAGCGCGGCCTTCGCCATGATCGCGCCCTGGGTGCGGGTCATGATCCCGATGATGACCGGCAGCACTTCGAGGTGGATGTCCCGGGCCTCAGCGACGCGCCCGCGCGCGGTACGCGTCGATCATCTCGTGCAGCCTGTCGCCGACCACATGGCCGACCACGCTGACGAACCCGGCCGCGCCGACCGACAGCCACGGCAGGTTGAGCATGTCGTCGCCGCTGTAGAACACCAGGTCCGTGGCGAGCCATCACCTGCGGAGGTCGCGCCGAAGTCGCCCTTGGCGTCCTTGACCGCGACGATCCGCGGGTGCTGCGGCCAGCCGGATCAGGGTCTCGGTCTTGATCGCCATGCCGGTGCGGCCGGGGATGTCGTAGAGCATGCACGGCAGCCCGGTCGCGTCCGCGACGGCGGTGAAGTGCGCGACCAGGCCTTCCTGGGGCGGCTTGTTGTAGTACGGCGTGACGACGAGCAGCCCGTCCGCGCCCGCCCGTTCTGCCTGCCGGGCCAGCTCGCAGCGTGTGCGCGGTGTCGTTGGTGCCGACCCCGGCCACGATCGTGGCGCGGTCGCCCACCGCCTCGATGACCGCCCGCAGCAGGCGGTCTTTCTCCGCGTCGGTGGTGGTCGGCGACTCGCCGGTGGTGCCACTGATGACCAGGCCGTCGTTGCGCATGTCGTCGACCAGGTAGGTGGCGAGGCGGCGCGGCCCCGTCGGTGTCAAGTGCGCCGTCGGCGGTGAACGGCGTGATCATCGCGGTCAGCATCCGGCCGAAGGGTGCCCCGTCCCGGGGCGCACCGCCGAGCCTGGCCCGCGGACGCCTGCTGAGTCTCGGTCATAGATGAAAGCTACCGGTGCGTGCGCGCACGGGCACGTGAAGACGCGGACGACGTGAGCTCGGGGGTACCCACGTCGGCCGCGTCTACATCGTGAATCGCAAATAGACGTCACCGCGTTACCGTCCATGAGCGAACTGCTACCGGCACGGAACTTCTCCGGCTCAGAAAACCGGGATGATGTCCTCGGGGTTGATGTCGTCGGCCACGTCGACGCCCTCGATGTCCAGTTCCGGGATGGCCGGGAACGCGATGCCCCAACGGGTGACGATCGCGCGGACCCGGGCGATGGCCACCCGCCAGTTCTCCGCCTGCTCCTCGTAGGACAGCACGCCGAGGCCGCCCTCACGGGCGTGGCTCATCAGCATCCGGTGGTTGGCCATGAAGTACGGCGGGAGTTCCCAGAACCCCTCCGGCGGCTCCCAGAGGATCATCGAGAGGAAGATGAACCCGGCCCGCAGCTGCCGGGTGATCAGGTCCTTGACGTCCTCGGTGAGGCCCGGGCCACTCGTTCTCCAGGATCGTCATGCAGATCTGCAGGTGGCGCGATTCGTCCCGGCCGATCCGCTGGAACATCTCCGAGAACACCGGGTGCGTGGTGCCCGACGCCATGCCGCGGAACAGCGTGGACGCGGCCATCTCGCCCATCATGAAGCTGGTGAACAGCACGGGCAGGGAGTACTTGCCGACCGCCTTGTTGTAGCCGGTCCAGTACCGGCCGCCGTTGTGGTACAGCCAGCCGATGTTGTTGTGCGCGGCCTGCTCCAGCGGCGTGCGCGGCTGCCAGTCCAGCGGCCCGCCCGGCCACAGCGCGGCGATGCTGCGCTGGCAGCACTCCTCGTGGTTCATCTCGTCCCGGGTGATCGAGAAGAAGCACTTGCGGACCGGGTCCTCCTCGTGCTGCTCGAACGCGTGGATGGTGGCGCGGGCGAACACGGCGGGCCCGGAGGCGTCGAAGTTGGCCAGCACGGAGAACCAGTACATGATGCCCAGCCGCTGCTCGGTGGTGAAGTCCTCGGCCCGCAGCCCGTCCCACGGCAGGTCGGCGGGGTTCCAGGCGGCGCGCTTGGACTTCTGGTAGATGGCGGCGAGCTTCTCGGTCTCCACCCGCCATTCCATCGGATAGATGTTCGGCTGCGGAATCTCCGGGGCGGGCCAGAACCCGCCCTCGGGGATGACCAGCTCGCGATCCGGCTCTGCCACTGTGCTCCGTCCTGCGCTCGGCTGCGTCTTCAGGGGATGGGCTCTATGACAGGGTACGGCCAGTTCTGCGGCAGACCGTCATAGCGGTCCCGGGTCAGAGCCCGAGGTCGCGGCCGATGATCTCCTTCATGATCTCGGTCGTGCCGCCGAAGATCGTCTGCACCCTGCTGTCGGTGAACGCCCGGGCCACCGGGAATTCACGCATGTACCCGTACCCGCCGTACAGCTGCACGCACCGGTCCACCACCCGGTTGCACAGCTCGGTGTTCCACCACTTGACCATCGCCGCGTCGGCGACCGACAGCCTGCCCGCGTTGTGCTCCAGCACCGCCTTGTCGGTGAACGCCCGCGCCACCGCGATCTCGGTCGCGATCTCGGCCAGGACGAACCGGTTGTGCTGGAACTTGCCGATGGGCCGGCCGAAAGCCTCTCTTTCTTTGCAATACGCAAGTGTCGTGGTCGAACACCGCCTCAGCGCCGGCCAGCGCCGTGGCGCCGATGGCGAGCGCGTTCCCTGGGCAGGTTCTGCATCAGCGCCACGAACCCGCCGCCTTCCTCGCCGAGCAGGTTGCCGGCCGGGCACGCGGACGTCGTGGAAGAACAGCTCCGAGGTGTCCTGGGCGTGCATGCCGACCTTGTCCAGGTTGCGGCCGCGCTCGAAGCCGGGCATCCCGCGCTCCACCATGAGCAGGCTGATCCCCCGGTAACCGGCCTCCGGGTCGGTCCGGGCCGCGACGATCACCAGGTCGCAGAGCTGGCCGTTGGAGATGAAGGTCTTCGACCCGTTGAGCACGTAGTGGTCGCCGTCGCGGACCGCGGTGGTGCGCATCCCCTGCAGGTCGCTGCCCGCGCCCGGCTCGGTCATGGCGATGGCCGTGATCAGCTCGCCCGTGCAGTAACCGGGCAGCCACCGCTCACACTGCTCCGGCGTGGCCAGGCGCTGGATGTAGGGGCCGTTGATGTCGTTGTGCACGGCGAACCCGGGCCCGGTGGCGCCCGCGCATGGCCAGCTCCTCGTCGAGGATCAGGTAGTAGCGGTAGTCCTGCACCCCGCCGCCGCCGTACTTCTCGTCGATCTCGATGCCGAGCAGCCCGGCGCGGCCGGCGGCCAGCCACACGTCCCGGGAGACCATCCGGTCCGCCTCCCACTTCTCGTGGTAGGGGGTGACCTCCTTCGCGATGAACGGCACGGACCAGGCGCGGAACGTCGTCGTGCTCGCTGGTGAAGATGTCGCGCTGCATGCGGTGCTCTCCTGCCACTCGTTCCCTGGCCGGGGCGCCGCGGCCGGCCACGTGCTCGCGCGGGCGGCCGCCTGGAAGTGAAGGTAACATCCGGCCTGCCCGGCGGCATCCGAGTCACGCACACTGTTACGCTATTGCGACTAATTTGCATCTTCCCTAGAGTGCGTCTTATCCGCTGGCACTGAGGGGGTCGATCGGCCGATGGTCACCGTGCAAGCCCGGGTCAGGCGCATCCGGGTGGCATTGACGCCCAGCGAGTGGAGCCGGGTGGGCGGCATGGCCGGGGCCGTGGTCGGATTGCACGTGCTCGGCTGGGGGATGCTGGCCCTGGCCTTGAGCGGGCACTACCACATCAGCAAGACCGAGATCTTCGGGCTCGGGCACCGGGTTCCTCGCCTACACCCTGGGCATGCGGCACGCGTTCGACGCCGACCACATCGCCGCCATCGACAACACCACCCGCAAGCTGGTGGGCGAGGGCAAGCGGCCGCTGTCGGTCGGCTTCTTCTTCTCGCTGGGCCACTCCTCGGTCGTCTTCGCCCTCGCCGTGCTGCTGAACTTCGGCATCCGCGCGCCTGGACAGCCAGGTGCGCAACGGCAGCTCCGGGCTGCACAACGTGACCGGGATCATCGGCACCGGGGTGTCCGGGACCTTCCTCTACCTGATCGCCGCGCTCAACGTGATCGTCCTGGCCGGCATCGTCAAGGTCTTCCGCGAGATGCGCCGGGGTGCCTACGACGACGAGGAACTTGAGGAGCAACTCGCCAAGCGCGGCCTGATGAACCGGATCCTCGGCCCGCTGGCCCGCAAGGTGGACACCCCGTGGAAGATGTACCCGGTCGGCGTGCTGTTCGGCCTCGGGTTCGACACCGCCACCGAGGTCGCGCTGCTGGTGCTGGCCGGCTCGGCGGTCGTCAGCGGCCTGCCGTTCTACGCGATCCTGTCGCTGCCGATCCTGTTCGCCGCCGGGATGTGCCTGTTCGACACCGCCGACGGGTGCTTCATGAACTTCGCCTACGACTGGGCGTTCGCCCGCCCGATCCGCAAGGTCTACTACAACCTCACGATCACCGCGCTGTCGGTGTTCGTCGCCTTCTTCATCGGCACCGTGGAGATCCTCGGCCTGATCGGGCAGGAGTACCGGCTCGGCGGCGGGTTCTGGGCCTTCATGGGCGAGCTTCAGCATCAACAAGGCCGGGTTCGTGATCGTCGGCGTGTTCGTCGTCACCTGGGTCGTCGCCCTGGCCGTCTGGCACTTCGGCAAGATCGAGCAGAAGTGGGAGGCGGCGGCCGAGGGGCCGCAGGACTGAGGGACGGCCAGCAACGGGAAGCGGCCACCGTGGATGGCCCTGGACGGGCCCGGCCCGGGAGAGTCAGGCGGCGTTCGGCTCGACCAGGTACGCGGCCCACTGCGGGTCGCCGTCGTACATGGCCCCGATCAGCCGCCAGTGCGGCCCGCGCGGCGCGGCGGGAGCGCAGCGCAGCGTCCAGCCGAGCTCCTCGACCAGCCGGTCGCTCTTGCTGTGATTGCACCGCATGCAGGAAGCGACGCAGTTCTCCCAGGTGTGCGCGCCGCCCCGGCTCCGCGGCACCACGTGGTCGATGGTCTCGGCCCGGCGGCTGCAATAGGCGCACTGGTAGTTGTCCCGGCGCATGAGCGCACCGCGGGTAAGCGGGATCCGGCTACGGTGCGGCACCCGGACGTAGCGGCGCAGCCTGATGACCGAGGGCATCGCGAGCACAAGCGAGGAGGAGCGCAGCAAGGCACCCTCCGAATCGTCGTGCACGACCTCGGCTTTGTCCCCCAGGACCAGGCACACCGCACGGCGCAGGCCAACCGTGGTCAGCGGTTCATACGTCACGTTGAGTAGCAATACCCGTCGCACGCCGCCTCCCGCCTGGGGTGCTTATGCCAAGCACAGCCTAACGGGCCCGGCCCGGACGCTCTAACACCTGGCACGGCATGAAATCCCGCCACAGCCCGGCCTGGCGTGCTGGCGGGCTGGCGTTTCGTTTCCGGCAACCCCGCGTTGGCCGGCTGCCAGCCGTACTGCCATCCCGGGAGCCCCGGCAGCGACACTGCCCGGGCCACCCGCCGCCGCCCAGACGGGCCCCGGCCAGACGCACTGCTATCCCCGGAGCCCTTGGCAGCCACACTGCCCAGGCCACCCGCCGCCGCGCAGGCGGACCGGGCAGACGGTCGTTACCGCCATCCCACTGGCGCACCGGTCCGGCAGGGCCTGCGCAGCGCCCGTATCGAAGCGTCGGGCCCTTGGTGGTGACTTTTTGTGAGATTCAGCTGCCTTGATGTCCGGTTTGTAATATTTTTTGATTACGGATCGCGTGAGCCCCGGGATAGCGGGGGCGGGCCGGAGACCGCTGGACTGGCGGCGTGGGGGGCGCCGGTCCGGCGGTCTCCAGCCGCCGTCCGCCTGCGCCTCGGCGCCCTGACCGGCCCTCTTCAAGCCGTGGCCAGGGCCTCCCGGTATTCGCGCACCGCGAGGAACTCGCCGTGCCGCCCGGCAACGGAATCCCCGAGCGACCGCGCCGCCCGCACCATGATCTCGGACCTGTGCTCACGCGGCACGGCGAACAAGGTCTCCTTGCTCAGCCGCAGCGCCTCCTCCGGCTCGTCGGCCTCCAGCCGACACCGGGCCAGGCCGAGCGTGGTCAGCGACCGGTCCAGGACCTCCTCCGTGGAGTACAGCCGCAGGGCCTGCGTCAGGGCCCGCTCCGCGCCATGCTGATGGGCCAGCGTGACCAGCGTGTCGCCCTCGTGGAACAGCAACTGGCGCTCGGTGTAGCCGAAGGCGGTGTCGCCGCGGTCGGTGGCGGGAAGCCGGGACAGGGCCTCGTGGGCGCTGTCGAGCAGGCCGGATGCGCGCCGCAGCCCCTGCGGCTTGGCGGTGCCGCCGCGCCGGGCCGCCACCCTGGCAAGTGCCCGGGCCTCCATGACCGGGGCCATCGCGGCGGCGACGCACACGTTGCGGCCGGCCAGCCCGGCCCCGGCGCGGGCCAGCGCGACCGCCTCGGCGGGGTCGCCGTAGTACAGCGGGACGAGTGCCTCCCGCACCGCTATCCAGGCCCGGAGCTGCCGGTCGCCGGTCTCGTCTCCGGCGGTCCGCGCGGTGCGGAAGAAGGACCTGGCCAGCCGCTGGTGGCCCACATCGATCATGATCATGCCTGCCAGCCCGGCGAGCTGCGCCGCGAGCCGGCACAGCCGCTCGCTGAAATCGAGTGGCTGCCGGTGCTCGCACATCCGGCGCACGTCGCCGAAGTCCAGCAGCACGTCGCAGAGCAGCCGCAGCGGCGGCACGGTGAGGTACTGGATGCCGTAGTCGGCGGTGGTCTCTTCCCACTGGTCCAGCATCGTGGCCGAGACCGTCCCGCCCACCAGCGCGTCATCCATCCGGCGCCGGATGCGTTCCACGGCGCCGAGGAACTGGCTGTCCACCCCGGCGGCCGCGTCCGCGATCATCCGCAGCTGGGCCCGGCGGAGCACGTCGTCGTCGTCCTCGGCCTCACGCGGGTCGGCCGGGCAGCCGAAGCCATCGTCCGCCGCGGGCACCAGGGATGCCCCGGCCGCCGAGCGGCTCCGCAGGTAGGCCGCCTCGGGCGAGCCTGCCCCCCGGTCCTGTGCGTCACCGAAGGCCGCGCCGGGCTGTCCGGGCACCTGGCTCGGCCGGCTGGGCCCTCGGCCCGGCGCGATGCGGCCGCCCGCAGAAGCACTGGCCGGGATATCCCAGGTCGGACGGCTCGGCCCGGTACACGGCGCACAGGTAGTGCAGGTACTCCGGGCCGGGGCGCTTCTGCCCGCTTTCATACGCGGACAGCAGCGTCTCGCTGAACCGCGGGGCGGCCGGCCCTCGCTCGCGTACCAGGCACGTATCTGGGCGACGACATCGGCCAGCGAGACGCCGAGCGCAAGGCGGTAGGCACGGATCCGGCTGGTCCCGGCGAGCGGCGCGCACCGGTCGTGGATCTCCGCCGCGATCTGCGCGGCATTCAGCCCGCCGACCAGCCCGGCGGCGCGGGTTTCCCGCGCAACCACGAACTCCTGCCGCGTCTCCCCCCGGCCAGCCGCGACACGAGGTCGGTGGCATCGGGGGCCGCCGCCGTGGCGGGCAAGGGTGCGGATGAGGGCGGCAGGGATGGCGTTACCGGCGATGATGGTGCCGGGGACGGCCATTCAGGGGTTGACGGCACAGGGGGTGACGATGACACGAGCGGCGGCGAAGACGCGGCCCGAGCGGCTGCCGGGGCGGCAGATGCGTCTGGTCGGTGTGCTCGTCAGCACGTGAGAGCTCGTCGGCGCCTTGCAACATACCCGGGCCCCTCTCCTTCGACGCTGGCCCGCCCCCCGGCCGGGTGATACCTAATCAATGTAACTTGAGAGTCGCTCAGCGAGAATCGGAATCTGTGAAATCGATATTGCGCTAGTTGGTGTGCGTCATGCACATAGGGCGCAAAGCCTTAGTGCATGTTGCATATAGGGCAGCCGGGCCTGCAATGGTAGAGCAAAACTGTGTCCGTCTGGTAACTATCACCCTTAGTAATCGCGGTGGGCGGCGCATCGGCAGGCGCCGGGCCACGTACCCTGGACGCCAGCTATGAACACGACCGCAGAACCGGCCAGCTTCTACGAGGCGGTCGGCGGCGAGGAGACCTTCCGCCGCCTGGTGCACGTCTTCTACCAGGGCGTTGCCGCTGATCCAGAGCTCCGGCCGGTATACCCGAGCAAGGATCTCGGCCCCGCCGAGGAGCACCTGAGGCTGTTTCTCATGCAGTACTGGGGCGGCCCGCGCACCTATGACGAACTCCGCGGGCATCCCCGGCTGCGCATGCGCCACGCGCACTTCTCCATCGGGGAAGCGCAGCGGGACGCGTGGCTGCGCCACATGCGCGCGGCCCTGGACGAGGTGGGACTCGATCCGGCGCTCGACGCCCAGTTGTGGGATTACCTCGTCATGGCCGCGCACAGCCTGGTCAACCGGCCGCGTGAGTCCGGCGGCCCTGACCTCGGCCTGGCACCGGCCTGACCGCACGGCTTCCGGCGCTGGCTCCCGCCTCCTGTGGCTCGCACAGGCCAGCAGTCAGGTTGCCCCTGGCTCGAAGTCGAGTTCCCCGGCGCCATCGAAGGTCAGCAGCCCGTAGGTCGTCATGTGCCGGCGCTCCCTGCTACCCGCGGGTGAGCTTGCGGTAGGTGACCCGGTGCGGGCGGGCGGCCTCGGCGCCGAGTCGCTCGACCTTGTTCTTCTCGTAGCCCTCGAAGTTGCCCTCGAACCAGAACCACGACGCGCCGCCCTCCCAGGCCAGGATGTGGGTGGCGACCCGGTCCAGGAACCACCGGTCGTGGCTGGTGATCACCGCGCAGCCGGGGAAGTCGAGCAGGGCGTTCTCCAGCGACGACAGCGTCTCCACGTCAAGGTCGTTGGTGGGCTCGTCCAGCAGCAGGAGGTTGCCCCCCTGCTTCAGGGTGAGCGCGAGGTTCACCCGGTTGCGCTCGCCGCCGGAGAGCACGCCGGCCGGCTTCTGCTGGTCGGAACCCTTGAACCCGAATGCGGCCACGTAGGCGCGGCTCGGGATCTCGGTCTTGCCGGCCCGGATCGAGGTCTCGCCGTCGGAGATCACCTCCCAGACGTTCTTGTCCGGGTCGATGCGGGACCTGTTCTGGTCCACGTAGGAGATCTCGACGGTGTTGCCGACCGTGATGCTGCCCGCGTCCGGCTGCTCGTCCCCGATGATCATCTTCATCAGGGTGGTCTTGCCCACGCCGTTCGGCCCGATGATGCCGACGATGCCGCCCTGCGGCAGGGAGAAGCTCAGGTCCTCGATCAGCACCCGGTCGTCGAACCCCTTGGCCAGGTCGTGGGTCTCCACGACCTGGCGGCCGAGCCGGGGACCCGGCGGAATCTGGATCTCCTCGAAGTCGATCTTGCGGCCGCGCGTCGGCCTCGGCGGCCATCTCCTCGTAACGCTGCAGCCGGGCCCGGCTCTTGGCCTGGCGCGCCCGCGGGTTCGAGCGGACCCACTCCAGCTCGTCTTCGAGCAGCTTGCGCGCGCTTGGCGTCCTTCTGCCCCTCGATCTTCAGCCGGGCGGCCTTCGTCTCCAGGTAGGTCGAGTAGTTGCCCTCGTAGGGGTAGGCGTGGCCGCGGTCAAGCTCCAGGATCCACTGCGCCACGTTGTCCAGGAAGTACCGGTCGTGGGTGACCGCCACCACGGTGCCCGCGTACTTCTCCAGGTGCTGCTCCAGCCAGAGCACGCTCTCGGCGTCCAGGTGGTTGGTCGGCTCGTCGAGCAGCAGCAGGTCCGGCTGTGCCAGCAGCAGCGCGCACAGCGCCACCCGGCGCCGCTCGCCGCCGGACAGCACGTCCACCTCGGCGTCGGGCGGCGGGCACCGCAGCGCGTCCATGGCCTGCTCGACCTGGCTGTCCAGGTCCCAGGCGTTCCGGTGGTCGAGCTGCTCCTGCAGCTTGCCCATCTCGGCGAGCAAGTCGTCGGAGTAGTCGGTCGCCATCTTCTCGGCGACCAGGTTGTACTCCTCCAGCAGCGCCTTGACGTCCGCGACGCCCTTCTCGACGTTGCCGAGGACCGTGAGGCTGTCGTCCAGTTCCGGCTCCTGGGCCAGCAGCCCGACCGTGAAGCCAGGCATCAGCTTCGCGTCGCCGTTGGAAGGCTGCTCCACGCCCGCCATCATGCGCAGCAGGGTCGACTTCCCCATGCCGTTGGGCCCCACGACGCCGATCTTCGCGCCGGGCAGGAACGCCAGCGTGACGCCATCGAGGATGACCTTGTCGCCGTGCGCCTTCCGCACAGCACGCATCTGGTAGATGAACTCGGGCATGCCTCCAGGGTAGGGGTTCCGGCCACCCGGAACGGACGAACCGGGAGCCCCGCGGGCATCGTTCACCTGACCGGCCGCTCACCCCGGCCCGCCACTCACGCCCGCCGACCACCCCCCCGGGCGACCACTCGCGCCGGGCGACCGCTCACCCTGGCCGCCGCGGGCCGGCCACCCGGTCTCGGGGCGGGCGCCATCCTGGCCCGCCCGGACCAGCCACCCGGTCCCGGGACGGGGCCGACCCGGAGCCGGGCCAGCCGCCTTGCCGGGCCAGGACAGCCACCCTGGCCGGGCGGGCCGATGGGCGTGACCTGGCCGGACGCCTGGCGGGCTGGCGGAGCGGTCCGGGCCGGTCAGGCGGGCACGCTCGCATCGGCCTCGGCCTCTGGCCCGGCTTCCTGGCCGTTGCCCGCAGCCGGGTCCGCCGCGCCGCGCGCGCCGAGGACTCGGTGAGCTCCCTGGCGAACTCCGCCACGGCACGCTCGTCGATCACGCCGTCCCCGCCGTCGGCGGCCGCGCCCGGACCCTCTCCGGGTCCGCCGGTGAGCTCCGCGGTTTCCGTGGACTCGGCGCCGTCCTCGGGCCTGGGCGGCACCGGGCGGCAGCTGCGGCGGCTTCGGCCGCCGCCGCGCCCGCATGCCACCGGGTACGCGAGAACTGGGCCACGCCGCGGGTCAGGTCGTGGCCGACGGATGTCGCCTCGACCTCCACCGCGGTCCTGGGCGTGCCCTCGGCGTCCTCGAAGCGCCTGATCTGCAGGCGGCCCATGACCAGCACCGGTTCTCCCTTGTGCACGGACATGCTCACGTTGTCGGCGAGCGTCCGCCAGCACTGGACGTTCACGAACGACGTGGGCCCGTCGGTCCAGTCCCCGGTCTCCTTGTCCCGGCGGCGTGCGGTGTACGCGACCCGCAGCCTCGCGGACGAGGTATCACCGGCGACCTTCTTGAACTTGGGGTCGGTGGCCACGTACCCGGCCAGGTGCACCTGTGCGTCATGGATCATCTCGGTCCTCCCTGTCAATGGCGGTGAACATGCGCCCCTTCCCGGCAGGCGGCCTGAACGGCGCCGGCTGCTCACCACGCTCGCCCGCCGGGGCAGCCAGGGCCACCGGGCACTCGTTGTCTGTGGACAGCCACGCGAGAACCGCGCGCCCTGTGGACAAGGGGACGAAGGCGCCATCGTTTTGTGCGAAGATGCGCGCGCCGGTGGCTGGGGAAGGCCGGCGGCAACGCCAGCCGCCGGCAGGCCCGGCGCGGCGGGCGGAGAACGCGACGGGCGAGCGCTGGTCAGGCGGCGACGAGTTCGGCCGGTTCCGCGATGACGTCGACCAGGGCGCCGTTGCGGAACACGGTGATGGCCAGCGGGCGGCCGATCGCTTCGGCGAACATCAGCCGCTGCAGGTCCTGGGCCTTCTCGACCGGCTGGCCCGCGGCGGTCAGCAGCAGGTCGCCGGGCCGCAGGCCAGCCCGCGCCGCCGGGCCGGCCGGGAACGACCTCAACCACGCCGCAGCCCGTTGGACCTGCCCCACCGCTCCTGCTGCGGCGCGGGCAGCGGCGCGGGCGCGCTGACCAGGCCGAGGTAGGCGCGCCGCACCCGGCCGTCCTGCATCAGCGCGGAGATGATCCGGCGTGAGGTCGCGTTGACCGGGACCGCGAGGCCCAAGCCCACCCCGGCGACCGCCGTGTTGATCCCCACCACCTGGGCCTGGCTGTCGGCGAGCGCTCCGCCGGAATTTCCCGGGTTCAGCGCGGCGTCGGTCTGGATCACGTCCTCGATCAGCCGGGCGGCCGAACCGCTGCGAGTGGGCAGCGACCGGCCCAGGGCGCTGACCACGCCCGCGGTGACCGAGCCCGCCAGGCCGAGCGGGTTGCCGACCGCCACCACGAGCTGGCCGACGACGAGTTCGTCCGCCTCGCCCAGCTTGGCGGGCGGGGGCGTCGGCCGGCGGCGCGCAGCACGGCCAGGTCCGAGAGCGGGTCAGCGCCGACCGTGGTGAAGGGCGCCGAGGTGCCGTCGCCGAAGGAGGCCGTGCCGGACTGCGCGGCGCCCACCACGTGGGCGTTGGTCAGGAGGAAGCCATCGCTGGTGTAGACGACCGCGGAACCGAGGCTCTCACCGGCCCGCCCCGAGCCCTGCCTGGGCACGCGCAGGCTGGCCACCTTGCCGGTAAGTTCGGCCGCGACGCCGGCCACGATCTGGGAGTACGAATCAAGCGGTGAAGGCATGGGCAAACGTCATCTCCGTTGCTGAGATTACATCATTACAAATGAACCTCAGGAGGCAGAGATTGCTTCCCTGCGACGGACTCTCAGGTGGGGTGACGGGCTCTGAGCGGCGCCGCGGCGTCAGCTGCGGCGGGCCTCAGCCTGCGGGCAGGGCCTTAGCCCGCCAGCGCGGGCGATCGTCAAGCGCGTGGCGCTGGCCACCGTCAGCTCGTCGTGGAACCTGGCGAACTCCGACAGTTCCCGTTCCACCGGCCCGAGCACGCACTGCCGCGCGACGTCGGTGATCCCGGCGCGCATCCGCTGCTGGACCTGTTCCCGCTCCCGGTCGGCCTCGCGGATGACCAGCGCCATACAGCCGTTGGCGGTCAGCCACCCGAGCAGCAGGATCGCCGCCACCATCAGTGCGACCCACGGCAGCAGGCCGACTTCACGCAGCAGCAGCGCGGCATGCGGGGCCGCCCCGAACGCGCCCAGGATGATGATCGCCAGCAGCCACACCAGGCCCACCGCGGCGGCCCCGAGCAGCAGGCCCTGCCAGGCGGCCACCGCCCGCCACCAGGGCGCCACGCTGTTCTCCTTGGGCAGGGACCGCGCGATGGCCGTGCCGAGCGCGGCCGGGACCTCCGCCGTTCTGGACCTGGCGGCCCGGCGGACGCTGGCCTGCCAGGGCCCGGGCAGGCCACGGCCGGCGTCGTCGGCCAGCACGGTGATCGCGTTGCTGATCTCCGCCTGCTGCGCGCCGGTAGCGCCCGCCGAGATGTCGCGCAACTCCTCCCAGAGCGCACCGAGCCGGATCTTGCGCACCGGGTCACGGCGCGCCACCCGGTCGGCCAGCCATGCCACGGGCCAGCCCACGTAGTCGACGGCCTTCAGTTCCCTGGCACTCTGCAGCGCACGGCCCACGCCGCTCACCCCGGCCGCCGCGGAGAACGCGGTCACGAGCGCGTCGCTGGCCGCCGTGGGCAGGGCAGGCCATGCCGTACCGCCGCCGTCACCGGCGGGCTCCCCCGCGCCGTTCATGGCCTCACCAGCGGCGTCCGGAGCGGCACCGGCCGGCTCCGATGCGGCGTCCGCAGGCGCGGCTGCCCCGTCAGGCGCCGCGCCCGGCCCGGTAGCCGCGTCCGGCTCAGGTGCGGCCGCCCACGGCGCTGCCGGGCGTACCCGCGCCCGCGTGTCGTCGTCGCCCGCGTACACCTCGAACCGTGCGGCCACGGTGTCCACGTCCGCGCTGATCCGCTGCAGCGCCGCCTGCCTGGCGATGACCGTCTCGATCAGCGCCCTGCGCAGGTCGGCGACGCCTGCCGCGCTGGTGGCCGAGGTCACCAGGACCCTGGCGTCGTGCAGCCCTTCGGCGTCCAGCAGCCGGCGCAGGTCAGAAACGCAGTCCTGGGCCTGCTCGGGAGTCAGCAGGTCGGCCTGGTTCAGCGCGGCCGCGATCACCGACGAGTGCCCGGCCATCGGCACCAGGTAGCGGCTGTGCACCGCGGCGTCGGCGTACTTCTGCGGATCGAGCACCCACACCATCAGGTCGGCCTGCGCCACCAGCCGGCTCACCTCGGAGGATCCGCCGGTGAGCACCGAGTCGTGGTCGGGCAGGTCCACCAGGAGCAGGCCGGTCAGTGCACGCTCGCCTTCCTCCAGGGCACTGGAGCGGGCATAGCGGCGGCGCGACTCGATGCCCAGCCAGTCCAGCAGCGGCCCGGCCCCTTCCATGCCCCAGACGCAGGCGTGCGGCTCCCTGGTCACCGGGCGGAGCACCCCCGCCGGTGAGAACTGCGCCCCGGCAAGCTGGTTGAACAGCGACGACTTGCCGCTGCCCGTTCCGCCGGCCAGCACCACGATGGTGTGCTGCGACGACAGGCGCAGCCGCTCCCCAGCCCTGGTCAGCAGCGCCTCGGCATCGGCGATCAGGCCGGCGTCGAAGCCTTCCGGCCCCACCCGGGCGGAGCCGATCTGGACCAGCCGGGCCAGCGCGGTCAGTCGCTCGGACAGGCTTGCCCCGGTCGCGCGTATCGCAGCGGGGTATGGCGCGCCGCGCACGGCGGCTGCCGGGTTCACCGCGCCACCTCCAGGGCGTAGGTCGCCTGGTAGAGATGCAGGCTGGCAGCGGCGTCCGGGGTGCCCACCGCGTCGATCACGGCGGCGAACCGGCGCATCTCCTCATCGAGGAGCAGCGTGATCCGGTGCCGCAGATCGGCCCGGGTCCGCGTCATGATGTCGCGCAGCGGCCCCGCGCCGAACAGCGACGTGAGCAAGCGGCGCGGGATCGAGGCGGTGCCCGTGTCGTCTTCGCCGGCCCCGAACAGGCTGACGATGAGCACGGTGGCCAGCGAGTCGTTGTCGAGGGACACGACCTTGGCGATGGATCGTTTGGTGATGTTCTCCGCCTGCACCAGGCGGGTCACCTGGTCCTGCCAGGCGCTGACGGCCTGGGCCGCATGGGTGGCCAGGTCCGGGGACGCCCGGCCGAGCGCCGCGACCCGCGCCTGCGGGTCACCCGCGCCCTCACCGTTGGCGGCGCCGGACTCCTCCGGCTCCCACCCGAAGATCAGGCCCGCCTCCGCGGCGAACTCCGACTGCCAGGCCGCGGTGCTGCCGCCGGACCCGAGGTGTTCGAGCAGGGCCGCGCCCGCCGGATGATCCCGCCAGCGGGCCAGGCAGTCCTCCGCGGCCCGCCCGGCGGCCGAGGTGATCAGCGACTCGACCGCGGTGCGCGCCGCCATCTTCAGCGCCTGGGCCTTGGCTGGGGCGCGGTGCCGGCGCTGCCCGGCTGCCCCGCCGCGACTGCAGGGTCTGCAGGAGGTCACCGGCACCGGCGAAGTCCTGCCAGCGGGCGAGCACCTCACCGCTCATCAGGGAGCCGTCCTGGAGCCGCTGGTCGATCTCCTCCAGGCCCGCCTGGTAGGCCCCGGTGACCGCGCTGGTCAGCCCGGCCCGCAGGGTGACCTGATCCTCCACCTGGCCAGCCAGGGAGGGCACCCGGGCGCGGAAGGTGTCGAGGACCCCGGACATGGTCTGGGTGAGCACGGCCACCCGGCGGTCGGGCTGGTCGGCGGTCTCCGCCAGCCACTCCCGCACCGGCGCGCAGATCTCGGGCGGTAGCTTGCCGTCGATCAGGACGGTCTCCGGTATGACGAAGCGCTGGTTGCCGCTCAGGCCGTTCGCTTCCAGCATGGCGTGGAAGTGCCCGGCGACCTCTGGGCTGACGGCAGGAAGAACACGGGACAAAACGATGCCCAGGGCGGCGCCACGGTCCCTGGCGTGCTGGAGTAGTTCCCACACCATCGCATCGGCATAACGGGTCGCCGTGGTCATGAACAGCCACAGGTCGGAGGCGTCCAGGAACTGGTATGCGAACTCGCGGTGCGCCTGCACCACCGAGTCGATGTCCGGCGTGTCGAGCAGCGCCACGCCCTTGGGCATCCCCTCGTTCGCCGCCAGCACGAGCAGGCCGTCCTTGCCGGACCGGGCGAGACCCTCCTGGCGCACCCGCGGCACGGTGGGCAGGAAGACGTTCTCCGCGAACCAGCCCACGTCGTCGGGGTGGCAGGCGAGCACCGGGCTGTTGGTCGTGGGCCTGCGGATGCCGGTCATGCTCACGTGCGTGCCCACGATGCTGTTCACCAGCGTCGACTTGCCCGCCCCCGTGGACCCGACCAGGGCCACCAGGATCGGGGCGCCCGACTCGCGCAGCCGGGGCAGCAGGTAGTCATCGATCTGGCTGAGCAGCTTGTGCCGTTCCTGCCGCGCCTCGTCCACACCGGGTGCTTCCAGCGGCAGTGAGGCCGCGACGATGGGCTTGCGCAGCGCGAGGATCGCCGATTCAAGCAGGCGGCCATCGACCCGGACATGGGGCTCGACCTCCCGGTCCCGCTCCGGCCCTCCGTCCCGCGTCGGCCCTTGGCCGCGCGCCGGCCGTGGGCTTGCGCCGGCCCCTGATTCCGCGCTGGCCCTTGGCCGTGCGGCTGCTCCTGGGCCTGCGCGGCTCCTGAGCCTGCGCGGCTCCTGAGCCTGGGGCGGCTCCGGGCCCTGGGGCGGCTGCGGCGCGTCGCCGCCACCTGGCGGTTCCTGGCCAGGCGGAGTAGCCGGACCGGCCGCAGCGGCCTGACCGTGCGGACCGGCCTGACCTGGTGGGGTGGCCGGGCCGCGGGACGCAACCTGGCTATGCCGCGGCTTGCGGCCCCGCTGTGCCCCCGGGCCTGCGGCCGGCTGGGCCGCGGCCGGCTGGGCTGGCGCTGGCTGGACTGACGCTGGCTGGACTGGCGGCGGGTCGGCCTGGACCGGTGCGGTCCCGGCCGGCTGAGGCTGGACCGGCGCGGGATGAGCGTCGGCAACAGGCCCCGCACCCGCCCCCGGGTCGCGTGCCGCGGCAGCCGTTACTCTCTCGCCCTCGGTCATCGCCCTTCCATAATGTGCTGCAGCTTCTACTCAATCGTTTCCCCACAGGTCATCCTGGTTCCCCCTTGTCACCAAGTGCCGTGTGGCGCACGTCACGATCACTCCGCCAGATCCGCCCCCGGGTAACTGACATCGCGGGTCACTCTTAGTGACTACCGTCCTTCCGCGTAGTCGTGTTACCTGCTGTGGTCATTATGTACCGACTGGGCAGAGTACCCATCAGGATGGAAGAAAGAGGGTCCGTTAACCCCTGACGCGCCCCCCTCATGGCACCCACTTTCGGGGCCAGACCGGCGCATTGAGCGTAGCCCAGAGTCCGAATCGCCCGTGGCTTCCCCGGGAAAGCACTGACAGCCTGCGGCTACACTGTCCACGCGCTGTGCGGTCGCAGCCGAGAGCTGAAACTCGCGGTGCGGCAGCCAGAGCCCGGCTGCCAGGGCGGGGCAGCGGGAACCCCGGTGCTCGTGGGTGCCCGGACACCCCGTCATGCGTACAGAGCCGTGGAAGGGCTCCGAAGACAATCAGGCTCGCGAAGGCGGCCCCTGGCCGGTGGCTTCACCCGACCGGGCCACACCAACCGCAGGATCCCGGTAGAACCGGGTGAAGCACATCGGTGATGTCGTTACCGCGAACGGAGAACATATGACGGCCGAACAGCGTTCCCGGGTGCTGGTGACCGGCGGTTCCGGGTTCATCGGGCGGCGGCTCGTGCGGGCCCTGCTCGACGCCGGCGCCGAGGTCACCGTGGCGGACCTGGTCGAGCCCGGCCGAGCCGGGCGTGCACGCCGTGGTCGGCGACCTGCGCGATGAGGCCGTCGCCGCCCTGGCCGTCAGCGAGGGCACGGACACGATCTTCCATCTGGCCGCGGTGACCTCGGTACTCCGTTCGATCGAGGACCCCGCGGGGACCTACCAGACCAACGTCCACGCGACCGCGACACTGCTGGAACTGGCCCGCACCCGGGGGGTGGGCAGCTTCGTCCTGGCCTCCACCAACGCCGTGGTCGGTGACGTCGGCAAGAACGTCATCACCGAGCAGGCTCCCCTGCACCCGCTGACTCCGTACGGGGCCACCAAGGCCGCCGGGGAGATGCTGGTGAGCTGCTACACCGCCGCATACGGGATCGCCGGCTGCGCCCTGCGGTTCTCCAACGTCTACGGCCCGGGCATGCAGCACAAGGACAGCTTCGTGCCGCGCCTGATGCGCGCGGCACGTGACGGCCACGGGGTACAGGTGTACGGCGACGGCACCCAGGTCCGCGACCTGATCCACGTGGATGACATCGTCTCGGCGCTGCTCCTGGCCTGGCGCAGCCGCAGCACCGGCTCGATCATCATCGGGGCCGGCGAGTCGGTCACTGTGACTGACATCATCGCCGCCGCGCGGAGCGTCACCGGGGCGCCCATCCCGGTCGAGAACGTCGCGCCCAAGCCTGGCGAGATGCCGGCGGTCATCGTCGACATCTCCGCTGCCCGTGCCCTGGGCTACCGGCCCACGCACGACCTGAAGTCGGGGATCGCCACAGTGTGGCCAGAGTTCGCGCCGGCTGCGGAGCGCCGGCTCCCGGTACAGGGGCGCAGGCCCCGGATGGAAAGGCTGCACCGTGACCAGCACCCGTCAGGACACGGCGGTAGACGACGCCGCGGCGACCGCCTTCTTCGGCCAGAACGGTGAACGCGCCGCTGCGCTGCCCCCCGTCGCCATCGTGATCGCCGCCTACAACGAGGAAGGCGTGGTCGGCTCGGTCGTGGACGCGCTGCCCAACACGCTGTGCGGGCTGGGCACCGTGGCGATCGTCGTGTCGGACGGTTCCAAGGACGGCACCGCGGAAGAGGCGCGGGCGCACGGCGCGCTGGTCTGCGACGTGCCGCAGAACCGCGGGCAGGGCGCCGCGCTCCGGCTGGGCTACCGGCTGGCGCGTGAGGGCGCCGCGCAGTACATCATCACCACCGACGCCGACGGCCAGTACAACCCGGCCGAGATGGACGCGGTGCTGCGGCCGGTGGTGGAGGGCAAGGCCGACTTCGTCACCGGGTCACGCAAGCTGGGCAGCCAGGAGACCAACGACCCGGTGCGCCGCCTGGGCACCTGGGTGTTCGCGGTGACGATCAGCCTGCTGACGCGGCAGCAGCATCACCGACTCCTCGTTCGGCCTGCGCGCCATGCGCGCCGAGGTCACCGGGGCGGTCCGCCTGCAGCAGCCGCAGTACCAGTCGTCCGAGCTGCTCATCGCGGTGCTCACGCACGGGTTCCGGGTGGCGGAGGTGCCGGCCACGATCCACAAGCGCAAGGTCGGCGAGAGCAAGAAGGGCCACAACGCCATCTACGGCCTGAAGTACGCCAGTGTCGTGCTCGGCACCTGGTGGCGCGAGCGTCAGCGGCGGGTGCCGGGCTCCGGCAGTGCCGCGTCGTCCCTGACCGGCGCCCGGCCGGCCGAGCGCTCGGCCCCGTCGCCGGCCCAGGCGGACGAGCCGTTCACCCCGGCCGCCGACCCCGCGGCCGCGAACGGCTCCGAGGCGGCGGCGTCCCCCGTCGACTGAGCGCCGTTGGCTGACCCGTTCAGCGCGCCGGGCCGCTCCGCGGCCGGCAGCTCCGACACCAGTTCAGTGACCTTGGCTCCGCGGTCCCTGAACAGGATGTAGTGGAAGATCAGGAAGCGGGTCAGGAACGTCACGCAGTTCGCCACGAAGTAGGCCGCGTCGGCGAACAGCACCCGCTGGGCGTGGTTCAGGTTCATCGAGATGGCCTGCTGATTCGCCCACTTGGTGGTGAGCGTCAGCACGACAGCGGTGCCCACGGCCACGATCCAGAACGGCAGCGTCTCCTTGAGCAGGTTCGGCTTGCCCTTGCGCTCCCAGGCCCACCGCGACAGGACGTAGCTCACGGCCGCCCCGGCCAGCCAGGCCGCGACCGCCGAGCGGCCGGCGGTCCAGCCGACGGGCCCCAGGCAGATGGTCAGCGTGATCTGGCTCGCGATGACCGCCCCGGCCGCCACCACGAGGAACCTGCTGAACCTTTTGCCGACAGAGGTATGGAGCCTGCGCTTCACGGCCGCGCCGATCCGAGTCGATCCGAAAGTCATGCAGCATCCTCATTGCGGGGGGCCGGCCATTCGCTGGCCGGCGGCCTTGGGTTATGAAGCCCTGGCGGCGGAAGCGGGCGGCCTCCAGGCTGCGATCCTGGCCACGCTATCGCGGCTGTGTGCGGGCCGCAGCCAAAGCGCGCCGTCGGGGGCCGGACTTTCCCGGCCATACCTGGCCAGGTTACCCGCCTGCCGGCAGCTAAACGTCCGCTTGGCCGCGATGCTGGCCGGCCGCCCGTCGCCGGCCGGGCGGGCCGCGCGCCGCCGGCCGGGCAGACGGGCCCGGCCGGCGGCGAAGGTGTCAGCGCACGCTTCCCCCAAGATCGTGCGGGAGGGTCCACGACGAGTTCCGCGGGTAGAAGCGGGAGTGCCACAGGTGGTGGTTGGACCCCCGCCAGAACACATCGACCACGCCGTTGCTCTGGCCGACCGCGGCGAGCTGGGTGCCGATCGCGCCCAGCGGCATCGCGGACGCCGGGCCCCAGCCGGCGCCCTGGCTGATGGAGCGCCAGAGCTTGCCGCCCCGCCCCTTCCAGAACGCGCTCTCCGTGCTGGGCGTGGAGCCCACCACGATGAGCTGCCCGGCCATGCCGCCGCCGGCGCGCTGCGGGCTGCCCCACCCGGTGCCCGCGCTGTAGGTGCCATGCCAGACGCTGCCCGGGGTGGCCCCGCCCCAGAACACATCGATCTCGCCGTTGTGCTGCGCGGTGGCGTGCGGCGCCGCGCCGATCTGGCCCATGGCCAGCGGCGACGGCGTGCTCCAGGACTGGCCACTGCCCCGGGACATCTGCCAGAGCTGCCCATCGGCGCCCTTCCAGAACACGTTGACCGTCTCCGCGCCGGACACGGCCGGGGACGGCTGTGAGCCGAGGCCGCTGGCCAGCAGCGCCGGGCCGTGCCAGCCGGTGGATGGCGAGTAATGCGCGCTCCAGAGCTGCTGCGGGTTCACGCCCCGCCAGAACACGTAGACGTTGCCGTTGTCGGTGGACACGGCACGTGGCGCGGTGCCCAGCGGCCCCGAGGGCAGCTCCTGAACCGCCGACCAGTTGCCACCGCTGGCGCTCGCGTAATGCAGCCTGCCGCCGTGGGCGCCGCGGAAGAACACCATCATCCCGGTGGCGGTCGTCACGGCCGACGGCTGCCCCTGCACCGTGCCGCCCAGGCTCACCGGCGCGGACCAGCCGTGCCCGGGCTGGTAGGCGGTGGACCACAGCGCCCGGTCAGTACCGGTGTAGAAGGAATCGACCGCGCGGCCGGCGGTGCTCACCGACCGGGACGCCTGCCGGGTGGGCCGGCCGTTCCCCTGGCCACCACCACCACCACCACCACCGCCACCGCCCCCGCCGCCGCTGCCACCACCGAGCTGGACATCGAGGTAGTCCTGGTCGATGTCGATGCGGTAGCCGCCGTGGCGCTCGGAGATGTTGCCGGAGAACTGGTGCACGCGCTGGTGGTTGGCCCAGTCACCGACCGGGACGTTGGCGTCGTTGGTGTCCGCGATGCCGTTCCACAGCGCGTCGTAGATCACGTCCGGCATGGCGGTGGACGTATTGGCGTAGTTGCTGGCCAGGTCGCTGATGCCGGAGTCGGAACTGCTGTAGATGGCGGACTTGTAGCCCAGCGAGTGCAGCTGCGTGGTCCACGCGGTGAAGAACTTCATCGCGGCCCGGCTGCGGCTCGGCGGATAGGCCTCCATGTCGTAGTAGATCGGCGTCCCGGCCCCGAAGCCCAGCGTCCGGGCCTGCACCACGGCGTCCTGCGCGGCGCTGATCGCCTGGCTCGTCGCGTTGGTGACCTCGCCCCTGAACGACACCTGCGGGCCGACGTACAGCGGGATGAAGTGCCAGCCGGCCGCCGCCTGCTGGCTCACCCAGGCCGCGGTCAGGTTCGGCTGTGCGCAGGCGCGGTCCGAGCCGCCGATATAGATCCCGATCGCCTGGTAGCTGGAGTGCGCCAGCCAGGCGCTCATGACGGCGGGCCCCGGGGCGGCGCAGGCGTCGAAGCCCAGGCCGGTGCTGTTGGTGGCGCTGGCCGCGACGGCGGGCGCCGCGTTCAGGGTGCCCAGCCGGATGTCGGCCGGGTTCTGGATGACCGGCGGCGGCAGCCCGGCGGATTTGAGTATCGCCAGCACCTGCGGCTGGTCGGCCTGGTAGGACGCGGTCACGCTGATCCCGGGCGCGCTGGCCACGATCCGGTGCGCGACCGGGTCCTCGGTGGCCTGGGACGGCTGCGTGCCGGCCGCGGCGGGCGTGACAAGCACCGCCTCCGTCGATCCGATCAGCCCGCTCGGGCACGCCTGGTCGGTCCCCGGCTCGCCCACGTAGAAGGCGTGCCGGTCGAAGCGCACGCAGGTGGCCGGGTCAGCCGCCAGGTTGATCACCGGCCAGCCCGGCGGGACCTCGAACGTGTACCCCAGGTAGGTGACCTGCCGCAGCGTCGCCGGGGCGCCCCCTTGCGGGCCCCGGCCGCCACGATCCCCCGGCGAGTGCTGGCCGGCCGCGGCGGCAGCACCCGCCACCGACAAGGTCGTAGCAGCGAGCACCGCCCCTACCGCAAGTGCCCGCTTGTGCCAGACGATCGCGAAGACCATGATCGGCTCTCCCCCCGTTTGTGCCTTTCCTCGCGGTCATGGCGCCGCCCGCCTGCCTGGGCTCCCCCGAGCCCGCGGCCACGGGCAACCCTCGCCAGTGACGTCAATCAGTACGCAGCCGGTTCAGGCTTGCGTAATCCCCTGTTAGTTGGCATGTAGCAATCTTTGCCGCTAACCCTTTCAATATCCCGGAGCAGCATACATTGCCTATTCTGGTCAGCTTGCACCGGCTTTGATGCAGCGGCGCCTTGCCTTATTTACCCCGAATTTGTGCGCTACGGACCCCGGTGCTGGCCGGTGGCCTGCCGGGACCGCCCGGCGGCCGCGAAGGGCGGCTTGCCCCCTTCTCACGCACCACCTCAGCCCCGGTTTCCCGGCCGTCCCGCACCCCGGGCCGTCCCCCTCCCCCGCCACCGCCGCGCACGGCGGAATGTGGCATCCCCCAAGGCGTCCCATCCCGGGCCGCGTGCCAACAAGAGCACCTCCATCCCGAAGTGATACCCCTTTCCGCAACCCGCATGACATTTCCCGCGTTCCGGCCCACATGCCGCCCGGATTACGATAATTTGCGCGAGCTTGATTGACCGCGGCCATCGTCAGGGCGCGAATTAACGGCAAGCGCCGGCGCGAGCATGCGCGCCGCGGCGGAGTGGGGGTGACAGCAGCCCGTGGCTGCGGAGCGAACCGGGCCGCGTGGTCAGACGGGCAGGCCGGTGAGACGGCCGAGGCAGGCCGCCGCGTAGTCGAAGAACGCGGCCCGGTCGGTGACCACGTTCTCGAACTGCCCGAACAACTCGAAGCTCACCAGGCCGAACAGCCCCGACCAGGAGACCAGGGCCGCGGCGGCGATGCGGTCCGGCACCCCGTCCAGGATCGCCTCCCGCAGCCGGGCGGCATCGGGGGCGAACGACTCGGGCGTCGCCGGCGCCGGAGGCCTGCCCGTGCCGGGCTCGGCTCCGGCGGTGGCCCCAGCACGGTAGGCATCGCCGATGATCTTCCCGAACACCGCCGCCGCGCGCGCCGCAGGTTCGATCGTCTGCTCCGGGGCCTGGTAACCCGGTACCGGCGAACCGTAGACCAGCGCGTACTCATGCGGATGAGCCAGGGCCCAGGCACGCACGGCGTGGCAGGCCGCGAGCCACCGGCCAGGCGTAGTCCTCGCCGGGACATGCCGTCTCGGCCTTCTCCACGGCCGCGCCGACCGCGTTGTAGCCGTCGATGATCAGGGCGGTCAGCAGGTCATCCTTGGTCGGGAAGTAGCGGTAGATGGCGGAGGAAACCATGCCCATCTCCTCCGCGACCGCACGCAGGGACAACTGGGCGGCGCCCTTGGCGGCCAGATGCCGCCGGGCGGTCTCGGTGATCTCCTTGATCAACTCCGCCCGGACCCGCTCACGCGCGGTGCGGCTCGCATTCACGGAACCAGGTTATCAGAGCACCGCTCTCCAAACGAGAGCACCGCTCGCACCTATCTGGCCGGGTGGCCCGGTGGGTCAGCCGCTCTTCCGGCGGAAGGAGCGGCGGTTCCTGGCCGGGCCGTGCGCGTCGTGAACCTTCCCGGCGCCCTTGCCCCCGGGCGCGCCGATGGTGCCTGCTTCCCTGGCACGCTTGCGCTCCAGCGCCTCGCGGAACTTGGGCTGCACCTCATCCTTGGACGCGGCCGTGTCCGGCTGCCCCGCACCGTTACGGGACTTTGCCTGCCCAGCGGTTGCCTGATCCGGGGAATCTGGCTCCCTGCCTGAGTTCGCCTTGTCTCCCGGGCTTTCCGGCGTTGCCGCCTTATCAGCCATGGCGGCCTCCTCCCTTGGGACGGCACTGTCACAGCTCCGCACAACCGGCACCACAGCCATCGCGGTGCCGTGCGCCGCCGCCTGCGGTCCGGCAGAACAGTCATGCCCGCCAGGTGCGGCGAACCAAACTCCCCGCGCCACCGGCGCGGCCTGGGGCCGACCGGCGGCACGCGGAATGATGCCGCGCCGCGCTGTAGGTGGCAGGCTGAACGTCCTGCTACGTGCCCGGCGTCGGCATAAAGAGCCTTGGCGCCGGTGGGTCAGCCGATGACCTTGACGTTTTCCGCCTGGGGCCCTTCTGGCCCTGGGTGATGTCGAACTCGACCTGCTGCCCTTCCTCCAGATTGCGGTAGCCGTCACCAGCGATCGCGCTGAAGTGCACGAACACGTCCTGACCACCATCGACAGCGATGAAGCCGTAGCCCTTGTCGCCGTTGAACCACTTCACAGTGCCCTGCGCCATCTTGACCTTCTTGCTGTTGGATACTGCGCACCCGTCACCTCGTACGGGCCCGCGCTTGCTAGATCGCTTCCGGTCAGCTTGCCATGGATTACGCGGCGCTGCTGAATCAGACGCACAGTGCCTGGGCCATAAGCCTCCCCTCGCACGTTTCGTTACGGTTTGGTGAGCTGCGGAAGCGGGGCGCTTGACGCCTCCGCCCGGATTGCTTGCGGCTTCACGCCCGGCTGGGGTGTACGCCGGCTGGCGCGGGCGCGCTCATCCTGGGCATAAGCTGGGCGGTGAGGGCGAACGCTGGCAAGAGCGTCCCCGCCTGGGGTTCACCGGAGGGCACCGTGCCGCTCTCTGAGCACGAGCGGCGCCAGTTCGAGGAGATCGAATCGGCGCTCCGTTCCGCTGACCCACGATTTGCTGGCGCCGTACGCGCGGCCGACCCGCGGGTGCATTACCGGCGCCGGGTCATCGCAGCGGCACTGGGATTCCTGGTCGGCGTCGGGCTGCTGTTCGCCGGGGTCGCGGTCAACATCATCTTGATCGCGGTCGCGGGCTTTGTGGTCATGTTCGCCTGCGTCCTGTGGGCGGTGACCAGTTACCGGCGCATGACCGGCAGCACTACGGGGCGCACCCCCGCCAAGGGCAGGGGCTCTGGCGGCAAGCGGCGTGCCGCCAAGGGCGGCGGGCTGGCACCCAGGCGGACTCGGGGTTCATGGGGCGCCTGGAGGAGCGCTGGCGGCGGCGCGCTCAGCCGCCAGATGGTGGCTGAGCTGGCGCCGTCCGCTCGATGACCAGGCGGCAAGCCTGCCCGACGGGGCCGGGGCCTCAGTCCTCAGACCACCCGTCCATGGGGAACCCGGCGAGGAGGTCCCGGACCTCCCCCGCGATCCGCTCGATGACCTGGTCGTCCTCCTTGAGCGCGGCACCGACCGCCTCGTCCATCCAGGCGGCGATCTGCGGCATGTGCTCCTCGCGCAGCCCGCGCGTGGTGAGCGCCGGGGTGCCGATCCGGATCCCGGACGGGTCGAACGGCTTGCGCGGGTCGAACGGCACGGTGTTGTAGTTCGTCTCAAGCCCGGCCCGGTCCATGGCCTTGGCGGCCGGCTTGCCCGGGATGCCCTTGGGCGTCAGGTCCATCAGGATGAGGTGGTTGTCGGTACCGCCGGACACCAGGTCGAACCCGCGCGCCAGCAGTGCGTCCGCCAGTGCCTTCGCGTTGGCCACGACCTGGTGGGCGTAGGTGCGGAACTCCGGCCGCGCGGCCTCGTGCAGCGCGACGGCGATGGCGGCCGTGGTGTGGTTGTGCGGGCCGCCCTGCAGCCCGGGGAAAACGGCCTTGTCCAGCGCCGACGCGTGCTCGGCCGTGGACATGATCATCGCGCCGCGGGGCCCCCGCAGGGTCTTGTGGGTCGTCGTGGTGATCACCGGCGCGTAGCCCACCGGGGACGGGTGCGCCCCGCCCGCGATCAGGCCCGCGATGTGCGCGATGTCCGCGACCAGGACCGCGCCCACCTCCTCGGCGACGGCGGCGAACGCCGGGAAGTCGATCGTCCGGGGAATGGCCGTACCGCCGCAGTAAATGATCTTGGGCCGTTCTGCCAGCGCCAGGTCGCGTACCTCGTCGAAGTCGATGCGCCCGGTGTCGGCCCGGACCCCGTACTGGACCGAGCGGAACCACTTGCCGGTGGCGGAGACCTTCCACCCGTGGGTGAGGTGGCCGCCGGCCGGCAGCGCCATGCCCATCATCGTGTCGCCCGGCTGCAGGAACGCCAGGTAGACCGCGAGGTTGGCGGGCGAGCCCGAATACGGCTGCACGTTCGCGTGGTCCACCCCGAACAGGGCCTCCGCGCGCCGCGCCGCCACTTCCTCGATCGGGTCGATGAACTGCTGGCCCTCGTAGTAACGCCGCCCCGGGTACCCCTCCGAGTACTTGTTGGTGAGGACCGTCCCGGCGGCCTCAAGCACCGCGGTGGATACGTAGTTCTCCGACGGGATCAGCCGGATCTTCTCGTACTGCCGGCGCGCCTCCGCGTGGATCAGATCCGCGACCTCCGGATCCTCGCTCTCGACATGCGGAATGGGCGGCTGGTGCATGGCGACCTCCTCGGGGCACTGCGCGGCGCCAGATAGCCAGGGAAGTACCCGGGCCTTGCGTTCGTGCACTTTCATCATGCCGAACGCCAGGCCCGGGGTACACCACCAGCCACATTGCGCGCCGCGCGGGGCGGGTCAGGCCAGGCCGGTTACCTCGTTCTGGCCGGGAATCGCCATCCGCTGCGAGCGCGCGATGACGACCATGCGCTGCACACCGTAGGTGACCGCCAGGTAGATCAGGATCGTGGCGTTGCCGAAGGCGCCGGCACCGGGGCCGCGGCCGCCGACCAGGTAGTCGAATCCCAGGTGGGCGGCGACCGAGGCGACCCACAGGATCGCGGTCACCCAGCTGCCGCGGGTCCACCACTGCCCGTCCCGGTAGAACAGCCGCACCGTCGAGGCGCGGGCCAGCCCGAACACCGCCGCGAGCACGAGGCTGCCCAGGATCTCAGCGATAAGAGTGGCGTCGAGGTGCCGACCGTGGAGGTACTGCCCGGTCTCGAACAGCCCGATGACGGCCAGGATGAGCACGATCCGCATGTTGGACTTGACCCGGCGCGGTATCAGTTGGCGGTAGATAACCAGGCCGAGTACCAGGATTCCGATCACCAGGTTGGCCGCAGTCACGGCTCCTCCTCAGGCAGGAACTTTCTTGGGGACAGCTCCACGCTAGGGGCCCGGATTACGGCCAGCCAGTGAATAGTCTCCTGTCGCGGCCATGACAACCGTCATGCCCGGCATCGTCATCGTGACCGCGACACGACGCCCGCCGTACCCTGGAAACCAGCGTGATCACGGCCATATCCAGGCGATGCGTCCTCTGCGTAGCCTGGATCCTGCAGAATACGTTCGGTAGGCGCCTGTAGCTCAGCCGGATAGAGCAGCTGCCTTCTAAGCAGCGGGTCGCGGGTTCGAATCCTGCCAGGCGCGCCCATCAAAACCCCAGGACAGCGGCCGTATCGGTGGGGCGCAGAACAGCCGTCACGAGGCGCTCCCCGGCGCCGTGCCACGTTCGTGCCAGATACTGCGCCGCCGGAGACCTGCTGCTTGGTCTTGCCCATCTCTGCGCGGGCCAGCTTGCCAACGGCATCGGCGATGCCTGCGCTGCCGCTCGTCGGTGGAGTGCACGTAGATCATCGCGGCGCGGCTGTGAGGAAGATGGCAGGGGAATATGACGCTGTCATCAGCATGACGTACCGGTTTCTGCGGGCGGGAGAGTGGACGCCCCTAGGAATCCTGCCTGTTCCGTTGAGACCCATCGGCGTAGCCTTGACAACATGGCCAGCCTGGAGGTTCATCTCCTGCCGCCCCCGCGCAGGGTTGACCTGGACCCCGACCGGGACCTGCTGTTGAGATTCGGCGGTAATGGTGGCCATGTTTGCGGCGTTGGTGGTGCTCCAAAGAAGGGCCACACCTGTATCCGTCCGTGCTCATGCGGGCAGTTTTATGCATACGACGGGCGCAGGTGGAAGCTCATGAGCCAGCTCCACTTGTGGCTGCGGCGTGAAGACCTTGCTAGCGACATGGGCTGGCTATTTGATGTAAGCGGGGCACGGGAGTGGCAGGTCCAGCGCTTTCCCATGTGGCGGCGGTGGTTGCTACAGCTACGCGGCTGGGACGCCCAGCGATGCCTCCGTGATCCCTACCATGGCGGGATCAGCTAGCGGGCTGTAGGCGTCACTCCGTCCACGGCCGGTCGACCTTGATGTTACGCACGGGTGAGGTAATGGTGCGTCGCACGGAGTTTCTCCTGTCCGGCGCGTGCCCTACAAGATATAGACGCGCAGCTACCTGGCCCTGATGACCTGGGCCAGGGCATCTCTCCTCGGCAAGAGACCTCGTCTATGCAAGTGGCGCAATCGGATAACTCCATTAGATTCGTTACCGGGCCAAGCGTGGGCATCGGTGGGCGGTGGTCGGAGCCGCTCAGGCTTATATCCATCTTTCCGAGCGTCCGGGGATCGAATACCACGAACAAGAACCGGCCGGTAGGAAGCGGCGCGCTGTGCGGACGAGGCATATCGAATAGGAAGAACTCTCCCTCTATCCTCACCAGATAGACGGGATCCTCGCGGCGATTCATGATCTGGTTCCCGCGGGAAGCGTATTCACAGCCTCCCCCCGCCTAGACGCGACAGCTGTGATGGATACCGGGCTCGGATCACCGTGCGTGGTGGCGAAATCCGCCGCCGCCCGCGCCAGCCCGGGGATCGCCGCAGCAGGGATCGGCCCTCCTGCAGTTGGGATGTCTATCGGTCCTCCCGCAGTGTCACCGGTAGGCCAGACGGTACCCGCTCTGCAGGGTCGTGCCATTGGCATGCCATTACCCCAGCGCCAGGCGGTCATCATGATCATGGTCGGCCAGTTGGGGCTGGCAGGCGCGCCCATCAAAACCCCAGGACAGCGGCCGTATCTGTGAAGCGCAGAGCAGTCGTCACGGGGCACGCCCCCGCCGTCGCGCCACGTTCGTGCCAGCTGCTTCGCCGCCGGTGATGCTAGCGTCGGCCGCAGGCACCGTCGTGAAGCCGGTGTCAGACCTAACCAGTGGAGGTGCCGGATGGCCGAACTCCCATCGCCCCCAGAGGGAATGGTGCTGACCCACTTCATCGTCTCGGACGATGTCGAGCGCTCTCGGCGCTTCTACACCGAAGTACTCGGCGGCAGGGTGGCCTTCCCCGGAAACCCGGTCAATGTCGCACTAGCCAACAGCTGGATTGTCATCAATGGCGGCGGAGGCCCGACCGACGACAAGCCTACGGTCATCCTGGAGACGCCACGTGATCCCGACAGGGTCAGCAGCTTCCTCAATATCCGGGTCAAAGACATCGACACCGTGTACGCCGAATGGAGCGCCCGGGGTGCTCAATTCCTGACGCCGCCGAGACAGCACCAGTACGAGAAGCGTTGCTACATCCGCGATCCCGACGGTCATCTGATCGAAGTGGGGCAAACCACGGACCCAGACGGGGACTGGTCGCCCGATCACTGGCCGTCGAGTACGTCCGGCGGTGAACGCGACTGAATGCCGGAATCACCGGCGAATTTAGGTCGCAGACTTGCAGACTGAATGCTCTAGCCGGGCGAGGCCGGGCAGCGGCCTGGCCCGGCTAGGAACACACACTCCCTCCGCTTGGCCAGGGCCGAGGGCAGGTACTGGGCCTGCGGCACCAGGTACCGGTTGCCGATATCGACGAACGGGACCAGTGGGGTGACTGGATGGCAGCCCACGGGCCGTGCAGGCGACGGTTTAAAAGCGATCATCATGCCAAACGGCTGGCGGTGGGGACGGTGGTCACCACGCGCCAGCCGTTCGGCCTAATATTTCTCGGGCCGTGGCAGTGCCTCGGCTGGGACGGTCAGGGCACTGGAGCGCTGTAGATGAACGTGCCCCAGTTGCTTATCTCATCGCGGTAGGTCGGCGGGATCATCTCGGCGCCCATGAAGATCCGGTTGCCCATCGCCACTCCCATGGAGTAGTCACCCCAGCGGCAGCCGCCGTAGTTCGGGCCGACGAAGGCCGCGTAGCAGGTGAAGCCGTCCTCGGGGGCGGTCCCAGGGCTGGCGATCCGCACCGGCCCGCTGGGCCCGGTGGCGCCGTTGTAGGCGACGTAGGCCGGGCTTGGGTAGTTGTTCTTCCCGCTGAGCGAGAACAGCAGGTAGCCGTTTCCTTGAGCGTTCACCGCCGTGTAGGGGTACATCAGGCTGGTGTTCTTGACCTGGACCGACCCCTGATGCACGACGCTGGCGGACAGTGTCGTGCCGGACAGCGAGGGTTTGAGGATGAACCAGTCCGCGGCGCTGGTGTTACTGGTTGTCGCGGTGTCCAGTTGGGCGTAGAGGTTGCCGTTGGTGTAGGTGGGTTCCATCTCGGCGTCAAAGTCGGTCTGGATGCCGCCGGCCGGTGCCTGGAACTCCTGCCCGAGCGGACGTGGCCCGGGCTTTTGGGCGGCGTCCGGCGGGAACGCGTATTTCTGGGTCGTCACCTCGGTGCGGAACAGCGACGGCGGCCCACTGGTGAAGAGGGTGAGCTCAGACGTGTCGTGCATCGCGTAGACCATGAGGTGGTTGTCGCTGACCGCGTCGGGGTTGGACTCGATGAAGTACTCCGTGCCGGGCGCGTATCTGCCGCCCGGCGGTGTACTGGCCGGTGCGATGATCTCGGTCTGGCCGAACGGGTCGGTGGGGATGCGGTATCCGACTACTGGCGGGATGATGCCGGTCTGCGCGACGGTCTCAAGCTCGCCCTTGGCGATCCCGTAGATGACCACACCGTTGTAGCCGTGGGTGATGCCGAACTCGTCGGTGGCCACGTAGATGCCGTTGGCGTCGGCGCCCAGGTTGTCGTAGTCACCGAAGCACGGGCAACTGCCATGTCCCACGTCGGTGGTGTCCCACGAGTAGATGGTGTAGCTGCCGGCGGGGTCGGGCGTGTTGCTCACCGCTTCGAACTCGGTGCTCGGGGTGACTTCCTGGCCTGCGGAGTTGACCGTGCCGACGACGAACTCCTGGTAGAACCAGCGCTGGGTCGGCGCGTCGTAGTAGCAGCGGGGGTCGGAGAAGAAGTCGGTGGTCGGCTGGAGGAACGCGTCCGCCGAACTGATCGGGGCGACCAACTGGTAACCACTCTTGTTGTAGATCGCCAGGGCGTTGTTGATGAACTCCATGACGTAGCCGCCACCCGCGCACAAGCCCTGGTCGGGTGGCTCAAGGTCGGCCCCGCCGTGCGTCTCGGCCTGCAACACGTTGGTCAGGCCACTGAACCCGGTCTCGCCGGGCACGTTCTTCGTCGTCAGAGGGGTGTTGGCCACGGCCGGAAGGCCGGCCGGGCTGCCCTTGGGGCGGCGCGAGATGAGGACGTTGTCAACCGCATGGAAGTGGCTGGCCGCGATGGCCGACCGTGAGATAGGCGCGCCCTGAGGATGGGTCGCCACCTTGGTGCGATGCTCTGAGGCGGCTAGCTGACCGAGGTTCACCTGCCCGACCACGGTCAGCGGGAGAGTGAACACCGTAGCCTTGACTGGGCCTGACCGAGCCTGGGGCGCGGCCGATGCGACGGAATTGGCCACCGGGACGATGGCCAGGCTGGTTCCCAGCGCCACCGCTGCAGTGATCGTCAGGAAACCTGGACGAACGAGCGGAACTTTCACACAAACCTCCCTGGAACAACCTTGTTCCTGCCTAACGCTCGCTCTACCACAAACCCCAATAGCCGACCAGCCCCACGACGGTGGCGGTTGGTTTCCGTCGGCGACGCGGTGGAGGTCCGGCGGGCTTGGCCGGGCGAAATCAAGTGGCGGCCATGATCATCGAGGGCTACGGTCCCCACATGCATGCTGAACCGCGGATCGTTGAAGTCGGCACCAGGAAACTCGCGGTCGAGGATGCCGGGCCTGACTCGGGCTTCCCGATCCTCATGATGAACGGTGCTGGCTCACGGCTCTTGTTCCCGCGGGCCGTGCGCGAGGGCCAGGAGCACGGCTTCCGCCTGATCGGCTACGACCGGCCCGGCTGCGGCGGGTCAACGAGCCTGCCCGGCCGCCGGATTGCCGACTGCGCCGGGGATATCCGGGCGATCATGAGTGAGCTCGGCATCTCCCGGGCCGCCGTGTGGGGATCGTCGGGTGGCGGGCCCTATGCCCTGGCCGCCGCAGCGACGTTGCCGGACGCTATCGCCGCCGCGTGCGTGTTCGCGTCGATCGGGCCCTACGGTGAGCCTGGCCTCGACTTCGCCGAAGGCCTCGGCGATGACTGGCGCGAGGAGATTCGCAAGTTCTTCGAGGAGCCCGAGCGGGCTCGGGCCGAGTTCCGCGCGCAGTCAGCGATAACCCTCGCCGAGCGAGGCTCACCGGACTGGTGGCTGGAGCGATGGGGCGACCGCGCCGAGCAGGATGCCGCGCACAGCCGGGAATGGGCCGAGTACCTCGCCCTGGGCATCCGCGACGGGCTGCACGCCGGTGACCAGGGAGCATTTGACGACAACGGATTCTGGGAGGACAACAGCGCGTTCTACTACCCGTGGCAGTTCGATCTCGCCGATATTCAGGCCCCGGTCAGCCTGTGGCACGGCCTGAAGGACTTCATTCCGATCGCCCATGCCCGCTGGCTCGCCGACCGGATACCCAACATCACGACCCATTTCCCCGCCGAGGAAGACCACACCAACATCGAGGAGAACAACCGGGCCGCTGCGTTCGCATGGCTGAAGGCATCCGTCTAGTCGCCGATATTCGCCGCCAGGTCCTGATAGGGAGGGACGAGGTCGTCCCACCGTGCCTCGGTGTCGCCGCGCTCACGCCCGGCGAGGTGGGCGGCAAGGCTTTCGGCGTGGATCTGCCACCCGGCCCCATAGAAGGCGATCTTGTCCAGCGGGAGACCCCGGACCTCGATGACCAGAATGGTCTGATCGCCGTCGGCGGTCAGCGTGGCCTCGATGGCCTCCTCGAACGGCTGCGCGCCCTGACCCTCCCGCCAGGACTCGTCCGTCTCAATGGTCGTCACCAGCAGGCGCCGTGGCGGCTCGCACACTGCCACGCGCCCGGTGCCGTCCCAGCCATCGGATTCGATGCGCAGGCGGAACTCGCCGCCGGGGCGGAGGTCACCGTCAACCTGCCCGTACCAGCGGGCCAGGCGGCCCGGATCGGTGAGTGCTGACCACAGATCGTCGATACCGGTGGCGTAGCGGTCTTCGATGCGCACGACGCCGTTGCCATCTGCTGCCCGCAGGCTGCCCAGGATGCGGGTGCCCGGACGTGCGTTGCTGGTCATCTGGTCTCCTTCGGTCGCGTGCTCCCCGCGGCTATCTCGGTGTGCGGGGCGCACAGCCACTGTTCCCACGTTGATGCGTGTTGGACCGCTCGGCGACCCTTATCTCATCGGCCGGGCGGGCGGAAGGAACAGGGCCTGCTCACGATCCATTGCCAAGTGCGGGCTGGAGCCTACGGCAGGCCTGCTGCGCGGCCTGGAACTGCGTTGAGTTGATGTCGGCCCCCTTCGCCCCCAGCGAGCCATGCTGGCCCGGCTGCCCCGCCGAGTACTGGAAGGTCGTGATCCCGTGCGCACGCATGCATGCGGCGAACCGCAGCGCCTGGCTGGTGAACTGCTCTTGCTGCGCCGGGGTCATCCCCGGGCCCTCCAGGTGCGCGCAGGTCTTATTTGCCGACGTGAATGCCGGGCCGTGGAAGTCGTCGCGGTTCGCGATCGTGCTGATGAAGGCTCCGTTGCTCTGCGGGTCGGGGAAGCCCGGATCACGATGGGCGCGCATGCACTGCGCATAGCCAAGCTCCCGCTGGTAAACCGTGTCCCCCGCCGCGACCGGCGGGCTGCTCCCACGGCCGCAGCCGGCGGCCAGCAGCGCCAAGCCTGCCGCGGCGGCCACGGCCATCGGCCGCCGCGGTCCGCTGCGGCGGTCCCCATCCATGTCGCCTCCTGCGGGATACCCGGATGACTGCGCTGGACGCCACGGTAGGCACCTGACCTCAGCGCACTGCGCGGATCGTATGTGAGTTGCGCGCGAATCTCCGGTGGCGGATGCGGCCCCACCGCGCCTGTCAGCGCACCGCGTATCGAACAAATACAGAAGCATCCGGGCGAGTCTCCGCCGAGATGAGTTCAAGATCGCGGATGCTTCCCAAGGCCCCGAGATCGTACCCCTCGAAAATGGCGGGGGCCTCGGCGCGGCCGACGACGACGGGAAGGAACTGGATGTCGATCTCGTCGACCAGGCCGGACCGGAGGAGTGCCCCGTTGAGAACGCCGCCCGCATCCGAGACGACGCACTCTGCGCCGAACACCTCGCCCAGCCGGTGCAGCGCTTGGCCCAGATCGACATGATCCTCGCCGGCTTCGAGATACGGCACGTCATGCTCGCGGAGGAACAGGCGGTAAGCGGCAGGCGTCGTCCTCGACACCAGGACAGCCAGTTTTGTGCCATCCACCTCAAACAGAGTCCAGCCGATCCTGGCGCGGCTGTCGATCACGACGTACCACGGGCCGGGATGGGTGCCCAGGCTCGCCGGCAGGAAGTCGCCGACGGGGACCCGGGCGCCGGCATGGTTGTCGAAGATTGCCGCCGGCGCGTCTCGCCCGGTAAAGGAGTTGCTGCCCTGGAGCGAAACGCGCGCGCCGTGCAGGGACAGGGCATCTACCGTTTCGAACCGGTCAAGCGGCTTCCATCGCGTGTCGAGCCATGACGGCGTCGAACGGGACATGGCGATACGGCCGTCGATCGAAGCGACGTTGAACGTCACAAGACGCAACGGGAACCTCCCGCGACGGCAGCTCAGCCAAAT
The DNA here is from genome assembly GCA_963730235.1 of uncultured Actinomycetes bacterium. Taxonomy (GTDB): domain Bacteria; phylum Actinomycetota; class Actinomycetes; order Streptosporangiales; family Streptosporangiaceae; genus DASXKD01. The sequence goes on from CAVSRH010000023.1 coordinate 47,150, forward strand.
CGGCGCTATCCAGCACTGCAGTACAGCACCTGCCCCGGACAAAACCGCGGTCCGGACTCGCCGCGGAGGTCACCGCCGAGGTAGAGCGCCTGGCCGCCCTGGCGGCGCGGTCGCTGGGCGCAAGCGGTGGCCTGGAAGCGGTGGAACTGGCGATCCGCACCGCTATGACCAGGCTGGGCGCCGGGCTGCTGGAAGACCTGCTGGGGCTGGAGGCCGGTTACCGTGGCCCACGAGTGGACTGCGGGGCAGGTCATCAAGCCGGGTTCGTCTCCTACCGCGACAAGACCATTGACACTGTGCTTGGCCCGGCCAGGCTGCGCCGGGCCTGGTACCACTGCGCCGCCTGCGGGCATGGCGCCGCTCCCAAGGACGCCGAGCTGGGCATCGAGCAGGGCTCACTGTCACCCGGCTTGGCCAAGATGACCGCGCGGGCGGCGGCCGCGGTGCGTTCGCCAAGGCCGCCCGCCTGCTCGCCGACCTGGCGGCCTGGATTTGACCACCAAGCGCGCCGAGCGGGCCGCTGAAGCCACCGGCGCCGCAGCCGCGGCGGCCATCGATGCCCAGGCCGATGCGATCTGCTCCCGTCAGGTGATCCTTCTCCCACCGCCCGGCCCGGCCCCGGACATGCTCTACATCGCCGTGGATGGCACCGGGGTGCCCATGGTGGCGGCCGAAACCGAAGGCCGGAAGGGAAAAGCCGAGGACGGCAAGGCCCGCACCCGGGAGGTGAAACTGGCCTGCCTGTTCACCCAGACCACCACAGACGACGACGGCAGGCCGGTCCGCGACCCCCGCTCCTCCTCCTACCTGGCCACCTTCGACCCGGCCGCCCGGTTCGGCCAGCTCGTGGACGCCGAAGCCCGCCGCCGCGGATCAGAACACATCCGCCAGCCCGTCATCCTCGGCGACGGCGCGGTGTGGATCTGGAATCTCGCCGATGAGCTGTTCCCGGCCGCCACCCAAATCGTGGACCTCTACCACGCCCGCGAGCACGTCCACGACCTGGCTGCCCTCGCCACCCGGCTGCTGAAAAGCACGGAGGAGCCGGGCTGGCTACGGGCGGGTACTGGGAACAGCGGAGAACGCCGCGAGCGTGTCCTCGGCCCATCGGAGGCTGGCCCGGTGGACGGCCAGCCCGTGGTCCAGGGCAAGGCGCGGGTGGCGGCTGGTGAGGTCGCCGGGGGTGGCTGCGCTGTATTGCTCCAGCTGCGCGGTGAGCGCCGCAAGCGCGCCGGTGAGGTTCTGCAGGAACGTGACCACCTCGTCCGGCGGGAGCAGGTGTTCCATCATCACGAAACGCATGAGGTGCAGGCCGAGGTCACGCGAGGCCGTGGCTGGGTCTACGGGGGCGCGCAGCCAGCGCAGGTGCGCTGCCTGGCCGGTCTGGGTTGGCTCGTAGACGCGGCGATGACGGGCCGACGGGCCGGCTGGTTCCTGAGCCTGGACCAGGCCGTGCAGTTCCAACCTGCGCAGCGCGGGATACAGCGCACCGGAACTGGGCTGGTAGAGGCCCATCGGGGTGGCGGCGAAGATCCGCTTCAGGTCGTAGCCGGACGACGGTGCCAGGCAGATCAGGCCGAGCAGTATGTGCTCGAACGAGGTGAGCTGCCGTCCGGCCATGACAAGCACCCTACCCTTGCCGCATAGGTCGAAACGACCTATGCTCCCTGGAAGAGGGCCGACGGTGAGCGGGCCAGGTCAGCTGGCTGAGGGCGGGGACGCAGGCCACAGCCCGGGCATGGGCAGGCGCAGTCTCCGCACCATCACGGAGGGTCCGTTCGCATGAACACCAGCAGTGATGCCCGCCAGACCGCCGGCACCGCCGCAGCCAAGGGTGGCCGGCTCGGCACGATCATCATGATCGTGATCTTCGATGTTGCCGCCCCGCTCGTGGCCTACAAGGTGCTGCGCTCGGCTGGGCTGTCGGCCGTATCGGCCCTGCTGCTGAGCGGAGTGTTCCCGGCCGTGGGCGTGGCCATCGGCGCCGTCCGGAACCGGCGGCTTGACGCGATCGGCGCCCTGGTGCTGGCCGGGATCCTGGTGGGCACGGTGCTCGGGCTGCTCAGTCACAGCGCCAGGCTGCTGCTGGTCGAGGGGTCGGTGCCCACCGGCATATTCGGCGTGGTGTGCCTGGGCTCGCTTTCGGGCCGGCACCCGCTGCTGTTCAGCGTCGTCCGGGAGTTCACCGGGCCGGATACCGCCAAGGGCCAGGAGATGTCCAGGCTCTGGCAGCAGGAGGCGGCCTTCCGGCGCGACTTCCGGGTGATCACGGCCGTGTGGGGCGTCGGCTTTCTCCTCGAAGCCGCCCTGCGGGTCGTTATCGTCTACCACGTCTCGACCGGTACAGCCCTGGCGATCTCCAAGGTCTCGCCGTTCGTGTTCGGGGGCGTCGTGTCGGCCTGGACGGTCGCCTACGGCGCGCACCGCAAGAGGCTGGCCGTGCGCATCGCCACCGCCGCCGCGGCCAAGGAAGCCGCCAGCCGAGGGTGACTGCGGGATACCTAGACTTGCGGCATGGTCAGACTGGCCAGGGATGGCACCACATGGCGCATCGGGACGGATGCCGACGTGGCCTGGATCTCCGAAAGCACGTCCATTGGCCGGGCTATCACGGCCGCCATCCCGCCGGTCTTCGAGACCTACGCCACGGTCGTGCTGCCGTACGCAGGCGAGGGGCAGGACGAGCATGACCGGGCCGTGCTCGCACTGCTGAGTGCGCAGTCGATGGGACAGCCGTGGTGGCTGGGCTATCTCGACACCGGCGCCGATGACATCGTGTTCCCCGATGCGCCGAAGGTGACCCTGTATTCGGGCTGGCCGTACGTGCTGGTCGAGGCGGGACCGGAGCAGGCCGCCCGCTGGCGCCGGAGCGGCGGCCGGTCGTTCTGGAAGGGCGCCCTGCCCAACCTGATGTTCCCCGCCGACCGCTCCTGGCTCGTGTCCACCCTGTGGGACGACGACTGGACCTGCATCGGCGGGCCTGCCGTGCTCGTGGACAGGTTTCTGCGTCATCCCGATCTGCCCGCGAGACCGGTGGCCCTCGGCCAGGACGCCACGCCACCAGGTCACCAGGCACTGTGACGGATCCTGCCCAGGCCTGCCAGGCCCGGCCGGACCCGGGCGGCCCCGGCCAGCCCTGCTGACCAGGTGGGCAGCCCCACCCCAAGGATCCACGCTCGCGGGGAACCATTGCCGGCGCCCAGGTAGTCGTGATAAGCGACAGGTCGCGGTGCCTGGGCGCCGTGCTGACCGGAGGTGGCCGTGGACGCCGAGGTGTCAGGCTTCGCACAGTTCGTCGCGGCGCGCGAGCGCGCCCTCCAGCGAACCGCGTGGCTGCTCACCGGTGACTGGGCGCTGGCCGAGGATCTGGTACAGACGGCGCTGGTGCGGTCCTGGCCGCGCTGGGAGCGGATCCGGCACCGCGACGACCCGGAGATCTACGTCCGCCGGGTGATGCTGAACACCTGGTTGACATGGACCCGGCGCCGGTGGCGCGGCGAGAAGCCAGCGGCGGACGTGCCCGAACACGCGGCCACCGGTGACATGGCGGCGGAGGTGGCCGTGCGCCTCGCGGTGCGCGGCGCCCTGGCGTCACTGTCCCCGCGCCAGCGCGCGGTGCTGGTGCTGCGGGTGTACGACGACCTGTCCGAGGCGCAGGTGGCGGAGGTGCTGGACTGCCCGGCCGGGACGGTCAAGAGCACCATGTCACGCGCCCTGGCCCAGTTGCGCGCGGACCCGCGCGTCGCGGATCTCCTGGAACGAAAGGTCCGGTGATCAGGATGGACCCCCAGTTGCGTGACCTGCTGCAGGCCGCCGTCGGTGACCCGCCACGCCGGGTGACCATCGAGGCGGTCCGCCGCGGGGTGGCCCGCCGCCGGAGAACGGAATGGGCCACCGGGACCGCTGCTGTCGTGCTGCTCACCGGCCTTGGCATCGTGCTGCCGGGGCACCTGTTCGCGCCCGGGACCACGGTCGCTGGGCCCAGTAGCGCGGCCGCCGGGGCGCCGCGCTACTACGTCCAGACGTTCATCAACCAGGCACCGCCCGGGGTGACGGTGGTGCGCGCCACGGCCACCGGGAAGGTGACGGACACGGTGCGGTGCCCCTGGCCGAAATCCCAGATCGCGGATGAGGGCGTGGCGCCGACCGACGGGAGCACGTTCTTCATCGCGTGCCAGCGTTCGAAGATGGCCGGACTGCAGTCCGTGGTCGCGGGGACGCGGATCTACCAGTTCCAGCTGACCGGCGCGGGGCGGATCCAGGGCTACCGCCTGGTACCCGGCGGGAACCTGGGCCCGGTGAGCGCCTTCCGCATGACGGCCACCCCCGACGGCACGCAACTCGCCATTCCCGTCACCCTGGGCAACGCACCGGGCAGCGTCCTGATCCTCAACACCCGGACCGGAGCGCACGCCGTGTGGCGCAACGGCCTGGGCACGGCCCAGATCGGCGACCTGTCCTGGGCTCGCCACGGTCGTGAGCTGGTGTTCGAGGCGAGGGTGACATGCCCGCCCGGCGGAGCCGCCGCCCAGTGTGTGAGCGGGCAGCAGTGGCGCGTGCTCCGGCATCCGGCCACCGGGGGCCAGCTCGCCAGCAGCAAGCTGCTCGTGCTGAAGTCCCAGTTCACCGGGCACGCCCTTGGTTACATCAACGACTCGATGATCACCCCCGACGGGTCCGCGCTGATCGTGGTGGCGCTGCATTCGCCACGCGGCGCATCGACGCCGGGAAACATCGACGTGGTCAAGGTCGACCCGGCCACCGGCCACCCGATCCGGGTCCTGCTCCACCTGAACACCGGCAACGGCGTCTCCTACGAGTTCTTCAGCTCCGACCCGTCCGGCCGCTTCATGATCCTCGACGCCGGTCCCCCGCAAGGCGCGAACCCCAACGGCTGGATCGACCACGGCCGGCTGGCCCTGCTCAAGCCCGCTAACGGCAGGAACGTCGTCTACGAAGCCTGGTAGCTCTCTCCGCCACAGGCCGCCTTTTGCTGCATTACGCTCTCCGTGGCAACCCGGCCCCCTGGGTGCACCTCAGCCGGGGATAGCCCAGAAAACCGCGGTGGCGTCGTCGTGGATCTTGCCCCGGGGCCAGCGCTGGCCGTCGGGATCGGCGGACTCGGCCGCCCGGACGCGCTCGATCAGCCCCGATGGTCCGTCCAGGCTGAGAATGTCGCAGACCTCGGCCCAGGTGGCCAGGTGGAACCGGTCGGCCAGGCGGCTGGCACCGTCGCTGAGCAGCGCCACCGCGGACAGGCCGGACAGCGGCTCGGAGCCGGTCAGCGCATGGCCCGCAGCGCCGGGATCCGCGGCGGCGAGCCAGTACCCGCCGGGCTGGTTGCGCGCGGCCTCCAGCGCCGCCGAGTAGGCCCGCCGCGCTTCGCCGTGTTCGGGGGTGCCCGGCACCAGGCCCGCGGCCGGACGGAGCCTGGCGATGGTCTCCTCCAGCGCGGTGTCGGTGATGGCGCGGGGCTCACCGTAGCGGGGCTGCAGCAACAGCACCGAGTCACACAGCACCAGGTACTCCAGCGCTTCGCCGCGCTGGCGGGCGACGATCACGGTGGCGCCCGGCGTGGCGGGGTGCCCGAGGTCGCAGGTGCCCGCGTGCATCCGGCCGACCTGCTCGATGCACCGCGCGAGCAACTCGGCCAGCGGCACCCGGCCGTCGCCGGCCCCGGCGGCGAGCAGGCCGCCGAGCGTCCGCGCGTACCAGGCGATGCCGTGCACGCAGCCGATGCCCGAGTCGGGCTCGTACCCGGCCCCGTCGAGCAGCACCACGGCCCCGGGCACCGCGGCGGCGAAGTCCTCGTTCGGCCGGCCGGCCGCACCGCGCTCGCTCGCCAGCACCACCCGCATGTCCGCCGTCCCCGGTCAGGAGGTGATCGACCAGGCGGTGCCGTTCCAGTGCTCGATCAGGGTCCTGGGCCCCGTTGGCGAGCCCCACTCACCCGCCGCCCAGCAGTTGCCGCCGGACGTGCAGGCCACACCCGGCAGGAAGGTGAATCGCGCCCCGCTCGGGTCGGGGGTCGGCTCGACGGTCCACTTCGTGCCGCTCCAGCCCTCGGCCAGGGCGGTCACCCCGGCGGCGCGTGCCGCCTGGCTCCGCAGCCGCCCGGGCCGCCGGTTCGGGGGGATGTCAGCCATGCCGAATCACTCCGATCGATGCCGAATTGGGCCCGGTATGACTCTGGCACGGAAGGCCTGCCGCCCGCCAGCAGGCAAGATCGCCGGCCGCTCAGGCGCGGTCCGCGAACACCGCCAGATCGGGGGACAGCGGGAGCGATTGGCATATGGACGGGCCTATACCGGGGTGCCATTCTAGGCAAAGTGCCTACGGGCGGCCGGTGGTGCACACGACGTAGCGGGTGCCGCCCGGGGCCTCATCCACAAGGAGGTAGGGGTATTGAGGAAACCCGTCAGGTCCTGGATGTATCTCACGGTGGCCGGCGCGATTGCCGTCGCGCCCGTCGCTCTAAGCACTGGCACTGCCTCGCAGGCTGCGACCCACGCGGTCAAGCACACGGTGACTCACGCGGTCAAGCACGGCCAACTACACCAAGTCCATGCACATCAACTGCGCCGAGGCGTCGGCGATGTGCACCGAGGTCGCCCACTCCGACCAGGTGTTCGGCCACTATGTCGGCCACGACGAGCCGTCGATGCTGTTCTATTCGCACAAGAACGGCTCCGGCAACCACATGAGCTACAACGTGACGCTGCCGACCGATCCGTCCGCGAGCGACCCCAACCTGCCGAACAAGTCCTACCAATTCGAGCTGAGCGGTGCCGACTGGTTCGGCATGGTCCTGTGTGACACCCAGTCGTACCCGGAGCAGGTGAAGACCTGTCCGCCGGACAGCGACAAGAACATCCTCGACCCGGCGATCTCCCCCAAGCACGTCGGCCAGGCCTACATGGAGATGCAGTTCTATCCGCCGGGGTGGATCCAGTGGCCGACCTGGCAGGTCGCCGTGGGCGCAAGCTCCTGCAGCCCGACCCAGTGGTGCGCCGCGCTGAACATCGACAGCCTGTCGCTCAACCCGGTCACCAACAAGCCGAACAACCCCACCTGCCTGGCCAAGGCCGGTGAGGAGTACCTCAACTTCGCCTTCATCACCAAGAGCGGCAAGTCGCAGGCACCCGCCAACCCCATCGACTCGACGACCGCCACGTTCACCCCGGGTTCCAAGGACCTGTTCATGAACCCCGGTGACCACCTCAAGATGTCCTACACCGACACCCCGAACGGCGAGAAGGTCACGATCAACGACCTGACCACCGGGCAGACCGGGTCCATGACGGCGAGCGCGGCGAACGGGTTCGCGCAGGTCAAGTACGCCCCCACGGGCTCGTCCTGCACCGCCATCCCGTACAACTTCCACGCGATGTACAACAGGTCGAGCACGAAGACCCGCGTCACCTGGGCCGTCGGCTCCTACAACGTCGCCATGGACACCGAGATCGGCCACTTCCAGTTCTGCACCGGCCCCAAGCAGATCCCGGCCACCGAGTTCGGCCTGCTGCCCAACGGCAGCCCCACCTCGTGCCCCAAGGGTGACATGGAGGGGCGGGGCGTCAACAAGCAGCCACCGGACAGCGACGACATCTTCTGCTTCCCAGGCAGCGAGGCACCCCTCTACAAGGTGACTGGCTGCACGTACACCAACTCCGGGTTCGACGGCGCCTCGTATCAGCGGCTCTGGCCGGACGGCAACACCAAGATGCACCCCACGCCGTTCCAGTTCACCAGCCCCGAGACGGGACCGAAGTACAACGAGCAGTACGCCCAGGCCGGATTCGAGGCTGACCTGCCGGCCATTGAATCCGGCTGCAACGTGGAAACCGGAGTGGGCTGCACGCTCATCCCGCAGACCGACGAAGGTGTGCCAGCGCAGTTCTATCCCTTCTACACCACCACCCTCAAGGGTGGCGGTGGCTGCAAGTGGCAGTTCGGGAACGACATCCCCGGAGAGATCAGCAACTACGGCCAGAACGCGCAGTACGGCACGCTGCTCCAGCAGTCCTTCACACAGCCGGGTGGCAGCAGCGCACCCGCCCTGTTCGATTTCCGGAACATCATTCCCAACCCGTGCCCGCAGGCGTAGCGCTGCAGCGTTGAGGGCCTTCGGGCGCCGGTGACACCGGCGCCCATCCGAGGGGACCGCCGCCCGGCGGTCCCCTCGGCCGTTGCGCGGGGTGCCGGCTGGCGGCGCTCAGACCGCCGGGGTCTGCCCGGCGAAGACCTGGAGCAACAGCCCGGTGTCCGCGTTGCCGCCGGTCTGGATCACCGCGACGCGCTTGCCCGCCGCCAGGGAACGCTCGGCGAGCAGGCCCGCCAGGGCCAGCGCACCCGCCGGCTCGGGGACGTTGTGCGTGGTGCTGAACAGGACTCGCATCGCCTGCGCGGCGTCGTCCTCGCTGATCGTCAGCACCCGGGCGGCGCCGGCATTGATGATCGCGACGGCGCCGGGGTCCGGCACCCGGGTCGCGACGCCGTCCACAAAGGTGTGCGCGGTCTCGGTGGTGACCACCCGCCCGGCTTCGAAGGACAGGGCCGTGGCCCGGGCCGCCGCGGCGACCACGCCCACCACCTCGGTGCGCAGGCCGAGCAGGTCGCGCACGCCAATGACGCCGCAGATGCCCGTGCCCATGCCCACCGGCACGTAGACCGTGTCAAGCTCACCGGCGGCGCCGAACAGTTCCCGGGCATATGTGGCCACGCCGAGCACCAGGTCCGGGTGGAACGGCGGGACGGTTTCCAGCCCGCGCTGGGCACCCAGTTCGGCGGCGTGCTCCCGGGAGGACTGGTAGTCCCGGCCGTGCACGATCAGTTCCGCGCCGAACCCGCGCATCGCCGCGTTCTTGTCCGGGCTGTTGCCCTCGGGGACCACGATCGTGACGCCGATCCCCGCGGCCCGCCCGGCGAAGGCCAGGCTCTGGCCGTGGTTGCCGCGGGTCGCGGACACGATGCCCTTGACCTCCGGCCGCCCGGCCCGGAGCCGCTCGGCGTAGACCAGCCCGCCGCGTACCTTGAACGCCCCGGTGGGGGTGTGGTTCTCGTGCTTGACCCAGACCTCGGCGCCGACGTGCTCCGCGAGCAGCGGCCACACGTACTGGGGCGTCGGCGGCACCGAGCGGCCCACGATGCCGGCCGCCCGGTCAAGGTCCCCTGAACTGAATTGCATGGCCCAAGCCTGCCACGCCCGCGCGCATCAAGCCGCCGGCGCGACGCTCACGACGAGCGTGATGGCCTCCGCGCCGGTGTCGTAGTCCCGCGGATCCCCTTGGAGCGCGAAGTCGATGGCCTCCAGGCAGTCTCGCTCGGCTTCCTCGCGGGTTTCGGTGCCGCCGCCGTTGATGTGCAGAGCAGGCACGCGATAGTGCCAGTTACCGGCCTCATCGTCGTGGAACAGTTCGACCCGCAGCAGGCTCATGGAACGATCGTCCTATAGTTTCCGCAGTTCAGCAACGGTGTACCCATAGTCCCGGGCGATCCCGGCCATGGCCGGGCCGCCTAAGTCCACACCGTCATGGTAGGCCCAGACCCGCTGCTGCCTGCCCTTGACGAGAACGCGATGAGACCCCGAGCGCCTGATCTCGACCCACCCATCGCGTTTCAACGCCGCGAGCACTCGCGCAGCCTTGGCCATGGCTCGCACGGTAAGGCATGCCAGGGACAATCGTGGGTCGATAGCGCGGGGGCTGGCGGGCTGGGAGCGGCGGCGGGACGGCTAGGGTTGCGGGTCATGGACAACGAGCAAGCGCGGGAACGGCTGCTGGCCGAGCGCACCGAGGTGCTGGGCCTGCTCCAGGACACAGAGCAGGCGGGCCAGCAAGACAGGGAGACCGAGGACGAGTCGGCCGAGACGGGTGACGCCGCCGACGCCGCGCAGCCACTGGCCGCCGAGGGCCTGGACGACTCCGTGGCAGAGACCCTGCGGGACCGGCTCGATGCCATCGACCGTGCGCTGAAGCGGCTGGACGACGGCAGCTACGGCCGATCGGTCCGCAGCGGCGTGCCGATACCGGCGGAACGGCTGGACGCCGATCCGGCGGCGGAACTCACCATCGAGGAAGCCCGGGCCGGCTCCTAGACCCGGCCCTGGGCGCCGGCACCGGCCGGGCTCACCGGCTCGCTGCTGGCCAGGCCCAGCGCGCGCATCGCCTTGCGGTAGGCGACCGCTACCGCGTCGAACTTCAGGTGCAGTTCGGCGGCCAGGTCGAAGGGCACCTGCTCGGGCCGCTGCGACTCCACCACCACCTGGTCCTGGCCGAAGATGGTGTCCTCGAACTCCTGGATCACCTGGTCCGGCTGGCCGAGGTTGTAGTTGCGGCCGATTACCACGTCGCCGGCACAGCGGTCGGCGGCGAGCGGCTGGGAGGCGAAGAAGTAGAGCATGCCGCGCTCGCCGCCCCAGCCCAGGCGCAGCACGATCGTGTACGGCAGGTGCAGTTCGTAGCGGCTGCGCCGCGTCGGCGTGCACCGGCAGGCAGGCGAGGTCGCGGGCGAACCCGACCGGATGCCAGCATTCGCGCAGCGCCGTCATGTCGGCGAACGCCCCCGGAGCCTGCGTAATGCCCGCCCTTTCCGCATGTCACGGCCTCATCGGGCCATTACTCCCTGCGGTCGTAGCAGGCTGGTAGGCAGGGATCAGGTAACTTCGGCATCCTGGCCCCCGCGCCGGGCCCGGTAAGGGCGCGGGGCCGCCGACACCGAAAGGCACGCAGATGTCCGCGACACCCCTGCCAGGGCTTCTCGGAGCCGTGGCACCGGTACTCGAGAACTACGGGTACCTGGCGGTGGCCGGGCTCATCCTGGTGGAGAACTTCGGGGTGCCCGCACCCGGGGAGACGATCCTGGTCGCGGCCTCGGTCTACGCGGGCACCGGCCGGCTCAACATCGTCGCGGTCGGCGCCATCGCGGTGCTCGCGGCGATCGTGGGTAACTGCATCGGTTACGCGATCGGATACTTCGGCGGCCACGCGCTCGCGCTGCGGTTCGGCAAGTACGTGTTCCTGACTCCCGAACGGCTGGACAAGACCGAACGGTTCTTCGAGCGCCATGGCGGCCTGGTCGTCGTCGCCGCGCGGTTCTTCGAAGGGCTCCGCCAGGCGGCGGGCATTATCGCCGGCACCGCCGAGATGCCGTGGCGGCGGTTCGTGGCGTTCACTACGCTCGGCGCCGTCCTGTGGGTCGCGCTCTGGGCGCCGCTCGGCTACCTGGCCGGCAACCACATCGGCACCATCTACGCCGACATCGTGCGGTATTCGCTCTACCTGCTGATCGCCCTGGCGGTCCTGGTCGCCGCCTGGATCACCCGGGCCGTGCTGCGCCGCAGGCGCCGCGCCGCGGCGCAAGCCGGATCCGCGCCGGACCTGAGGGCTGCTCCCGGCACCCGGAACGGGCCGGATACCAAAGAGGCGAGGAAGTGGTGACGATGGCAGAGACCGGGTACGCGGGCCGTACCGTGCTGGTGTTCGGCGCGGCGGGCGCCCTGGGCGGCGGCCTGGCTGCGGCGTTCGCCGCGGCCGGCGCGGCGGTGGCCGGCGCCGACAGGCAGCTGCCCTCGGCCGCCCACCGCCTGGACGGGGTCCGCTACCACGAGGTGGACGTGCTGGACGACGCCGCGCTGGCGGACCTGTTCCGCCAGCAGCCGCCGCCCTGGGCGGTGGTCAACACGATCGGGGGCTACGCGCCGCACACGGCGCTGGACGACCTCGACCCCGGCGAGCTCACCACGCAGCTCAACCTGAACCTGGTCAGCGCCGCCCTGGTGACCAAGCACGCGCTGGCGGCGCTGCGGCGCGCCGGCGCGGGCCGGATCGTGCACACCGCGAGCCGGGCCGCCCAGGTGACCAAGGGCCAGGGGTTCGCCTACTCGGTCAGCAAGCTGGGCGTGCTGCACCTGGTCGCGATGGCCGCGGACGAGGCCAGGGGCACCGGGATCACGGTCAACTGCGTGGTGCCGAGCATCATCGACACCCCGGCCAACCGGGCCGCCATGCCGGACGCCGACCACGGGTCCTGGCCGAAGGTCGCCGACATCGCCCGGGCATACCTGTTCCTGGCCTCCCCGCAGGCACATCTGGTGTCCGGCGCGGCGATCCCGGTGTAGGCGTTTCGCACCGAAGGAGAGAAAACCTACCCGGCGCCGCCGCCCGGCGGCCGCATGCGGCAGGTAGCAGCGCGGATAAAGCCCGTTTCCCCGGGTAATCCGCGCGAATGGGGTCCGTGCCGGGCACAACTGGCTGAACCTGCCGGTCACCGTGCAATCCCGGCCGGTAACGTAGAACTCCTACGGCAGCGGCAACCCAGGGCGAAGACAGCAGAGCGGAGATGTTCCGAGATGAGCCTACCCACCGGTCAAAATCGCGTTTTGGAGTCGATCGAGGGCAAGCTCGCCGAATCCGATCCCCGTCTCGTCTCACTGTTCTCGATCTTCACCCGGCTCACCCTGTCGGAGACGATGCCGTGGATCGAGCAGGTCGCGGTGCGCCCGGTGGCCGACCGGCTGGCCGCCATCGGGCACTGGTTCCGCTGGATCGGCCGCCGCCCGGCGGCCCGGGTCCGTGCGATGGTGCTGCTGCCCGCCGCCCTGACCGCTGTCGCCTGCGCCCTGACCATCGCGTTCGGTTTCCCCGGCAGCCAGCGGCACGTGCCCGGCATCAAGTCCCCCGCCGCCAGGGAACTCGTCGTCAAGTCCCGTGACCTGGTGGCCAGGGCCCGCCAGTGCGGGGCGATGATCCGGATACCCGCCCTCATGGGCTGCTGACCTGCGCGGGCGCCCGGCCGGTCAGGCCCGGTGCGCCGCGGCCTCCAGTGCCGCTACGCTCAGCCAGCCGTCGTGCTTCCAGACAATCTTCCCGGCCGCCGAGGTCAGCACGAACCACGGCTGGTCGGCCACCCCGTACCCGTCGGCCAGCCGGCCGGTGGCGTCGGCCGCCACCGGGTACCGCAGCGGGGTGCCCAGGTTCTTCAGGTACGCCGCGGCCGCGCCGGGGGACGGCTCGGTGGTCTGCTCGTCCACCGCGACCAGCCCCGGCAGCCGGCCGTGCCGCGCGGCGCGCGCGTAGGAGTTGAGCGCGAGCAGGTGCGCCCGCAGGTCTGAGGTCTCGGCCACCCAGGTGGCGAAGAACATCACCAGCCGGGGCTGCCCCGGTCCCAGCGTCACCGAGCCGGACGGCACGCCGGGCAGCGTGACCCTGGCCGCCGGGGCCTGGCCGGAGATGTAGGCCAGCGAGCGGGTGCTCGCCAGCGGCGGGTGGCCGGGCAGCAGGCCCGACACGCGCTGGGCGATGATCTGCGCGGCCTGGGTGATGCTCGCGTAGTTCATCTGGGTGAGGTACACGGTGCGCTCGCGGCCCTGCGGGTCGATGACGAACAGGGCCGGGGTGTGGTCGATCATCCCCTGCTGGATCTGCACGGCGATGTGGTAGGCCTTCCAGGCCGCCTGGAGCTGGGGCAGGGTGCCGGTGAGGAAGTCCCACTGGTTCACCATGCCGTGCGCCCGGGAGTAGGCCATGACGTCGGACACGCTGGTGGCCTTGGGGTTGGCGTCCACACCCAGCAACTGGACTGCGCTGCCCGCCGCACCGAGGAGTTCCTTGGCCTCCACCATGCTCACCGTGGTCAGCGGGCACACGGTGGTGCACTCGGAGTCGACGAAGGCGAGCACGACGGCCTTGCCGCGGAACTGGCTCAGCGCCATCCGCTGGCCGAACTGGTTCTCCAGCCGGAGGTCCGGGGCCGTGTGGTCGCCCAGCGAGCTGCCGGTGTCCAGTACCGGGTTGCCCGCCGCCTGCATGCCGCTGCCGCCGCGCATCGGCCCATTGCCCGCCGCTGGCGAGCCCGCCGCGGTGGTGGCGCACGCGGCCAGCGCCAGCCCGCACGCCGCCAGGGCCGCCGCCCTGGCCAGGCTCGCGGCGGTCACCGGGCACCGCCCCGCGTCGCGGGCCCGGTGGCCCGGGGGCCCTGCGCCGGGTCCCAGACCCAGATCATCCGGCGGCCCTGCTCCCCCGGCGCCTCGCGTTCGTGTGCCTCCACCCGGTCCAGCCGGTAGCCGAGCTTGCGGGGCACCCCGGCGCTCGCGGTGTTGGCCTCGTCGCAGTGGATCTCCACCCGCCGCGTGCCGGGCAGCGCCAGCGCCACCGGGGTGAGGGCCTGCGCCGCCGCGGTCGCGTAGCCGCGGCGGGTCATCGCCGCCACGGTCCAGTAGCCGATCTCCACCGCGGCGTCGGCGAGCCCTGCGGTGCAGCCCGATGGTCCCGGCGAACCGGCCGTCCGGGTCCTTCACCGCGCCGGGACCGGACGCTCCGTCTTCGCGCGCGACCATCACGTAGATGAACCCGGTGCCGGACTCCCACAGCTCGTCCGCCTCGGCCACCCGGGCCAGCTGGGACCGCAGGTCGGCCGCCTCCGGCGTCGCCCACGGCATCCAGGGGCGCAGGTGCTCCAGGCTCGTGCCCACCGCCGCCGCGAGATCGCGCCCGCGTCGTCGGCGTGCACCCGGCGCAGCACCAGCGGGCCCGGCCTGCGACCCGCTCGGGCGGGCTGGCAGGCTGGCTCGGCAGGGGCGCGGGCGGAAACGGCCTCTCAGGCGGCTGCGGGCATGGAACCTAGTTAAGCAGCCCCGGTTAGGAGGGTTGCGCGGACCCGCCGGCGGCGCCGGGGACGGGCCTGCGGCGGCCCGCCGGCGGACGGCCGCCCGGCGGGTCGTCCCCGACGATGACGCCGCCGCCGTGGCCCCAGACCAGGTACCGGTAGGACAGGTTGAGCAGCGCGGACAGCCGGTTACGGCCGCCGAGCAGGTGAACAGGTGCAGCGCCGAGCCAGGCCAGCCAGGCGAGCGTGCCGTCGGATCCGCAGGCCGTGCGGGAGCTCGACAACCGCGCTGCGCCGGCCGATCGTCGCCATGATGCCCTTGTCGTGGTAGCGGAACGGCGCGGCCGGGCGGCCCGCCAGCAGCCGCCACGATCTGCCGTGCCGGCGTGCCGTCCGATCTGGATGGCCGGCTGGGCGAGCTGGGCAGCGGCTGGCCCGCCGATCAGCGCGACGTCGCCGGCAGCGAAGATCCGGTCCTGCCCGGTCGACCCGCAGGTCCGGGCCCGGCCATCGATGCGGCCGCCGTGGCCCTGCGGCAGCCCCCAGCGCGCTACCGCGTCCGGCGCGGACACCCCGGCCGCCCAGACGGTGACGTCGCTGGGCAGTCCGTCCGCCGTTCGCCAGCATCACCCGGTCCGCGGTGATCTCGCTGATCTTGGTGGACAGGCGCACCTCCACGCCCCGGCGCCGCAGCTGCCGTGAGCGCGTAGGACTGCAGCGCTGCGGTCGAACGGCGCCAGCAGGCGGGGGCCATCTCGACCAGCGTGATGTGCACGTCCGCCTGGTCCACCTCGGGGAAGGGGCGTCGAGCGCATCGCGCGCAGCTCGGCGAGGGCCCCGGCCAGCTCGACGCCGGTCGCCCCGCCGCCGACCACGGTGAAGTTGACGGCCTTGCCCGGGCCCTCGATGTCGAGCCGTTCCAGCCGGGCCATGATGTGGTCCCGCAGCGCGACCGCGTCGTGCCGGGTGTACAGGCCGAGGGTGTGCTCGGCCGCGCCGGTCACGCCGTAGTAGGCGGCCGACACCCCGGTGCCAGGACGAGGTAGTCGTAGTCGAACACGGTGCCGTCGGTGAGCGTGATCCGCCGGCCGCCGGGTCCACGCCGGCCAGCTCGCCGAGCCGGAACCTGGCGGCCTGCTTGCGCGCGAACGCCCGGACCGGGTACGCCACATCGCCCGGGTTCAGCCCGCCGGTCGCCACCTGGTACAGCAGCGGCTGGAAGGTGCTGTAGACGTTCTGGTCGATCGAGCAGACCGGGGCGCCCGCGCGGTGCAGTTCGCGCACCGCCGCCAGCCCCGCGAAACCGGCCCCGACGACGATCACCCGGGGCGCGTCCTTCCGGCGGCCGGCGCCCGCGCCGCGCTTCATTCGCCAAACCTCCCTCCGGCTGCCGGCCGGGAGGTAACCGCGCAGCCGCCAGCGGATGGCAGACTGACTCCGGGTTGCCGTCAAACATGGCACCCGCGGACTCGGCGCCGGCCAGACAGCGCGGGGTCAGCGGTTCAGCACGGCCAGTTCGGGCCGGGCGCACCGCGCCGCGCTGGCCGCCGCGCTGCGCGGGCCCACCCGGCCGCAGATCGCCAGCAGCACCGCGTCCTGGCCCGGCGGGGCGCTGCCCCCGATGCCGGACAGGTCCACGAAGTAGTGCGGCCACGGCAGCGGGCCGGCTCGTCCAGAGCACCTGCTGGCCGCGACGCCGTAGCCCCAGGCCTTGCCGAGCGCGCCGTGGTCGATGCCGAGCACGGCACCTTCGCGGACCCCGTACAGCCCGGACGGACGCGGCGCCGGCGCCTGACCCGGGCCAGGGTGGCCCGGTCCGCGGGTCGACCCCGATCAGCGTATTGCCGGCAGACAGATACAGCCGGCCGGTGACCGCGTCGACCGCGTCGGGCAGCGCGCCGGCATGGTGCCACAGCGCGCCCGGTGGTCCGCTGTAGGCCCTGGACCCCGCGGGCGAGGAGAACACCACGACGCCGTCGAAAGCGAGGCTGAGCGCGCCGGTGAAGGCCTGCCCGCGCGGGGCGGACCAGCCGCTGCGCGCCGGTGCGCAGGTCGATCCGGCGCAGCGCGGTCGACCGGCGCCGAACCCTGGGGCCCCCGGCCGGCACGGCCATGTACAGGCTCGCTGCCGTCCACCTGCCAGGCCTGCCGGGACCGCGCCGGTCGGCCGGCTCCAGACGCACCGCGCCGGTGCGGTTGGCGTAACTGGTCACCGCGCTGGGCCCGACGATCACGGTGGTGGCCGGCGCTGGCCGCGACCGCGCCGCCGAACTGCGCCGCCGGGTAGGCGCGGACGCGTCTCCCCGTGGCGGCGCGCAGCACGACCTCGTCCCTGGCCGGGGCCGTGCTGCTGGCCCCGGTGCCGGGGGCAGCGCGACCCCGACGGTGACCACGCCCGGCCAGACCCGGACCGACGATGATCGCCGGACCCGGCCGGGAAGCCGGTCAGGCACGGTGGTCCACAGCCGCTGGCCGCTGCCGCCCGCGTAGGCCGACACGGTGATGCCGGAGCCCACCGCGGCGACCTGGGCGCCCATCGAGGCGTAGGCCTGGCCATGACCGGGGTGGTGCCCACCTCACCGTTCTGCACGATCCACAGCCCGGCATCGGCCGGATCCAGCGCACCGTGCCCGCGCGTCTCGCATCGGCCCCGGCTGGCACAAGCAGCGACGACCACCCCGCCGCGGTGCCCGGGGTGATCGCGGCAACGAGCAGGACGGCCGCGAAGGACAGGCGGCGCACCCATGTCAGCCAACCGTGTGTTACCTTCACGCCTTGCTCCGCGCCTTCCCGGCTGCGCCGCCCGGCCCAGATTCCTCCGCGGCACCACGGTAGCGCCGCTAGCTGAGGAGCCGAGCTGGGGCGGGTGCAGCCGGGCTGTGAGAGGATTTGCCGCCCGTGACTGCGGGGCTGTGGATAGCGTAGGCGTGGCCGCACCGGCGCGCCCGGGGAAGCCCGGCCGGCGGCCTGACCGACCGACATTACGGAGATGACCCATGACCGACGCGCCCGCCGCTGCCCTACGACTTCATGCCGCCGTTCCCTCGTTCACGCTGGAGAGCAGCGATGTGGCCGAAGGCCAGCAGATGCCCGACGCCCAGGTCTTCGACGGCTTCGGCATGACCGGGCAGAACATTTCCCCGCAGCTGCAGCTGGCACGGCTTCCCGGCCGGGACCGAGAGCTTCGCGGTGACCTGCTTCGACCCCGACGCGCCCACCGGTTCCGGGTTCTGGCACCTGGTGCTGCTGGACGTGCCCGCGTCGGTCACCGAACTGGCCACGGGCGCGGTGAGCGGCGACCTTTCCGGGCTGCCCGAGGGTGCGTTCTGCGTGCGCAACGACTACGGCGCCAAGGCGTTCGGCGGCGCCGCGCCGCCCAGCCGGCGACCCGGCCGCACCGGTACGTGTTCGCCGTGCACGCGCTGGACGTGGACAGCCTCGCCAGCCAGGGCGTGGACTCCGACGTCTCGCCCGCCGTCGCCGGGTTCAACCTGCGCTTCCACACCATCGCCCGGGCCACCCTGATCCCGGTCTTCGGGCACTGACCAGGCCGCGGGGCCAGCCGGCGCGGGCCCTCACCAGGCGGCGACCCGCTCGCCGCAGCGGCGACGGGTCGTAGCCGGGCAGGCTGTCGAGCTGGCGTGCAGCAGCCAGCGGCGAGGCGAGCACCCGCCGCAGCGCCTGGCACCTCGCGGGAGCCTGCCTGCCGTGCCGGGATGACCAGGTCGAACCGTTCGGCGGCGAGCGGGAGGAAGGCCAGGCCGTAGGCGAGGGCGGCCGGCTCGCTCGCCACCCCGGTGTCGGCCGAGCCCGGCGGCGATCGCGGCCGCGACCTGCAGGTGCCCGGTGACCTTGGTGGCGTACCCGGCGAGGGCTCCGCGGTCGATGCCGGCCTCGGGCCGCCTCCCGGTCCAGCACCCGGCGCGGCCTCCGAGCCCCGCTCCCGGTTCACCAGGCGCAGCCCGCGCCTGGCGGCGTCGGCCAGCCCGCCGACCTGCCCGGCTGCCTCGGGCCGCAGCACCAGGCCCTCCCGCCACGCGGCGAAGCCGAGCACCTCGGCGCCGCTCGTGCGCGGCAGCCGCTCCCGGGCCGCGCCGGTGTTGTACTCACCGGTCGCGTCCCGCGCAGGTGCGCCCCGGCGACGTGGACCAGGCCCGCCTCGGCGAGGCGCAGCGCCTCCCCGCTGCAGCACGGCCACCAGGCGAAGCCGACCGGCGGGTCGAGCCGCGGCGAGCGGGGCCTCCAGCAGCGGCAGCGCCGGGTCGCAGCCGGCCACCACCAGCGTCGGCCGCGGCGGCCCGACCGGCAGCACCTCTCCGTCCCGCCCGGCGACGATGCCGCCGGCGGGTGCGAAGCCCGGTCTGGCCGGCGGTCGTCGCCGCCGAGCGGCAGGGCGACGAACGTGTCCGCCCATCGGGGCCAGCGACGCCCGGGCGCCGGGCGGGCCCAGCGGTGCCAGCGGCCGCGCCGTCACCGGCGGGGGGGTGTCGCCCGGGCCGAACAGCTCCTCGACGGTCATGCCCAGGGCCCGGGCGAGCGCGAGCGCGACCCGCAGCGACGGGTCGGAATGGCCGGCCTCGATCGCCGAGACCGCCTGCCGCGACACGCCCGGCCATGTCGCGCGAGCTGCTGCTGGGAGAACCCGCGCGCCTGCCGCGCCAGGCGCAGCCGCGCGCCCGCGCTCGCGGCCGCTCCTGGTCATGCCGACACCTGGGCTGGCGCCGGGGCAGGAGCACGCCGTCGGCGCCGAAGCAGCGGCGGATCGAGGACGGTGACCGTCGCCTCGGCGGCCGGGGCCTCGGGCAGCCGGCACCAGACGACGCCCTCGGCCGGCCGCAAGGCCGGCCTCCCAGCCTGCCCCGGCCGGGTGGCTGTCGCGGACCTGCCCGGACAGCACCAGGCCGCGCCCGGGGTGGGCGCCGGGGACCACCCGCTCGGGGTGCACCCCGGCGACGGCGCCGGCGCCGCCCGCCGGGTACGGCACGAAACTCAGGTAGCCGACCAGCTCGGCGACCCGGCGGCTGGCCGGCCGCCGGACCACCGTGTCGGCCGGCCCGTCCTGCAGCACCCTTCCGGCGTCCAGCACGGCGAGCCGGTCGGCGAACGCCTGCGCCTCGGCCAGCTCGTGCGCGACAAGGACGATCGGGATGTCCCTGTCCGTGGCGAGCGAGCGGACCAGGTCCGTCAGCACCCGCCGCAGCCCGGCATCCAGGCCGGTGTAGGGCTCGTCGAGCAGCAGCGCCTCGCACCGGGCGAGCAGCAGGCGGCCCAGCGCGGCCCGGTGGGCCTGCCCGCCGGACAGCGCCGCGGGCCGGGCGGCCAGCAGGCCGTCGATGCCCAGGCTGGCGGCGGTCCGCTCGGTGCTGGCGTGGTCCGGGCGCGGGCCCGCCCCGTACTCCAGGTTCTGCCGGACGGTGAGGTGCGGGAACAGCGCCGGGTCCTGGCGGAGCAGGCCGACCCGCCGCTGCCACGGCGGGACCGCGCGGCGCGGCGGCGAGGTCTGGGTGAGCACCCGGCCGCCGAGCACCACCCGGCCACGGCGCGGCGGCACCAGCCCGGCGATCACCTCCAGGGCGGTGGTCTTGCCCGCGCCCGACGGGCCGAACAGCGCCAGCCGCTCGCCCGGCGCCACCTGCAGCGTCACCGCGAGGGTGAACTCCCGGCGGTCAACCTCGACGTCGGCGTCGAGCACGGGCGCTCCACAGGTAGGCGGCAACGGGCAGCGGCAGGGCGACCACCAGCAGGACCAGCGCGAAGGGCAGTGCCGAGGCCAGCCCCGTCTCCTGCAGCGTCGTCCAGATCTGCAACGGTAGCCCGTAGGGGTGGTAGGCGATGATGATCACCGCGCCGAACGCCCCCATGGCCCGTGCCCAGGCCACGGTCAGGGCCATCGCCAGCCCCGGCGCGGCCAGCGGCAGGGTCACCCGGCGCGCCGCCCGGGACGGCCGGTCACCGAGCAGCGCCGCCTGCTGCTCCATCCGCGGGTCCACGGCCGCGAACGCCGCCTGCGCGCCGAGCACGTAGTACGGCGCGGACTCGTACACCTCGGCGATGACCAGGGCGAAGAAGGTGTTGGTGGCGGACAGGTTGAAGTGGCCGAGGAACTGCCCGATCGGGGTGAGCGGCCCGACCATGAAGATCAGCAGCAGGCCGACCACCAGCGGCGGCAGCAGCAGGCAGGCGAGCACCCCGGCCTCCCACAGCCGGGGCGCCGGGAGCCTGCCGCGCGCCATCATCCAGGCCAGCGGGGTGCCCAGGCAGACCAGCACGGCGAGGGTGACCACACCCGCCTCCAGCGACACCACCAGCGGGGCCAGTGCCCCCGGCGTGCGCAGGGCGCTGCTCACCGTACTCAGGTGTGACCTGGAAGAACAGGGCGATGACCGGGCCGAGCAGCGCGACCCAGATGACCGCCGCCGCGACCAGGGACAGGGCCGATGAGGCCGAGCGCAGCGCCGGGCCCAAGGCCGCCCCGGATGCCTGGCTAGGCTCCGGGGCTGGCCTGACCGCCCAGCTCACGCGCTGCTACCCCCCGCTGATCTCAGCCTTCACCGCGGTGGGAACCGCGCTGGCGTCACCGGTGATCGTCGGGGTGAGCAGGTTGTACCCCTCCTTGGCGTACAGCGCCCGGCCGGCCGGCGACAGCGCGTAGGCGATGAACGCGGTGCCCGCGCTGGTCGGCTTGCCGATGATCGTCATGACGTAGGCCAGCGGCGAGCCGTGCTTGGTCACGTTACCGGTGATCGTAATCGAGGCGGCGTGGTACTGGTTGGCCATCGCCGGGTCGCCGAGGCTGAGCGCCGGCGGCAGCAGGATGTAGTGCAGGTGCAGCTGCTTCGCCTCGGCCAGGTACGCGCTGGACGCGTCGAGCTGGCCGGCCTGCAGGTGCGCCAGCAGCGAGGTCTCGGCGAAGACCTGCGGGGAGGACGACGAGGCCAGCGGCGAGCCGAGGATCTTCGTGACCGTGTTGGACGGCAGGTGGCAGTAGGTCGTGGCGAGCTCGATCATGTAGATGAACGAGCGGCCCTGCGGGTCGGTGTTCGGGTCGGTCCGGCCCAGCAGGAAGCCCTTCTTCTCCATGAGCGGGAACAGGTCGCAGATCGGCTTCTTGCCGCTGGCGAGGGCGGCGAAGTCGGCACCGTACTTGCTGCTGGGGTTGTAGGCGACCGCGATCTGCGTGCCCGCGTACTGCACGTACCACTTGGTGAACTTGGGGAACAGCGGCGTGACGTTGTCGCCGCCGACCGCCTGGAAGACGTTCGGCGTGATCTGCTTCGCGGCGATCGCGCTCTCCAGGTCGCCGGACTCACCGGCCCGGCCGGAATAGGAGAACCCCTTCGCGCTCTGGAACGCGGGCCCGAAGACCTTCTCGTTGAGGAATTCGAGCGACGCCGCGTAGGCGACGCTGGCCGTCCCCTTGGGTGTGCTGGCCGACGAGGGCGTGGTCGAAGACGAACTGCTGCAGGCAGTCAGGACGAGCCCGGCGGTGGCAACGGCCACTAGCGGCCAGGCCCGCAGCGCACGGGCAACTGATCCGGTATTCAACATGATCAGACAGTAGCTACGGCTGGTTGCGCAGGGCAAGAAGTGCTGACATACCGTTGCCTGGTCGTGTCCTGGCCTGGCGGCCCGGCCGGGCCGTGCCCGGCCGGGTGTCCGGGGCAGGTCGGCAGCGAGCCGTTTACGCCCTACGATGGAGGGCGGCCGGGGGATTCTTTTGCGGACCCTTTCTGAGGACAGGCGATGGGCAAGGCGAGCAGGATCAAGCAGCAGAGCGCCCGCGAGAAAATCGCGGCGCAGCGTGAGGCGGCCCGCAAGGCGGAGCGGCGAAACCGGATGCTGATCACCGGTGGCAGCACGCTCGTCGTCCTGGTGATCGTGCTCGCGTTCATCCTGGTCAAGCTCACCCAGGGCTCGCCGTCCAGCTCGGGCAGCACCTCGACCACCGGCACGCTGCTCCCGGCCAGCGTGGCCAGCCAGGTCACCGGGGTGCCGCCCGCCACGCTGAACACGGTGGGCAAGGGCGCGGTGCCCGCGTCCAGCTCGACGCCGTTCTCGCCCGGCTCGGGGGCGACGCTGACCAGCGGCGGCAAGCCGGAGATGCTCTACATCGGCGCCGAGTTCTGCCCGTACTGCGCGGCCATGCGCTGGTCGATGGCGGTCGCGCTGAGCCGGTTCGGCACGCTGACCCCGCTGCACGGCATCCATTCGTCGTCCGTGGACACCGACCCGAACACCGCGACGCTGACGTTCTACAAGTCCGGTTACACCAGCAAGTACCTGGCCTTCACGCCGGTGGAGAACGAGACCGTCAGCCGCGCGCCGCTGCAGAACCCGACGGCGGCACAGAACGCGGTCTGGGCCAAGTACGAGCCCGACCCGAGCACCCGCGGCTACCCGTTCATCGCCTTCGGCAACAAACTGGTCATGAAGGGCCCCATCTACAACCCCGCGGTGCTGGCGGGCAAGTCGTGGAGCCAGATCGCCGCCGCGCTCAAGGACCCGACGTCACCGATCGCCCAGAGCGTGGACGGCGCGGCCAACTACATCACCGGCGCCATCTGCCGGATGACGAACAACCAGCCGTCCAGCGTCTGCGCCACGCCCGCCGTCACCGCCGTGCAGAGCGGGCTCTGATGGCCACGCGCAAGCCCGGCCCGGCCACGCGGCCGGGCAGCGGCGGGACCAAGTCCAGGGACAAGGGCACCCGCGGCGGCCGTCCCGAGGCGAGCGCCACGATCGGGCAGCGGGGCAGCCAGCCGGCCGGGCCGGCAACGGGCGCGGTGGCAACGGGCAGCCCCGGGCCGCGGGCCAGGCACAGCGCGCGCGCACCCCGGTCGCGGTCCCGGCCGCCGAGGTGACGGCCATCGCCGGGCCGCCACCATGGCTGCAGTGGACGACCTGGATCCTGTCGCTGGCCGGCCTCGCCGATTCCATCTGGCTCACGATCGTGCACTACAACACGTCGGTGACGCTGATCTGCCCGGCGAACAGCACGATCAACTGCGAGAAGGTGATCACCAGCCCGCAGTCGATCGTGTTCGGCATCCCGGTCGCCGTGCTCGGCCTGGCGTTCTACCTGTTCCTCGCCGTCGCCAACTCGCCGTGGGCATGGCGGATGACCTGGCCGCCGGTCCGCTACGCGCGGGTGGGCTCGATGGTGGTCGGCATCGTGTTCGTGCTCTACCTGGTCTACACCGAGCTTTTCACCATCCGCGCGATCTGCCTGTGGTGCACCAGCGTCCACGTGATCACGTTCGCACTGTTCGTGCTGATCATGTTCAGCGCGGCCGCCGGGTACGGCGCCGCGAAGGCCCCCGCGCGGTCCTGAATCCCGCCGGCCGCTGGGCAGGCCCTGGCCGCGCCGGCTGACCCGGCGGAAATGCTGGCTCCCCGGCGGGTGTTGGCACTCCTTGGGGGCGAATCTCGCCTGCCCGGGGAGGGAAGGAACCGGCGACGGACAGGGAAAAGCGGGAGAGCACGGACCAGGAAACGACGATTGATCACGCCACGGGCCCGGCCGGCCCGCGGGCAGCCGCACCCCGGGAGCGCGGCTGGATGGCGCGGCTGGCCTGGTACTGCTGGCGCTATCCGCGCAACGTGGTCCTCTCGCTCGCCGGGACCCTGGTGGTCAGCGCGGTGGGGATCGCCATCCCGCTGATCCAGCGGGACATCGTGGACAACCTCACCTCCTCCGTGCAGGCGGCCATCTGGCCGCTGGCGGTGGCCCTGATCGTCGCGGCGCTGGCCAACTTCGGCGCGCTGTACCTGCGGCGTTACCGGGCCGGGCAGCTCTCCCTCGACGTCCAGCACGACCTGCGCACGCGAACCTGTGCCTCGCTGTCCCGGCTGGACGGCACCCGCCAGGATGAACTGCACACCGGCCAGATCGTGAGCCGGTCGATCTCCGACATCAGCATGGTGCAGAGCCTGCTGTCCATGGTGCCCATGCTGATGGGCAACGCGGTGCTGTTCGTCGGCTCGCTGATCGCCATGGCGGTGCTGTCGCCGCTGCTCACCCTGGTCGCGCTCGCGGTCGCGCCCGTCCCTGTGGTTCATCTCGCTGCGGTCCAGGCTGACCCTGTTCCCGGCGAGCTGGGACGCGCAGCAGCGGGCGGCCGCCGTCGCGGAGGTGGTCGAGGCCGCGGTGACCGGCGTGCGGGTGGTGAAGGGCTTCGGGCAGGAGGAGCCAGGAGGTCGAGCGGCTCGAAGAGGCCGGCGCCGCGCTGTACGGCTCGCGGGTGCGCGCCGTACGGCTGATGGCCAAGTACAACCCGGCCCTGCAGGCGAT
The DNA here is from genome assembly GCA_963730235.1 of uncultured Actinomycetes bacterium. Taxonomy (GTDB): domain Bacteria; phylum Actinomycetota; class Actinomycetes; order Streptosporangiales; family Streptosporangiaceae; genus DASXKD01. The sequence continues at coordinate 72,045 of CAVSRH010000023.1, forward strand.
CCCGGCGCTCGGCCAGGTCGGGGTGCTCGCGCTGGGCGGCTGGATGGCGCTGCGCGGGTACATCGCGCTCGGCACGTTCCTGGCCTTCTCGTCCTACCTGCTGGCCATGGTCGCGCCGGTCCGGTCGCTGGCCGCGCTCGTCACGATCGGCCAGGAGGCCCGGGCCAGCGTGATCCGGGTGTTCGAGGTGATCGACGCCCGCCCGGTGGTGACCGACCGGCCCGGCGCCACCACCCTGCCACCGCAGACCACCGGACGTGGAGTTCGACGACGTGCGCTTCGGCTACGTGCCGTCGCAGCCGGTGCTGCGCGGCCTGTCGCTGCGGGTGGCGCCGGGCGAGACGCTGGCACTGGTCGGCACCGCCGGGCTCCGGGAAGTCCACGATCTCGCTGCTGCTGCCCCGCTTCTACGACGTGGGCGGCGGCGCGGTCAGGGTCGGCGGCTTCGACGTCAGGGACCTCACCCAGGACTCGCTGCGGGCGGCGATCGGGCTGGTGCTGGAGGAGAGCTTCCTGTTCTCCGACACGGTCGCCGCGAACATCGCGTTCGGCCGGCCCGACGCGACCAGGGAGCAGGTCGTGGCCGCGGCCCGCGCGGCCGAGGCCGACGAGTTCATCACCGGCCTGCCCGATGGCTACGACACCGTCGTCGGCGAGCAGGGGCTCACCCTGTCCGGCGGCCAGCGGCAGCGGGTCGCGCTGGCCCGGGCACTGCTCACCGACCCGCGCATCCTGGTGCTGGACGACGCCACCTCGGCGGTGGACCCCCGGGTGGAAGCCGAGATCCACCAGACCCTGCGGCGGGTGATGCAGGGCCGGACCACGCTGCTGATCGCGCACCGGCGCTCCACGCTGCGCCTGGCGGACCGCATCGCGGTGCTGGACGAGGGACGGCTGGTCGCCGAGGGCAGCCACGAGGAGCTGCAGGAGACGCTGCCCGCTGTACCGGCTGCTGCTGGCGGGCCCGGGCGACGACGCGGAAGGCATCGACGCCGGCGAGCTTGGCTTCTATCAGAACGATCAGGCGGGGCCGGAGGCGGACGCCGGACGGCCGGACCTGGCCGGGGTGGCCGCCGCCGGACCTGCCGCCGGGCAGCCCGCGGCCCGGGCAGCATCAGCCGGGCCCGCCGTGGCCGCGGCGGTGGCACCGGCCCGGTCAACCTCCGGCAGGCTCCGCTCCGGGGCCGCAGGCGGCTTCCTCGCCGGGATACCTGCCTCCCCGGAACTGCTGGCCAAGGTGGCCGCGCTGCCGCCCGCGACGGAGCAGCCCGGCGTGAACGACGCCGCGGCCCGTGCCCCCGATCCGAACTTCACGCTGCGCCGCCTGCTGCGGCCGTTCCTGCTGGCGTTCGCCGTGGGACTGGTGCTCGACGCCCTCGACGCGCTGGCCAGCCTGGCCATGCCCGCCCTGGTCCGCGGTGGCATCGACCACGGCATCGAGGCCCATGTACTGTCGGCGATCTTCGCCGTGTCGGCGGTGGCGCTGCTGATCACCCTGGCCGACTGGGTGATCAACGCGGTGCAGACCACCGTGGTGGGCCGGACCAGCGAGCGGCTGCTCTATACCCTGCGCGTCAAGACCTTCGCGCACCTGCAGCGGCTCGGCCTGGACTACTACGAGCGCGAACTGTCCGGGCGCATCATGACGCGGATGACCACGGACGTGGAGGCGCTCTCCTCGTTCCTGCAGACCGGGCTCATCACCATGGTGAACTCGGTGCTGCTGGTCGCCGGGGTGCTCGCCGCGCTACTGCTCATCAACCTGCCCCTGGGCCTGACCGTACTGGCGATCATGCCGGTGGCGGCGGTGGCCACCGCGGTCTTCCGCAGCAAGGCGTCGGTGGCCTACCAGGACGCCAGGGAGAAGGTCAGCGCGGTCAACGCCGACCTCCAGGAGAACGTGGCCGGCCTGCGCGTCTCCCAGGCCTACCGCCGCGAGGGGCGCAACCTGGAGCGGTTCGCCGGGCGCAGCGATGCCTACCGCCGGTCGCGGCTGCGCGCCCAGCGCTACATCGCGCTGTACTTCCCGTTCGTGCAGTCCCTGTCCACTCTGGCCAGCGCCCTGGTGCTGCTGGTCGCGGCGGGCCAGATGCGCAGCGGCGCGCTGACCGCGGGCGCGCTCATCGCCTACCTGCTCTACATCGACATGCTGTTCTCCCCCGTCCAGCAGATATCCCAGGTGTTCGACGGCTACCAGCAGGCCGCCGTGGGGCTGCGCCGGATCCGGGAACTGCTGCACACCCCGACCTCGACGCCCGCAGGCCGCCCATCCCCTGGCCGCGCCGCGCGGCAGGGCCCGCATCGAGTTCCGCGACGTCCGTTTCAGCTACGCGGGGACCGGCCAGGAGGCGCTCGCCGGGGTCAGCCTGACGATCGCGCCCGGCGAGACGGTCGCTCTGGTCGGGCAGACCGGCGCGGGCAAGTCCACCCTGGTCAAGCTGGTGGCGCGGTACTACGACGTGACCGGCGGCGCCGTTCTGGTGGACGGCACCGACATCCGCGATCTCGACCTGGCAAGCTACCGGCACCGGCTGGGCGTGGTCCCGCAGGAGCCGTTCCTGTTCGCGGGGACGGTGCACGAGGCGATCGCCTACGGCCGGCCGGAGGCCACCGATGCCGAGGTGCGGGCGGCGGCCAGCGCGGTGGGCGCGGTGGACATGATCACCCGGCTGGCGGGCGGCTTCGACCACGAGGTGGCCGAGCGGGGGCGCAACCTCTCCGCCGGGCAGCGCCAGCTCATCGCGCTGGCCCGTGCCTACCTGGTCGACCCGGACATCCTGCTGCTCGACGAGGCGACCGCCGCGCTGGACCTGGCCAGCGAGGCGGCCGTGACACGGGCCGCGGAGCGGCTGGCGGCCGCGCGGACGACGCTGGTGGTGGCGCACCGGCTCACCACGGCCGCGCGCGCCGACCGGATCGTGGTGCTCGAACGGGGCCGGATCGCCGAGACCGGGACGCACGACGAGCTGCTCGCGGCGGGCGGAGCTACGCCTCGCTCTGGGACGGCGTTCACCGGGGACGCCACGCTCGCCGCCTGACCGGCTGGCCGCCCGCGGCAGCGGCCGCCCCGGCCACCGGCCGCCTCCGGCACCGGTGCCTCCGTCACCGGGCCGACGGCCTCGCCGTGGCCGGTCGCCGGGGCGGGCCCGGGCGGCACCGGCGGCCGGCTGACGCCTGCCTGCGGGCGCTGCGGCTGAGCGCGGCGAGGTCGTCGACCAGGGCCTGGCCTGCTCGTACCGGCGTTCCCGGAACTCGGCCCTGACCCGCTTGCCCGCGGCGTCGAGGTGCACGGTCGCCAGCCCGAGCCAGCGCTGCAGCGGGCCCTGGACCAGCCGCACGCTCTGCGCCTTGGCCAGCGGCACCCAGGTGGTCTCCCGGCGGACCCGCCCGGTGACCGCCACGGCCAGCGTGTCATCGTGCCCGGCCGCCAGATAGTGGTAGCTCAGCAGTGCCTTCCAGCGGGCCCGGCGTGGCGGCGGGGTCAGGCGTGGGCCAGCCGCGCGCGGCCGGGAGCGCCACCGCCAGCAGCGGGCTGGCCTCGTCCCGGCTGCCGACCGGCAGCAGGGCCTTGCGTACCGCCCCGGTGCCCTCCGGATGGTCATGGCCGAGGCCACCGGCCACGTCAACCTCCAGCCGGCACCAGTGCAGCGGCCGCCAGAACAGCGGCTCGATCATCCGTACCGCCTGAACCCTCGGCAGCGGGATGGTCTCGGCCACCGTGCCGAGCAGCCCGCGGCGGATCCGCACGCCGTCGGGAGAGACCGCCACGGTGAAGGCGTACTGGGTGGACACCCGGCGCCAGGCGAGCATGCCGCAGATGAATCAGCCACCAGGCCAGCGGCGCCCCGATGGCGAGGAGGCCACCGGGAGCGAGGACCGCGAGCGCCGCGGCCACCGGGATGGCGACCAGGGCGAGCAGGATGCCGGGTATCAGCGACCGAGCCGGCGAGCCGGCCGGTGGGGACCGAGGTGACCACGCTTTCGGCGGGTTCGGGGGTGGCGGGATCCAGGCCGTGGTGGGCGGCCAGCAGGCGCGCCCGGAGTGCCTCGGCCGCCTGTTCGGTCAGGTACGCGAGCCGGCCGTCGGCGTCACCGGACCCGGCCAGCCGGACCCGGATCTCGGCCAGGCCGAGCATCCGGGCGAAGAACGGGCGCACCAGGTCCACCGCCTGGATGCGGGCGACGGGCAGTTGCCGTGAGTCCCGGCGGAGCAGCCCGGTCTCGATGCGCAGCGTGACCCCGTCCATCTTCCACCGGGTGACCAGCCAGTTGACGACGGCCGCCACGGCGACGACGACCGGCAGCGCCAGGTCGTACCAGCGCGGGCCGCTTCTGCTGCCGATCGCCCCGGAGGTGGACAGCCCGGCCAGGGCCAGCAGCGCGACCAGCCCGCGGCCCGAGCGGACCAGCGGCGACAGCGGATGCAGCCGCCGCCAGCCCTGATCCAGGGCGGTCTCCCGCACGGGTGCCCGGCCCGGTGCCTGCGGCGCACCGCCCACGTCCTGATCTGTCACAGGCCGGCGGCCTTGGCTTCGCCCAGGGCGGCCAGGCGGTCGCGCAGCCGCGCCGCCTCGTCCCGCTCCAGGCCCGGGATCCGGGCGTCGCTGGCCGCGGCCGCCGTGTGCAGCTTCACCGTGGCCAGGCGGAAGATCCGGTCGATGGGCCCGGCGCTGACGTCGACGAACTGCATCCGGCCGTAGGGAACCACCGACAACCGGTGGATCAGCACCCCGCGCTCCACGATGAGGTCCTCGTCGCGCTCCTGGTAGTCCCAGGACCGGAACCGGTTGCGGGCGAACCACAGCGCCGCCAGCGCGCCGCCGATCACCACGGCAACGGCGATCACGGCCGCCGCCGGGCCTGCCGTTAAACCGGCGGCCGTGCCCGCGGCGATCGCGAGCACCCCGCCCCCGGCTGAGCACCTCGGCGCGGCGCATCCGCCACAGCCGGGGCGAGGGGCACATCACGCCGTGCTCAGGCAAAGCGGGCATGGCCGCACGGTACCCCGTGCCCGGGCAGCCGGGTCGCCGCCGCCGGTCGCCCGCGCACTGGCCTGGCTCGAGTCGCATGCACGACACCACGCACCACCGGGCAGGCAGCGCCAGCGCAGTACCGCGACCTCACCGCGGCCCGATGGCGGGACCGTCGTCACCCGGCCAACGGGAATCCGCGCCGCGTGAGAGCCAGGATCATCCGGCCCTACCTGCGCCACACACCGGTGATCACGGTCGACCGGGCGGACTTCGGGCTGCCGCCCGGGCCACTGGTGCTCAAGCTGGAGACTGCTCCAGCACGCCGGGTCCTTCAAGGCGCGCGGCGCGTTCGCGAACCTGCTGCTGCGCGACATGCCGGCGGCCGGGGTCGTGGCCGCGTCCGGAGGCAACCACGGCGCGGCGGTCGCCTTCGCCGCCCGTGCCCTGGGCGTCCCGGCGCGGATCTACGTCCCGCATGTCTCGTCACCGGCCAAGATCGCCCGCATCCGGAGTTACGGCGCGGACCTGGTCATCACGGGCGACACCTACTCCGATGCACTGGCGGCGAGCCAGGAGTGGACGGCCACCTCCGGCGCCCTGGCCATCCACGCCTATGACCAGGCCGAGACCATGCTCGGCGCGGGCACGTCTCGGCATGGAACTCGCCGAGCAGGCCCCGGCGCGGCACGCGTGCTGGCCAGCGTCGGCGGCGGCGGGCTGCTCGGCGGGGATCGCCGCCTGGTACGCGGGCCGGGCCCAGGTGGTGGGGGTCGAACCGGAGGGCGCGCCGACCCTCACCGCGGCGATGCGGGCAGGGCGGCCGGTGGACGCCGCGGTCGGCAGCGTGGCCGTCGACTCGCTGGCGCCGCGCCAGGTCGGCGAGCTGACCTTCGCCATCATCCGGCAGAACGCGGCACGGGTGGTGCTGGTGGACGACGAGGCCATCCTCCGGACCCAGCAACTGCTCTGGGAGACGCTGCGGGTGGTGGCCGAGCCCGGCGGGTGCACGGCACTGGCCGCCCTGGTGTCCGGGCGCTGCGAGCCCGCGCCGGGCGAGACGGTCGCCGTGGTGATCAGCGGCGCGAACACCACCGCGGTCGACTTCGGCCGCAAGGCCGCCACCACACCCGGCTAGCCGTACTGCCGCCGGGTTCCCTGGCCCCAGCCACCGGGGGGCTCCGGGGGGGCGCTCCCCCGGGCCAGCACAGTTGAGCGGTGGGCCGGAGATAGCTAGGCCGGCCACCCGGCCCACCGCACCGCCGCCACACCGCACCCTGGGCGTGGGACGGGCCTTGAGGTCTCAGGGATCCATGGCCGTTTTGGTACGTGCGGGCCGGTGCGGGTGCCCTGCCAGCCTGTCCTTCACAGGCCTGCCGCCGCGCAGCCCTTTCCCATGGGACTTCGCGCGCTGGGCCGCGGCATACGCGTTACCGCTCTTGCCGTTGCCCTGGCTCTTGCCGTTGCCCTGGCTCTTGCCGTTGCCCTGGCTCTTGCCGTTGCCCTGGCTCTTGCCGTTGCCCTGGCTCTTGCCGTTGCCCTGGCTCTTGCCGTTGCCCTGGCCCTGCCGTACCCTGGCCTTGCCGTTGCCCTGGCCCTGGCCGTTGCCCTGGCCCTGGCCGTTGCCCTGGCCCTGGCCGTTGCCCTGGCCCTGACCGGAGGGCTTGCCATGCCCGTGCGGCTTCCCCTTCTGGCCCTTCGAGTGCGGGTTGCCCGGCGGCGTGGGCGCCGTAGTGGCATGCGGGCGGGCCTGCCGCCCGCCCCGCGGCTCGCCGTGCGCCGCGTGTTCCTCGTGTGCCGCGGCCTGCCCGTGCGCCCTCTCCCCGGGTGCGAGCGACCCGCCGTGGCCGGGCAGGTCACGACGTGGCTGCGGGGTGGGCGCGCCGAAGGCGTCGTGGGCGAGGCGCTGGATCGGCGCGGGGAGCGCGTTCGCGAAGGCGGCGGTGGCGGCGCCGCCGAGCACGAGGGCGGCCGCGGTAGCGGCCGCGCCGATCTTGGTCCCGAGCCGGGAGGGCAGCAGGGTGGCGCCGCGCCGGGCACGCTCGCGCGGCACCGGCGCGCCGGTCCGGCTTCGGAACTCGGCCAGCGTGCGGGCCTCACCGGCCAGTTCCCCGGCGGTGGGCCCGGCGGTCAGCGCGGCCAGGACGTCGGCGACGGGCCGCAGCCCGGGGACCGCGTCGGCTTCCCCGGCAAGCAGCGCATCCAGGCCGGCGTCCGTCACTGCGGGCTCGTCCTGGCGCTGCGGCTGCGGGATGTTTGCCATGTCATCATCCGGAACGCCGTTCCCGGTCACAGCGTTACACCCGTGTCGGCGGTGATCTGCGCCAGCTTGCGCAGGCCCCGGTGTGCGGCCACCCGGACGGCGCCCGGCTTCTTGCGCAGCATCCGCGCCACCGACTCGGTGTCCAGGCCCGCGACCACCCGCAGCAAGATCACCTCCGCCTGCAGCCGGGGCAGCCCGGATACCAGGGCGATCGCAGCCGCCGTGCTGAGGCTCTCCAGCGCCGCCTCGGCGCAATCCGCGCTGCCGGGCAACCGCGCGGCGGTGACGTCGTCCAGCGGCACCTCGGGCCGCCGCGACCGGTGCCTGGCCTGGTCGATCGCGCGGCGCCTCGCCGTGGTGAACAGCCACGCCCGCCAGGCCTGCTCGTCACCGCGGAACGACGGCAGCCGCCGAACCACGTGCACCCAGGTCTCTGCGGCGATGTCCTCCTCGGCACCCGGAGCTATCACGCGCAGGTAGCGCAGCAGGGCAGGGTTGGCATCCCGCCACAGCCGGGAAAAGGCGGCCTCACCACCGGCCTGTGCGGCGGCCAGCAGGCTCGCGAACTCCTCGCCGATCACAGCTGCTGACGTCCTAGCGCCCGCCGATGTCCTCGCTCCATACCTCGGGGAAGCGTTCCTGGAACTCCCGCATGACCGCGACGCAGCGCTCGTCCCCGGCCAGCACCACCGTGACCCCGTGGCCGCGGAGGAAGTCGAGGTCCCCGGCGAAGGTGGTGGCCTCACCGACGACCACCCTCGGGATCTGGAACAGCAGGATCGCACCGGTGCACATCTGGCACGGGGACAGCGTGGTGTACAGGGTCATGCCGCGGTAGGAGGCCTGCCGGCCGGCATTGCGCAGGCAGGACATCTCACCATGAGCGATCGGGTCGGCCGACTGGACACGCTCGTTGTGCCCGGAGGCGATCAGGCGGCCGCCCGCCGCCAGCGCGGCGCCCACCGGGACACCGCCGACCTCAAGGCTGGCCCTCGCCTCGGCCAGCGCAACGTCCAGCATCGCCTGGTCCACCTCGGCAGGCGTTTCCGGTCCCATGGACAACTCCCTTGTCGCGCCACGCCCCGGTGGGCTGTGCTGTCGAGGCTAGCGGCCATTGTCCGGTCTGCGCGCCCCCACACCGCGCGTTCTTCACCGGCCGGGTTACGGCACCCTGGCGGGCCGCTCCCCCGCGGGCACGCCGAACGCGGGCTCGCTCTGGCCCCGCCTGCCGGGCTCCTCGGCCCAGTTCGCCCGGTGCCGCAGCACCGCACCGGCCATCCCGCGCAGCCGCCACCAGGCATAGAGCTGCCGGAATCCGGCGTTCTCCGCGACCGCGGCGTAGATGAGCAGGGCGAAGTCCCGCCAGGAGTGATACCGGTGGTAGGTGAGCTCCTCGCAGATCACGCTGGCGATGGTGAGCAGCGCGCCGTACCCGAGCCCCGCGGCGGCGGCGAGGAGCGCCATCTCGGGCCGGAGGAAGCCCAGCGGCAGCCCGGCCGCGAAGACCGCCACAGCGAGCAGTTCCACCACCGCGCTGACCAGCTCGAACACCACGTAGAAGGGCAGCACGAGCAGGCCGATCCTGCCGTACTCGGCATTGAGCAGCATCGCCCGCTGCGCCCATAGCGCCTCGGCCAGCATCCCGGACCACCGGGCCCGCCGCTGTGCGAGCGGCCGGTAGCGGTCCGGCACCAGCCGCCAGCAGCACGGCTCCGGGACAAAACCGATGCGGTACGGCTGCCGTTCATCACGCAGCCGCCGGTGTATGCGCAGGATCATGTCGAGGTCGTGGCCGTCGCTGCCCGGGCCGAGTCCGCCGGCCATTTCGTAGATATCCCGGCGGTAGACCGCGAACGCACTGGAGATGGACAGCATGCCCCTGATTTGTGACCATCCCGCGCGGCCGAGCAGGAACAGGCGCAGGTGCTCGATCGCCTGGATAGGGACGAGCCACCCTCCTGCGACCCGCGGCCGGGTCACCCGCCCGTCCCGGATCTCCGACCCGTTGGCGACCCGGATCGCGGCGCCGACCGCCACCACTCCGCCCGGGTCCTCGATGAACGGCTTGGCGACCCTCAGCAGGGCATCGGCGTCCAGGTAGGTGCCGGTGCCGACGCGGCAGATCAGCGGGTGCCTCGCGGCGCCGACGCCCACGTTGACGGCATCGGCGAGGCTGCCGGCGCCCTGCTTGCGGATCACGAGCAGGTTGCCGCCGTCGCGCGGCGCGTGCACGGAGAGCACCCGGCCGGCCGCGGCGAGTCCGTCCCGGATCACCTTGTCGATCGGGACGAGCCCGAACTCCGCCTGCAGCCGGGAGAAGGTGGCGTCGGTGGAACCGTCGTCCACGACGATCACCTCGAACTCGGGATACCGGAGGCCCAGCAGCCCGCGCGTGCTCCCGGCGATCAGGTCCGCCATGTTGCACACCGGCACGATCAGGCTGATGGGCGGCGCCAGTGGGCTGGCGAATATCTCGGCCAGCCCGGCGAACCGGATCCGGCTGCGGTCCCGGGCCGCGTTGCCCACGGCAAGCGCGAGCAGCAGCAGGCAGGCGGAGTTGAACACGACGAAGTACCCGATGCAGAACCAGGCAAGGCCACGGGCCGTGGCGGCTGCCACGGTCACTACCGGCCGCCCTGCCGGGCGGCCAGGCCGGCGTGACCGGCGGGCGGGCGGGCTGGCTGGGCAGCGGGCGGGCGGGCTGGCTGGGCAGCATGCGCCGGCGCCGGGCCGGGTACCGGGGCGGGTACCGGGGCGGCCGGCCGCTCGCCCCGCGCCAGCGCCCGCCGGGCAAGCGCCTCCCGCGCGTGTGCGGCACCGCTGCCCAGCCCGGCCGCGGCGAGGGACAGCTCGATCCGGCCCGGGGCGCCGATTTCGGCCAGCGCCATGGCCGCGTTGTGCGCCACCCAGTAATGCGGATCCTCCAGGCAGGCGGCCAGGGGCCGGGCGCTGGCCGGGTCGCCGATCCGGCCGAGGGCATGCGCGGCGGCGGCGCGCAGCAGCGGATCCTCGGCGGCGTGCAGGCACGCGGTGACCGGGCCGATGGCCTGCGGCAGGCCCAGCCGTCCCAGCGCACGGACCGCGCTGGCCCGCACCTCCACGCTGCCGCCGCCCACGTTCTCCACCAGGCCTTCCCAGGCAGGCAGCTCATCGAGCAGGCCGAGCACGTTGGCGGCCATGGCGCGCTGGCGCCGCCCGCCGGCCAGTTCCGCCCGCAGCCCCGGCACCGCCTCCGGCCCGAGTTCCAGCAATGCCGACGCCACGACGCCCTCGGGCACCGGCGCCGGGCGGCTCAGCGAGTGCAGCAACGTCCTGGCGGCCGCCGCGGAGCCCGTCTTGCCCAGGGCGCGGGTGGCGACGATGCGCACCTCCGCGTTCTGGTCACCGGTCACCAGCTCGGCCAGCCTGGCTTCCGCGTCCGGTGCGGCGATGAGACCGAGCCGCTCGGCCGCCCGGGCCCGGCGGTGGGCGAGCGGCGAGCGAGTCCCGCGGATCAGCCGGGCCATCGCACCGCGGCGTGCCAGGACGCCGGCGAGGAACACGGCGGCCTCACCGCGCACCTGGGCCAGGTAAGCGAACAGGATGCGCTCGGCCGCCCGGCCCAGCTCGCCACGAGCCGAGATCAGCTCCGGCGGGGCGTCCGCGCCGCTGACCACCGCCAGGACCATCGGCCGCATCGCCTGCTCGGCACGGACCCGGCGGCCCTTCAGCAGGACCCGGAGAATCCGGGCCGCCACGGCCGCCAGCACCAGGCTGGCGGCGAGCACGGCACCGGTGCTGGTGACGGCGAGGACGAACCCGGCGGTCAGGAGGGACGGCATCGGCTCAGTCCGGCCCGCTGCCGCCCCCCGGGGTCATACCGACTGCCTGCGCGACAGCACGGCGGTGACCCGCCGGACCAGCTCACGCGGGCTGAACGGCTTGATCACGTAGTCGTCGGCGCCGAGTTCGAAGCCCCGTTCGACGTCGTTCTCCTGGGCCTTGGCGGTGAGCATGATCACCGGCATTCCCGCAGTCGTCTCGTTCGACCGCCACCGCTCCAGCACCTCAAGGCCAGACACCCCCGGCATCATGACATCGAGCAGCACAAGATCGGGGACCTTCTTGGCGACCTCGCGGAGCGCCGCGTCACCGTCGGACGCCCGGCGCACGTCGAAGCCCGACTGCTCCAGTTTGTAGGTGACGAGATCGCACACATCAGGATCGTCGTCAACCACGAGGACACTGGTCACGCCATCACCTCACTCACGCCTGGCACGCTCGGCCGCCGCGAGCCCCGGCCTTGCGGCCCGATGCGCGGACTACGCGGCGACTGCACTATGTGTTCATAGTCTCACGCAATGTGAGCAGAGTCACCTTGGGGAGCGTCTTGCGGGCCCGCGCCGCCCGGCGCGGGCCGCCGGCCCGGCCGGCAGCCTCGCCGCCAGGGAAGGCCCGTGCCGGTCAGCTGCCGCCTACGCCGAGCGCGGTGAGCAGGACCAGGACGACGGTCGACACGGCGAACGCCCCGTGCGCCAGCACGATGAGCAGCGGGAAGCTCCCCTCCGCGGGCAGGTCCCGGAGCGGCCTGCCCAGCGGCGTGCCACCCGCAGTGGCTCCGGCCGTGGCTCCCACCGGCACCCTGACCTCGTCGTCCGCCATCCGGTAGACCGGGATCCACCGGGCGAACATGGCGAGGCCGAGCAGTGCGATGCCCACCAGGATGCCCACGGCCGCCCAGGCCAGGGCCGGCCGGTCGGTCAGCAGGTAGGCAACCCACACCACCAGGCCGGTCACCGCAAGGCCCACGTGACCCAGGATCACCGGAAGCGGCAGCCGGCTGGCCGCGTTGCCCTGCCGGGTGGCGTCGTTCTCGATCAGCCACACGGCGAGCATGTAAAGCCCCCAGAGAGCAGTAACGAACCAGACAATCAACGCAACGAAGCGCATAGCATCTCATCTTCGTTTCTGCGGCCGCAGACCCCGGACGGCCCGTGGTCCCCCTTGGAAACCCCACACCGTGCCGGCGATGTGCCGGCACGGGCGAGACCCCCCTTTCACGGTCGCCAGCCGCCTCCGGTTCAGCGTCCCAGATTGCCGCATGTCAGGGTCTACGCCTGGCTGCAATCGTTCGCTCCGAAACGTTATGGCCCAGGAGGCGAGGCAAGGTCAGAATACGGAATTTTCGGTATAACTGCCCCATTCCTCCCGTAGCGCCCCGCAGATCTCGCCCAGGGTGGCCTCCGCCTGGGCGGCCGCGAGGATGGGCGGGATCATGTTGGCGGAGGACCTGGCCGCCGCGATCACGCCGGCCAGCGCGCGGTCCACGGCCCCGGCGTCGCGCTCCGCCCGGCGCCGTGCCAGCTCGGCCACCTGGTCACGCTCGACCTGGTGGCTGACCCGCAGGATCTCCACCGGCTGGCCCACCGTGCCGGGATAGCAGTTGACGCCGACGACCTTCTTGTCCCCCTTTTCGACCTTCTGCTGGTAGGTGAAGGCTGCCTCGGCGATCTCGGCGGAGAACCAGCCGGTCTCGATGCCGTGCAGGATCCCGCCCATCATGGTGCCGTCCGGGCCGAGCGCCCGGATCCGCGCGAAGATCTCCTCCGCCTCCCGCTCCAGCCGGTCGGTGAGCGCCTCCAGGTACCACGACCCGCCCAGCGGGTCGGCCACGTTGACCACGCCCGTCTCTTCCATGATCACTTGCTGGGTCCGCACCGCGATCTCCGCCGCCCGCTCACTGGGCAGCGCGAGCACCTCGTCGAGGGCGTTGGTGTGCAGCGAGTTGGTCCCGCCGAGGACCGCGGCCAGCGCCTCGACCGCGGTGCGCACCACATTGTTGTCGGGCTGCTGCGCGGTCAGCGACACCCCGGCGGTCTGGGTGTGGAACCGCAGCCACTGGGCGCGCTCGGTCCGTGCGCCGTAGCTGTCCCGCATCCATCGCGCCCAGATCCGCCGCGCGGCGCGGAACTTGGCGATCTCCTCGAAGAAGTCGATGTGGGCGTCGAAGAAGAACGACAGGCCGGGCGCGAACACGTCCACGTCCATCCCGCGGGAGAGGCCAAGCTCGGTGTAACCGAACCCGTCGGCCAGGGTGAACGCAAGCTCCTGCACGGCCGTGGCGCCCGCTTCCCTGATGTGGTAGCCGGACACCGACAGCGGCTTGTAGTCGGGGATCTCGGCGGCGCAGAACTCCATCAGGTCGCCGATCAGGCGCAGGTGCGGCTGCGGCGGGAAGAGCCACTCCTTCTGCGCGATGTACTCCTTGAAGATGTCGGTCTGCAGCGTGCCGTTCAGCACGGAGATGTCCGCGCCCTGCCGCTGCGCCGCCGCCAGGTACATGCAGAACACCGGGATCGCCGGGCCGCTGATCGTCATCGAGGTGGTGACCCCGGCCAGCGGGATCCCCTCGAACAGCGCCTCCATGTCGCGGGCCGAGTCGATGGCCACGCCGCAGTGGCCCACCTCGCCCGCCGCGCGCGGCTCGTCGGAGTCCCGCCCCATGAGGGTCGGCATGTCGAAGGCGACGGAGAGCCCCGCGCCGCCCGCGTTCAGCAGCATCTTGTACCGCTCGTTGGTCTGGCGGGCGTTCCCGAACCCGGAGAACTGGCGGATCGTCCATGGCTTTCCCCGGTAGCCCGCCGGGTACAGCCCGCGGGTGAACGGGTACTCGCCCGGCCAGCCGATCCGGGCGAAGCCGGGCACCACGGCACCGGGCGGCGGCCCGTACACCGGGTCCACCTCGAGGCCGGACAGGGTGGTGAAGTCCGCCTCGCGCCGGCGTGCGGCGTCATAGCGGCGCTGCCAGCGGCGCCTGCCGTCCTCGGCCTCCCGCGCGTCGGGTGCGGTCGGTACGTCCATGGAGTTCCTCCGGGCCGTCGCCGAGATAGTAGGACGTCCTACTATCTCGGCTTCAGTGTATCTCCCGGATTCCCGCAACCGGAGCGGCCACTGCGCCGTCTCAGGTAATGCCCGGGCAGCACGGGGACGTGCCCGGGCAGGAGGCCGAGTTGCCCCGAAGGGTGTGGTAGACCTGTGCAAACCGGACCTGCTGAGGTAGCCGCGCCCGCGCCGGGGATGATGTCCTTGGCAGGGGCGTGGATCACCCCCTCGGGCACAGCAAGCCGGGGAGAGCACGTGGGCACGTTCCGCACCAGCGACCGGCTGGCCGCCGAGGAACTGTTCCATGCCTGTTACCCGCGGCTGGCTGGCTGGGTCCGCCGCCTCGTGGATGACGACGACACCGCCCACGAGATCGCATCCGAGGCCTTCACCAGGCTGCTGGCCCGGTGGTCGTCCCTGGACAACCCGCAGAGCTACCTCTACATGATCGCGACAAACCTGATCAGGGACCACTGGCGCAAGGTCGGCCGGGAGCGGCGCGCGCTGCGCGCCATGAGCGCCACCGTCCCGGCTGAGAGCGTCCACGACCCGGCCCAGGACGTGGACGTGCGCGCCCTCATCCAGGGCCTGCCCGACCGGCTGCGCCAGCCGTTCCTGCTGCACTACTACGGCGGGTTCCCGATCAGGGACGTCGCGCAGATGCTCGGGCGGCCGGAGGGCACGGTGAAGGCAGACCTGTACCACGCGCGGGCCAGGCTCCGCGCGGTTCTGGGGGAAGCGCATGGATGAGCCCCGCGACGACATCGACACCTGGCTCCAGGAACGGGTGACCCCCTTGCTGCCGCACCCCGGCTCCTTCGAGCGGATCAGGAAGCGCGCCCGCCGCCGGAAGCTGGGACGGGCGGCGCTGGCGGCCGCCGGCGCGGCCGTCGTGGTGGCGGGCGCCGTCACCGTGCCCCGGCTGATCCTGTCCGGCGGCACCGGCGGCACGCCCAGCGTGGCATCCGGTGCCACGACACCGGCACACCCGTCCTCGCCCAGCCCGGGCGGATCCGTCAACGGCACCTCCAGTCCCGATGCCTCCCCGACGCCCACGCCCTCCTCCCCGCCCCCGGTGCCGGCCAACTTCGCCGCCGCCTCGGTGACGTTCGTGTCCACCACCACCGGCTGGGTGATCGGGCAGGCCGGGACCCCCGGCCACTGCGGCCCGCCGAAGGCCTACGTCTGCACGTCCATCGCGGCCACCGGTGACGGCGGCGCGACCTGGCACGGCGTGCCGGCGCCCGTGTCCGGGGCACCCAAGGGCGGCAGCGGCGTGAGCCAGATCCGGTCCCTGGACGGCAAGAGCGCATGGGCGTTCGGGCCGCAGTTGTACGCCACCCACGACGGCGGACAGCACTGGTCCAAGATCCCAACCCGCGGGATGCGGGTGACCGACCTGGAGACGGTGGACGGCATCGCCTTCGCGGTGTGGGCCCGGTGCACCGGCACGGGAGCGGACTTCGCGGCCGGCTGCACCAGCTTTTCGCTGTACTCAAGCCCGGCCGGCCAGAACGACTGGTCGCCGGTGCCGGGCGCGACCGGCCTGGCGGCGAGCGGCGGTGTGCCTGCCTCGGCGCAACTGGTTCTCACCGGCAGCGTGGGTTACCTGATGACCCCGGGCGGCCAGTTGTTCGGCGGCCCGGTCACCAGCCCCGCGAGCTGGCGCACGATCACCACGCCGTCGGGCGCGCCGGTAGCGCTCCCATGCGCCCCGGGGGGCGCGGAGTCGGCCGGCCACCCGCTACAGGCCATGCTGGCCTCCACCGGCCCCGGGCCCGGGCTGGTCCTGCTGTGCGCGGGCCAGGCAACCGGGAACCGGCAGGCCAAGGCCCTGTACTACTCGGCCGACGGCGGGCGCTCCTGGAGCCCGGCCGGCTCGGCCCCGGCGCGGGGCACCGCCATGTCGCTGTCCGGCACGCCCGGCGGGCCGGTACTGGTCGCGACCAGCGGCGGCATCGACGTCTCGGCCAGCGCTCCCGGCGGGCCCGGCGCGCTGACCTGGCACACCGGCCACGGCGCGACGGCCCCCGGCGGCTACTCCTACGTGGGCATGACCACCTCGGCGCAGGGCGTCGCCGTGCCGGCCGACACGAGCCAGGACGCGGTGTGGTTCACCTATGACGGCGGGGCTCACTGGCAGGAGTCCCCGGTGCGCTGACGGCCGCGCCGGGCTCCGGGCGGAAGTCCCCGGCCGTCACCCGCAGCCCGCGCAGCAGGGTGAAGATCTCCGCGAGGTCCGCCGGGCCGTAACCGGCCATGCCGAACCGGGCGGCCATCAGGTCGGCGGTCGAGCGGGTCCACCACGTCGCGGCCGCTGGGCGTGATCTCGGCCAGGGTGCCCCGGCCGTCGCGCGGGTTGGGCAGGCGCCGGACCAGGCCGTCCCGCTCCAGCCGGTCGACCGTGTTGGTGACGCTGGTCGGGTGGACCATCAGCCGTTCGCCGATCACTCGCAGCGGCAGCGCGCCACGGCGGCTGAACGCCAGCAGGACCAGCGCCTCGTACCGGGCGAAGGTGAGCCCGTATGGCCGGAGCAAGCCGTCGAGCCCGGCCAGCAGGATCTGCTGGGCCCGCATGATCGAGGTGACCGCGGCCATGGCGTCCGCCGTGCCGAACCTGTCCCCCCAGATCTCCGCGGCGCGCTCGATCGGATCGAACGGGAGGTCCAGGGGCTTGGCCACAGGCACACGCTACCGCCAGGGGGCGCCGCACTAGGCTGCCTGATATGGACTGGAGCCTGCTGGGCTGTGGTGCCGGGGGTCACGTGACGTTTGCCCCGGACGAGCCCGGGCTCCGTGACCGGTTCCACCATGAGGCCAGGGCAGGCGAGGCATGGCGCTGCCTGCGGTGCGGCACCTTTGTCATCGGGGCGCCCACCGCCAGTGGCGCGGCGGACAGCGCGCCCAGGGTGCGCCGCGGCAAGGAGGTCCGCAGTGCGCTCATCCTGCGTATCTTCGCGGTCGAGCGGTTCATCCGGGCGCTGGTCTTCGCCGCGCTCGCCATCGCGATCTGGCGTTTCTCGGTCTCCCGGCTGTCGCTGGAGCAGTCCTACGACCAGGCGCTGCCGCCGCTGAAGACGGTGCTGCGCGACCTCGGTTTCAGCGTCGAGAAATCCAAGGTGCTCGGCCTGATCAACAGGGCCTTCACGACGGACCCGCGGATCCTGGCCTACCTGGCGATCGGCTGCGCCGCGTACGCGGCGGTCGAGGTCATCGAGGGCGTGGGCCTGTGGCTGCTCAAGCGCTGGGGCGAGTACTTCGCCATGATCGCCACGTCGGTCGGGCTGCCGTTTGAGATCTACGACCTGAGCAACAAGGTGACCGCGCTCCGGGCGGTGGCCTTCGTGATCAACCTGGGCCTGGTCCTGTATCTGGTGCTGACCAAGCGCCTGTTCGGCGCGCGCGGCGGCAGGAAAGCCTACGAGGCCCGGCTGCGCAGCGAGTCCATCCTGGACGCCGAGATCGCCGCCCTGGCAGCCGAGCACCACGGGGAACCGGCGCAGCAGCCGGAACCCGGCCGGCACGCCCGACCGGACCCCGCCGGGCAGCCGGCACCCACGGAACCGGCCGCGATCCGCGAGCCCTTCGAGGCCGCCACCGCACCCGCCGCGGCCCAGGAGCCCTACCAGGCCGCCACGGAACCGGCCGCAGCCCACGACCCGTTCGAAGCCGCCACGGAACCGGCCGCAGGCCCACGACCCGTTCGAAGCGGCCACGGAACCGGCCGCGGCGCGCGACCCGTTCCCGGCCGCCGCGGTCCCCGCCGAACCGGCCGGCCGCCTGGCCGACCCGGCGGCCGGTGAGGTTCCCGATGCGGACGACGCCGGCGTGACCGAACCGCCGCCCCTCCCCCGCCGCCACCCGCGCACCTGAGAGCCGCAACGCCGAAGGGCCCGGACCTGGCAGGCCCGGGCCCTTCGGCGTTGCAGGAGTTGTTATGGCTTGACGTAGTTGACCGAGGTGCCCCAGTTGGCGAAGCCGTCCCTGGTGCCGCCACAGGTTCCGATCGTCAGGGTGAACCCCGACCCGGTGCAGTTCGGGTACTGGATGTAGTTGTTGGCGAAGTAGATCTTCCCGCCGGTGCCCGGCAGGAAGAATCCCCAGCTGTAGTCTCCCCAGCGGGGGCGGGTCGGGCCGGGGAAGCCCTGGTACTCGGTGAAGCCGTCCTGGGGGGACTTGCCCATGTCCGCGATGTTGATGGTGGACTTGAGCAGGCCGCCGGAGGAGGCGGTCAGCCGGCCGAAAGCGGTGCTCGGGAAGAAGCCGCCGTGGTCGGCGCCGGTCGGCCCGCCGTTGCCGGACAGGGTGAACAGGATGATCGCCCTGCCGCCGGTGGTGGGGGTCGCGGCCATGGCCGGCATGGACAGGTCTTCGTGCTTCGCCGCGACGTAGCCCTGGCTGGTAAAGGAGAACTTGCCGGTCTTGTCGAACGACTTGGTGCCGACCACCCAGTACACCGCGCCCTGGTGGATCTCACCGTTGGCCCTGGTGTATGTCTGGGCGATCTGGGTGGGGGCGGCTGCCCAGAGCTGGCCTTGCGCCTGCGAGACCTGCGTCAGGTTGTCGCCGTTGGTCTGGACCCCGCCCTCCGGGCAGGACGTGGCCGAACTCAGGCCGGCCGCGCCGCACTCATCGCCCAGCGGTATCGGGCCGCCCCGCTGCGCGCCCACGGAGGCCTGGAAACCGTTGAATGACACCTCGGGATCGTAGTAGCGGTCGACGCCGGAGAAGAGCTGGCCGGTGAACCGGACAGCACTGCTGCACGTGGCGCAGCCGCTGCTGTTGAGGGCGGACAGCCCGGTCCAGGCCCACGCCGCGATCCGGTTGTCACCGGAAGTCGGCGAGATCGCCGCGAACCCGTAGAAGTCCAGCGAGCCCACCATGAACCCGGTGCCACCATGGGCGTTGTCGAACTGGCTCCCGACCGGCTGCGCCGGGATCACCGCCACCCAGCAGGTGATGCCGCCGTCGTGCAGCATCTTGTCACGGGCGCAGGTCCCATCCGGAGTGGGGATCAGCCCCATGTTCTCCCGCACCACCGTCACCGCGGGGTTCGGCTTCCCGTTCTTCAGCACGGTGGGCAGGCCGTTCTCCAGCGCGCTCTTGTTGAACGCGAGCTCCTGCGCGCCGTTGAAGAAACCGCCGCCGAAGCCCGGCAGCGACGCCGGCAGGAGCGGGAACTCGTCGTAGAACATCAGGAACGCGTCCCGGGTCACCGAGATCTTCGCGAAGTCGTTGAGCAGGGAGGGGTAGCCCGGCTCGGCCGGGTTGTAGTCGGCGTTGGAGAAGTACACGTGGTAGGGGCCGAACGGGCTGTTGCCGTCGGTCACCGCGATGCCCTCGGAGCAGTCGTTGGCCGCGGCCGCGAAACAGCCGGCGAACGTGCCACCCGCGGACTCCGGGGTATCCGAGACGATCTCGGTGAAGAAGAAGTGCCCGCCGTTGGCCGGGTCATACACGCACGAGGGATCCCCGCCGCTGCTCCGATCCCAGGCCGGTGAGCCCCATCAGCGTGTCCAACGGGATCGGCGCGGACAGCCGCTTCAACGCGGTGTTGAAGACCAGGATCTCGCCAATGTTGTTGGTCTCGACCACAAACCCGTTGCCAGCACACAGGCCCTGGTCCGGGGGCTCGAGGTCACCGAGGGGGTTGGTGGGCAGCGAGGCGCTGTCGACCGCCTTCAGGCCCTTCACGCCGGTGGCGCCACCCGCCGAGGTGCTGATGTTGTCACAGCCCGGCCCCAGCGGCACACAACTGACCGACGGAAGCGGCTGGGAGGAGCCGTGGGCGGCGAGCTCGCGCCGCTGGGCCGCGGAGAGATGGAGCTGCCGCAGATCCGGCAGCGGCATCATGTGGTATGCATCTGCTTTCCCGGTCCGCCCAGCGGCCGCCGGGTGCTTGCTCAGCGCGGCAGCCGCGGTCGATGGCGTGTTGACCGGCCCGCTCAGCAGGTTGCAGTTGACGGCGCAACCGGTCGCGGCCGGGCCGGCAAAGGTTGGCTTGAATGTCCCCAGGCTCTTTGACGTCACCGCGGACGTCACCGCGTGCGTTCGAACGCCCGCGGCTGCGGTGGTCGGAACAGCGGCCGCCGACCCTCCCGCGGCAATCAACAGCATCACCGGGAGCGACAGCAGCGACAGCAGCGCGATAGCGCGGCGTGTGGCTTTCTTGCGCATGATTCCTCCCTCATGGGGCCCTCATTGGCCGCCTAGCCAGCGCCCCACCGTTGGACAGTTCGGCGCCCCAGCGGAACATGAGCGCGCTGCGCGCTCTCCTGCGCTACCGAGCCCGCACGGGCTGGATGTGACCGGGGTGGCGTAAGCGCAGGATTACCGTCTTTGGGGGCCAGAACACCTAACGGTGCTGTTTTGGCGCATAGCATTGTCCTAACGAGACCACGTAGACCCGACACGGTCAATAGGCCGGTATGAGCAAATGCGCGCAGAAAGGCCTCGGTGCACCAACCGCGCTGGCGGGGCTACGGGCTTATGGCCCGCGGCGGGCGCCGCTTTCCGTGGCTACTCCGCGGCGATCAGCTTGTCGGCGGCGGTGAAGGGGTCCAGCTTGCCGGCGGCGACCTGGGCGGCCAGCTCGTCCAGCCGGGAGTCACCGGGCAGGCCGCCCACCCGGCGGCGCAGTTCGGCCAGGGCGATCGCGGTGATCTCCTCGCCGGCCCTGGCCCGCCGCCGGGCCTCGCCCTGGCCCGAGGAGTCCAGCCAGGACCAGTGCGCGTCCACCTTCGCGATCAGCTCGGCGATGCCCTCGCCCTTGACCGCGACCGTGGTCACGATGGGCGGCTTCCAGTCCCCGGCGTCCCGCCGGGCCATCGCGATCATGCCCCGCAGGTCCCTGACCGCTTCCTGGGCACCCGGCTTGTCGGCCTTGTTCACCACGAACACGTCCCCGACCTCCAGGATCCCCGCCTTGGCCGCCTGGATGGCATCGCCCATGCCGGGTGCCACCGCCACCAGCGGTGGTGTCGGCGAGCGAGGCGATCTCGACCTCGGCCTGGCCCACGCCCACGGTCTCCACCAGCAGCACCGCGAACCCGGCGGCGTCCAGCACCCGGAGCGCCTGCGGCGCCGCCTGCGCCAGGCCGCCGAGGTGGCCCCGGGTGGCCATGGACCTGATGAACACGCCCGGGTCGGTGGCGTGCTCCTGCATCCGGACCCGGTCGCCGAGCAGCGCGCCGCCGCTGAACGGTGAGGTCGGGTCCACGGCGAGCACGGCCACCCGCTCGCCCCGCTCCCGGTAGGCCGCCACCAGGGCGGCGGTCAGCGTGGACTTGCCCACCCCCGGCGACCCGGTGAGCCCGACGACCCGGGCCTGCCCGGCCAGCGGGGCGAGCGCCCGGGCGACCTCGCGCAGTTCCGGCGCGGAGTTCTCGACCAGCGAGATCAGCCGGGCCAGCGCCCGCGCGTCCCCGGCCCTGGCCTTCCCGATGGCCGCCCGCACCCGCTCCGCGGCCGCCGGGTCCGGCCCGGCCTGGCTCAGGCTGGGTTGCGGGGTACCTGTTGTCAGCCACGGGCGTCCCGCGCGGGAGGCCATGAAAGAGCTCAGTCATGACCGCCCGGCACCCGGAGCAGCAGCGCGCTGCCCTGCCCGCCGCCGCCGCACAGCGCCGCGGCACCGAGCCCGCCGCCGCGGCGGCGCAGCTCGTGGGCCAGGTGCAGGGCGATCCGCGCGCCGGAGGCGCCGATCGGGTGGCCGACGGCGATCGCGCCCCCGTTGACGTTGACGATGTCCGGGCTGACGGCCAGGTCACGCATGGACTGGAGCACCACGGCCGCGAACGCCTCGTTGATCTCGATCAGGTCCAGGTCGCCCACGGCCAGCCCGGCCTTGCCCAGCGCGTGGCGGATCGCCCGGGAGGGCTGGGACTGCAGCGAGTTGTCCGGGCCGGCCACGTTGCCGTGCGCGCCGATCTCGGCGAGCACCGGGGCACCCCGGGCGGCGGCCGCCTGCGCGGACATGACCACCACGGCGCAGGCCCCGTCGGAGATCTGCGACGCCGAGCCCGCGGTGATCGTCCCGCCGGCCCCGAAGGCAGGGCGCAGCCTGGCCAGCGCCTCGGCCGTGGTCTCGCCCCGCACCCCCTCGTCGGTGTCGAACAGCACCGGATCCCCGCGCCGCTGCGGCACCGGGACGGCCACGATCTCATCGTTCAGCAAACCATCCTTGATCGCCGCTGCGGCGCGCTGATGGGAGAGCGCGGCGAACTCATCCTGCTCGGCCCGGCCGATGCCGAGGCGCTTGTTGTGCGCGTCGGTCAGCTCGCCCATCGGGGTGTGCTCGAACGGGTCGGTCAGCCCGTCGAGGGCCATGGCGTCCAGCAGTTCCATGGCGCCGTACTTGTGCCCGGCGCGGGCGCCCGGCAGCAGGTGCGGCGCCTTCGTCATCGACTCCATGCCGCCCGCCACCACGATGTCGAACTCACCGGCGCGGATGAGCTGGGCCGCGAGCGCGATGGCGTCCAGACCGGACAGGCACACCTTGTTGATGGTGATCGACGGCACGGTCATCGGGATGCCCGCCGCGACCGCGGCCTGGCGGGCCGTGATCTGCCCGGCGCCGGCCTGGAGAACCTGCCCCATGATCACGTACTGGACATCGCCGCCGGCGACGCCCGAGCGCTCCAGCGCGGCCTTGATGACGATGCCGCCGAGGTCGGTGGCGGCGAGGTCCTTGAGCGAGCCGAGCAGGCGGCCGAACGGGGTCCTCGCCCCGCCTGTGATCACCGCTTCTGGCATGGTTCCCTCCGCTGCTCGCCCCGCCCGGTGCGGCGCGGGCGGGATGTCTGCCACGATACCCAGACCGGCCCGCGGCCCCGGAGCCGCCGGGCCGCCCGGGTACTGCCAGGACGACCGCGGGAGGCAGCGGTGCTGGACCGGATCGACCATGTGGGCATCGCCTGCCACGACCTCGCGGTGGCGATCGCCTTCTACGAGTCCGTCTTCGACGTCACCGTGGCCAGCCGGGAGACCCACGAGGACCAGGGCGTCCGCGAGGCCATGCTCCGCCTGGGCGAGGGGCCGGGGCCCGTCCTGGATCCAGTTGCTGGAGCCGACCGGCCCGGACACGCCGGTGGGGAAGTTCCTGGCCCGCCGGGGGCCGGGTATCCACCACATCGGATACCGGGTGACGAACATCACCGCGGCGCTGGAGGCCATCGGCGCGCGCGGGGTCCGCCTGCTCGACCAGCGGCCCCGGCACGGCTCGATGGGCGCGTCGATCGCCTTCCTGCACCCGGCGGATGTGGGCGGGGTGCTGACCGAACTGGTCCAGCCGCCGCAGGCCTGAACCGGGCGCCACCCTGGCCACAGCGTCCCGGGTTGCGGCGAAAAGTGAATCTTGGCCGGCGGGAAGCCGGAAAGCCGCCGTCATCACCTGCGTAACGGGAGTACGCTGCGAGTGATCGGGCGAGCGGTCTCACGCGTCCGCGCCGGTGGGGGTTGCTGGACTTGTCATTCCCTCACGGCTGGGTGCTGAGGAACTCGTCTGTGCCCCCCCGCATGCCCCCTCTCCGTCTAGCCAGGATCAAGCCACATGCAGCCTGAAATCGACGCCCAGCTCAGCAACTTCTTCGAAGACGCCCCGGCCCGCGACTTCGCCAAGGTCATGCGCGGCTACGACCAGCACCAGGTCGACGAGTACCTCAAGCAGAGCGACCTGGAGATCCGGCAGCACCGCGAGCAGGTCGGGGCGCTGCAGCAGGAACTGTCCGAAGCGCATCGCCAGCTACGGGAGCAGGAGCGCCCCACCTACGCGGGCCTGGGCTCCCGGATCGAGCAACTGCTCCGCCTCGCCGAGGAGCAGGCCACGGAGATCGTCGGCGAGGCCCGCTCCGCGGCCAACGAGCTGCAGGCCGCCGCCAAGGTGGACGCGGCCGAGCTGCGGGCCGCGCGCCGAGAACGAGGCCGCCGAACTGCGCGCCATCGCCAAGCGGGAGACCGACGACCAGCGCGGCTCGGCCGAGCGGGAGGCCGACGCGATCCGCACCGGGGCACGCCGCGAGGCCGACGAGCTGACCTCCACCACCGAGCGCGAGGCCGCCAAGCTCCGCGCCATGGCCGACCACGAGGTGGCCGAGAAGCGGGCGGCGGTCGAGCGCGACATCGCCAAGCTCCGCACCACCACCGAGCGCGAGGTCGCCCAGCTGAAGGCGTCGTCCAAGCGGGAGCGCGACGAGATCCTCACCACCTCCAAGCGGCAGGCCGACGAGATGCGCAGCCAGGCGCAGCGCATCCTGGAGGAGAGCGAGGCGCAGCGGGCGCAGGCCGAGGCCGAGTTCGAGATCCAGCTCGCCTCGCGCCGCGAGGAGTCCGAGCGCCAGGAGGCCGAGCGCCTGGCGGCGGCGCAGGCCGCGACGCAGAAGCTGGTCACCGAGGGCGGAGCAGCGCGCCGCCACGCGCCGAGCAGCGCGCCGCCAAGGCCAGCGCGCAGGCCGACCACACCCGGCGCGAGGCCGAGCAGCACTCCAAGCAGCTCGTGTCCAACGCCAAGAAGAACGCCGACCAGGTCGTCGCCCAGGCCAAGGCCCAGGCCGACCAGCTGCTGGCGGACACCAAGAACGAGATCGAGCGGCACCGCGCCCTGGCCCAGCGCGAGGTCGACGAGCTGTCCAAGCAGAAGGAGAGCATCTCCTCGCACCTGGCGCAGATCAGCCAGCTCCTCGGCACCCAGATGCCGGGCCTGTCCGAAGCGCTCAAGCAGCCCCGGCCCGCGGTCGCACCGGCCGCGCCCAAGGCCGTCGCCGGGCCGCCGCCGCCCGCGCCCCGGCAGGAGTCACGGCCAGCGCCGCAGGCACCGGTCCAGGCCAGCCAGCCGGCGGCCAACGGCCCGAAGCAGCCGGTGTCGGCCAAGGCAGCCAAGGCCAACGACGAGGAGTGGTGGACCGAGTAACCACCGCGGACACGGCGGGGCGGCGCGAATCGCGCCGCCCCGTTTCCGTCTGCCAGGTGCGTCCCCGGCCCGCCCGCGGGCCTCAGGCCATGGTGGTCTGGCCGCCGTCCACGACGAGCGCCTGCCCGGTCATGTAGGACGACGCGTCGCTGGCCAGGAAGACCGCCGGGCCGGCCATCTCGGCGGCACGGCCCCACCGCTGCATGGGCACCGTGGCGATGGTCGCCTTCCCCGTGGTCTCGTCCTCCCACAGGTTGCGGTTGAGCTCGGTCGCCGTCCAGCCGGGGCACAGGGCGTTGACCCGGATGCCCAGCGGCGCCCACTCCACCGCCAGCGTCTTGGTGAGCGAGATCAGCCCGGCCTTGGCCGCCCCGTAGGGCGACAGGAACGGCGAGGCGGCCAGGCCCGCCACCGAGGCCACGTTGATGACCGAGCCCTGGCCGCGCTCGGCCAGGTGCGGCCCGATCGCGTGGCACACGTACACGGCGGAGGTCAGGTTGAGCCGCATCAGCTTGTCCCAGCCCGGCACCCGCAGGTCCATGAACGGGACCACGAAGTTGGACCCACCGGCGTTGTTGACCACGATGTCCAGATGCCCGAGGCGCTCGACCGCGGCGGCGACGGCGCCCTCCACGGCTTCCTGGTCGGTCACGTCCGCGCGGATCACGAACGCCTCGCGGCCGTACCCCGCCGCCTTCTCCGCGGTGGCCGCCAGGCCGTCCTCGCTGCGCGCCACCAGCGCGAGGTCGGCTCCCGCCTCGGCGAAAGCCACCGCGACCTCCTGGCCGATGCCGCGAGAAGCCCCGGTGATGAATGCCTTCTTACCGCTCAGATCGAAAAGGGTCACCGTAGGTCCTCCCACTCAGTTGGCAGCGGCCACGCGGCCGGGTTCAGCCGGCGCACGATCTCACCCAGAACAGTACGCACAGCGGGCTCCCCGACCCATAGGTGCTTGGCCCGTTCCCCCGCGATCACCTCGGCCTTCGGCACCCGCGCGAACCGGGCCCGCGCCTCGTCCGGCCGGAGGTAGTCGTCGAACTCGGGTACCAGCACGAGCAGCGGCTTGCCCGAGGCCGCCCAGGCGTCCAGCTCGGCGTCGCCGGCCCGGCGCAGCGGCGGGGAGAGCAGGATGGCGCCCTCCACCGCCGGGTCGTTCCCCCACAGCAGCGCGAGCTCGGTGCCGAACGACCAGCCCAGCAGCCACAGCCTCGGCAGGCCGGCGGCCACGCACCAGGCGATCGCCGCGGCCACGTCGTACCGCTCGGCCATGGCGTCGCCGAACTCCCCCTCGCTGCGGCCGCGGTCCGAGGCGCTGCCGCGGGTGTTGAACCTGACCACGGCCAGGTCGGCCAGCGCGGGCAGCCGGTAGGACGCCTTGCGGAGGATGTGGCTGTCCATCATCCCGCCCTGCGTGGGCAGCGGGTGCAGGCACAGCAGGGTGGCCACCGGGTCCCTGGCCGCCGGCAGGGCGGCCTCCCCGACCAGCGCCAGGCCGTCGGCGGTGTGGATGGTGATGTCCTCGCGCCGGGCGGGCAGCACAGTGGCGGCCCTGATCTCTGTCACGGTGCTCCTTACCTGCCCGGCCGGCCCTGGCGGTGCAGCCGGCGGTCCCAGCACGGGCGGTGCCAGTGCCTGCGCTCCGCCGGCCCGGGCGTATAGGCGGGCCACACCACCACGTGCGCGGTACCGGGCTTGATCTCCTGGTCACAGCCCGGGCACCGGTAGGTCTTGAGGGTGGCCTCGCCCGGCATGGCCCGGACCACCCAGTCACCGTCCGGGCCCGACTCGATCCGCTCCGGGCCGAGCCGCAGCGGGGGCACCTCCGCGTCGTCCCCCGCCTCGTCACCGGGGCGCACCGGCGGCAGGCCGCCGCGCGGCCGGCGCGGCAGGCCGGCCGGCAGGCGCCGGGCTTTGCGAGGGCTCACGGGCGTCACTGTAGGGCATGTCAACAGGTTTTCCTGATCGGGGCCGGCCCGCCCGCCAGCCCGCCGCTGGCGGCGCGCGGCCGCATGCCCGCACGGTCAGCGCAGCTCGGCCAGCAGTTCGCCGTAGGCGCTGACATACCGGCTCACGTCGGCCGCCGTCGCGGGCACCGGGACGGTGGGGCCCGCGCCCGGCAGGGCTTCCCAGATGCCGCGGTTGGCGAGCCAGATCCGGATCAGATCGGTGAGCTGGCCATCCCTCAGCGCGTACGCCTCGGCGCCGGTGCGCGGCTGCGGCCCGTACCACTGCCCGCTGCGGGGCCCGAGCCGGATCACCGTCCAGGGCAGCCCGGCCGCGCCGATGGCCGCCTCGATTCCGTCGGCCAGCTCGCCGCCCAGCGCGGACGTGTGGGCGTAGGCGCCGGGCAGCAGCACCTCGGTGAGCGCGGCCTTCGCGGCCGCCGCCGACAGCGGGTTGCCGAACAGGGTGCCGCCGGTGGCGACGTGGCGTGCCACGTCCAGTTGCTCGCCCAGCCCGGCGGTGACTCCGTAGGCACCCATCGGCAGCCCGCCGGCGACCGCCTTGCCGATCGTGACGATGTCGGGGTCGAGGTGCCACAGCCCGGTCGCGCCGCCCGGCCCGACCACGTGGGTGTGGGTCTCGTCGATGGCCAGCAGGGTCCCGTGCCGCCTGGTCAGATCGCGCAGCGCCGCATGCCAGCCGGGCTCGGGCAGCAGCAGGTGCAGGTTGTTGCTCATGGCCGGCTCGGTCAGCACCAGTGCGACGTCGCCGGGCGCCAGCGCCGCGCGCAGCGTGTCCGGGTCGTTGAACTGGGCGATCCTGCACTCTTCCGGTGACGCCCTTGGACAGGCCGCGCTCCAGCGCGGCGACCTGCTCCCCGTCCAGATCCACCAGGCCTTCCTCGAAGTGGCCGTGATAATGCCCCTGGAACAGCACCACGACCTCGCGGCCGGTGGCCGCCCGGGCCAGCCGGATCGCCTCGGTGTTGGCCTGGGTGGCCGACAGGGTGAACTGCCATTGCGGGACCGGGTACCGGCGGGCGAGTTCCTCGGCCACCTCCACCGAGGCCTCCGTCGGCAGCAGGAACTGCGTGGACCGGGCCGCCTGCGCCGCCACGGCGGCCACGATCGCGGGGTGCGCGTGCCCGCAGAACATGGCCATGTCCGAGGCGTTGAAGTCGATGTAGCCGAATCCGTCGATGTCGGTGAACCCCGGGCCCCGCCCGTGGTCGACGTAGATCACCTGGTCGTCGTGAAATGCCATCCAGACCATCGGCACGCCGTTGGGCATGTGCGCCCGGGCGCGGGCGATCATGGCCGCCGACCGGGGCCGGGCCGCGCGGAACCGGCTCACCTCCCGGGCGTGCAGTTCCCCGATCCTGGCCCGGTCAAGATCACCCAGTGCGGTCATGCTCCGATGCTAGACCGCGGCTTGCCCGGCCGGTCATCGTGCCGCGAGCGCCCGCAGGCGGCGCTCCAGGAAGGCCCGTTGCGCCACGCTCTCCGTGCGGCCGATGGCCGCACGGTACGCCTGCGCCGCCTCGCCGTCGCGGCCCAGCCTGCGCAGCAGGTCAGCGCGAATGGCATGGAACAGGTAAAAGTCCTTCAGCCCAATACGATCCACCAGGGCCAGCGCCGATTCCGGGCCATCAACCTCGGCCACCGCGACGGCTCTGTTGAGGGCCACGACCGGGCTCGGCGTGACGGCCAGAAGCTGGTCGTACAGCATGACGATCTGCCGCCAGTCGGTGCCCCGGGCCGTTGCCGCATCGCTGTGCACGGCCTGGATCGCCGCCTGGATCTGGTACGGGCCGGGCTGGTCGCGGCGCAGGCAGCGGCGGACCAGGGCCTGGCCCTCGGCGATGAGGGCCCCGTCCCAGCGGCCCCGGTCCTGGTCGGCGAGCAGGACCAGGTCGCCGGTCCCGGTGGTGCGCGCATCCCGGCGCGCGTCGGTGAGCAGCATCAGCGCGAGCAGCCCCAGCGCCTCGGGCTCGTCGGGCATCAGCCCGGCCAGCAGCCGCGCCAGCCGGATCGCCTCGGCACACAGGTCCGCGCGGACCAGCTCCCCGCCCGCGCTGGCCGTATAGCCCTCGTTGAAGATGAGGTACAGGACGGCGAGCACGGCGCGGAGCCGGCCAGGCAGGTCGGCCTCGGCCGGCACCCGGTACGGGATTCCCGCGTCGCGGATCTTGCCCTTGGCCCGGACCAGCCGCTGCGCCATGGCCGGCTCCGGCACCAGGAAGGCCCGGGCGATCTGCGCCGTGGTGAGCCCGCCCAGCAGCCGCAGGGTCAGCGCGACCTGGGCGGCCTGGCCGAGCGCGGGGTGGCAGCAGGTGAAGATCAGGCGCAGCCGGTCGTCGCGCACGGGTCCCTCCTCGGCGGGCTCGCCGCGGGCGTGCAGCAGGGCAGCCTGGGCGTGCCGGTCCGCACGGGACGCCTCCCGGCGGAGGCGGTCGATGGCCCTGTTGCGGGCCGTGGTGATGATCCAGCCGGGCGGGCTCGGCGGCAGCCCAGCCGCCGGCCACCGCTGCGCCGCCACGGCGAACGCGTCCTGTACCGCGTCTTCGGCGATATCAAGATCGCCGAAGGTGCGGGTCAGGACGGCGACCGCGCGGCCGTACTCGGCCCGGAAGATGTCCTCGATCTGCGCGGCCGACGGGGCCGGCGTGCCGGGCATCAGTCCCTGGCTTCGCCCTGGAACGGGCGCACCTCGATGGGCAGGCCGATGACCAGGGCATAACGCTGGCCCCACGCCAGTGCCGCGTCCAGGTCCGGGGCCTTGAGGATGGTGAAGCCGCCCAGGTGCTCCTTGCCTTCCGCGAACGGGCCGTCGGTGACCACCACGTCGCCGTCCTTGGCCCGCAGCACGGTCGCGGTGCTCGGGGCGTGCAGCCCGCCGCTGAAGACCCAGGCGCCGGCGTCCCTGAGTTCGGCGCGCAACGCGTCCAGTTCGGCCCCGACCTTGTCCAGGACCTCTGGCGGCGGGATCGGCCCGTCGGGCTGGTAGACGCTGATCAGGTACTGCTTCATCGCGTGTTCCTCCTGGTGATCGCGGGTCCTTTCAGCTGCTACACGAACGTCTCTCCCCCGGATCGACATCTGCCGGGCGGTCCTGCGGCGAAATCGGGCCTGGGCCGCCATCCCGCGGCGAGTTACCGTCAGCCATGACTACTCTCCCGAAGAACATCCGCCGATTCGCCCTGATCATGGGTTCCGTGCTGGTCGCCGGTCCACTTGTCACGGTACTGACCAGCGCGGCGCAGGCCCCGGCCCAGCCCGCGGCGGCCGTACCGGGAATGGTCCTGCACGGCTTCGCCGCGGGCGGTGTCAAGGTCATCCAGATCGGCCAGGTACTCACGTTCTCCTTCACCGAGACCAACAAGGGCTCCGGGGTGAACGGCGACGACCTGGTCCTGGAGAAGCTGACCGGCGTCACCGGTGCCGGCGACCCGCTGTGCGTGGTCGCCGACGGCTCGGGCATCAACCCGGACGGCTCCCGGTGCGAGCCCGGCAATGTGCCGCACGGCCGGTCCGCCTCGTTCGTGATCACCACCCGGGTGACCGGCAAGTCCGGCCAGGCCGCCGCGGCAAGGCTCTGCGTGCAGAGCGAGGCCACCCAGAAGGTGGGCCCGTGCCAGACGGTCGCCGTCAAGATCGCCTGACAGCCTGGCCCGGCCTGCGAGGCCGGCCAGCCGTTCCGCTCCTCCTCGTAGGCGATGCACCCCGTGAGCTGTTCGGCCGTCCAGGCGTGGACCTGGATGCCGTCCCGCGAGGCGGTCAGCCTCCTGCTGTCCGGCCCGCTCCCCGCCGACGCCCAGACCGATCCGATCCGCCACAGTGGATGCGCCTCGCGCAGCCGCTCGATATCGCCCTGCTCCATAGTGAACAGCATAAGACATCTGTAGCTGTATGCAGAGGTAGTTATCTGTTTTTGCACGTCAGCGGCGTGCTTAGCATGATCACATGTCACTAGAGGATCGATCGGGGCGCATCGACCATGCCCGCGCCGAGCACCTCTGGGCCCAGGTGGCGGCGGACCTGCGCGGCGAGATCGGCGCCGGGCGGCTCGCTCAGGGTGCAAAGCTGCCCAACGAACTGGAACTGGCGAGCCAGTACGGCGTAGCGCGGCTGACCGTGCGCCGCGCCATCGCCGACCTCGTGGACGGCGGCTATCTGGTGGTGTTGCGCGGCCGGGGCACCTACGTGCGCGAGAAGGACTCCAGCAGCCGGGGCTAGCCCGAGGATGTCGTCCAGGCGGTGCCGTTCCAGTGCAGGATCAGCGCGTTGGTGTTGGTACCACACACGGACGTGACGCAGGTGAATCCCGCCGACCAGGCGTTGCCGGACGCGGTGGCGGCCACCGCGGCCAGGCCATTGATGTTTCCGGGGTCCGGGCTGCTGACCGTCGTCCAGGCGGTGCCGTTCCAGTGCAGGATCAGCGTGCGGATGTGGCCGCCGCACTTGGGAGCGCAAGTAGTCGCCGGTCACCCAGACGTCGGTGGGCGACACAGCGGTCACGCCGTTCAGGCTGTTGCTGAACGGGCCCGGGTTCGGGGTGGGCACCTTCGACCAGGCGGTGCCGTTCCAGTGCAGCAACAGCGTGTCCGACACGGCGCAGGAAGACGTGGTGCAGTAGTCCCCGGTCGCCCAGGCATCCGAAGGGGAGACGGCCCTGACCGCAACAAGGAAACTCTGCGGGCCCGGGTTCGGGCTGGGCACCTTGGACCAGGCGGTGCCGTTCCAGTGCAGCAGCATCGTGTCCTGCCCCGTGCAGGAAGTCGTGGTGCAGTAAGACCCGGCCGCCCACGCGTCCGTGGGCGAGTCGGCGCTGATGCCGGACAACGAGCGGCCTTCCGCCCCGGGGTTGGGGCTGGCCGCCTTCGACCAGGCGGTGCCGTTCCAGTGCACGATCAGCGTGTGGCAGTGGTTCACCGCGAAGGTGCAGGACCGGCCGACCGCCCAGGCGCTGGAGGCCGAGAGGGCGCTGACGCCGTCCAGGTTGTTGCAGGCCGCACCCGAGGCCGGGCTCTTGGACTGTGACCAGGCGGTGCCGTTCCAGTGCAGGAACACCATGACAGCCGTGGAACACGTGGAGTTGCCGTAGGACCCCACCGCCCAGGCATCCGAAGGCGACACATCGGCCACGTCGTTCAGGACGTCGTTCATCTTGCCGGGGTCCGGGCTGGGCACCATCGACCAGTGCGTGCCGTCCCAGTGCAGGGTCATCGTGCCCGGGTTACCGCATGTGGGGCACTGGACCCCGACCGCCCACGCATCGGTGCGCGAGGTGGCGCTCACACCACCCAGATCTCCGGAGAAGACCGTGTCGGCCGGCGCACGGCCCACCGTACGCGCCGCCTGCGCTGCCGCGCTCGTCGCGGCCACCGGCAGGCTGGCCGCCAAGAGGGCGGCCAGGGAGAGGAGGATCGTTTTCCAGCTGGCACGAGACATGGTGCGCCCCTGTCGATCAACGAACACTCAACGGCCGCCGCCGCTAAGCATCACACGAGCCCGGGCCGTGGTGAAAGCACGCCTGTTCCGCGGCTCGCCGGACACCGCCGGGCCGCGGCGCCCGTTACTCCTTACGCAGGGCCAGGTCGAGCATGAAGGGGCTGGTCAGCCAGCCGTCGGTGGACGCGGCCTGGCGCAGGGACAGTTCGAGCTCATCCACTTCAGGACCGGCCGCCACGCCGGTGCCCACGAGCCGGCTCTTGAGCGCGGCGACGGCGCCGGCATGGATGTCGAAGCCCACCGCCGGCTCCATCACGTTGAAGAACCCGCGCGCCCCGGCTACCTCGAAGCCCGCACGGGCCGCCGAGGCCCGCAGGTTTTCGACGGCATCGGGTGCCACCCCGGACCTGGCGGCGGCTTCGTGCATCAGCTCCCAGTAGCGGCCGATGGCGCCGACGGGCGGATAACTCTGCGGTGGCGGCGTCCGGAGCGGCTCCTGGACGAGCAGCCATCCCCCGGGCCGGAGCATTCCGGCGATCTTGCGGAGCGTCCGCTCGGGATCGGCCTGGTGCATCAGGAAGGCACGGGTGTAGCCGAGGTCGAAGGTCCCGCCGGCGCTGGCGACGTCGAAGTCATGGACATCGCCGGCCACGACCTCGACGTTGCCGATGCCCAGGACGGCGACCACCGAGCGGGCCCGCTCGACCGTGGCCGCGCTGAAATCCACCCCGACGACAGTTCCGCCCGGGCCGACAATCCGACAGAACCGCCAGGCAGCCCAGCGGGCCGCAGCCGCACTCGATGGCCCGCCAGCCCGTGATGTCCCCGATGCGGCCGATCGCCGCGCGGGCCGACTCGGCCTGTACCTCGGCCACGCTGAGGAGCCGCCGCAGATCCCGGTCGCTGCCGTCCAGGACGTAGTGCCGGATCCGCTCCGGTAGCGACTCAGGCAATTCGGCCGCCTCCCGTCATGGATTGGCGCCCACCCCTTTCAGATCCTGCCCGCTGCCACGCCCCGGCACTAGCTAGAGTTGCCTCTCGTGCGGCTTGTCATTGCGCGGTGCAGCGTGGACTACGTGGGGCGGCTCAGCGCGCACCTGCCACTGGCGATGCGGCTGCTCATCGTCAAGGCGGACGGCTCGGTGCTGGTCCATTCCGACGGCGGCTCGTACAAGCCGCTGAACTGGATGTCCCCGCCGTGCCGGCTGGAGGAGTCGCCGGGTTCCTGGCGGGTGGTCAGCAAGGGCGGCGAGGAACTGCGCATCACCCTCGAGGAGGTGCTGCACGACTCCAGCCACGAACTCGGCGTCGATCCCGGGCTGCAGAAGGACGGCGTCGAGGCGCACCTGCAGGTACTGCTTGCCGAGCAGGTGCAGCTGCTCGGCAAGGGCTGGCGGCTGGTCCGCCGGGAGTACCCGACGGCGATCGGCCCGGTGGACCTGATGTGCCGGGACGACAGCTCGGCGGCCGTGGCCGTGGAGATAAAGAGGCGCGGCGAGATCGACGGGGTGGAGCAGCTGACGAGATACCTCGAACTGCTCAACCGGGACCCGGCCCTGTCCCCCGTGCGCGGCATCTTCGCGGCCCAGGAGATCAGGCCCCAGGCCCGGGTGCTCGCCGAGGACCGGGGCATCCGGTGCGTGACCCTGGACTACGACGCGATGCGCGGCGCCGTGGACGACTCGCTCAGGCTGTTCTGACGGCGGTATCTGAGCGGAGAAAAGTCCATGTACGTCTGCGGCCTTATCCCGCCTGCCAACCGCCGCGAGGACGTCGGGAGTCCAGGCGTTGAACATGATGAGCGCCCAGCGCCGGCAGCTGGCGCGAAACTGAAGCGCGTTTCCGGCTCCCACCGGCACTTTGCTCACCCTGCAAAACCTGGGCTGGTTACCGTGGCGGGCAAGCCGAGCGCTACCTTGAAACCGAAGACCGAGTCAAGCATCCTGAAGCAAGCGGGCCTGCGAAAGGAGCGGCCATGAAGGGCTACGTGGTCGTCTTCGAGGGCGACGATGAGTCGGGCTACTCGGCATACTCCCCTGACCTGCCGGGAGTCATCGCCGCCGGAGACTCGCGTCAGGACACTGAGACGCTGATGATCGAGGCCATGGCCGCGCACATCGCCATGCTCCAGCAGGAGGGCCTGCCCGTACCCGAACCGTCCGAGGCCGCAAGCGTCACGATCCTCGATCCGGCGGCTGCGTAGGCCAGTCGCTCGTCGGGTGGGCTCTCCGGCGTGACGGCGAGGGCCTGACCCCGATGGGCCTACGATCGAACACGGTATGAGCGTCTATCGATTCGCCGGTCGCGATGGCGTGGAGCTGGCGTGCCGCGAGACCGGGTCGGGGCGTCCGCTGGTGCTGCTGCACGGCTTCATGGGTGCGGGCTCACACATGCTCGACCACGGCTGGGGTAGCGCGCTCGGCGAGCAGGGGTATCGCGTCATAGCGCCGGACTTCCGCGGCCACGGGGACAGTGCGAACCCGCACGATCCCGCCGCCTATCCGCCGGACGTGCTGGCCGACGACGGACTTGCGCTCGTCGAGCATCTCGGGCTCGGTGATGGGGACTACGACCTTGGCGGCTATTCGCTCGGCGGGCGGATCGTGGTGCGCATGCTGGTGCGAGGCGCCAGGCCCGCCCGCGCGATCGTGGCCGGGCAGGGACTGGCGAAGGTGAGCGGCCCGCAAGGCGGCGGGGTGAACGACCGCGTGCTGACCGCGCTCGTGGACGGGGCCGCGATCGAGCCCGGCTCCCCCGACGCGCAGATCGCGCACTGGATCTCAGAGCTCGGCGCCGATCCGCTGGCGCTGTTGCACGTGCTGCACTCGCTCGTTCCGACGCCCGAGGACGCCCTGCGCCAGATCACGATCCCGACGCTCGTCGCGATCGGCGACAAGGATGAGCGCTCTGACGCCGGCGAGTTGGCCGCGCTCCTGCGCGATGCCCGGCTCGTCCGCGTGCCTGGCGATCATGGCAGCGCGGTCGCCGCGCCAGAGCTCACGGCCGCCATCGCCGCGTTCCTCGCCGAACGCTGATGCGGGGCGCTGAGCGGCGTGGCCGGGGGTCAGTTCGCGGCCGGGGCGGGACCGCTCGTCCTGTGCCCGCGATCCGGCGCCGTGCGCAGGCCGTACGGCTGTCCGGGGCAAGCCGTGACGGGCCCGATAGACAGCTGTGACCCGAATTGTCCGCACTGAGGGGGCCTGCTTGGTTACGATGCGCTGATATGAGCGCTGATCAGGACTCAGGCTCGGCCCTGCCGGTCCGGACCAATCGTTACCGCCGGCGCGGGCGGCATTCCAGCCCGCACCAGCTGTCGCTGCCCTCCGACAGCCCCGCGCTGGTGATCGCCGTCCCTGGGTCGGCCAGGCCGGAGAGCGAGGATATCGCGGTCCGGGTCGCCGACATGGCGGCTGCGTCCTGCCACGGCGCCGAGATACTGATCGGCTTCCTGCGCGGCAGCCAGGATCACCTGGAGGATGTGCTCGGCAGCCTGGCCAGCCGGGACGGGAGCCTGGCCGGCGTCGTGGTGCCGCTGATGGCGTTCGCCAACCCGGAGGCGGACCAGGCCATCTCCGACGCCGTGGCGGCGGCCGAGGCACCGCTGCTCATCGCCGACCCCCTGGGCCCGCACCCACTGCTCGCCGAGGCGCTGCACGCACGGCTGGCCGACGCCGGGCTGGCCCGGGCCTCCCGGGTCGGCCGGATCAGCATCGTGACCGAGACCACCACCGACGGGGTCATCGTCGGCGCCGTGGGCGGCGAGGAAGCGGTACAGGCGGCCGAGGTGGTGGCGGTCCTGCTCGCCTCCCGCCTCACCACGCCGGTGGCCGCCGCGTCGCTCACCGATCCCGGCAGCATCAAGGACGCGGCCGCCCAGTTGCGCCAGGCCGTGCCGCGGGTCGCCCTGGCGCCGTGCATGGTCGGCCCCGAGCTCACCTCCGGCACGCTGGAGGCGATCGCCGCGCTGACGAGCACCGAGTGTGCCGCGCCGCTGGGCGCCCACGCCGCCATAGGCCAGCTTGTGGCCATCCGCTACGGCGCCGCCCTGGCGGACCCGAACGTGGCATCGATGGTCGCGCAGGGCAAGGGCGAGTCCGCGACGGCGCCCGCCACGCATGTCCGCAACGGCGCGGCACCCGTGGCGGCTACCCTGCCCGCAGGCGACGCCGAGACCGCACCGCAGCCCGCGGTGGCCACCGGCAACGGCGAGGCATCCCCGGCGCCCGCCGCAGCGGACGGGGCGGCGCTGCCGACGGCCGCCCCGCCCGCAGGCAAGACCGCTCCGTAGCGCGGCCCGCTGCCCCCTTTGCCATGATCATGTGAGTTTGTTCATCTATACGATGAACAAACTCACATGATCATGAGAATGGCGCCGGAGATGGCGTCAGCGTGCGGAGGCGGCGGGAGTCAGGCCGAATTCGATCGCCACGCGATGGAAGGCGTCCGCGGCGGTGTCGATGTCTTTCGCAGCCACGTCGGGGTGCGTGAGCAGCCGTAGTTTGCCCGCGACGATGGTCACCAGGACGCCCTCGCCCGCCAGGGCGGCGGCCCAGGCGTCCAGCGGCTGGCCCGTGCCGGCCACGTCCACGAACACGATGTTGGTCTGCACCGCGTCCAGGTCGACGTGCCCGGGCAGGATCGCGGCGATGCCCTCGGCCAGCCTGCGGGCGTTCGCGTGGTCCTCGGCCAGCCCGCCCGGCCCCTCGGCCAGGGCGATCAGCCCTGCCGCGGCCATGATCCCGGCCTGCCGCCAGCCGGCGCCGAACAGGATCTTCAGCCGCCGCGCCGCCTCGATGAAGGCGGCATCCCCGGCGAGCACCGAGCCGATCGGCGCGCCGAGCCCCTTGGACAAGCAGAACATCATGGCGCTGGCGTGGGCCGCGTACTGCGACACCGCGATCTGCGCCACCGTGCACGCGTTGAAGATGCGCGCACCGTCCAGGTACAGCGGGACTCCCCGGCCCGCGCAGGCCGCCGCGATCTCGGCCAGCGTGCCCACCGGCATGACCGTGCCGCCGCCGACCTGGTGGGTGTTCTCCACGGTTACCAGGCCGACCACGGCAGGGTCATAGGGCACCGGCGCCAGCGCGGCCGCCACCTGCGCCGCCGTCAGCAGGCCACGCGGGCGGCCCGGGATGGCGCGGAAGGTGATCGAGGACAGCATCGCCGACGAGATCAGTTCGTGCGTGCCGACGTGCGCGGTCTCCTCACACACCACGACGTGCCCGGGACCGGCGAGCACGTGCATCGCGATCTGGTTGCACAGCGTGCCGGTGGGCAGGTAGAGCGCGGCCTCCTTACCCGTCAGCGCGGCGGCCTGCTCCTGGAGGCGGATGACCGTCGGATCGTCGCCGAACAGGTCATCGCCCACCTCGGCGCCGGCCATGGCGCGCCGCATCGCCGCCGTGGGCCTGCTCACCGTGTCCGAGCGAAGGTCCACATACCCGCTGTCAGCCATGCCTGGTCCCTTCCGCGGTCGGCTAGCACGCCCGCCGGGCCGTGCGGAGCCCGGCCGGCCTTGTGGTCATGAAGCAGGGGCGCCCGGATCCTGCTCGCTGAGGACCGCGGCGTTGACGGCGCGGGCCTCGGCGGCCAGGCCGGGGATCTCCACCACGCTAATCCCTGCCTCGCGGAGCATGGCGGCCCCTCCCCCGGGCGCGAACAGCGGCGGCTCCAGCCAGGCGATCACCACGCGGCGCAGGCCCGCCTCGATGACGAGCTGCGCGCACGGCGTGGGCTGCGAGGCGCGGACCCGGCACGGTTCCAGCGAGCTGTACAGCGTGGCGCCTTCCAGCCGCGGGTCGGCCGGGCCGATCTTGGCGAGCGCCACCTCCTCCGCGTGCGCACGAGGGCTGGTCTCCCGGGAGTAGCCCGGTGGCCAGGACCGTGCCGTCGGCGGCGACGACGATGGCGCCGACCGCGAACGCCGACGGGGATGGCGGGCAGCGGCGCGACAGGGCGATCGCCTGCGCGAGCCACGCCCGGTCCGCGCCGGTCGCCTCCGCCCGCTGCCCCGGCGCGCCGCCGCTCAGTGCCCCGGGCCCCGCCTGGCCGCCGGGGCTGCCGGTGGCTGACGCCGCTGCTGCCCGGCGTGCCCCCGGGCCTCGCCCGCGCCGCGCGCCGCCGGGCCGTCCCCGCCGAGCAGGTATCGCAGCAGTACGACATCGTCGAGCTGGCGTACCTCGGCCAGGTGCATCGGCCGCCCGGGGTCATGCGGATAGTCGGCGGGCCCGGCGAACCGTGGCGCCCCCACCGCGCCGACGAAGAACGGGGCCACGGTGAGGGCCAGTTCGTCCACGAGCCCGCCCGCGAGGAACTCGCGTCCCAGCCCAGCCCCGCCCTCCACCAGCAGGCGGTGCACGCCGCGGCGGGCCAGGTCGGCGAGGACCGCCCCGAGTTCCATGGGCGGCGGGACGGCGATGACCGGGGCAACATCGTTAAGCAGATCGTGGAGCTTGGGCGCCTGCGCGGCGGCGCAGTAGACCACAGGACCGGCGCCGCTGGTGGCGTCGAAGAACCGGGCGGCCGGATCGAGGTCACCGCTGGCGGTCAGGGTCACCCTGGCCGGGTTCTCCGGGAGGCCGCGGCCCACCCGGCTGGCCCGGCGCCCGGCGGAGCGGATCACCAGGCGCGGGTTGTCGCGGCGGATGGTGCCCGCGCCGACCATGATCGCGTCTGCCTCGGACCGCTCGGCGTCCACCCGGTCGAGGTCGGCGTGGCCGGACAGCACCAGCCGCTGCGGCCCCGGCGCGTCCAGGCAGCCATCCACGGACATTGCGCAGCTCAGCAGCACATATGGCCGCTGCGGCGGCGACGCTGGCTCGGTGTGCACGGTAGCCCAGTCAACCAGATCACGCCCACCGGTCCGGTGAGGCTCGGTGGCGGTATCTGGGCGGGCACCGGCGATGGTTTACTAGCGCGTAACAGGCGCCGCACGGCGCCCCGGCGAGACGCGAGGACCGATGGACACGCTGCAGACAGGACAGGCCAGCGCCGCGGAGACCTTCGACTCGGTCAACCCGGCGACCGGCGAAGTGATCGCCACCTTCCCCGTGTTCGGCCAGGCCGAGGTGAACGCCGCCGTGGAGCGGGCCCGCGAGGCCGCGGCCTGGTGGGCCGGCCTGGACTGGAAGGAGCGGCAGTCCCGCCTGCTGGCCTGGAAGTCGCACCTGACCCGGTACGTCGGGCGCCTCGCCGAACTCGTGCACACCGAGACGGGCAAGCCGCTCGACGACGCCAAGCTGGAGATCGTCCTGGCGATCGTGCACATCGACTGGGCGGCCAAAAACGCCGCGCAAGGTGCTCGGCCCGCGCCGGGTGCGCAGCGGGCTGACCGCGCTCAACCAGGCCTCGTCGGTCGAGTACGCGCCGCTCGGCGTGATCGGCGTGATCGGGCCGTGGAACTACCCGGTGTTCACCCCGATGGGCTCGATCGCTTACGCGCTCGCGGCGGGCAACGCCGTGGTGTTCAAGCCGAGCGAGTTCACCCCGGCGGTCGGTGGCTGGCTGGTCAGCTCGTTCGCCGAAGTCGTGCCGGAGCAGCCGGTACTGCAGCTGGTCACCGGGGCTGGCGCGACCGGCGAGGCGCTCGCGCTGAGCGGCGTGGACAAGATCGCGTTCACCGGGTCGAGCCGCGACCGCGCGCAAGGTGATGGCCGCGTGCGCGCAGAACCTGACGCCGATGATCGCCGAGTGCGGCGGCAAGGACGCCTCCTGGTGGGCGCGGACGCGAACCTGGACGCGGCCGCCGACGCCGCCGCCTGGGGCGCGGTGTCCAACGCCGGGCCAGACGTGCATCGGGGTGGAGCGGGTCTACGTGGTGGACGCGGTCTACCACACGTTCGTGGAGAAGCTGTCCGAGCGGATGGCCGCGGTGCGCGGCCGGCGACGACCGGGAGGCCAGCTACGGGCCGATGACCATGCCCGGCCAGCTCGACGTGGTGGAGGACCACATCGCGGACGCGCTGGCCCGGGGCGGGCGCGCGGTGCTCGGCGGCATGCAGAGCATCCGGCGGCCCTATGTGGACCCGGTGATCCTGGCCGATGTGCCGGAGCAGAGCATGGCGGTGCAGGACGAGACGTTCGGGCCGACGATGACGGTGACCAGGGTGACCGACCTGGCCGAGGGCGGTCGAAGCTGGCGAACGCGAGCCGGTACGCGCTCGGCTCCGCGGTGTTCGCCAAGCAACGCGAAGAAGGCCATGGCGCCGCGCGGGCGCTGCGCAGCGGCATGACCTCGATCAACTCGGTGATCGCGTTCGCGACCGTGCCGTCGCTGCCGTTCGGCGGGGTCGGCGACTCCGGTTTCGGCCGGATCCACGGTGCGGACGGCCTGCGGGAGTTCACCCGGCGCCAAGTCGATCACCCGGCAGCGGATGAAGCCGCCGCTGAACCTGACCACGCTGGCGCGCAGCGACAAGGACATGAACCGGCTGCTGACGCTCACCACCCTGCTGCACGGCAAGCGCTACCGCGGACGTTGAAGGGGCCCCGCTCCCCTTCGGGGCCCCAGGCCCGGGCGGCTCGGCCCCCGCTGGCAAGCCGCTCAGACATCTGCCCGAAGCATGTCAGCGGCGGATTCAGCGGCGGTTAAGTATCGATTAGGCGCGGGCGGCCCGGTCCTAGGCCGTGCTAACCCGGGGGGGCGACCCCCCGGAACCCCCCGGTGGCCTGCGGCCCCGTTCCTTCGTCACGGGGCCTAGGCCAGGTCGGCGGGGAGCGGCTCGGGTTCCAGCGCCGGGTCCACGGGCTCCAGCGGCGCCCGGCCGATGATCAGGTCCGCGGCGCGCTCGGCGATGGCGATCGTGGGGGCGTTGGTGTTGCCACGGGGCACGACCGGCATCACGGAGGCGTCCACGACCCGCAGGCCCTCGACCCCGCGCACCCGCAGCTCCGGGTCGACCACGCTGGTGAATGCTTGGCGAGGGCCAGCCTGGAGTCGCCGCCCATGGCGCAGGTGCCGACCGGGTGGTACAGGGTGCCCAGGTCACGCCGGATCAAGTCGCGCACCTCGGCGTCGGTGTGCACGCCCGGCCCGGGGGCCAGTTCCTCGGTGCAGACCTTGGCGAGCGGGGCCGCCACCGCGAACTCGCGCGCCATCCGGACGCCTTCCACCAGCGGGGCGATGTCGGTGCTGTCGGACAGGTAGGCCGGGTCGATCGCGGGCTTGTGCCGCGGGTCGGTGCTGCGCAGCCAGATCCGGCCCCGGCTGCCGACATCGACCAGCGTGACGAGCAGCGTGAACGCCCGGGTCGCCGGGTCGGCCAGGCCCTGGTTGCCGAAGGGCGTGGGCAGCGCATGCCACTGCAGGTCGGGCGCGGGCAGCGACGGCCGGGAGCGGCTGAAGCCGCCGGCCTCGGCGAGGTTCGAGGTGAACGGGCCGGAATGGCGCAACTGCCAGCGGAACAGGTTCCTGGGGCCGGCCTTCTCCCACAGGGCGGGCACCTTCGGGGTCCGCCAGATGGCGGGCACCACCGGGTGATCGGACAGGTTCGCGCCCACGCCCGGGCTGTCCACGATCACCGCGATGCCGGCCTCGCGCAGGTGGTCGGCCGGCCCGATGCCGGACAGCATGAGCAGTTGCGGGCTGCCGACGGCGCCGGCGCTCAGGATGACCTCGCCCTGGGCGTAGGCGGTCTCCTCGGTGCCGCGCTGCAGGTAGCGCACCCCGGCGGCGCGGCCGCCCTCGACCACGACCTTGGTGACCCGCGCGTCGGTGATCACCTCAAGGTTGGGGCGCGCCATCGCCGGGCGCAGGTAGGCGTCCGCGGCGGAGCAGCGCCGGCCGCCGGCCTGGGTCACCTGGTAGAAGCCGCTGCCGTCCTGCTGCGCGCCGTTGAAATCGTCGTTGGCGGCCAGCCCGCACTCCCGGGCCGCGGCGACCCACGTCTTGGTCATCGCCGACTGGAAGCCCAGGTCGGAGACCGACAGCGGCCCGGTCCCGCCGTGGTAGGCGTCGGCACCCCGGGAGTTGGCCTCGGCCCGCCGGAAGTACGGCATCAGGTCGGTGTAACCCCAGCCGCTGCAGCCGTACTCGTCCCGCCAGGTGTCGTAGTCGTGCCTGTTGCCGCGGATGTAGATCATGGCGTTCATCGACGACGACCCGCCGAGCATCCGCCCGCGCGGCCAGTAGATGGCCCGCCCCGCCGCGCGTTCCTGGGGGACGGTGTGGAAGTCCCAGTCGTAGGTGCTCTGGAACAGCAGGTTCAGTGCCGCCGGGATGTGGATCTCGTCGGCGTCGTCCGGCGGGCCCGCCTCAAGCAGCAGGACGCGCGCCGCGGGATTCTCGGTGAGGCGCAGCGCCAGCACACACCCCGCACTACCGGCACCAACGATGACATAGTCGTACACAGCCACCTCTAAGACCCAGACCGCCTGTGAAGCCACCACCCTAGTAGCACGCTAGTCATTCGCGGCCCCGTCCGGCCCCGATTCCCCTCTCGCGTCCCTTTTCCCGAAGGGGTACCCGGCCGCACAAGCGCGACCGGCCGACACATACCCGGTCGCCGGTCGCCGGTGCGGGTCCGGTGATGTGGCAGACGGCGTTTTGCCGGGTGCCACATCACCGGTCCCGCACCCCCCAGACCCCAGACATGGATGAGCCCCGGCCACGAAACACGCAGCCGGGGCTCACCCCTCCGACCTGCCTGCCACCGCTCGCTCCGGCGGGCCCCCGAGATCCGCCGGGCGGATGGCTAGCAGGGATCAAGTCGTTACGTAGAGTCAGTCGTGACTCTTCGCATTTATACGATGCCACATCGTTGTCAGGATGGGAATACCCCAGGTCAGGCGATTGATCACATTGCCCCAGGGTGGGCAGATCTGCCCCATAGCGCGACCGGCTCGCTCGAATCCTGGCCGTGCCCGCTACGGTGAGTCCCATGCCAGCAGACGCCAGGGACGCCCGTGACAACCCCGTCGTGCTCTCCCGGATCTATACCCGGACCGGTGACGGCGGGACCACCGCGCTCGGCGACGGCAGCCGGGTGGGCAAGGGGGATCCGCGGCTGGCCGCCTACGCCGACGTGGACGAGGCCAACTGCGCGATCGGCACGGCGCTCGCGCTCGGCCAGCTTGACTCCGGCATCGTGGCGCTGCTCACCCGGATCCAGAACGAGCTGTTCGACGTCGGCGCGGACCTGTGCAACCCGATCGTCAGCGATCCTAAGTACCCGCCGCTGCGGGTCGAGGAGAGCTACGTGACCGATCTGGAGCGGGCCTGCGACACCTACAACGAAAGCCTGCCCACGCTGCGCAGCTTCATCCTGCCCGGCGGCACGCCGGGGGCGGCGCTGCTGCATACCGCCCGGACCGTGGTGCGCCGGGCCGAGCGCAGCGCGTGGGCCGCGCTTGAGGCCTACCCGGACTCGGTGAGCCCGGCCACCGCCAAATACCTCAACCGGCTCTCTGACCTGTTGTTCATCCTGGCCCGCCGGGCCAACGAGGGCCACGGTGACGTGCTGTGGAAGCCGGGCGGCGAGCGCTGAGCGGGCCGGTTACGGGTTGAGCGGATAGAAGCCGGGCGGGGCGGATTCCAGCCAGGCCAGGAAGCCGGTCGCGCGCGTCCTCCGCCATGGCCAGCTCCACGGTCTCCAGCATCTCCCCCACGGTGCAGGACAGCACGACCATCCGCTGTCCCAGCAGTGCGGCCTCGGCGGGATAGGCCTCGCGCCGG
Organism: uncultured Actinomycetes bacterium; assembly: GCA_963730235.1. GTDB lineage: Bacteria > Actinomycetota > Actinomycetes > Streptosporangiales > Streptosporangiaceae > DASXKD01. Next base: position 116,110 of record CAVSRH010000023.1, read on the forward strand.
GACGCGACCGACAGGGTCCGGCGGGCCAGCACCTCTTCCGGGGTGAGCAGCACGCCGAACGCCTGGTACCAGCGCAGCTCATCTTCCCCGTAGGCGGCGACGCCCAGCCGCCAGGTCCCCCCGGGCCTGCGCAGCCCGCACTCCACCGTCCCGCCGCGGCGATCCAGCAGCATCCGGCGGATGGCCAGGCCGATCGCGCCGAGCACGACAAGGGCCAGGAACGCGGCGAAGATCCAGGCCGCATCGAGCGCAATCGCTGTGCTCATCCCCGGCCCGGCTGCTGGCGCCGGTCAGGACTGGTCGCCGGCGGCCCGCAGCAGCAGCGCGGGAGTATCTCACCTCAAGGGGTTCGGCCTCGCCCGGTGGCAGCTGCCCGGCCTCGGAGAGCGCGGCTGTCCAGGCGGGCCCGGGCGGCGTTGACCTCCACCGCGGAGCCGAGCTCGGCCTGGCGCACCAGGATCGAGACCCGGTCATCGGCGACCGAGAGGAAGCCGCTGCTCACCGCCGCGCGCATCTCGCCCTGGTCCCCGGCCGCGCCGTCCTCGACGTCCAGGATCCGGACCAGGCTGCGCGTCGGCCAGGACCCCGACCACGGGCGGGTGCCCGGTCAGGATGCCGATGTCGCCGTCGAGGGTCTTGGCGATCACCATCCGGGCCATGCCGGACCAGATCTCGCCGTCCGGGGCCACCAGCGCCACTCGCACGCTCATGCCGCCGGCCCGCCGCTCGTTCCGGGCTTGGTCCTCACTGCCGCTCCAGCTCCTGCGCCTTGCGCTCCACGTCCTCGATCCCGCCGCACATGAAGAACGCCTGCTCCGGGATGTTGTCGTACTTGCCCTCGCAGATCGCCTTGAACGAGGAGACCGTCTCGGACAGCGACACGAACACGCCCGGCTGGCCGGTGAACTGCTCGGCCACGAACATCGGGTGCGAGAGGAACCGCTCGATCCGCCGCGCCCGCTTGACCGTGACCTGGTCCTCTTCGGACAGCTCGTCGATGCCCAGGATGGCGATGATGTCCTGCAGCTCCTTGTAGCGCTGCAGGATCCGCTGCACCTCGCGGGCCACGTCGTAGTGCTCCTCGCCGACGTACTTGGCGTCCAGGATGCGGGAGGTGGAGTCGAGCGGGTCGACGGCCGGGAAGATCCCCTTCTCGGTGATCGCCCGGGACAGCACCGTGGTCGCGTCCAGGTGGGCGAACGTGGTGTGCGGGGCGGGGTCGGTGATGTCGTCGGCCGGGACGTAGATGGCCTGCATGGAGGTGATCGAGTGCCCGCGGGTGGAGGTGATCCGCTCCTGAAGCTGGCCCATCTCGTCGGCGAGCGTGGGCTGATACCCCACCGCCGACGGCATCCGGCCGAGCAGGGTGGATACCTCCGAGCCTGCCTGGGTGAACCGGAAGATGTTGTCGATGAACAGCAGCACGTCCTGGCCCTGCACATCGCGGAAGTACTCGGCCATGGTCAGCGCGCTCAGCCCGACCCGGAGCCGGGTGCCGGGCGGCTCGTCCATCTGGCCGAACACCAGGGCGGTGTCCTTGATCACGTTCGACTCGGTCATCTCGATGATCAGGTCGTTGCCCTCGCGGGTGCGCTCGCCGACGCCCGCGAACACCGACACACCGCCGAAGTTCTTGGCGACCCGGGTGATCATCTCCTGGATGAGCACGGTCTTGCCGACGCCCGCCCCGCCGAACAGGCCTACCTTGCCGCCCTTCACGTACGGGGTGAGCAGGTCGAGGACCTTGATCCCGGTCTCCAGGATCTCCGTCCTCGCCTCCAGCTTGTCGAAGGCGGGGGGATCCCGGTGGATCGACCAGCGGTCAGTGATCTTCAGGGACGCGGTCGGCACGTCGAGCGTTTCGCCGAGCACGTTGAACACGTGCCCCTTGGTCACGTCGCCGACCGGCACCGTGATCGGGCCGCCCGTGTCGGTGACCGTGGCGCCACGGACCAGGCCGTCGGTGGGCTGCATGGAGATCGCCCGGACCATGTTGTCCCCGATGTGCAGCGCCACCTCCAGGGTCAGCGTCCTGGTCGTCTCGGCCAGGGTCACATCGACGTGCAGCGCGTTGTAGATGTCGGGCATCTGCTCGGTGCCGAACTCCACGTCCACCACGGGCCCGGTGACCCTGGCGACCTGGCCGATCAGGCCCGTGCCGTCGCGGCCGCCGCTGCCGGTGGCGGAGTTCTCTGTGGTTGCGGTCATCTCCTAGACCCTCACTCGCTCCCTGCGAGCGTCTCGGCCAGCGCGTTGGCGCCCCCGACGATCTCGCTGATTTCCTGGGTGATCTCGGCCTGGCGGGCCTTGTTGGCCTCACGCGTGAACTGCTCAAGCAGGTCGTTGGCGTTGTCGGTGGCCGACTTCATGGCCCGCCGCCGCGCCGCGATCTCGGCGGCCGCGCTCTCCAGCAGCGCATGGTAGATCCGGTTCTCCACGTACAACGGGAGAAGGGCATCCAGCACTGCCTGCGGCGACGGCTCGAACTCATACAGCGGGATCGGGCCGTCGGGGCGCTCCTCCTCGGTCTCCCGCACCTCCAGCGGCAGGATGCGCCGGACCGCGGGCCGCTGCGTGAGCATCGACACGAACTGGGTGTACACGAGGTGGATCTCGTCCACGCCGCCCTCGGCCGTCGGGCGGTTGAAGGCGTCGATCAGCGTCTCGGCGATCGTGGCGGCGTTGGCCGGGGCGGGCCGCTCGGAGAAACCGCTCCACTGGCCGGCCAGCTCGCGGTCGCGGAACCGGTGCCAGGTGATGCCCTTGGTGCCGCTCACATAGGTCTGTACCGCGGCACCGTGCTCCTCCTCCAGCAGCGCCCGCAGCCGCTGTGCCTCGCGCAGCACGTTGGCGTTGTAGCCGCCCGCGAAGCCCCGGTCGCTGGTGAGGATCAGCACGGCGACCCGTTCGGCCCTGGCGTGCTCGCGGACCAGCGGATGATCAATGTGCGCGGACCGGCTGACCACCGCTTCCACCGCGCGGGTGAGTTCCTCCGCGTAGGGGGCCGAGGCCCGCACCCGCTGCTGCGCCTGGATGATTCGCGAGGACGCGATGAGCTCCTGGGCGCGGGTGATCTTGGCAGTGGACTGGATCGCCCGGATCCGCTGCCTGACCGCGCGAAGCTGTGCTCCCATGTTCTGCCGCCTACTCCGACGGCTTCGGCTTCGGCGGGACGCGCTTGTTCAGCGCATCGCGGCTGACGTCGTCCTCGCTGAGCGGCTCGGCCGGCTCGTCGGGTACCAGCAGCCCGCCGCCGGTGATCTCGAAGCCGCGGCGGAAGTCCTCGATGGCGTCCTTGAGCGCCGTCGTGGTGTCCTCGGACAGCTCCCCGGTCTCGCTGATCGACTGGTACACGCCGGGGTGCTTGCGGCCCAGCGTGCCGAGGAACTCCTCTTCGAACCGGCCGACGTCCGCGACCGGTACGTCGTCGAGGAAGCCCGAGGTGCCGGCCCATACGGAGACCACCTGCCGCTCGACCGGCGAGGGCGAGTACTGCGGCTGCTTGAGCAGTTCGACCAGGCGCTCGCCGCGGTCAAGCTGGGCACGCGAGGCGGCGTCCAGGTCGGAGGCGAAGGAGGCGAAGGCCTCCAGGTCGCGATACTGGGACAGGGCCAGCTTGAGCCCCCCGGCGACCTTCTTCATCGCCTTGATCTGCGCGTCGCCGCCGACCCGGGACACCGACCGGCCGACGTTGATCGCGGGCCGGACACCGGAGTTGAACAGGTCGGTCTCCAGGAAGATCTGCCCGTCGGTGATCGAGATGACGTTGGTCGGGATGTAGGCGGAGATGTCGTTGGCCTTGGTCTCGATGATCGGCAGCCCGGTGAGCGACCCGCCGCCCATCTCCTTGGACAGCTTGGCGCACCGCTCGAGCAGCCGTGAGTGCAGGTAGAAGACGTCGCCGGGGTAGGCCTCACGGCCGGGCGGGCGGCGCAGCAGCAGCGAGATCGCGCGGTAGGCTTCGGCCTGCTTGGACAGGTCGTCGAACACGATCAGCACGTGCTGGCCCTGGTACATCCAGTGCTGTCCGAGGGCCGACCCGGTGTACGGGGCGATGTACTTGTACCCGGCGGGGTCGGAGGCGGGCGACGCGACGATCGCCGTGTACTCCATCGCGCCGGCGTCGTCGAGCGCCTGGCGGACCTGGGCGGTGGTGGAGCCCTTCTGGCCGACAGCGACGTAGATGCACTTGACCTGCCGCTCCGGATCCCCGGATTCCCAGTTCGCGCGCTGGTTGATGATGGTGTCGATGGCGATGGCGGTCTTGCCGGTCTGCCGGTCGCCGATGATCAGCTCGCGCTGGCCGCGCCCGATCGGGGTCATGGCGTCGATGGCCTTGATCCCGGTCTGCAGCGGCTGGTTCACCTTGGTGCGCTGCACCACGGTCGGGGCCTGCAGTTCCAGGGCACGAAGCTCGGTGCCCTCGATCTCGCCCTTCCCGTCCAGCGGGAGGCCGAGCGGGTCCACGACCCGGCCGAGGAACCCGTCGCCGACCGGCACCGACAGCACCTCGCCGGTGCGCCGCACCTGCTGGCCCTCTTCGACCTTGCTGAAGTCGCCGAGGATGACCACGCCGATCTCGCGGATGTCCAGGTTGAGCGCAAGGCCGCGGATCCCGCCGGGGAACTCCAGCAGTTCGCTCGCCATCGCCGAGGGGAGCCCCTCGACCCGCGCGATGCCGTCGCCGCACTCGGTGACCGTGCCGATCTCCTGCCTGGACGCCTCGTCTGGCTCGTACGCCTGGACGAAGTTCTCCAGCGCGTCGCGGATCTCGTCGGGCCGGATTGTCAGCTCCGCCATGGTTCTCTCTTTCTCGTCTGCTTCCGATCGCGGGACGCTGGCCTCATGCTGCCCAGTGCCGTCTGAGCGCGGCGAGCCGACTGCTCAGCGTTCCGTCGATGAGCTCATCCCCGATCTGAATAGACACTCCGCCCACTACCCGGGGATCGAGGACGACATTCAGCTGAATGCCTTGGCCGTAGATGGCCGAGAGCGTCCGGGTCAGCTGCTGGCGCTGGCGGCCGCTGAGCTCGGTGGCGACCCGCACGACAGCGATGAGGCGCTGACGCCAGGCCGCGACGAGCCTTGCGTAGTCCGCCAGGTTTGCCTCCAGGTTACGCCCCCGGGGGCTGAGCACTGCCTGGGTGATGAGCCGCAGCGTGGCCGGTGTCACCTTGCCCGACAGGAGGTCGTCGAGCAGCCCGCGCTTGTGGTCGTCCGGCAGCCGCTGGTCGGCCAGGGCAGCGAGCAGCGCGGGCTCACCACTGGCGATCCGGCCGAACCGGAACAGCTCGTCCTCGACGTCGTCCAGGTTGCCCGCGCCGCCGGCCGGCCGCCGCCGTGGCGAGGACGGCGAGTTCCTCGGCCGCGTCGGCCAGGTCCCTGGGCACCGACCAGCGCGCGCCGGCCAGCCCGGAGACCACGTCCAGGGTGGCCGCGGACACCCGCCCGCCGAGCAGTTCGGCGGCCAGCCCGGTACGGGCATCCCGCGGGCGGGTGTAGTCGGCGAGCGCGCGGCGCAGGCCCGGCTCCCCGTCGAGCAGGCGCACAACCGCGAACAGCTCGTCCCCGACGGTGGCGGCGACATCCGCGTCGGCCACGGTCTCGGTCAGCCGGTCGCGGGCCTCCGCGAACGCGGCCCGGCTAGCGCCGCGCATGCCTGCCTCCAGCCCCGGCGGGCCCGGATGTCACCGTGGCCGCCTGGCCCGCGCGCCCGGCCGGTGACCGGGTGCGCTGCCCTCATGAGGTTGTCTCCGACGGCGCCTGCTCGGAATCCAGCTCTTCAAGGAAACGGTCGACGACGCGGCGCTGGAGCGCGCTGGAGTCCAGCGCTTCCCCGACGACCCGGCTGGCCAGCTCGACCGCGAGCGTGCCCATCTCGGTCCGCAGTGCCTGGATCGCCTGGACGCGGTCGGCCTCGATCTGATCGTGGGCCGCGGCCACCAGGCGCTGCCGCTCGGCCTCGCCCCGCTCCCGCAGTTCCGCGAGAATCCGGGCGCCTTCCTCCTGCGCCTCCTGGCGCAGCCGGGACGCCTCGTGCCTGGCCTCGGCGAGCTGCGCCTGGTACTGCTCCAGCGTCTGCTTGGCTTCCCTCTGGGCCTCTTCCGCCCGCTGCAGGCCGCCCTCGATCTGGTCGGTCCGCTCCGTCAGGGTCTGCTGGATCCGCGGCATCAGCACCCGCCAAAGGACCACGAACACGATAAGGAACGAGATCGTGCCGATGACCAGTTCGACCAGGCTCGGAGAAAGCGGCCCGAGGGATGAATCGGCAAGGTACATGACCGTCAGCCTTTCTGCCTTACTCGCATCTCATGATCTGCGTCGATCAGGAGTAGTGGAAGACGAAAGGCACCACGAAGCCAATCAGCGCGAGTGCCTCGGTCAGCGCGAACCCGATGTACATGTTGGCCCGGATCATGCCGGCGGCCTCCGGCTGCCTGGCCATGGCCTCGACACCGTGACCGAAGATAAGGCCGATGCCGACGCCGGGGCCGATGGCCGCGAGGCCGTACGCCACCGCGCCGATGTTGATGCTCAGGATCGATTTGTTGGTGACCCCGGCGGCCAGGAAGTGAACTAGGTGAAGCATCCTTGCTTTCCTTTGCGATTAGGCCGGCGGTGTTCTCCCCGGCGATCGGAAGGGACGACCGGAGATGCGCGCCGCTCTGGCGGCTCGCCGCGGTACCGGTCGCTGGTCATCTCAGTGCGCCGTCTCGTAGGCACCGCCGATGTACTGGGCGGTCAGGATCGTGAAGATGTACGCCTGCAGGGCCTGGATCAGCATCTCGAAACCGGTGAGCACGACGGTCATCACGAATGATGCCCCGGCGAACACCAGACCGATGCTGGCACTGAACAGGTACCAGGTCGCGATCGTGAACACCGCCACCAGGATGTGCCCGGCGAACATGTTCCCGAAGAGCCGGATCGCCAGCGTGAACGGCCGGACGACGATGTACTGCAGGATCTCGAGCGGCGCAACGAGGAGCAGGATGCCGATGGGCACGCCCGACGGGATCATGCTCTTGAAGTAGCCGCCGAAGCCCAGGTTCTTGATGCTCACGAAGTTGTAGGTGAGGTAAACCATGAGCATCAGCGAGATCGGGAACGCGATGTGCGACATCACCGGGAACTGGAGCACCGGGATGATCTCCATCAGGTTCGCGAACCAGATGAAGAAGAACAGCCCCACCAGGAACGGCAGGTAGCCGTCACCCCGCTTGCCCATCATCGGCCGCAGGATCTGGTCCCGGACGAACAGTATGCCCAGCTCACCGACGTTCTGCACGCCCCTTGGCACGATCTTCGGCCTGGCGAACGCGGCCCAGAAGAACCCGATCACCAGCCCCGCACAGAGGACCGCCTGCACCTCCGGCATATAGACGCGGAACGAGCCAATGCTGAAGAGCGGATGGAGGAACTGGAAGCTCGTCGGATACCCCGGGGCGGGGTATCCGCAGCCGGAGCGGAGGTGGCATCCCTCTGCCACCGGCACCCGGGACATCAAAGTCACCCTTTAACTCCTTAAGCGTGCACGTGACCCGGACGGCCAGCCCTACCCCGGCCGGCCGCCACGTATGCGGGGCCATGACTACAGGCGGCGCGGATCAGGACCGGCCGTACCGGCTGATCACCAGCCAGACGGCCAGGGCAAGGCCGAACAGCATCCCCAGCGGGAAGATCAGCGATATCCCCGTGAAGTGTGCGATCAGCCAGCCGATCCCCCCGTAGGCAAGCATGCCCGCGAGCAGGTAGCTGAAGACGGTCATTCCGACGTTCTGCCCGCCATCGCCCGAGGGCGGGCGCTCGCCGGTCATGGCAGGACGGCGAGGCCGGCACCGGCCCCAGGCAAGCTGCCGGTGCGGGGGCAGGCCTGGCCGACGGGCCGCGCTACGCCGTCCGGACGTTGGTCGCCACCACGGGTCACCGTTTCCCGTCCGGTTCGACGTACGGAACCTTGAGCCGGGCCGAGACCAGGGCCTGCGTCGTGGTCCAGACGACGACGCAGATGACCACCGTGAAGCCGAAGAGCTTGCCGTTGAACGCCGTAGTGCCGCTGTACCGGGCGACGAGGAAGAGCAGTGCAATGATCTTGACCAGGTAGGTGGACACCGCGGTCACCATCATGACCTGCGGGCTGTTCCGTGAAGCCCAGATCATCGCGACGGCACTGATGCCGAAGAATGCGGTGAAAAGCGCAACCCCGAGCAGGCGCCCACGAGGCCCTTCGTGCCGCCAAGGATGGCGCTCAGCACGATCATGACGACCGCTGGAACGGCAGTGACCATGGCGGAACGCCGGAGGATCACGGCGTAACTTGCCATCTGCCAAACTCCGAGGGGTCGACTGTCGGACGAACGGCCAGCGGGTGAGCATGGCCATCCCTGCCCAGGCGCCGGCCGCGGGGACCACCGCGCCGCACAGCAGCGCCTGCGCGCCGCCAGGTGAGCGAAAACGTATCACGAGCCTCATCGCTAGCCCTTACCTGGGTGCTCGTGAAAGATATCACAAGCTCCTTGACGCAGGCTTTACCGGGTCACCCATAGTGATACCTATGACAATTCGTAACTTCGACGGCACCATAAGTAGCAGTTCTCCGGGAGGCCGGCCGTGCCCGGAGAGAGCTGGAATCAAGGCCGGGTAACGCCGCGGAGATGGTGCCGCCGGATGCCGCTCACGCCCACGGTGGGGCGGCCGGCGGCCGCGGGGGCGGCGGCGGGTGGCCATGGCGGGGAGCCCGGCGGCCACGGCGGGCGGCCTGCCCGTTCCCCGGCCCGTCGGGCGCCTCGGCTGGGGACCCGGGCTGGCCGGGCCAGCGCCGCACCGGCATAGTTCCGGTCGCTTCCGGGTCAGCGGACTCGGGCAGTTCCCAGGGCGGCACCGACCGGCCAGGCGGCCCTCGGCGGGATGGCACGAGTGGCCTCCCACGGCGGCACGGCCGGGCCAGGGTCCCGGGGCCACACATCCGGGTCGCCATCCCGGTACCACGCCAGCCCGGCCGGCTTCGCGGCTGCCCCGTTGCCCGCGGCGCCGTCGCCGAAGCTGCCGGTGCGGCCATTCCCCGTGGTGCCGTTCCCGGCAGCGCCGTTCCCAGGGACGCTGTTCCCGGTGGTGCCGTTCCCAGGGGTGCCGTTCCCGGGGGCGCCGTTCCCGGGGGCGCCGTTCCCGGGGGCACCGTTGCCGGGGCGGCCGGCCGGCGGCCAGGTGGCCTCGTCCGCCGCTCCTGGCGTCCCGGCCTGGCCCCGGCTGGACCCGCGCGGGAGGGCGTCATCCCGGCCCGCCCGGCGGCGACTTCCGCGGGGACCGCGGCCTGACCGGCACGGCGCCGGGATGCCCCCGGCTGGCCGGCCGGCCTGGTCCCGGGCTCCGGTGCCGTACCCACCGGCACAGCGGACGCCGCCACGGTCGCGGGCCGCGGGGCCGCGCCGTCCCCGTTGCTGGCACGCGACCACGGCCGCAGCCGCGGCATCGTGACGAGCAGCAGGCCGAACACCGCGGCCACGGTGACGATGGCCAGCACGATCAGCGGCGTCCGGACGATCGACAGCCAGACCACGGTGCCGGCGAACAGCGCCGCCCACAGGTACATGATCAGCACGCTGGTCCGGTGCGAGTGGCCGATGGCGAGCAGGCGGTGATGCAGGTGCTTGCTTGTCCGGCGGCGAACGGCGGACAGGCCCGCCCGGGTCCGGCGGACCACGGCCATCAGCAGGTCCGCGTACGGGATGAGCAGGATCGCGCCCGGCAGCAGCAGCGGCAGGATCGCGCCGAACCGGTTGACCGTGCCCGCCGCGTAGGCGCTGGGTGTCGGTCAGCGACGCGCGGGTCGAGCAGCGCGAGGCTGGAGATCGGCGCGTAGGCGAGCAGCAGCCCGATGCAGCATCGAGCCGGTGTCCCCCATGAAGATGCGCGCCGGGTAGAAGTTGTGCGGCAGGAACCCCAGGCAGACCCCGGCGAGCACGGACCGAGGCCAGGGCCGGGCCCGGTCTGGTCCGGCAGGCCCGAGCCGGTGCACCAGGGTGAAGTAGTAGGCGAAGAACGCGATGGCGCCGATGCCCACGATCCCGGCGGCCAGGCCGTCCAGGCCGTCGATGAAGTTGACCGCGTTAATGGTGACCACCACGACCAGGATGGTCACCGCGACCTGCTGGTCACTGGTCAGGATGAGCGTGACCCCGCCGGGCGCGGGCAGCCAGGGGATCTCCGCGCCGCTCCAGACCAGGATGACGCCGGCCGCGACCTGTCCGGCCAGCTTGCTGAGCGCCCCCATCCCCCACCGGTCGTCCACGAAGCCCATGATCACGACGAGGCCGCCGGCCAGCAGCAGGCCCTTGGCCATGTTGGTCTCGGCGAACACGCTGTTCAGCGCCGCTCAGGCGGCTCGCCAGGAGCAGCGCGGCGGCCAGTCCCCCGTAGATGGCGAACCCACCGAGCAGGGGGGTGGGCATCACGTGGACGTCGCGGTCCCTGGCCGCGTGCATGGCGCCCACCGCCATCGCGAAACGGCGCACCAGCGGTGTCAGTATGTAGGTCACCGCTGCGGCGGCCAGCAGCGTGATCACATACTCACTCATGGGCGCCCCACAGCCGGATGATCGCGCGCATCACGCCCACTGTAGGCCACACTGGTACAACGCACGGCCAGCGGCCGATCACGCGTCTTCCTCATCTTCGCCGTCTTCCACGATCAGGGCGACAACCTCGCGCAGACGCCCGACCGAGATCACCCCCCTGCGCAGCAGCCGGGGAACCGGCCCGGTCAGGTCCACGATCGTGGAGGGGACGTCGGCGGCGCACGGCCCGTCATCTAGGTAGACGCGACCGCGTCGCCAAGTTGCGCCTCCGCGTCGGCGGCGGTCGTGGCCGGCGGCGAACCGGTCAGGTTGGCGCTGCTCACCGCCAGCGGGCCGGTCTCGCGCAGCAGGTCGAGCGCGACCGGCTGCAGCGGCATCCGCACCGCCACCGTGCCCCTGGTGTCGCCCAGATCCCAGATCAGGCTCCTGGCCGACCGGAACACCAGGGTGAGGCCGCCGGGCCAGAACTCGTCGATGAGGTCGTTGCCGGACGCGCTGAGGTCCTCGACCAGCGCGAGCGCGGCCCGCCTGCTGCCGACCAGCACCGGCGGCGGCATCTGCCTGCCGCGGCCCTTGGCCGCGAGCAGCGCGGCGACCGCTTCTGGCGAGAAGGCGTCGGCGGCGATGCCGTACACGGTGTCGGTGGGGATCACGGCCAGTTCGCCCTTGCGCAGCACCGCCGTGGCCTCGGTGAGGCCCGCCGCGCGCTGCGCCGCGTCCGTGCAGTCGTACCGTGCGCTCATGCCTGCCAATCCTTCCACCCCCGGGCCCTGCCCGCGCCCAACAAGCCCGCCCCCCAGGACGAACTCAGCCCCAGAACCGCCCGCGCACCGCCACGCACCCGCGATTCCATGATCACGGCCGATCTCCGCCGTGGATCGCGCGGGGCAATCGTCCGTGATCATGGATGCCAGTTCGTGGCGGCCGCCCGCAGCCGCTGTTGAGCCCCTCGGTCAGCACGGGCACCCGGTGGGCGGGCAGGCTACCTGCCGGGCCAGCGGGCGGTGACGAACCGGTCCCGGCCGGCCAGGTCCTTGTGGTTGCGGGTGTCCGGCCAGCCGCGTTCCTCGGCGAAGATCCAGTAGACCGCCGCGCCCTGCGGCGCGCCGTGCTCCACCGCGACCAGGCCGTCCGGCCGCAGCAGCCGGACCGCGCCGTCTCCTCGATGACCCGGATCGCGTCCAGGCCGTCCGCGCCGCCCCAGAGCGCGCCCGCCGGGTCGTACTCGGCGACCTCGGGCGGAACCGTCGGCGCCGACCGGGATGTACGGCGGGTTGCTGATAACAAGATCCACAGCGCCGTCAAGGTCGGCAGGGCGCCTTGGCGAAGTCCGCGGCGTCCAGCGTCACCCGGCCCGCGGTGTGCGGGGCGCTGCCGGCGCAGCGCGGCGATGTTGCGTTCGGCCCAGGCCGTGCCAGCGGGTCGGCCTCCACCGCGTGCACCCGGGCCCGGGGCACCTCCTGCGCGATGGCCAGGGCGATCGCCCCGGAGCCGGTGCCCAGGTCGGCCACGACCGGCTCGGCGACGTCCATCGCGGTGAGCTCGTCGATCGCCCAGCCGGTCATCACCTCGGTCTCCGGGCGGGGCACGAACACACCGGGGCCCACCTCGAGTTCGAGGTACCGGAAGTAGGCGAGGCCGGTGATGTGCTGGAGCGGCTCGCGCGCCTCCCGGCGGGCGACCTCGTTCCAGAACCGCGGGTCGAACTCGGCGTCGGGCACCCGGTGCAGCTCGCCGCGGCCGACCCCGTGCACGTGCGCGGCGATCATCTCGGCGTCGGCGCGCGGCGACTCCACCCCGGCCTCGGCCAGCCGGGCGGCGGCGATGGCGATCTCATCCAGCAGCAGCGTCATCGCAGGCCCGCCGAACTGGCGGCCGCGGGCCGCCGGTCTTACGCCGCATCGGTGCTGCCGCCAGCCGCGGACCTGTCGGCCTCGGCGAGCGCGCCGATCACCGCGTCCAGGTCACCGTCCAGCACCTGGTCCAGGTTGTGGGCCTTGTAGCCGACCCGGTGGTCGGAGATGCGGTTCTCCGGGAAGTTGTAGGTGCGCACCCGCTGCGAGCGGTCCACGGTCCGCGACCTGGCTGCGCCGCTCGGCCGCGGCCTGGGCCTCGGCCTCGGCCTCGGCCTGGGCGAGCAGCCGGGCGCGCAGGATGCGCAGCGCCTGCTCCTTGTTCTGCAGCTGGCTCTTCTCGTTCTGGCAGGAGACCACGATCCCGGTGGGCAGGTGGGTGATCCGGACCGCGGAGTCGGTGGTGTTCACGCTCTGGCCGCCGGGCCCGGACGACCGGAACACGTCGATCCGCAGGTCGGCGGGGTCGACGGTCACGTCGACCGGGTCGGCCTCCGGCAGCACCAGCACGCCCGGCGGCCGAGGTGTGGATGCGGCCCTGGGACTCGGTGACCGGGACCCGCTGGACCCGGTGCACGCCGCCTTCGTACTTCAGCCGGGACCACACGCCGTCGCCGTCCCGGCGCACGGCGAGACTTGACCGCGACCGTCGCGTCCTTGTAGCCGCCCAGGCCGGTCATGGTGGCGTCGAGGACCTCCGTCTTCCAGCCCTGGCGCTCGGCGTAGCGCAGGTACATACGCAGCAGGTCGCCCGCGAACAGGGCCGACTCCTCGCCGCCCTCCCCCGCCTTGACCTCCAGGATGACGTCCTTGCCGTCGTTGGCGTCGCGTGGCACCAGCAGCGTCCGCAGACCGGCTCTCCAGCTCCACGCGGCGGCCGGGCGATACTGCTCGGCCTCGGCCGCGAACGAGTGCGTCCTCGCCGGCCAGCTCCCGCGCGGCCGCTCCTCGTCGCCGGCGGTCTGCTGCCACTCCTGGTAGGCGTGGACGATGCGGGGTGAGCTCGCCGTAGCGGCGGCCGAGCCGCCTGGCCCGCTCCGGGTCGGCGTGCACGGCGGCGTCGGCAAGGTCACGCTCCAGCCTGGCGTACTCCTCCGCCAGCCCGGCGAGCCGCTCAAACACCGCTGCTCCCCTTCCGTAGCAGCCTGTCCCGGGAGCGATCTCCAGCACCGCTCGCGACGGCCATGGACCCGCCACGACACGCCTTAGCCCAAATCCTTCCGTCGACAGCCAAGATCACCGCGCCCGAGGCGTCGCGGGCCTCCTGGCGCGGTGATCTGCGGTCAAGCTACTTGCTGCGGCGCTGGCCTTCTTGCCGAACTGGCGCTCGAAGCGGGCCACCCGGCCACCGGTGTCGAGGATCTTCTGCTTGCCGGTGTAGAACGGGTGGCAGTTCGAGCAGACATCGGCGTGGATGACGCCGCTGCGCGCCGTGGACCGCGTGGTGAAGGTGTTCCCGCAGGTGCAGGTCACCGTGGTCTCCACGTAGTCCGGGTGGATGTCGGGCTTCACGTCGAATACTCCTGCTCTGGTCGCCGGGTCGCCGGGCCGGCGTATCCAGCGGGCGTGAACCGGTACCGCGCATTGCCGCTTATCAGTGTGCCAGAGCTCCCAGAACATGCCGCGGGCCGCGAAGATTCCCCGGCCTGTCAGGCGCATGCCGCCTAGGTGCTGACCGTGGTCTTCTGCACCTGGAGCAGGAACTCGGCGTTGCTCTTGGTGCCCTTCATCCGGTCCAGGAGCACCTCGAGTGCCTGCTGCGGCTCCAGCGCGTGCAGCACCCGGCGGAGCTGCCAGACGATCTTCAGCTCCTCCGGCGTGAGCAGCAGCTCTTCCTTGCGGGTGCCGGACGCGTCGACGTCGATGGCCGGGAAGATCCGCTTGTCGGCGAGTTCGCGGCGCAGCCGCAGCTCCATGTTGCCGGTGCCCTTGAACTCCTCGAAGATCACCTCGTCCGCGCGGGAGCCGGTCTCGATCAGGGCGGTGGCCAGGATGGTCAGCGAGCCGCCGTGCTCGATGTTGCGGGCCGCGCCGAAGAACCTCTTCGGCGGGTAGAGCGCGGTGGAGTCCACGCCACCGGACATGATCCGGCCGCTGGCCGGGGCGGCCAGGTTGTAGGCCCGGCCGAGCCGGGTGATGGAGTCGAGCAGCACGACCACGTCGTGGCCCATCTCCACCAGCCGCTTGGCCCGCTCGATGGCAAGCTCCGCGACCGTGGTGTGGTCCTCGGCCGGCCGGTCGAAGGTCGAGTGGATGACCTCGCCCTTGACCGTGCGCTGCATGTCGGTGACTTCCTCCGGCCGCTCGTCCACGAGCACGACCATGAGGTGGCATTCGGGGTTGTTCTTGGTGATCGCGTTCGCGATCGCCTGCAGGATCATCGTCTTGCCCGCCTTGGGCGGCGACACGATGAGCCCGCGCTGGCCCTTGCCGATCGGGGCGACCAGGTCGATGATCCGCGTGGTCAGGATGCCGGGGTCGGTCTCCAGCCGCAGCCGGTCCTGCGGGTACAGCGGCACCAGCTTGGAGAACTCCGGCCGGGCCCGCGACGCCTCCGGGTCGAGCCCGTTCACCTTGTCCAGCCGGACCAGGGCGTTGAACTTCTCCCGCCGCTCGCCCTCGCGCGGCTGGCGGACCGCGCCCTCGATGACGTCGCCCTTGCGCAGGCCGTGCCTGCGGACCTGGGACAGCGACACGTAGACGTCGTTGGGCCCGGGCAGGTAGCCGGTGGTGCGGATGAACGCGTAGTTGTCGAGCACGTCGAGGATGCCCGCGATCGGGATGAGCACGTCGTCCTCGGTGATCACCGGCTCGGTCTCGGCGCCGCGCTCGCCACGCCGCCGGTTGCGGTTGCGGAACCGGTCCCGGTTGCGGCGGCCGCCGCGGCCGTCGTCGTCGTCACCGCGGCCACCCTGTCGGCGGAGTCCTGCCGCGCGGGCCGCCGTCCCGGCCCTGGTCGGACCGGCCCTGGTCGGAACGCTGGTCGCCCTGGTCGCGAGAATCGCGGGCCTCGCCGCCACGCGGCGGCGTCGTCACGGCGCACGTTGTTGCGGCGGCGCCGGCCGATCCCGCTGGCCGTCGCCGCCCGCCGGCTGGCCGTCGCCCTGGCCGTCGTTCGCGCCGCGGTCGCGGGCACCGTTGGGTGCCTCGGGGCCGCGGGCGCGCGCGTCCCCGGCTGGCCGCGGGGGCCGAAGGTCAGCTGGCTGGCGGGCCGCTGCCGCCGCGCAGCCTGCCGGGGCGCGGCCCGCGGTGTCCCGGCCGGAAGTGACGGCCTAGGTGCCCTCCCCCGGGCCCGGCTGAGTAGATCTGTCTGGTTCCATGGCGTCCTGCTCACGGTGGCGAGGCGCGCCGGCTCCCGCGGGCGCGCGCCGCTGGCTGAATGGTCGAGTGCGGCGCTCCCGGTCGCGCGAGCGCACGGGCCGGCGGCCTGGCCGCCCTGCCTGCTCTGGATCGCCTCGATGAGCTGGCTCTTGCGCATCCGGCCGACCCCGGTGATGCCCATGGACTGGCGCCAGCCGCTGCAGTTCCGGCAGCAACATGTGGAAAGCCCACGGCCCGGCTCACCGCAACTGGCCCCGGCACCTGGACCGGGCCTGATCCGCCCGCCGGAGCCTGCGCGGTCGCGGCGGCGCTGGACCGGGGACGCGTGGCTCGGGCGGATCGGCCCGGCTGCGGGGCATCCCCGGGCAGATCCGGGGAGCCGGTGAAGAAATCGGTGGGTTCCGCTCACGAGGGGTCCTTCCCAGAACTCAGGCGCCGGCTTCGCGAGCCGGGCGACCCGGTGTTACGGCCCGGTGAATTGGCCGGGCCAAGTTGTGCACCAGCGGTGCGGGCACGCCGTCTCGGGTGCTGCGTGCCCGAGGTCACCCGGCTGCCTTGGCGCCCCCGAAGGCGAGAGCCAGGACCGGTCCACGAGGCACCGCTGGCTCGCCCGTACCTCGGGTCCTGTCGCATTTCTTCACGGCCATATCCGCGCCCGCAACAGCGGAGGGGAGGAGGCGGTCCGAAGATTTGACAGGGAATCACCGGCCACAGCCGACCATACAGCCGGTAACGCGGCAGATGACGGGCGAGCACCTGCCCCGACGGCGGGGCACCTGGTGCAGCAACCAGCTTAACACCAAACGAGCCCACGGCATTCCCTTGACTGTGGTCCGTGTGTCGCCGGATTTGCCGCCCGGTCCCTGCGTGGACCCTCCCGCAGGGAGCACGCCTGGCTCAGGGGCCTGGTTCGTGGATCGTCCTTGCCACGCGGCTCCGGCGGGGGCACACACGCCCCGCCGGGCTGGACGGTGGCACCCTGCCGGTCGACCTTGAGGGGGGTTACACGCCAAGGGATACCCGTTTCCCGCGCGATTGAATCCACGGCCGCCAGGCCAGGCTGGCCATCCGCCACGGCCAAGGGCCAGCACGCTCGGGCCGGCCCCGGACACTACCGCCGCTACCCCGGCCCGGCGCAGCCTGAGCAGCAGATCAGCGGTCGGTGGCATGGCCGCCGCACGGTACCGCTGGTGCAGGAAGTCCTCGGTGGCGTCGAAGAGCACCTGCCGGGTCGCTGGTGAGCGCGGCCACCAGCAGCGCACTGCGCGCGGCGTTGGCTGCCGCGTCGGCGTGCGGGACCGATGCGGGCAGCGGCGCGCCGCGCCTCGATGGGTCGCACAGCCGCGGTGGCGACGGGCCACGCAGGGGCCACGGCCGGTGAGCGCTCCCGCGCCAGCACCATCGAGCCGTGACGTCACGGCGCACCGCGCCCGCGCCGTCGGGCACGCGCGGGCCGCCGCGGCGCCACGGTGAGCCCGCCCGCCAGGCAGGCCGCCACGTTGTCGGGGTGCCCTTCGAGATCCACGGCGAGCCGGAACACCGCCGCGTCCGGCAGGCGGTCCTGCGCCGTCGGCCACCAGCGCCCGGGCCGCCAGCACCCCGGACACGACGGCGGCCGCCGACGAGCCGAGCCCCCGCCCGTGCGGGATCATGTTGGCGCAGCGCAGCGCGATTCCCGGCGGCTGGCCGCCCATCCGCGCGAACGCGGCCCGCATCGCGGTGACCACCAGGTGCCGCTCCCCCGCTGCCGCGGTCTCCTCGCCCTCGCCGGACACCGCCACGGCCAGCCCGCCGCCGGTGACCCTGGCCTCGACCTGGTCGTAGCAGCCCCAGCGCAAGGCCGAGCGCGTCAAAACCCGGTCCCAGGTTGGCGCTCGTCGCGGGAACCCGCACCGGGTGCACCGACCAGTCAGCGCCTGGTCGCCCAGCAACACTCGCGGCCCACCGAGGCCCGCGATCAGGCCAGCCCCAGCGCGGCGGCCGCGACTGGCCGCGTCCACCGGGACCGTCACCGGCTTCGGCGCGGCGGACACCGCCCAGTCCGGGTCCTTCAGCCCATTGCCGGTGATCGTGCAGACGACCCGGAACCGGCGTCGAGCTGCCCGTTCTCCCGGGCCTGGAGCAGCCCGGCGACCCCCGCCGCCGACGCCAGCTCGCCGAACACCGCCTCCCTTGCGGCCAGCAGCCGGTAGGCGGCCAGGATCTGGCGGTCGGTCACCGAGGCGATCAGCCCGCCCGAGTCGTCCCGCGCCTCCTCGGCCAGCCGCCAGGACGCCGGGTTGCCGATCCGGATCGCGGTCGCGATGGTCGACCGGCGCGAGCACCGGCTCGCCGCCGCACGATCGGCGCGGCCCCGCTGGCCTGGAAGCCGAACATCCGCGGCGTCCGGGTCGGCCTGCCCTGCCTTCGGCGTACTCGCGGTAGCCCATCCAGTAGGCGGTGATGTTGCCGGCGTTGCCGACCGGCAGGCAGTGCACGTCGGGGGCGTCGCCGAGCGCCTCGACGATCTCGAACGCGGCGGTCTTCTGGCCCTCCAGGCGGTCCGGGTTCACCGAGTTGACCAGGGCGACCGGGTAGTCGGCGGCGAGCTTGCGGGCCAGTTCCAGGCAGTCGTCGAAGTTGCCGTCCACCTGGAGCAGCCTGGCGCCGTGCACCAGCGCCTGGGCCAGCTTGCCAAGGGCGATCTTGCCGCGCGGCACCAGCACCGCGCAGGTCAGCCCGGCCCGGGCGGCGTACGCGGCGGCGCTCGCGCTGGTGTTGCCGGTCGAGGCGCAGATCACCGCCTTCGCGCCCTGGCCGGCGGCCATGCTCACCGCGACGGTCATGCCCCGGTCCTTGAACGAGCCGGTCGGGTTCGCGCCCTCGACCTTGAGGTAGACCTCGCACCCGGTCCGCTCCGACAGCACCGGCGCCGGGAATCAGCGGGGTCGCGCCCTCCCCGAGGGTGATCACCGGCGCGCCGTCGGGGACCGGCAGCCGGTCCCGGTACTGCCGGATGATGCCCGGCCAGCCCATCCTGGCTGCTCCGCATATGGCCTGCCTCGCGGCGCTGCGCTTGCTCGGCAGGGGTCACTCGTCGCTCTCCCCCTCCACCCGCATCACGCTGGCGACCGCGCGCACCACGTCCATCGCGCCGAGGTCGGCCACGCAGGCGGCCAGCGCGGCGTCGGGCGCCGCGTGGGTGACGATGACGAGCTGGGCGTCGTCGCCGCGGCCCTCCTGGCGCACCGCCTTGATCGACACGTCGTGGCGGGCGAACGACTCCGCGACCCTGGCCAGCACGCCCGGCTTGTCGGCCACGTCGAGCGCGATGTGGTAGCGGGTCAGCGCCTGGCCCATGGGCAGCGCGGGCAGGTCCGCGTAGGTCGTCGCGTCCGGGCCGCGGGTCCCGGCGAGCCGGTTGCGTGCGACCGCGACGATGTCGCCGAGCACGGCGCTCGCGGTCGGCACGCCGCCCGCGCCCGCGCCGTAGAACATCAGCCTGCCCGGCGGACTCCGCCTCGACGAACACCGCGTTGTAGGCCTCGCGGACCCCGGCCAGCGGGTGCGCGCGCGGGATCATCGCCGGGTGCACCCGCACCGAGACCCCGCCGTCGCCGCGCTCGCAGATCGCCAGCAGCTTGACCACGTGGCCCAGCGTGCGGGCGCTGGCGATGTCGGCCGGGGTGACCCCGGTGATCCCCTCGCGGTGCACGTCGGCCGCGCCGACCCTGGTGTGGAACGCAAGGCCGGCCAGGATCGCGGCCTTGGCGGCGGCGTCGAACCCCTCCACGTCGGCGGTCGGGTCGGCCTCCGCGTAACCGAGGGCCTGCGCCTCCTCCAGCGCGTCGGCGAACCCGGCCCCCGAGGTGTCCATCTGGTCGAGGATGTAGTTGGTGGTGCCGTTGACGATGCCGAGCACCCGGTGCACCGCGTCCCCGGCCAGCGACTCGCGCAGCGGGCGCAGCAGCGGGATCGCCCCGGCCACGGACGCCTCGTAGTACAGGTCGGCCCCGCCGGCCCGCGCCGCGTCGTGCAGCGTCATGCCGTCCTCGGCGAGCAGCGCCTTGTTCGCGGTGACCACGGCCTTGCCGGACCCCAGCGCGGTGAGCAGCAGCGACCTGGCCGGCTCGATGCCGCCGATCACCTCCACCACGATGTCGATGTCGCCGCGGCTGACCAGGGCCGTGGCATCGGTCGTGAGCAGCCCCGGATCCACGGCCACGCCACGGGTGCGGCCCGGGCGGCGCACCGCCACCCCGGCCACCTCCAGCGGCGCGCCGATCCGGGCGGCCAGGTCGGCGGCCTGGTCGCCGATCAGCCGGTACACCTCGGAGCCGACGATGCCGCAGCCCAGCAGCGCCACCCGCAACGGCCGGCCCTGACGGTTCATCCCTGATCCAGGCTGAGCAGATCTTCGTGGGTCTCCCGGCGGAGCAGGACGCGGGCGGCGCCGTCGCGGACCGCGATCACCGGCGGCCGCGGCACGTGGTTGTAGTTGCTCGCCATCGAGCGGCAGTAGGCGCCGGTGGCCGCCACCGCGACCAGGTCCCCCGGCGCGAGGTCGGCCGGCAGGTAGGCGTCCCTGACCACGATGTCCCCGCTCTCACAGTGCCTGCCGACCAGCCGGGACAGCATCGGCGGCGCCGCCGACTCCCGGGAGGCGAGCGCGCACGTGTACTCCGCCCCGTAGAGCGCTGTCCTGATGTTGTCGCTCATGCCGCCATCGACGCTCACGTAGCTGCGCAGCCCGTCCACGTCCTTGATGGTCCCGACCTCATACAGGGTAACGGTGCCCGGTCCGGCGATCGCCCGGCCGGGCTCCACGGTGAGCCGGGGTAGCTCCAGGCCCGCCGCCGCGCACTGGGCGCGGACGATCTCATGCAGGCTCTGCGCGACGACCTTGATGTCGGCCGGGTCGTCCTGTGGCACGTAGGCGATGCCGAATCCGCCGCCGAGGTTCAGTTCGCCGATGTGCACGCCGTGCTCGGCGCGGATCCGCGCCGGCCAGTTCCAGCACCCGGTGCGCCGCGACGTCGAACCCGGCGGTGTCGTAGATCTGCGAGCCGATGTGCGAGTGCAGCCCGGCGAAGTCCAGCGACGGCGCGGCGAGCACCCGGCGCACCGCCTCGTCGGCCGCGCCGGAGGACAGCGAGAAACCGAACTTCTGGTCGTCGTGCGCCGTCGCCACGAACTCGTGCGTGTGCGCCTCCACGCCGGTGGTGACCCGTACCAGGACGCGCGGCGGCCGTCCCGCACCGCTGTCTTCCGCTGCATTACGCAGCTCCACCGGCTGGCCGCCGTCCGTCAGGCCATCGCGTTCCTCGGTGAGGTAGGCGAGCCGGGCGATCTCCTCGAACGAGTCGACCACCACGTGGCCCACGCCCACGGCGACCGCGCGCTCCAGTTCGGTGAGCAGCTTGTTGCTGCCGTGCATGGTGATCATGGCCGGGTCCACCCCGGCCGCCAGCGCGATCTCCAGTTCCCCGCCGGTGCACACGTCCACGCCGAGGCCCTCGCCGGCGCCCAGCGCAGCACCGCCCGGCAGCAGAACGCCTTGGCCGCGTAGAACACGGCCGCCTGCTCGCCGAACGCCTGGACGAAGTCGCGGCACCGGCCGCGGAAGTCCTCCTCGTCCAGGACGAACACCGGGGTGCCGTGCTGCCCGGCCAGGTCCCGGACGTCGGCCCCACCCAGCACGATGGCCCCGTCCGCGCGCCGCGCGCTGCGCGGCCAGATCGCCGGGTCGAGCGCGTTCAGGTCGGCCGGGGGCGCGGGCGGGTGCTCGGCGGGCAGCACGTCCGCATGCCGCGGCCCGGCCGGGTGCACGGTCCGGCTCACTTGCTCCTCCTCGGTTATCCCGGAATCAGAGTCTGTCGGGCGCGTCCACGCCGAGCAGGTCCAGGCCCGCGCGCAGCGCGGTGGCCGTGGCGGCGGCCAGCCAGAGCCGGGCGACGGTCTGCGGGCCGCCCGTCGTGCCAGCCTCGACCCCACCGCCCCGCGCTGCGCTAGTCCCGGCCCCACCGCCCCGCGCTGCGCTAGTCCCGGCCCCACCGCCCCGCCCTAGGCCCGGCCACGCTGCCGGGCACTGCTCGTGGCAGTCGAAGTACGCCCCGGCCAGCCGTTCCAGGTAGCGCGGGAAGGTGTCCGGCCGGGCCCGCCGCGCCGCCCCGGCGACCCGTTCGGGGAGCCAGGACAGTTCCGCCAGCAGCACCTGCTCGCTGGGGTGCGCGAGCGGCCGCGGGCCGAACTCCGCCGTCTCCCCCAGGCCCAGGCCGAGGTCAGCGGCCTGGCGCAGGGCGGACACGGCGTGCGCGTGTGCGTACCGAACAGCATAGGCGGGGACGTCCAGGCGATGCCCGGCGGCGTGGCGGGAGTCCACCCGCGCCGGGCCGCCCGGCGGCAGCCTGGCCAGCGCGTAGCGGATGGCACCGGCCCCGGCGTAGCCGATGGCATCCGCCACGGGGCCGGTTGCCCGCCTGGGACCGGGGCCGGGCACGGGGTTCCGTTCTGCAGGAAGGGCGGGAAAGGTGCGCGCGCCCGCCACCTCGGCCAGCCCGGCCGGTCAGGTGCACGGCGAGACGCCGCCGGGCGTCCGCCCAGCCGGGCGCCGCGGCGAGATCCGGGTCTGGCGGGGCGGGCACGGTCGGTGCCGGCCAGCGCCGTGCTGCGGGCGCACGCGGGCCCGGCGGCGATGATGCGGGCCGCGAGCCCGGCGAGCGCGCCCGGGGTGACCGTGACGGTCACGTAGCCGCCGGCCACGGTCGCGGAGCGGACCCAGTCAGCCCGGCGGAGCGCGGCCGCGAGCGTCCCCGCGATCCGGAGTTGCCCGGCACGGTCGCCGCCCGCGAGGCGAAGCGCCACGGGCGTGGCGTACGTGCCCGGCGCCGGCCCGCTGCCGGGCGGGGCGGGCTGCCAGGTTCCCGCCGAGGTGATCACAGACCGCGGCGCCACGGCGCCGATCTCCGCCGCGAGCAGGCGGTCCAGGTCCCCGGTGAGCACGGATGCAGGCTAGCCGCCTCCGGCGGCGGCTACGCTCGGCGCATGCCTGACAGAGCCGTCCGGCGCCGCGTGCTCAGCCAGAACTTTCTCGTCGACCGCCGCGCGATCGACGCGCTCGTGGACTGGATCCGGGGCGGGAGACGGGGACCTGGTGCTGGACATCGGCGCGGGAAACGGGCTGATCAGCGCGGCGCTGGTGCGCCGGGGGGCCCAGGTCCTGGCGATCGAGCGGGATCCGGGGCTGGCCCGGCGGCTGCGCGCCAAGTTCGCGACCTGGCCCGCGGTCACCGTGGTCGAGGGCGACGTGCTGAAGACACCGCTGCCCGCCGGGCCGTTCCGGGTGGTCGCCAACATCCCGTTCGGGATCACCACGAAGATCCTGCGCCATCTGCTGGATGCCGATGCCCTCACCCGCGCGGACATGATCGTCCAGGCGGAGGTGGCACGTAAAAGAGGTACCGGGGGGCGGGGCACGCTGCTCAACGCGTGCTGGGAACCGTGGTTCGAGTTCGGCACGGGGGCACGGATTGCCGCGGCGGCGTTCCGCCCCAGGCCCCGGGTGGACGCGGCGGTGCTGATCGTGACCCGGCGTTCTCCCCCGCTGGTGGACCCGGCGTCGCGGCCGGGCTATACGGCTTTCGTGACGGCCGCGTTCGAGGGCGCGCGGCCGACCGTGGCGAGCGCGCTGGCGCGCGCGATCCCCCGGGCCCGGTTCGCGGGGCTCGCGAGGGAACTGGGTTTCGGGGCTGGCGCGCTGCCATCCCAGCTCACGGTGGACCAGTGGGCGGGCCTGTTCCGCGCGGCCGGGGCGTCCGCGGTGCGCGTGGCCAGCGCTCCTGGCCGGGGCCCGGCCGCTGCGCCGCGCGGCCGCGCGGGTACCGCCCGGGGCCCGCGTCCCGGTCGCGGCGGTCACCGGGCGCGGTAAGCGTCCCGCCTCGGTATCCGGACGATCCGGCGGAGTGGCGTCCATGATGGTCAGGGCCTGCTGCTCAGCGGGCCCGGGGTGAGCGTCTAGACGGGATCGGCGACGGGCAGGTGGCCGGCCAGTTCCCTGACCACGCGGATCATCTCGGACGGATCGAACGGCTTGGTCAGATAGGCGTCCACGCCGATCTGCTTGCCGCGCATCTTGTCGTCCTCCTGGGCGCGGGCGGTGATGAGGACGACCTTGATCTCGCTGGTCTCCGGGTTGCGCCGGAGCAGGCTCGCGGTCATCCAGCCGTCGAGCCTCGGCATCATGATGTCGAGGGTGATCACGTCGGGGTCGATCGCGGTGACCTTGTCCAGGCAATCCTGGCCGTCCACCGCGGTCGCGACGTCGAACCCTTCCAGGGTCAAGTTGACGGCGATGAGCTGACGAATCACCTCATCGTCGTCCACCACGAGCACGCGTCCCAGTCCCTGCGCCACGGGCGCGAGGGTAGCGTCTCCACGGCACTGCCCGCGACTGCCCGCGCCGGAAACGCGGATGTACGGTCCGGGATGACCGACCTGGACCGGCCGGCGGCGCGACACGCCGGCCCTCCCCCAGACCGCCAGGACTGGTAACCTTGCGAAGTCCCGAGCCCCCGTAGCTCAGGGGAGAGAGCAACGGCCTCCGGAGCCGTGAGCGTAGGTTCGAATCCTACCGGGGGCACTGGTTAGAGACATAAACTCGAACAAAACTTCTGACACTTCAAGATCACAGCCCACCCCGCTGACCTGCATCTTTACCAGGCGCCAGGCGGTCCGCGTCCTGATCGGCGGCGGCGCAGCCTGCGCCGCGGCTGTCGCCTCCCGGCCGCGGCACGATCGCCACGAGGGGCGGGAGATCCGCCGATCCCGAGGCTTGTCATGCATGGCCAGAATGCGACACCGCAAGCCGGTCGGAGGCGAAGCTAAACCAGCCAACGTCACCCTCGGCAGGGTGACGAATCGGGGGTACATCCGCACCAGACTTAACACGTGTTGCGCGCTCATCCAGCCGGACGCGATCGCGGTGATCTCCCGCGACAAGGACGGCAGCTACCACGTCACGACCAACCATCACATGGTCGGCGCCGGCGCCACCGGGGGCATGTTCTGGGGGCTGCTGTTCAGGCTGCTGTTCGGGCTGCTGTTCGGGCTGCTGTTCTTCATCCCGGCCTTCGGCATGGCGATCGGTGCCGGAATGGGGGCGCTGATGGGCAAGCTGACGCAAGTCCAGCATCGACAATCAGTTCCAGGAGCAGATCCGGGACATGCTCCAGCCGGGCACCTCGGCGCTGTTTCTGATGCTGGAGAAGGTGACCCCGGACAAGGCCGTCGAGGCGATAAGCGAGTACGGCGGCACCGTCCTGAAGACCTCCCTGTCCAAGCAGGACGAGAAGGAACTCCAGGACGCCCTGCACAGAAGCCAGGCAGCCGCCCAGTAGCCCGCATGAGCCAATCGCACAGCCGGCTCCCGCTGGGCAGGCGCGCTCAGTTTCACCTCTCCGGCCGAGTGAACCGGTGACAGCGGCCCAGCCAGCTCCGGCGCGGGGCTGGGTGCGTTTTGTGCCCATGGCTGGGTGGATCCGCTCGTATGAGCGGCGGTGGCTCAGGGGTGATCTGATCGCCGGGCTCGCCGTCGCTGCGCTGATCGTTCCGAAGAATCTCGGCTATGCCGGGATCGCCGGTATCCCGTTGCAGAACGGCCTGTATGCGGCGGCTGCTGGTGCGATCCTCTATGCGGTCTTCGGGACCAGCCGACAGATCTCGACCGGGCCGAGCTCAGGATTGGCGGCGGTGGCCGCGAGCGCGGTGGCGGTAGCCGGGATCACCGGGACCCAGGACGCGGCGGCCTTCGTGGCGATGATCACCCTGGTTTCCGGCGTGCTGTTCCTCGTGCTGGCGGTGCTGAGGATGGGGTGGGTCGCGCAGTTCCTGTCGCGGGCCGTGGTCACCGGTTTCCTGTTCGGCGCGGCGATCGACGTGGTGATCGGCGAGCTCCCTAAGCTCACCGGGACTAAGGCCACCGGTTCGAACCCGATCCAGGAACTGCGGTCCTGGATCGGGACCCTCGGTGATACCCATCTGCTGACCGTGGCCGTCGGCGCGGCCGCGCTGGTGGTGGTGTTCGGGGTGCGGGTGGTCGCGCCGCGTATCCCCGGGGCTCTTGTCCTGGTCGTCGGCGGCTTGCTGGCGTCGTGGCTGTTCGATCTCGGCGCTCATGGCGTGGCTTTGGTCGGTGAGATTCCGAGAGGCCTGCCATCCCTGCAAGTACCTTCCCTTCAGTTGCTGCGCGATCACGCGAGCACGATTGCCCTGGCTGCGGTGGCGCTGGTCCTGATCGGGTTCTCCCAGACCGCCGGTGACGCGAGGACATTCGCGGCCCGGCACCACTACCGCATCGATATCAACCAGGAGTCGGCTGCGCAGGGCATGGCCAACGCCGGCGCGGGCCTGTTCCAGGGGATGCCGGTCTCGACGAGCCTGTCGGCGAGTTCGCTGAACGACCACTCCGGTGCACGCACCGGCCTCGCCTCGCTCACTTCCGGTGTCATCGTCCTGCTGACCCTGCTGGTGCTAGCGCCGGTCTTTTCGGTTCTGCCCAAGCCTGTGCTGGCCGCCCTGATCATCGAGGCAGTGGTCATGGGGATGATGGATGTGCCCGAGATGCGCCGCCTGGCCAGGGTGGCACGTTTCGATTTCTGGATCGCGATCGCGGCGATCATCGCAACCCTGCTGGTCGGCGTGCTCGCCGGGGTGCTGATCGGGATCGGGCTCTCGCTGATCTGGCTTATCTCGGTGGCGACGCGGCCCCACATGCCGCTGCTGGGACGCGAGCCAGGAACCCACGTCTTCCGGGACCTGGACGAGCACGCGGGCGACGAGCGGTACCCCGGGGTCGTGGTACTGCGGCTGGACGGCGGCCTGTTCTTCGCCACCTCCGATGCCCTGGAGGACCGGGTGCGGGAGGTGGCACTGTCCATGTCCGGCATCACCGGGGTCGTCCTCGATTGCGAGGGAATCGACTTCATCGACTCACAAGGGGCGGCGAAGATGCGCGAGATCCACGAACTCACCGGCCAGGCCGCGATGACCTTGCGGCTCGCCCGGCTCAAGCCGGCCGTACGCAAACTGCTCGCGCGCGACGGCGTGCTTGACCGCATCGGCGAGGAGAACATCCACGGAGACGTCGATCACGCCGTGAAGGCGCAGCTAGCCGCGGGCGGGGATAGCCATGCGAACCCGTGATCGGCCCGCAGCAGGGCAGCGTACGGGAAGTACCTCAAACTGAGCCATGAGCGGATTCCGATGCTCGAGTCCGTGCGGATATTAGGTGGGTGGTGACCTGCTATGACTGGCGAGTCTGGCACCAGCGCTCCTGAGCTGGCCAAGGGAGACCGCAGGCTGGCCATATTGCTGGCGATGGCGATGTTCGTCCTGGTCGTCGACACCTCGGTGATGAATGTCTCCATCGCGTCGGTGGTGCACGATCTGCACACGACCGTCAGCGGGGTTCAGTCCGCGATCGCGCTTGAGGCGCTGGTGTCGGCGGCGTTCATCCTGATCGGCAGCAAGGTGGGCGATCTGATCGGGCGCAAGCGCGCGTATGTGCTGGGCCTGCTCGGTTACGCGATCGGCGCCCTGGCCATGGCTCTCGCACAGGGGCTGACCGCGGTCATCGTCTTCTGGGCGATCGTGGGCGGGCTCGGCGCGTCGCTGCTGCTGCCGGCGATGCAGTCACTGATCCACGGCAACTTCGAGGGCGCGGCGCAACGGCAGGCGTACGCGCTGGTGGGAGCCGCGGCCGCGATCGCCGCCGCGGTCGGCCCACTGCTGGGCGGGTTCATCACGACCTACCTGTCGTGGCGGATCGCGTTCTTGCTTGAGGACGTCATCATCGTGGTGGTGCTCTCCAGCATCCGGCTGGTCCATGACGTGCCATATACCGGATCCCGGCGGGTGGACGTGGTGGGTGCTGTCCTGTCTGTGCTGGGCATGGGCGGCATCGTGCTGGGCATCCTGGTGTGGCAAGAGGGCGGTGAGGCGGTCGGTGCGCTGCTGGCCCTGGGGTTGGTCTCGCTGGGGCTGCTGGCGTGGTGGCTGGTGCGGCGCAAGCGTGCGGGCAAGGCGGTGCTGCTGGACCCGGACCTGTTCAAGGCCAAGCTGTTCAGGTTCGGGGTCTCCGGGCAGCTGCTTCAGCAGATCGGCCTGGGCGGCACGATGATCGCGCTGCCGATCTACCTGCAGATCGTGCTCGAGTACAGCGCGATGGGAGCGGGCCTGTCCATCGCCCCGCTGTCGCTGAGCATGTTCGCGGTGGCGCTGGCCGCCGGGAGAAGGGCGGGGAAGCGGCGTCCGGCGGGCCTGATCCGGGCCGGGTTCGCGCTGTTCACGATCGGGATGGTCGCGGTGGAGCCGATCGTGCCCCGGGCGACCTCAGGCTGGTACCTGGTGGTGCCGTTGGTGATCGCCGGATCAGGGCTGGGCCTGATGGTCTCTCAGCTCAACAACTACACGCTGGCCCCGATCTCTGAGGAACGCGTCAGCGAGGCTGCCGGGGTGAACTCGGCGGGAGGGTCGTTCGGGCTGTCGTTCGGGCTGGCGTTCGCCGGCGCCATCCTGCTGGCGGCGCTGTCCCTCAGCTTCACCAGCATGGCCCAGTCCAGCACCGTGCTTTCCGGGGCCGAACAGCAGCAGGTCGCCAAAGTCCTGGAGCATGACGCCGAAGTGGTCAGCAACACCCAGCTCCAGAAGCAGCTCGCCGGCCAGCCGCAGAAAACCCAGGACGAGATCATCAAGATCAACATCCAGGCAAGGCACCTCGCCCTTCAGATAGCCCTGCTCATCCCTATCCTGGCCGGCCTGTCCGGGCTGATCATCTCGTTCCGCATGGTGCGCCTGCCAGATCCTCAGCAATCGGGCTCCGGCGAACAAGTAGTCCTGGGCTGACCCCGGATTACCCCTGGCCGGGGCACCGGGCCGCCGGAGCATCAGGTCAGTGCCCATGGGGTATCCCGGACCGCCGAGATGGATGGCGACGCGTCCGCCGGATTCTTCCCGCGGGCACCTCACCAGTGCATCCCCGTAACTCCCGTAGCTGCCCGCCACGACAGACCGGGCCAGGCCGCCGGCCCAGCAATCGCGCCCCCGCGTTGAGACGCCACGAGATGCCCGCATGGCAGAAGTCGTAGGGTTTGCGGGCAAGCGGAGAGACGGCCTGGGCCGCGGTGAAGGCCCGGGGGCGGGCCTTCTGCAGCACCTGCAGAGCGTGGAGGGCCGGTAGATGCTGCCGCGGTAGGTGCGGAACAACCGGCCATCGGGCGCGGTGCCGAACTGCCCGCCAACCCGCAACGAGCCGAAAGCTGCCTCATCCCCCGGCTCACCATCGGCGCGTCTCTCACCGCCATCTGCTTCGGCGGCGTCGCCGTAACGAGTGCCCTGCAGCCTGGCGTCGACTGGACCGTCGCGCTGACACCCGCAGCGGTCGCGGTGCTGTGCGTCATGCTGGTCATCGTCTTGCGAGTCCGCGCTCGCCGCGGCTCGCTCTGGGCACGCAGAGTCAGCCAGCCCCCGCCCTAGCGTCGCGGGTGATCTCATTCGCGGGCTCTTGTCAGGAGCCGGGGCTGCGGCGAGTCCAGGCCGCCAGCTCAGTTCGGTTAGTGAGCTGGAGTTTCGCCAGCATGCTGCGCATGTGCCCTTCGACGGTCCGCTCGGAGAGCACAAGTTGGTCGGCGATGGCCCGGTTGGTAAGCCCGGCGCAGACCAGTTCGGCTATCTCCCGTTCCCGTCCCGTCAGTGGATCACCCGCCCGGATGGCGTGCTCCAGCTCTTGGGTGAGCTGCTTGGCCCGGTTGGCCGGGCCTGGCATATCGAGACGATCCGCCTCGAGGGCGGCCTGCCGGGCAAGGTCCAGGGCTTGCGGCAGGTCGCCGCGGGCCGCGCGCGCCCGCAGCGCGTCGGCCCAGTCCAGCCTGGCGAGCGCCACGAATGGCCGGGCCCCGATGCGGGCGTTGATGGTGACGGCGGTCTGGTAGTGGCCGACCGCATCCCCGGTGCGGCCAAGCAGCGCGGCGAGCCGGCCTAGCGGCCAGTGCAGTGAGCCGGACAGGAACACGACGCCGGTGCCGGTTGCGCCCGAATCGGCGATATGCGGGTAGAACAGGTTGTAGGTGGCCTGCGCGACCTCGGTGTCCTGGAAGGTCAGAATCACGTCCATGATCTGGGTCAGGGCGCCGAGCGTCCTGGTGTCCTTGTCGCCGGCCGCGGGCAGCCCTCGCAGCGTGTCGTATACGGCGCGTGCCTCGTCGGTCCGGCCTACGGACAGCAGCGCCCTGGCCAGCCCGGCCGTAATGATGGGGATCTGCGGGGCGGCTGCGGCGAAGTCGAAGAAATCGGCCGGGATCTCGGCTGCGTCGCCCCGGGTCATCGCCAGGCACACGGCGAAGGCGTAGGACAACCCGGCACCGGAGGGATCCTGCAGCCGGACCGCGAGCCGGTGCGCCTCCCAGGATCGGTCCCTGGCCACCGCGAACTGACCGGCCAGCGCGGCACGGGATGCCTGCTGCCGTAGCAGGTGCCAGCGGGCCAGTGGCAGCTGGGTCGATTCGGCGAGCTGCGCGATCTGAAGGATTTCCGCATCCACCGCCTCGAGGTTCAGCAGCTGATACGCGGCGTCGATCCGCCAGATGCGGCCGAGCACCGCTGCGAGTGGCTGGCCGACGCTCGCGGCAAGCTCGGTCGCGCGGCTGCCGAGGCCCAGCCACTCAGCTTTGTGCTGCGGGGCAGATAGGGCGGCAACCCGGGCCCGGATAGCCTCAAGCTCAGCCGCTGGATCACCGGCAGCAGCCGCTGCAGCAACGGCTGCGGCCGACTCGGCGCCAGCCTGCGTCAGGTCGCCGAGCTCCGCCAGCGCGACCGCTCGCTGCGCGAGCAGCCGGGCACGCCGGGCCGCCGGGCAGCGCTCGTCGGCGAGCGCGCGATCGCAAAGCCCGAGCAGTGTTGCCGCGACCGGACGATGCCCGACGCCGCGGACCACCAGAGCGGCGTCCGCCACCAGATCCAGCCGCCCGTCTCGTTCGGCCGCATCCGCAGCGCTCACCGCATGCTGCAGGCTCGCAGCCAGCTGTCCGGCCCGGTACTCCGCGGTGGCCAGCTCGATCAGCAGCACGGCGCGCTCCGCGTCACTCACGCCGCCGCGCCCGGCCGCCGCTAGCGCGGTGGCCAGGTACCGGGCGGCGTCCTCGAAAGCGAGGCCCGATGTCGCCGCCGCCGCGGCGGCTGAAGCCCAGCCCGCGGCACGCTGCATCGCAGCCCGGTCGGGGGCGGCCCGCAGGAGGTGGGCAGCCACCTCGCCGCCCCGTTCCCGATCCACAGCAGCCAGCGGCTCCAGCACCGAGGCAGCGCGCCTGTGCAGGCCGGCCAGCTCCGCCTCGCTGATGCTGCTATAGATGCCGTCGCGGATCAGGGCGTGCGTGAACCGCCACGATCCCGGTCGATGGGGCAGCGGCGCGACGAGACCGCTGGCTTCGGCGGCGGACAGAGGGCCGGACACGTCGGTACTCGTGCCGCCAACTGCTGCGGCCAGGTCAGCTTCGAACTCCGGGCCCAGCACGCTCGCCGCGGCCAGCACATCGCGGGCACCCGGATCCAGGTCGCGCAGCAGCGAGGACACCAGGTGGCTGATCTCAGCGCTGCCACCCGCGACGCGCACGAGGGCGTCGGCGTCACCTCCGCCGCCCGGCCGGGCGGCGAGCAAGCGGGCCAGCGTGGCCACATAGAGCGGATTGCCTTCGGAACGGGCATGTACGAACTGGGCCAGGTCCGGATCCGCAGGCAGCCCGGCTGCCCGGAGCATCTCTCCCACGGCAGCCTCGCTCAGCGGCGCGAGCCGCAGCACCTGCAGGCCCGGCAGCCTGCCCAGATCCCCCAGCGTGTCCCGCCAGGGATCGCCGGTGGTGTCCCGGCAGGTGGCCAGGACCAGCAGCCGGGATCCCGGCAGCTCGGCCGCGAGCTCTCGCAGCAGGAACAGCGACGCGTGGTCAGCCCACTGCAGGTCCTCCAGGACGACGAGCAGGTCAGCCGCCGCGGCCGCGGCCGTGACCGAGTCGGCTGCGATCGCGGCGGCACGGAATCTCGCGGCAGCCAGATCGTCGGAGCTGGCGCTGCCGGTGCCCGCCTCGCCGGTCAGCTGCGCCCCGGCACGCACCTGGCCGACTGCGTTCAGAATCCGCCGCCATGGCCACAACGGCGGCGCGCCCCGCTCCTGGACGGCACGCCCCCACAAGACGCGCGTCCCGTTGCCGCGGGCAGCGTCTGCTAGCTCCTCCGCCAGCCGGGTCTTCCCGATCCCTGGCGGGCCGGTCAGCACCACGAGCCGGCCATGACCCCCCAGCGCGTCCGTCAGCCAGCGGCCCAGCTGTGTCAACTCCTGTGTGCGCCCCGCCAGCCTGCCTGGCCCGAGCGCGGCATCTGCCACGCCGCCATACTCCCGCGGCACGCGAGCCGCCGTCCATGGTCACCGCGAACGCAGTCGCGTACCGGGTCACGTACTAGCACGCATGCGCAGGCCTGAACACTCGTCCGACAGTGGTCGGGTCAGATTCCCGCGGGAGAGGAGCCCGAGATGTACGCCCATATGGAGCAAGTCAACAGCCAGCCCGGTCCCGGCACCGGAGGCCGGGATACCGCGGACCTCACCGCCAGGGTGGCGGGCCAGCGTGGCTTGCTCGGCTGCATCAACCTGCAGCAGCTGGCCGGACCGGCCGCGGTTCGCCTCACCCTGTGGGACACCGAGAACAACGCAGCCGAATTCATGGCAACACGCACCCGGTTCGGCACGCCCGCTGGCGCGATCTACAAGGTCGGCGACTACGAGCAAGGGCCTGCCGCAGCGCACGCAGCAACTCACGCCCGGCTGCTGTATTTCGACGGCCCGCGCACACCCGAGCAGGTCGCGGCATCGGATTTCGCTGGGCGGCAGCGGGTCTGGCCGGCGATTCGCGAGCTCAGCGGACTTGTCAGCGTGTACCTGCTGCGCGGCCACGACCTCGGATGGATCATCGCAACCTTCGCTACCTCGGTCGACACGCTGGACACTGCCCAGCGGACGGTCATGGCCACCGACCTGCTGCCCGGTGAGGACCGGGCGCTGCTGCCAGGACCAGACCGGATCGAGATCCACAACGTCACCGGTTACCAGGTGCAGGCCGCCGGCCAGCACGCCACCATCAGCGAGCGCTGAGATGACGAGCCCAGCAACGGCGGACCACCGGCAACGGCGGCAGCGGATTCCATCAGGGCGGCCAGCGGATCGCCGGCCCGGCCGCCTGCAACGAAGCGGCGAGTTGGGCCGGCCCGGGCGCTAGCAGCGCCCCTGGCACCTCCGGATGCGATGCCATCGCTAGCCCCGAACTGAGCCCCAATGTCCTGTCAAGGCCCTGGCGGCGGTGACACCAGAGCAATGCGGCGGATGCGGGGACCAGCCAAGCCTGCACAGCCCAGCCCGCCGCGCGAGAGGTGGGCGTCAACAACGCCACGAATCCAAGACCATCAAGCAGCAGGAGGTCAGCATGCATAAGTCAGTGCGACGGACAGCGATCATTGCCGCCGGCGCGGCGCTAGCGGCGAGCGGCACGATCGGCGTGGCCGTCGCGTCGCAAGGGAACCCGGCCCGCGCCGCCAGGACCCTCAGGTACTACGCATTCGACATCAACAACGGCACCAGCGACCCAGGCTTCATCCCGGTAGCGGGCACGAAACCCGGCTCCTTCTCCCAGGGCGACGAGCTAATCATCAACGATCAGATCACCGTCGCCCACAAGCGGGGAAGCGGCTACCCGATCGTGGGCTTCGACTCGGGCGTGTGCACCCTCACCAGGATGCCGGAGAAGTACGCAGAGCAGACTCTGGGCGACTGCGTGGTCACGGCCGTATGGAAGAACGGAAGCCTGACCGTACAGGGAGTGGTCCGTTTCAAGAACCAGGAACCGCAATCGGCCGTACTGGCCGTCACCGGCGGAACGGGCAGCTTCGACGGCGCAACAGGAGTCGTCGATGTCGCATTCACCAAGAACTACAAGATCCTGACATTCAAGCTGAAATGACGCGCACGGCGCGGCGGCCGGGACCCGTGATCCCGGCCGCCGCCGTGCCGGTCATCCGGCATCTTCGCCGAACTCGCCAGAGCGGCCCGGCGAGGTCGCTGCGATGTGATTGGCACTATCCGCGACGTTTACCGATCGCTACCGTCGACCCAGCGCTGGACCTTTGGCCGCGTCGGCTGTGCTGGCGGCAGATCTGGCCGAGCTGCGCGGTGGCGGCGGCGCGATCGGCCAGCGCCGCGCGGAGCGGGTCCGCTATCCAGCATGGTCGGCCTGCGCAATCCTTATGAAGACCATGCGATCGCCCACATGGCACCCGCTGGGCTGGGCGTGACCGTGATCACGCCGATGGGCGAGGATGTGACTGAGGGAGGGCGTGCATGGGCGGTCCTCAGTCAGTGCAGCCCCAGACGGGCGGCCAGCCTGCTGGCAGCAAGGCACTGGTCTTGCTGGCCGGGTCGGCGAGCGCGGCTGAGCGCGCGCTGGTCACGCGATGGCTGCGTGACGGCCACCTGCGCCCGTCCGCGGTGCTGCCGCTGGACGGCCTGGACCTGGCCCGGTCGCTGGAGCGGGCGGTACCGGAGACGGTGGTCATCGCTGTCCGCGTCGCGTGGCTGCCGCGCGAACGGGGCGGCGAACGCCGGATCCGCTGGTCGGACGTATTGTCGCAGGTCAACCCGCAGCGGCCGCCGGGGTTCTGGCAGAGCCGGATCGTGCGGCGCGAGCCGGATCGGGCCCGGGTGGTGGTGGCGGAGCCCGCCACGGTGGCCGCGCTGCGCGGCCGGTGGGGTGGCACCGGCTCATTCGCTCAGTTTGTGTCCCGGCAGGCCAGGCTCGCGCTGGACCGATCCGAGCGGGCGTTGCTCGGGTACCGGTACAAGGTGCCGAAGGAGGTCACGGAGGCGATCGAGGACAGCCCGCAGTTCCGCGCTGAGGTCGCCCGGCTCGCGGCCCGGCTCGGCCTGGCCGAGCAGGAGGCGATGGGGCGCGCCGAGGCGGACCTGGACAGTCTGGTTGCCTCGATGAGCCCGATCGCGGTCGATCTGCTTTCCAGCACGCTGCGCCCGCTGCACGCGCACGCGTGGGACGTGCAGGTCGACACCGCCGGGCTGGGCTGGTTGCGGGCGCTGAACCGCGAGCACGCCCTGGTCTTCCTGCCCAGTCACCGCTCGTACGCCGATCCGCTGCTGCTTGCCGATGTCCTCGCCGAGCATGACTTTCCCCGTAACCACGTGCTCGGCGGTGACAATCTCCGGTTCTGGCCGATCGCCCCGCTGGCCCGGCGGGCCGGTGTTGTGTTCATCCGGCGCAGCTTCGGCGACGACGAGATCTACAAGCTGGCCCTGCGCGAGTACCTCGGGTTCCTGCTCGCCAAGCGCTTCAACCTCGAGTGGTACATGGAGGGCGGCCGATCCCGGACCGGAAAGCTGCGTCCGCCGCGCTTTGGCCTGCTGGCCTATGTGGCCGAGGCCATCGCCCGGGGCCGGGCGGAGGACGCCTGGCTCGTGCCGGTGTCGATAACCTACGACCAGCTCCGCGAGGTATCGGCCATGGCCGCCGAGCAGGCCGGTGCCGCGAAGAAGGCGGAAGGGCTGGGCTGGCTGGCGGCCTATGCGCGGGGCCAGCTTGCCCGGATCGGCACGGTCCACGTCCGGTTTGCCGAACCGATTTC
The DNA here is from genome assembly GCA_963730235.1 of uncultured Actinomycetes bacterium. Lineage (GTDB taxonomy): Bacteria > Actinomycetota > Actinomycetes > Streptosporangiales > Streptosporangiaceae > DASXKD01. The sequence continues at coordinate 151,559 of CAVSRH010000023.1, forward strand.
GCTGCGCGCGGCTCTGCCGCCGGGCGGCCCTGACGGCGACTCTGCCAGCCTCGACCCCGCCGCCCCGCGCTCTGCTGGCCCTGACCCCACCACCCCGCGCTCTGCTGGCCCTGACCCCACCACCCCGCCCAACGACGCCTGGCGGCTGGCGCTGCAGAAGGTGGCGTTCGAGGTGGCTGTCCGGATCAACCGGGTTACCCCGGTGACCGCAACGGCACTGGTGACGCTGGCCCTGCTCGGCGTTCGCGACCGCGCGCTGACCTTGGGCCAGGTCCGCGGCGTTCTGGAGCCGTTGCGCGGTTACCTGGCCGAGCGGAGGCTGCCGTACTCGCGGGAGATCCTGGATACCGACGCCGGGGTGCAGCGGGTGCTCGGCGCCCTGTCCCAGCAGCATGTGGTCACCATCTACGCGGGCGGGCAGGAACCGGTCTACGCCATCGAACGGGGCCAGCACCTGGTCGCGGCGTTCTACCGGAACAGCGCGATCCACCATTTCCTCGACCGGGCGGTGGCGGAACTGGTACTGCTCAGCGCGCCCGCCGACCGGTGGGATGAGGGGATGCGGCTGCGGGACCAGCTCAAGTTCGAGTTCTTCTTCCCGGACAAGACGGCCTACCGCGCGGTGCTCCAGGCCGAGCTTGACCGGCTCGATCCCGGCTGGGAGACGGTGGCCGACGGGCGTGCCGTGCTCGAGCGCTCCGGCCTCCTGGTGGCAAACCGGGTGCTGCGGTCGTTCCTCGACGCGCAGCTCGTGGTGGCCGAACGGCTCGCCGCGCGTCCTGCACACCATCCGGTAGCAGAAAAGGAGTTCCTCGACGAATGCCGCGGCGTGGGGCAGCAGATGCTGCTGCAAGGAAGGCTGCACGGGCCGGAGTCCCTGTCCCGGGAACTATTCGCCAGCGCACTGAAGCTCGCCGCGAACCTGGACCTGCTTGGCCCCGGCAGCGACGAACTGGCACCGCGCAGGCGGGCATTCGCCAGGCGCCTGCATGCCAGGACGTGGCCCGGCTGATCGTGGTTGACGAGATCGATGCCGCAGGCCGACAGGAGGCGATCGGTGTCGAACCCTAGCCAGCCAGCCCCCGGGACGTGGTCGGAGCAGGACCTGATCGCCGCCGTGGAAGCCGGGCCGAAAGGCCCGCGCATCGCGGCGTTCTTCGACTTCGACGGCACCCTGATCGACGGCTACTCGCTGTCCGCGTTCGCCCGCCATCACCTCAGGTCACTGCAGGTCACACCGGCCGACCTGGGGCGGATGCTGCTCACCGGCATTCGTGGCGTGACCAGCGAGGAGGACTTCGAGCAGTTCACCGTGCTGAGCATGCACACCTGGGCCGGGCGCAGTGAGGACGAACTCGCCGAACTCGGCGAGCGGCTGTTCGTGCAGGGCATCTCCGGGTCGCTGTACCCCGAAGCATGGCGCCTGGTCGAGGCACACCAGCGGGCCGGGCACACCGTCGTTCTTGCTTCCTCCGCCACCCGGTTCCAGGTAGAACCCACGGCCAGGGCGATGGGCGTATCGCACATTCTTGTTTCACCAGTGGAAATCGTGAACGGCATCTGCACCGGGCGGCCCGGCGGCCCGCTGCTGTGGCGGGCAGGCAAGGCGGCGGCGGTGCATGCGTTCGCCGCGGAGTACGGCGTCGACCTGCCGCAGAGCTACGCCTACTCCAACGGCGACGAGGATGTGCCGTTCCTGCGGACCGCAGGGCGGTCGCGTGCCATCAATCCCGGCCGTCACCTGGCCGAGGCGGCGCGGCACTACGGCTGGCCGGTGGCCAGGTTCCGCTCCCGCCGGGCGGGGGCAACCGACATCGCCCGCACGGCAGCGGGGCTGGCCGGCATGCTCGGTGGTTTCACCGCGGGCATGGTGCTGGGCGCGGCCACGGGATCCCGGCGGGAGGCCGTCGACCTCGGCACCACGCTCGCCGGTGAGCTGGGCAGCGTGCTGGCCGGGGTACGGCTGGACGTCTATGGCGCCGAGCACCTTGCGGCCCGGCCCGCCGTGTTCCTTTTCAACCACCAGAGCCAGCTTGACGTGCTCATCCTGGCCAAGCTGCTGCGCGGCGGGTTCACCGGTGTCGCGAAGAAGGAACTCGCGAACAGCCCTGGCTTCGGGATGATGTTCCGGCTCGCCGACGTGGCGTTCGTGGATCGCCAGGACAACGCGCAGGCGCGTAAGGCCCTGGAGCCAGCGGTGCAGAAGCTGCGCGACGGCATCTCGCTGGTGATCGCGCCCGAGGGCACCCGGTCGGCGACCCCGGCGCTCGGGCCGTTCAAGAAGGGGGCGTTCCACGTCGCGATGCAGGCGGGGGTGCCGATCGTGCCGATCGTGATCCGCAACTCCGGCGAGCTGATGTGGCGCGGCGCCACCACGATCCATGCGGGGACGGTGCAAGTCGCGGTTCTTCCCCCGGTCGCCGCCGAGGGCTGGGACCCGGCCGGCCTGGACGAGCACATCCACGAGGTTCGCGGGCAGTACCTGGCGACGCTGGCCAACTGGCCCGCCCACGGCAACGGGCAGGTGACAGCCAGCACACCGGCCAGTTCGGGCCCGCCGCCCGCGATGCCGCTGGACTGGGGCGCCTCCCCCCGGATGAACCCGCTGGAAACGGCCATGTGGCGTGCTGAATCGGCGGACCCGCGGCTGCGCGTCACCGTCAGCCTGCTCGAGCTGCTGGATCCCGCCCCGGACTGGGACCGGCTGCTCGCCGCGCACGAGTGGGCGTCCCGCATGGTGCCGCGGATGCGGCAGCGCGTGGTCGAGCCCGCGCTCGCGCTCGGTACCCCGGTCTGGGTGACGGCCGGTGACTTCGACCTGTCCCGGCACCTGCACCGGGTCCGGCTGCCCGGCCCTGGCACGCTGCGGCAGCTGCTCGACGTGGTGCAGGATTTCGCCGCCGCTCCGCTCGACCGTGACCGCCCGCTGTGGCAGGCGCTGCTGGTGGAGGGCCTGCCCGACGGCCGAGCCGGATACGTGGCCAAGAGCCACCACAGCGTCACCGACGGGCTCGGCGCGGTCCAGCTGATGATGCGGCTGCACAGCCGTACGGCCGAGCATGACCCGGACCGGCCCGAGCCTCCGGTCCCGGCGGCCGGGGAGGCATCGCGCGCCGGGCTGTTCGCCGGGCAGGTCGCCGACGCGGTCCGCGGCACCCCCATGGCGGCGGTGCGCCAGAGCACCAGGGCGCTCGGCGCGCTGACCCGGCCGTGGGACGCGGCCTCGCGGGCAGCGGGGCAGGCGCTGTCCGCGGTCCGCCTGGCCGGCCAGGGCGCGGCCGCCCCGTCCGGTTCGGCGCTGCTTGCCCGGCGGGGCGGCGGCTGGCGCTTCGACTTCATCGACGTGCCGCTGGCCGACCTCAAGGCCGGGGCCAAAGCGGCCGGCGGATCGCTCAACGACGGGCTGCTGGCCGCGGTGATCGGCGGCTTCCGCCGCTACCACGAGCAGCACGGCGCCCCGGTGGACCGGCTCACCGTCGGCTTCCCGATCAGCCTGCGCGCCCAGGACGACCCGCAGGGCGGGAACCGGTTCACCGGCGCCAGGTTCGCCGCGCCCATGGCCGAGACCGACCCGGCGGCCAGGATCGCCGCGGTACGGCAGTTCGTGCTGGCCGCCCGCGCGGCCAGCGCCGCAGCGGCCGACACCGTGCCCGCCGCACTGGCCCCGGTGATCGGCTGGCTGCCCGCACCGGTCGTCAGCACGGTCTCTGGCCGGCTCGACCAGCAAGAACGACGTCCAAGTCTCCAGCATCCCCGGTGTGCCTTTCCCGGTGTACATCGCGGGCTCGCGGATCACCCAGATGTACCCGTTCGGCCCCCTGCCAGGCTGCGCCGCGATGATCACCCTCATCTCGCACAACGGAGACTGCTGCATCGGCATCAACACCGACACGCTCGCGGTCACCGACCCCGGCAGGCTCGCCGATGACCTGCGGGCCGGGCTGGATGAGGTAGTAGAGCTTGCATAAAATCTCCCGGCACCGCCGCTGGATGAGCGGACGCCCACTCTCGCACGGCTGCCGTTGTGTCCAGTCACTCCCGCAGCCCGGCTGAATGACGGGCGCTGTTTCAAAGCCGACGGGGCACGCGCTATCCCACGGTGCCGGGAGGCGCCACCTGCTCGAAGTTCCAGGTCCCGCTGCCGTTGACGGCCCAGTAGAAGTCCAGGCTGCTGCCTCTCTTCGCACTATGGAGTGCCTGACGGGCCGGTGAGCGGCCCGCGGATCCGGGCGCGGAACCGGGCCGAAATCGCCCGGCAACGTAGATCCCGCAGGCACCAGTGCTGGGACCACCTCATCGCGGCGCCGCTATGGCCGATGCATGGCGCCAACCTTGGCACGCTCTTGCGTACCTGTGATGCGGTCGGCGCCTGCCTGGCGGTGCCCCGCCTCCCGTGGGTGCCCGAAGCACTGGCCCGCGGGAACACCCTGCGGCGCCCCGCCTGCATTCACTGGACCGGAAGAGACGCCAACCGGTGGCTGGCGGAGCAGCGATCGGCGGGGTCGCGCATCGTCGGAGTGGAGCTTGCTGATGAGGCGGTCAGGCTGGCAGAGTTGCCCGCCGCCCGGCAGCGCACGATCGCTGTGCTCGGGCATGAGCAGGCCGGTATCCCGCCTGAGGCCCTCGGCCTGCTGGATGTGGCGGTGGAGATCCCGATGATCGGCACCGGTGCGAGCCTGAACGTCGCGGTGGCTGGATCCCTCGTGCTCTACCGACTCGCAGGCTTCCTGTGACCGCTCGCAGCGGCAGTGCGCGTGTCACTTGTAGTGGAACCGGGCTTTCAGAATGACGAGATCCTCGCCCTCGACGAGGTAGACGAGACGGCGATCTTCGGTGATCCGCCGGAATCAGGCGCCCGCGAGCATGTGTCACAGTGGCTCAGGCTTGCCGATGCCGGCTGCCTCCTCGGCGACCTCATGCCGGGCCCCGCTGCAACTCCTGGGTACACCGCCAGGATGCGACACCAGATGTGCGTTGTGATTGCGTCACCGCGGTGTTTCGGCAGGGTCGGTGATGCGGTAGCCGACGCCGGGCCGGGTTTCGATGAGGGACGGGTTGCCGAGTTTGCGGCGTAGCCGGCTGAGGGTGTTGAAGACGGTGTTGGTGAAGGGGTCGGCGTTTTCGTCCCAGACCTGTTCGAGCAGTTCTTCGGTGCTGAGGAAGGCGGGCGCGGCGCGGAGCAGGGCTTCGAGGACGCCGAATTCTTTGACGGACAGGTCGAGGGGCCGGCCGTTGCGGGTGGCGGTGTGGCGTTGCGGGTCGAGGGTGAGGCCGGCGGCCTGGTAGATGCGGGGCCGGGCGGTGGGCTGGCGGCGGGCCAGGGCGCGGATGCGGAGCACGAGTTCGGTGAAGTGGAAGGGTTTGGTCAGGTAGTCGTCGGCGCCGAGGCTGAGCCCGCCGATGCGGTCGTCGCTGGTGTCGGCGGCGGTGAGCATGAGGGTCATGGCCGGCCGGTCGCTTTCGGTGATCATCCGGCAGAGTGTGTCGCCGTGGATGCCGGGCAGGTCGCGGTCGAGAACGACGACCTGGTAGGCGTTGGTGTCGAGCTTGGCGGCGGCGTCGAGTCCGTCGTAGGCGACGTCGACGGCGAAGCCCTCGTCGCGCAGCCCTTCGGCGATGTCGTCGGCCAGGCCGTGCATGTCCTCGACGACCAGGACCCTCATGATGCCGCTGCCGCGGTGAGCGCCGGGCGGGCGGTGAGCGGGAGAGTGACGGTGACGCGCAGCCCGCCGCCCGGGCGGGCGTGCAGGTCCAGGGTGCCGTGGTGGGTGGCGGCGATGGCAGCGACGATGGAGAGCCCGAGGCCGACGCCGGTGCTGCCGGCGCCAGTGCGGTCCGGGACGGCGCGGCGGAATGGCTGGGCCAGCTCGCCGACCCTGCCCGGGTCGAGGACCGGCCCGCTGTTCTCGACGACGAGCCGCGCCGTGTCAGTGCCGGTGCCGGTGGCGACGCAGATCCAGCCGCCGGGCTGGTTGTGCCGGATGGCGTTGTCGATCAGGTTGCCGATCAGGTGGGTGAGCAGCGCCTCGCTGCCGGGCACTGGCGCGTCGTGATGGTCCTGGCCGACGGTGAGGTGCATGTCGTTGATCGCGGCGCAGTGCTCGGCGAGGACTGTGGTGGCGAGCTTGTCCAGTGCGACCGTGCTGCGGCGCACGGTGCCGTCGTGCTGGGCGCGGGCGAGGGTGAGAAAGTTCTCCACCAGCCGGTCGGCCTTGTCGAGCCCGGTCCGGATCTTGCCGGCCAGGATCGTGACGCCGGGGCCGGCGGCCCGGGTTTGCGGGTGGCCACGTCCAGCGCGGTGCGCATCATGGTCAGCGGGGTGCGCAGCTCGTGGGAGGCGTTGGCGACGAAGCGGCGCTGCGCGTCGAAAGCCGCCTCGAGGCGGCACAGCAGGTCGTCGATGGTGTCACCGAGCCGCTTGAGCTCGTCGTCGGGGCCGGCGACGGCGAGCCGCTCATGCAGGTTCTGCTCGCTGATGCGCTGCGTGGCTGCGGTCATGGTGCGCATCGGGCGCAGCACCCGCCCGGCGGCGAGCCAGCCCAAGGCGATGGACAGCACGGCTGTGATCAGCAGCGCGATCCCGGAGCTGGCCAGCAGCTGGTGCATGTCGGCGGCCTGCTGGTGAACCTCAGTAGCGTGCTGCTGCGCGAGTTCTGCCTGCGCATGTTTCGGGACGATGAGGGTGTTGCCTGAACTGTGCGGGCCGAGATTGGTTGGGTCGGCTGGAGGTGTGGTGGCGTTCCAGGCGAGGGCGTAGGTGATCGCCAGCAGCACCGCCCCGGATACGAGGAACAGCGCAGCGTAGAGCAACGTGAGGCGCATGCGCACGGTGCGCAGCGGCAGGTGCGGATTCCGCGCCCAGCCGTGCAGGGTCCGGACTGGCCGCGTGAGGCTCATGCTGGCTCCCTGGCTTTCTATCGCGCCTAGGTTGCGATGATTTCGCGACTGTCACGAACCATCATGACCGCGGCGACCTACCAGGCGCCTACCAGGCGGTGTAAAGGCCGTGGTAGGGGCTGTCTCCTACAACGGATCCCAGATGCACAACAACGCATTTGGAGGTCCGGCATGAAGATCACAACGGCGTACCGCTCTGAACCCGCCGCCGGCTATGGGCTGAGGATCATTCAGCTGACCATGAGGACGGCACCGTGAACGAGACAACAGGCGGCCGCTGGCGGTGGTGCCGGGCGCGGCCGCGGCGGGCGGGCGTCGTGGCCGTCACGGCCGGCATCGCGCTGCTGGTGGCGGCCTGCGGGGGCGGCTCATCCACCGGGCCCGGCGCCTCACCGAGCACGGCCAGCTCACCGGGCACGAGCACCTCATCGAGCACGGCCGTCGGATCCGCTGGTTCCGGCGGCTCATCGAACACTGGAGGGTCAGGGCAGGCGCAGCAGAACCTTGCTTTCGCCAAGTGCATGCGTTCGGACGGCGTGACGGACTTCCCCGACCCCCGCCCTAACGGCCAGTTCGGGACAATTTCGGCCCAGATGGAGGACAGCCCGCAGTTCGGAGAGAGTTATAAGGCCTGCAAGCCCCTGCTCCCGGCTGGTGGCGTGAGCAAGGCCCAGCAGGACGCTCCCCAGCTCCTGAAGTTCGCCCAGTGCATGCATGCGCATGGCGTGCTGTCCTACCCGGAGTCCAACTCCAAGGCCCCCAAGTACAACATCGGCAACACCGCGGTGTATATGCTGCGCGACCTTGGGCCTGGCGTCAACCCGAACTCGCCGGTGGTCCAGCGTGCCGTGCGAACGTGCGAGCGGGTGAATCCGGTGGGCTCGCGATGAGCAGGACGATTTCGCGTGGCCGGGAGGCCGGGCAGCGCGGGCAGCGGCGGAGGGCCTGGTGTCCGCGGAGGCAGGGGGGGCGCGCGGCCGTGGCCGCTGGGTGGCCCTGGGCGTCGTGGTCGTGGTGGCGGCCGGGGCGGTGGCCGGGTGGCAGGCGGGGGTGTTTTCCCCGGCCGCCTCGCCCGGGGCCGGGCAGCAGGGGGCGCCCGCACCGGCGACGGCGGCGGTGGCCCGGGAGAATATCACGGCGACGACGCCGGTGAACGCGACGCTGGGGTATGCCGGGTCCTACCCGGTGACCGGGCGGGGCGGCGGGACGCTGACCTGGCTGCCGTCGGCCGGGCAGGTGATCAGCCAGGGACAGGCGCTGTACAAGACCGGTAACGGCGTCCCCGGTGGTGCTGCTGTACGGCGGCGTGCCGGACTGGCGGACCCTGGACGAGGGCGTGACCGGCGCGGACGTGACCCAGCTCAACCACGACCTGGTGGCCCTGGGGGACGCCGGCAGCGCGCAGATCTCCGCGCCGGGCTGGGATTACTTCTCCGCGCAGACGGCGGCCGGGGTGCAGAAGCTGCAGTCGGCGCTGGGGATCTCCTCTCCGTCGGGGTCGCTGCCGCTGGGGCAGGTGGTGTTCGAGCCGGGGGCGCTGCGGGTCAGCCAGGTGACGGGGAGCCTGGGCGGCCCGGCGTCGGGGCCGGTGCTGGCGGCGACGTCGGACCGGCACGTGGTCACGATCCCGCTGGATGCCGCCATGCAGTCGCAGGTGGCGGCGGGCGACACGGTGACCGTGACGCTGCCGGACGGGTCCAGCACGCCGGGGACGGTCTCCTCGGTGGGCGCGGTGGCGTCCGGGTCGGGCAGCAATGCGACGATCCCGGTGACGGTCACGCTGACCGATCCGCGGGCGGCGGGAACCCTGGACCAGGCGCCGGTGACGGTGAACATCACCACCGCGAGCGCGAAGAACGCGCTGGTGGTGCCGGTGGGGGCGCTGCTGGCGCAGGCCCCGGGCGGGTACGACGTCGAGGTCGCCGGCCCCGGGAACACGCGGCGCTATGTGCCGGTGACGACCGGGATCTTCGACGACGCTTACGGCCTGGTGCAGGTGACCGGGGCGCTGACGCCCGGGCAGCGCGTCGTGGTGCCGGCGACGTGACCGCCGGCGCGCAGGCGGCCCGGCCGGCCGCCGTAGCCGCGGCCCGGCTTCCGCCGCCGGTTCCGGTCCTGGAGCTGGACCAGGTGACCAAGGTGTATCCCGGGTCGCCGCCGGTGCGGGCGCTGGCCGGGCTGAGCCTGGCGGTGAACGCCGGGGAGCTGACCGCCATCGCGGGCCCGTCGGGGTCGGGCAAGACCACGCTGCTGCACCTGATGGGCACCCTGGACAAGCCGACCACCGGGACCGTGCGCATCACCGGCCTGGACGCGGCGGCGATGGCCGACCGCCAGCTGGCCGCGCTGCGGGCGTCCCGGATCGGGTTCGTGTTCCAGCAGTTCTTCCTCGCCGAGCACCAGACTGTGCTGGGCAACGTCGCCGACGGGCTGCTGTATGCCGGGGTCCGCCGCGGCGAGCGGCGGCGGCTGGCCGCTGCGCGCGCTGGCCCGGGTCGGGCTCGGGGACCGGGCCGGCGCCCGGCCGACCCAGCTGTCGGGCGGGCAACGGCAGCGGGTCGCCATCGCCCGGGCGATCGCCGGCCGCCCGCCGGTGGTGCTGGCCGACGAGCCCACCGGCAACCTCGACTCCGCCACCGGCGCGTCCATCCTGGCCCTGCTGGAGGAGCTCAACGCCGCCGGGCACCACGATCATCGTGATCACCCACGACCAGGCGATCGCCGCCCGGATGCGGCGGCGCATCGAGATGCTCGACGGGCACATCATCGCCGACACCAGCCCCGTCCCCGTGGCCGGCGACGCGGCCGCCGGCGGCGGCCCCGGCGGGCGGCCCGCCCGCCGGCAGCCCGCGCAGGAAGGACCATCATGACCACCACGTCGCCGCGGCCGGCCGCCCCGTCCGCTGCCCGGCTGCGCCCCGCGGACCTGGCCGCCCTGGCCAGCATCGGGCTGCGGACCCGCAAGCTGCGCGCCGGGCTGTCAGCGCTGGGCATCGCGATCGGGGTGGCGGCGATCGTGGCCGTCCTCGGCCTGGCCAGCTCCTCCCAGGCCGCGCTGCTGGCCGAGATCGCCCAGCTGGGCACCAACCTGCTGACCGTCACCAACGGGCAGACCTTCTCCGGCGGTACCGCCGAGCTGCCGGTAGCGGCGCCGGGCATGATCGGCCGAGCTGCCCGGGGTCCTATCGGTGCAGGACACCGGCACCGTCAACGCCAACGCGTACCGGTCCCCGCTCATCCCGGCGATCGACACCAACGCGCTGAGCGTGGATGCCGCCACCCTGGGCCTGCCCGCGGTGGCAGGCACCAGCCTCGCGCAGGGCCGCTACCTCAACGCCGCCACCGCCCGCCTGCCGGTCGCGGTGCTCGGCGCCGCCGCGGCCCAGCGGCTGGGCATCGACCGGATCCGGCCCGGGATGCGGATCTGGGTCGGCGGCCAGTGGTTCTACGTGACCGGCATCCTCAACCCAGCCGTACTGGCCCCCGAGATCGACTCGGCGATCCTGGTCGGCTTCCCGGCCGCGCAGAAGTACCTGCACTTCGACGGCCACCCGTCGCAGATCTACATCCGCACCGTCAACACCCAGGCCGCCACCACCCGCGTCGACAACCTGCTCGGCGCGCAGGCCAACCCCGAGAATCCCAGCGAGGTCGACGTCGCCCAGCCGTCGGACGTGCTCACCGCCCAGGCCGACACGGCCGGCGCGTTCAATGACCTGTTCCTCGGGCTGGGCGCGGTCGCGCTGCTGGTCGGCGCGGTCGGGGTAGCGAACATCATGGTCATCTCGGTGCTGGAGCGCCGCCAGGAGATCGGGCTGCGCCGGGCGCTGGGCGCCACCAGAGGCCAGATCCGGATCCAGTTCCTGGCCGAGGCCATCTTGCTGTCCCTGGCCGGCGGTGCCGCCGGCGTCGCCGCCGGCGCGGCCGCCACCGCGGTCTACGCCCACGCCCATGGCGAGGCCATCGTCATCCCGCCCGACGCCTGGGCCGGCGGCCTGGCCGCCACCCTGCTCATCGGCGCCGCCGCCGGGCTGCTGCCCGCCATCCGCGCCGCCCGCCTGTCACCCACCCAGGCACTCTGGAGCATCTGACACCACAGGCAACGCGTCCCGCGGCGGAAACCCCGCCGCGGGACGCACCGCGAACAGCGTCATTCGTTGGATGCCGCCGCCTTTTCCCCGAGCTCTTCAGGCAGCCGGTGCCCTTGAACGCCGGCAGGCCGATGTCAGCGATGCGGGCAGACCGGGTCGTCGCTGAGAACCAGGCTGCCCTCGACATGCACGGTCCCATGCCATCCGGCACACTGGTCAGGGCTATCGAGCGCGACCCGCGCGCGAGGTCGCGCCCAGTCCGGATTGGTCGGCGGCCGGGCGTCCGCCGCACGGCGAACTCGACGACGCCGGGTACCCGGTGTTCCTCAAGAACCGTGCCACCGGCGCGTCCAGTGAGTTCTCATGCACGAGCGGCCCATCCGCCGCCGACGGCAACCGCCGCCTTACGGGCTGAACCCTGACGCGGCCGCCAACCCCGATTGCAACGTGGCATTCCCGGCGTGCCGCGGGCGCCAGACACTTCGATCTGCGCGGATAACGCGCACTCCCGGAGAGTGCTCGAGCTCGTACAGATCAGGCAGATCTCGCGCGCAGGCCTCCGACCAGTCCGGTCCCGTGACCCGCATCACATTATGGGTGCCCAGGGTGCGCCACGTCCCCCGGTCGGCAGGCCAGACCGTCGAGGTCCTTGTCGGCCCCCGGCTGGGCGCGGGCGGCGGCTATCGGCTTGCGCCCGGTGAGGGCCGGTGACCGCTGCCGGTCCGTATCGAGGGCCGGGGATGTTTCTGGTGTGGTTTCCGGGATACCTGGTCCCCGATCCTGGATGGATGAGGTGGGAGGGGAGGGCTCAGCCGTTATCGCGACGACAGAACTTGGGGGAGTGGCCGGCATCGGCAAGCTCGGCGTGGGCGGTTTGCTGGAGTGGGCGGAGCGCACGGGCATCACCGGGCGGAGGTGCCGGCTGGTGGTGGGCTGCGGTTCGCGTTCTACGGGCGGGAATCGACGGAGGATTGGCAGGATCCGGTGACGTCGCGGGCGCGGCAGCTGGGCCAGGCCGGGGCGCTGGTGGCCGGCCATGGGCAGATCGTGGCGCATTTCTCGATTCCGGGCTGAGCCGGACGCTGGCCTGGGCGCGCCGCCCGCAGGCCGCCGCCCTGATCGCCCAGATGGCCGATCCAGACCGCGGGTGGGACGCGGTGGTGATCGGGGAGTACGAGCGGGCGTTCTACGGCGGCCAGTACGCGTCGATGGCGCCGTTGTTTGATCACTACGGCATCCAGCTGTGGACACCGGAGGTCGGCGGTCGGATCGACTTCGGTGCCGGGGATCACGAGCTGACGATGATGGCGCTGGGCTTGCAGTCCAGGCGGGAGATCACCCGCACGAAGATCCGGGTCCGGACCGCGATGGCCGCGCAGACCCGCGAGCAGGGACGTTACCTCGGCGGCCTGCCGCCCTACGGGTACCAGCTGGCGGATGCCGGGCCGCACCCAAACAAGGCGCACGCGGCGTGGGGACGGCGGGCACACCGGCTGGAGCCCGATCCCGAGACGGCGCCGCAGGTGGCATGGATTTTCGCGCAACGACTGTCCGGGCACAGCATGGCCCGGATCGCCCGCGCGCTCAACGAGGCGGGGATCGCGTGCCCGTCGGCGGCCGACCCGGAGCGCAACCCGCATCGCAGCGGCCAGGCTTGGACGCTGCACACGGTCCGCGCGATCCTGGCCAATCCCCGCTATACCGGGCGGCAGGTATGGAACCGCCAGCGCACCGACACCGACCTCGTTGACCCAGCCAACACCGGGCTAGGGCACCGCGGTGCAGCGGTGGAACCTGCCCGAGGGCTGGGTCATCTCCACCCGCCCCGCGCATCCGGCCATCATTAGCGAGACCGACTACATCGCCGCCCAGGACCTGAGCCTCAGGCGCGGCCCGGACAGTCCCGCAGCCCGCTGCTACCGGCTAGCCGGGCTGCTGCGCTGCGGAATCTGCGGACGGCTCCTGGAGTCCTGCTGGTCCAACGGTAAGGCGGCCTACCGGTGCCGACACGGACACACCAGCGCCACCAGCCCAGGCCCCGCCCGGCCGAAAAACGCCTACATTCGTGAAGCCCAGATCCTGCCCCGCCTCGCCGCCCTGGCCATCCTCCTGCGCGGCCGGCTCCCGGCCGGCCCGCGGCCAGGAGCAGGACAACGCACACGGCCCGGCTCCCGCCGCGGCGGCCGAGGTGATTGCCTATCTGCGGGCCAGCAGCATCACGCTCACCTACGACCCGCACGAGCGCACCCTCCGGGCCAGCACCCACGACGCCGCAGCCATCACCATCGACCGGAAGCCTCCCGGGAAGGCAGGAAGGAGCTGAATTAGCAGGCAGAGCACCCGCCCTGGCCGGACGCCGGGCCCGGGTGACGCCGCAACATGCCTGAAATCGGGCACCCATGGGGAAATTGTGTGTCCGAGG